>CAXSBB010000012.1:0-133028 GCA_964235655.1 uncultured Acidobacteriaceae bacterium
GTGATCCATGGTGCCTGTGCGTGACGCGCTGGGTAGAGGCGGAGCGTGCCGGGCTTGCACCGCCGATCGTACTGGCGGCTACGCACGCCACGACCCTGCGAGTGGTATCACTGGAAACGCTGATGCAGTATGCATTGGACCGGGAGATGGTACAGGGGTAGGTCGAAGGAGCAGGCCCTTAAGCGGTAAGGTCAACACCTGCTTGCGTCAACTATCCTTTTACCGAACCGTGCAGTTTCTCAACTAGGTACTTTCGGAACTTGCGACGAAAGAGAAGCGGCATTAGGCTGCCGGTATCCTGCTCAACCGGGCCTTTCAATAGGTGCTTCGCGAGCCGAGGTGGACCGTGCTCGCAAAATCACCCTTTGCTCCATTACCTGCTCCTTCCATTGTTCAGCCGACTGCTAAAAACACGTTTGAGGAAGACCCGGAGCGGCTAGCCTGGCTGGCGCTTACTCTGACGCCTGGCTTGGGCTCGCGTCGCATCCTGCAGGCAGTGGAGCGAGTAGGTTCAGCTCTCAGGGTAGCCCGGCTGCCGCTTACCGCGCTTGAGGTACAGCGCTTTCCTGCGCCTGCCGTGCAGTTTCTTGCTGACGGCCAGGCCTGGCGTGCGGCGACCGAGGAGGCAGCCCGGCTGCGTGCCATGGGTGCGGCGTTCCTCTGCTTTACAGACAGTGTGTATCCTGAGCGGTTACAGCACATCTTTGATCCGCCGCCGGTGCTGTGGACGCGCGGCAACGTGGAGCTTCTGTCACAACACGGCATTGCTGTAGTGGGAACGCGGCAGCCCAGCCCGTATGGGTCCGGCATGGCGGAGTTGTTGTCGCGTGATCTGGCTACTCGCAACCTCATTATTATGAGCGGCATGGCACGCGGCATCGATACCTTTGCGCATAAGGGAGCCATTGCCAGCGGCAAGCCGACAGTAGCTATCTGGGGCACGGGCATCGACGTGATCTATCCAAAGGAGAACAAAGCGCTTGCCGAGCAGATCCTGGCTACGGGCGGCTGCATCGCCACCGAGCAGCCGCTGGGCACTTATCCCGCGCCTCCGAACTTTCCAAAGCGCAACCGCATCCTCAGTGCCATCAGCATCGGCGTGTTGGTGGTGGAAGCAGCTGAATACTCGGGCTCGCGCGTGACCGCGCGCTGCGCGATTGAGCAGAACCGGGATGTGTATGCGGTCCCCGGCAATGTGACCAATAAAAATTCCTGGGGACCGAACACGCTTATCAAGCAGGGAGCCAAGCTGACCGCGACCTGGGAAGACATTTGGGAGGACCTGCCCACGCAAATCCGCGTCGAGCTTGAGGCTACGCTACCCGGCTACGCTCCGGAACCGGTTGGAACCGCAGCGACATTGTTCAACGATGCTGGTCTGCCACCTACCGAAACGCGGGTGCTCTCCGTCTTACGTCATGACGAGTCGGTGCAACTGGACGAGGTTATGGAGCAGCTGGAAGGCGAATTTACTTCACCCGAGGTGTTCACCGCGCTATTTGAGTTGGAACTTGCCGGTAAAATCCGACAGCTGCCGGGTAAGCATTTTGTACGCACGTTTTGAGGCACATCCTGAACTGCTTGCGTCGTTTTGTGGTTTTGTGCATCCTGTATGTCCTAGAAGAAGCCGTAATTGCAGTCTGGACCAAACAGTCAATTTGGCGCATCGGACAAATATACGGTAGGTTTATCGCGTACCTGTCTCTCTGCCGGCTCATCGGCAGCCACATGGTACCTTGCAGCAGATTTTCGGTTTTGCCGTTTCATAATGGCCAAAGAAGGTTCCAATGAGTAAGTCTCTCGTGATCGTCGAATCGCCTGCCAAGGCTAAGACGATTAATAAATATCTCGGCAAGGATTATGTAGTGGAGGCCTCGCTCGGCCACATCATGGACCTGCCGAAAAGCAAAATCGGTGTTGAACTGGAAAACGGCTCTTTCCTTCCGGACCTGATTGTGATCCCGGGTAAGGAAAAGGTAGTGGACCACCTGAAGAAGCTGGCGCGGAAGGCGGACCACATCTATCTGGCGCCTGACCCGGACCGTGAAGGGGAAGCGATTGCCGCGCACCTGCAAGAGGTGCTGCGCGATGTGTCGCACAACAATATCAGTCGGGTGACATTTAATGAGATCACGCCGAAAGCTGTGAAGGCAGCGTTTGAAAAGGCACGGCAGGTCAATGTCAACCTGGTGGACGCACAGCAGACACGTCGTGTGCTGGACCGCATTGTCGGCTATCAAATATCACCGCTCTTGTGGGATAAAGTCCGGCGCGGGCTTTCTGCCGGGCGTGTGCAGACGGTCGCAGTGCGATTGATTGTGGAGCGTGAAGGAGAGATCAAAGCTTTCAAACCGGTGGAGTACTGGCCGGTGGACGCGGTGCTCTCATCTGGAAGTGAAGCCGGTAATACCTTGTTCACAGCGCGGCTGGTAGCTATCGATGGGGAGCGGGTTAGCGTTGAGACAGTAAGTCAGGCAGCGGTTGCAAACGGTGAAATCGCCCGCGCAGTCATCGAAGGCGCAACACAGTCGAGCTGGACTGTTCGTTCCATCGAAAAGAAGGAACGCAAGCGCAATGCCCCTGCGCCGTTTACTACCAGCAAGCTGCAGCAGGATGCCGCGGGCAAGCTGGGCTTCGGCGTAAAGCAGACCATGGGCCTGGCGCAGCGGCTATATGAGGGCGTAGAGATCGGCAAGGATGGTGAAGGGCAGCCGGACACGATTGGCCTGATTACCTACATGCGTACAGACTCGACCCGTGTGTCGCCGGACGCGATTACGGAAACGCGGGAGTGGATCGGCAAGGAATTGGGCGCGCAATATCTGCCGGAGAAGCCAAACAGCTTCAAATCGAAGAAGGATGCGCAGGATGCGCACGAGGCCATTCGCCCAACGCACCCGGAGATGAACCCGGACTCGCTGCGACAGCACCTGAGCGATGCAGAACTGCGCTTGTACCGGCTGATCTGGCAGCGGTTTATTGCTTCGCAGATGACACCTGCGGTCTTTGACGTGACAACTGTAGAGATTGATGCAAAGGCAGACCGGACCTATAACTTCAGGCTGAGCGGTTCCGTGTTGAAGTTTGATGGCTTCCTGAAGGTCTACGAAGACGCCGATGAGGATGAAGGCGATGAGCAGAAGCTACCCGCACTGGAAGCAACTCAAAGGCTAGAGTTGGCTCCGGCGGCTGCGCTTGAGGCGGCTGCAGTACGGCAGCAAAATGTCCGACGTACGGAGGCACGTCGCCAATACGAGATGAAGAAAGCGAAGATTGAGGCACGCGCCGAGGACCAGGAGCTTGATGAGACAGCAGCCGCAGAGATGCTGCGGACTCTGCTGCCGGAGTTTGTAGAGGAGCCGGAGGGAGCCATCAAGGTACGCCGCGCTGTTGATGCGGTACAGAAATTTACTGAGCCACCAGCCCGCTACTCTGAAGCTTCATTGGTCAAGGTATTGGAAGAGCGCGGCATCGGACGCCCGTCAACTTACGCAGCGATTATCAATACGATCCAAGAGCGTGAGTACGTCCAGAAGGTAGGCGGCAAGAAAAACGGCGGCTTTATTCCCACCGAAATCGGTACGGTTGTTGCTGACCTTCTGGTCAAGAACTTTCCTTACATCTTCGATACCCAGTACACGGCGCGTCTTGAGTCGGAACTGGATAACATCGAGGACGGTAAAGAGCAATGGACTTCGCTGCTGAAAGGCTTCTACGGCCACCTGAAAAAGGAGCTGGTGCACGCAAGCGAGCACATGGAAGATATGAAGCGGATGGAAATCCCCACCGACCAGACATGCGATAACTGCGGCTCACCGCTAGTGATGAAGTGGGGCAAGTTCGGCACATTTTATGCTTGCAGTGCGTATGACAAAAAGGTGAAAGGCAGCTGCACCTTCACCAAGGAAAACTACGATACCAAGCCGAATCTGAACCTTCCGGAGACTGATGCTGAGGACAAGGAAGAGTTCTGCGAGGCATGCGGACGGCCGATGGTACTTCGCAATGGACGGTTTGGGCCATTTATGGCTTGTACCGGTTATAACGCTGATCCACCGTGCAAGACCGTGCGGCGATTGACTTCAAAACAGCAGCAAAAGCCTGCCGTGCCGCTGGAAGAAAGCTGCCCCAAGTGCGATTCGCAACTGGTGCTGCGCACAGGGCAATACGGAGAGTTTGTATCATGCTCGGCATACCCGAAATGCAAGTACATCAAGCAGGACACAATTGGGATGGATTGCCCGAAGTGTGCGGATGGAGAGATCGCACAAAAGAAGTCGCGGTTTGGAACGATGTTCTACTCCTGCACAAACTACCCAAAATGTGACTTTACGGCGAATCACAAGCCGGTAGACCAGCGATGCCCGGAGTGCGACAGTCCGTACCTGATGGAAAAGGTATTGAAGTCGGGCGTGTACCTGGTCTGCCCGAACAATAAGAAAGGTACGGCAGCTACAGCCGCGGAAGACACAAAGAAGAAGCGCGGCAAGAAGAGCGGTGAGGACGATGAAACGATCGTCTGTAGTTTCACTGAGCGCGTTGGGGATGCTCCGCAAGCAGGCGATGCTGTGACGCCTGCGGTAGTCAAAGTTGCAGCGGAACGAAAAGTGCCTGTCAAGAAGGCCGCAGCAAAGAAGAAAACAGGCGGCCGTGGAACCATAGCAGCTCGAAATACTGTGAACACCGCGAGTGTTGCAGTCTAGTACATACCTGGAACTGTTGGGTACGATAACCTACTGGTTCTGCTACGTTATTGAAGTGAAAGGCGAACATATGGCACGTGCAATCTGGAATGGCAAGACAATCGCGGAAAGCGAAAAGTTCGAGACTGTGGAAGGTAACCTGTATTTCCCTGAGAGTGCGCTGAAGCGCGAGTTCTTCCGCCCGAGTACTACAACTTCAACCTGCCCATGGAAGGGTCAGGCTCGCTACTACTCGCTGTTGATTGATGGACAGGATAATCAGGATGCCGCCTGGTACTACCCTGATCCAAAGCCGGCAGCTCACAACATCAAGAACCATGTAGCATTCTGGCGCGGTGTAGAAGTAGAGCAGTAGGCTAGTTCGGGAAGACTAACTTCAATGGTCTTCCCGGGTGTGCCAGATACGCAAGACGGCCATTACGCCGGGTGTGATTCTGTATAAACCTGTGTTTGCCGGCAATTGTTCGTCGTGTCTCACAATCTGAATCTGTTTCTTAACTTACCGACTAAGTGTTCAACTTAATTTAGTGGTTGCTTGCTCTACTAGCTTTCAATAGTTTGACTTTATAACTTATTCTCATTATTTTAACGTAATTTGAAATAACTCATTGAGAAGTACCTGTCTGCTCAATCTCCCGCTTGCCGCATGCATCAAGCTTTGCCGACAGCTCCGCATCCGTAAAACTGCTCTTTCTGCATCGCCATATAACCTGGCATATGCTTGCAAATCTCCAGCGAAGCAGCCTCAGTATGCCTGTAGCTGCTCAATCGGCAGCCGTACCTGAAAGCAGGTGGCTTCCGGCGTGCTTTGCACGCGGATGTAACCCCGGTGTTTGCTGACAATGCGCTGAGCCATGTCAAGGCCCAAACCCAATCCCTGACCAGGCGCATGCGTGGTAAAGAACGGCTCAAAAATGCGATCGCGCAGTTCCGCGGCGATGCCGGGGCCATTATCCCAAATTTCGGTAAGTAACAAAGGACCTGAAACAGTGATTTGGATAGTAATTTTGCCCGGCTCCGCTTTGCCGGGTACGACATGGCTGATCGTAAGCGAATCAATTGCATTTTCAAGCAGCGCCATCCATACCTGGTTCAGCTCGGAGCCATAAGCTGAAATGAGCGGAAGATCGGGTGCGTACCGGCGCTCCACTTCAATGCCGTTGAGCCTGGACTGCAGCATCGCCAGCGTGCTCTCAATGCCTTGCGGAATACTAACCTCCTGGATAGGTGCCTGATCCATATAGGAGTAGTCCTTGATAGCGCCGATGAGATCGAAGATGCGAGCGGTAGCATCGACCATCGCTTCGGTCATGCGCTCAGCGCGGAGGGATGAAGCAAACTGGCGCAGAACGACATCTACGCCCTGCCCGGCTAATGCCGCGTGCAGTACATCAAGATCGGCCGGCTCCACGCCGCACTCGCTTAACTCCGGGGTACTTCGCCAGCTTCCATCCTCTATACCGTGTACTTGAAACCAGCGCACCAGTGCGTCCTCACGCTCGGCAACATCCGGATGCGCGGCCGCGATGCCGCGGCTCCGTATGGCGGCTTGCCATTCGCGTACTGCCAGCAGCCTCGGCGGATCAAGGCAGATTGCTCCCAGCTCATACTTCTGCTGGCCATAGGTGCGGAGCTCAGAAAGCAGACCTGAGGCGGCGCGCTGTGCGGCAGAAGCCGGATTGTTAAGCTCGTGTGCGAGATTAGCCGCCAGTTTGCCGAGTGCGTTCAGTTTTTCCGACTGCTGCTCAATGCGGGTGACTTCGCGCACGCGATCCAAAAGGGTAGTGACGGAACGCTGCGCCATGGAGGGAATCGCATTGAGCATCGCAGGAAACAGGGACCGGTCAAATGCAAGTGCCAATACATTGCCGACCGCAAAGCCGACCCCGCCGTAAGTCTTCATGCGGGAGAAAGGCATCAGGCCTGTGATTTGCCCGGAGCGTCCGATGAAAAGAGGCAGGCTACCGCTGTACTCCCGCTTGACATGGATTTCACCATGTAACAGGATCATCATCGACGTAGCAATTTGCCCTTCGTGAAACAGGATGTCTCCTGAGGCAGCCACATGAACCGTACCATGGTCAGCTAGCCAGCCGTACTCGGCAGCCGTGAGGCCTTGCAAGGTGGCGAGCTTTTCAAGCGCCGCAAGAAGTTCTTCCGTGGTGACTGAAGAGTGCGGTGCCAGTGCTGCTAGAGGTTCGGCAATCGATGTGGAGGTGCTCATAGCGTGTGCCCATCCTACTCCTGTGCTTGCGGCAGATTTGGTGAAATTTCAGTTGCTGTTTCGTTGCTGCATTTCGCTCCTGCGCATCGGCATGGTATCGATCAGGCTGCTGAGCGTCTCCATGGACACCGGCGAAGCGCTCGAAAGCTTGACCCCACCATCCTTGCCCAGCAGAACCACACGAAACGCTCCGGGTACGATTCTCAGTCGCTCTCGGGCGATTGCCTGCTCTCTTGCCGAGAGTGTGAGTCGCGCGGCAGATTTGCCGGGGTGCTCCAGAACAGGCAGGTAGAGCATGTTGCGATCTGTCATGGCGGCTGCCGAGCTTTTGAGCAGCGTCTGCTGCTGCCGGAACCGCACGTTCGCTTCGTCCGGAGCAAAGACCAGTAGCGGCCGGTAACAATCGCGCATGGTTTTGAGAGTGTCCGGGTGTTCCGGGCAGCCTTCATACGTCTGCGCGTAGCCGGTTAACGCAAGCAGGAGTGCCGCGTACAGCAGGGTTCTGCGGCTTGCCGGCATGGTCAGGATTTCAGGGTTGCCGGTTGCGGTGTTCCGTCCCTGACGACGACCGGATCGAGGAAGGGCATGGCGGCACGGAGTTCCGCGCCTACGGTCTCAATGGGGTGGACGGCTTCGCGCTTGCGGATTTCGTTGAAGGTGGTGTTGCCGGCTTCGTTTTCCGCGATGAACTTTTTGGCGAAGGTGCCGTCCTGGATGTCGGCTAGAATTCGCTTCATCTCTTCGCGGACAGCCGGGGTAACAACACGCTTGCCGGACTCGTAGTCGCCCCACTCGGCAGTGTTTGAGATGGAGTGGCGCATGTAGGCAAGGCCGCCGCGATACATGAGGTCGACGATGAGTTTGAGCTCGTGCAGGCACTCGAAGTAGGCGATTTCAGGCTGGTAGCCCGCGTTGACGAGGGTTTCAAAGCCGGCCTTAACCAGCTCGGCGGTACCGCCGCAGAGCACGGCCTGCTCGCCGAACAGGTCGGTTTCGGTTTCTTCCTTGAAAGTGGTTTCGATGACGCCGGCGCGGGTGCAGCCGATGCCCTTGGCGTAGGAGAGGGCGAGCGCGTGGGCTTGGCCGGTGGCGTCCTGCTCAATGGCGATGAGGCCGGGGGTGCCGCCGCCCTCGCGGAAGACTTCGCGGACGCGGTGGCCGGGGGCTTTGGGTGCGACGAGGAAGACATCAACATCCTTGGGCGGGGTGATGGTGCCGAAGCGGATGTTAAAGCCGTGGGCGAAGGCAAGGGTGTTGCCCGGGGCGAGATTGGGGGCGATATGCTCGGCGTAAATGGTGCGCTGGAGCTCGTCGGGGGCGAGAATCATGACGAGGTCGGCCCACTTGGTCGCGTCCGCCACGGAGTTGACTTCGAGACCGGCTTTGCGGGCTTTGTCCTCGGACTTGGAGCCGGGGCGGAGGCCGATGCGGACGTCTACGCCGGAATCTTTGAGGTTGAGCGCGTGGGCGTGGCCCTGCGAGCCGTAGCCGATGATGGCTACTTTTTTTGCCTGGATCAGGGAGAGGTCTGCGTCGGAGTCGTGGTAGGTTTTTGCCATAGTTTTCGTGCCTCTCGGGAATCGTGTGAGTTACAGTTGGTCGTTGTAGCGGTTGTCGCCGGTGATGTCGGGTTCGAGGACTTCGGCTTCGTGTTCGTCCTGGTCGGTGCCGGGGACGCCCGGAATGCGCATGGCACCGAGGACGCGGGAGCCGTGCTTGCCGCGGCGCATAACCATGCGGCCGGTGCGGGCGACTTCCAGAACTTCGTCGCCGCTTTCTTCGAGGACCTGGATGAGGCCTTCGATTTTGCTTTCGACGCCGGTGAGCTCAATCATCAGCGACTCCGTGGCGAGGTCAACGATGCGGGCGCGGAAGACCTCGACCAGCTCAAAGATGTGGGAGCGGGTTTGCGGGGTGGCGGCGACCTTGATGAGGGCGAGCTCGCGGGTAACGGTGGCGAGCTGGCCTACGTCTTCGACATTGAGGACGTTTTCAAGTTTGTAGAGGCTGGCGGCGATGCGGTGGCCTGCGGTGGCTGAGGCTTCGGCGACGATGGTCATGCGCGAGGTGCCTGCGCGCTCGGAGCGGCCGACGACGAGTGAGTAGATGTTGACGTTGAGGCGGCGGAAGAGGAGGGAGACTCGGCTGAGGACGCCGGGTTTGTCTTCTACCAGGGCTACGAATGTGTGAAGCATGGAATTGACCTCTCACCAAGCTGCTAATCACCCTAGGAGGGGTATGCAAACGATTGCTTCAAATCATCGCCGAAAAAGTGTCATCCTGAGCGAAGCGTAGCGGAGTTGAAGGACCTGCTGTTCTCGCGCGGTCCCGTGAAGGTCAAAGGCAAAAGCAGATCCTTCGACTTCGCTCAGGATGACACCTGTTTTTTGCTTTCAGTTTTGCACATACTCTGCGAGGAGCAAACGACAAAAGAGTTATTTCTCCATGGTTATACGTCATCGGGCGACTCCAATAGTGGGTCCGCGCCAACCGGGCGGCGAATCATTTCATGCAGCGCGGCACCGGCGGGGATCATTGGGTAAACCGACTCTTCCTTTTCAACAAGAAAGTTGATGAGAAATGGGCCTTTCGTGGTGCGGGCGAGTGTGAGGGCGGCATCGACTTCGCTGCGGTTGCGCACAGTTGCGCCGGGGATGCCGTGAGCGTCAGCAAGCTTGACGAAGTCGGGGCTGAGGATGGGGGAGGAGGCGTAGTTCTTGTCATAGAAAAACTCCTGCCACTGCCGGACCATGCCCAGGTAGCCATTGTTGACGATAGCGATGTTGATGTCGAGCCCTTCCTGCGCGATGGTTGAGAGCTCGCATGCAGTCATCTGGAAGCCTCCGTCGCCGGCGATGACCCAGACCTCGCGGTCGGGGCAGGCGACCTTGGCACCTATGCCCGCCGGTAGCGCGAAGCCCATGGTGCCGAGGCCGCCCGAGGTGATGAGGGTACGTGGGTGTTCGTGGCGGTAGTACTGAGCTTCCCACATCTGGTGCTGGCCTACATCGGTGGCGACGATGGCATTGCCACCAGTAACACGCCATAGGTCGTGCATGACGTGCGCGGCGTAGAGGTGGCCGAGGTCGGGCAGGTTGCGGATGTCGCGGACGGCGCTCTCGCCCTTGCTCGCGTTAATTTCTTTGACCCACGGGCTTTCAGCCTGTGCTGTGCTGCCGGAAAGATGCGGCAGTAGCAATTCAAGTACCTCGCGCAGGTCGCCGATAAGGGCAATGTCAGCGCGCACGTTTTTGTTGATCTCGGCGGGGTCAATCTCGATATGGATTTTTTTAGCGTGCGGCGCGTAGCTGGCAAGCGTGCCGGTGACGCGGTCGTCAAAGCGCATGCCGCAGGCGATGAGCAGGTCAGACTGCTGGATGGCGTCGTTGACCCATGACTCGCCGTGCATGCCCATCATGCCGAGGGCGAGCGGGTGCGAGGCAGGGAAGCCGCCGAGACCGAGTAGGGTGGTAGCGACGGGGATCTGCATGCGCTCAGCAAGAGTGAGCACCTGCTCGGTTGCACTCGCCTTGATAACGCCATGACCGGCGAGGATGACCGGTTTTTTTGCCGATTTAATAAGCGCTGCGGCGTCTGTGATGGAGCTGTACTCTGCCTTGAGCATGGGGTGCGGGCGGCGCGGTTTTGGTGCGGCGGCGGCGAAGTTGAACTTGGCGATGCCCTGCTGCGCGTCCTTGGTGATGTCGACGAGCACCGGACCGGGGCGGCCTGCCTGCGCTACGGCGAAGGCCTCGCGCAGAACCGGCGCGATTTCATCCGCGCGCGTGACAAGGTAGTTGTGCTTGGTTACAGGCAGGGTGACGCCGGTGATGTCGACTTCCTGGAAGGCGTCAGAGCCGAGGACCTTGCTGGAAACCTGGCCGGTGATGCAGACGACCGGGATGGAGTCGAGCATCGCTGTGGCGAGGCCTGTGACAAGGTTGGTCGCGCCGGGGCCGGACGTTGCGATAGCGACACCGACGCGGCCCGAGGCGCGCGCGTAGCCGTCGGCCATGTGTGATGCGCCCTGCTCATGCCGGACGAGGATGTGGCGGATAGGGAACTTGCGCAGCGCGTCGTAGACGGGCAGGATCGCGCCGCCCGGGTAGCCGAAGACTTCACGGACGCCCTCGCCTTCAAGGGTGGCCCAGACGATTTCAGAGCCGGTGAGTTCGATAGCGGTCGGCGTGTGGATCGTGTCTTCAACCTGTGCCTGTGTGTGCTGCGGAGATGGCGGTATAGGCGTTGCACCGCGTCCCATTTGCGGGTCCTGGTACGGATTGGGCAGCTGTTGCGTATCACTCATGGCTTACTCCTGGGCTCTAGTTGGTTACAGCGCCGCGTGAAGCGGAAGAAACGGAGTCGGCGTACTTGCGGAAGACGCCGCGTTTGTAGCGAGGTTCGGGCACGCGCCAAGTCTTAAGTCGCGCGTCGAGGATGTGCTGCGGCACGTCAAGCGTAAGCGTGCGATTCGGAATGTTGAAGGTGACCGTGTCGCCCTCGCAAACAGCGGCGATAGGTCCCCCAACGGCGGCTTCAGGCGCGACATGGCCGGCCATCAACCCGCGGGTTGCGCCTGAAAAGCGACCGTCGGTAAGCAGGGCGACGGTTTCACTGAGCTCCGGGATGCCTGCGATGGCAGCGGTAACGGAGAGCATCTCCTGCATGCCGGGCCCACCGCGCGGGCCTTCATAGCGTATGACCAGAACATCGTTCGGCTGGATGCTGCCCGAATCGATGGCTGCAAATGCCTCCGGCTCGGATTCAAACACGCGCGCGGGGCCGGTGTGGGTAAGACGCTTGTGCCCGGCTACCTTGATGACACAGCCTTCAGGCGCAAGATTGCCTTTGAGAATGACAAGGCCGCCGGTGGGCTTCAGGGCATTCGCAATTATGCGGATTACATCTTGCCCCGGCGTTTCGTGGGCGTCTACAGCTTCCTCGGCGAGTGTTTTACCTGTCACGTTGAGGCAATCGCCGTGGAGCAGGTCCGCGCCTATGAGGCGCTGGGCGAGCAATTTGCTACCGCCTGCAGCCTGGTAGTCGGTGGCGACGTACTGACCGCCCGGCTTGAGGTCGCATAGCAGCGGCGTTTTGCTGCTGAGTCGGTCGAAATCATCCATCGATAAAGGCAAGCCGAGCTCATGCGCAATGGCCAGGAAGTGCAATACCGCGTTTGTCGAGCCGCCGGAGGCTGCCACACTGACGATGGCGTTTTCAATGGCCGCGCTTGTCATGATCTTTGACGGGCGCAGGTCGCGGCGCAACAGGTCCATGACCAGCGCGCCTGCTTTGCGGCAGGCTTCGTCTTTCTGTGGAGAGAGCGCCGGAACACCGGAAAGCCCGATAGGCGAGATGCCCAGAAACTCACAAGCCATGGCCATGGTGTTTGCCGTAAATTGGCCTCCGCACGCACCCGCGCCGGGGCAGGCCGCGGCCTCCACTGCTTCCAGACCGGCATCATCGAGCCGCCCGGCAGAGTGCGAGCCGATCGCCTCAAACACATTCTGAATGGTGATATCGACGCCGTTCAGCTTGCCCGGTGCAATGGAGCCGCCGTACACCATGAGGCCGGGAATATCGAGCCGCGCAAGGGCCATGACAGTGCCGGGCAGGTTTTTGTCGCAGCCTGCGATACAGATAAGGCCGTCGAAGAGATTGCCTCGCGCGACGAGCTCGATCGAATCCGCGATGACCTCGCGGCTGATGAGCGAAGCCTTCATACCTTCCGTGCCCATGGTGATGCCGTCGGAGATGGTGACTGTGTTGAACTCCATCGGCGTACCGCCTGCTTCACGCACGCCCTTCTTGATCGACTCCGCAACTGTACGCAGGTGGAAGTTGCACGGACCGATTTCAGTCCAGGTATTGGCGATGCCGATGATGGGCTTGTGCAGGTCTTCCTTAGAAAAGCCGACCCCGCGCAAGTACGAGCGCGCGGCTGCGCGGCTTGGACCTTCGGTCAGCGCGTTGCTGGTTGATTTTGGATTGTGCTCGCTCACTTCGTATCCTGTTCTGAGATCATGCTCGTGCGGCCAGCCAGTTTTCCGTATCATGCTGCTGCTCATATCGTGCGAGAGCGTCAGCGTGGCGCAGGGTCAGGCCGATGTCGTCAAGGCCTTGCAATAAGCAATCTCGGCGGAAGGGATCGAGGCTGAAGGTTGCTGTAAACCCGGCTGAGTCGCTGATGGTATTGTTTTCAAGCGAGACGGTTAGCGTGTAGCCGTCCGCAGTTTTTGCTTGCAGCAGCAGGCGCTCGATTTGAAGCTCGCTCAGCGGCACAAGCAGGATGCCGTTCTTACCGGCATTTGAGTGGAAAATATCGGCAAAGCTTGGTGCGAGTACGCAGCGGAAGCCATACTGCGCAAGCGCCCATGCTGCATGCTCACGCGAGGACCCGCAGCCGAAGTTTTTGCCTGCCACTAGAATCTGTGAGCCTGCAAACGCCGGATTGTTTAGCACAAAACCCGGCATCTGCCGCCAGTCGTAGAACAGGTAATCTTCGTAGCCGGTCCGCTCGATGCGCTTGAGGAATTGCTTTGGAATGATCTGGTCCGTGTCAACGTTTGAGAGCTCAAGCGGTGTAACGATGGAGGTGAGTGTTGTGAATGCCTGCATTAGACGAGCACCTCCGCCTGCTTGTACTGCCAGGTACGAATATCAGTAAAACGACCCATAATCGCTGCAGCTGCTGCCATCGCCGGGCTTACCAAGTGGGTGCGTCCGCCTTTGCCTTGCCGGCCTTCAAAATTACGGTTGCTGGTGGAGGCGCAGCGTTCACCCGGCTGCAGGATGTCAGGGTTCATGCCGAGGCACATGGAGCAGCCCGGCTCGCGCCAATCGAAGCCTGCCTGCTTGAAAACATAATCAAGGCCTTCACGCTCAGCCTGCGCCTTGACCTGTTGCGAACCCGGTACCACCATGGCGCTTACGTTGGTATGTACCTGATAGCTGGCGACCACCTTGGCGGCGGCACGCAGATCTTCAATGCGCGCGTTGGTGCAGGAACCGATAAAAACACGATCAATTGTAATTTCGGCAATCGGTGTGCCGGCTTGAAGGTCCATATAGACAAGCGCTCGTTCAAGTCCATTGCGGTCGGCTTCTGTCGCGCTAGATAACGGATTGGCCGGGTCTGGAACGGCATCCGTTATCGACACCACCATGCCGGGGCTGGTACCCCAGGTGACATAGGGGGCAAGCTCATGCGCTTCAATCAACAGTTCGCGGTCAAAGGCGGCGCCTGCGTCAGTAGGCAGTTTGCGCCATTCCTGTTTCGCGCGCTCCCAGTTTGTGTCTTTTGGAGCGAAGCGGCGGCCTTCAAGGTAAGCGAATGTTGTCTCATCCGGCGCAATCATACCCGCGCGCGCACCTGCCTCGATGCTCATGTTACAAACCGTCATGCGGCCTTCCATGGATAGCGCGCGAATGGCCGAGCCTGCAAACTCAATCGCATGGCCGGTTGCGCCGTCCGTCCCGATGCGCCCGATAATGCCCAGCACGATGTCCTTCGCAGTGACGCCGTGCGGTAGCTCGCCTTCAACGTTGATGCGGAAGGTCTTGGGACGGGATTGCGGCACGGTTTGGGTAGCCAGCACGTGCTCCACTTCGCTGGTGCCGATGCCGAAAGCGAGCGCGCCGAAGGCACCGTGCGTGGAGGTGTGGGAGTCGCCGCAGACGATGGTCATGCCCGGCTTGGTTGCGCCCAGTTCGGGGCCTATCATGTGCACGATGCCTTGGTCGACCGAGTTCACATCGAACAGCTCTACGCCGAACTCCGCACAGTTGGTGCGCAGGGCCTCAATCTGCTTGGCCGCGATTGGGTCCTTGATGTGAATGCGGTCTTTGTCAGTCGGCACGTTGTGGTCCACTGTGGCGAGCGTTCGATCGGTGCGATGCACCTGTCGCCCGGCGAGGCGCAATCCTTCAAACGCCTGCGGCGAGGTCACTTCATGCACCAGGTGAAGATCGACATACAAGATCGCCGGCTCGCCGACAGGCTCAGCTACAACATGCTGCTCCCATACTTTTTCAAACAATGTTTTCGGTGTGCTCATTTGCTGAACCTCTTAAAATCGGCAATGTGTCCAATGGCTGCTTTGTGGCGTATCTGGTGCTTCATCGGCTAAGCCGGCAGTGCGTGTTCTACATGAGCGCGCAAAACAGCGATGAGTGCATCATTCACCTGCGCGCCCATTTCATGCGTGCTCAATATGCCGTGCGTGTCTCCCCGTGCAAGATCCTTTGTACGCGCACCGGATTCAAGTACCGTCTGCACGGCCTGCTCGACTGCCAACGCCTCCACCTCAAGCCCGGCGGAGTGGCGCAGTAGCATGGCTGCGGTCAGGATCGCGCCGATAGGATTGGCGACATCTTGCCCTGCAATGTCAGGTGCCGAGCCATGGACAGGCTCATATAGATTTACCGTGCCGCCTAAAGTTGCAGATGGCAGCACACCGAGCGATCCGGCAATTACGCCGGCTTCGTCGGAGAGAATGTCGCCGAACAGATTTTCGGTCAGGATGACGTCGAAGCGGCGTGGAGTATTCATCAGGTGCATGGCGCAGGCGTCTACGAACTCGTGGTCTACCGCAACATCCGGGTAGTCCACAGCAACTTCGTTTACGGTCGCGCGCCACAATTGCGAAACTTCAAGCACGTTGGCTTTGTCCACCGAAGTCAGCTTGCCGCGTCGCTTGCGCGCCAGCTCGAAGGCAATACGGGCTACTCGCTCAACTTCAGCCCGGGTATAGCGCATGGTGTTCCAGGCTTCATCTTTCGAAGGATCGGCGGCGCGGTTCCACTCACGCGGTTGGCCGAAGTAGAGGCCGCCCAGCAGCTCACGCACAAACAGGATGTCTGTACCTTCAATAATTTCGGGTCGGAGCGGCGAGTTCCCAGCAAGCGCAGAATGCGCAAAAGCAGGGCGGAGATTCGCAAAACCGCCCAGAGCCGCACGGAGCGCAAGCAATCCTGCCTCGGGGCGCTGATTGGGAGGCAGGGAATTGAACTTATTGTGACCGACCGCGCCAAGAAAAACAGCGTCACTTGCGAGCGCGGCCTCACGAGTCAATTCTGGGAATGGCGTGCCATGAGCATCGATTGCCGCGCCGCCGATAAGAGCTTCCTGGAAGGTGAACTGATGATCACCGTGCGCGGCTACGGTGCGCAGCACCAGAACCGCCTGCTCGGTTACCTCAGGGCCGATGCCGTCACCGGCGAGGACAAGAATCTTCAACCGCATGCTTCCTCCCGCTTCTACCAAGGTTAGACCTGTGCCGCCGCCGCAGCATGGGCATTTTCTGCTGCATGTGCGGCCAGATTTACCAGATCCTGGTCGTAGATCGTTTTTTTGCGATCAGCCAGAGTGGTGAACGCTTTGTAGGCCGCGTCGAGCGTGGTGGGCTCCAGTGTGTAGCCCAGCTCTTTCAAACGCGCCCGCAAAGCTGCCCGTCCGGAGTGTTTGCCTAGTACCAGCTTGTTCGCAGGTTGACCTACCGAAGCAGGCGTCATGATTTCGTAGGTTAATGGGTTAGCCAGCATGCCATGCTGGTGAATACCGGCCTCATGCGCGAAAGCGTTTTCACCGACAATGGCTTTATTTGGAGCCGGGCGGAAGGAAATTGTCTCCCCCAGCAGCCGGCTTGTTCCATACAACCTTTCAAGCACGATGTTGCTGCCGACTCGGTAGCGGTCGGCTCGCACTTTAAGCGCGGCAGCCAGTTCTTCAAGCGCTGCATTCCCGGCTCGCTCGCCGATACCATTGATAGTGCACTCCACTTGTCGTGCGCCGCCCTGCACCCCGGCCAGCGTGTTGGCTACAGCTAACCCGAGGTCATCATGGCAATGTGTCGAAAGCACCACGCTTCCTTCATAAGGAGTGCCTTCTAAAATACAACTATGTACCGCGCGGTACATGGCCGCATAGTCTTCCGGTGTGGAGTAGCCGGTAGTATCGGGCAGGTTGATGGTGGTTGCACCGGCTTCAATTGCTGCCTTGCACATGGCGCATAGATAGTCGATGTCGGTCCGTGTCGCATCTTCCGCGGAAAACTCAACATCCTCGGTATAGGTTTTAGCCAGGGTGACCATCTCGCTTACTTGTGCCAAAGCCTTTTCACGGCTCATCTTGAGCTTGAACTCTAAATGGATGTCAGAGCTTGCTAAAAAGGTGTGAATCCGCCCCCGGTCAGCGGATTCGATGGATGCGGCGGCACGCTCTATATCTTCGCGTCGCGCACGAGCCAGCGAAGCAATGACCGGCTTCCGGATAGCGGAAGCAATTTTGCGAATAGCCTGGAAGTCTCCTTCAGAGGAGATGGCGAACCCGGCTTCCAGGATGTCGACCCCTAAATCTTCAAGCGCATGCGCCATACGCAGCTTTTCGGGCTCTATCATGCTACAGCCGGGAGACTGCTCCCCATCTCGCAAAGTGGTGTCGAAGAAAAGAACCTTGTCGTTCGCCATTTTCAGCTCTCCTCCGGCTCATGCTTGCTATCTCCAAGCTTGGCACTCGTTTGTGTATAAAGCAAATCGTAAATTCTTCTGGAATGAGTTAGTTTTACTTATGAAACTTGTTCTTGCTTGTTATCTCAAGGATTCTCATTATGGAGCTTTCTCAGCTGGAAACGTTCCTTGCAATTGTCAGGGAGCGCGGCTTTTCACGAGCAGCTATACGGCTACATCGCACTCAGCCTGCTGTAAGCCAAACCATCCGAAAACTTGAGGAAGAACTCGGCGAACGGCTCTTTGAGCAAGGTACGCGCGACGGTACGCTAACGGCAGCAGGTACCGTGTTGCAAGGGTATGCGGAGCGATTGGTGCGCCTTCGCGGAGAGGCCGCGAGTGCCGTGGAAGAGCTGCGCACTCTTGAGCGTGGTCGTTTGCTGATTGCCGCTAACGAGTACACCTCGCACCTGCTGCTGCCGGTGCTTGCCGCCTACCGGCAGAGCAGCCCGCAGATTCACATTGTGGTGCAACGAGCATTCGCCAGCCGCATCCCTGAACAAGTGCTGGACAGGTCCGTTGAGCTGGGTATGCTGTCATTTCTTCCTCGGCAGGAAGAGCTGTCGGCAGTCGCAGTGTACGACGATGAGGTGGCGATGATTGTAGGCCTGGAACATCCGCTTGCCCGGGTTGGCGAAATTTCAGTAAAGGACCTGGGTGTACAAAACTTTATAGGTCATGCTGTTTCATCGCCTTTGCGGCGTGAAGTCACGGAGTTGTTCGCCCGGCTCAAAACCCCGTTGCATATGGGCGTCCAACTGCCCAGCCTTGAGGCAGTGAAACGTTTTGTTGCGCTGGGGGCCGGTGTCGCCATTTTGCCGGCTTTGGCTGTTGTGCAGGAGGTAGCACGAGGCGAATTGATTCGAATCCGGGTACCGGAGCTCAACTGGACACGCAGATTATGGGTTGTGCATCGCCGTACAGGTACTATCTCTCATGCCGGGGCGGCTTTTCTGCGCCTGTTGCAGTCGCTTGCCGCTGAAAATGGGCTCCCGTACCTGTTTCAGCAGGAGCCGGAAGCCTGAACGTCCGGAACTATATGCGCAGGAAACGCTATAGGACGGCTTTGCGAGTGAGAAGCGGGAGTAATGCTCTCCCGAGCCGTTGCATGCGTAAGCAGGAAGAAGATGCCGAAAACGGCGGCCAAGCCAAGGCCGCAAAACAGCAGAAATCGGCAAACATGAAATGTAGTGAAGGGTTTTGCCATAGCGCCTCTTGTAAAAATGATGGGATGCAGGCAGCATAGCCCCAGCGCAGGTACAATTGCGAATGACCGGGGAAGAGCATTTTGTTTTCATGCGCCCGGAACTTGGCAGTGCCTACGGGCAATGCTCCGCGCCGCGGAATCGACCCCAGTGAGCGCCGGGCAAGGGGTCAACACAAAGAATGAAGAAATGGATTTTGCTTTTGGCGTGTCTACCACTGGTAGCCGCTGTAGCTTACGGGCAGGAAAGCCGTCAGGATGCAAGTATCAGCTATTCCGGGCTCATTTCGCCAACAGTAGTAGGCAATGCTGTACATGAGTCGGCGACAATCGGCGACATTGGCGTTCTCGGCAGCTATCGATACTTGTTGACACCGCGCGGAGCGGTTGAAGCGAATTATGGCTATAACCGCTTTATCAGCAAATTCTCTGTTCCCTCTGTTGGCACTCCACGGGCCCACACGCAATTTCAGGAGTTCTCCGCTGAATACGTATACAGCGCCTTTTCCTTCCACAACTTCTTTCCGTTTGTAGAGGGCGGCGTAGGCGGCTACTTCTTCGGCATCATTAATGACAATAAGACGAATGAAACTTCACTGACGCTGAAAGGTACCACTGCCATCGGGATTCCCTTTGGTGCCGGTGTTGCATACGAGCTAAGCCCCAGCTTTGATATCCGTGTTGCGTATCGCGGCATAGTCCTCAAAGCTCCAGATTATGGATCTGCGGGTAACGCGCTTCGGACGAACAGGTATGAAGTGATTAGTAATCCCGTAGTTGGGATAGCGTACCATTTCTAAAAATTTAGCTTGTTCAAAAGTTAAGTCCCGTTCACGCGGGACTTTTCTATTTTAAAAGATTTTGTATGAAATGCCGCCGCTGTAGCCGCTTTCCGTAAGGCCGTTGCTTGGGTTTGGGAAGGTAATCACAATGCCTGGAGCAGTTGGGAGAAACTGGTAGTCGTACTCTCCCCGAAGTTTCAAGCGGGAGGTGAGTCTGTACTCGACATTACCGCCCGGCTCAAATTCCAAATAGCTGCCATACCCAAGGGAAGTTGTTGTATTTGGTATGTAAGGGTAGTTGATGGTTCCTACGCCGACTAGGAACTTCACATTGCCGGAAAACTTGTGCCATCGGTACACCGTTACGGTAGGGCCACCCAGGAAGCTCTTCTGAGTTTGGCCGTCGGGTTTATTCAGGTCCAAAAACCGTACCTCGGCCTCAAGGCCTACATTGCGTTTGAAGTAGTAATCACCGTAAACACCTATTCCGAGGAGACGTCCTCCAATCGGGTTGTAATCAGTTTTAAAGTCAGAAGCCTCGGCTCCCACCCATAGATGTGGGTTTGCCCCGACAGCCGTTTCGTGAACCTGTGCATTTGCGGCGAAAAAAGATGTCGCGAGACAGAGCAGGAGCACTGAATGAAATGAGTGATTTGCATGCATCAATGGTCTCCAAAAGTGCTCTGGAAAATGTGAAACGAGAGAACCTAGCGGCAGGTTTGATGTCGTCTGCCGCTACGGTGCCGCTTCTTACTGTGGTACGTTTCCTGTCGGCGACGCGGTCGTACCCGCTGTTGTGCTACTGTCGGTTGTTGGTGCTGGAGCAGTATCGGCAGCTCCACCGGTTGCTCCTGGTGCGGGTGCGGGTTGTTGTACCGGCGGAGTGGTACCACTTGGTGTAGTTGCGGGTGCCGGTGGAACGTTGGCCACTGCCTGGTAGTACTGCAAACGCTGAAAGACCGGGGTTACCTCAAGCGGCAGCTTATCGCTCGGGTTTGCAATGATCGGCTGGGGCGCGTTCAGGGCAATCACATTGTCATCCCATGAGTTGATGCGGAGACGGCTTCCTAAAGGCAAGGCTGCCTGCTGGTGAATGTCCGGGATGTTTAGCTTGGTTTGGCCTTTACCGATGTTTTCAAGCCATGGCGTGCCACTGGGTTGGATCAGCGAGTCCCCCAAGCGTGGTGAAAGCAACGAAGTCAGCTCTTTTTCACGGCTGGTAACTTCGGAGAAGAACAGGCCTACGCTGCCGCTCTTGTCCTTGTAGACCGAGTTGTTAAACAACTCGACCGCCTTCTTGGCGGCGGCTGTGTTGTCACCGTCAGTGTGGTTCATGTTGATACGCTCGAAAGCGGCCTCATCCGGAAAGAGCAGGCGGTCGTTGAAAGCGTACCGGGTATCGATATGGTGGCCCAGAACGATATGAGCAAGCTGGAAAGAGATGACCGC
This sequence comes from uncultured Acidobacteriaceae bacterium, assembly GCA_964235655.1. Taxonomy (GTDB): domain Bacteria; phylum Acidobacteriota; class Terriglobia; order Terriglobales; family Acidobacteriaceae; genus EB88. The sequence goes on from CAXSBB010000012.1 coordinate 20,869, forward strand.
GGCAAGATCTTCTTCCTGGGGAAGTACATCGACAAGGCCCTTGCTGAGCAAAATCGTATTTCCCACTGCCAGCGATTCCAGCGGCTGTGTAAGCATGACACGGCAACGAATATCGCTTGGCAACACAAGATTGTTGCCGATGATGATGTTGTTCGTTACCTGCTCGAGCACTTTATCGAAAGGGCTTGCCGGTGCCAGCAGCCCAGCTTGCACCAAGCGGTCCAGCACGTTGTTTTCCGCCTGCGTCGCAAATAAGCGCTGCGCTTGCAGCGGGCTTACATCCTGGGAGTTCTGGCTCTGATCTTGCGCGCCTTCAATGTCGATTGAAGAATTATCAGAGGCATTCTGCGGCAGCTTCAGGCTGTAGCCCCAGAAGGAGGTTTGCGCTTTAAAGCCTTTTGCATGCGCGGCGGCTGCATGATCCGACTCTTCCGTGTAAATAACAGAAGGCAGCCAAATGCCTTCCTGTAGGTTCGAGCGCCAGCTGTCGAAATGGTAGTAGTGGGTGTCTTCCGAAGTTGGATTGCTGGTGTACGTTCCATTGAAGCGAACGATGTTACCGTCGCGGTCTTCAACCCAGATACGGCCGAAGAAGCGTCCCGCACCTGCCTTCTTACTCGGCTTTACGTCAAAGACTGCGGTGCGGACATTGCCCACAAACTCGCGGCGCACAAAGGTGAAGTCGTAGTGCTGAAAATCAAAGCCGGCCGGGTCAATGAACATCATGTCCATGAAGCCGGTAGCTGAATAGCTGAGTTCAAAAGCTTTGCTCAGGCCTGTGATGTAGCCGAGGGAGCCATGTAGCAAGCCCTGCTTGGTCGCTTTAGAGTCATATTGCTCATTTGAAAAAGTTTTGCCGAAGTCCACGCGGCCAATCAGGTATTGATCCGAGACCGGAACCTCGTATTCGAGCGGATCGGGACGGAGGTTTTGAATATAGGTCTGCACCACCGGCGTGTGTTTTGCGATTTGCTTGACGATAACCTTTTCCTGCCCCATGGCCTTGGTAACCAGCTGCTTTTGGTCCGCAGTAAGCGGTGCCAATTGGAGCGGCTTTTCCTTCTTGGCGTACGCTGGAAGGGCGGCAAGCGAGATGCCCAATGTCAAAAGCCCGAGACGAGAAACCATAAAGAATCCTTTGTACCGGTGAAGGCCGGCTTCGAACGAGATTAGTTCAGGCTGTTAGACCTGTAAAGCCAGCTTACGCGAGCTGGAATGCAACATGGATCACAACAACCTGATCGACAGGCTTACCGTCGCGGGTTGCGGGTTTGAAATGAATTTTCGATGTAGCCAGTCGTGCCTGCTCATCAAGGCCATGACCAAGACCGTTGACTACACGTAAAACCTCTACCTGTCCTTCTGCCGAGAAGCGTACCTCCAGAGTCACATCCCCTTGGATATGCGCATCCCTAGCCTCCTCTGTGTACTGCGGCAGAGGCTTGGTGAGCACGACGATGGGTGTGACCTGAGCTTGCTGTGCATGGACAGGAGCCGCGCCGGCTGCCGGTGAGCCCTGGCTGAAGTTGCCCGCAGCTACCGTACCATGCCCGCCGGGAGAGCCGCCCTGCTGTGTGCCCGTACCAAAGCCGACTGCGGCTACGGTTCCGTGGCCGCCCGGTACCCCGGCAGGTTTGGAGCCTTCGCCAAAGCCGGTGGTCGCGACAACACCGCGAGCACTTCCGTTCGGGGTGCCGCCGGGGGCTCCGGACCCAAACCCAGCCGCGGTAACTGCACCCTGCCGTGCTGCTGCACCGGTATTGCTGTTTGATGCTGCACCGAAGCCGCCGAGAGTTGCAAGCTGCGAGGGTTTGCTGGCATTCGGGTTAGCCTGCACACCACTGGGATTGCCGAACCCGGCGGTTTGCGTGGTAGCAACACGCTGTGCCTGGGCGGCCGGTGTTGTAGGCGCTGCAAACGCTCCTACTACCGGCTTGGGCGGAGTCACTACAGGGCGGGGCGCGGGTGCAGGCAGCGCCGGTGCCTTGGCTGCGATCTTCGGCAGTTCTACTTTGGGCGGCTCTACCACCGGCTTCGGCACCGGCGGTGGAGGAATTTTAACCTCTTCCTTCGGTAGTGGCGGAATGGGCGGCAGCACGACCTTGGGCACCGGGGGAACGTAAGGTTTCGGTGGGGGAGCTACATACACTAATTGTTCCTGTCGATGCACCTTGGCTTCATGGACCTGGTCAATGGTCAATGCCAAGATCAGCGCAAGAATGGCCAGGTTGACGCCGGCGGCAACACCAAAGGAGCCGAGCCTGCCTTTTTCCTGTGGTAGCAGGCCAAAGTTCGCATGGTTCAGAACGTCGCGCTGCGGGAGGGCAACTTTTGAAGACATCCCGGCAGTCGGTGTTACCTCTTGTTCATCTTCGCGGTAGGCTTCGTTTCCTTGAGGCATAATTCCTATCCCGGCAAGCGGCTTGTGCCGCGTGCCTTCAGTCTGGGGCGATACCGATGTAAGACGCGTGGCTGCTTCATCGGCAGTGTCATGGCTTTCATGAGCTACTTCTTCCAAATTCATGTTGTAAGATTTCGCCATACCCTCACGTATGATGCCTCAATTCCCAGCCTTATTGCCCCTCTATCGGGTCTATGGCTATGCAAGTCTGGGAGTCTGAGAGTATTCTACCGGCCAAAACATAAAATGCTTTAGAAGGAACGTGTTTCTTTGGTTACCGTCGGTAAGTTGCAAACGCGGAAAAGGAAGACGCGGGTGCGATATACAGGCATCAGCCATAGTCGGCTGAATGGTGCTTGCGGGTGAAATGAATGGAGATGCTATGAAGGTACTGGTAACAGGCGGGGCAGGGTACGTGGGTGGCACGGTGGCAGAAGAGTTAGTGACACGGGGTCACCAGGTAGTCATTTACGACAATCTTTGCCACGGTCACCGCTCCATGCTGCCCGAGGGAGCTACTTTCATTGAGGGCGAGCTTTCCGACCGGCCTTTGCTCGAAAAGACGCTTACGCAGGGATTCGATGGGGTGATGCACTTTGCCGCACTCATCGAGGCCGGTGAGAGCATGAAGAAGCCTGAGATTTACTTTCGCAACAATACTGCGACAACCTTGACGCTGCTTGAAGCCATGCAGGCAACCGGTGTGCGCCGCCTGGTGTTTTCCTCAACAGCGGCGCTATACGGCGAGCCCGAGAGCACGCCCATCCGCGAGGATGCGCCCCTGCGCCCGACGAATGCCTACGGCGAGTCCAAACTGCTGGTAGAACATATGATGCGCTGGTTTCACCAGCTCCACGGCTTCTCGTATGCCAGTCTGCGCTACTTTAACGTGGCCGGTGCGGTTGCCGGGCGGGGCGAAGCGCACGAGCCGGAATCGCACCTCATTCCGCTGGTGCTTGACGTAGCTCTGGGCCGACGCACGGCTATCAAGATTTTCGGTCAGGATTACCCAACGCCGGACGGCACGGCTGTGAGGGACTACGTACATGTCCAGGACCTTGCGCGGGCACACCAGATGGCACTTGCAGCATTGCTTGACGGGATCGAGCCGAAGCGGCTCATCTATAACCTGGGCAATGGAGTGGGCTTCAGCGTGCGAGAAGTGGTGGAGTCTGTGCGCCGTGTTACCGGGCACTCTATTCCGGTGATTGAAGAACCTCGGCGGTTAGGCGACCCCGCTGTACTGATTGCAAGCTCTGAAAAGATCGGCAAAGAGCTGGGATGGCAGCCGGAGTACACCGACATGGACGGCATTGTAAGCAGCGCTTGGAAATGGCACCAGCAGCGTTACCAGCGGACAGGTTTTTAAGTAGGGTCTGTCGTCCCTGCTGCGTATTCAGTACATGGAGTGAGCTTGTCTTTATGGAATAGTGACTTTAATAGAAACCTTTGAGGCGTTACCGGAGCAGTACAGGGAAAAGCACTGCTCCTTCCTGTTTCCGGTTCACTTGGCGAACAAGTGCGAAGCGCGCAGCACCGTGTTGTAGACGCCCCAAGCGGCCGGCAGTACTACTACGAGCCAAGCCAGGGACACGCTTAGGGGTGAGCTTGTTACCTTTTCATTCTGCATGTGAATCTTCCATTCTACGAACTTGGCTTAGTGTCCACTATTACCGGCTGTAGTCAGTTCCGGCGCGTCCTTCATCCAGAACCGTGAAGCGACCGGACGTACCAGCAAGCTGGCGATAAAACCGATAACCAGCAGCGCCGCCATGATGTGCAGCACAACCGGATAGGCTGTACGCGGCGGGAGGCCGGCGGCATGCGCGTGATCCAGGACCGCATTTACCAGCAGCGGGCCGACAATGCCGGCAACAGCCCAGGCGGTCAGCAGGCGGCCGTAAATGGCACTCACGTCCGCAGTCCCGAACAGGTCCTTAAGATAAGCGGGCGCGGTTGCAAAACCCGCTCCATACATGCTGATGAGTACACCGGCCACCAATACAAATAACGCAATGGAGCTGAGGCTGGGCAGCAGGTAGAACAGGACGGAGCCCAAGATGAAGAAGAGCATGAAGGTAGTTTTGCGGCCGATGTAGTCCGATGTAGTCGACCAGATAAAACGGCCGCCCATGTTGAACAGAGACAGCACACCGACGAAGCCGCCCGCGGCCAGCGCTGTGACTTTGCCCGAAAACAGGTTCTGCACCATCGGTGAGGCCTGCTCAAGAATGCCGATGCCTGCCGTAGTGTTCAACGCCAGCATTAGCCACAGCAACCAAAACTGTGGGGTTTTCATTGCAGAGTCGACAGCGACATTATGCGAGCTGATGAGCGCGTTTGTGTTGGTCTTCGGCGTCCATCCGGCGGGCGTCCAGCCCGGGCGCGGTGTGCGGATCATGAACACGCCGAACATCATGAACAAGAGGTACACAATGCCCATGGTGACCCATGTGGAGGCAATCCTGTGCGCCCCGGTGCCGCCATAATGAAGCATCAAGTCGGTGCCCAGCGGAGAGCCGATCATGGCACCGCCGCCAAAACCCATGATGGCCATGCCGGTAGCCAGGCCGGGCCGGTCCGGGAACCAGCGGATGAGCGTTGCTACCGGCGAGATGTAGCCCAGACCCAATCCGATGCCGCCGATAGCTCCGTAGCCCAGGTACACCAATGGAAGCGAGTGCAGCTTGACACCCAGTGCAGAGACCAAAAAGCCGACACCGAAACAGAGGGCGGCGACAAAGAGCACCTTGCGGGGGCCGGCTTTCTCAAGCCATTTACTGAATAGTGCCGCGGAAAGACCGAGAAATAGAATGGCGATCGAAAAGATGTAGCCGACTTCCTTCTGGTTCCAGGAGCTGCCGTCAGCAGCTTTGAGTGCAATCAGCGGATTTACAAAAACGCTGAAGGAATACACCTGACCGATTGCGAGATGGATGGCAAGCGCGGCAGGCGGTACCAGCCAGCGGCTGTAGCCTGGAGGGGCGACAGCGCGTTCGCGGTCCAGAATGGATGTGCTCATGTACGGCCTCATTTTGTGGCGCGCTTCACCCTGGAATGCAGTTGCAGGGCAGCGAACGCGACAGCGCCTATTACAACACTTATTCAGGTATGGGTGAACAACGTATAAACCGTACTCAACTATTTACGAGAGAGCGCCTCCGCCGACGATGCAGCAGCCCTTGACCTGCAAAGGGGTGCCATGGTCCTCTGAGACGGGTACGGACTTGTACTGAAAGGCTTTTGGTACCGGCATGGCTGCAACCTCACAGGGCAACTCTGAAAATTTGACGTCTTCGCTGCGGGAGACGCGGACGTTTCCTCCGCCTGCGGAGTTTGCCGCTACGGCGCACGTGGGATCGCTTGCGCAATATCAGGCGATGTACAAAGAATCCGTGGAGCAGCCGGACACGTTCTGGGCCGGCATTGCGCGCGAACTGCACTGGTTTCGTGAGCCGTCCAAAGGTCTGGACTGGGATGCATCAACAGATCCCTCAAAGGTAAGCTGGTTTGCCGATGGCTCCCTTAACATGAGCGTGAACTGCGTCGATCGGCATGTGGCTGCGGGCCGCGGCAGCCACACCGCTTTGATCTGGGAAGGGGAGCCCGGTGAAGTTCGCTCTCTGACCTTTGCCGAACTGCAAGCGCAGGTGGAGCGGTGCGGCAGCATGCTGCGCTCGCTTGGTGTGGAGAAAGGGGACCGCGTTGCGATCTACATGGGCATGTCGCTTGAGGTAGCTATTGCAATGCTGGCCTGTACCCGCATCGGCGCTGTGCATTCTGTGATCTTCGGCGGGTTTGCCCCGCAGGCTATTGCCGATCGCATTGCCGATGCTGACTGCCGCGTGGTGCTGACGCAGGATGCGACCTATCGTCGAGGTGCCGAGATCAAGCTGAAGACCGGCGTGGATGAGGCGCTGAAAAGCTGCGCAAACGTGCACCATGTTGTGGTGTATGCCCGTACCGGCGCCGAAGTGCCCATGCAGGCAGGCCGTGATGTATGGTGGCACGAGGCCATGGCCGGTGCCGAGCCGCACTGCGAGCCTGAGCAGTTGAACGCCGAAGACCCGCTCTTTATCCTGTACACAAGCGGCACCACGGGCAAGCCCAAGGGCCTGGTGCATACCAACGGCGGCTACGCGGTGCAGACGTATCTGACTACCAAGCTGGTCTTCGACCTGCACGCTGAGGATGTTTTCTGGTGTACAGCAGATGTCGGCTGGATCACCGGCCACTCCTATGTTCTTTATGGGGCGCTGCAAAATGGAGTGACCACGTTGTTGTATGAGGGTGCGCCCGACTCACCGAACGCAGGCCGCTTCTGGCAAGTGATCGACCGTCACCGGGTGACTGCCTTCTACACTGCCCCCACCGCCATTCGAGCGTTTATGAAGTGGGGTTCTCAATTTCCGCGCGCGGCCAAGCTAGATACGCTGCGGGTACTCGGCACGGTCGGCGAGCCGATCAACCCGGAAGTCTGGATGTGGTACCACAACGAGATTGGACGTGGCCGCTGCCCTATTGCTGACACCTGGTGGCAGACTGAAACCGGCGCGCACATGCTGACGCCGCTTCCGGGGGCTATTGCTACCAAACCCGGCTCGGCGACCGTACCGTTTTTTGGGATTGTGCCTGAAATTGTTACAAAAGCGGGTGAGCCGGTGCCGGTAGGACATGGCGGCTTGCTGGTCATCCGCAAGCCCTGGCCTTCCATGGCGCGTACTATCTGGGGTGATCACGAGCGGTACCGCGAAACCTACTGGAGCCAGATTCCCGGCGCGTATGTGTCGGGCGATGGCGCGCGCGTGGACGAGGATGGCTACTACTGGTTGATGGGCCGCGTGGACGATGTAATCAATGTAAGCGGGCATCGGCTAGGAACCATGGAGATTGAGTCCGCGCTGGTGGCACACGCCAAGGTCTCAGAAGCTGCGGTGGTAGGCAAAACGCATGAGCTGAAGGGTCAAGCCATTTCAGTGTTCGTCACTTTGGAAGCAGGTCAAAAGCCCTCGCCCACGCTGCGCGACGAGCTGCGCGCCTGGGTTGCGAAGGAGATCGGCCCGTTTGCGCGGCCTGATGATGTGCGTTTTGTAGAGCAGCTGCCCAAGACCCGCTCGGGCAAGATCATGCGCAGGCTGCTGCGTGAGCTTGCTGAAAACGGCGAGATCAAAGGCGACACGACCACGCTTGAAGACTTTGCCGGGCCGGCGAAGATGCATGAAGAGGAAGAGTAGGCAATGGCGGATAGCAATCAACTGCGTGTTCCAGATGAAGCTCGCAATGACCGAAAATCCTTTGAGCTGCTGCGCGTCTGGATTGCAAACGGGGAGCAGCACATCAGCCTGCGCGCCGGTGTATGGAGTGATCCGGAAGCATGGGGCATGATGCTCGCCGATCTTGCCGGGCATATCGCAAACTCGCTTGAGCAGGGTGCCGGCATGGATCGAGAGGAAGCGATGGAGCGCATCCGAGAAGGTTTTGAAGCAGAGTTTGAAGCACCTACAGATGAAATTTCAGGGGAGATCGTCGAATGAGGTCTCGTATAACAACCTGCTTCCCTATGACTTCATCGGAATGCGCATGAACCACCCTCAGCACTTTACTCTTTTGAAGGTGCCGGTCCTGGATTGGGCGAGCTGACGCAAGCAAGACCAACGCCCATGATTTTTGCTATAGGCGTCCTGCTATGGGCTGCGGGGCTACTACCGGTAGCTCACTCATTCGCGCTTCCCCTCCGTCTCGTCGGTTTGCTGTTCGCTGCCTTGTGGGCTTTTCGCAAGCGGTCGCTCACGCCCTGGATTTTCTGGAGCATGCTCGCCGGCATCGAGTACGGGCTGGACCTGCCGCAAGCCGCGCTTGCCTCGCGCGTCTTCTCCGATATCTTCCTACGACTCATCAAGTGCATTGTCGCGCCGCTCATCTTTGGCACGCTGGTTACAGGCATTGCCGGGCACAGCAGCAGCGAAAAGGGCAGCGGTGTCGCCAGGCTCGGCTGGAAGTCACTGGTCTACTTTGAAGTGCTGACTACTATTGCACTTGCCATCGGCCTGGTTGCCATCAACATTTCGCAGGCAGGTGTTGGTGTTGCTGTGCAGGCGCATGCAGGCTCGATAGTTCCACCGGCAAGCGCGGGCACCTGGCAGGAGTTCCTGCTGCGCGTCTTCCCTGACAACATCGCGAAAGCCGTTGCCGATGGTCAAATCCTGGAAGTTGCTGTCTTCGCGCTGCTGTTCGGTCTTGCGCTCAACCGGGTTGCAGAACCGCGTCGCGCGCCCATGCTGCGGTTGGTGGAGTCGCTAACCGCGACCATGTTCGCCTTTACGAACATCGTCATGTACGCGGCACCGCTGGGTGTGGGTGCCGCGCTGGCCTACACGGTCGCAAGCGCCGGAATGGGCGTCATGGCAAACCTGGGCCGCCTGCTGCTCACTCTGTACCTCGCTCTCGCGGCGTTTGCCCTACTTGCCATGCTGCCCGCCGCACTCATCGCGCGTATACCAGTACGCGGTTTTCTGCGGGCGGTATCAGAACCTGCCACCATTGCTTTTGCTACCAGCACCAGCGAGGCTGCGCTGCCTCGCGCCATGGAAGCCATGGAGGCTTTCGGCGTACCGCGACGTATTACCGGCTTCGTTATCCCTGCCGGGTACAGCTTCAACCTGGCCGGGTCCGCGCTGTACCTGGCACTTGCATCCATGTTTGTGGCACAGGCTGCGGGCATGCACATGGGGCTGCGCGCGCAGGTCGGCATGCTGCTGGTGCTGATGCTCACCAGCAAGGGTGTAGCTGGTGTACCGCGTGCTGTGCTTGTTGTGCTGCTGGCAACGGCCGGCACCTTTCACCTGCCGGAAAGTCCTATCTTCCTCATTCTCGGTATTGACGCCTTGATGGACATGGGTCGTACAGTTATCAATGTGACAGGCAACTGCCTGGCTGCAGCCGTCATTGCTCGCTGGGAGGGTGTTTTCGGTTCAGAGTTGCCGGAGGCAGAAGTGCTTGGCGCTCGTAAGTAGAGAAGGATGTTTACAGGGTACAAGAACCGCTATTGCCTCTCATAACACGGCTGATATACTTCAGAGTCAGGTAAAAGCTTGTTTGTAGGCTAGCTAGGTGGTTGTTGCATTGCTCCTTGAAAGCGATCATCTCCCAAGCGATGGTGCGCTAGATTTCGGGCACCTTACCATTGCTCAGACCGGCTCCAGGAGCAGCATGACTCGACTTGGCACCATTCAATCTCCGGCTGATATAAAGCAGCTTTCCGTGCCGGAGCTCGAAGAGTTGGCTCAGGAAATCCGGCAACGCCTGATCCTTTCTCTATCCAAGACAGGTGGCCATCTCGGGCCGAATCTCGGCGTTGTAGAGCTTACCCTGGCCATGCACTATGTTTTTTCCACCCCTCAAGACAAATTTGTCTTTGACGTGAGCCACCAAGCCTACATCCATAAATTGCTTACCGGGCGCGAGCCGCGTTTTGACACCATCCGCCAGGGTGGCGGTCTGAACGGTTTCATGCTGCGCAGCGAGAGCGAGCACGATAGTTACGGGGCAGGGCACGCGGGGACCGCGCTTTCTGCGGCACTTGGCATGGCAGTGGCGCGCGACCTTGCGGGCGGTACAGAACACATTGTCGCTCTGGCCGGCGACGCAGCGTTTACCAACGGCATCTCGTTTGAAGCCTTGAACAACATCGCCGGACAGACCAAGCGCCTCATCGTCGTACTCAACGATAACGAATGGTCCATTGACCGCAATGTCGGCTCTATAGCTCGCTACCTGCACAAAATTGTGACCAATCAGCGTTTGAACAACTTGCATGACGGAGCCACGCGGCTGGTGGAGCGCATCGGCGGCCAGGCGGCAAAAAAAGCCGTGCGCCGTGCTGAGGAAGCCGCAAAAGGCATGGTGTTTCCATCCAGCTTTTTTGAGGAGTTCGGCCTGGTGTACTACGGCCCGCTTGACGGCCACAATATCCGTTTGCTTATCGATACGTTTGAGTTCCTGAAGCAGCAAGACCGGCCGGTGCTGCTGCACGTCATCACGCAAAAGGGCCGGGGCTTTCAGCCCGCGCTTGACGGCCAGAAGAAGTTCCATGGCCTGGGGCCTTACGACCCGGAAACAGGTCACACCCACACCGGCGGGCAGCCGACCTACTCTGAGGTTTTTGCCAATACTCTTGTCAAACTGGCGGATGCTGACGAAAAAGTTGTTGCCATTACAGCGGCCATGCCCAATGGCACGGCGCTTGACTTTTTCCGCCCGCATCACCCCAAACGATACTTTGATGTGGGCATTGCCGAAGAGCACGCAGTCATCTTCGCGGCAGGCATGGCCACGCAGGGCTTCAAGCCATTCTGCGCGATCTACTCCACATTTTTGCAGCGTGCGTTCGACCCCATTGTCCACGACGTGTGCCTACAGAATCTGCCGGTAGTTTTCTGCATGGACCGCGGCAGCCTGAGCGGTGACGACGGTGCCACGCACCATGGCTTGTTTGACATCTCCTACCTGCGGCCCATTCCTAATATCGTGCACATGGTGCCCGCAGATGAGGACGAGCTTGCCGACATGCTGTTGACCGCTAAGCTGCACCCTGGGCCTTGCGCGATTCGCTACCCGCGCGGAGCAGGACCGGGGGTTGTGCTCAAGGCGCAGCCGCAGCCACTCGCTATCGGCACAGCCAAGGTGGTTCGCGAAGGTGAGGAAATTGTCATCTTTGGTTTGGGCGCGCTGCTACCTATGGCACAAGAGCTGGCTGACCGGCTCAATGCTTGGGGCTACTCGGCGGCGGTGATCAACCCGCGCTTTGTGAAGCCGCTCGACCGCAATACCCTCACACGCTATGCCTTACATGCTTCTGCCGTAGTCACATTTGAAGATCATGTGCTGGCAGGCGGCTTCGGCTCTGCCGTGCTGGAGGAGCTGTCGCTAGCCGAAATTAATACACCGGTGGTTCGCATCGGCTGGCCGGACAACTTCATTGAGCACGGCAAAGTTGATGATCTGCGCAAGCGATATGGTGTAACGGTAGAGGCGGCTTTAGACCGCTTACAGCTGATCCTGAGCAAAATGCAGCGTCGCAGACCGCAGGTGGTCGCAGCCGGGTAAGCTCTTAAGTCGAAGAGTGTAGCTGTGTGCCTACACTTTGGGATGGACCGGGTAGAACCGATTATCTGTATGCAACCAGCAAATCGAAAGCTGATGCTCTAAGTAAAGTGTCCCCATTTTGAAACATAGGGTCGAAGGTATCTCAGTGCTAGGCAACATTGCCATGGAGTCTCTGCTTTAGAAAATCCATTGGAGGTGTTCAAGCGCGACGTCTACTCCAATGTGTCTTTCAACTAGCGGCTTCGCCGTCTTCCACTTCATGTAATGATGAAGCACATGCACTTGGATGGTAGTGAAATCGGGCATATGCCAAGCATGAAGTGTAGTACTGCTGTAGTAGCGCATTCGGGCGCATGCCGCGAAAGTCACGTTACAACGGTGCGGCGTTTTGCTGTATAGGGATACAACTCTCTATACCTCTGGTTTTACAGTTGGGATCACCATGAAAACACCCAACCATCGCACCCTTGTTCTGATGCTATGCGCCGCAGATGATGAACAGCCTCTATTTGCGGGCGACCTTTACCATGGAGACCGGCTTGAAGATAGCGTTTACTTCGACCAGGTTGCCATGCTGCGTTGGCTCCAGCCGCTTGACCCTAAGGCCGGCTCACTAGCGGCAAATGCCATGCATGATCTGCTGGCGCAGTCGAGCCGGGGTTTACGCACCGTTCCCTTGGGTGCGGCATGAACCACACGAGCTTTACTCTAGGGAGATGAGTAGCAGCTTGAGGATCTGAGGCTAGCCCCATGGTAAAACAAAACGGACCTAAGCCGCTCCGCCTAGCCCTTGCGATACTGCCTGATGGATAGCCGAAAGGACATAGGTTGCGTTGAGATGCGATGAAATGAGCGACAGCAAGAATTTGAAGCAACAAAGAGCGCCTCATTGAAGACGCTCTTTGTGCTCCCAGTACAAAGCTAATTAGGCATCAATACTGAATTCACAACATGGATAACGCCGTTTGATTGAATCACGTCCGCAATCGTGACAGTGGAAGTGCCGCCCTTCTGATCGGTTAAAACGATTTTGCCGTCTTGCATGGTGGCGGTCAGAGTCTCACCTTGTACTGTCTTCAGCTCAGCTTTCCCGTCGCCCTTTTTGATCAGCTTCATCAAGTCTTTGGCAGTGATTTTGCCCGGTACGACATGGTAAGTCAGGATTTTGGTCAGTTGATCCTTATTCTCTGGCTTGATAAGTGTGTCCACGGTGCCCGCCGGAAGCTTGTCAAATGCCTCATTGGTAGGAGCAAACACTGTAAACGGGCCGGGACCCTCAAGGGTATCGACCAAGCCGGCTGCCTTAACTGCAGTCACGAGTGTAGTGTGATCTTTCGAGTTCACTGCATTCTCAACAATGTTTTTGGTGGGCGACATGGCCGCGCCGCCGACTTCCGGATCTTTCTTAGCCTGGACGGAAACCGCGGAAAAGCTCATAGCGGTTACAAGTACTGCAGATAGCATTGCCTTGTTCCTGATCATTAAATACCTTTCGTACGTTCTCCGGCGGGAAGCCGATTCGTGAAAACTTCTCCATCAACCCATCAACACTTGACGATACTTCTACAACTCAGAATAGGAACGCGGAGGCTGGCTTCACAGATTCATGGAGCTAAAGCCGCCCGCTATTTCAAGTTGTTCGTGTGTCAGAAGCAGATGGTGTTGCGTCTGCTTGGAACAACCCTCCTAGAGGTAGAAGTAAAAATTTGCGTCCTTGCGTATGCTTGAAAGAGCTGGGCAGGTTCCGGCTAGCCGGTATGGAGCAAACACCCTCTCACAATCCTCAATTTCCCACTAACCGCTGGCTCATCCTGATCGGTGCCGGCAAGCTGATCAAGGCCATTCTGTTTGTGGCGCTTGGCTTCGGCGCACTTCGTTTGGTCCACCGCGATCTTGTGACACTTGTCACAAAGTGGATTGTTGACCTGCGTTTCGACCCCGAAAGCCACTTCATCAGTGTCATCATCGAAAAAGTGTCCGGTATCACGCCGCATAGACTGAGGGAAATTTCCATCGGCATCTTCTGCTATGCTGCCATGGATGTGCTGGAAGGAACAGGCTTGGTGCTGGGCAAACCATGGGCAGAGTACCTCACACTTGTGGTTACCGCATCGTTCCTACCCTGGGAGTTCTTCGAAATCCTGCGTAAACCGAATTGGCCTAAAGCCGTCTTCACATTGCTCAACATCGCTGTTGTTTTTTATCTGGCTGCATACTTGCAGCGGCGCATGCGCGAGCGGCAATCGCAGCTTGGCACTGGGCCTTCGCATCTCCCAAACGAATTGAACTGAAGATTGCACGATTAGGTTCCCTCATTTCGAATGGGAACTGTATTTGCACAGGCATTTCACAGATATCCCCTCTTTAGTAACGGGGCGACAGTAATTCACCTAAAAAAACTGGTTTTGGGAGAGGGAGGGTAGGCTAGTCTGTGGTCGAAAGTGGAAGAAAGTGGAGTGGCACTCTTGCATTCCCTGACGATTGGCGTAAGCATGAAGTATCTGCTTTTTTGATGTTGTGGAAAGTTGAAGAACCATGTTCCGCGGAAATCACCCAGCACGGGTTGACGAGAAAGGGCGGCTGAAGCTGCCTGCGGAGTTCAAGCACCAGATTGACGAGCAGTACCGGGGGCAGGTCTACATCACGAGCAAGGATGGCAAGGTGGCCGAGATCCACCCGCTGGAGGAATGGGAAAAGTTTGAAGAGAAACTTGCCGCCATTCCGAACTTCAACCCGGCAAAGAAGAAGCTGCTGGATCGGCTGAACTATTACGGGCAGATGAGCAAGATGGATGAGCAGGGAAGGGTGCTGTTGCCGCAGATTTTGCGGGAACAAGCGAAAGTAACCGGTGACGTGGTGGTCTTCGGCATGCAGACGTACCTTGAGGTGGCGAACCACGAAAGCTTCAAGCAGAACATGGAAGCCAATCCATTGACCGAGGAAGACCAGCAGGTTTTGGCAAGTTTTGGGCTTTAGGCAGGTTTGGATTTTGGGAAACGGTATAGACCCTGAGGGTCGGGCATATGCAGGAACGTAGTGAACGGCATGTGCCAGTTCTTTTCAATGAAGCGATGGAGTATTTAGCGGTGCGCCCGGGCGGTACGTACGTGGATTGCACGCTCGGCTTTGCCGGGCATGCGATGGGGATAGCTCGATTGCTGGGACCGGAAGGGCACTTGATCGGGCTGGACCGAGACCCGCAGGCGCTGGAACTGGCCGCGGGCAGGCTGGACGAGTTACGGGGTGAGCTGGGCGCGAAGATGCCTCGTGTCACCCTGTACGGTGCGGAATTCAGCCAGGTCGAACGGTTTGCGGAGTCGGGTACGGTGGACGGCATTCTGGCGGATTTCGGTACCAGTTCCATGCACCTGGACCAGGCGCATCGCGGTTTCAGCTTTCAGGCAGATGGGCCTCTTGACATGCGGATGAACACGCACGGAGAGCTCACTGCCGAACAAGTGGTAAATCAGGCGGACGAAAACGATCTCGCGAACCTGATTTACGAACTCGGAGAGGAAAGGAGGTCGCGGAGAATCGCCAGAGCCATTGTGAGGGCTCGGCCACTACATACAACGGCGCAGTTAGCCGGTGTGGTACGGGCCGCAGCCCCAGCAATGAAAGGCGACCGGATTCATCCGGCAACCCGGACCTTTCAAGCACTCCGAATTCATGTAAATGCCGAGCTGGACGAGATCAAGGCACTGCTGGAAGCGGCGCCGAGATTGTTGAAGCCAAGCGGACGGCTGGTAGTTATCTCCTTCCACTCGCTCGAAGACAGGTTGGCAAAGGACGCGCTTCGGGGATGGAAAGACACAGGAACGTTTGAAGTATTAACCCGTAAGCCGATGACGGCAAGCGAAGACGAGATAGAACGAAACCCGCGAAGTCGCAGCGCGAAACTACGGGCAGCGGAAAAGATGAAGACGGTGAAATCTCCGGTGAAAGTTTTGGGGAGCAAGAAATAAACATAAGATCGAGCCTGGTTGCCTTGCTGAACTACCGGGGAAAGACAAACCCATGCAAGGCTAATCACGTACTATTCACCTTCAATTAGTAGCGGCCCGGCTCGGTCGCAGTGAAGGAAAACGGTTCGGGAAGCAAGAGATAACGAGAAACAAGAAGGTGCAGTATGGCAACGCAGGCACTGGCGGAAGTTTTCGGGATAGCGCGGGACAGTATCCGTTCCGTTGTCAGCAACAATAGCAGCCGCTGGATGGTGGAGCAGCGCGCACGGCGCGGCCCTACCCCGGAGATTTTCTTTACACGACGCATGGACAACTCACGCCTGGTGAAGGCGCAGTGCCCGGTGCGCAGGCGCGAAATGCGTTCCTTTGCCGGGGCCATGGCGATGTTGTTTGCGCTCGTGATGTTTTACGGTTGGCAGCACTATATGTCGATTCAGGTGGGGTACCACCTGGAAGCGCAGAAGCAGCAGCTGGCTCAGTTGCAGGAGCAAAACCGTGAGTTGCGTCTGAGCGAGGCGCAATTGAGTGACCCTGCGCGTATCGATCGTATGGCACGCGGAATTGGATTGCAGCGCCCGGCTCCTGGGCAGGTGGTACGGCCGGATGGTCTCGGCGAGGCTGGGATGACTTCAATAGCCGAGGCACGGCCGTTGCGTATGGGGCGGTAGAAGCCCGATATCTTGTATTCAAATATTAGGTTTCAGTGCTTTATGTTGTAAAAGTTGATTGCGGAGCGGTCTTAGCCGGATGGCGTAGAGTTTAGGGTATCCGGCTAAGATGATCGCGGCAAATATTCAAATAAATTGATACCGAATAAAGCTTCCGTAAACATGCTGAAAAGTGGTGTTTTCTGCTGTTTTATGCGTGTTTTTAACCGCATATTCACAATTCCAAAAGTGCCTGTTTCAGAAAATGGGCTTTGGTGTGCAAGGCAAAGAGTAACGTCGGTTTCTTTTGCCAAACTTTAGACAGCCTGGATTGTGGACTGAAGTGCTTGACAAATGCGTGCTTGAGAATCAGCCTTGTATTGGCTCATTTACAATTTAGTTACAGAGAACAAGTGCGCCCTCTATGTCTACATGCTTCGTAATTCAACCGTTTGACTCCGGCAAGTTTGACAAGCGATTTAAGGAGACTTTTGCGCCTGCGATACAAGCCGCAGGCCTAGAGCCTTACCGGGTGGATCAGGATTCGAAGGCAGATGTGCTTATCCATTCTATCAAGGACGGAATTCGCGCGGCGGCAGTATGCCTTGCCGACATCACGATGGACAACCCGAACGTATGGTAGGAACTCGGCTTTGCCTTTATTACCGGTCGTCCAGTCGTGATGGTTTGTTCAGATGAACGCAATGGGAGTACCCGTTCGACATTCAACACCGGGCCGTAATTTCATATAGAACTGAAGCTCAAAGCGACTTCAAAGCATTGAGCGACGCGGTTACCGAACGTTTGCAAGCAGCCGTTGATCGAGGACGAGCTTTACAGCAGATTGCAGAAGCAGAGCCGATTGCTGCCGTTGGTGGACTCAGCCAAATTGAGATAATGCTCATCGCTGTAGCTGCGGGGATCGCGGATACTCCTGATGCCGCTTTTAGCTTGTGGAAGTTACGTGATGATGCTGAGAATGCCGGCATATCAAAAGTAGGTATAAGTCTCGCATTGAGACGCTTGATGCAAAAGCAGTTTTTGGAAGCTGCCTTCATAGACGATTTCAACGGAAATCAACATAGCGGCGTGATGATCCGTTCTCATGGTTGGGATTGGATCGATGCGAACGAAGCTCTCTTCAATCTTCGGCATGTACAAAGAGAGGATCGAAGCACACCTACAATTACGGACCATGACCTTCCTTTCTGAATGGGATACGAAATAGGGCAAAGCGTAGAAGCAGACCATTCGGCTTCGCCTATGGTGTAAGTCTGAAAGGTTATGTGCAAAGTGGGAACAAGCCGTAAGTGTCAGCCTGAGCAAAGTTGAATGGTTTGCTTCTACCTTGATTTTCTTGCCGCTGTTTAGGAAAGCAGATCCTTCGACTACAACAGACGCTTGCGCGTCTATTTTCGCTCAGGATGACACGGTATGGTTTGGATGGAGTTAGGAAGTAAACATTTTGCACGCGGTCCTTGGAGGACCTGGTGCTGGAAAAGTTGACATTACATCCTGGGTGGAGACACAGCGGTGCCTCCAGCAAGCGTTGAATGAAGTGCTGAACGGTTTTAAGGTGGACTACCAAGCGCAGCTGCATGCATCACAGCAATGCGTGAAGTGCTTGCAGATAAGCTGGACGAAATTTCAGATGAGCGCATGCTCTCTGTTGAGGACGCCCTTTTACTTATACGCATTTCGCACCTTTGTGAAGAAGAACTTGGAAATGAGGAGTTCTCCACGCGAATGGGTTTCACAATGGCGGAGGGCAGGCAAATTGCCGCTCGGCTTGAGAAGATTGCGCTCGGCTTTGTACCGAAGACAATGCGTGCAACGGCTTCGTAGATTCAAACCCATGAAGCCTTTCTCATCTGTAAGCGCGTCGCGTCAGAGCTTAACTATTGCCACGCCGATGCAGCAGTGACGGGTGTTTGTGGTGGCGGCGTTTTTCTGTTCTAGGTGGCACTGATCGATGGGTGGCCGGTGTGGCTGTAGGCGGTTAAGAGCCTGCAATGGTTGATATGAACGGCTACGCAGCGGTAATGTTCCTCCATTGCACATTTTGAGTAGCACAGTGCTGGGGCATTTCGTCATGACCGCAATCTATATGAGCCCGGGAGGACGGTTTTTCCATAGATTCAATCTACGCCGTGCCTGCTAGAAACTTCGTAGAGTAGCGGCTTTTCTCGCAAACAAGGGCCTTATTGAATGGCCCTCTTCTAAGGTGCTGACAGCTTGGACAGGTGGTTGGGCGGTTCGCCGGATACATCCTCTGGATTGAAGGCGCAGACGCAATTCTTGCCGCTATTCTTTGCTCGGTAAAGCGCCTGGTCCGCGGCGTTGACGAGGGCATAGTGCGTCAGTGTGTCGGCATCGAGAGTGGCGACACCAATGCTGACGGTGATTTGCCGAAGATTCCAAACATCGCTAGAGATCGCGGTGCCGAGGCGTGCGGCCAGGTGCAGGGCCTGCTCGCCGGTGGTGTCGGGAAGGATGATTACGAATTCTTCTCCACCGTAGCGGGCGGTCATATCGCTTTCGCGCGAGCAAGCCCGTATGAGAGAGCCGATCCGGCGGAGAACTTCATCTCCCTGCACGTGGCCGTAATTGTCGTTGAAAGACTTGAAGAAATCAATATCAAGCATAAGCAGCGAGAGCGGCGCCTTGCTGCGACGGCTACGCTGGAATTCACGATCCAAAGCAATTTCAAAGGCACGGCGGTTACCCAAGCTAGTCAAGGGATCGGTGAGCGACTGCTGGAGCAGCTGTGTATTCGCGGATTCGAGCATTCGTTGCGAAGACTGCAGCGTGACTTCCGCGAGTTGCTGTTGCTGCAGGGCGACGTGAAGCGCGTCGAGCTGCTGCTTCAACTCAATCTGGACCATGACCTGGCGGCCGAGCACCTGCATGGCCATCTGCTGATTGTCATCCAGTTCCCTGGGTACACAATCGACAACGCAGAGGCTGCCCAGCTTTTCCCCGTTGCTGGTGCTGAGCGGGTAGCCGGCGTAGAAGCGAATGGAGGGAGCGCCGGTGACAGAGATATTTGTGGCATACCGTGGATCTCGCAGCGTATCGGGTATGACAAAGAGACCGTCCTGCTGGATGGTGTACGAGCAGAAGGAGAAGTCGCGCGGTACTTCTGAAACCGGTACACCCACCCTGGCCTTTAACCATAGGCGATGCTCATCCACTAGAGTGACCAGGCTGATGGGCACCTGGCAGATGCAGGCCGCCAATTGCACCAGGTCGTCGTAGGCTTGTTCGGGTTTGGTGTCGAGAAGTCCTGTGCCGCGAACAGCTTCCAATCTACGATGTTCAGCCTCATGGTATGTCATACATATCCTCATAATGGTTATTACTCCTTATCGGTCCGGCCTCGGAAAAAGTAAAGGGGCATGGAAAAAATTCGGTGCGAAATGGATTCTTTGGTCACCGAAGCGGGTATTTACTGTTCAGAAGCGGCGAACGAAGGTACTGCGGATACGCGCGTGGAGGGTAGGATTCGGCAGAGACGTACCGGTAGGAGGCTTGCCTGCAATGCTTCCATAATCTACTGTTTACTGCCTTGCTTGCATTACGCTTCTCCTGACGCGGTATGCGGTGGAGCGGTGTAGCCTTGAGTGAACCGGAACCTGGAGGCATATGGCTTCAGGATGCACATCAAAGATCGGTGCTGAGTCGATTCAAGCCATGAAGCCTTTCTCGTTTGTAAGTGCGCCACGCCAGAGCTCCGCTATTGCCACGCCGATGCGGCGGGCGCGGGTGTTCTGGGTGGCGGCGTTTTTTCTGTTTTGGGCGGGGTTGATCGGGGGGCGGCTTGTTTGGCTGCAGGTGGTGAAGAGCCCGGAGTGGGTGGCGCGGGCGGCTACGCAGCAGCAGCGTACGTTTCAGGTGGCGCCGCACCGGGGTATTTTGTACGACCGCAACCTGCATGAGCTGGCGATGACTGTGTCCGTGGACTCGATCTATACGGTGCCGGGGGAGATTCCGCAGGGGCAGAGGGCGGGGCTGGCGCAGGCGCTGGCGGGGGTGCTGCACACGGACCCGGCGGACAAGTTCACTACGGCGGGGGAAATCCTGAAGCGGATTGACAGCTCGCGGTATTTTACCTGGATTGCGCGCAAGCAGGACCCGGGGGTGATTGCGGCGGTGCGCGGGCTGAAGCTCAAAGGCGTGTACTTCCAGAAGGAGTTCAAGCGGTTTTACCCGGAGAACGACATTGCCGCGCAGGTGCTGGGCTATGTGGGCGTGGACGAGAACGGCCTGGGTGGGGTGGAGCAGAAGTTTGACCGGCAACTGCACGGGGAGCCGGGGCGGATGCTGACGGCGCTCGACGCGCGGCGGCATGTGCTGGCGTCGAGCGAGCGCGACCCGGAGCCGGGCGCGAACATGGTGCTGACGCTGGACGCGAATATCCAGTTTATGGCGGAGCAGGCGCTGGACCATGCGATGGCGCGGGTGAAGCCGCTGAACGGGACTGTCGTGGTGCAGGACCCGCATACGGGGCAGATACTGGCGCTGGCGATTCGGCCTACGTTTAACCCGAACGACTTTAAGCACACATCGAGCGAGCTGCTGCGGGACCATGCGGTGAGCGATGTGTATGAGCCTGGGTCTACGTTCAAGCTGGTTACCTACTCTGCCGCGCTGGATCAGCATGTAACTACGCCGGAGCAGAAGATTGATTGTGAGGGCGGAAGGATCACGGTGGCCGGGCGGGTCGTGCATGACGATCATTACAACGGTGTGCTGACGACGGCGCAGGCGCTGGCAGAGTCGAGCGATGTGGCGGCGATCAAGCTGGCGGAGCGGATGGGGAAGGATACGTTTTACTCGTATATCCATGCGTTCGGGTTTGGGCAGCGGAGCGGGCTGGAGTTGCCGGGTGAGACGCGCGGGCTGCTGAAGCCGCCGGAGCGATGGCAGCCGACGACGATCGGGTCGATACCGATGGGGCAGGAGGTGGCGGTGACGCCGATCCAGCTGGTAACGATGGCCTCGACGATTGCGAATGGGGGTGTGTATCTGCCGCCGCATATCGTGTTGCGGACGACGGATATGGCGCGTGGGAATCCGGGGTTGCAGGGGGCGGCGTTTCACCCTTCGGATGTGCTGCCGGATGTGCTGCCCGAGGGGGCGCACCGGGTAATTGCGACGCTGACCTCGGCGCAAATGCGCAAGCTGATGGAAGGCGTGGTGCTGAACGGGACCGGCAAGTCAGCACAGTTGAACGGGTATAGTGCGGGCGGTAAGACCGGGACGGCGCAGAAGATCGATGTGCGGACGCACACGTACTCGAAGACGAAGTACATTGCTTCGTTTGTGGGATTTGCGCCGATCAATAACCCGGCGGTTACGATTGCGGTGATCATGGATTCGCCGACCGAGGGCGGCCACCACGGCGCGCAGGCCAGTGCGCCGGTGTTTCAGGAGCTGGAGCAGGAGGTGCTGGAGTACCTGGGGGTGCCGCATGATGGGCCGCTGAAGACGGCCAAGGAGATTGCAAAAGAGGCGGCTCCGGTGCGGGAGGAAGGGACGCAGGAGCAGGTGGGGGATTTGACGGCGTTGTTTGCGGAGGTGAATCAGCTGCCGGCGGATGATCCGCTGCGGCGGGCTGATGAGCCGGTTGGGACGTCGGAAACGGCGGATGGAGAGGCGGCCGGGGCCGGGGTGCCTGCGGTTGCGCCTAGGGGGAGCGCGGTTGAGAAAGTGCCTGAGACAGTGGAACCTACAGCTCAAATATCTCAAGCGCGAGATGTGGGGCACTCGTTGGGGTACCCGGCAACGCTCGCGGTTGCACCCTCCGGGAGTGTGTCGCCGCAGGCGGTGAAGGGAAGTGTGACGGTGGCTGCGGGGCATGACGTCGTTGTGCCGGATTTTGCCGGGATTACGGTGCGGGCTGCAACGGAGCGAGCAGGGGCAGTGGGGCTAGGGGTGCAGGTGGTGGGTAGCGGGTTGGCGCGGGAGCAGGCTCCTGCGGCGGGTAGGCGGGTGCCTGCGGGGACTGAGGTTGTGGTGCGGTTTTCGCGGTAATTGTTCAGCCTTGCGGTTCTGAGACCCGCGTGCAGGCACCACGAAGAAGGCGACCGAAAGTTTCACGGACGCGAAAGGATCAGAAAGGAAAGGTCCAGGGTGCCGATTCCTGCACGGAGCCTTCTTCGAAAACTACTTTTGCGTTATTCAATCGCGGTTCAGGAAGAGGCTCGGTCCGGTCGCCGCGCTTGTCGAGTATTTCGACTCGAAAGGTCAGCACCGCAGTGAGGCTTTCTTGCTCTGTCAGTACGCCTTTCGATGCCAGAAGGGCCGCCAGCTGTCTGTACGGCTCCTGATTTCGGAGGACTAGAGATGTCAATGCTGTGTTGTAGGCAGAGGCTCCGGGGAACGGCAGATTGTCGTCGCGCAGTGTGCTTGTACGCAGCTTACCTGTAGGCGGCGCTGCTTCTTCCGCAAGCCGGAGCCGCGCCGCGCTGGAAAACCAGCCCAGAGTGGAGCAGGAGCTATTACTGAGAGCCCTGCGTGTTGTAATGGCCGGGTTGCCCGGCACCAATACCGTCATTCCATCCAGCGGCTGCTGACGCCAGTACTCTTCCACGACATAGGTCCATGGTTGCGGCCAACCGGGCAGGGGCTTCTTTGCAAATGAGTCACTGCATGGTGTACCCCAACCCCGGCTTTCCGGTTTCAGCGCCTTGTCAGTAACGCTTACACGCAGCATGACTGTTGTTTCGTTAAGCAGGCTGGCCGTAAAGCCGGCCGGGGGGTGTTGGGCGAGCAGCGCAGCCGCCAGGTGCACCGTTCGGTCATGCGTCAACTCTTGAGGACTATAGACAGCTCCCAGGCCTCGCCGGGTCGCATACACGCTCTCTGCGTACTGCGTCCGTTGCGGCTCCGGCATGGCGGCAAACAGTGTCAGAGCCTGCGCCGTGAAGTTTGGCGCGAGTGATTCGGCAGCTTCCGCGCTCACAGTGCCGTGCAGCTGTATGAGCGCGTCGAGCACGGCGAGCATCGCATCGGTGCGTTCCTGCTGTTCAAGCGATACAGGCGCGTACTTGCCGCGGGTGTCATAAGCGGGCGGCGGCAGTGCACGCCATGCTTCAGCTAGCCGCTCCAGTTCCGGCAGCGCGGACTGATCTTTGTGGTCGGCGACGAAGTGCGCACCCCAGGCCACCATGCGCAGGTCGCTTCCGCGAAGCCACTTGATTGATTCGGCTGCCGTTGCCTGTGCTGGAACGGTTGGTATTTGCGCGTAAAGGTGTGGGGCAAGAATGAGCGATGCTGCGATGCATAGCGTGTACGACCAAAGCTTCATATCGCTCCTTGTTCAACCGTGTGTGGACTTTGCCCAAGTGGAGATCTCTCTGTCTACCCATATCTGAAGAGAACGTGATGAAATGGAGACCGGCGCTCACCGAGAGGGTAAGCCAGGACAAGCGATGCAATTGGAACAGCTTCTAAATTCAGTGCAAATAACGAAGCGCGCCGGCCCGGCAAACGCGGAGGTGCGCTCGGTTGAGTTTGACTCGCGGGCGGTGCGCAAGGGGTCGCTGTTTGTGGCGATGCGGGGTGGGTCGGTGGATGGCTCGCAGTACGTTGCGGAGGCGGCGCGGGCGGGTGCGCTTGCTGTGGTGATGGATTCAGAGGAAGCGTTTGCGGTTGTGAGTGAGGCGCATCCGCGGTTGCCGGTGGTGCTTGTTGCCCATGGGCGGCGGGCGCTGGCGGCGCTCTCGGCGAACTTGTACAACCATCCGGAGGATCTGCTGGGGCTAACCGGAATTACCGGGACGAACGGGAAGACGACGACCGCGTTTTTGCTGGATGCGATGCTGCGGGCCGGGGGGCGGACGACGGTGCTGGTGGGGACTGTTGAGTATCGGGTGGCGCATGAAGTACGGCCCTCGCCGCATACGACGCCTGAGAGCCGAGACTTGTTGCAGCTATTTGCCGAGGGGGCGGCGATGGGGGCGACCGAAGGGGTGATGGAGGTGAGCTCGCATGCGCTGGAGCAGGGGCGGGTGTACGGGCTGCCGTTTGATGTGGCGGTGTTTACGAACCTGACGCAGGATCACCTGGATTATCACGGGACGATGGACAAGTATTACGCGGCGAAGCGGATGCTGTTTGATGGGGGGAACGGGGTGCCGCCTCGGGTGGCGGTGATCAATGTGGAGGATGATCGCGGGCTGGAGCTGGCTTTCAGCGCGCGGGAGGCTGGGGCGGAGTTGTACTCGTGCGGGGTGGGGGTTGGGGCGTTTCGGGCGGATGCGGTGCGGTTGACTCCGGGGGGGATGCGGTTTGAGTTGAGCACGCCGTATGGGGCGGCGGAGATTGCCTCGCGGCTGACGGGGCGGGTGAATGTGCAGAATATGCTGACGGCTGCGGCGGCGGCGCTGGCGCGCGGAGTTTCGTTGGCGCAGGTTGTTGAGGGGGCGGCGGCGCTCGGGCATGTGCCGGGGCGGTTCCAGACGGTGGATCGCGGGCAGCCGTTTACGGTGGTGGTGGACTATGCGCATACTCCGGATGCGCTGCGGAACCTGCTTGCGGTGGCAAGGGAGTTTGCCGGGGAGCGGGGTCGGGTGCTGACGCTGTTCGGTTGCGGCGGGGATCGGGATCGGGCGAAGCGGCCGCTGATGGGCAGCGCTGCCGGGGCGGGGAGCGATTTTTGCGTGCTGACCAGTGACAATCCGCGCAGTGAAGACCCGGGGGCGATTCTGAACGATGTGGTGCCCGGGTTGAAGGTGAGTGGGGCGCGGTACCTGGTGGAGGGGGATCGTGCCGCGGCGATTCGCTTGCTGCTGAAGGAGGCGCGCGAGCATGACATTGTGCTGATTGCGGGCAAGGGGCATGAGAAGACGCAGACGGTTCAGGGCAAGTCCGGGTTGGAGCAGGTGCCGTTTGACGATGTTCTGGTTGCGGAGCAGGCGCTTGCAGGGTTGGGCTATAGGGGTAATTCGCGATGATGTCTTAGAGGGTGTGTGCAAAATAGTAAACAAGTAAGAGATGTCATTCTGAACGAAGTCGAAGAACCTGCTTTGCCTTTGACTTTCGCGCCGGGGGATGGAAAAGCAGGTCCTTCGGCTTCGTTCAGGATGACACGGTTTTGTGGGGGTGCATTGAGGTTTGCTTTGCCTTTGACTTTCGCGCGGGGGATGGAAAAGCAGGTCCTTCGGCTTCGCTCAGGATGACACGGTTTTGTGGGGGTGCATTGAGGTCGGAGAGTTTCGCGCACAGCCTCTCAGGAAGGCATGGGATGTTGAGCTATCGAGGGTGTATGCGATGAAGCTGTCGTTGAGAACTTGTACGGAGTGGATGGTCGGCGAGTTGCATGGGCCTGCAGGGGCGATTGCGGAGGGCTACTCGATTGATTCACGCACGGTCAGGTCGAGGGAGTTATTTTTCGCGATGTCAGGCGAGCGGTATGACGCGCATGCATTTGTGCCTGCGGCAATTGCAAATGGCGCGGTTGCGGCTGTTGTTGCGCGGGGGAAGTTCGATGAGGCCATGAAGGCCGTGCCGTGCATTGCTGTCGATGATCCGCTGTTGGCATTGCAGCGGCTGGGCGCGGCGGTGCGCGGGCATTGGCATGGCACGTTGATTGGATTGACCGGCAGCGCGGGCAAGACGACTACCAAGGAGATGGTCGCGGCTGTGCTGGCGGCGCGGTTTGAAGTGCTCAAGTCGGCTGGAAACCTGAACAACCACTTCGGCGTGCCGCTGCAACTGCTGCGGCTGGAGCCGGAGCATGAGTATGCGGTTATTGAGATGGGTATGTCGAACGCGGGTGAGATTGCGCTGCTGGCCTCGCTTGCCAAGCCGGATTGGGGTGTTGTAACCAATGTGGGTGCGGCGCACACGCAGAACTTTGCTGACGGAATCGAGGGGGTGGCGCTGGCCAAGCGCGAGCTTGTCGATGCGCTGTCACCTGAGTTTGGGATCGCGTTTTTGAATGCGGATGATTCGCGGGTTGCTGCGTTTGCACATGTATATAGAGGCCGCACGGTTTTTGCCGGACTTGGGGAGAGAGCGGACGTGCGGGGCACTGCTGTTGAAGAGCGCGGCGCGGAAGGCTTGCGGATGCAGGTACAGGCCGGTGAGGAGCAGGCGGAGGTGCACCTGCAACTGCTGGGCGCGCACAATGCAAGTAATGCGCTGCTGGCGCTTGCGGTTGGGGTGGAGGCGGGTGTTTCGCTCGAAGAGGGCGCGGCGGCGCTGGCTACATTGACGCCGGGCGACAAGCGTGGGGAACTGCTGCACATCGGCGGTGCGCAGGTTCTGAATGACTGCTATAACTCGAACCCGGCGGCGCTTTCCGCGATGATCCGTACGTTGATGCAGCTGCCGGGGGAACGGCATATTGTGATTGCCGGAGAGATGCTGGAGCTTGGGGCTGAGACCGGGGCGCTGCATGCTGCTTGCGGAGAGCAGGCGGCGCTTGCGGGCGCGGACTGGGTGATTGGGGTGCAGGGCGCGGCGCTTGCGCTGGCCGAGGCGGCGGCGAAGGCTGGGACGCCTGCTCTGTTTCTTGATACGGCGGAGGAAGCCGGGGCGTGGCTGCGGCGGGAGATTAGGCGGGGCGATGCGGTGTTGCTGAAGGGGTCGCGCGGGGTGGGGCTGGAGCGTGCACTCGCAGACATTTAAGTAGTGAGACACATGAAATGTTGCTACATTTAATGTCAAAAATCGTGCGCCATGGATGTTCCAGCTATTAAGTGTTGCTGCTCCAGAATGACCGATATATCGTAAGTAAAGTTTTGAGGAGTGCGTTTCTCAAGAGTAATATCATTCCTTGAGCAAGCCTGTTGGATCTCGTACCGCGCGGGATATAGTATGTAATGCTTTTGCCTGCCATGCGTCGACTTGCCTACATGCTGCTGATCGTAAGTTGTTCGGTGCATGCGCAAGAGCTGAAAATACCGGATACACCGGAAACGCTGCATCTAGCGCCTCCACCTTCCGAGCGCTTTCCCGCAAAGTGGTATCCGCGCGCGAGTGATGAAGGGGATGTTGTGTTCGCACCTGTCATAAATCACCCGTACACCGCCATGGAAGGACCGATTACACCTGAAACCGACGATACTTCAGGGCGGCAAAGCGATAGTTTTCATGCACGGGACCGCCTTGGACGAACGCGGATTGACGCACAGAGCGGCGGCTTTACGCTGGGAGACCAAGAGGTGAAGACGAAGACCGTGCTCGTCTCCGACCCTGTATCCCACTGTGACTTCGAGTGGACGCAGCCTATGACTGACGTGGAGATGCCGCTGGAGATGCGCGGTGCGCACGTTATGTGTCGCCCACAAACATTGCATTACAAGGATGTAGATACTTTCAAGCTTGTCATGGAGGCCGGTCCTGACGGAATAAGCCATAACGGGGACGCCACTACGGAGGTTAAGCATCTCGCGCCAATGAAAATCGGCGGTATCACAATCAACCGCCTGCGTGTGATTAATAGTCGGTTTGACGAGCATGGTCAGGTAAAGAACTCGTCAGATGAAACCTGGTATTCCCCTGAGCTTCGGCAGATTGTTCGACAAGGTAACGAGAAGAACGGATACACGGGCCTGAAGAACATTCAGCTCACCGACCCGGACCCTAAATTGTTCTACCCGCCGGACGGCTATCGTATCGAGCTACAAGCACCTCAGTAGAGAGCGCCGCACTATAGAGGTGTGAACGTCCAGTTTTGCTCTTATCTTTAAACGGTCTCCGCAAATCGCATTGGGGAGTTGGCACCTCGCAGGCCCGAGTTGCAGCAGGGCAGCCTCCTGATTGCGAGAGAGGCATTTAGCAGAACTAACCAAGGCCCACCTCTCTACGACAACCGGAGTTGTCGTGGGTAGACAACAAAGCGCAGCTAACCCTTTTTAGCAGCGTGCTACCGTGGCATATGCCAGTGTTTAAAGCCGCCGCGCCTCTGACCCGCGCCCAAAAGTGGCGTCGTTGGATCGGGGCAAGCATCATCGGGGCGGCAGGTTTGGGATTCGCTGTCTGGGCAGCCATCGACTGCGCCCATATCGCTTTCGGCTACGTCGCTTCATACAGCTTTGTGATGGTCCTCATGCTCGGCTGTGCTTTCGCGTTCATAGGCCTCCTGCTGATGATCTATTGGCGCACGCGTTCCACAGGAGCAACTCTCCTCAGCACCGGCATTGCGACATATCTAGTGTTTTTAGGCTGCATCGGAATCCTCAAAAAGTTCGACAGAGTGGCGTGGGTGCATGAGCCGCCCGAGCGAGCTATAGGTCCTGATCAGCAGGCTTCATTGGTCATTTACTATCGCCCAGACACGACCCAGCAGCAGATCAACAACTTCGTTGAGCACAAACTTGGAGGCTACCCTTCCAAGGTTCACGACGGCACAGGCTTTCCTGAATTCGTGAATGACTATTTGGGACTCACTCCATCTCAGGCAAACGGCTTCGACGGAAGCGCCCTTACGTTTAGACCCGAGGCGCATGGAATTGCCGTGAATTCTTTCATTAGCATGGTGCAGTCTGACTCCCGTGTCGCACGGACGTTCCGCGACACTCCGCCCGCTGCAATTCACTTACCCAAGGTAGAACAAGCTCCTCTATCTCCTACTCGCACTAGCCGATAGAAGAATCTGAGCACACCTAAACCACGCCTTCAGGCGGTACAAGGTAATCTTGTACTCCTGAAACGGACGTTACAAACCGGGAACAGGGTAAAAGCAGATCCTTCGCTGCGCTCAGGATGACCCCCTTGTTACGCTGAGGATAGTTCCGCCCGTCGGGCTCGGGTTCAGGACCTGTGCGCTCGCCTGCGGGCTTATGCTGACCTATGCACACAACGATTGAGAACTCATTTTGGCAGGCGCTTCAGACGGAACATGCTTCGTTCTCTGTCGGTTCGGAGCTTGCCTGTCGGTACCCGCCGGATATTCTTCCGTTTGCCGCTACTCCGCGGGCTACGGCGGAAAGTGCCCGGGCATTGCGCGAACTGCTTGTACCCGGCGAGACCGTGTATGTCGAAGGAGATTTCTCCGAGGAGCATAGAGGGCTGAGCCGCGGAAGTGCTCTACAGGCTTGGCAGATGCACTTTCCCCTGCGGCTCGTTAAGGACACTGCGGATACTTTGACCGCTCCGCCGGCCGCCCATGCAATCCGGGCACTGGGGGCTGCCGATGCGCCTGCCATGCTGGCACTTGCCGAAGCAGCGCCGCCGGGATTCTACCGCTTGAGAAGCTATGTGCTCGGCTTGTTCTTCGGCATCCATGTCGACGGTGAGCTGGTAGCCATGGCGGGAGAGCGGGTAGCGCTCCCCGGCTTTCGCGAGATCAGCGGCGTATGTACGCACCCGGCGCATGTGGGTCGCGGGTATGCCGCGCAACTGATACGGCATCTTCTACGTGTGCATTTCACCGCCGGTCTGCGTAGCTTTCTCCATGTAAGGGCTACAAATACCCGGGCTATGGGCTTGTACGAGCGCCTCGGCTTTGAAAAGGTCTCACTCATGATGTTGCACCCGCTTCGCCGGGATGGCTAAGGTTTTAGAGGGTGCTGGTGCTGCTGCGGCAACTTCACCTTGCGGTAGCCTCGGCGCAGTCTTGAGACTTTTTAGCGTAGCGACTTAGGCACTATCGTCATTCAAGGCAGCATTCTTATAAAAAGCAAAGCCCAAGCGCCTGTAAGCTGGACTCGCACGCTGTACCTGCTGGAGACCCCTTGCTTTACTGGCTGCTGTACCAAAAGCTGTTTCCTTATTTTTCGCCGTTTCGGATTTTTCGTTATTTGACGTTTCGCACGGCGTTTGCTTCGCTTACGGCGTTGCTCATCACGCTGTTCATCGGGCCGTTTGTGATTGAGAAGCTGCGCGAGTTTCAAATTGGGCAGTACATCCGCGAGGATGGGCCGCAGGGGCACCAGAAAAAGGCCGGGACGCCGACCATGGGCGGGGTGCTGATCTGCATTGCCATTCTGCTGCCTACGCTGCTGTGGGCTGATCTTTCGAACCCGTTTATCTGGCTGGTGATGCTGTCTACGTTCGGGTTTGGGGCGATCGGGTTCGCGGACGATTACATCAAGGTGGTGCATCGGCGCAACCTGGGGCTTACCTCGCGGGCCAAGATGGGGTTTCAGATCCTGGTCAGTACCGGGGTGGCGGTGTCGCTGGTGGCGATGCAGACGCGGGGCAGCTACTCGACGCAGCTGGTGGTGCCGTTTTTAAAGCGTTTTCACCCGGCGCTCAGCATCCATGCGCTGGTTGGGGTGCCGCACTTGCACCTGCTGGCGTTTTTGCCGTTCATCCTGTTTATTGTGCTGGTGATTGTGGGATCGAGTAATGCTGTCAATTTAACGGACGGGCTGGATGGGCTGGCGATCGGCTGCACCATCATTGCCGCGGCGGCGTTGACGGTGTTGACCTACGTAAGCGGGCACGTGGTGTTCGCGGACTACCTGGAGCTGCAGCGGATGCCCATGGTGAGCGAGCTGACCATTTTTTGCGGGGCCATGGTCGGGGCGTCTATCGGGTTCCTTTGGTACAACGCGCACCCGGCTGAGGTGTTTATGGGCGATGTGGGGTCGCTGGCGCTGGGCGGCGCGATCGGCACGGTTGCGGTGGCGATCAAGCAGGAGCTGCTGCTGCCGTTTATCGGGGGGATTTTTGTGCTGGAGGCGGCTTCGGTGATTTTGCAGGTGGGCTCGTACAAATTGAGAAAGAAGCGGATCTTCAAGATGGCGCCGCTGCACCACCATTTTGAGTTGCAGGGGTGGTCGGAGTCGAAGGTGATTGCGCGGTTCTGGATCGGGGCGCTGGTGTTTGCGCTGTTTGCGCTGACGACGCTGAAGCTGCGGTGATCTTCCATCCGGTAGAGGCTGCGTGGGACAATCGGTGGTAAGGGCGGTAGCAGCATGGGTGGTCTCACGGATATGAGGCAGGTCGTTCAAGATTTTGTATTACCCGATTTGAAGCGCGACCTCAGTCGTGTTTGCGAAACCGTACAGATGCTAAAGAAAGCAATGCCTGAAATGGAAACGCGCTTGCTGGCTGCGATCAAGGCATCTGAGGATCATTTGAGCCTGAAGATTGATTTTGCATTGCTTCAGCAAAAGTATGAGGATTTGCAGCGTAAGCATGAGGGCATTCAGAAGGCGCAGTGATCAGGCTTGATTGGAAAACGGGATACTGTGGCGGCGAGAAGAAGAGCAAAGCAGGTCCTTCGACTTCGCTCAGGATGACACGGTTTTGTGATGTCAGAGCTGGAGCGTAGGCGGCAGTAGGAATCGGGTGATTGGAAACAAATGGAGTTGAAAGGCAAACGCGTGCTGGTGGTGGGCTTGGGCCGGTCGGGGCTTGCGGCGGCGTTGTTTCTGCGCCGGCATGGTGCGCAGGTCACTGTGTCCGATATA
This sequence comes from uncultured Acidobacteriaceae bacterium, assembly GCA_964235655.1. Classification (GTDB taxonomy): domain Bacteria; phylum Acidobacteriota; class Terriglobia; order Terriglobales; family Acidobacteriaceae; genus EB88. The sequence goes on from CAXSBB010000012.1 coordinate 52,361, forward strand.
CGTAGCGCGCAGGCTCTTGAAAAGGAAATCCCCATGCTGCTGGAAGAGGGGATTGCGGTAGAGGCGGGTGGGCACGGGCTGCTTACGTTTCGGCGGCAGGATTTTCTGGTGGTGAGCCCGGGTGTGCCGATGGATACGCCGGAAATCCGGCAGGTACGTGCGTTTGGGCAGACGATTCTGGGTGAAGTGGAGCTGGCTGCGCGCTTTTTGAAGGGCCGCACGCTGGCAATTACCGGGTCAAACGGGAAGACCACTACAACCAGTCTTTGCGGGGCGATTCTTCAGGCCTCCGGTGCGCCGACCCTGATTGGGGGCAACATCGGGGTACCGGTGATTGCGCTTGCGGATTCGTCGAAGGCAGACGGCTGGAATGTGCTTGAGATTTCGTCGTTTCAGCTGGAAACGATTGACACCTTCCGCCCCAATGTCGCTGTGCTGCTCAACATCACGCCGGACCACCTGGACCGGCATGGGTCATTCGACAGCTACCGAGAGGCGAAGGAGCGGATTTTTCAGAACCAGACAGCGGAGGATTTTCTGGTGTTGAACGCGGATGATGAAGTCGCTGCGCGGGCGGCGGTGCGGGCCCAGTCTCGTTCTCAATCCGGTTTTGGGCCGCAGGTGTTCTGGTTCAGCCGGACACGGGTGGTGCGGCAAGGGGCATTCGTGCATGGGGGCGCGGTGATGTTTCGCAGGTCGGAGCAGTCGGCGGCTGAGCCGATTTTGCCGATTGCGGCCATTGGACTTAAGGGTGTGCACAACCTGGAGAACGTGCTGGCCGCGGTGACGGCTGCACGGCTTGCGGGCGTCGCGGCTGAGGTGATCCATGAGACGGTCGCAAAATTTCAGGCCGTGGAGCACCGGCTGGAGTTTGTGGCGCAGGTAGCCGGGGTGGACTACTTTAACGACTCGAAAGCTACCAATGTGGACGCTGCGGCCAAGGCGGTTGCCTCGTTCGAGGGCGGCGTTCACCTGATTTTGGGCGGCAAGGACAAGGATTCGGATTACCGAGTGCTGCGGACGCTGTTTGCCGGGCGGGTGCGCGGGGTGTACACCATCGGCGCGGCGGCTGAGAAGATCGAGTCGCATTTGTATTCGTCCAGCGACTTGACAGGGCCGGGCGCGGTGCCGGTACGCCGGGCGGGTACGCTTGGGGCTGCGGTCGAGCAGGCTGCGGCTGCTGCTGTGCCCGGCGATACAGTGCTGCTGGCTCCGGCCTGCTCTTCATTTGACCAGTTTGCCAATTATGAGGAGCGCGGGGAGCGGTTCAAGCAGCTTGTGCATGCGCTGGCAGCTACGCGGCAGTTGTTGAGCCAGGGCGCGTAGGCAAAAGCAGGTCCTTCGACTACGCTGCGCTCCGCTCAGGATGACACGGAATTTATAATTTTCCTGAACATTCTCGCGCCCATTCCCAGGATGACACGATTCTCTTACATGACGTTCACTGTGCTTTTGCTCTTAGGGATTGGATAGACGATGGCGAAGCGGGTCGGCGTTGATAAATGGATTTTTTGTACTACGCTGCTGCTGGTAGTTGCAGGACTGCTGATGATTTTTTCAGCTTCAGCAGTGATGGCAAGTGCGCGGTACGGCTCGCCGTACAGTTTTGTGCTGCGGCAGGCGGTGTGGGCACTGGCAGGACTGGCGGCGATGTGGTTCTTTATGCACGTGGACTACCGCAAGCTGAACAACCCCTCGATCGTGTTTCCGGCGGTTGGGGTCACGGTTATTTTGCTGATTGCCGCTTTTTTCGGGCATGATTCGCATGGAGCGCACCGCTGGATCAAGGTAGGACCGATGCAGTTTCAGCCGTCGGAGCTGGCCAAGCCTGCGCTGGTGCTGTTCCTGGCGTGGTGGCTGCAAAGCCGCATGGGCAGCATGGAGAATGTGAAGCAGACGATTTTGCCGGCGGCAGTGCCCAGCCTCGTGTTCATCGCGCTTATCGTCAAGGAGCCTGACCTGGGGACGGCGCTGGTGTGCGCGGCGGTGACGGCGCTGCTGCTGTACCTGGCCGGGATGAACTTCAAGTACCTGGGGTATGCGGCACTTGCCTCGGTGGTGCCGCTGTACTTTCTGCTGTTTCGGGTGAAGTTTCGGCGGGATCGGATTTTTGCGTTCCTGAACCCGGATGCGGACCCGCTCGGCAAAGGCTTCCATATCATTCAGTCGCTGATCGCGGTGGGGACCGGCGGGTTCCACGGGGTGGGGTATATGGAAGGGCGGCAGAAACTGTTCTATCTGCCTGAGCCGCATACCGACTACATTTTTGCCAATATCGCCGAAGAGCTGGGGCTGATCGGCACACTTTGCGTGTTGGCGCTGTTTGTCACCTTCGGCTACCGTGGAATCCGCGCGGCCATTCTTTCCAAGGACCCGTTTGCGCGGTTTGTGGCGTTCGGGATTACTTCGACAATTTTGATCCAGGCGTTTTTTAACATCAGTGTGGTGATCGCGCTGCTGCCGACCAAGGGCATTACGCTGCCGTTTGTTTCGTATGGGGGGACGTCGCTGTTTATCACGCTGGCTTCCGTCGGGGTGCTGCTGAACCTTACGCGAGAGCTGGAGTGATCCGGGTCCTGATTGCCGGGGGTGGAACGGGCGGCCACATCATCCCGGCGCTGGCGATTGCGGATGCTCTCAGAGCCGGGGCGGACGGGGCAGAGGTTTTGTTTCTGGGTACGCCGCGCGGGCTGGAGTCGAAACTGGTGCCGCAGGCGGGTTACCCGCTGGAACTGGTTGAAGTCGGGCAGCTGAAGAATGTGTCGTTAGCTACGCGTGCGCGGACCATGGCGGATTTGCCGCGAGCACTGTTGCGGGCCCGGGCGCTGCTGCGGTCGTTTCGCCCGCAGGTGGTGGTTGGGGTGGGCGGGTATGCGTCGGGGCCTGCGATGGCGGCGGCGATTTTGGCCGGGGTGCCTACGCTTGCGTTTGAGCCGAACGCGGCGCCCGGGCTGGCGAACCGGTTGGTAGGCAAGCGGGTGAGCGCGGCTGCTGTAAACTTTGCGCCCGCGGCACGGTTTTTTCGGAATGCGGAAGTTACCGGAATCCCCGTTCGCGAAGCATTTTTTTTGCTCGGGGACCGACCGGCAGCGGCAGCGCCGCACTTGCTGGTTTTCGGCGGCAGCCAGGGGGCGCGGGCGCTGAACCGGGTTGTGCCTTTGGTTTTGAAGGAGCTGCTTGAGGCTGTGCCGGGTTTGACTGTATTGCACCAGTCGGGGCCGCGTGCCTTGGAGGAGACGCGGGTCGCTTTTACGGCTAGCGAGGGCGATCCGGCGCGCTGGGAGGTAAGGGCATTTCTCGATGACATGCCTCAGCAGTTTGCTGTTGCCGACCTGGTGCTGGCGCGGTCCGGGGCGAGTACGGTCGCAGAGCTGTGTGCTGCGGGGAAGCCGTCGTTGCTGGTGCCGTTTCCGATGGCGGCAGACGACCACCAGCGGCGCAACGCGGAAGTGCTTGCCGAGGCGGGTGCGGCGGTGCTGTTACCCGAAGGGGAATTGACACCTGCAAGGCTGCTTGCTGAGTTGCAGCAATTATTCTCCCGTCCAGGGCAGCTAGGAGGTATGTCGGTTCAGGCCCGGACGCTAGCGCGCCGGGATGCGGCAACGGTTATTGCTGCCATGGTGCGCGGTTTGGCCCAGAGAGGCTGAGCATAAAGAAATAGGGGCCTCGCCATAAGCGGGCCCCTTATATCAGTTGATTCCGGCAGTTCTACCGGTGACCGCCACCGCCACTGTGGGAGCCGCCGCCGCCACCGTGGAAGCCACCGCCACCACCGCCGTGAAAGCCACCGCCACCAACGGTGCCGCCGCCACCGTGGAAGCTGCTTACCTGGCTGCCGCCAAAGCCTCCCTGCCCGCGGTTGAAGCCCCCGCCGCCGATCTGACCTCCGCGGTAACCGCTAGCACCGGCAAAACTGCTGCCGCCATGGAAATTGTTGACGGTTGTGCCACCGCGATAGCTGTTGCCGTAGCCGCTGTAACCGCCGCGATACCCTGCACCGTACCCACCGCTGTAGCCGGCGCGTCCAAAGCCGCCGTAACCGCTGCGCCCGTAACCACCGTAGCCGTAGCCGCCGCGGCCGAACCCGTAACCGCCATATCCATAACCGATCCGGTTGTAGCCGTAGCCCCAGCCACGCCCGTAAAACCCGTGGTAGAAGGGACCGGCACCGATGAACAGACCGCCCAGGAACCAGTCGGCGCCGTAGTAGCCGTACGGGGCACAGGCATAAGGGGCATAACCGTAGTAGCCGTACTCACAAACCGGGGCTGCATCGGCATACTCGTAGGCGGGATAATCCACCACCGGACCGATGCCGATGCCGACTGCTACCTGCGCGTTTGCGGATTGGGGAGCCAGCGCCAAGGGAACAGCCAGAAGAGCGGAAATACCAAGCGCACGCATGATGTTGTTCATTAGTTGTTCCTCCTCATCCCGTCAGGAAAGTTTTCGTGCGTGGTTCCCCGGATGTTGTGCGTCATCCCAGATATAAATAACGGATACGAGAAGCGCACTGTTTTATGGAACCCGATTGCTCGGTTCTAGTTGCGCTGCCGATTCGGTTTGATGTTTGCGCCCCCTCCTGCCGGACGGTGCGGTAGTCTGCTTGGGACACACCATGTTTGCCACACCACAGCGCATCCACTTTATCGGCATCGGCGGCATCGGCATGAGCGGTATTGCCGAAATTCTGCTTACGTTGGGCTACCCGGTCTCCGGTTCCGACCTGCGCCACAGCTTTGTTACTGAACACCTGCAAGGATTGGGGGCCACCATCTTTGAGGGCCATGCGGCTGCGAACGTGGTAGGTGCCGGGGTTGTGGTGGCCAGTTCGGCTATTCATACCAGCAATTCTGAAGTGGCTGAGGCGGGGCGGCGTAAAATTCCCGTGATTCCGCGCGCGGAGATGCTTGCCGAGCTGATGCGGCTGAAGTACGGCATTGCTGTGGCCGGGATGCACGGAAAGACAACGACTACCTCGATGATCGCAAGCGTGCTGGGCGCAGGCGGCCTGGACCCGACGCTGGTGGTAGGGGGAAGAATTGAGACGCTCGGATCGAATGCGCGGCTGGGCAAAAGTAGGTACCTGGTGGCTGAAGCCGATGAGAGTGACCGCTCTTTTCTGAAGCTCTCGCCCATTTTGGCCGTGGTGACCAACCTGGACCGCGAGCACATGGACTGCTACCGGGACATGGAGGATGTGGAGGACGCGTTTATCGAGTTCATGGACCGGGTGCCGTTCTACGGCGCAGTGGTGGCCTGCTGCGATGACGCGCGGCTGAGCGCGCTGCTGCCGCGGGTTCGACGCCGGGTGTTTACCTATGGGACCAGCCCACAGGCGGATTATGTGATCCGTATCCTGGCGGCTCCCGTATCCCGGCCCGGTGAAGCGCTGCCGGTTCGGTCGCGTTTTGAGATTGCCGCGCAAGGCCGGGTGCTGGGGCCTTTCGAGTTGATGGTGCCGGGGCTGCACAATGTGCTGAACGCGGCAGCGGCAGTGGCCATCGCACACCAGCTTGAAGTCGGTCCGGAGGAGATGGTCGCCGGGTTGCACCAGTTTCGCGGTGTGGACCGGCGCTTCCAGACCAAGGGTTGCGTGCGCGGGGTAACGGTGGTGGATGACTACGGACACCATCCGACGGAGATCCGCGCGACGCTGCGGGCTGCGCATGATTGCGGCTACGCGCGGGTGCATGCGATTTTTCAGCCGCATCGTTACACCCGTACCCGCGACCTGATGCCCGAGTTTGCCGAGGCTTTTCGGGATGCTGCCAGCGTGCAGGTGCTGGACATTTACCCGGCTAGCGAGCCGCCTATCCCCGGCATTGACGCCGGGGCGCTGGTGGCGGCTGCTGCGCAGACGGGCATGCGCTACGCCGGGAGCTTTGCCGAGGCGGCAGAGCGAGCCGCAGGTGAAGCTGAGGCGGGTGACGTTATCGTGACGCTTGGCGCGGGCAGCGTGGCACAGGTGGCTTTACTGGTGCTGGAGGCGCTTGGAGCGCCTGTGGCGGCGGCTACTTAAAAGGGCTTGAAGGAGTTGGGCAGGAAAAAGAAAGGACGAAAGCAGATCCTTCGCTTCGCTCAGGATGACACCTTTTAATGCGCTCAGGATGACCCCTCTCGATGCGCTCGGAATGATCCCCCTTAATGAGTTCAGGATGACCCCCTTTTAATGCGCTCAGGATGACCCCTTTTAATGCGCTCAGGATGACACTCCTCTATATGGATGTGTGGCGTCCGGTTCTCATGTTTTTAGCTGTGCAACCATTCCACCCCGGTTACCACGGTGAGTCAAACCCCTTGTTTTCTGGGGCGGGCGTATCCAAGCACCTGTACGGGCAGGCTATATTCAGGATGGCGATTCCCACGACCTTGCTCGGGTGTGGCACAACTGAAAGCACGAAACGGTAGCCCACGATCTCCCGCTCTCACAGAGGATGTATCTGAAGAGGACGAAGCATTTCTACGCCCTGCGGTGCCGGCCTCACCTCTGCGGTCAGGAGGGAAGCGCGCACGCCCGGCTGTGTCGGATCGCGTCGAGCCTACTCTTGTTCCAAATTATGACCCGGACCTGGAACCGGGGGAAGATGTTGAGCAGTTTCTGCGCAGTCGCCGTCGTGTGCCGCCGCGAAAGGGTGGGCGACTGCGGGTGCTCGCTCGCACCCGGGCGGGTCGTGTGCTGATTGCGGTTTGCCTGGTTGCTGTGATGGGCCTGCTCGCTTTCGGCTTCTGGGCTGTTCGCTCGTTCCTCCTGCACGATCCGCACTTCCGCATCGATTCGTCGGCCTCCATCCAGGCTACCGGCATCACCGAGCTCAGCCGGACGGAGCTGGTCAATGTGTTCGGCTCGGACATTGGGCGTAACATCTTCTTTGTTCCCCTGGCTGCGCGCCGGGCAGCGGTTGAGGCGCAGCCCTGGGTGCGCCATGCGACGGTGATGCGCATATTACCGAATACGCTGCGAGTGACGATCGAGGAGCGCATTCCGGCTGCTTTTGTGCGGGTAGGCCGCCAGATTGAACTGGTGGACGGCGAGGGCGTGCTGCTGCCCATGCTGCCCGCCACCCTTGCTGCGCGGCACTACTCATTTCCTGTAGTGACCGGGCTGGACCCGGCGGCCCCACCGGTGGAGCGTGCGGAGCGCATGTACTTGTACCAGAGCTTTGTATCGGCGCTCGATGGGCCTCATCCCGGTGCCGGAAGCGCAAATATCTCCTCGCAGCTGAGTGAGGTGGACCTGAGCAGCCTGGACGATGTGCGCGCGGTGGTGCCCGCACAGGGAAGCGATATCCTGCTGCACTTTGGGAACAGCGATTTTCTGGAACGCTACCACTCTTACCAGGAGCACCTGGCGGAGTGGCGACAGCAGTACCCAAATTTAAGTGCGGTGGACCTTCGCTATGACCGGCAAGTGGTGCTGAAGATGGCTGATGCCGCGCAGGCGGATGAAGCGGAGGCACAGGCGGCAGCGGTCAAGCACAGTGAACCTGCCCGGCCTGCGCCCAAGGCAGCGTCGCTTGCTCATACAGTTGCTCACAGATCGACAGGGACAGCGGCGGTCCATACAGTCCATAATGCGGTAGCGCATAGTTCCGGGCATGGAGCGGGGCACGGACCTTCACCGAAGGGCACCTGGTACACCCAGACGCGCTCCGGCTCGGACAATCATGTGCACTGGGTAGCGCACTACGGCGCACGCCCTCCGCTGCATACCGGACACGGCGAATGAGCGTAAAAGGTGAAGGCGTGCTGGCGGTACTGGACGTCGGCAGCAGCTGGACCAGGATGCTGGTGGCTGAGCTGCGAGATGGCTCGCTACGCTACCGGGGTCATGGCACGGTACGGAGCGCGGGCATCCGGCGCGGCGTTATCGCGGATCTGAAACCGGTGACCGAGGCCATCAACCAGGCGTCGGTGCTGGCGGAAGCGTCTGCGCAGGTGGTGCTGGAGCAGTGCTTTGCCGGTATCGGCGGCGCCCATATGCGCGGCTTCAACTCGCAGGGCGGCATTGCTTTGGGGTCCAAGATGCGCGAGATTACACGAGAGGATGTGCGGGCCGCGGCGGAGCGCGCCCGTACGGTGACGCTCGCGGGCGACCGAGAAGTGCTGCACCTGTTGCCGCAGCACTTTCTGCTGGATGAGGTGCCGGGCATCCATGACCCGGTGGGCATGGTGGGCCACCAGCTGGAAGTGCTGTTGCACATGGCTACGTGCTCGGCGAGCGCGCATCAGAGCCTGGTAACCTGCGCCAACAAGGCCGGCCTGGAAGTGACGGAGACAGTATACGAGGCACTGGCGGCGGCGGAGAGCTCTCTGTCGACTGACGAGCGGGAGTTGGGAGCGTGCCTGATCGACATCGGGGCGGGCTCAACCGAACTGATTGTGTACTACGAGGGTGCGGTGGTGTACAGCGCGGTGATCCCGGTGGGCGGCGATCACTTTACGAACGATCTGGCCATGGGTTTGCACCTTGGCATTCCTGAAGCCGAGTACCTGAAATGCGAGTACGGGCATGCTGTAGTTACGTCGATTCCACAGGATAGTGAGATTGCGTGGGGCGCTGAGGACGGTCGGCCGCGCCCCGGCATCCGGCAACGCGCGCTGGCGGAAATCCTGGAGCCGCGCGCGCGGGAGCTGTTCTCGCTCATCCGCGAGAGTTTGCGAACCGGGGCTGTGCTGGAGGCGCTGGGTGCGGGTTGTGTGCTGGTAGGCGGCGGTGCGAGGATGGCCGGGCTGCTTGATACCGCGGAAAGCATTCTGAGGGTGCCTGCGCGGGTTGGCACGCCGGTACCGTTGTCGCGTTTGCCGGGCGAACTGCAGCAGCCGGAGTATGCCGTGCTGGTGGGATTGATGCTCTACGCGCATCGCACGATTACCATGCGCGCGCAAGAAGATGGCTCACTGCGGGCCAAGTTGCGAGCGATGTTCGCGGGAAGTATTTAGGCTATGAGACAGGGAGTTTTCCATGAGTGAGAGTGAAGCGATGAGGATTCAGTACCACGATGAAGTTGCGACCGGGGCGAAGATCAAGGTTATCGGCGTGGGCGGTGGAGGCGGCAACGCGGTCAACCGCATGATCGCGGCCCGGCTTGAGGGTGTGGAGTTTATTGTCGCCAACACCGATGTGCAGGCATTGCAGCTTTCGTCAGCACCGGTAAAGCTGCAACTGGGCGTCAAGCTGACCAGCGGCCTTGGCGCGGGTGCCAACCCGGATGTGGGTCGGCGCGCGGCATTGGAGGACTCAGAAAAGATTATCGAAGCGCTGGAAGGTGCCGATATGGTCTTTGTAACAGCCGGCATGGGAGGCGGCACGGGGACCGGGGCGGCACCGGTGATTGCTTCACTGGCGAGCGAGATGGGTGCATTGACCATCGCTGTGATTACGCGGCCCTTCGGCTTTGAAGGCAAGCGTCGCATGGCACAGGCGGAGCGCGGTATGCAGGAGTTGCTGGACTCTGTCGATACCATGATCGTGATTCCCAATGAGAAGCTGCTGGCCGTCGCGCAAGACGCCGGGTTTTTTGAGTCGTTTCGCGTGGCGGATGATGTGCTGCGCCAAGGCGTGCAGGGGATTTCGGATATCATCACAATTCCAGGCATCATCAACCGTGATTTTGCCGACGTGAAGACGACTATGGCCGGCATGGGCTATGCCGTGATGGGTACGGCCATGCGCTCGGGTGATAATCGCGCGATTGCCGCGGCGCAGGCAGCCATGGCTTCACCCTTGCTTGAGGATGGCGCGATTGATGGTGCGCGAGGCATCCTGATTAATATCTCCGGATCGTCTTCGCTCAAGCTGAGTGAAGTCAATGCGGCTTCTACGCTGATCCAGAGCGCCGCGCATGAGGATGCGAACATCATCTTCGGTGCCGTGCTGGATGAAACGATGGGCGATGACGTGAAAATTACGGTCATTGCGACAGGGTTCCGGCAGGACCGTCCAAAAGGTTCGGATAAAGCAGCTTCAGCTTCGCTAAACACGCCGAAACCGGCGCGACCGCCTGCGGCGCCTACGGAGAAACCGCGCTTTGCCAGTGAGATGGAGGAAGACTGGAGCCCCGCACCATCTTCGTCCGGCTCGTCCGGTTCGTCTGTACGGAGCGAGTTTGCGGCACCTGTAGTTGCTGAGTGGAGGAGTGAGCCGGAGAGTCCGTCTCCATTTAAAGCAGACAGTACTGAACGCGCGCGCCCCTTTGAGCCTGAAGCGCCGGTACATCGGGAAGATGAGCTGGAAATTCCTGCTTTTCTGCGACGCGGAGGTAACTAGGCGAGCACTATTGCTCTTTCGAGCAGGCAAAGCTTTGCTAGAGTGAGTGCATCGCGTGCCAATTCAAAAGTGTATCTGCGGGATAACGTACCATCCCGGTTGTAGAACTAAGCTGAGTCAATCCAGGGCAGATTTGAGAGACCGAATGAAATGTTTTCTAAGAGTGTTCGCGGTATTTACTCTGCTTCTGCTGCCGCTCAGCAGCTTTGCTACAACCAGCAGCCGTCGTAGCCATGCCCGAGCAGCGCACCACGTGGTGGAGAGCCCGAGGGCACGTCGCCACATGGCACAGCTACAGCACAGCCGTCGTGCTGTAGGTGGTGTTCGTACGGCCGGCACCACCCGGCTGGTGCGCGGGCGCTACGGCCGCCTGGTTCGCGTGGCGACCCGCCATCGCTACCAGGAGCATTTCTCCGCTGACTCGTTTACTGACACTGACCTGAGCCAAGGCGACATCACCACAGGCGAAGACCCAGTAGTACGGCAGGCTGCGATTGATGCGCTTGGCAATATGTACGGCACCGTGGTTGCGATCAATCCGGATAACGGCCGCATTCTAGCCATGGTGAACCAGAAACTGGCGTTGTCGAGCGGTGCTGAACCTTGCTCGACAATCAAGGTTTCAGTCGCGCTCGCGGCTTTGTCTGAGGGGATTATCACTAAGGACACGCCGGTCAATGTGGGCGGTAACTGGTCGCTCAACCTGACCGATGCACTGGCACGCTCGGTGAACCCTTACTTTGAGGTGTTAGGGCGACGCCTGGGCTTTGAGCGGGTTCGCCATTATGCCAATGAGTTCGGTCTTGGTGAGCTTGCGGGTTACAACATTCCCAATGAGCAGCTTGGCGTCTACCCTTCGCAGCCGTTACCGGATAGCAAAGGCGGCGTGGGTCGCATGTGCTCTTTCGGCGAGGGTGTTTCTATGACACCGCTTCAGTTAGGCGGCCTAGTGTCGGCCATTGCAAATGGAGGCACGCTGTACTACTTGCAGCACCCGACGACTCCTCAGCAGATCACGGCGTTCCAGCCCAAGATCAAGCGCATGCTGAATATTAAGAACCTCATTCCGGAGATCGAGCCGGGCATGGCTGGGGCTGTGGGTTATGGAACAGCCCGTTCACTGCGCACCTCGTTCAACCAGTTTCCGGTTATGGGCAAGACGGGAACCTGCTCGAATGACGGCACACGTTTCGGCTGGTTCGCCAGTTTCGCGGACACGCAGCAGTATGGGCGTATTGTGACGGTGATCTTTCTGGAAGGCGGAAGAGCGACCTTTGGGCCGAGAGCAGCCGAACTGACCGGGCTGTTCTACAAGAATATGTGGGATCGCAGCTATTTTGCTTCCAAGGAGAATACCAGTCTTCCGACGCCCGGTTCTTTTCGTTAAAGCTGCATCATAGACAGCAGAATGGCCTCTGGAAACGGAGGCCATTGTTGTTTGCAGAGGTGCCATGAAGATTGTGACAGCCGCGGAGATGCGTGAGACTGACCGCCTGACCGTTGAGCAGTATGGAATTTCCTCAACCCGGCTGATGACCCATGCCGGGGAGGCGGTAGCGCGGTTCGTGCTTGCCGAGTTCGCAGATGCGCGGCAGATTGTGATTGTATGCGGCAAAGGCAACAATGGCGGCGATGGATTGATGGCGGCAAGCGCGCTGGCGGCTGCGGGGCGCAGTGCGCACGTTCTGCTGCTTGGCCGACGCGATGAGCTGACCGGCGATCCGGCGACGATGTTTGCCAAGTCGCAGCCTGCTGTTCCTGTCCTTGAAATTGCCTCTGAAGGTGACCTGCATACGGCGTCAGTCGCCAAGTTGTTCGCTGGAGCTGACCTGATTCTCGATGCCATGGTCGGCACCGGCTTTAAGCCGCCTATGCGAGGGTCGGCAGCGGCGGTGCGCGACATGATCCAGCCTATGCCGACACCTGTGCTGGCGGTGGACTTGCCCTCGGGCTGGGACGCGGACTCGCTTGCGTATGAACAGGCTGGAGCGATGCGGGCAGATGCAGTGATCACTTTCACCGCGCCCAAGTTGGCGCATGCTTTCGGCAACTTGACCGGCTCGGCTACAAAACCGATTGCTATCGCGGAGATCGGGTCACCGGATGACGCGATTGTGTCTGCTCAGAGACTGCGCTGGGCCGGAGCGGCCAAGCGCATTACGGAAGCTCCGCGCCAAGCGAATGACAACAAGGGGCGGCACGGTCATGTCGTGCTGTTTGCGGGGAGCCACGGCAAGTCGGGCGCGCCGTCCATGGCATCCCTGGCTGCGCTTCGAGGGGGTGCCGGATTGGTCACAGCGGCGGTACCTGCTTCGATTTTGAACAATGTGGCCCTGGTTGCGCCGGAGCTGATGACTACACCGCTACCCGAGGACGCGCAGGGGCAGCTTGATGGGAGCTTTTTCGCGCAGCCCGGCAGCGATCCGCTCCATACAACGCTGATGAAAAAGACCGTAATCGCGGCGGGACCTGGCCTGGGCGAAAGCGAGAGTGCGGCAGCCCTTGTGCATGCGCTACTGGAGCGAGCCGAGGTGCCGCTGGTACTCGACGCGGACGCGCTGAACATTGTTGCTAAAGATAAGAGCAAGCTGCGAGATCGGCCGGGGCGGGGCAAGTACCCGGTGGTGTTGACGCCGCATCCCGGCGAGATGGCACGGCTTGCCGGGATGTCGATTGCCGAGGTGCAGGCAGATCGCATCGGCTTGGCACGCCGGTTTGCGGCGGAGTACGAAGTGACGCTGGTGCTCAAGGGATGGCGCACGCTGATCGCGCACCCGGACGGCATGATTGCGGTGAACACGACAGGAAATCCCGGTCTTGCGAAAGGCGGCTCCGGCGATATGCTGACCGGGTTGGTCGCGGCGCTGGTAGCGCAGTACCCAAAACAGCTGGAGCATGCGGTAGAAGCTGCCGTGTACCTGCATGGCCTGGCTGCGGATATCGCGGTGCGAGACGGGGATGAACACACATTGCTGGTCACAGATGTGCTGTCAAATCTATGGCGGGCATTTCGCTATCGCTCACGAGGCAAAGACGGGTATGTTTGGTGGGAGGGCATGCCGAAATGAGCAAAGAGCTAGCCACGCGCAAGCTGGAGTTTGAGACAAAAAGCGCGGCGGATACTATCCGTATCGGGGCGCAGCTGCTGGAAGCGGTTACTCTGCCAACGCTTCTGATCCTGACCGGCACTTTGGGCGCGGGCAAGACGACCCTGGTGAAGGGGATTGCCGAGGCGCTTGGCGCTGCGGAACCCGATGAGGTGACCAGCCCGACATTTACGCTTGTCCATGAGTATGAGGGTGAATACAAGGGCAAAGCTGTTTCGCTGTACCACCTGGACCTGTACCGGCTTGAGAACGAGCGGCAGGTGGAGCAGCTGGGCATTGATGAGTTCATGGAAGACAATGCGCTTGTATTAGTGGAGTGGGGCGAGAAGTTTCCCTCGATTCAGAGGCGCGCGGCTGGGGAAATTGTGATGGAGACTGCAGGTGGGGATCAGCGGAAGATTACGGTAACGCTGCGGTAAGTCTGCTGTTTATAAGTGTTTCGTATATTGCAAGAGGCGAAAGTAAAGGTGGTCACGCTTTAGACCGTTATCAGAGGTGTTGTACATCAATTGCTATCGGCAATTGATGAGGAAGGGTAAGCTCTGTGTCAAACTCGGATCTTACCTCAACACTTCTGATCCTGCTGCTTCTGGTTGGATTCGCACATCTGCTCGGCTATCTATTTGTCAAAATTCGCCAGCCCAAAGTAATCGGCGAAATCATGGCGGGTATAGTACTAGGTCCATCGCTTCTCGGCAGATTTCAGTTTGCCCATGGATGGATGAACGCGGTGAAATCCCAGGGCATTCCACTTAGTCTGTTTTATTGGTTGGGACTGTTACTTTTGATGTTCTTATCCGGAGCTGAGGCCCGGCAGATCTTCGGTCGTGAAGAGCGCCGCGAAGTAGCCTGGCTTACCTTCGTCGGTACAGGGACACCGTTCCTGCTCGGTCTTGTATTCGGTCCCAGGTTGATTGGGCCGTCGCTGTCGGGTCCGCAGGGAAACACGCTTTCGCTCACGATTATCCTCGCCGTCGGTGTCGCTGTAACTTCTGTGCCCGTAGTTTCCAAGATTTTCTCGGATCTCGGCATTCTGCGCACGCGCTTCGCTCGCATTGTCCTGGGAGTCGCGGTCCTGGAAGATCTTGTGTTGTGGCTTTCGCTAGCGGTGGCAACAGCCGTCGCAAAACATACAGCGTTCCACCCGGGCGAGCTTGCGATTCATCTTGTGAGCACCGTCGCCTTTTTCGGTCTGGGTCTGACGCTCGTTCCACGCGCAATCAAGCGCATTAGTAAATCGCGCTTCAACATTGTTGCGCAGAGTTCGCCCGTAGCTTACGTTTTGGCTGTTCTGCTAGCCTACTGCACGGTTGCTGGAGCGCTTGATGTCAACATGGTGTTCGCCGCGTTCCTGGCCGGTTTTGCTGTGGTGCACAAGAAGCGCAGACTGTTTGAGGATGCACTGGATGCTGTCGGGAAGGTGTCCTTTGCCCTTTTCATTCCTGTCTACTTCGCACTTGTTGGACTAAAACTGGATTTGGTGCGCGGTCTCTCCTGGCGGATGCTGGTGAGCTTTATTGTAGGAAGCTGCATTCTTAAAATTCTTTCGATCGCAATTGCGGGACGATTTGCGGGTTTTCGCGGTCTCGACCTGATCAACCTTGCGGTCACGATGAATGCTCGGGGCGGTCCGGGTATTGTGCTTGCCAGTGTTGCATTAGACGCTGGCATTATCAGCCCGAAGTTCTACACCACGCTCATTGTCGCCGCAGTTTTCACTTCACAAATTGCCGGTGCATGGCTCAGCCAGGTACTCCGGCGCGGTTGGCCTTTGCTCAAAAGTGATGGCGTTCCTGGTTTCGTTACAAGATAAGGTGTTTAAAGCCTACTCGGTGAAATATGTTTAAAAAATCGACTAAAAGCCTGAAGCCGAGGATTGCTCTCCGGCTTCGCTGCCCTCCACCGAAGAGGAGGGGGTTTTGTCTAGTGCAATACTAGCTTTGCCTCCAGAGAAAAGCAAGAGTGGGTATCAATGCGTACAAATATCTATATCGATGGCTTCAACTTGTATCACGGTAGTCTGCAACATAGCTCTAACAAGTGGCTGGATCTTAGACTCTTAGCACAGCAACTGCTTCCCGGGCACTCGATTGAGCAGGTGAAGTTCTTCACCGCGAAAGTAAGTGCCCGGACCGATGCTGATCAACCCAACCGGCAGATGATGTATTGGCGAGCGCTCAGAACAACCAGAGTCGAGATCACAGAAGGCAACTTTCAGGTTCGCTCGAGCACAATGCCAATAAACCGAGAGTGCAAGCAGTTCGACGCAAACAAACGTGTCATAGTGAAAGTTGATAAAGCTGAAGAAAAAGGATCGGATGTGAATCTTGCCACTCATTTGCTGGTCGATGGTTTTCAGGGCAGGTATGAACAGGCTGCTGTGATTACGAATAATTCAGATCTTGCTTTACCGCTTGAGATTGTGACAAGGCAGCTCGGTTTGCGACTGGCGCTGCTCAATCCGCTTGAACATCATAGTAAGAAGTTAGTTCCATTCGCTTCGACACTGGCGCGCATTCGTGAAACTGATTTAGCTAACGCGCAATTTTCAGAGGTTTTAAAAGACAGTGAAGGTAGGCAAATCAAAAAACCCGCGATTTGGGGTTCAACTTTTAAAAATTCCAAGACTTTTCATGGTGGCAGGATGGGAAAAGTAGGCTGAGGTAGTCCGCTCGATGTTTGAAGACTAGTTAGTGTCTTATGAAGGATTGCCGGTGATGTCTGTCTGCCAGACTTGTTCCTGGAAGGCAATGTAGATAGCAACCCACTGGCCTGCGCCGTTATTAGCTGCGGGCATGTTAAAGACCAGCAGACCGTCCTGCCAGATGCCGTTATCACCGGAGTGGTCGCTTTTGGGGTTGCCCTGATTCATGTGGATGTCATGGATGCCGTTGCCTGTTGTGTATAGAGCGCCGAAGGCATAGACGGTGCCGTTCTTATCGGCGATTGCCTGGTTCAGGTACTCGATGACGGCGTTATGCAGATTCTGGGCATCCGTTTTGCCGGGCAGGGGCAGTGTTGTGAGCTGGGAGCGGGTTACTAACGGTTGGCTGTTTGCCGTGCTGCGCAGGTAGTCGATGGCTGGATTGGCGTCCTTGCCGGCGAGTGGGGTGACGCCGACCGGCAAGGCTGTGAGCATTGCGGTGTCGGGCGGGGTCCAGTTTTCATCGAGTTTGTAGAGCACCTGCGCGCTGAAGCCTGTGCCTACGTCGGACTCGACATTGAACGCAATTTGCCAGTCGGTGCCGTTCGCGTCAACCTTAATTAAGGCAAATATATACTTGACGAATCATCTAAAATGGCGGATGATCGTTCGGTAAGGCAAGGGCCGGAAACCCTTCTGCAAATCATGCATCGATACCGCTTGGATATCCTCGCCCAATGCATACTTGCGTGCCAGATCGTAGCGCGCGATTGCATGTACCACGATGCGTTGGGCAAAAAGGAGTTAACACCCGAACATCTCGATGAGTTGCGTAAGGTTGTAGACCTTCTAGGTTTCATAATCAAATCAGCGGACGGCGATAAAAGCCTTCTGGCCCAGATAGACCAATTTGTTAAATTGCTTTCAGATGGCAAAGAGAAGCGCGCAAACGTAATTGAGTCCACATTGCGACAGCTGATACTTGGCGTAGAGGTAGTTCTAAAGAACAGGGTATTCATGCATATCCCAACCGACCAAGCTAGATTTTTTATGAATCCAGAACAGTTTGGCGCTGCGGTCGGGATGTTTCCTGAGGCGTTGAGCGACATGCTGGAAACCGGTGCTTGTTATGCAGCAAATAGGCCCACAGCGTGCGTATTCCACGCAATGCGTGTTGCCGAGCATGGCCTTAGACACATCGCGAGAGAATTACAGGTAGAACTCGTAGATGGTAAGAAGCCTTGCCCTGTAGACTTTGCAACCTGGGAAAAGGTTCTCATTGCAATATCGAACAAGAGGGAGGAGATAAGAAGACAGCCTAAGGGGGAGCAGCAAAATGCTCGCACCACTGAGTACGCCGCGCTTGCTGACCTGTGTTCTGGGTTCAAAGATATTTGGCGTAACAATACTATGCATTCTCGCAAAATCTACTCTACGGAAGAGGCGAAGGCGGCGATGTTCAGGGTGGCGGAATTCATGAATCTTATAGCGGGAAGTGAATATGCTCCAGAGGTCAACGCTGAATACGCAAAAAGCATGGAAGCGTTGACGGAATTGTTTAGAACTGAAGGGGGCATAGATGACTGATAGAGAAAAGTTTGACGATGGCATGAGCAAATTACTGCAAGCCAACCCGCAGATCGTCAAGGCTGCAATGGAGCAAGAGAAGCAGGAACGGGAAGCAGAACGCAAGGCTAAGGCAAAGGAGAACAGCAAATGAGCGGAGAAGACATAAACGGGCAGGTTGGGAAGGCTCTGCGGGAGTACAGCGAAGCTAAGGCTGCTCTTGCGCACAGCGATGAACTGCTGGTGTCTGTAGCAGATCAACACGAGAAGGTTGCAAGCGTGTTGAGGTCTAGCGCGGGCAAGAACTTCACATCTCCGGACAGGATGATTATGGCAATGGGAGCGCAAGACCTAGGGACAAGGATAAGGCTGTATTTGGAAGACGGAGAGAGGTTGACAACCATCTTAGGGGAACACGAAGCCGCTAGAAAGCGTGTGGCATCAGCACTTTCTAGCCTTCGAGCTTTTGGGTTTGGCAATGTCGAGTAGGGGTTTTCGTCCCCGCTTTTTCCAACCACGATGCCTAGTTGGTTGCCGTTTCTCCCACCTTGCCGGTGACTTCGGCATAGGTGAGGCGTTTACCAGTCACTTGGGATAGCGCGAGGGAGAAGCGGTCAGCATCGTTCATGTTCAACCGATTGTTGTAGCGGAACGACTGCTCATCGAGGTAACGGAAGAGATGGAACGGCTCAACACTAACGTAGGTTCCGCTGATACCGCGCTTGAGAAGCGACCAGAAGTTCTCAAGGCCGTTGGTGTGGACGCGACCGTTGACGTACTCAACGGCATGGTCTACAACCTTGTGCGCGTAGTCAGCGGCAAGCCCATCGTAGGACAGGAGAGCGTCAGTGTAGAGAGCCGCACCAGCTTCGACGTGCTGCTTGATTTCAGACTGCAGAGCAGCCTTCTTACGATTCGGAACCACGATGGTTTTGACCTTGCCGCCGCGCTCCAAAATGCCCATCACGGCAACCTTGTCTTTGGTTCCGATCCCGGTGATGCGACGGACCTTGACGCTAAGGTGCATGTTGCGGGCCTTGCCACCGATGAAAGTTTCATCTGCTTCGACTTCGCCACCATTGCCGCCAACCTTCATCATGGTTCCGGCCTGAAGAGCAAGGCGGATGCGGTGAAGCATGAACCACGCGGATTTCTGAGTGATGCCGAGAGTGCGGGCCATCTCACAGGAGCTAACGCCGTTCTTTGCGCTGGTGATAATCCAGACTGCGGGAAGCCACTTCTCCAGTCCAAGGGGGGAATCCTCAAAGATGGTTCCAACCTTAGCGGTGAACTGACGCTTAGCGTGAGCACTCTTGCACTGCCATTTCTTCTGATTAGCAAGCCACGAAACATCGGTACGACCGCAAGCGGGGCAAGAGACGCCTTCCGGCCAACGATGCGCCACCATGTAAGCGATGCAGTTGTCAGGGTTTGCGAAGTAGATGATGGCATCTTGCAAGGTGCGCGGGCTGCTCATGTATCTAGAATAGGAGAACTACCTTGATTTGTCAAGTATATAATTGCCTTAATTAAGTAGTGCGGGCGCGAGCTCGGAGAGACGGCGCCGGATTGCGGGTCGCCTTTGAGCACGCTGTACTGATTGACCGGCATCGAGTTAAAACCCCATCACGTTGTAGCCTGCGTCAACATAGGTGACCTCTCCTGTGACACCGCTTGAAAGGTCGGAAGCCAGATAGACGGCAGCGCCTGCGACTTCCGCCTGCTCCACATTGCGACCTAGCGGGGCTCGTTCGGCATGGCCTTTGAGCATGGTGCCCAGGTCACCGATGCCGCGGGCGGCTAGCGTCTTGATGGGGCCTGCGGAAATAGCGTTGACGCGGATGTTGCGACGGCCCAGGCTTGCCGCCAGATAGCGCACAGTGGCTTCAAGGGCTGCCTTGGCCACGCCCATCACATTGTAATTGGGGAAAACTTTTTCCGAGCCGTAATAGGAAAGCGTCATGATGGAGCCGCCGTCGGTCATCAGCGGGGTAGCGGCACGGGCCAGGGCGATGAGCGAGTAGACGCTAATGTCGTGCGCCATGCGGAAGCCCTCGCGGGTGGTTTCAAGAAAGTCATTTTTCAGCTCTGCCGCAGGGGCAAACGCGACCGAGTGCACCAGTATATGCAGTGTGCTGTACCGGTTTTTCAAATCCGCAAAGCTGCGCTCGATATCGCTGTCGCTGGTCACGTCGCACTGGAAGGTGGAGGCGTTCGGCAGGCCTTCAATCAGCGACTCTGCTTCCGACTTGAGGCGCTCGTTCTGGTAGCCGATGGCGAGTGTGCAGCCGGCTTCGGCAAGCTTCTGGGCAATGGCGTAAGCGATGGATCGCTTGTTGGCAACGCCGAAAACGACTGCGACGCGGCCCTTGAGATTTAGCATACATTTCCTTTCGTGCGCATGGCTGTCCAGCTCGACGGGCCAGTATCGAGTGGCAGAGAAAGCATAGCAGCCTTGCGAGGTACTTTGAACTGCTCACACTCACTCAGCCGCCCAGGTCGATGAGCTCCACATCTTCAATCGCCTCCTCCAGAAAGCGGCTACCCAGGGCGCGAAATCGCGCGGCTCCGTCGGTGGCGAAAAAGCGGATGGGCGGTTGCGTCCCTGCGACGAACGGCCGGCCCAGTGCAAGCCGGACGGCTTCTGCTGTAACTTCGGCAGAGTCAATCACTGCCGTGCCCGCGGGGGCAAGTGCCTCGAAGCCCGCACGCAGCAGCGGATAGTGTGTGCAGCCCAGCAGCAACGTATCCGGCTGGAGGCCTGCGGAGTGAGCTTCGGCTATGGCTTCGTCCAGGTAAATACGTAGCACCTGCTCAGTCACACCGTGGGTGGTCCAGCCCTCTTCGACCAGAGGCACCAGCAGCGGACAGGCTTTTTCAGCCGCGCGCAGCCCGCGTTCCGCACAGGCCATGGCGTAGGCATGGCTGGCAACAGTGGCGGCAGTGGCCAGTACGCACACGTCACCCGAGCGTGACTGGGTGCGTGCCGCGTCCGCACCGGTCTCAATAACGCCGAGTACGGGTACGGGCCCGGCACAAGCGCGAAGCTCCGGCAGAGCCAGGGCGGAGGCGGTGTTGCAGGCGATAACCAGGTACTGTGCACCCGCCTCGATGAGGAAGCGGGCGCTCTGCACCGCGTAGCGGGCCACTGTAGCCTGCGACTTGGAACCGTAGGGAAGGCGCGCGGTGTCGCCCAGGTATAAATAGTGCGCTTGCGGAAGCCGCCGTCGCAGGGCGCGTAGGACCGTCAGGCCGCCTACGCCGGAATCGAATACGCCGATGCGCGGTCGTTTCCAAGGTGTCATTGCGGAGCTGCTTTCACGGTGAACGCTTCACTCGGTGCCATCTGTGCGGAGCCGGCCAGATAGGTACGGGAAAGATCGGCATGGCCGGCGAGGGTAGCGCGCGGCGCGCCATCGACCAGGAAATGTACCTCTGTGACGGAGGGCAGGTTGGCGTGCAGGGTTGCAATCATCGAGAGCAGGGTCAGCGTTTCGGGCTCAATGCCCGCAGGGTGGGTTTGGATAAAGCCGGGAGTCAGGTCAACGACCGCAAGCTGACCGGTGCGGCGGCCCGGCACGGGTGCAAGAAACACTTCATCCACGCTCTCGATGCCGGGGCGCAGGATTTTGAGAGGGTGGGGCGAGCCGGGGGCGGTGTACTCCGAGAGCAGCTTTTCAAGGACTACGCGGGCGCGGGTATTTGGGTCTTCCGGCAGGGGGAAGTCAATGGGGCGCTCGGCCAGTGCGCCTGTTTCATCATTGGCCAGGTACAGCAGCAGCGGTGCGGGGCTTGAGCCCGCGGCTGTTGCCAGCGGTATGGCTAGAGCACGCTCTTGAAAGTGTGCGTTGACACGGTTGCGGTAGCGCACCAGAAAGACGCTCATGGCGAGCACGGCGGCCAGCAGCGCCCAGAACAGGGTTCGCTCGCCGCGCGAGATCAGCGCGGGGCGGCGCGGAAAACTTTGTCGGGATGGGCGGAGAAAACTGCTGCCGGGGCGTGATTCCTGGCGAGTTTGCGGGCGGCTCGGGCCGGATGCAGGGGGCACGCGCCGGGGAGCCGGGATGGCGTCACCTGCCGGAGCTTTGCCCGAGGGTACGGCAGGCCGTACCGGTACGTTCGATGTGGGCCGCTTTTGTGTGTCGGGCGATGATGCGGGCGGCTGCCATGCGCGGCGGTGTACCGGTTCGTCTATGTCATTTTTGTCATTGAAATTATCTGGAGGCTTGCCGCGGGGGCTCATGGCGCGGCATCCCCGGCCTGCTCGCCGCGCCACTGCACCAGTGCTGCCGCCAGGGCATCAACCAGCTGCTTCCGGTACCCGGTTTCCCCAAGCGCGGCAGAGCTCTCCCGGCCCTCCGCGCGCAGCAGGGGAGCGACTTCAACCGCAACCGCGGGGCAGCGCAAGGAGTCCATGGGATCAAGGCGAACCCGCCCGATGGTGTACGGCAGGTTCGCGCTGCTCAGTGCGGCACCCAGGGTGGAGGCAAGTTTCAGGCTTTCAGTCACAAAGGGCGCGGCTGCCGTATCCCATGGTGCGAGGCCGGTGCTGGGTGGAGCCTGATTGAGCGACGAAGTGTACAGGTGCACGCCGGAGCCGCTGGCCGTGGCGTGCAGCAGGATGCAGGCGTTGGCGTGTGCACGGTTGGCGAGCGCGGCTCGGTCATTCGGTAGTGGGTCGGTGTCGGATTCACGCGTGGTGGCAACGTTGATGCCGCGCGCTGTAAGCGCAGAGCGCAGTTGGACGGAGAGCGTCAGCACCAGGTTCTTTTCGAGCAGCTGCGGGGTCAGGGTAGTACCGACGTCGGCTCCGCCGTGGGCTGCATCCAGAACGACCGTGAAACCCAGCGCGGGTTTTGCCTGCGGGGTTTGCGCTTGCGCCGGGGAAAGCGCCGCCAGCCCCAGCAGTACGGTCGCAATGAAAGATACGCTCATGGTAAAAGGGTCTTCGTGAGATGCTTTCCGCTCAGACGTAATGGGAAATCGCGTCATCCTGAGAGGGTGTGTGCAAAGTCGGAAACAAGCAACAGGTGTCATCCTGAGCGTAGCGCAGCGAAGCCGAAGGACCTGCTTTTGCCTTTGACTTTTGTGCCGTTACCGAAGGAAACAGGTCCTTCGACTTCGCTGCGCTACGCTCAGGATGACACCGGATATTAGTTTCATAACTTTGCACACCTTTAAGATGACACGATTCCGGTGACAAATTTGTGTTGGAACACCTTGCCCACCTTCTCAGAAAGACGCTTGTGCTCAATAAATTCAGCGCGCACCGTTCCGCCCAGCTTTTTCGTCGAGCGCGTAGATCGTCAGTCCACTCAGCAGTTTAGGGTAAAAGTCGGTTGATTTTTGCGGCATCACCTCACCGGCAAAGGTGTTTTCGCGCAGCTGCGGAAGCGTTACAGGGTTTACCAGGAACGCGATTTGCGCGTCGCCGCGCAGTACCGGTGCAAGGGCATCGGCGGCTTCACGCGCGTAGGTTATATGCTCGCCTGCCCGCACGGCCTCGGCACTGATGCCGAGCATCCCTGCCAGAACACCTTCATGCAGCACCACCATGTCGAGCTGCCGCTGCCGCTCGCTTACCCCGGCCAACGCGCGGTCTCGGGCCGCACGGTCCATGGTCAGCGCCAGTACCTGTCCTGCCAATACCGCCAGCATCACAGTGGCGTCAGGGCCGGCTTGCATGGTTGTATGTGCCAGTGCCGCCAGAAGAGCTTCCGTGTTGCCGGGGTTGAGGGCAAGAGGCTCCACGCGGGAGAACAACGCGGCAGCAGCAGCCCGGAACGTAGCATCGTCAAACGAGGCGAGCCCGTGTACTACGCGGTGGGTGGGCAGGATTGCGAGACCTTCACCATCCATGTTCACCAGCGTCATCATTACGGCGGCCTCCGGGTAGGCCGGCTCCTGCGCGCTGCCCAGCCTGCCTTTGATCGAGGCCGGCGCTTCCTCTGTTTTTTCTGCGGCGTAAGCCAGTGCGGTCTCATAGCGGTGGTGGCCGTCGGCGATGATCAGCTTCTTGTCGCCGAGCGCACCCTGCACCATGTTGATGGTGGCCGGGTCGCTGATCCTCCAAACACGATGCAGTACACCGAACTCGTCACGAACTTCAATTTCAGGTACAGCCTGATTGCCTGCGGAAGGGAAGATAAGGGACTCGACTGTTTTTGCCGGGTCTGAGTACAGCATGAAGATTTGCCCAAAGTGCGCTCGTGTACTCCGCAGCAGGTTCATGCGGTCGGCGCGGGCCCTGGTATGTGTTTGCTCATGCCGAAAGACGATGCCTTCGCTGTAAGGCGAGACCGCACCAAGTGCAATCAGGCCGCGCCGCTCCACTTCCTGCTTGCTGCCGGGCGGGATGAATCGCTGCGAGTAGGCGAACAGGCAGGGCTCCGCTTCACGGGCCAGCACACCGGATTCGCGCCAGTCGTGGAAGTCGCGCGCAGCACGAGTGTACACGTCGTTGACGCCGGGGGAGTCGAACAGCTCCGGCAGTCCCAGGATGATGCGCACCAGGTTGTAGGGACTGCGGGCGTAGTAACCCCCTTGCATGGACGGCGTGATTTTGTCGTAGGGCTGCGTCACGCAGTCCTCAACATGTACAAGTAGCGGGTTGTAGCGCAGGGCGCGAAAGGGGAAAATACGTGCCATCGAGAGCGGCGGTCCTTGGGTTCCGCTGGAGAAGCCGGCATGAACATTCTGATTGTAGACGAGCTCCCGGCGTATCCTATTCAGTACGATCCGGCACAAACGGAATGCAAGCGACCCCGGAAGCTGCTTGCATCCCTTATAGGTCGCATCCAAGATGAAGCTATATATCAAGAAATGAAATTAGAAGACAAGATCAGTGAACGAGGAGCGCTTGGCTCCGCAGGACCGAACTGGAGAAGAAGGATGCACCGCGCTCCCCAAATTCGTCGATTTGTCTTGGTTCTAAGTTTGCTTCTTGTCCCAACTGCAGCGCTGCGGGCACAGACTGCGGACCCGCTGAACCAGGTCCACGTGGCGCCGCCGCCGGTAGCCGCCACGCCGCCGCCCGCCGCGGCGCAACCCGTGCCGCCATCGGGTGAAAAACCGGTTGAAGGCGTACCCAAGACAAGGGTGCACGAGAATGAAAGCATCAAGGTAGACGTTAACCTCACATTGATCCCGCTGACCGTGACGGACCCTATGAACCGCCTGGTGACCGGCCTTGAGAAGAACAACTTCTTCATCTATGAAAAAGGTGCCTCGTCAGAGCAGCTACAGACGATCAAGACTTTTTCGACGGAAGATGCCCCTGTCTCACTCGGTATCCTGCTGGACCTGAGCGGGTCGATGACGAGCAAGTTCAACCGGTCGCGGCAGTCGGTCAAAGCGTTTCTGAAGACAGCCAACCCGCAGGATGAGTTTTTTGTGATCGGGTTCAATGACCGGCCCGAGCTGATCGAGGATTTCACCTCATCGATCGACGACGTGGATGCGCGGCTGGCGCTGGTAAAGCCAGGCAAGCGCACTGCGCTGCTCGATGCCGTGTACTTCGGCGTAAGCAAGATGAAAGAAGCCAAGTACCCGCGCAAGGCGCTGCTGATTGTTTCTGACGGCGGTGACAACCGCTCCCGCTACACGGAAAGCGAGGTGCGGGCGACCGTGCGTGAGTCGGATGTGCAGATTTACTCCATCGGCATCTTTGACGAGTACGCGCCGACAACTGAAGAACGGCTGGGGCCGCTGCTGCTTGACGACATTTGCGAGGATACGGGCGGCCGCATGTTCCGGGTGAACGATTTGAGTGACATGGCCGATGTTGCGATCAAGATCAGTGATGAGTTGCGGGATGAATATGTACTAGGCTACCGGTCAACCGATGCGAGGAAGGATGGCAAGTGGCGTAAAGTGAAGGTACGGCTTGAACCTCCTCCGGGGCTTCCACAGCTCACGGTGCATGCCCGCTCCGGCTACTATGCCCCTGTTCAATAGACAACTCGATTTCTTCCTTGCCGCGTCGCTCGCCGTTCCGTTGCTACCGGGAGTGCTATACGCACAGGCCGCAAAGCCACCCATTACCGAAACCCAGCAGCCGCTCGATCTGGAACGCGACCCCGTATTATCGCCCGATGCGGCTGACAATGCCGCTGTAAAACCCGGTGCACTGACCGATGCCGCTGTCGCGGGCAAGCAGGCGAGCGATATCGGCAGGCAGGATGGCCGCTTTACCTTGCGCCGCGATGTGCAGGAAGTGGTGCTGAATGCCACGGTTCTCGACGATCAGGGGCACTTGGTCAATAACCTCGGTAAAGATGACTTTCACATTTTCGAGGATGGCGTGCCGCAGACTGTTGCCTCATTCAGTCACTCGGATACGCCGGTCTCGCTCGGCATCCTGGTAGATAATTCAGGCTCGATGCGGGAGAAGCGTGCCTCTGTCAACGCCGCGGCGCTCGATATGGTGAAGGCTTCAAACCCGCAGGATGAAGAGTTCATCGTCAACTTTTCCGATGAAGCCTTTATCGACCAGGAGTTCACCAGCGACCTGAACAAGCTGCGCGAGGGGCTGGCGCATCTTGACTCTAAGGGCGGTACGGCCCTGTATGACGCGGCAGTGGCTTCAGCCGATGAGTTGAGCCATGGTGCCAAGCGGCCCAAGCAAGTCATCCTGATTATTACTGACGGCGAGGATAATGCATCGGGGCTGACGTTGGAGCAGACCATCCGGCGTGTGCAGGATTTGCAGGGACCGATCGTGTACTCGATCGGATTGCTGTTCGGCGATGACGGCGGGGCGCATGAAGCGCGCCAGGCTAAGCGTGCTCTTCAAATGTTGTCGCAGGAGACCGGCGGGATTGCTTATTTTCCGCGTTCGCTCAATGACGTAGACGCGGTTGCGGCAGAGGTCGCGCGCGACATCCGTTCGCAGTACACCATTGGTTATCACTCGACCAGGCCGTTGAGTGAAGGCGGCTTTCGGCAGCTGCGGGTGCTGGCACACGCGCCCGGAGCCAAGAAGAATTTCAATGTGCGCACACGCAGCGGCTACTTTCCCAAGCCGGGTGCCAAGCCCGCCAACGAGCCCCAGATCAGCAAGGATGCCGCACAGTAGTTTAGGAGACCGCGACCATGGCAGGGTGTGAAGAACAGGTATTTACAGGTGTGACCCATGAGCATACTGAAGCGTTTCTAGCCAAGGCCGCGCAGTTCGGCATGGGGGGACTTGCTGCCGGCAAGAGCACCAGCGGTGAAGCTACGCAGATGGGTGTTACGGTTCGCTGGCACTACGACGAGGTCGCGAAGACGCTGGCAGTGCAGTGCATGAAGGCACCGTCATTGCTGCCTTGCGGCATGATCAATGGGCGCATTCGGGATGCGGTGAACTCCGTGCTGAAATCGGGGAAGGGAACGGAGTAGCGGGAGGCGGTAGAGGCCGGTGTGCGTTAGGCACATTTCAAGGTGGGAGTAGAATGCGTAGCATGACAAACTGGCAGCTGTATATTTCGGCAGGCCTTCCTACAGTAACCGGACTTGTGACCATAGCCGTTGCGGTAGTTTTAAACGGCCGCATGGAAGCGAAACTTGATTCATTTCGTAGTGAAGTAGAGGCAAAGTTTGCTTCTTTACGTGATGAAATTGGTTCCGTACGCGGTGAACTCATCTCCCGCATCGACCGAGTGTCTGACGACCAGAAGCAGTTTTACATGATTCTCGGGGAACACAAAGGCAAGATTGAATCTATGGAAAAGCGTTAGATGGGTCCGGCAAACGCACCATTCTTAACTGGGCCAAGACTCCGAATCGGGTTAGGACGTTTGCGGCAGAACTACATTTATAAACATCCTTCTGTATCAGGAGCAGGTTTGCTCAGTATTCCTGTGTAACTTGTGCCTATGGTGAAGCTAATGGGCGCTCGGCAGACCCGCTTCAAGCTTTGCTAAAAGTAAGCCGTCGGCCGATGAGAGCGAGATCAGCAAAGGGGCACGGTCGCGAAAGTGGAGCATGTACAGGTTTTCCCGACTGCTAGCTAAAGCGCGGAAAAAACCGTACGAGCGGTTCCAAACCCAGCCGTTCGGCGGCAGGGGCCATCCGAAGGCACAAAGCCTTATCGTCGCTAACTTGTTCAGGTTGGCAGGCTCAACCTGTGTCAAGGTTTGCAGTGGAAAACTCCATGTGTGAAGAGGACTGGCGATGCGCAACGAACCTTCCGCAACTGTAGTGCTGCGCGGGATAAAGCCGAAAAGCAACAAGATTATAAGAACAACTGCGGCAAGCAAAAGAATCGGAACCATGGAGGCGCCTCGTCTAACCTGCTTAGTGTAACTCTATATCTCTGGTGTAGTTTTATTTCGGAAGCCGAGAGTTACGAATACTTCTCATAAGCCGGCTGGTACCTTGTCGGTGCGCCCGTTCATGCGCTGTCATTCTATGGAACGCTCCTTTGGAAAAGATTTTCTGACAGCAATTGAAGTATTTGACGTTCCACGCCGATATGCTTTGCAGAGATGAGAAACGATACGCCCGGTGAGATTAGGCAGCGCAAAATCTTATATGTAGCCGGTATGAGCCCAGGTAATACCTCGGCATACCGGTTCCATGCGCTGGAGCGGCTTGGGCAGGAGATGGTGCCGTTTCCGCTTGAGCCCTGGGAGCCGAAGTCGCGCTATGTGGCCGCGCTGCAATTCCGTTACCCGGTAGGGCCGCTGGTCGCACCTGTGAACAAGGCGCTTCTACGCGCGGTCAGGGAGCACCGACCTGACGTGGTCTGGCTCGACAAACCCATACACTTTACTGTCGAGACCATCCAAGCCATTCGCGCGGCGGGTAGCTTTACAGTGTGCGTGAACCAGGATAACCCCTTCGGCCCCCGCCGTGACGGCTGCTGGATGCAGTTCCTGAAAGTGTTCAAGTTATTTGATTTGAACTGCGTCTTCCGCGACGCGGATGCTGTGCGCTACGCGGACTGGAAGCTGCCTTATGTGCAGCTGCTGTTCTCCTATGAGCCGACGCAGCACTATCCACCGCCATCAGGTTGGAGCGATGCGGACCGCGATCGAGGCGTGTCGTACACAGGCAGTCCGTTGGAGGAGCGGCCGTCATTTCTGGCCCGGCTTGGGGAATATGGGCTGCCGCTGGCTGTAGCAGGGCCGCGTTGGGACAAGGTATGGCCACCCGGGCTGCAACAAAAGTATGTGACGGGCGGCATGATGAAGAACGCTGCGTACCGGGAAAGCATCTGGCGTTCCAAAATCAACCTGGCTTTCCTGACTCATAAAAATGAAGACGACATCGCGCACAAGGCGATTGAGATTGCTGCCTGCGGGCAGTTTTTGCTGGCGGAGCGGGTGCCCGGGCATCAAGCATGCTTTATCGAAGATAGCGAGGCTGTCTTTTTCAGCTCTCCCGAAGAGTGCGCGGAGAAGGCACGCTTCTACCTGGATAAGCCGGAGGACCGGGAGCGGATTGCTGCCGCCGGGTACGCTCGGGCTCAGAGTTCCGGTTACAGCAACGACGCGCAGCTTGCCAAGGTGCTGCACCGGCTGGACGGCTGATGCCGGATGAGCAACAAATCACGTACGTGCTGGGGCTTGATACCTGCGGGGCTGAGGCCAGCCTTGCGCTGGCGCAGTTGACTGTAAGCGGCATGAAGCCGATACAGGAAACAACGCTGGCCGCGCGAACGGCAGGATCTTTGTTGACAGGTGCGCTGCGCGATCTGCTGGTTGCATCAAATCTCGCGCCTGCGGAGTTGCGCGCCATGGCCGTGGTACGCGGGCCGGGGAGCTTTACCGGCATGCGCATAGGTTTGAGTGTCGCCAAGGCTCTGTCTGAGGCAGCGGGAATGCCGCTGGTTGCGGTCTCGCGCCTGGCAGTGCTTGCGGCAATTACCCATGCAGACTGTGTTGCGCTGGATGCAGGGCGCGGCAATCTGTACGTGCGGATGAAGAACAGGGTAAAGGCAGATCCTTCGACTTCGCTGTGCTTCGCTCAGGATGACACAATTTTTGCTCAGGGAGACAAAGGTTTCGCCCAGGATGACATGGGTAAGGGGGTTCACACTTTGCGCATACCTGCTCAGGATGGCCGATTGTATTCAGTCCCGAGTGACAGCGAAAATGCGACCGAGCAGTTGCTGACGCCGGGCGAGTTTGAAAGTCTATTGCCGGGGCAGGCGGAATTTGCAGTGTGTGAACCGAAGCTGCATAGCCGGTACCCTGCCGCCCGGCTCTGTCCCGCACCCACTGCTCTCGATGCGCTTCGCTTTGCACATGCACAGATTCTGGCACGTGACTGGGATGACACAGGGACACTCGATGCACTGTATCTATGGCGAGCCGAGCAGATGCTGGCCCGCACCGGAGCTTTGTGAGTAGTACGCCCGCAGTGCGACCCATGCTTCAGCAGGATATTCCAGGGGTCATTGCAATTGCTGCCGCGGTGCCTACCGCGCCGCACTGGCCCGCAGTTGAGTACAACCGAATGCTCCAGGTGATCGCGGTCAGCCCGGGCAGGCGCGGTGCCTGGGTTGCTGCTATCGATGGGCATGTGCAGGGCTTTGCCATGGCGACGCATGTGGCCGGTACGGCAGAGCTGGAAGCAGTCGTCACCGCGCCCATGTACCGCCGACAGGGTGTCGGTTCCATGCTGCTGGCAGCGGTGGTTGCGTGGTCGACGGCGCAAAGTGCCACCAGGCTGCTGCTTGAGGCACGCGCCTCGAATCGGGACGCGCTGGCCCTGTACGCACGGCTCGGCTTCACAGAGGATGGGGTGCGCCGCGGCTACTATCGCAACCCGGATGAGGATGCCGTGCTGCTGAGCCTTAGCCTGCATACACAAAGCGGCGTTTGGGAGCCGGTAAGCCCTCTATAATGATGCCAATGGTTCGTGACGGTTATCTATATGGCATTTCGCTGATTTTGGTTGCAATCGCTGTTGTCGCATTGACGCACACGGGAGCCTGGGCGGTGCTGCCGCTGACGCTGGCAGCGTTTTTCCTGTGGTTCTTTCGTGACCCGCAGCGGGCGGTTCCGCAAGGTGCGGGGCTGATCGTGTCGCCCGCCGACGGCAAGGTGACCAGCGTTGAAACGATCTCCACTCCCGAGGGTCCCCGCACCCGCATTTCCATCTTCCTCAGCGTGTTCAACGTGCATGTGAATCGGGCACCGGTGACAGGCGTAGTGCGCGAGGTGCGCTACCAGAAGGGCGCGTTTGTCAATGCGATGGACGCTGCCTCAGCCGACCGTAACGAGCAGAATATCTGCGTGATGCAGGCCGATGACGGCTACGAAGTTGTGTTCAAGCAGATTGCCGGTTTGCTGGCGCGGCGTATCGTCTTCAACCAGGTAGTCGGCGATCGGCTAGTACGGGGCCAGCGTGTCGGATTGATCAAGTTCGGTTCCCGCACGGACCTGCTTCTGCCTGCAGGCTGCGATGTTCGCGTGACGCCGGGCACCATGGTAAAGGGCGGTAGCACGGTACTGGCGCAGGTTGCACCCCGCACCATTGAGAATCCAAACCTTGCAGACATACGCAGCGAGGCGATGGCGGGGCAGGCACGGTGAGCGAGCAGCCCCGGCTTACCCCCATTGCGCTCGATACGGCCAAGCCGCGCCTTAGTATGCGGAGGCGCAGGCCACGCGGCATGTACATAGTGCCTTCGGTGTTCACGGCAGGCAACATCGCTGCCGGGTACTTTGCGATTACACAAAGCCTGCAAGGGTCCGCGGTAGAGCCGCAGCATTTCGATTACGCGGCGCTGGCGATCGGTTTCGCAATCCCGTTCGACACGATCGATGGGGGCATTGCCCGCTTGACGAACACCGCCAGTGAGTTCGGCAAGGAGCTGGACTCACTCGCTGACGTCATCACCTTCGGCGTGGCGCCGTCTCTGCTGGCTTATTGCTGGGGCTTTCAGATGCTGCCGCTGACGATGGAAAGCGCGCTGCGGCACAGGCTGATTGATCTGGGCGCGCTGCTGTGTTTTCTCTTTTTGATCTGCGGGGCGGCGCGGCTGGCCCGCTTCAACAGCATGGCGGCTCCGCAGCCCAAAAACCCCGGAAGACCGGGCCGCAAGTATTTTGTCGGCATGCCGATCCCGGCTGCTGCCGGTGCCATTGCGGCTGTGGTGCACTTCTTCGGCGGTATTCCGGTGGCTTTGAACTGGGTCGCACTCCTGTGGGGCGGCTATGTTGTCGCTATCGGTTTGCTCATGGTCAGTACCTGGCGGTTCTGGAGCGGCAAGGAAAGTAGCCTGATGAAGGCGCACCCGTTCCGCTGGATTGTGCTGCTGGGCGTGTTTCTCTATGCGCTGGTTTTCTTCTCGCAGTACCTGCTGGCTGCCATTGCGTTGGTCTACCTGTTCTCCGGCGTGCTGGCAAGGCTGCTCTACTCATGGCAGCGAAAATCGGCACATGCCGTTCGCGCCTGAGCGTACATCCACACTACAAGTCACATGCAATCGAGATAAAGGTAAGGTATGCCTGACAAAATACGAATCGCGATTGTGGGCGCTGCCACACTGCACGGCAAAGAACTTGCGGAAGCCATTGAAGACAGCCCCTTCGGCACCGCCGAGCTGCTGCTGATGGATGGAGTGGAAGGGCTGGGCCAGATTGAAGCTATCGGCGATGAAGCAACCGTGATCCGGACCATTGAACCGGATTCGTTTCGACGTGTGGATTATGTCTTCTTTACCGGTACGCCCGCGCAGGCCAGCACCTACTGGCGCGCCGCAGTGGACGCGCACGCCAGCATCATCGACATTACAGGCGTGCTTGAAAGTGAGCTGGGCGTGCTGGTGGCGGCACCCTGGGTACACGATGCGATTGAAAACCCGACAACACCGGCGCCGGACCTCCATACCCCTGCGCTGATCCCGGCGCATGCGGCTTCTACCGTGCTTGCCTTGCTGATGGCGCGCCTGCAAGACGTGGGCGCGGTGCGCAGCGCCTGGGCCACGGTGCTGGAGCCGGCATCAGAGCATGGCCGGGCCGCGGTGGACGAGCTGCACCAGCAGACGGTGACGCTGCTGAATTTTCAAAGCATGCCCAAAGAGGTCTACGACATGCAGGTCGCTTTCAACGTCACGCCGGTACTTGGCGAGACTTCCAAAATTGATCTGCTGGCTACCGAGGCGCGCATTCGGCGGCACTATGCGCTGCTCTCCGGCGGCCGCCTGCCGCAGGTGGGTGTGCAGCTGCTGCAAGCGCCCACGTTCCATGGATACGGCATCTCGCTGGGGGTGGAGCTTGAGAAAGGCGTGGCCCTGGAACACCTGGAAGCCGCGCTCGCCGGCGACCACATTGACGTAGTCATCGGCGACGGCGACCCGCCCAGTAACCTGAGCAGCGCCGGGCAGGAAGACATACTGCTGCGCATCCGCCAAACCGATGCGGAGCAGGCGGTTTCGACGCGCTTCTGGATTTGGGCGGCGTTCGATAACTTGAAGCTGGCTTCATTGAATGCGATTGCATGTGCGGGGGAGCTGAGCAAGCTGCGGCCGCGGGGGAAGGTGCAGTAAGGCTGAACTGCTTCCACGAGCTCAATAATCTTTTAATTTGCGGCCAGGAACTGCAACAACTCTGTATTGACCGCTTCATGGGACTCAACAGTTGCCATGTGCGATGTGTCGGCAAGCACAACCAATTTTGCATTTGGGATGGCTTTTGTCAGCTCGGCAGCAACAGAGGGTGGTGTGCTGGGATCATGTTCGCCCACCAGTACAAGTGTCGGGCACTTGATTCTGCCGAGTTGATCGTGAAAATCAAGATCGGCGATGATGTCCCATATAGCGGCTTGAACTGCCGGATCATCGGCCAGAATGGTTTTTGTCACGCGATCCATGAGGTCCGGGCGCTGTGCCATCGTCCGGGGTGTGAACCAGCGTTCCAGGCTGGACCGCAGCACTGCTTTCATACCATCTTTGCGAATTGCCTCAGCCCGGGCCCGCATTCCTGCGCTGACTGAGGCAGGGAAGGCGGCGGCGGTTCCGATAAGCGTAAGGGAGCGCACTAGATCCGGTTTTGCGAGTACTGTCGCCTGCGCAATCATGCTGCCGAAGGAAATGCCGACTAAATGAACAGGTCCGGCTGCCGCGCTTTCAATCAAGCGCGATGTCATCTCGGCAGCCGCGTCAAAGCTCCAATCTTCAGGTTTACCGGGAGAGCGGCCATGTCCGGGCAAGTCAAAAGCAACTACGTCATAAACCGACTGAAGGGCATCGATCTGCCGGTCCCAGTAGGTAAGGTCAAGCCCTACAGCGTGAATCAACACGACCGTACTTGTATTTTTAGGTCCTGTTCTTACCCGGTTGAGCTGCGATGTTTCACCAAGAAGACTCTCGTGACTCATCTCTATCGGATTGCAGCTTACCTTGAAAGTTTCAGCATGTCGGCATGCTGCTGCAGGATGAAGCTGTCTGTCATACCGGCAATGTAGTCAGCTACCACACGCGGCGTACTCTCGCTGCCGCCCAGGCCCGCGATGCGGCTGCTGTAGCTTGGCGGCAGCAGGGACGGGTCGCTGACCCAGGCCTGGAATAAGTCCCGCACTACCTCTTCAGCAATGGCGTAATCTTCTCGGAGCTGGGGGGAGCCGTACAGGTGGGTGTAGAGGTACTGCTTGGCTTCCTTGCGGGCGTGTTCCATGGCCGGTGAGAAGCCGACCAGGCGCGTGCCGGCCGCACGCACTCCTGCAAGCGAATCAATCCCGGCAGCTTGTACCCGGGCACGGGTTTCCTCCAGCAGGTCGCCTACCATGACATTGAGCATGCGCTTGATAGCTTCATTGAAGATCAGTTTTTCGCTCGCCCCCACGTGATCGCGCGCCATGGCGGCGTAGAAGCGTTCCAGTAGCGGCACATGGGCGCGCATGTGCGCCGGATGGAGCAGCCCGGCCTCCATGCCGTCGTCAAGGTCTGCGGCAAGGTAGGCAATTTCATCGGCCAGGTCGATAACCTGTGCCTCAAGCGGCGGTTGCCGGTCGAGCAGGTAGGCGGCAAGCTGCGGTTGCTCGGCAGCTGTGTAGTCGTGTGAGTGCTTGATGATGCCCTCGCGCACGCCGAAGGTTAAATTCAAGCCGCGAAAATCCGCGTAGCGTAGTTCAAAGTGCTCCACGATGCGCAGGGCATGGAGGTTATGGTCGAAACGCAGCCCGTGCTCGCGCAGGCACTCATCAAGCGCCCGCTCCCCGGCATGGCCGAACGGCGGGTGGCCGATATCGTGCACCAGGGCCAGTGCTTCTGTCAGGTCGTGATTCAGAGTAAGGGTGGTTGCGACGGTGCGCGCGATTTGTGCGACTTCCATGGTGTGCGTCAGGCGGGAGCGAAAGTGGTCGGAACCCTCACCCGTGCCGCGAGCCACGGAAAAAACCTGCGTTTTGCCTGCCAGCCTGCGAAATGCACGCGCATGGATGACACGAGCACGGTCGCGCTCAAACGGCGAGCGGTAGGCATGTTCCGGCTCAGGGTACACCCTTGCAATGAGCGGGTCACCCGGGTTGCCGGAGGCGGCACAGAAAGCAAGGGACTGCATGTTTCAGAGTAGCGTCTGACGCTACTTGATACCTTTGTCGCCGTTTGACTGCGGTGTTGCTTTCGCCAGCTTACCGCGGGCAGAATCGAGTTTCTTTTGCAGCCGCGGACCCTCGCCCGGTTCAGCATCCACGGGATCAGTCTTGGCATAAAGCCGCAGTGACTCCTCCCACTGGGAGGCAGCCTGCTTCAGACGGTCTGTCTTCTCGTAGAGATCACCGAGGTGCTCATGCACGGTAGCTTCCTGGCTGTTGCGCTGGCTTGCTTTCAGCAGGTTGTTTTCCGCCAAGGCATACTGGCCCAGTTTGAAGTAGGTCCAGCCCAGGGAGTCGAGATTGGCATAGTTCTGCGGGTCCAGCTTGACAGCCTTCTGGATCATGGCCAGAGCATCATTGAGGCGGGTGTCGCGGTCGGCCAGCAGGTAGCCGTAATTGTTTAGTACCAGGCTGCTGTTCGGGTCGAGTGCGAGCGCCTTTTTATAGGTATCTTCCGCAGCATCGAAGTGCTTCTGACGATCTTCGGTGACAGCGCGCTCCAGGTAGACGGCCACCTTGTCAGAGCTGCTGTTGCTTAGCTGTTCTGCCTTGTCCAGCGCTTCGCCCGTCTCTTTCCACTTCCTGGCATGCATGTCAATCTGAGCCAGGACCAGGTATACCTCACGATCCTGCGGCGTGTTATTCAGCAGGGTTTTCGCCAGGTTGACGCCATCGTCATATTTGCCGGAAGCCGCGAGCTGGCTGGCAAGCTCAAGCTTCAAGCCGCGATTCTTCGGGAACTTCGCAGTCGCCTGTTGCAGAAGGGCAGTTGCCTTGTCGTACTGGTGTGCCTGCCTGTAGGCTTCAACCTCGGCTCCGTACGCGCTCACGGTAAAATCACCGCCTAGCGGCACCATCTTGTTGTAGGTGGCTACCGCATCCTCGGTGCGACCTTCATCCTGGTACACGTTTCCCAGATGGTCAACGAACAGTGCGTAGTTATTTTTCTCACTTGGCGAGTAGTCGCCGGTAGAGTGCTCCGCGTCAGCAACCATCTTGGTCAGCAGGTGCTCAGCATCGGGGTACTGGCCCAACTGCTCATAAACAAGTGCCTCGTTGTAGCGCACTTCCAGTGAATCTGAAGCCAGCGGCGCGGCCTTTTTCAGGTTTGCCAGCGCATCCTCGGGGCGGCCTTCGCTGCGGTCGATCTCGGCGGCGTGCAGGTAAGCGGCGGCATCGGTCGGGTCGCCGTCGATCACGTCATTGTAAGCAGACAGTGCAGCCTTATCCTGACCGTCACGATGCAGGGCATCGGCCAGTGCGCGCTCCACGTCCAGGTTGTCCGGCTCCAGGCTTAGTGACTTCTGGTAAGCGGTAATGGCGCGCTTGGTTTCCTTGTTCTGGTCATAGCTGGCACCCAGCGCGTAAGCGGTTTTGGCGGTCTGATCGGCATCGGGGACACTGCTCAGGACCTGAATCGCACCCTTCAGGTTGCCCTGCTCGGTGTCGATGCGGGCCATGTTGAGCACCACTTCTTCCGAGTGCGGGTTGATCTTCTGCGCGGCGGCAAACTGCTCCTGCGCATGGGGCGCGTCCTTGGCAAAGGAGTAGAGCTGGCCAAGCAGCAGGTGGTCTTCAATGTTGTTCGGCTCAAGCGCCACGATGCGGTTGTACTCGGCAATAGCCAGTTGCAGCATCTGGCTCTGCTCAGCATTCTGGCCGTCGCCCAGGGAGCGCAAGTAGATGCGTCCCAATAGCTTGTGAGCATCCAGTGAGTTCGGGTCGCGGGCGATCTGCGCCTGCGCGGCGTCGATCGCATCCTTGACGCGGCCGCTGCGGAAGTAGAGCTCCGCCAAGCCATTATTCAGAGTGGACGAGGAAGGATCAGCGGCAAGGGCGGCCTTGTACTCATCGATAGCCTTGCCGGTGTACTCCTGTTGATTGCCCGCCGTGGCCTGTTCTTCATAACTGTGCGCCAGCATGGCGTGGTAGTAGGCATCAGCCTGGGCATTGGAAGCAGCAACCGGCGTAGCGGAAGCGGGCTTGGCCTGGGCCTGAATCAGTGGTGTGGACAGCAGCAGGGTAGCCAGCGCGAGGAGCGCGGCGTGCGGTGCGAGATAGGGGCGCGAGTCTGATGCTGTTTTCAGGTTCATGGGCCTTGGCGGGTAACCAGTCAGCTGCCTTGTATAGAACAACTTTCTTTCAGACGATTGTAAACGCCCCCGGGATGCGATTTTGCGAGAAGTGGGTTACTACCGGGCGAAATCCTGTCAAAGCTGTCAATGCCGGAAGTGCCGTGTCCCCGTGAAAACCATAGCGATTCCGAGCCGGTCGGCGGCTTCGATCACCTCCATGTCGCGGACTGAGCCGCCGGGCTGGATGACGGCGGTTGCTCCCGCAGCCGCTACCGTTTCCAAGCCATCAGGGAAGGGAAAGAAGGCGTCCGAGGCTGCGACAGTTCCAGCCAGGGGCAGGGTGGCTTTTTGCGCGCCGAAACGGGCCGCATCCACCCGGCTCATCTGCCCGGCACCGATGCCGACCGTCTGCCCGTCGCGGGCGTACACAATGGAGTTGGACTTGACGTGTTTGCACACGCGCCAGGCAAACAGCAGCGCTCGTTCTTCTTCCCCGGTCGGCTTGCGAGCGGTTACGGCCTTTAAGTCCGCTGCTGCGATAGGGGCGATATCGGCGTCCTGCACCAGCAGCCCCCCGGAGATGTGCTTGAGCACTTGCGCACCTCCGGCATGTTCGATTTCAAGCAGGCGCAGGTTTTTCTTGGCTGCAAAGCGTTCGCGGGCACCGGGCGTGTAGGCGGGGGCGATGATGGCCTCGACAAATAGTTTGGCAATCTGTTCGGCGGCTGCTTCGTCCACCTCGCGGTTGATGCCGAGGACGCCGCCGAAAGCGGAGATGGGATCGGCGGCCAGGGCTTTTTCATATGCCTCAAGCACCGTGGCCCCGGTAGCGGCCCCGCACGGGTTGGTGTGCTTGATGATGGCAACCATGGCCCCGGCATTGCGGTCTCCTGAATCATCCAGGTTTGAAAACTCTCGCGTCAGCTCCCAGCAGGCATCCAGATCGACCAGGTTATTGTAGGAAAGCTCTTTGCCCTGTAGCTGCAGGGCCCCGGCCACGCCGCGTTTGGAACCGTCCGCGTACAAGGCAGCACGCTGGTGGGGGTTCTCACCATAGCGCAGGGAAGCGGTGCGGGGCAGCACCAGCCGCAGGGTCGCAGGCAGTTCTGCCCTGGGGCGGTTTGCCGGCTGTACAGGCTCTTCCGTCGCCGGGGGCTCGCCTTCGAGACCGATGCGATCCAGGGCATTGGCAATGGCGACGTCATACGCGGCGGTTGTGGCGAATGCTTGCCGGGCGAGCCGCCAGCGGGTTGCCCGGGTCAGCTCACCGTTGTGCGCGGCCAGTTCCGCAACAAGGGGCTCGTACTCCGCCGGGCTTGCTACTACGGCCACATCCTCAAAATTCTTGGCGGCGGAACGCAGCATGGACGGGCCGCCGATGTCGATGTTCTCAATGAGCTGCCCGAAGGCGGTGCCCTCGCGGGCAGCGGTTTTCTCAAAGGCATAGAGGTTTACAACGACCATGTCGATGGGCTCGATGCCGTGTGCCGTGACTGCCGCCCGGTGCTCAGGCTTGGAGCGGATGTACAGGATGCCGCCGTGCACCTTGGGGTGCAGTGTTTTGACCCGGCCATCGAGCATTTCCGGAAATCCGGTCAGCTCATCGATCTCACGAACCGCCAGTCCGGCCTCGCGCAGCGCCCGCGCGGTGCCGCCGGTTGAGACCAGCTCCACCCCATGCGCGGCAAGTCCGCGGGCAAACGGCACAAGACCGTCCTTGTCAGTAACGCTCAGCAGCGCGCGGCGTACAGGCTTCAATCCGTTCAAAATGGGCAGCTCCTTATAGTTCTATGGAAGTCTGATTGTACGAACTGTCCCCCGGCTTGTCATACACGCACGGAAGTCATTTGCAGGGCAAGGCTCGTACCCGATACCGTAACGATATGAGAGATGAGCGCGAGCCGGAGGGATTTGGGGGCTATGCAGCTTCCCCTCCATCTGCTTCGCAGCCGGATTTAGCGGAAGTTCTTGCCCCGGCACCGGCGGGACTGCCGGGGCGCTTCCGGCAGTCGCTGAGCAGCTGGGCGGCGGCCCCGGCTACATATACGCTGCTCGGCATCAACTGCGGCGTGTTCCTGCTGATGGTACTCAGCGGCATTTCGCCTTTGTCACCGCAGCCCGATCAACTGCTGCACTGGGGCGCAGACCTGGGTGCTCTGATCCTGGTGTATGGAGAGTGGTGGCGGCTGCTTACGGCCATGTTCCTGCATGTAGGCTTTTTGCACCTGGCCACAAACATGTGGTGCCTATGGAACCTGGGTTTGCTGGGCGAGCCGCTGTTGGGAGGTCCGGGGCTGGTTGCGGCCTACCTGCTGACCGGCTTTGCCGGCAATCTGTTAAGCGTGGCCACGCACCCGGGACTGAGCAACGGCGGTGCGGACGGTGTTGTAGGCGCGGGTGCTTCGGGCGCGATTTTCGGACTGGCCGGGTTGCTGATCGTGCTGCTCAACTCCCCGTACCTGCCGCTGCCGGTTGAAGAAAAAAAGCGGCTGCGCAAAAGCGTGATCTGGTTCGCGGCGCTGAACTTTGTGCTTGCCTTTGGCGTCGATGCCGGCCATTTTTCGCTCAAGATCGATAATTCAGCACACCTCGGCGGTTTCCTTGCAGGGCTGCTGCTTGCTTTGCCCATGGTTCCGAAGATCGGCGCGCCGCAAACTTTATTCCGCCGTCGCAGGTTTCTTGCTATCGCCGGCGAGCTGCTGCTGCTATTGCTACTATGCGCGGGTGTGCGCGCCTTCTACCTGGGCGCAGCCCAGGGTAGCTAGGCTTGCTAGACATGAGACAGTGCGGGAGCCGTGTACTTCCGTGCCATGCCGAGCAGCACCTTTTTCTCACTTTCATTCAAGCCGGCGGAGTAGCGGCGAAGTTGTGTCAGAAAACCCAGTTCCTCATCAGAAACCCTTTGCGCAGGTATCTGGCGGGGCGGGGTGTCATCGGCGAAAAACTGGGCCAGCGGCATTTCAAGGGCAGAGGCAAGTTTTGTCAGCGTTTCCAGCGAGGGAATAGTGTGGCCGTTCTCCACGCGCGAAAGGTAGCAACGAAGCAAGCCGGTACGCCGCTCAATGTCACCTTGCGACAAACCGTGTTGCAGGCGAAAGCTCCGAATAGTGATACCGATCTTCATGGCTGGGTTTACACTCCTTGAGGCTGGGCCGTAACTTTGTAACTTCAGACTTACCACTGCACAGGGGTGAAAGTCGATTGGAAAAGCCGTCCCATAAGTTACGTCCGTTACTGAAGATGGCACTACAGGTTGTATTGGTACTTCAAGAGAGCCACAAGATAGCTGCAAGCGTCGCCATCCCAGGGTTGTTTGTTCGTCATCTAAGGATCGATACATTTCATCCGCTTCTTTGAAGCGATAGGACGATGGACTACCAATTTGTCTCCAGCGCAGTCTGGCGGCATGCTTTCGAGGGCAATTATGGCTCAAGCAACAGTGCAGAAGACAATGCGGGAAATTGGGAAAGTTCCGCATATGGCTGTGGTGATCTTCAATGAAGTCATGCGCACACGTGTTTTTACCATCGGCGCGGCTGTAGCTTTCTTCCTGCTCATGTCCCTGGTCCCGCTGCTCATGGTCTCTTTTGCCATGCTCAGCGCGTTGCACCTGCCAAATCTGCTACAGCAAATACTGGATGTAATGGCGCTGCTGGTACCCCCGACGGCGCTGTCATTTGTCAAAACACTGCTTGCTTCGATGCTTACCGCGCACCCTGCGCGCATCCTGTCCATCGGCGTACTCAGCTACATTTGGGCGGCTTCCGGCTCGTTCTCCGCGCTTATAGAAGCATTGAATATCGCTTATGACGTACCGGATACCCGCTCGTGGCTGCGTGACAAATTGCAGGCATTGCTGCTGACCTTTGTCTGCGGTTGCTTCGGGATCATTTCACTTGTCAGT
This sequence comes from uncultured Acidobacteriaceae bacterium, assembly GCA_964235655.1. Classification (GTDB taxonomy): domain Bacteria; phylum Acidobacteriota; class Terriglobia; order Terriglobales; family Acidobacteriaceae; genus EB88. Next base: position 93,456 of record CAXSBB010000012.1, read on the forward strand.
GTGCTGGCCGGGCCGGAGTTTATTCACTTCCTCTCGACTATTCTGCCGATACCGTCGGTCTTCAATCTCATCTGGCCGCCGGTACGCTTCGCCCTTATGTTTTCGTCGTTTGTTATCAATGTCATGCTGCTATACCATTTTGGGCCGAACCGTAAAACTCCACTGCGCACATCCTTGCCCGGTGCCGCGCTGGCCGTGGTGCTATGGTTCGCAGGCTCGCTTGGGTTGAGCTTTTACATCACTCACTTTTCCGACTACAGCGCGACCTACGGTTCCCTGGGTGCCATCATTGTGCTCATGTTGTGGCTTTATCTGAGCTCCGTATCAATTTTGGTAGGTGCAGAGCTCAATGCGGAGTTGTGGAAGCAAAGCCAGGGCTGTAGCACCTGCGCGCTTGACAAGCAGATGACACCGGCACCGGCTGCACGTCTTGCATCCCCGGCATCAGTTACCTCGTCATTGCATGTGCAACCCGCCATTCATGTCCAGCGTGTGCCCGGTGATGTAGCCGGCAACAGGTAGGCAAAGAAACGCTACCGCGCCGGCTACTTCCTCGTCCGTGCCGATACGGCCAAGCGGGATGTTGAGCAGCATGGCCTGCTTTTGCGCCTCGGTCAGCACTTGTGTCATGGCAGTCTCAATGTAGCCAGGTGCTACCGCATTCACTGTAATGGCACGAGAAGCTACTTCCCGCGCCAGTGAGCGTGTAAAGCCCAGCATGGCTGCTTTGCTGGCCGCGTAGTTTACCTGCCCTGCCTGCCCCAGCTGGCCTACGATGCTGGTGATGTTCACGATGCGTCCCCAGCGCGCCTTGACCATGGGCGGCAGCAATGCCTGCGTCAGTAGAAATGTGCCGGTCAGGTTGGTATTCAGCACATCATCCCAGTCGACGCGCTTCATGCGCATCATCAAGCCGTCGCGTGTAATGCCGGCATTGTTCACCAGGATGTCAACTATACTGTGGGCAGCCAGGGCGCTTTTTGCGGTTTCCTTAATAGACGCTTCGCTTGAGATATCGAGCGGGAACGCATGTGCCGTGCCGCCTGCGCCTTCAATTTCCGCGGCTACCTGCTCAAGCTTGTCGGTGTTGCGCGCGGCAAGCAACACCTTTGCGCCTTGTGCGGCAAGCGCGATTGCAATGGCACGTCCGATACCCTGTGACGCACCGCTGACCAGGGCTGTTTTACCTGTAAGTTGGGAACTGGAAGGGATAGGCATAGGATCTCGCTTTCAGAAAAGTTTGTAGCGCTACCGGGGATACAACAGGTCCTTCGGCTCCGCTGTGCTCCGCTCAGGGTGACACTTTTATGAGTTTATAAAGTGAATTTATGACTCATCACACTAGCCGGCGAGACCGAGCTCTCGCAGCAGAAATGCGTAGTCAAACGCAATCTCTTTCAGATAATCGTAGCGACCGCTTGCACCGCCGTGGCCCGCAGTCATGTTGGTGTGCAGCAGCAGCGGCAATGAGCCCGTGTTCAGCGTCCTGAGCCTGGCAATGTACTTGGCAGGCTCCCAGTACATCACTTGCGAGTCATACAGTGAGGTCTTTACCAGCATGGCCGGGTAGGCTGCCGTGCGCAGATTGTCATATGGGGAGTAGCTGAGCATGGTTTCAAATGCCTCGCGCTCGTTCGGGTTGCCCCACTCTTCGTACTCAGGTACGGTGAGCGGCAGCGAAGCATCGAGCATGGTATTCATCACATCGACGAAAGGCACCTGCGACACCACCGCGCGGAACAGGTCGGGCCGCAGGTTGGCGACCGCGCCCATCAGCAGACCGCCGGCGGAGCCGCCCTGGATGGCGATGCGCCCGGGCTCGCCATAGCCTGCGGCTAGCAGGTGCTCTGTTGCCGCAATGAAGTCTGTAAACGTGTTCATCTTCTGTTGAAGTCGCCCTGCATCATGCCAGGGTTTGCCCAGGTCCCCGCCGCCCCTTATATGCGCATAGGCGAGTATGACGCCGCGGTCGAGCAGGCACAACCGGTTGGTATTAAAGCCGAGCGGCAGCGCGTAGCCGTAGGACCCGTAGCCGTAGAGGTGCAGCGCATTTTTGCCCGGTTTGCGCGTGTCTTTTCGATACACGAGCGAGATGGGTATGGCGGTGCCATCGGGTGCGGTCGCGCTGATGCGTTCCGATGCGTAGAGCGTGCGGTCAAAGCCGCCGGGTACCTCAAGCTCCTTCTTGAGTTCGCTTGCGCCTGTGCGCACGTCGTAGTCGAACACAGACGAGGGCGTGACCAGCGACTGGTAGCTGTAGCGGAGCAGCGCGGTTGTGAACTCGCGGTTGCCGCTCAGGTGTACGCTGTAGGCCGGTTCGGGAAAGCCGATCTCCGCCTCGCGCGCGATCTCCGCGCCGTTCCCGGAAAAGTGCAGGATGCGCAAGTGCTCCAGGCCGCCGCGCCGCTCGGAGGCGACGGCAAAATCGGCAAACAGGCTCACATCTTCCAGCATGACGTCGTCACGGTGCGGCAGCAGTTCCGTCCAACTGTCTGTACCGGTCGCGGGTGCAGTGACCAGGCGGAAGTTGCGCCCCCGGTCGTTGACGCGGATGTAGAGCAGGCCATTGCGGTGGTCAGGGTAATACTCAATGTTGTCACGGCGAGGCGCGAGCAATAGGGGCTCGGAGAGAGGTGTATCGGCGCGTAGCAGGCGGGCTTCGCTGGCGGTGTGGCTGCCGGACTCAATCACGATATAGACGCCGTCGCGCGTGCGGCCTGCACCCAGGTTGAAGCGTTCATCGGGCTCTTCCAGCACTAGCGCGTCTTCGGTGTGATCGGTATCGAGCAGGTGCCGGTAAAGCTGAAACTGTCGTTTCTGCTCCTCATCCTCTACCGTGTAGAAGAGGGTCCGGTTGTCCGCCGCCCACACGAGGGAGCCTACGCGCTCGACCTCCCCCGGCAGCAGATTGCCTGTTTGTAAATCCTTAATGTGCAGCGTGTACTGGCGGAAGCCGGTTGTATCCGTTGAGTAGGCCAGCAGGTTGCCGTCGTCCGAGATATCCATACCGCCGATAGACATGAAGCTGTGCCCGGCGGCCAGTACTTCCACATCGAGAATGACTTCTTCGGCGGCCGCTTCAAACGTATCGCGTGAGCCGCGCTTGCGGCAGTACACCGGGTATTGCGAGCCTTCTGTAGTACGCGCGTAGTACCAGTACGCACCTTCCTGCGTGGGCACGCTGACATCGGTCTGCTTGATGTGCGACAGCAATTCCGCGTATAGAGTTTGCTGCAGAGGCTGCGTCGGCTCCATGCTGCCATCGGTGTAGGCGTTTTCATCTCGCAGATAGGTGAGTACCTCCTCGCTTTCCTTATCCCGCAGCCAGGAGTATTCATCACGAAGTGTGTAGCCGTGCATGGCGGTGGTTTTCAGTTCCTTGCGTGCTATGGGCGGTGCGGCGGGAGTGCTCATAACTCCAGAATACCGCTGTCGGCATACTGGAGAGCATGCCGGGCAACGCGAAAGAGTTTTCCTGCGCTCTTACATGAAGAGCTGTCGCGTCAACTCAAGCGGCTGAAAGTTACAGGAGAATGTATGGCAAACGCAATGTACGGCAAGGCAGGGGTAGTTGCAGTGGCACTGATGCTTGGAGCTGCGAGTGCCCAGGCACAGGCAGGAGCCGGTGGTGGAAGCCAGTCATCGCCGACGACCGCCCCGGGTGGGACGAACTCGACTAGCGGATTGGCCGACAGCGGCGCGTTAACCAATGCTCCCGGCAGCGGCGCATCCGTAAAGGATAAAGATTTTTTGAGAGAAGCCGGCCAGGGCGGCATGTTTGAAATACAAGCTGGGAAACTGGCGGCACAAAAAGGCAACAGTGAAGATGTGAAGCAGTTTGGGCAGATGATGGTGACCGATCACACCAAGCTGAATGAGCAGATGTCGCCGGTGCTGGTAGAAGCCGGGGTGAAGCCCCCGACAAGCCTGCCGGGCAAGGAAAAAAAGGAACTTGCCAAGCTGCAGGGATTGAGCGGCGATGCCTTCGACAAGGAGTACATTACGGCCATGTTGAAGGATCACGAAGAAGACAAAAAGGATTTTCAGACGGAAGCTACTGGTGGTCAGCTGCCAAGCGAGAAGAGTGCAGCAATGCAGGGTGAGGGCATGATCGACATGCACCTTGAAAAGATCAAGCAAATCGCGCAAGCGCATAATGTGACCCAAAGCTAGACGCTGTGCAGGTTTGCGACTATGAAGCGCCCGCGTATGCGGGCGCTTTTGTGTTTCGGGAAAGGGCACACTCCGTACAATAGGGACGGATGCTGCGCTTACGCCTACTCGCTATGCTGTTGCTCTTTACTGTCTCCCTGTGCCATGCACAGGCGGTAAAGGATCTGCCGCGCCCCACGGATTTTGTGAGTGATGACGGGCATGTACTCTCGGGCGGCACCATCCAGCACCTTGACCAGTTGTGCGGTGCGTTGCAGCGACAGGCGCACGCACAGATGGCGATCGTCACTGTGCAAAATACAGATGGCGAGGCCATCGCCGATTATGCCGTGCAGCTTGAAGACGCCTGGAAGGTAGGTGCCAAGGGTACGGATCGCGGCGTGATCCTGCTGGTTTCCATCGGCGACCGAAAGCTGTTTATTTCAACAGGCTACGGGCTTGAAGGTGTCATCACCGATGCAAAAGCGGGCGTGATCGCGCGGCAGATGGAGCAGTACCTGCGCGTGAGCCAGAATGATGAAGGCGTAACGCTGGGCGCGGAGCAGGTAGCCGGATTGGTCGCGGGGGATGCGGGTGTATCGCTTAGCGAACCGCGCGCGCAGCTTGCGCCTATCAACCGGCCTGCACAACTTGCGCCGGGGCAGTTGCTGGTGATGATCGGCATCATCATCTTCTTGTTCTTCCTGGCGGCGCGCACAGGCATGCTGCCGTTTCTGCTGAGCATCTTTCTCAGCGGCGGTTTCGGCGGTGGAGGCGGCGGCAGGGGTCGGGATGACGACGACAATGGCGGGGATGGGTTTTCCGGCTTCGGCGGCGGCGGTACGGGCGGCGGCGGAGCCGGTGGCAGTTATTAGGAAGAGGGAGCAAGTATGAAACGTGGAACGATTGTCGGTCTGGGACTGGTTGCGGTTCTGGTTCTTATTTTTATGAACTATATCGGTGCGAAGAACACCATGGTGAGTAAGCACAATGAGGTGCAGGCTCAGTTCGCGCAGATTGATACGGATCTACAACGCCGCTCCGATCTGATTCCAAACCTGGTGAGTACCGTGAAGGGATACGCCAAGCATGAGGAGACGGTGTTCGGTGACATTGCGAATGCGCGTGCGGGACTGCTGAATGCGCAGGACCCGGCAAGCAAGATCAAGGCGAACGGGCAGCTCGATGGCGCGATCGGTCGTTTGCTGGCGTTGAGTGAGAGCTACCCGGACCTGAAAGCGAACCAGAATTTTCTGGCTTTGCAGGACCAGCTGGAAGGGACAGAAAACCGCATCTCTGTCGCGCGCCGCCGCTACAATCTGGCTGTACAGGACTACAACACGTATATCCAGCAGTTCCCGGCCAGCGTGTGGGCCGGATTTGCGGGTTTCCACACGGATAATGACTACTTCCAGGCGGACGCCGGGGCGAAAACCGCGCCGAAGGTCAGCTTCTAGGGCAGAGCAAAAGCAGATCCTTCGGCTTCGCTCAGGATGACACTGATTGGATGGTGGCAGCAACATGGTGACAGCAACATGGCAGCTGCTACATGGCGGCTGCTTTAGACAGTGATCTTTTGCAGTCAAACCCGGCGCATCCTGCTGGGCTTTAACTTGCCTCGCGCATGGCCAGTTGCTCGGCCAGTGCAAGGTCTTGCTTGATGAACTCGTACAGCACGCGCTTGCTGTCACCCTCCGCGCGCAGCACGGCAGATGGATGAATTGTCGCGATCACGCGGGGTGCGTAGGGTGACTCCACCACCTTACCGCGGTCTTTCATCAGTGCAAACTTGGCTCCCAGCAGGGACTTGGCCGCGGTTGCGCCAAGGCACACTACGATCTTGGGCTTGACCGCGTCGAGCTCCGCCAGCAGCCAGGGACGGCAGGCGGTTACCTCACTCAGCTTGGGCGACTCGTGGATGCGACGGCTGCCGCGCTGCACGAACTTGAAGTGCTTGACGGCGTTGGTGACGTACATCTCCGCGCGATCAAAGCCCAGCTCTTCGATGATCTGGTCAAGCACGCGGCCTGCCGGGCCGATGAACGGCAGGCCGCGCTTGTCTTCCTCATCGCCGGGCTGCTCGCCTACCAGCATCAGCGGCGCATGCTCAAGGCCTACGCCGAACACGACCTGGCTGGCCGGTTTGTACAGCTCGCAGCCTTCGCAGCGCGGTGCCGCATCGCGCAGTACAGGCAGTGTGTGGTCCAGGGGTACGTAGGTATTGCTAAGCAGGGATTGCTGTTGTTCCATCATGGTTCCCACGCGGCGATCCGCGTCGTTGAGCAGCTGTGGAAGGATATTGAGCTCGGGGAGTTCAGCCCAGTAACGTACCGGCATTTCAGCCTTCATGGCGCGTGTGTTGAGCCGCGCCGGGTTAAAGATAGAGCCGTAGTAGGAGCGCCACATGCTTTCAAGCTCGTCAGGCGGCGGAGCCTGCGAGCGCGGTACGCCCGGCCCCCAGGTGACGCGATGCGTCTCCGGGTCCCAGCTAGCTGAGGCGTAGCCGGTCAGGACAGTCCAGCGCATCACGGCAAAACGCTCGGCGAAGAAGGGAACTGCCAGAGCAAGAATGCGGTGGTCAGGCCGGTACCAGGCGATGTAGTGCTCTGTACCATCCTGCTCGACCATGCGGAAGCGCAGAAAGGCGTGCATCTTATGCAGGTCGCGGCGTACCTGGTGATCCATGCGGCGCATGCGGGCTATGTCTTCGTCGAGTTCATCAGCCATGAGCGTGCGTTGGTTTTGCAAACGCCACAGGACACGGTAGAGCAACTGCCAGCGTTCGGGGTCGTTGTGGCAGGCTACGATTTCGGCAAGGTCAAGAAAGGCTTTCGGAACAGACGGTTTTGTGACTGCGAGCGAAGGGTCAGGCTGCGGTGGCGGTGCGAAGCCTAGTGTCAGCGCGATGTCATCTTCCTCGCTGATCAGCTCGACCTGATCGGGCGCAATACCTTCCCGTAGCAGCAGGCGCGCCTGCTCGCGCCATGCGGCAAACTCGGGCTCTATGCGGATGCGAGAGGCGAGACTAAGCATTACAGCTGACCTGTACTCGCCATTGCCGCTGCGTCGAACAGCTGCATCTGCGCGGGAATAATCATCTGCGACGGCAGTGCGAGCGAGTCGAGCGCTGCAGTTGGTGTCAGGTGATCTGTTGTGGTGACAAAGGGCGATACGGTCTTGATGCGCACGTTGAGCTTGCGCAGATCGTCGAGCGACAGCGGGTGGTAGGCGCGAATGCGCAGGATGCGCTCCACGTTGCGGTAGCCGATCCCCGGTACACGTAACAGTACCTCGCGCATGGCATGGTTCACATCCACAGGGAAGAACTCACGATGCGCAAGCGCCCAAGTCAGCTTGGGGTCTTGCGTCAGGTCCAGGTTGGGCTGGTCGGGCGTGGTCAGCTCCTCGCCCTTGAAGCCGTAGTAGCGCATGAGCCAGTCGGCCTGATACAAGCGGTGTTCACGCACCATAGGCGCGGCTTTGAGCGGCAGGCGCGCGTCGCCTTGCGGAAATGGGCTGAAGCCGGAGTAGTAAATGCGACGCAGGTCATAGGTGCCGTACAAGTGCGAGGCCGTCGCCAGAATTTGCTTGTCAGTCGAAGGTGTCGCGCCCACTACAAGCTGCGTACTTTGGCCTGCCGGAGCAAACTTTCGTGCCGTGGGGGTGCCCCGTCGACCGGCGTTTTTCGATGCTTCGGCGGCTTCAGCTTTGTGCTCGAAGATCTGGCCCATCGTGTTCTCAATGGTCTCAACTTTCTTGTCTGGCGCAAGCTGTACCAGGTCTTGCTGCGTAGGCAGCTCCATGTTCGCGCTCAGGCGGTCGGCGTAGGTGCCTGCGCGCTCAATGAGCGTATCGCTTGCGCCGGGGATTGCCTTCAGGTGGATGTAGCCGCCGAAGTTGTGGACCTCACGCAGCGTGCGGGCAACCTCGATCAGCTGCTCCATGGTGTAGTCGGGCGACTGGATGATGCCGGAGGAGAGGAACAGGCCCTCGATGTAGTTGCGCTTGTAGAAGTTTATTGTCAAATCGACAACTTCCTGCGGGGTAAACCGGGCACGCTGCACGTCGCTTGAAACACGGTTGACGCAGAACACGCAATCGTAGGTGCAGTAGTTCGTCAGCAGGATTTTGAGCAGAGAAACGCAGCGGCCGTCGGGCGTGTAGCTGTGGCAGATGCCCATTCCGTCAGAGTGGCCGATGCCTTTGCCGTTGCCCGCGCGCTTGGCTCCGGAGGAGGCGCAGGAGGCGTCATATTTCGCTGCATCGGCGAGAATTTCAAGCTTTTGCTGAACCTGCATCATGAATATTGGATGATGCAGGCAGGCCCGGCGACGCTTGTAAGGAATGAAGAAATCGATACCATTGAAGGGTTATGAAGCCTCTTCGACACTAGGAAAACACTCAGGCCTCGCTGGTGCCGAGCTGCGTTTGCAGCTGCTCCAGCGAGACGCCTTTTGTCTCCGGGTAGAGGAACAGTACGACAAAGAATTGCACTACCATCATCGAGCTGAAAAACACGAACGGCGCGCCGGATGAGTGTTTCGCAATGACCGGAAACGCAAAGGAGATGGCGGCATTAGCAACCCAGTGAGAACCGGAACCGAGGCTTTGACCTTTGGAGCGTACGCGTGTGGGGAATACCTCAGAGATGTAGACCCAGATGACTGCGCCCTGCGAGATGGCAAAAAAGAAAATGTAGGCTACCAGCAGCCACAGCAATGCGCCGCGGTGTTGCTGCGTATAGAAGACGGCGGCCACACCGGCAAGGCAGACCGCAGTGCCCACAGCACCGATGAGCAGCAGGGTTTTGCGCCCCAACTTGTCGATAAGGCTCATGCCGAGCAGCGTTGCCAGCAGGTTCATAGCCCCGATAAGAACGGATTGTTCGTCAGATGAGACGGAGGAGAAGCCGCCTGCACGGAAGATGTCATTGAGGTAGTACAGAATGGCGTTGATGCCCGCCAGTTGGTTGAACAGCCCAACGGTGACCGCAAGAAAAATGGGCAGGCGCAGGTTGCGGGTGAACAGCGGGGCGTCTTTTTGCTGCCGGTCTTCGTGCGCGGCGGCGCGCATTTCATCGACTTCCTTTTGCGGGTCGGGCGAGCCTAGCAGACCGAGCGCGGAGCGGGCTTCCTCCGTGCGGTTCTGCGATATGAGCCAGCGCGCCGAGCGCGGCACACCGAACAGAAGCGCGAGGAATACAAGCGCGGGTGCGCCTGCAATGCCGAGCTCCCAGCGCCATGTGTCGGCGCCCAGATGCGCTGTTTCAAAGCCGTAGTTTGATGCGTATGCCAGCAGGATGCCGACAACGATATTGACCTGGAACAGCCCGACGAGGCGCCCGCGAATGCGCGCCGGTGCCATCTCCGCAATGTAGACCGGGCCCAGCACCGAGGAGCCGCCGATGCCGAGACCGCCGATAAATCGGAACACCAGTAGGGAAGTCCAGTTCCACGAGAGCGCCGCGCCGAACGCGGACGCAATGTAGAGCACCGCCATGATGCGCAGCGCCTCACGCGAGCCGATACGCTGGCCCAGGTTGCCGGAGGTGAGCGCACCCAGCACCGTGCCCCAGAGCGCGATAGACACGGTAAGCCCAAGCTGGCCAGCGGAAAGCGAGAACACTTGCGTGAGCTGGTGTGTGGTGCCGGAGATCACGGCGGTATCGAAGCCGAAGAGCAGGCCGCCAAGAGCGCCGACAAGCGCGCTTTTCAGAAGAAGGGAGTTGAGCTGCATGGATCGTGAATGCCTCGGCTATGCGACGTTACGCGGTGCGATACCGGGAGCATACAGCAGCATCCATATCCCTTGCCCGATCCTTTGCCTGGAGAGGGTCTAAAGGGGCGGCAGCACGTGCGTTTGCCCTTCTTCCAGAACCAGCACCCGGCTGCTCAAGCCCGCCTTGGCCGCAGCCGCAAGCAGGCGTACAGGCGGCTCATCCATGGGCTCCTGGGACAGGCGAAATGTGCCGTAGTGCATCGGGATCATCAGTTTGCTACCCAGGTCCTGGAACGCTTGCAGCGCGTCCTCAGGGCTGGTATGCACGCTGCGGAAGCTGTCAGGCGAGTACGCGCCGATGGGCAGCAAGGCGACCTGAGGGTGCAGCCGCTCGCCGATTGCAGCAAAGCCCGGGAAGTAAGCGGTGTCCCCGGAGTGATAAATGAAGTGACCTTCAGCCTGCACCACGTAGCCGCCATAGCCGCGCCCTACATCGTCGAACATGCGTGCGCCCCAGTGCCGTGCCGGCGTCATGGTGACCGTGAGCGCACCGAATGTTGCCGAAGTCCATGGTTCCAACATATGGATTTCGCGAAAGGGGAGCTTGTTGACTAAATCCTCAACGCCTTTAGGCACGATAACTATCGGTGCCGGGACGCCATAGCGGCGGTTGCTGCGCAGGATGCCGCGCAGCGAGGGCAGGTTGAGATGGTCCATGTGAGCGTGGGTCAGCAGTACGAGGTCAATGGGCGGCAGGTCGCGGAGAGCGATACCGGGCTTGCGCCGTCGCTTGAGCACAATGAGAAAGCGGGTAAAAACCGGATCAATGAGGATGTGCTTGCCGGCCAGTTGTAGAAGAAATGACGAGTGCCCGATCCAGGTGATGGCGGCTTCACCTGCTCCTGCTGCGCGCGGCAGGAGCTGGACGCCGCGCATAGGGGTAAGTAGAGATTCTCGAACAAGTTCCGTGAGAAAGCGGTATTTGTTGAGCCTGAAAGAACGGCCGGGAATGGTATTCATCGTAGCAATTGGATGAATACCATTCCGATTTGATCTCTTCTAGGACTGAGGCGCGGCTTTCGGTGCGTTGTCGCCCTTTACGGCTTCAGCCGCAGCAGGATCAATCGCCGCCACTGCCGCCTCTGCCGCGGCAAAGCCGATTTTAGTATGGCTGCCGTCGCAGAAGGGTTTGCGGGTTGAGGCGCCGCAACGGCACAGGGAGATGGCTGGCTTGCCGCCCAAATCCCACTCGGCACCATTGGCGTCAACCAGCCGAATGGAGCCTTCTACTCGAAACGGACCGTTGGGTCGTACTGTGATGGTGACATCTGCCATTGCGAAAACTCCTTGGTTGCGGCCGCATGAGGCTGCGGCGGGTTGGTGAAGTTGGGCGACCGGCTATAGAACCTGGGAACAGGCAGTTCACTCGGTCCAAGCGCGCTTGTCGGTGCTATAGAACAGCGTTGGGCACCCAGCAGCACGGTGACTACCAGTCGCCTGCCGGTCTAACTTCAAGCATGACACTTTCGACATGTGGACGCCAGATGCTGATGTTAGCGACTACCCTTTTTTGCCGCACCTGTTTTCTTGGCTACTGTCTTTTTCTTGATGGCAATTGCCGCTCGCTGTGCTCCTGCTTTGGTGGTCTTCGCTGAAGTTTTCTTGGTTGCAGCTTTAGCAGGCGCGGCTGCTTTGCGCCCGCTTGCCTTTGTGCCAGATGTTTTCTTGGTAGCAGATGGGCTTGTCTTCGCAGGGGTACTTTTGGTAGATGACTGACTCGTCTTCGCAGGGGTGCTCTTGGCTGCTGGTTTGCCGGGCTTGGTTGCGGTAGTTTTCGTCGCGGTTTTTTTGGAAGCTGTAGCTTTTTTGGCTGTGGTAGCTTTCTTGGCTGTGGTTTTGGCCGGTGCCTTGCTTGAAGCAGCCTTTTTGCCGCTCGCTTTCGCAGGTGCTGCCTTCTTCACGCTACCCTTAGCCGAAGCAGCCTTTTTGCCGGTGCTCTTGCGGGCGCTTGTGCTCAGGTTTTCCGGATACATTAGGCGATTGAAGTTGCTTTCTGCGCCCTCGGACGTCACCTCCTGGTAGACCAGCGACAAACCGCTCGCGTCAAACTTCTCGAAAAACTCTTCCCATGGAATCTCGTTCAGATTTGCATCGTTTGCATTTGTGGCACTCGGAAATTCGAAGCGCAGTATGCCGGGCGCACCCGGCTTACCGGTGCTGGTCACCTCAGCCGGTTTGCCCCCACGCGCTTCGGCCCATTGCCGTATTTCATCATGGTCCTGCGTTGTTTTTGAAAGAGCCATCTGTTCCTCCCCTTTTGAAATCTGCAAGCCGCCTGGTGTTGCTGATATTGCAAGCCGCGCGTTATGCGTGTGTGTATCACAAGCGTGGGACGGTTCTGTACAAAAAGGTGCTTCCGCGTGGAAGAAAACGTTTGTATTGCAGGTACGGTCACAAAGGGAAGCTGCTCTACGCGGCTCTTACGCGGTTTGCCGCGAGCATCATGGTGGGCCATCCGTTTGCCACCGAAGGAGAGCAACCCGGATGAAGTCAAACCTGGGAATGACATGGAATCGCGTAAACGCTTCTGCTATAGTTTCGCTAGGGCGTCCCTAAGCGTCCTCCTGCGGCAGGGTTCAAGCCGCGAAAGCATCATCTCAGGGGGACGTAGCTCAGTTGGTTAGAGCGCTGCCCTGTCACGGCAGAGGTCGCGGGTTCGAGTCCCGTCGTCCCCGCCATATCGCTTTAATAACTTATGGTGATATGGGACTTATAGTGACATGCAATGCAGATACAACATAAATGCAATAAGCCTGAAAGCAGGCAATCCGAATTTTCCAGAAAAGTCTAAAGTCTACGTCTGAAGCTGATTGTGCCTATATCCGGAATCTTTCCGTGTGCTTCATAGTAGCTTTGGTTTCTGTACCTGCTCCATCCTTAAAAACAACACACAATTAGCGCCAAAAGCTAAGAATCTCCATATCGAGATCCTTAGCTTCGGCACTTATTTTGAATGCGATCAGAAGCTCCACTGCTGCCAGGTATTGCCCTGATATGGATACTGATCGATATCAGCGCCTGCGGTTTTGGATGCCCCATCATTGTCCAGCGCTTGACCACTGTTCACGTTGGTCAACTCGTAATAGGCTCCCCCAACTGAAGTGATTTTCCACTGCTGCCAGGTATTGCCCTGATACGGGTATTGATCAACAAGTGCACTGTTCCCCTTAGAGGCTCCAGTTACTTCAAGCGCTTGACCGCTGTTTGCGTTGACCAGAGTGACTATATTGTTGCCAAGATTCGTAAGTACCCAGTTTTGATTGCTACCCCCATTGGCAGGCCACTGTATCATCACCTTGCTTTGTGCTTTCGAGAGTCCAGGATCATCGATGACCATGCCGCTATATCGATTCGTAAGGGTGTAGGTTCCATTCGCAATCAGGTTTGTTCCTGAGCTGGTGCCCAGCAGCCCATAAACCGCGACTTGTCCGGAATCCGTACCCACATAGACCTTGCCGTTTGCTATTGTTGGAGCGCAGAACTTTGCATAATTTCCATAGCTGTCGCGCGAAGTATTCTGCGTCGTGCTCCATAGCAGGTTTGATAAATTCGCGGCATCGTAGGCGAAAAGATTACCGCCGATAGTTGCGTGATCAGGGTCAGCAGAAGGGGCAGTTGCCCAAACAATTCCTGTGCCCGTAGTGGTTCCATTGGAAGAGACGGAAACCGATCCGCTGGTTGTGCCTCCTCCTGTCGCATAGGCTCCCTGCGAAGAAGGAGAGGTTGAAAAGCGGCCGCCGGAAAAATTGAAAGCCTTTAGCTGCTCGCTGATTCCCCAGATGTAGAGCGTATTGTTCCAGAAGGCCGGTGAACCCCACAAGCCATTGTCAGGCTTGAATTCCTGAACGGCTTTATCCCCGGAAGTGTTCAGCTTACCCATGTTCTTGGTGTCGACGACATAAAGCGTTCCACCTTTACTGCCGCCTCCGATGTAAGTTGTGCCGGGGATCGCAAAAGCACCGGTAGACCCTAAATCAAGATCACCCGAGTTCAGCGAGTCATAATTGTTTGGCTTGAAATAATCTCCAACAGTTAGCGAGTTACCGTTCGGTACCAATTTCAAAAAACTCTCTCCGTAATCGAGAGACGCGTTTTCTGTGGCTTTGCTGCTATTAGCAGTGATCAGGTAAAGATTGTTGGAGGAGTCCGCGACGAGACCTTGACCACCCATCCAGATTGCGCCTTCTCCGCTGTTCGGTGTGACGTTAAAGACCTGGACCTGTTTTAAGGTGCTTGCCTGATATCCCAAAAGCCATCCATGGTAGGGATCGTGATCTTCATGCGAGGCAAACGCCAGATACACGACTCCGTTAACCAATGTAAGGGCAGCCCGTTGATTTTCCTGAGACGCAACGAAAGGAACACTGCCCCCGCTAGTCATAACGCCGGAACCGCTGACCGAGGCTGTTATTTGAACTGGACCGCCGAATTTTTCAGCACCTGTGGTGAGGTCAAGTGCATGAAGTCGAAAGATCTGTACGTTTGACTCATAAGTCTTTGCAACTACATAAATCGTACCGCTGGTCGAATCTATTACCGGGGTACTGATGATTCCAACTTCTACCTGGATGTTAGGCGTACCTATGACAGAGCTAGGTACCGGAGTCCCAAGTGAGACGCGCCAGTATTGCGCACCTGAATCGGCGTCGAACGCATATACACTGTCATGGGCAGTAGCGGCATAGACGACGTTGCGTATTCCTTGGTTGGGGATGCTTATATGGGAAGCGTACAAGGGCTGTGCATAGGTAAATCCGTCAATAGGCAACGAGAACAGCTTGCCGAAAGAAGTTTCATTCACATTGGTAGTGGTGAGCACGGTTTCGTTCGGGTTTGCGCCTGATCGGCCAAGATCGTTATGCTGTGTGAGAACGTTAATGGCCTGACCCGAAGCTGCATTCAAGCACGCTACCAGCATAACTCCCGACACAAACCCGATTTTCCCTGTTTTTACCAGGTATGGGTTGGCACTGCTTGTAAAAGAACATTTGTTAGTAACTTTGAAATTTTCCGCGACTGGGATGCACTTTTTCATGGGAAACCTTTCCTACAGCGTCTTGTAGAGGTGTACCCCTCCACTGATCAAGGAGTGTAGCAGGAGATGTGTTATACAGGTCGACTATGGGTAAAACAGATTAGGATATTTGTAAGGGGCAATGATGCTTTACCTTTGCTCCTGCAATAATATTGCTCATATATAGGGATTTTGTACCTCATATGAGTGAGGATTGCATGAACCGCATTTTTAGATAAGTATTAGTTTAAGTAATGTACCAAAAATTAATCATATTTAATCCTATGCTACAAACTGCTAGAATTTAACATTTTATAATATAGGATTGTAATTCGGCAGTTCCCGGATACATTTCCTGATTTGTGCAAGCAAATATCTTTGTAGATTCCGTCTCATTAATGTTGAAAAGACAATAGCGCATAGCAAATTTTGTTCGTGCCTTTTATCTCCATACAAAATTATTGAGGCTTGCTGTCCTGCACTTTCTGCTTTTCCACTGTCTGCATGTCCTTGGCACCCATTTTTGCCTCGCGTGACTGATCGGCGACTTTGCTCTTCTTGGCTGCTTTGGGGTCAAATACCTTTTCCACACCTTCCTTGCTCTTATCGTATGCCTTTACTGAAACTTCCTTGGTCTTGTCAGCGGCGACTGTTGTGCCTTCTTTTGTTTTGTCGATAACCTTGGTGGTGCCGCTTTTAGTGCTCTTGGCGGCGGTATGCGTGGTGCCGGTAGTTTTATGAGCGGCATGTTTCGTAGTTTTTGAAACAGCACTGCCGGTGCTCTTGGCGGCGTTCTTGGTGTCTGTTCCAGCCGCCTGGGCATCCTGGCCTGCAGTTTGTGCCATGGCAGCGGTTGGAATCATCAGTGTGGAAGCCAATGCGAAGGTAGCAATATGCAAAAAAATAGTTACGTTCTTCATAGGAGTGAAAGGATTCGATTTCAACTGGAAGGGTTGCCGAAAGCGTTAAAATTGTATTAGCGGTTCGTAAGACTGCTATTAACCTATGGCTACCAGTATTTCTCCGGTACATCTCGAAACCACGTTCCGCCGGGCTGCATCGGACTCCCCTTCCCGGGGGCTGCGCCGTTTTGCCTGGAGTGTTGTGGCTTACAACATTCTTGTCATTCTATGGGGAGCAGTGGTGCGTTCTACGGGCTCCGGCAATGGTTGCGGCGAGCACTGGCCGCTGTGCGGCGGCACCGTGATTCAGCACTGGAAGACGCTCGCCTCGGTCATAGAGTTTGCGCACCGCGCCTCTGTCGGCGTTTCAGTCTTTGCTCTCATCGGGCTCATTGTCTGGACGTGGCGGGGAACAGCACGCCGTCATCTCGCTCGCGTGTTCGCCGCGGCCTCTGGTGTGCTCACCTTCAATGAGGCACTACTGGGTGCGTTGCTGGTCAAGCTGGGGCTGACCGGCACGAACGAGTCGCCGGAGCGGGCGGTGTTTTTATCACTGCACCTTGCAAATACACTGCTATTGCTGGCCGCACTTACCCTGACTGCCCACTTTCTAAACCGCAAAAGTGCCCGTATGCGAGGCGGCATTCAGCTGAGGCACGCCGGCATTGCGGTTGTCGGACTTGGAGCGACACTGCTGGTAGGCGTCAGCGGATCACTGGCCGCTCTGGGCGATACGCTCTATCCTGCGCACTCTTTGTCTGAGGCATTTGCGCAAGACTTTGCTGCGGGTTCGCACTGGCTGCTGCACATTCGCTGGATTCATCCCACAATGAGCGTAATTGCTGCCGGGTTTGTGCTCTTCCTGGTAGTTAAAAGCCTGCTTGAAGGTGAATCACAGCTCGGATGGACGGTGGCCGCGCTAGTTGCCTCGCAGATATTAATGGGCATAGCCGATGTGCTGCTGCTCGCCCCTACATGGCTTCAAGTAACGCATTTGCTGGGTGCAGACCTGCTGTGGGTTGCGCTTGTAGTGCTTACCGCAAAGCTATGCATTCGATCATCGGCCGGTGCAAGTGCAAAGACTGAGGAGAGGTTCGCGCCAGCAATTTCAGCTTAAAGAGCCGCATAGCGCGAGCGGTACCACTCTACTGTTTGTCGCAGTCCTTCTTCAAAGTTTATCCGCGGCTCATACCCAAAAGCAGCGCGGGCAGCGGAAATGTCAGCGAGCGAGTTCTGGATGTCGCCTGTCCGTTCCGGGCCATATAACGGCGGCTGGGGAAAGCCGAGCATCTCTGCCATGATCTGAAAGGTTTGGTTCAGGGTGTGACGCTCCCCGCAAGCGACATTAAAGACGTGCCCGGCGACGTTTGCGGCAGGTGCGCGAGCCGCAAGCAGGTTGGCGGATACAGCATTGGCCACAAAGGTAAAGTCGCGCCCCTGCTCGCCATTGCCGAAAATCACCGGCTGCTCGCCGCGCATCATCTGTAGCGTCCACTTGGCCATCACGCCGGAGTAGGGCGAGTCCGGCACCTGGCGCGGTCCAAAGATGTTGAAGTAACGCAGCGACACTGTTTCCAGTCCATACACCTGCCAGTACGACCGCATGTAGAGCTCGCCCGCAAGCTTCTGCACCGGGTAGGGAGCGATGGGCATAGGCACCATCGTCTCAACACGCGGAAAGCCGGGCTGGTTGCCGTAAGCCGACGAGGACGCGGCATAAACCACCCGACGCACCCCGGCTGCACGCGCGCCTTCAAGCAGGTTGAAGGTGCCGTCAAGGTTTGCGGTGTGCGAGGAACGCGGGTCGAGCACTGAGCGCGGCACGGAGGGCAGCGCGGCCTGATGGTAGATGACCTCAACGCCACGGCAGGCTTGCGCGACGGCTGGGGCATTGCGCAGGTCGGCTTGTACCAGCTCAAACGTGCTGCCGCCTTCATGCGCTGCCGTGCGCAGAGCCTCGATATTGTTCTGCTGCCCGGTTTCGAAGTTGTCGAGCCCGCGCACCTGCTCGCCTTGGCGCAGCAGGGTCTCTGCGATCCATGATCCGATAAAGCCCGCGCAACCGGTGACGAGAGTCGGTGCCATTCCCGTATCGTACCCGGATCGTGTGTGGCGCGGTTACTTCCGGTGGTTCGCTTGGCTCGGCATTTACGTAGTTGCGGGCATGATGGGGCATACTGAGTGGCATGGATTCCATCAGCACACTGCCGCCTTTCAAACTCACTCCCTATTTTCAAACGCGAATTTGGGGCTTTGACGATCTGGCACCCTGGTTCGACCACAAGGCCGCGCCCGGTGACCCGGTAGGCGAGGTATGGCTTACCGGCGCCAAGTGTACGGTTGCCACGGGTACGTTTGCCGGCCAAAACTTTGCTGCAATGGTCAAGGAACATGCGCAGGTGATTTTAGGAGGGGACTTTGCGGACGAAGGCGAATATCCCTTGCTGATTAAGGTGCTGTTTCCAAAAGAGAAACTAAGCGTGCAGGTGCACCCGGACGATGCGCTGGCTCAGGCCAAAGGAGAGCCCCGCGGCAAAACAGAGTGCTGGTATGCGCTGGAGGCGCAGCCGGACGCCAAGGTGGCACTAGGGCTGAAGCCCGGTGTGACGCCCGAGGCTGTGCGCGCGGCAATAGAAGATAAAACGATGGAAGAGCTGCTGGGGCAGCTGCCGATCGCAACCGGCGACGTAGTGTACGTGGACGCGGGTACGGTGCATGCCGTATGGCCGGGCTCGGTGCTGCTGGAGACGCAGCAGACCTCAGACACCACCTACCGGCTCTACGACTATGGCCGACCTCGGGAATTGCATGTGGAAGCAGCGCTGGAGGCGATGCGGGTAAAGACCGGGGCGGGTCTCATCAAGCCGCATGCCGGCGCGCGCGGAGAAACAGTTCTGCTGGACGAGAAGTATTTCCGTCTGGAGCGATGGACAGGCGACGGCGAAGCGTTGGGCGTGGCGGCCTCCGAAGATGGAGGGCCGCAGCTGCTGTTTGTGGGAAGCGGTACGCTTGAAATCGAGGGGGAAGGCTTTGATTCATTCTCGGTGGGTCGGTGCGAGCTGGCGGTGATCCCGGCAAGCGCCAACCGATGGCAGACGCGAGGTACGGCTGAAGTCATACGTATGATTCCACGCAGTTTAGAGATAAAAAAGTAAAGAACAGCAGCGCTGCGCCGATATGGACAGAGACGCAATGGAGATAACGCGCATGCAAGAGTTTCGACCGATTATCTTGGCTGGAGGCAGCGGCACCCGCTTTTGGCCGCGCAGCCGCAAGGCCCGCGCTAAACAGGTATTGGCGCTTGACGGCGAGCGCACCATGATTCAGCGGACGGTAGATCGGCTGGCCCCCCTCAGTTCGCACCGTGATGTCTGGGTGATCACGAATGACCTGCTCTCGCCTGAAATCTGCGACCAGCTTGATGGGGTGCCCAAGGAGCAGGTAGTTTGCGAGCCGACCGCACGCAACACCGCGCCTGCTGCAGGCTTGGCCGCGTTTCTAGTCGAGCGGCAGAACCCGGATGCCATCCTGGGCATGTTTCCGGCGGACCATGTCATTGCCAATGAGGCGGCATTTATTTCGGTCATGCGCCGCGCGATCCAGCTGGCAGCCGCGGGTGAAAACATGGTGGTGCTGGGTATCAAACCCAACCGTGCGGAGACCGGCTACGGCTACATTGAAACCGGCGAGCGCCTGCTGACGGACGAGCTGCGAGTGCGGCGCTTTACCGAAAAGCCGAACCAGGAGCGTGCAGAAGCGTTTGTGGCAGACGGCAACTACCACTGGAACTCCGGCATTTTTATCTGGAGTGCCCGCACGCTGGCCAATGCCGTGCGAGAGCACTTGCCCGAGACCGCACCGCTGCTTGAGACCATTGCCGCAGCGCATGGCACGCCGCAGTTTGAGCAGGTATTTGCCGAGTTGTATCCGCAATGCGAAAACATCAGCGTGGATTATGCAATCCTTGAGCCGCGCTCAGCCAAGGGCGAGCACAAGTCCAACCTTTTCTGCCTGCAGGCCGATTTCGGCTGGAACGATCTTGGCTCCTGGGCGGCGTTGTACGAGCACCAGCTAGAGCTGGGCGAGCACGTAGACGAAAACCAGAATGTAATGGAGGCGCACGGCTTCCTGACCGTGGACTCACACCGCAACTACGCCTACAGCCGGAAAAAACTGGTCGCGCTGGTCGGAGTACATGATCTGGTTGTGGTCGAGACGGATGACGCCATTCTGGTGACCACACGGCACCACTCGCAGGATGTGGGCAAGGTGGTCAAGGAGCTGGCAGCGCAAGGGAAGAAAGAACTGATTTAGGAAGCAAGCAGGCATTCGGCATATTCCATCTTTGGAAGCTGTCTGATACCGCCATACCATGCTGAGCAAGTGCGTGCAAAGTTGCAAATAAATAACCGGTGTCATCCTGAGCGGAGCGGAGTCGAAGGACCTGCTGTTCACACTGCATGGCACAAGGAATCGAACGTACGGAGAAAGCGGAAAACATGGGAGCGCAGGAGATTAAATTCGGCACCGACGGCTGGCGCGGGATCATCGCGCAGGACTTTACCTTTGAGAATGTCCGCATTGCCGCCGCCGCTATCGGCAGCTACCTGTTACGCGAGGGCGGCATGCAAAAAGGCGCGGCTATCGGCTACGACACGCGCTTCGGCTCGCGCGCTTTTGCCCAAGCAGTGGCTGAAGTGCTTGCCGGGGCGGGCATCCCGGTGGCGCTTTCAGATCGCGTTACGCCGACGCCTGCACTTTCTATGGCGGTGCGCGACCGGGGCTGCGCGGGCGGGGTTATGATCACCTCTTCGCATAATCCCTTTCAGTGGAACGGGGTAAAGTACAAGGCGTACTACGGCGGCTCCGGGCGACCTGCAATCATCGCTGAGATTGAAAAGGAGTTGGGGCGCGAGCTGCCGCAAGCTGCTTCACCCGCGAAGATTGAAGAAGCCGATTTCGTCGGTCCTTACGTAGCGGCCATCAAGAACTTTGCCAATCTTGAGGCCATTCGTACTTCCGGGCTAAAGTTCGCCGTGGACTGCATGTACGGTTCTGGACGCGGCATCCTGGCCGGCATCTTCAAAGAGCTGGGTGTTGAGCATGTCGAGATTCGCGCCGAGCACAACCCGCTGTTTCCCGGCATCAACCCGGAGCCGATTGAGCCGCACATCCGCGCGCTCGGCGAGGCGACCGTGGTTCACAAGTGCGCCGCCGGCTTTGCCACCGATGGCGACGCGGACCGGCTGGGCGCCATCGATGAGCACGGCAACTTCGTGGACCCGCACAAGATTTTTTCGATCCTGCTCGACTGGCTGCTGAGGACCAAGGGCTGGCCGGGCGGGGTGACGCGCGCCTTCAACACCACCGGTATGCTCGACCGCATCGCGGCAAAATACGGCCGCAAACTGTGGGAGCATGGCATCGGCTTCAAGTACGTCTGCGACCTGATGCTGGAGCAAGACATCCTGATCGGCGGCGAGGAGTCGGGCGGCATCGGCATCAGCCGCCACCTACCTGAGCGCGATGGCCTGCTAAATGCGCTGCTGCTGGCTACTGTGATGTCTGAAGAAAAGAAGACGCTCGGCGAGCTGGTGCAGGCGTTGCAGGATGAGTACGGCGAGCACCAGTACGGCCGCATTGACCTTCATATCGCTGATGATTTGAAGAACGCGACGATTGCGAAGGCAAAAGCAGGCGTGAAGGAGTTTGCCGGGATGGAAGTTGAACGCGTCTCGACTCTCGACGGGATCAAGTTCTTCCTACGCAACCCTGAAGCGGAAGGCAAATCGAACGCTGCGGAAAGCTGGCTGCTGCTGCGCGCTTCCGGAACGGAGCCGCTGCTCAGGATTTACTCGGAGGCTTGCTCGAAGGCGTCGGTGGAGAAGTTGCTGGAGGCAGGAAAGCAGTTTGCGATGGGGAGCCTGGGGTAGTACCTATGGATGGTGTATTTAGCCTTACTGCTACATTGGTAAGTTGGTGACTATAAATGGTTTTATTGCCGGACCTGATTAAACATCTAGCATCCGATCACCAGCGTATGTTGAGGTGGTTCGCTACGAATGCCGGAACTTCCTGTCTTTCAGTTGATGGCGATGCCAATCGTTCGCGTATTGGAGCGATCTCAACTCGGGTTTTTCACGGCGACGCTTACAAGTATCCAATCAATGTGCGATTAGAACAAATTTTTAAGCGACAAAATGGGTTTTGGTTTGGAAAATTTCTAAAACCTTCCGAGACATGGAAAATATCCGAACTACTCGAAAGCCTGCTCAAAGATCAAGTACCTGTAGGTGTCATAACATCTTCATCGCATCACGGTCCATTCTTCATTCGTGGTATTGCTCTGATTACAGAGATCAGAGATGGACACTATTGGATGGAGAGTTTCGGGTCATCTGGTGCTCTGTACTGCAAGCCAGAACGGACCGATGCGGAGCTTAAAAGAAATGCCACTCTTTTTACTGCTGGGGACCAAAGACGCCTTACTACCGTAAAGCTGGCCGAGCGTCCAAAGCAAGCAGATTTCCGCAAGATGCTCTTGGATGCCTATGAAGCAAAGTGCGCGGTTAGTAGTACTGATGTGGTCGCAGTGCTCGAAGCAGCTCACATCATTCCTTACCTTGGAGACCACACGAATATAGTGGAGAACGGCATATTGCTAAGATCAGATTTGCACACGCTATTTGATCTTGGGCTATTATCAATTCAGCCGGGTAGTTACAAGGTGCGATTCTCTTCAGAGCTTTTAGGCACAAGCTATGGAATCTTTTCTGGTAGGCGCATCAGCTTGCCACTTAACTCAAAAGATTGGCCGTCGAATAAAGCACTTCAGGAACGCCTGCGCCTGAATGTTAAGACAGGTCAATAGATTCAACTTTTTCACCTAAGCGGAGAGTAGCTTCACAAGTTAACGCTGCTGTGAAGAGGTCGACAATCTTCTGAATCAGCATTATTGCTTCGTCATGATTGGACATGTTGTTTCTCGATGGAAACAAAGAAGCTGCTACTTCGATCTCGGTATACGCCTTCTTTAGGGCCTCAGGCAGGTCGAGTAGAACCTTAGGACCATGTAAAGTGTATGACCTTAGCTTCGCCCAGCCTGCTTCAAATCGATTGGGAAGTAAATTAGGGCTGGTCGCAAAAAGCAAGACTGTTCTGTCCAAATCCATAACAAGCTTTTCAACAGCTGCGAGTTGATCGGAGAGAGGCGACTGATGTGGCATGTTCTGAAACTAACATGCAAATGGGACTTTGGCCTGCATGTATTTTGCCGTGCGTTTTTGCTGTCTCTTAGAATCTTTGCAGTAGTAGGCGGTATGAGGACTCGCGGGTATAACAAAGCTGTTTCTTCGGGCAAGACGAGATTGTTTAGCGATGTTGCATCCGTGACAACAATCACGCAAGCCGGTCGATAATAGATAGATCGGACTCGAAATCTTCAAGGCCGTAAGCCCATTCTCAGACTTCGTGTTGTTTCAAGAATTCGTCGAGTTCATAGCGAGTTTCAAAACCGAGTAGTCGTAGTGTTTGGAAGGATGAAAGAGCGCCGGAGCAGTAACCGGCAATTGCTAGCGCTTCGATAGCCTCTCTTGCAGGTTGATCGTGTTCGGCAAAATCATCTGGAAGTTCAACGGTGATTTGCATGTAAGCAGTGTTGCACAGCTAATCTAAAACTCAGGTTGAACAATGCCATTCTTCATTGCTAGTGCGCGCCTCCTTCGTGCCCATCTGCGAGTCGCCCCAAAGTTTTATGCCCTTGCTTTTCTGGTTCTTATGTTTACACCAGGGCATGCGGTTCTTGCTGCTACTGGCACCTACCTGCCAAGCAGCACGCTCTATCCGCGACTGGTAAGGCTCTCACATGGTCCAGAACAAACAAACGGTCAGATCATCGCCGGCACCAACGGCAACATCTTCCTGAGCAAGAATGGCGGCGCAAGCTTTACTTTCCTGGACAAGGTGCCCACCCGCGAGGGCAGCAAAGAGCGCTGCTGCGCGACGTTGTACGAGGTGCCGCAACGCGTCGGCAGCTTGCAGGCGGGGACGCTGTTATTTGCGGGGTCTTACTTCTCCGGTGACACGCCTGCTATCGAAATTTATACCAGCGTGGACCAGGGCCGGACTTGGAGTTACTTGTCGAGTCCGGTTGTTCGCGGCAGCGGCAAGCATGGTTTGTGGGAGCCGGAGTTCACCCTTGCCGGCGCTGGTGATGTTCTGGTCGGATGAGACGGATGGGTGCTGTAGCCAGAAATTGGTACAGATGCGCACCTATAACGGTTCGACATGGCAGGATCAAAGAGACACTGTCGCGGGCACGGCCCATGACGACCGGCCGGGCATGGCGGTCGTGTCGAAGCTGCCGAGCGGCGTCTACTTTATGAGTTATGAGCTTTGCGGCCCGGCTTTGTGCAAGGTGTACAGCCGTACTTCCAGAGATGGATGGGATTTTGGGGCTGCTTCCGATATGGGGACAGAGGTGCGGACCAAGGCAGGCGAGTACTTTGAGCATGCGCCGGCAAACGTCTGGGACCCGAAGGGTGCTCTCGTGCTGGTCGGGCAAGTCTTGTTCAAGGGTGATGAAACCGTGTCGCCGAAGAACGGGCAGGTTCTGTTTGCAAACGCAAGCGCGGACGGAACCGGTTCATGGTCACTGGTTCCGGCACCGGTGCGTGTGCCGGGAGCATTTGACGACTACTGTCCTAATTACTCCTCCGCGCTGCTGCCTGATCCAGACGGGTCGAGCATTCTGGAACTTACCAGTGATTACAACCAGGACAAGCAGTGCGTAAGCTACTTCGCAAGCGGGCACTTTGCCAAACCTCGAACCCGGCACCTGCGGTTTCTCCGACTCCATTAAAGATTTATCAAGCTGCTCCCGGACGTTCGTTAGAATCCAAGTCGAGGAACGCGACGCGCGATGAGAGTGCATTTCAGTGCGCGTCCTGAAAGGTTGTGATCGCATGAGTACATCCGCCCCAGTCGCACCTGTTGCAAGCAAAACGCCCTTAACCCAGCTGCCTGCCTGGAAAGCCCTACAAACCCATTACGAGCAGATAGCCCCGCAGCACCTGCGCGAGATTTTCAAACAAGACCCAGACCGGGGCACGCGCTTAACCGCCTCATTTGAGGACATTTACCTCGATTACTCCAAGCACCGCATCACCGACGAAACGCTGAAGCTGCTGCTTGAGCTTGCCGAGCAAAGCGGTCTTGCCGAGCACCGTGACGCCATGTTCGCAGGCGAAAAGATCAACACGACCGAAGGCCGCGCTGTACTGCACGTGGCACTGCGCGCACCCAAGGACGAACCCATGATGGTGGACGGGCATAACTACACGCCCGACGTTCATGAGGTGCTGGACCGCATGGCGGCCTTTGCCGACCGCATCCGCTCAGGCGAGTGGACGGGGTACACCGACAAGCCGATAAAAACAGTAGTCAACATTGGTATCGGAGGTTCAGACTTGGGGCCGGTAATGGCCTATGAAGCGCTGCGGCACTACTCGCAGCGCGAGCTTACTTTTCGCTTTGTTTCCAACATTGATGGGACGGACTTCCATGAGGCCACCCGCGACCTGGACCCTGAAGAGACGCTATTTATTATCTCGTCAAAGACCTTTACAACGCTGGAAACAATGACGAACGCCAATACGGCGCGCAAGTGGTCGCTAGCCAAGTTGAAGCAGCATGAAGCAGTGGCCAAGCACTTTGTCGCGGTTTCGACAAACGCGGCAGAGGTTGCGAAATTCGGCATCGACACGGCGAATATGTTCGGCTTTTGGGACTGGGTCGGCGGCCGCTACTCCATGGATTCGGCCATCGGGCTCTCAACCATGATTGCGATTGGCCCCGATAACTTCCATAAGATGCTGGCAGGCTTCCATTCCATGGACCAGCATTTCAAGACCGCTCCATTGGCTAAAAACCTGCCGGTGCTGATGGGATTACTCGGCGTCTGGTACAACAACTTCTTCGATGCGCAGACAGTTGCGGTACTGCCGTATGACCAGTACCTGAAGCGCTTTCCGGCCTACCTGCAGCAGCTCACCATGGAGTCAAACGGCAAGCACGTGACGTTGGGCGGCGAGGAGGTCGGCTACCAGACTGGCCAAATTTTCTGGGGCGAACCCGGCACGAACGGGCAACACTCGTTCTACCAGCTGATTCACCAGGGAACCAAGCTGATCCCATGCGACCTGATCGGCTTCCGCGAGACGCTGAACCCGCTCGGCAACCACCATGACCTGCTCATGGCAAATGTGTTTGCACAGGGCGAGGCGCTGGCGTTCGGCAAAACGGCGGAGCAGGTTAAGGCTGAGGGCACCAAGCCTGAAGTGGTACCGCACCGTGTATTTGAGGGCAACCGTCCGACAAATACTATTTTGATCGACAAGCTCACGCCCGAGTCCCTGGGCAAGCTGGTTGCACTCTACGAGCACATGGTATTTACGCAGGGTGTGATCTGGCAGGTTGACTCGTTCGATCAATGGGGTGTAGAGCTGGGCAAAAAGCTGGCGGTCGAGATCATCGGCGATCTGGATGGGACCAAGCATAACCAGCATGACAGCTCAACGACGGCGCTGATTGCGCACTATCGCAAGGGGCGCTAGGCGGGGTATGAAGACTGAGCCGGGTTGTAGAACCCGGCCCAGCTTTTCGTAACCGGCCACAGCAACTTTCACCCGGCCTTTGTGTCTCTTTAAACTGTAAGGTGTCAATTCCGCAATTTGACGGGAGTTGACTCCGGAGCAGGAGCGCACAGCAGATGTCAGACCAACGGGAACGTCTACTTCATAAAGCAAACAGATCTCTTGCGGCTGCCGCAGTTACGGGCTTTTCACTTGTCCTATACGCTCTACCGGGCTTGGCACAAGCTCCGTATCAAGTTAGTGATGTTCAGCTGCAGACCAATGTGACTACGGCTTTGCATGCGGACAGCAAGTTAAGCGGGACCGGTAACTCGACCATCCTGGTGAAGGCTTCGCAAGGCGTAATCACACTAACGGGCGATGTAACCAACGAGGATGCACGGGTAGAGGCAGAGCAGGTAGCTGCCGGGATTAGCGGTGTGCGATCGATCCAGGACAACATCAATGTAGGGAGTGCTCCCGGTGCCGTGGCATCGGGGCAGGCAGTTCCAGGTCAGCAGGTTGGTGCGCCTGTGGCTTCACAACCTGGGCAGGAGAATCTTCCGCCTCCCCCGCCTGATGAGGAAGCAGCCGCTCCGCAGCAGCAAACCGGTCAGACAAGTGAGCCGCAGTACACGCCTTATCCCCAGCAGGGTACGGGGCAGCAAGCGCAGCAAAATCCTTCCTATCAGCAAGCTCAGCCTTACCCGTCCGGCGCATACCCGCCGCAGTACGGCCAACCGGATTACGGTACGCGCGGTAACTCGCATGTACCGGGGCAATACCCGCAGCAGGCTTCGCAACAGTATTCCCAGCAAGGCAGCTTCGGCGTGGCACCGCAACTGCAGGATGCAAGCGGGCCGGTCACAATTCCTTCGGGTACCCTGCTGAGTGTGCGCACCACGCAGCCGCTTAGCACAAGCAACTTGACCGGCGGCGAGTTCTTCGACGTAACCGCAGCGGCTGATGTGTATGCCAACAACGTCATTGCAATCCCGCGCGGAGCCGTGCTGACTGGACAGGTGGTGGAGGCAAAAAATGCCGGTCCGTATGGAGGCAGTCCCAAGCTGAATTTGCGATTGACGGCTGTACATCTGGGCCCGGCTACATTCCCGCTGGTTTCAGAAATCTGGACAAGCCAGGGTCCCAGCAAAACCGGTTATACCGCTACAAATACCATAGGCGGCGCTGCGCTTGGCGCAATCATCGGTGCCGCAGCGGGGGGTGGTATCGGCGCAGGTATCGGTGCGATTGCCGGAGGTACTTCGGGCGCGCTGATCTCGGGGGCTACCCATGGTCCACGGCTTGACCTGCCGCCTGAGGCACTGCTGCAGTTCCATATTGAGGAGCCGCTTACCTTGCAGCCGGTACCGTACAGTGAGGCGCAGCGACTGGCTGCTTCTGTGCCGCAGCAGCCGGTACT
Organism: uncultured Acidobacteriaceae bacterium; assembly: GCA_964235655.1. Taxonomy (GTDB): domain Bacteria; phylum Acidobacteriota; class Terriglobia; order Terriglobales; family Acidobacteriaceae; genus EB88. The sequence goes on from CAXSBB010000012.1 coordinate 121,356, forward strand.
ACAGCGGCGGCCTGCGTATGCGGCTGCGCCACCTCCATATGGCTATGTTGTACGGCCTTATCCCTACGTGGTGCGTCCTTATCCATATGGCTATTACCGTTATCCCTACTAGGTTCCATTTTGGGCCGGGCGTTCTCTTTTTGCATACGCCCGGCCCTGACGGTACCTTGGTCTGCTGCGGCTAGATAGAGCGGCTTTATAGTTAATCCATGGCTTCTGTAATAACGCGCCCTACCCATACCGCTCCTCCTTCGCTGATGACGCGGCGCGCGTTCTTAAGTTTCGCCGGGGCTGCTGTAGCGGGTATGGCATTGTACTCAAGCGAGTTTTGCCGACACGATCTCGTCATTGAGCGCCGTACAATCCGTCTAAAAGGACTTTCCGAAGCCTTTGCCGGACTGCGTATCGTGCAGATTTCCGATATCCATTTTGCCGAGTTCACAGAACCATTTATGGTCCGGCATGCTGTCCATGAGATCAACCGGCTCAAACCCGATATTGTGCTGCTAACCGGCGACTTTATCTCCATGGCGCCGATTGAGAAAAAGCTGACTGAAAAGTACATACCGGTAATTGCAGAGCTGCTAAGTCATATCGAGTGCTCCCAACGTTGGGGCATTCTAGGCAACCATGATTGGATGATCAACGGTGACATGGTCGTCGAAGCCATGGGTGCGGTCGGTATCCCAATCCTGCGCAACGCCAACCTTCCGTTTGAGCGCGACGGAGCCCGCTTCTGGATCGCGGGCGTCATGGATGCGCTGAGCTGGGAGTGGGATCTGGACAAAACCCTGCCTGCACACGCGCACAAGGATGGTGAGCCGGTGGTGCTGATGGCGCACGAGCCGGACATTCTTCCGGCGGTAGCCCGCCGGAACCAGGTGGACCTGATGCTTTCCGGCCATACCCATGGCGGCCAGGTACGGCTGCCGTTTCTGCCCCCCGTGCTGCTGCCGCCCTTGGGCAAGCGCTTTGTCCAAGGGCACTTCGAGATGGGGGGAACGCAGTTGTATGTGAACCGGGGAATTGGAACGGTCGAGCTGCCGTTTCGACTGAACTGCCCTCCGGAATTGACCGAGTTGACACTGCAGCCGGCTTAGTTACGGTGCGCGGTGCATGAGCATCCCGATATACTGGTAGCACCGGACGTACTGCATTCGCTTGTGCCAAGCGCGCGCCGTAAGCATTCGTGTTGCAAGCATCAGAAGGGTACTGGATAGCTCATGATCCGTTTTCTGCAAAAAGACAACCGTCTCATTAAGACAGTGTTCATCGTTATTATCGCCGTTGCATGCATCACCATGGTCATCACCCTGGTCCCGGGTATCTTCCAGAGTGCAGATGCTTCTTCCAACAACTACGCGACAATTCGCGGCGGTAACCCATTTACGCGGGCTTTTGGGGCATCAACGCAGGTCTCGACGCAGGACGTGCAGGCTGCGGCGCAGCGAATGCTGCAGCGGCAAGGCTGGCCTGAGGCGGCACTGCCGTTCATGATGCAGCGCGCCGGGCAGGGGTTGATCCAGCAGGCAGTGATCCTGACGGAAGCAAACCGGCTTGGCCTGCAGGTGAGCGATGACGCCGTTCGCAAGTTTCTGCACAGCGGACCGATCGGCGCGGCGCTGTTTCCAGGCGGTCAGTACATCGGCGACCAACGGTATGCCGCATTGATTCAGGATAACTTCGGTATGTCGCGCGACCGGTTTGAGGGCGAGATCAAGAAGGAACTGGAAGAGTCACGGCTGCGCGACCTGATCACGGGCGGCGTTGGCGTGTCAGACGCGGAAGTGCGCTCCAGCTATTTACAACAATCGACCAAAATCAAGTTCACCTATGCGGTATTGAGCTCGGATGATGTGAGCAAAACCATCAATCCGACAGATGTTGAGCTGCAGATCTTTTTCAAATCGCACGGCGCGCTGTATGCAAACGCAATCCCGGAAACCCGCAAGCTACAGTACCTGGTGGTTGGACCGAACAATGTGCCGGGCGGTGTGCCGGCAGTGACCGATGGGGAAGAGCAGGCCTACTACAACGCGCATGCCGCCGACTACAAAGTCGATGACCAGGTGCGAGTGCGACATATTTTGATCAAGGTGAGCTCGCCCGCGGACGATGCGGCAGCTAAGAGCAAGGCGCAGGCAATTCTGGATCAAATTCATAAGGGCGGCAACTTTGCCGATCTGGCAAAGAAGAACTCCGACGATCCGGGCTCAAAGGTGCAAGGTGGTGAACTGGGCTTTATTAAAAAGGGCGTGACGGTACCGGCGTTTGAGCAGGCGTCTTTTGCATTGGAGCCGGGGCAGACTTCAGACCTGGTGAAAACACAGTTTGGGTACCACATCATTCAAAGCGAAGAGAAGCAAGTGGCGCACACGCAGCCGTTTGCTGAAGTCAAGAACAAAATTCTTGCAGCGCTGACTCTGCAAAAAGAACAGGGCGCACAGCGCGGTTTTGCCGACCAGCTGGCAGCACAAGCCAAGACCGGCAGCCTACAAGCTGTTGCCGCGGCGCACCACTTGCAGTTGCAAAATACTGACTATGTACAGCAGGACGGTACAGCACCCGGAGTTGCTGACGCTTCCAAGCTGCTGAGTGCTGCCTTTACCGCGACTAAGGGAGCTGCTCCGCAAGCTGCCGATACGGGAGACGGCTTTGCAGTGTTCCAGGTGCAGGATATACGCCCGGCACATGCACCGGAGTTTGCCTCCTACCGAGACCATATTTTGGCTGACTTCCGCACACAGCAGGCACCGGTGCTGCTGGAACAGAAAACTACACAGCTGGCGGACAAGGCACATGCGGAAAACAACCTGGCTCAGGCAGCCAAGGAGCTGGGCGCAACCGTAAAGACCAGCGACCTGGTAGGACGTACAGGGCAGGTGCCTGACATCGGCGCGCTAGCCACGGTGGCACCCCAGCTATTTACTTTAAATCTCGGGCAGATTAGCGGGCCTATTCGCGGTACTAACACAGGTGTAGTGGCAAAGCTCGATGACAAGCAGGAGCCGACCGCGCAGGACATGGCACAGCACCTGGCGCAGGCTCGCGAGGGCCTTTTGGACCAGCAACGCGAGCAGAGCTTTGCCGTGTTTGTGAGCAGCCTGACGGAGCAGTACCAAAAAGATAAACGGATTGTGGTGAGCAAGCAGGCGCAGACCGCACCGCAACTGCCCGGCCAACAAGGTAACTAAACCGGGTTAGGCAACAGGGCCGTCGCAAGGGGAATCTTCCCTAACGACGGCCTTTTTTATGCCTACTGGAACCCCATGCCTTTTGATCGCTCCTCCGGACTTCTGCTTCACATCACGTCTTTACCCTCTCTTGGAGGCATCGGTGATCTCGGACCTGCCGCCTATGATTTCGCCAACTTCTTAGAGGCTGCTGGCCAGCGCATTTGGCAGGTATTGCCGCTAAATCCTGTAGGCTACGGCAACTCGCCCTATGCCGCACTATCGGCCATGGCTGTAAACCCCTTGTTGGTAAGCCTGGAGGTGCTGCGGGACTGGGGCTGGCTCACGAACGACCATCTAAAGCAAGCAGACTTGCCGGGAGCTGCGGCTGCCGTGGACTTTGACGCTGTCATAGGTAGAAAGCTACCTATGCTGCGTGAAGCGGCAGCAAACTTTTTGAGCAAAGGGCAAGCCGACAAACAGTGGCCGCGCTTCGAGCAGTTTTGCCGTGATAAAGCGCAGTGGCTCGATGACTATGCGGCTTTTGTCGTCTTGCGGCAGGCGAACGCCAACGCGCTGTGGACGGAATGGCCCAAGCCGCTGGCTACACGCGAACCGGAAGCATTAGCTCAGTTTGTGCGGGAGAACGAGCAAGCCATTTCCATGGAGAAGGTGATTCAGTTCGCCTTTGACGAGCAGTGGCTGCATCTGCACACTTACTGCGAGAAACGCGGCATCCAGCTGATGGGGGATGTGGCCATTTTCGTTTCATTCGACTCAGCCGATGTGTGGACTAACCCCGAGCTGTTTGAACTGACCGAGGACAGAAAACCGGCACGTGTGGCCGGGGTACCGCCGGACTACTTCAGCGAGACGGGCCAGCGCTGGGGCAACCCGCTGTACAAGTGGGACACGCTGGCGGAGCAGGGTTTTGACTGGTGGGTGCGGCGGATGCGGCGCGCTAATGAGTTGTTCGACATGATCCGGCTCGATCATTTCCGCGGTTTTGAGGCATACTGGGCGATTCCCGGAGAGGATGAGACCGCGGTGCACGGCAAGTGGGTCAAAGCTCCCGGGCGGGAGCTGTTCGCAAAATTACGCGAAGAACTTGGTGCGCTGCCCTTTATCGCTGAAGATTTAGGCGTGATCACGAAGGAGGTAGACGGGCTGCGCAAGGAGTTCAAGCTGCCGGGCATGCGCATCCTTCAATTCGGCTTCGGAAATCGCGGTGCACATAATTACCTGCCGCATCGGTTTGAGACAAATGCAGTGGTGTACACCGGCACACACGATAACAACACGACACTAGGCTGGTGGCAAAATGACGCTACTGATGAAGAAAAGGTAGCCGTAGAAACTTACATTGGTGTAGCCGAGGACGGACCGGCATGGTCGCTGATCCGGGCGGCGTCAAGTTCGGTAGCTGATATTTGTCTGTTTCCCCTGCAAGACGTGATTGGGATCGGGTCGGAAGGACGCATGAATGTGCCTTCTGCGGCGACGGGGAACTGGAGCTGGAGGTTTCGCCAGGAGGCGTTGACAAGTAAAGTGGCTGAAAAGCTTTTTGCAATTAGCGACGGGGCCGACCGCACGATTCAAGCTGAAAAGGAAATTGCCGAAGCCAAGAAAGAAGCTGAGAAGGAAGCCGAATATTAATCTTCCTCAGAGCTTTCCACCTCAGCCTGCTTTTCGAGTTCCTTGGGTAATTTTTCTAAGGGTCTTCCAGTAAGGTAGTCCTGAACCCGTCGCGCGAAGAACTCCGCTGTTCGAGGAGGTTCAGCAAGCTTCTCAGCGAACTCGCGACTGGGGTGTAAGACATCCCACGGTGACTTGAACTGCATTTTTCTGCGATTACCAGGATCTTTGTTTCCGAAGCCATCGAGCGCGCGGTTCCAAACCGGCTTGAACGTCTCGATCAACATATTTTCTCCGAGCGGAATCCAGATATCGTCAAGAATAAGGTGTCTCACGGCAAAATCAGCAAGAGTGAGATTACTTGCCTCTCGTATCGAGCTCGCATGCTGACGAAGGCGTTCCAGTAGAGCTCTTCCAACTGCGGAAGCTTCTTCTTGCAAACCGCCCTTCCGGCCACCTTTAGGAATCGCTTTGCCGACATAAATGGGTCGGCTATAGGGGTTTTCACGATTTGCCTCTGTTAGGTCAAGATACGAGGAAAATGAGCCGGAGTAATAAAGAACATAAACTCCCGCTCCAACTATATGCTCGATATTCGCCAGCGAGTCCGCCGAACGGCGCAGCAGCTCCACTTCGATGCTCCTCGCTAAACTGAGCTTATCAAGTGGGTTGTATGAGCTATGTTTACTCACGGATGGGCTTCGAGCTGATCGGCTACCGTTTGCCCCACACAGCGTGCGAGTTCGACGGGCACGGCATTTCCTAGTTGCCGCATTGTCTCGCTCCATGACCCATGAAATATGTATTCATCCGGAAAGGTCTGTAGTCGTGCGCTTTCCCGAACTGAAAAATAACGCACGGAACCATCAGCTCGTCTCAACATATTCTCGCCCCCGGGCACTCCATGCACTCCGGCCTTCAGTGTTTTAGCCGGTTCATCCAAAAAACTTCCGGTATGGCCGACATAGGCGCGCGCGCCCGGTTGGAATTGGTGATTAGGGAACAAATAAGCCTGCTTGGGGTTTTGCTCAGGATCCGCCAACTCGGCTAGTGCTTCTCGAACAGTGCGCCATGCGATCGTAGAAGGTTTCTCCTTAAGTCCTCGGACTCGGTTTAGAAGTTGCGGTGATATATGACGCGAGCTCCTTCCCACCCGGCTTCTTTCCCAATATGTGGTTTCGATCCCTTGATCCCAAACGAGGCGATCAAGGGAATGTGTTTCTTGGGGAAAACTCCATTCAACCCCAAGATCATCTCGAAATCCGACAAAGAAAACGCGCTCGCGTTTTTGCGGAATACCGAAATCGGCCGCGTTCAAAAGCCTAGTCACTACCTTATAGTGCAAGTCTTCCCGCTTTCCGCTCAGGTGGTGGCGCTCAAGTCGAGCGAGATGGTCTGCCCAGGACTCACCATCTTTCAGCGCTAGTGTGGGATGTTCCATTTGCAGCTGAATGTATTGGTAATAATTGCGAAACGAGGTCCGCGTAAGTCCCTTCACATTCTCAAAAATGAAGGCTTTTGGTCGCGCCTGCCGTACCGCTCGGATCGCTTCGGGAAACATATCGCGGCTGTCCGCGTGCGCCGCATGCTTGCCACCCATTGAAAAAGGTTGGCACGGTGGCCCTCCCGAAATCAGATCAATCCTGTTTTCATATTCCGCGAAATCAATACTCTCAACCGCGCATCGCCGCACCTTCCAATTACGAACCGCCTGAACCTGAAGCTTTTGATTTTGCTGAATAGTGTCGCAGCAATAGACATCGCGCTCAATCACACTCACTGGTTCGAACCCGGCTTCATGAAGGCCAATGCCCAGCCCTCCAGCTCCCGCGAATAGTTCAATTGATCTCATGCTTCCAAGAATGACTGAATTCGTTGCGAGAGGGAAGTGAGATCAGCCAACTCGCACTCCCAGACTGTCAAAATACTCCAATCCTGGTCGATCAATTCTTGATCTACTCGTTCGTCACGCAACTTATTTCCTTCAAGCTTCGGTCGCCAGAAGTCAAGGCGACTTTTAGGCATGCGGGCCAGCTTGCAGGTAGGATCCGGATGTCTATGCCAAAAGCATCCATGCACAAAGACCACTTTGCGCCTACGTGGAAAGACCAAGTCTGGCCTTCCAGGCAGCAAAGGCCCATGCAGCCGGTACCGGAAACCCATTCCATGCACAAGCTTGCGGATTATCATTTCCGGCTTTGTATTCTTACTGCGTACCAAACTCATTTGTTTGCTACGTGCCGACTGGGTAATTGTATCCACCATGTTGATTAGATGACAACGCGCAAGGTTTTGATCGCGGGAACGAAACGTGGGGCACTTAGAGCCTCAAGCAGTCTTGCGCGTCAGCACCGCAACCGGGAAGCCAGCAAAGATCTCTGACAGTTGAAGTACGTCATCTTTCGCAATTACCTTTTCCCCTGTAAATGCATGAACCCATGTTTCATCAGTGCCCATCGGCAGAGTCACATGCTGTTCACCCCAGGCAGGACCTAGTGGCAGCGCGGCTTTCTCTCCCATCAAGGTGCAGGTAAAACGCGGAATGACTACCAGCACGTCATCACCGCGCAGGTAGGCTAAAGCGTGTTCCGGTTCACTGACTTCGAGTGGCGTGTAGCTGCCTTCATCAAATATGGCGCGGTTGGCATTGCGGATGGTAAGTGTTTTCTCCATGGCAAACAGCTTGACATGGCCATCTTCCAGGGAGGCGAGCACATCCTTTGCCGCTTCTGATGCCGGTTTTGCTGTAAGCGCTTCTAACGCCTTCTCGCGGTAGATGTAATCCACCGGGCGGCGATTATCCGGGTCTACCAGGCTCAAGTCCCATAGGTCGCTGCCTTGGTAAAAATCCGGCACACCGGGTGAGGTCGCCTTCAGCACCATCTGCGCAAGAGAGTTCACGGCACCATGCAGCTTGACCGGCTCCAGCAGCTGCTCCAGCTCTGTTACAAATTGCGTCGGCTTGCCGTCTTCGGCAGGCGTCAGCAGCCGCTCGGCAAAGGTCTGCACTGCCTCCGTATACTCCGGACGAGGATTGATCCAGCTGACATTGACCTTGCCTTCGCTGAGTGCCTTGGCCAGGTACTCCTTGACGCGCCCGGCGAACTGCTTTTTATCTTCAGCAATCCATGGCCATGCGCCCACGATGGTCTGATACAGCATGTACTCCTCATTCGCATCGGGAGCCACAGTGCCGTCGTCAAGCGTAGTTTTGTGCGCCGCGTTGGCTTCTGCCCAGTGCGCCACCTGCGCGGCCCACGTATCCGGTATTTCTGAGAGCACATTAAGGCGGTTGCGTACGTCTTCGCTACGCTTGGTGTCATGGGTTGAGGTGGTGAGCATTGCATGCGGGGTATGCCGCTGCCGCTCGGCGTTCGCTTTGTGCAGCGTCTCCGGGCGCAGGCCGAAGGCATCCATGGCCGAGCCGACCTCATTCGACGACAGAAAGCGGAAGTAGACGTAGAAGCTGGTGTCTTCCACGCCTTTTGCCATTACCGGGCCCGTCAGCTGCTGGAATTTAAGCGCAAAGTACAACTGTGCCTCATCCTGTTCAGCGTCATGGTCACCTTCGCCCGAGCCGAGCCCTTCGAGCAACAGCATGCGCTGCAGGTAGTCGAAGGCGGAGGCGTCTACGCTCGCGTTGCGGCGCTTGGCCATGCGAATCGCGGTACGGATGGTCTTCGTGTCAGCCTCAGAGTAGCTGCCGCGCTCGTCGATGTAGGTGCGGTAAATGGGGAAGTAGGCAATGGTTTCACGGATTACCAGCTCAAGCAGTGTGTCAGTAAAGTCGCGCACGCGGCGGTCGCGCCGGGCCAGGTGCGACAACAGGTTGCCCAGTACGTGCGTTTCGCTGGACAGCGAAGAGAGCATGACGTTGCGCTTGGCTTCATAGACAATTTGATTCGGACTGACGCGGCCTCCGATAAAGTCGGCATAGAGCGCATCGAAGCGGGCCTTGTTCTTCGGCTGGATGAAGAACTGGTTCGCAAAATGGACAAAGTCGTAGCCGGAAGTGCCCTGCACGGCCCAGGTACGCGGCAGGGTTTCGCCGGGCTCCAGGATTTTTTCAACCACGCAGTACAACGGCAGTTTGCTGGTTTCCCAGTCGCGGCCTCGGCCTGCCTCGGCAATGCTCTTCTCAATGCCGCTCTTGGTGGCATTGTCCGGGTCAATCACCGGCCCCATACACTGCGCCGCCACAAACAGCTCCTGCAGACGCTCTAAATAAACATGCGGGTTGAACATGCCGTCGCAGTGGTCGATGCGCAGCCCGGTAACTTCGCCCTTGGCCAGCAGCTCGCGGATCAACGTATGCGTCTTTGCGAATACTTCCGGGTTTTCCATGCGAAGACCTACCAGGTCGTTCACATCGAAGAAGCGCCGGTAGTTGATCTGCTCGCTTGAGGTGCGCCAGAAGGCAAGCCGGTAGGGTTGCACATCAAGCAGTGCATGAAGGGCGTCGAATGATCGTGCGTCACCCTCTTTTCCGTTAATGGCTTCAGCGGCTTTCGCAAGCACCGGCTGCAGCGTGGGCTCATTCAGCGCTTTTTCAAGGCGAGGCTTCAGATCTTTTAGCCGCTCTTGCCGGTGCTCGACGGCTTCCTTATCTGTGCTTTCATGCAGCGGCAGTGCCGCCAACTCATTGAGCAGGGTGCGAAACTCGGGCGACACGCCGAACTCCGCATCGCGCTCGGGCGGAAACACCAGAGACAAGGTACGCGGAGCAATCGGCATCAAGTGGTCAAAGTAGGCGATCTGCGCGCGGCCTTCCGCGAACTGTACCTGCAGCTGTTTCGACTCAAGCGCCTCACCATATTGGCAGCCCAGTATGGGCAGTAGCAGCTTGTTCTGCATGTCCGGCTTCAGGGGCTCCCAATCAATGTCGAAGTAGCCGGAGTACTCTGATGCACGGCCATTTTCAAGCACATCCTGCCACCACACGGAGCCGTTACCAACACCCATATGGTTCGGTACGGTATCAAGCAGCAGGCCCATGCCATGCTCGCGCAGCGCGGCGGTAAATGGTGCAAAAGCCTCGCCGCCGCCCAGCTCCGGGTTCAGGCGGTCGTGCCGGGTTACGTCATAGCCGTGCATGGAGTGTGGACGCGCCTCAAAGATGGGCGACAAGTAGGCGTCGCCGATGCCCAGCTTTTTGAGGTACGGCAGGATCGCCTGGGCATCGGCGAAGGTGAACTTTTCATGCATTTGCAGGCGGTAGGTGGAGGCGGGTACGCGCGCGTCTGTTTCAAAAGTAGCGGCAATGCATTGAGCCTGGTTCTGGTCCGTCATGGGTTAGAAATTTCCTCCGGCGCAGGTAGCCGCCGATCTCACAATTGGATGCAGAGTGAGCCATGCTATTCCGAAGCTCCCGGCGCATCTATACTGGGGAAGACAGACTCTGTTGATTCCTACGCACACATTTGAAGGAGACCCATGCCACTTTCCGGCGAAGCTATCCGCTTGATGAACTATGTTGACGATGTTGCCACCACCCTGCGGCGCATCGTGGCGCTTTCGCCGAGCCTTACCCCGGAGGAGCGTATCCGCCTTAGCGAATACCTGAATAAGTCTGAGCCGAGCGTGCAGAATGTTGTGGATGCGCTTGTTGTCGGCAAACAGGGCGTTTAATCCACCCGTGTTGGCCGCCGAGCCGGTGCGGAGGGTGGCCATCATCGGCGCGGGTGCGGGCGGAGCAGTCTCCGGCGCTACCCTGGCCTGGTTATGCAGCCGGGCCGGTTTTGTCGTTACGCTTGAAGATGTACTGCCGAGCAATCTGCGTAAGGCTGCTGCTGCAATCCAGGACCTGGCTCAGGAAGCTGAAATTACCCCGGCACCGCGTTATGCAACCAGCATTGAAGACGCAGTGCGCGATGCCGACCTTGTTCTGGACACGGTGCCGGATGAGCTTGAATCGAAGCTTGAAATTCTGAGTTTGCTGGATCGCATGGCACCACCTGCTGCTTTGTTTGTGACGCCAACTGAGGTGCTCAGCATAGCCGATCTTGCCTCATGTACGTACAGGGCCGGGCAGTGTTTCGGGCTGCGATTTGTGTCCAGCGTCCCGCTGCACATCACCCTCAGCTATCCACCTGCTGCCAGCCCAATTGCGCTTGCGCGTGTGCAGCAATTTCTCCAAGCGCTGGATGCTACAGCAACGTTTTATGAAGACTGTAAGCCCCTGCCTTAACCTGCAATTAAGCCCAAAATGCTTGATCATCGGAAACGTTTGAAGCAAAAAAGTATGCCTCAATAATTACCCCCGCTGCAAAGGAGTAGACCGCAAGTTCCTGACCGCGAACGAGCTCGCCGTTCTTCAAGGCTTCCCAATGGATGATCGCAGAGCAGTAGCTACCCGTTTCCATTACCTGACCCACCTCCAATTGGAAAGTGCCTTTCGTGATCTCGGAAGCACGCTCCAACATATCGATTACAGCGTCGGCGCCTTGCAGAAAACCCATGTGGTTCTCAACAACGGGCTCCGACCATCGAACATCCGCGGCAAGCCATCTTCGCAACTCTTCGGGCTTACAAACTTTTCGAGCCGCATAGAATGCACGAATTAAGTTGGATGGACTTGCAGGTTCTTCGATCATTTGCCCTTCCTGCCTTGAGGACCCAGAAGCCCTCTCACTCAAAAAAAGTTACGCATACACCGCCGGGGTCAATAGCAGTAAGCTCCAGAGATCCCCAGGGTTTACGCTGCAATCCACCGCTTGGGTGAATGGTGCCCACGCGCTTGGTACTCAGCAAGGAAAGCTTCAAGCTCTGTCACCTGGAGCCGCAGCATGGTCTGGTTACCGACTGTATGGGCTAGGGCGTGTCATCAAATGAGCCAGATGGTTGCAGCTGCGAGATGAATGGCTGC
>CAXSBB010000013.1:0-129087 GCA_964235655.1 uncultured Acidobacteriaceae bacterium
GCATGAACATCAATCTCAATCTCGCCACACGGCCCTACATCGAGCTGCGCTCGGTTTACACCCGGTTACGCGTGGCAGCTGTAGTGCTTGCTTTGCTGGCACTGCCCATGCTGCTTGTCATCCACTCGGCAGAGACCAAGGCGCGGCTTGCCGAGGCACGTGTGCAGCAGTTGCAGGATAATACCGCGCTGCTGCGTCAGCAGCAAAACCAGGCGCGCCAACTGGCGGTGGAAGGTCCGAATGCGAGTGTGCTGACAGAAGCTGCCTTTCTCAACGATCTGTTCCGCCGTAAGTCCTTCTCCTGGACAGCTACCATGAGCGACCTTGAAAATACCCTTCCCTACGGTGTGCAGGTCGATACCATTCAGCCTGTGATCGCGCCGGACGGGCACGTCACCATCCGCCTGCGCGTAACCGGGGCGCGCGAGCATACGGTCGATCTCATTCGCAATCTTGAGCGCTCGCGCCACTTTGTCGGAGCCAGGCTTGTAACCGAAGGACTCGCGGACCAGAGCGCTGCGGGGCAGACGCGGCGAGTCAGCACCGGCTTCAACCCGGAGGGAAATGCAGGCGGCGCGAACGATGTGAATTTCGACATTCAAGCGGAGTACCGGCCGTTGCCGAACTCGCATGATCAGGCAGGCGTGCGCGCCTCAAAGCCTGGGGCGGCAGCAACAGCCACGCACACGCAGCCTACCGGTTCTATCCCCGGCGGGCTGCCGGTGAAACATCGCGCGGCCAAGCCGATTCCAGGTCAGCCCGCAGCCCCGGTGGTGCCCTAGTGTCCGCACTAATATCAAGGCGCTCCAGCTTCTACCTGTTTTCCCGTGTCTTCACCAAGCTCAACGCCTACATCGCCGTAGGGGCGTTGCTGCTGGTTTTTGACCTGGTATTGGCTACGCGGCTCATTGTGGCCTGGCATGACGGTCACAGCGATCAATCCGCCGAGTACACCACCGACCTGGCAACCTACGCGCAACTCAAGGCCCAGTCAGGCCGCCTGCAAGGACTGCCGGCGCAACTTAGCGCCTCTCGCAGAGAAGCCGACAGCTTTGTCGCCGCTCGCATCTCGCCCAGCAACTCCGCCCTGGTCACCGAGCTCGGAACCATCATCACGCGCGACCATGTGCGCCTCAGCCGGGCAACCTACCCGGCGGTAGCGGCCATTCCAGGCATGGTGCAGATGGGAATCGATGCGAACGTGACCGGCGAGTACCCGGCCATCATTCACTTCATCAATGACCTGGAACGCGATAGGAATCACATCTTTTTCGTCATTCGGTCGATTGAGTTGAACGGGCAGCAGGGGGGCGCGGTCAATCTGCGTATTCGCCTTACCTCCTACATGCGTTCCGATGCAGCCGGCACTGCCGTTCTTCAGGCTGGGAGCCGTGCCGCAGGCTCCGGCGCGGATTCAGGAGAGGTGCAGTAATGGCGCAGCTTACAGGCACCGGCACCGGGGACAAACGCAAGCTCGCCCTGGCGGTGGTGCTTGGCATTGTCGTGCTGGCGCTGGCGGTACATACCATTTTCGGCGGCCCCGCCGCTACGCCTCTGCCCCCCGCTCTACCGGTGCGGTCGGCGAGTGTCACAGCGGTACCGGCGACTTCTAATACGCGCGGCGTTGCGGGTGCCTCCATTGATCCTTCGCTGCACCCGGAGCTGATGGCTGAAAATGAGAACTACCAGTACACAGGCAGCGGTCGCAACATCTTTTCGCAAACTTCCGCGCCGCCGCCCCGCAGCATTGCCATTGAAAAAGTTACAGCACCGGTGCGGCCCTCCCAGCAATCCATTGCTGCCAATACGGGCCCACCTCCGCCGCCACCCATCGACCTGAAGTTCTTCGGCTTTGCCGCACGAAAAAATGGTTCCCGTCGGGCTTTTCTAACCCATGGCGACGATGTATTTGTTGCCTCGGAAGGGGATGTCGTGAGCCACCGGTACCGGGTGGTTCGCATCGCCGCGACTTCCATCGATATTGAGGATTTGGGCTACCACAACACCCAGACCTTGCCCCTGGTTCTAAATTAAAATCAGGAGGAAGCAGCGTATGTTCGCTTTCCGCAATCCCGGCGCACGACGCTCTGGCGGCAACCCGCCCGCGAACGAAGAAGGCTACATCCTTCTGGGTGTCATCTTTTTTGTCGCGCTGGTGACCTTGTCGCTTGCCATTGCGGTACCGCGAGTCGCCTCTGCGATTCAACGTGACCGCGAAGTTGAAGCCGTGCAGCGCGGCTTGCAGTACAAACGTGCCATTCGGCTGTATTACAAAAAGTTCAATAGCTATCCCTCTTCGGTCGATCAGCTGGTCAAGACGAATGAAATCCGCTTTCTACGACGGCGCTATCTCGACCCGCTGACCGGTAAGGACGATTGGAAGCTGATCCATTACGGCCAGGCGCACATTCGGCCCCTCGGCTTCTTCGGTCAACCGCTCTCAGCGTTCGGCTCCTCGACAAATCTGGCGGGAGCTACGCCCATTGGCAGTAGCGGCGCATCCGGGTTCGGCGGTTCGGGCGGCAGCTCCGGCGGCGGCAGCAGCAGCGGCGCAGGCGCGTCTACGGGTCTGGGCGGCAGCTCAAGCGGCACACCAATAGGGGGCGGCGGCTCCATCGGGCTTTATGCAGCCGATAGTGGGGATGGTACCGCGGGAACCTCGGGGAGTACCGCAGGTACAGGAGCCGCAAGCAGTCCGGGAGGCGCAAGCTCTTTCGGCGGCACAGGTTCTCCCGGCCAAGGTGCCGGTACGGGGGAGCCAAGCGGCTCGGGCTTCGGCGGTAGCGGGCTCGCCGGGAGCAGTAGCGGGACCAACGGTCCCGGCTTCACTCCCAGCAATACCCTTGGTAGCGCAACCCCGATTGTTGGGGTAACCCTGCCGAAGGAAAAAACAACGATTGTGGCCTTTCGGCTGCAGAACCACTACAACAAGTGGGAGTTTGTGTATGACCCGGCTGAGGAGCAAGCGCAAGCCGGGGCTCTTGGCAGCGGCGGTAACACCGGGTTGAACGGCAATGCTACGGGCGCAGGCAGCATCGGAACAGGAGCCAGCTCCGGCTTGGGCGGCAGCTCCGGCTTCGGTGGCGGAAGTTCCGGCTTGGGCGGCTCAGGTTCGTCTAACGGAGGAAGCCCCTTTAGCGGAGGTTTCGGCTCCGCAGGACTTGGTTCTTCCAGCTCCGGCGGTGGCTCTCCGTCAAGCGGCTCCGGTTCCTCAAACCCGAACTAACGTGGCTCGTTCTTTGAGCAAACAGAAAAACCCGCCGAGAGGCGGGTTTTCTTCAATCCGTAAACAACTTCATGCCGAAAATTAAACACTGAAGGAAGAGCCGCATCCGCATGTGCTCTTCACTGCGGGGTTCTCAAACTTGAAGCCCGCTGCTTCCAGGGTTTCAACATAATCCACCACGCAGCCGTTCAGATACATCAGCGATGTGGCATCAACAAACACTTTCAAATCTTCAAACCGAATAACCTTATCCATCATGCCTGCTTGGTTTTCAAAAGACATCGAATACTGAAAGCCCGAGCAGCCTCCACCTACCACACCGATACGCAAACCGGCCGGAAGAGGATCTTGTGTCGCCATGATCTCACGGACTTTCGCGGTTGCGGAGGGTGTCAGGATGACTGCGGTAGGGGTCTTGAACTCTGTTGTTTCCGGTGCGGCGATTGCAGTGGCCATCATCTTCTCCTTGGGCGGTATCATGCCCATTGACTACTCAAGTGTAGCGCAGCGGCTTCACCGTTTTAACAAAACTAATTACTGATGTGCTGTATCAGATGACCGGTGTACCTCTTCTGACGCAAAAAATACCTGCAAGTCGCAGCATATGCGACCGGTGAACAACGCCGCGGCAACTAATTGCCCGGGTGCGAACCTTCGACCGTACCATGGCCCTCAATCGTAATGTGGATGTCGCGGTCGCGCATCAGTAAAGTGCTTGCATCCTTCATGCCCCACTTCACATAAGGCACTGCAAACTGTGTATTTAAAACGACTTCGCTCCCGGTTCTCACGGCATTCACATCAACTGTAAGAGGGTGATCCTGACCATGGATGGTGAAGATACCTTCAAGCTTCAGGTGCGCTTCCCCGTTTTTCGTCGGCAGGCTGCCGGTTACCTTTTCGGGGTGGAAGAAGATGCCGGGATATTTCGCGCTCTCCAGGGTCTCGCTTCCAATTTTCTTATCAAACTTCGGGTCATTGCTTTTTTCTGACTCGGCATCGACGAGAATTTCGCCTTGTGCCACGCCGGTCTTGCTGTCAAGCGCAAACAGGCCGCCCTTGAGCTGAAACGTACCATGAATGCGCTTGATACTGCCCGCGCTGAAAGCAATCGTAGTGTGCAGCGGGTCCAGGTGAATAGAGACCGTGCTCGCCGGGGCAATATCCTGCGCCCAAAGCGCAGAGGAGCCGGTAGCCAGCAGCATTGTGCAGAAAAAATGTCGTACTGTCGCCAAAGTAAAACTTCCTTGTCTCACGTCATCTCGCGGCCAAGCCGGAATGTTACGACTCTTTGCGCGACGGTATCACGAACCGAGTTGTCACAGCGCGAGTACGCGCTCCAGGCCGGCGGCATGTTCAGCAGACTCGACTGTTTGTGCCATGAGTGTTGCGATCGTCATGGGACCCACACCGCCGGGCACAGGCGTGTAGGCATGGGCACGTTCCAATAAAACTGGTGAAAGTTCCACATCACCCGCGGCAGGTTTGCCGTCAATGGCCGCATGGTAGCCCGCGTCTACCACGACCACGCCGTCTGAGAGCCACTCCGCACGTACATACTCGCGCAGTCCAAGCGCCGCCACTACGATATCGGCGTGGCGCAGATGCAGCTTGATGTCGCCGGTGTGCCGGTGGCAGAGCGTGACCGTGCAATTTGCGTGGTCGAGCATGGTGGCCATGGGACGACCCAGAATGGCGCTGCGTCCAATTACCACGGCGCGTTTACCGTGCAGTGTAATGCCGTAATGCCCGAGCAGCCGCATGATTCCCGCCGGTGTTGCCGAGCCGAAGGCAGGCTCTTTCATCGACATACGGCCGAATCCGAGGGTGGTGACCCCATCTACGTCCTTGTCCGGCGCGATGCGGTCGAAGCACTCTCGCTCGTTGATGTGCTCAGAGACCGGGTGCTGCAGCAAAATGCCGCGCACACGCGTATCGAGGTTTAGCGCATCGATCACCGCCAGCAGTTCGTTTGTGCTGGTTTGGGCAGGCAGCGCAATCGGCAGAGACTCCATGCCCACTCGGCGGCAGGCGTTGCCCTTCATACGAACGTACGTTGCCGAAGCAGGATTGTCGCCGACCAGGATAGTTGCCAAAATCGGCGGCGAGTTCCCTTTCTGCAGCCGGGCTACACGCTCTTTCAACTCCCCTTCAAGCTCGCTTGCGAGCGCCTTGCCGTCCAGAACTATCGCTGCCATGCCACCAGTGTATGCAAGCTTTCAGCTTTTTCCGACATTGGTGCTCCCACCGTGGCGGATGTCCGCGCCGTCAATCCAGAAAATTACATCACTGGCGATGTTGGCCGCATGGTCGGCGATGCGCTCCAGGTTGCGAGAAATGATGATGGTTTGCAGCAGCTGCTCGGCTACGGCAGACTCCTCGGCAATAAGCGCCACCAGCCGTTCGTGCGTGATGCGGTTCAACCGGTCGATCTCGTCGTCCATGGCAATGACTGACTCGGCCAGCCGTGCATCGCCCTCAAGCAGTGCCTGCAGCGCGCCGCGAATCATGGCCCGCGCCAGCTCTCGCATGCCTGCGATGTCGGCAGGGATCGCAATGGCCGGCATCAGTGTAAGCTGCAGGGTGCGTTGGGCGATACTCATGCACTGGTCGCCGATGCGCTCCAGGTTGCCGTTGATCTTGATAACCGCGAGAATGAAGCGCAAGTCGACTGCCATGGGCTGCTCCTGCGCCAGCAGCTCATAGCTCATTTCATCCACCTCGCGGTGGGCAGTGTTGATGGCGGTCTCGTTTTCGCGCACGTACTGGCAGAGTGCCTCGTCGCGGTCGAGGAATGCGTCAACCGAGGACTCCAGCGCCTGCTGCGACAGCGCGACCATGGCCAGGAGCTTGTCTTTCAGCTGCGCCAGCTGTTGGTGAAAGTGAATGCGCGGCATGTGCACTCCTTGTGCGCCTGAGATAGGAACTGCCTCATTGTGCCTGAAAACAGGACGTGATTTCGTCAAGATGCCGTCACCGATATGCATTTACTGCATGACTTCGCCCCGCGACTCACGCCCGAGCGAAGCCACCAGGGCAAGGTAAAGGGCAGCAGCGAACACGGTAACAGCCAGAACAGGGCCAAGCGACCCCACTGACACGGCAGCCTTGGCTTGCAGCACGTTGATGCGTGAGGCCAGAAGGTTGCCGAGCTGGTACACCAGACCGGGAAATATGGCGCGAACCGGCCCCGGGGAGAGCTCGTTCAGGTACGCCGGGACGACCCCCCAGGCGCCCTGCACTGTAAACAGGACAAGAAATGACCCAAGCGCCAGCAGCGGAAGCGAATGGGCCAGCGCGTAGAGCGGGATGGAGGGCAGGGTAAGCAGCGCAGCGGTTACGATGGCACGCTTGCGCCCCCAACGCTCAGAAAGCGCGCCGAAAGTGATGCCGCCAAAAATCGCGCCAATATTGAACACAATGCCGATAAGACCGACAACATGGGGACCGGCCCCGTGATTCCTGATAAGAAACGTGGGGTATAAATCGGTCGAGCCATGCGAAAGAGCGTTGAAGCCGGTCATGAGCAAAACAAGGAACAGGAAAACACCCATATATCGGCGCAGATCAGTAAAGATGTGCAAAAAGGCGTTGAACTTTGTTGTGGCAGCAGCCAGGAGCCGCGACATATTTGGGTACCGATATATCAATATATTTGGATACCGGCATATGTTGGCGAAAGTACCTGGATTGCGGTTTACTGCGTCGCCATAGATCTCCTCATGCACGATACCGGGACGAGTGCGCGCTGCAAGCCATACTGGTGACTCTTGAACATAACGGGCGATGTAGACGATGAGCAAAGCCGGAAAGATAGCGCCGATGACAAATAGACCGCGCCAACCGGCAATATGGCCGGCTACGCGCACGTGCGAAAGCGGCCCGGCAAGCAAGCCGAATGCAAGCGAGGCGAGCAGCGAACCGGAGGAGTAGCCCTGTTGCAAAATGCCGGAGTAGAGCCCGCGGCGCTCCGTCGGCAGAGTTTCAAAAACGAGAGCGGCGCCGACGCCCCACTCGCCGCCCATGGCGACCCCGAACAGGGCACGCAACAGCAGGAAGAGCGGCAGGGTCGGCGCAAATGCCGACAGCAAACCGAGGGTTGCAAATGAGGCGATGTTGACCAGCAGGATACGACGGCGACCGTAACGCTCGGCGAGAAAGCCGAAAAGCAGCGCACCCAGGGGGCGAAAGGCTAATGTTAGAAAAAGAGCTTCAGCAACATTGGCTGTCGAGGCATGGAACTCGGCGGAGATCGCAGAAAGGGAAAAGACCAGCAGGAAGTAATCAAATGAATCCAGCGTCCAGCCTAGAAAGCTAGCAAAGAAAGCATGCCGTTGCGCGGCTGCGAGGCCGCGCCAGTGCTCGCCTGCGGATCGGTCTTGTTCTACCGGCATTCGACGCTCCCTAAACCATGTACATCACAACCGCCTTGAGTGTGTCTATGCAGGTGCTTGCGTGCAACCTTCCAAGTCACATTCGCAACATTGTTCCATAATGAAACACCTATCCAACTCCAGCTGCACTTTGGTGTAGCTGGAGTTGGCCGGGCGCGGTGTAGAATGTGCTGAATTATAGCGATGCTATGTAGCACGGCTCCCGACGGCTCTGCTACAAAAGCGTTCATGCTGATGTACTTGCAGGATTTGCGGTTTTTGGTGAAAGTGAGTTGAAGCCGATGGTTTGGGAAGAACTTCGAAGTGCCGTCCGTTTTCCGATGCACCTGCCCGTACTCTTAGTAGTTTCGGGGCAACAGGTAGAGGCCGTTACTATAAACATTTCTCATAATGGCGTTTTGCTTCAGGTACCGGACAGCATGCCCGTGCAGGCTGAACTCGAATTCCTTTTGGAAGTACCAAAGGAAGTCACTTTGAATGAGTCAACCGCAGCCATCCACTGTCTTGGCCATGTCATTCGCAGTTATCAGGAAAATGGATCATGCTATGTCGCCGCGGTGATTGACGACTACCGGTTCCAGTAGAGCGCCCGAAAGGATTCCACCCCCCGTCCATGAACCCTCTTTACGATAAGCCTCGCGTTGCCAGTATTCCTGTGATTCCCCCCAGCGGCCAGCCTTCCTACCCGCGTCCCCCAGGCGGCTTTGTCGCGCCCAGCCCCGGCAACACCACCGTCGCGCACCGCGACAACCCGACTCGCGTCATCCTCGCCGACAGCCAGGCTATCTTTCGCGTCGGTATGAGCAAGGTCTTCGCCGCGGAACCTGATATTCATGTCATTGCACAATCTGACGGCTTGTCGAACCTGCGCTCCACCCTCAAGCAGCACCCTGCTGATGTACTGCTGCTGGACTGGAACATCCTGGGCGGTCACACCGAATTTGTGCCGGAGTTGATCAAGACCGGCCCCGCACCGGTCAAAATGATTGTGCAGGGTGCTATTGCCGACGAAACGCGCATGATCGAGCTATATCGTAACGGCGTTCGCGGGACAATCTCGCGCGCGATCTCGCCCGACTTGCTGCTGCGTTGCGTGCGCAAGGTAGCGGCCGGTGAAACCTGGATCGACAACCAGTCGCTTACCCTGCTGATCGATGCGTACCGGCTGCAGGCAACGCAGGGCTTAAGCAACAAGGTTGCGCCCCGGCTCTCGCCCAAAGAAATTTCCATCATCAACTACATCAGCCAGGGCAAACGCAACAAGGAAATTGCCCACCACATCGGCACCAGCGAGCAAGTTGTCAAGAACTACCTGCGCAAAATCTACGACAAGCTCGGTGTATCTGACAGGCTGGAGCTTGCCTTGTACTCGCTGCACCATGATCTGCAACGGAATGTCATTCCC
The DNA here is from genome assembly GCA_964235655.1 of uncultured Acidobacteriaceae bacterium. Lineage (GTDB taxonomy): Bacteria > Acidobacteriota > Terriglobia > Terriglobales > Acidobacteriaceae > EB88. The sequence goes on from CAXSBB010000013.1 coordinate 9,026, forward strand.
GGTACGGGTCGCACCACCGTTGCCGTGCCGTTAGCTACACCGCGTCCAAAGGAGTTCTAAACGTTTCATCTTACTATCCTAAGAGATTTTCGGGACAGTTCACGATCGTGCAATCGCGGGTGTAGTCTTCTCAGGCGCAGCCAAGTTACCTAAAGTATCTCGGCTGCCGGATTTGAAGAGGACTTCATGAAACTGTTCCTACCCGCGTTTGTACTTGCATGCACAAGCCTTTCGGTGGCATCCGTTCCAGCCTTCAGCCAAGAAAATTCGCCTGCTCTGCCGGTCCGCAGAGCACCCGCACCGGTAGTTCCTATCGGAGCCATTTCTGTTCCCGGAACTTCTACCGTGAATTCTTTCCGGTCATGGGACGGGATTGTTGTAGATCCATATCTGCAGATTGGAGCGCTCTCCAGCCGCTCCTCCAAGGCAATCACTCTATTTGACGCTTTCAACGATCAACCTATTGGAGAGACCGCGCCTGTTTTTACGGGTACCGGAAAGAACGTTAACAACTCCGGTCCGAACGGTCTTGTCATCGCAGGCACCCAGATATGGGCGGGCGATTACCCCAGCTCGATCCACGTGTTCGATCTCAGCCGAAGTATTACGGCACCGCCCCAAATAGCCTTTATCAACACCGGCGGTACATCGCGCGTGGATGCATTCGACTACGATCCCAAAAATAAAACCATCATCGCCTCGAACAGCGACACCGCGCCTGATCCTGCGTTTGTGACCCTGCTTTCAACAGAGACGCTTCGCATCACCGGGAAGATCGTCTTCGACGGAACCAACGGCACGCCGGACGGCTCGATCGGCGGAATCGGCGGAGTTCTCTATGACTCCCGAATCAACAAGTTTCTGGTCAGCCTGTCGCAAGTGGGTACCGATGAAACCAAGGGGGCTGTCGTAGCTCTCGATCCGGATACCGGGGCTGTAACACAGGTAATTTCCGGCATCGACAACTGCCAGCCTTCAAGCCTGGTGCAGGGGCCGGGAGACAATGTGCTTATCGGCTGCGACCCAGGCTTTCCTGTATCCGACCCGGTCGCGTTCGCTCCGCGGACCTATGTCATCAATGCGCGCACAGGAGCCATCACGGCTAACATCACACAAGTCGGCGGTGCAGACCTGGTGGCATATGACCCAAGCAATCATCTGTACTACACAGCTTCCCGCGATTTCTTTACCGATCCAAAAGCCGCTGCGGCAACGCCTGTGCTCGGTGTCATCGATGCCGTGACAAACAAGTGGATTGAAAATGTCCCCACCGCACCCAATGCACACAGCGTTGCGGTAAATCCTTTCAACAACCACATCTACCTTCCGATAAGCAATCCGAATGCGCTTTGCAACGGCTTGCCTGGATGCATAGCTGTGTTTGGAACCGCGAACGCTGAAAGACCCGAGTAGTCCCGGTTGCCGGGGAACTATTGCGTAGGCACTCCGTATGGCAACTTGTAGTACGGAGTGCCTTGTCCTTATACATTCAAGATACATTTAGACGATTATCGGCTCCCCTGTCGGCTCAGACTCCAGCGTGGGAGCACCCTCAAGAATACGCAGCAGGGCAAGGTGGTACCGCTCCGGTAGCCGCCTGCGCTGCAAAGCTTTGTCTACCGCCACATGCTTGGTTTCACCCTCGGCCAGCAGAATGCCATCGCAATACAAAGCATAATTAAAGACCACAATGGGGCCGCGCAGCGCTTTTACCGTGGTTTGAAGCTCCAGGGCATCGTCGAAGCGAGCCGGCCTGCGATAGCGGCATGTTGCTTCCACAACCGGCAGCACACAGTCTTCTTCCGCTTCAAGCTCGCGGTAAGAGAACCCGAGCTCGCGCATCAGCTCGACACGGCCTGTTTCAAACCATGCGAAGTAGTTTCCGTGGTACACCACGCCCATCTGGTCGGTTTCGGAGTAACGCACCCGCAGGCTCGTCGTAAACTTCATAGAGACGAGTGTACGTGCGCATCGGCGCTTTCCAATGCCATCTACGGTAACCATGGACTCGCTTCCCCAAGGTATATATCGCAAAGCCAATGCTTGAAGAAATCGCCCAGACCCCGGTACCATCCAGGTTGCTCACACCGGCTCCCGTGCTTTCTATGGAAGTATCCGTGGCTACTGCCAGGCGCGCCCAGCTTGGTGTGGCCATGTTGTTCATGGTCAACGGGGCAGCCATAGGGTCCTGGGTGCCGCATATCCCGGAGAGGTCCCTTGCGCTGCACTTGAACCCTGCCCAACTGGGAGAAGTGCTGCTGGCGGCAGGCATCGGCGCTCTGTTTGCAATGCCGATCTCCGGCCCGTTGCTGCGCCGCTTCGGGTCGCGCAGGGTTTGCACCGTTGCCGGCCTGCTGTTCCCGGCCCTGCTTACGCTGGCAATCCTGCTACCTTCCGTGCCGCTGCTAGTGGGTGTCCTGTTTGTGACCGGGCTAACTGCGGCGGCCATGGACGTGGCAATGAACTCGCATGCGGTGCTGGTGGAGGCGGTGCTAGGCAAGCGCACCATTTCACTGTTTCATGCTCTTTTCAGCCTGGGCTGCTTTGCCGGCGCGGGCATCCACAGCTTCTTCATGGCGCGGCATGCCGCTGAGGCGGTCCTGATTCCCTGCTCCGGTGCCGTTCTGCTTACGATGGTGCTTGTTGCCATTCCGCTGCTGCTGCCGAAAACCGTGGAAGACGCGCGTAACGCAACGGAGGCGAACATGGCCCCGCCCAAAGCAGCGGAACATAAGGGCCTGCGTGCCTTGCTGCCCGCGCACCTGCCTCATCCCGGCCTGCTGCTGCTCGGCGTGCTTTGTTTTTCAACCATGGTGAGCGAGGGGGCGATGGGCGACTGGAGCGCCCTGTTTCTGCGCGACGTTCGCCACCTGCCGAACGGAACTGCGGGATACGGCTATACCTGCTTCGCCGGTTTGATGGTAGTAGGCCGCTTCTTCGGCGATGCCGTGGTGGCGCGCATAGGTGAAATGCGTGCCTTGCGCATAGGCGGTGCGGTAAGCGCGGCAGGCATGCTGATGATCCTGTTTGTCCATCCGCTTGCCGGGGTATTGCTGGGCTTCGCGCTGACCGGTCTGGGCCTGGCGAACGCCTCGCCGGTGCTCTATCGCACGGCGGCCACGCTGCCCGGCTTTGCGCCGGGCGAGGGGCTTGCAACGGCGGTCGGCGTAGGGTATGCCGGGCTGCTAGTCGGGCCACCGCTGCTGGGCATACTTGCGCACAAGGCCGGGCTGCCGAGTATCTTCTGGGTGCTGCTGCTGCTTAGCGCCACGCTCTCCCTTGCAGCGCCGCTTTGCCGCAGGGGGCGTATTGTAGGGTCGTGCTAAACAGCGTTCTCGGCACAAAAGTGAATGTGTGTTTGGTACCGCAAGGAGATTTCGCGGCGTAAATTAGAAAGATGGCTTCTTCGACCATCCTCAATTCATCTGCCTCCCCTTCTTTGTCCGACCGTATCGATACCCTGGCTCGCGTGGCCGTCCAGGCAGGCTTGGGGCTTCAAAAGGGCCAGGAGCTGCTGATTACCGCACCCATCGACGCGCTCCCGCTGGTGCGCCGCATTACCGAGCATGCTTACCGGGCTGGTGCGTCGCTAGTGACCACGATGTACACCGATGACGAGACCACGCTGGCGCGCTACCGGTTTGCGCCCGATGCGAGCTTTGACAAGGCACCGGTTTGGCTGCATGACGGCATCGCCACCGCATACCGCTCGGGCGCGGCGCGGCTGGGCATTACCGGTGCTGACCCTTCGCTGCTGGCCGGGCAGGATGCGCAGAAAGTATCGCGGGCGAATCTTGCTGTATCCAAGGCGAGTCGGCCTGCGCTTGAGCTGATTACCCGGCATGAGATCAACTGGTCCATCATCGCGGCTGCCACCCCTGCTTGGGCCAAGGTTGTGTTTCCGGGGGAGCCGGAGGAGGTTGCGCTTGGGAAGTTGTGGGATGCGATTTTGACAGCCTCGCGGATGGACAGTGCCGACCCGGTTGCCGCCTGGAAGGCGCACAGTGCCGAGTTGAAAGCCCGCGCGGCCCTGCTGAACGGCAAGCGGTATGCGGCTCTACGCTACACCGGGCCGGGCACGGACTTTGAGCTGGGCCTGGCGGACGGGCACTTGTGGATGGGCGGCGGAGCGACCGCGCTGAACGGCATTGACTGCCTGCCGAATATTCCGACTGAAGAAGTGTTTACCACGCCGCACCGTACGCGGGCGCGTGGGACAGTACGCTCGACCAAGCCGCTGTCGTACCAGGGCACGCTGATCGAGGAGATCGCGGTGCGCTTTGAAGACGGCAAGGTGGTGGAAGCGCGTGCCAAGACCGGCCAGGAAGTGTTGCAGCGCATGCTTGATACGGACGAGGGTGCGCGCAGGCTGGGTGAGGTGGCACTGGTGCCGCATTCCTCGCCGATTTCAGCGAGCGGGCTGCTGTTTTCGAATACCTTGTTCGATGAGAATGCGGCTTGCCATATCGCCATGGGTCAGGCTTACAGCACGTGTCTTGAGGGCGGGGACAGTGCAACACCTGAGCAGCTTGCCGAGCGCGGGGCGAACAGCAGCTTGATCCATGTGGACTGGATGATCGGGTCCGGGGAGCTGGATATTGATGGGGTGACGCAGAATGGGCGGGAAGAGCCATTGATGCGGGGCGGGGAATGGGTGTAGGCAGGAGTATTCTATTGACTCAAATACCAGTTTACGGTACTCTGAGTTCACTGCGCCGTTACTTCTACTTTGGAGCAGCTAGCAAGCGGGCCCTCTTATTGAGGGCCTTTACTTTTGTTGGAGGCTCATGAACAGAGTTGCTGTGTTTGTGGATGCAGGTTACTTGTACGCCGGTGGTTCAACAAGTATATCGGGTGCATCCAAGAAACGTACTGAGCTGATACTTGATGTTGCAGCAACCGTTCAATTCTTGAGTCGTAAAGCGGAAAGCCTGACGGGCGTTGGCCTTCTTCGTATCTATTGGTATGATGGCGCTCTTTCAAATCGTCTTGCAACAGATCACCAGCTACTTGCTTCAAGCGATAATGTCAAGTTGCGCTTGGGAGTTATTAATGGTGCGGGCGAACAGAAAGGCGTCGATGCCAAGATCATTACAGATATGGCTGATCTGGCTCGTAATGCGGCATTCTCAGATGCTGTACTTTTTGGTGGAGATGAGGACCTTCGTATCGGAGTGGAACTTGCGCAGGAACGGGGTGCACGTGTCCATTTGTTGATCATTGAGGGTAGTTCCAGTTCTCCTACGCTGCGCCAGGAAGCAGATACAGTTTCTGTGTTGACACGTTCTGAAATTGAAACTTTTTTAAGTCTTGCCGCACCACTTGCACCAATGCCTCTTCAGGGAAGCAAACCTACCCTAAATACAATTTCAATATCTTCTAATCCTGACGTTACGACCTTACTACAGGGAGTACAAGCTTATTTAGGAGCTCTTAATGAAAGTGAGCGCAATTCGCTTCGCAGCGCAATTGAAGTTTCAAACAATATACCAGCAGAGCACGACGGACGATTATTGGCTCGAGGTAGAGAAGCACTGAACAGGCCTTTAGCTTCTTTCGAGAAAATTGCTGTTCGTGAAGAGATTAGACGTCTGCTCGATATTTAGTAAAGTTTACGGTCTTAATTTCGAAAAGCCTGCCACACGCGAAACGTCGTTAAATGTTACATACACAAAGAAGACGATTAGAAGCACGAACGCCACCTGGTAAATACGCTCCTTCACAGCGGTATTCAAGTCATGGCGCATCACCGATTCAATAATCAACAGCAGGATCATGCCGCCGTCGAGAATTGGGAATGGGAAGAGGTTCATCACGCCCAGGTTCAGACTGATAACGGCCATGAGGTTGATGAGCGGTTGCCAGCCGGGGGTAGTTACGGCCTCGCCTGTGACACGCGCGATGCCGACCGGCCCCATCAACTGCTTGGCAGGCGAATGGCGTGAGAACAGCTTCTTAACTACTTCAAGGATATCGCCTGCGTTCTGCACGTTCCAGCGGTAGGCGCGAGCGGCGGCTTTGCCGAACGGCTCCTGCTCCACGACGAACGGGGGCGGCTGCGCCTGGAAGCCTAGCCGGTAGCCCATGCGTCCGGTGCCGTCGTCACCCTGCACCGGGTCCACTGTGAACTGCAACGGCTTGCCCTTGCGCTCGACAGCAACGGCAACCGGGTGCGCGCCGTTCTCTTGCAGGTACGCTGAAACAGCAGGTGTGGAGTGCAGCGCCACGCCATTGAGCGAGGCAAGTGCATCCCCCGGCTCAATACCCGCTTTCGCCAGTGGGTACGACGGCGCTACGGTGCGCACGGTAAGCGGACCGGCTTGTATACGCGGGATTAAGCCTAGCGCGAGCGGGTCCGGGCCGTCCTTGCCGGAGGCACCGGCAAGCGGCAGCTGGACGGTGATGTTCTGTGTGCTTCCGTTTGTCGGGCGAGCCACGGTAACCGGAACGGTCGCGGTGCCGTCAATACCCATGCGCACGGCGATGTGCTGCCAGTCCGGATTGTGCTCGCTGTCGAATTGCACAATGGTGTCACCCGGTTTTAGCCCGGCCTGCGCGGCAGCGCTGTGTACGGGCACGTAATCAAGCCTTGCAGCGCCGACCATGTACTGATCGATTTCGTTATGCATCATGTACAGGCCGGTCATGAGGCCAAAGGCGAGCAGAAAGTTTGAAATAGGTCCGGAGAAGCCGATCAGGATACGCTGCCAGCGCGGGCGGTTCTGGAACTCCGCCGGATCGTGCGAAGTATCCTCACCCGGCAGCTCGCCGGCCATCTTGACGTAGCCGCCCAACGGCAGCAGGCTCAGGCGGTAGTCGGTGTCGCCGCGGCGACAGCCCAACAGGCGCTTGCCGAAGCCGATCGAGAACACCTCAATGCGCACGCCGCACAGCTTCGCGGTGATGAAGTGGCCGGTCTCATGTACCAGGACCATGATGCCGAGGACCACCAGCATCGAAACAGTAGAAATCAAGAAAAACTGCATTCGGCTCCGTGTTGATGCGAAAACGCTCTAGCGGGCCAACACTTCCCTTGCCCGCTCTCGTGCCGCCTCGTCCTGCTCCAGCACCTCGGCAATCGAGCCCGGAGTGACAGAAGGCGTGGCCGCAAGCACCTTCTCGATTGTACCCGCGATAGCCGGGAAGCCTATGCTGCCTCCCAGGAACGCCTCGACCGCAATTTCATCGGCTGCATTGAGCGCGATGGGGTGCGCACCGCCTGCCTCCGCGGCTTCATAGGCCAGGCGCAGGCAGGGGAAGCGCTCAAAATCCGGCTGCTCAAAATGGAGGTCAGCCAGGATGCTCATATCGAAGCGTAGATCCGACTCGATCCGGTCAGGGTAAGAAAGCGCGTACAAGATCGGCAGGCGCATGTCGGTGACGGAAATTTGCGCCAGGATGGAGCCGTCGATGTACTCGACCAGCGAGTGGACCGTGGATTGCGGGTGCACGGTGACCTTGATTTGCGACGGCGGCAGGTGGAACAAGCGGCATGCCTCGATGATCTCAAGCCCCTTGTTAAGCATGGTGGCCGAGTCGATGGTGATGCGCTGACCCATGACCCAGGTAGGGTGCTTGAGCGCCTGGGCGACCGTGATGCCCGCGAATTGATCCAGCGGCAAGGTACGAAAGGGACCGCCGGAGGCTGTGAGCCACACATTGCGGACCTCCTCCAAGCGCCCGGCACGCATGCACTGGTGCACGGCATTATGTTCGGAGTCGATGGGCAGCAGGGGCACGTTGCGCTCGCGGGCGGCTGCATTCAGCAGGTCACCGGCGGCGACCATGGCCTCCTTGTTGGCAAGGCCGATGGTCTTACCGGCCAGCACTGCGGCGTATGTGGCCTTAAGGCCGGCCACGCCGACGATGGCAGACACTACAAAATCAACTTCGGGCAGGGTCGCTGCCAGCACTGTACCTTCAGTACCGTGGACAACCTGGGTACCGGGGATGTCCCGGTCGCGGAGTTTCGCGGTCAGCTCCGCCGCAAGCTCCTCGGTAGCCACAGAGACAACACGGGGCCGCCAGCGGGCGCATTGTGCGGTGACGGCTTCCAGGTTGCGTCCGGCTGCGAGGGAGGCGACGCTGAAGCGGTCAGGGTACCGCTCCAGAATGGAAAGTGTGCTTTGACCGATGGACCCGGTGGAACCCAGAATGCAAATCTGTTTCAAACGTAAACCTTTGTGACGGAAAGCCGTAGCATCATGCTACAAGGCCAGGGCTACAGGGCTCCCTGCGCCAGCAGGGCGAACCAAAGCACCGGAGCAGCCAGCAACAGCGCGTCTACCCGGTCCAGTACGCCGCCGTGGCCCGGCAGCAGCGTGCCTGAGTCCTTGACGCCCGCACCGCGCTTGAGCGCCGACTCCAGCAGATCGCCGAGCTGCGCAGCGGCATTCAGCAGGACAGACAGCAGCAGCGTACGCCACACGGGACCCGGATAGCTGAGTGTGTCGATGCCTCTGCCGTTCAGCTTCGAGGCGAGCAGCAGCAGCAGCGCAATGCTCAGAACGGTACCGGCGAGCGAAGCGAGCGTGCCTTCCCAGGTTTTGTTGGGACTGAGCAGCGAGAGCTTGTGCCGTCCGAAGTTGCGGCCTACATAGAGTGCCGCGATATCGCCCGCCCACACAGAAACGAAAAGAAATACCAGTAGCGACGGCCCATTACCCTGCGCTGAGATGAGCGGCACCGTGGTCATGGACCAGCCCGTGTACAGCAGCGCAAAGACAGAAGCCGAGGTCGCGGGCAGCACCCCGGGCAGGGGCAGTCGGAAGGCGCAGATCGCCAGCAGGAGGAACGCTAGGCCGCCCAGTGCGGGTGCTGTGTACTCCGGCCTGAAATATGCACACAGAAACAGCAGTGCAATACCGCACAGTACCGCGATGCGCGGCACGCCTGGAGCGCCGTTGATAGCCGCCAGGCCTAGGAATTCCCACGCGCACAGCATGGATACCAGGGCCGCGGCAAGCGTGACAGCGGGCAGCGAGTTCCAGAACACGAGGGCGAGTACCAGCGGGACCAGTACCGCAGCAGTCAAAACTCTTTGCATCTCCTTCGAAGCATAGCCCAGTCCCCCGGCCTTTGCAGATGGAGCCGGGGGCAAGTCTTTCGCATCCAATTTGTGTCTATGTAAGTACGCGCCCGGATTGGCAGTATGCTTCCGGTTACGCGAAAGGAATGCCTTATGAAAGTATTCGCAGCATCTGTAGCATTCGGCTTGGCTTCAGTCAGTTTGGCCTCGTGCCTTTTGGCACCCGGATTGTCGGCGCAGGAAACGCAGGCAGCCTCGCAGACCATCGTGACGGCACTGGCAAAAGGTAGAGAAGCAACCCCTGTCATTCCAGAGACCGCACTGGAAGTAAAGGTGGACGGCAAAAAGGTGCAGCCGCTTACCTGGCAGCCTTACGGCCAGGGGGAAGTGCAGCTTGTGCTGCTGCTTGATAACTCGGCGCGCACATCGTTCGGGCGCAACATTGAGGATCTTTCCAGCTTCATCCAGACGCTACCGCCTAATGTGTCTATAGGCGTGGCTTATATGGAAAATGGAGCTGCTGTTTTCTCCAGCCCAATTTCCAAGAACAAGGCAGACATTGCAAAAAGCGTACACCTGCCGGGCGGCTCGCCGGGTTCAAACGCCAGCCCGTACTTTTGCTTGCAGGATTTAGCCAAGCGTTGGCCGGCAGCACCCTCTGCGGCACGGCGTGAGGTGTTGATGATCACCGACGGCGTGGACGAGTACAACCCTCGCTACGACCCGCAGGACCCTTATGTGCTTGCCGCGATTGATTCCGCAAACCGGGCCGGGCTGGTGATTTTTTCTATCTACTACCGCGACCAGGGGCGTTTCGGCAGCAGCTTCTACGAGACGGATGCAGGTCAGAATTATCTGTCGCAGCTAGCTGATGCCACCGGGGGTAACTTCTACTATGAGGGCTTGACGAACCCGGTATCGTTAACTCCATTTCTGTCAGACTTGAAAACTCGTCTTAACAATCAGTACGAGCTTTCTGTGCCGGTGCGGCCTGATAAGAAGGTTTCCTATGCTGATTTGAAGTTGAAAACGGATATCGGCAGCTTGAAGCTGAAGGCGGCGAACCGCGTGGTAGTGCAGCCTGCTGGAGCTGTGGCGCAGCAGTAGGTTACATAGTGTAAGGGCCCGGCTTGCGCTGGGCTTTTTACATTTCGCGGTGTTTTATATTGACACGTCCAAGTGCGAATATCGACGTTTTGCAGGTCTCAAAACCTATTCAAGCCTGTTACAGATTCATGGTGCCCTGACTTTGCTTGTTGCTGACTCGATAGAAGTTCGGCTTTACCGGAAAGCTCTGCTAAGATTCCGCATGTTTTCCCTTCTTCGAAAAGGACTTGTAAGCGCGTTACTCGTCTTGGCTTCCGCCATGGTGCAAGCTCAAGCACTCAACCCATCCACGGTGCGGCATGTGGATGAAATTATTCAACGCTGCCTACAAGACGACGGTGCACCATCTGCATCAGTTTCAATCGTCAAAGATGATCGAGTAGCGTATGCAAACGCATTTGGAAAAATGTCGCTCTCTCCATCCAGGCGGGCGACAAAAGCGACTCGCTATCAATTGGCGTCGCTTTCCAAAACGTTTACAGCGCAGGCCATACTTCTTCTGGTTTCTGAAGGTAAACTCTCCCTCGACGACCCGATCAGCCGCTGGTACCCGGATGTCACCGAAGCTGCGCACATCAGTGTTCGAGAGTTGCTCAGCCATACTGCCGGCCTACCGGATCACTACCCTGAAACATATCCCGCAGGACCTCGGACTTCCGCAACGACTCCAGACAGGATCATCGCCGAATGGGGTCGGCATCCGCTCCTGTTCTCCTCAAGAACGCAGTTCCATTACTCAAATCTTGACTATGAAATAGCAGGTCGTATCGTCGAAAAGGTTTCCGGCCAAAGTCTCTTTGCATATCTCCGGCAGCACATCTTTTTACCACTCGGCATGTCTGCAGCTCTCGATTTAGACACCCTCCCCGATGGCAGCCAAGCACTTGCAACCGGCTACGTGCGAAATGCTCTCGCTCCGCTTGAACCCGCGCCGTATGAAGGACCGGGATGGTCTTTCGGGGCGGGTCAGATCGTAGATACGGCAGAGGATGTGGCGCGTTGGGACGCCGCATTTCTTCAGCGTCGTATACTACCTCCAATTCAGGCAACAGAAGAAGTAACACGGGTTCACCTATTGAACGGCACCTTGGCCCCGACCGGTCTCGGCTTATTCTCCGGAGATGACGACGGAGCCACACGCTACTATCACACCGGAGAAGGCCTGGGCTTCACCGCAGTGAACTTCATTTATCCTGAAGTACACATGGCCTTTGTTGTATTTAGCAATACCAATGTAACTGGAACAGCCATGAAGATTGCTACGCAGCTTACATACCTTCTTCTTCCGCCGAGCGAAAAGGGCACATTTGCTCGAAAAGTCTTTGTAGGCTTGCAAAGCGGTCATCCTGATATGACCCTGTTCCATCAAGATTTGAAGACATACCTAACACCGAAACTGCTCGCCTCCTGTCGGTCCAGTCTCGCCTCTCTCGGTCCTATTCGAAGTTTTACAGCTGGACGAGACCAGATAACAGATGGTTTAGAGAGCAGGGATTACAACGTCGTGATGGGAGAACACTTATTAAAGTTTCACCTGCTACTCCTCCCAGGTGGATTGTTAGAAGACGCTTCAATTACTGATGCCCAAAGTAAGTGACATTCTGGAATGCACAGGATGATGGAATGGCTTCCTGAAACCCGTACTTTGTAAGTAATTGCAGTTTGCAAGCGTTTTCAACCTACTGCTCTAAAAAGCTTTGCTTATGGGATAGTGACAAAGCAGGCCGGCATAACCGTTCCAGTAACTCAATGCACCTGAAACTCAGGCGAACCGAGCAGCATGGCTGCCATCCTGTTCAGTGTCTCCCCAGCATCAGGCTGCGGGCCGAGTTGCTTCAATTGCTCATGGATAACTCCGCTGGTCTCGGGCGATGCCTCTTCGCCAAGCAGTGCATGCTCCATAAGCTGCAAAGCCTTGTCTTCACCGGTTGCTATAGGCTGCGGCTTTGTCATAGCCGCCGGTTGTGTATGCGCGGCTGCGGTGCCCGGCTCGGCAAGCAGGCTATCGGCAACCAGGAGAGGCGCATTCAGATGCATGCTGCCCGGCTTGCCCGTTGTGTCAGTTTTGTCATTGGATAAAGACAGAGCGAAGTTCAACCGGGCTACCAGCGCAGACGAGTTCATCCACTGCGTGCCTGTTACCGGGTAGCCGGTCGGCGGCTGGCAGCGGTACAGAGGCTCGCCCATGGCACGCAGGGTTGCCGTCAGCGAGCCCGAGTTTAACGGGTCGGTGCCGGTGGCGCGCAGCGATGAGGCGACAAACTCAAGCGGGCTCTTGACCTTGTTGCGGAAGTTAGCCCGGTCGAAGAACTCGGGCGCGTGCACCATGGCGGTCAGCACCTGCGCGATGTCACCGTCGCTTGCTTGCCAGGCAGCCACCATGCGATTGACCAGCGTGGGCTGCGGGGTATCATTCGCAAAGCGCTGGGCCAGCTCGTAGCAGATGTGGCGAGCGGTAGCGGGTTGGCGGGCGAGATAGTTCAGTGCGTCGATGCCTTCCTGTTCGCCGTTTTCAGGAACAGCATGGCCGAGCCACTGCTTGGTTCCGGGCTCGTGCCGCTGCGGCAAAAAGGCAAACGGGCCACCCCCTTGCGGCTGCTGCACGGTCCACCCGGTCAGGATATTTGCCAGCGCGGTTACGTCGGCCTGCGTGTAGCCTCCGTCAACGCCGAGCGTGTGCAGCTCCATAAGCTCGCGCCCGTAATTTTCATTCAGGCCTGCTTTGGCAGGTTGTTGACGCCGGGCTGCCGGTGAGTCGGGGCCGGTGCTGGCTGCGTTGTCGAGGTAAAGCAGCATCGCAGGGCTTTGCGCGGTAGCCAGCAGCAGGTCACGGAACTTGCCCAGTGCGTGCGGACGGATCGCATCGCGCTCATACTGCTGGGCATAGTCGATCTCATTGCCTGCCTTGCTCAGGTCGATGTTGAAGTGGTTAAACCAGAAGTCAGTCATGACTTCCCCTAGCTGCCTTTGCGACAACACGGCGCGCAGGACCTTGGCCTGTTCCATCTCACCGGCGGGGACGTTACCGCCGCCGGCCATGGCGGCCAGCAGCTCGCGGTCACGGGGTGGGACGCCTGCCGACAGCTGCCCCCTGAGAGGTTCTTTCAGGCCCGAGGCCAAGGTCACCCGGTCCGCAACCTGCAAGGCCAGCACTGCATTGAGCCTGGCACCGGGCGGCAGGGCCAGAATAGGCCCGGCAAGCTGCGCTGCTTTTGCCTGGTCTGCGGCTTTGCTGCCCTCATTTCCATCCTCCTGCGGTTGAACGGGAGAGGCAGATTGCGGCCCGGCGGCGTTTACACCTGCGCTTGAACTGGTACTCGCGGAAGCGCGTTCCTTCTCCTGTTTCGCCTGGTACCTCGCCAGCAATACCTGGTAGACACCGGCAAGCTGCGGGTCGGCAGGCATACTTCCCTTGCCTTCGGCGAGCCTGCGAATGGCCTGCCCGTCCGGGAATTGCGCGGCAAGCTCGGCGGGGGTCATGGTAAGTGACGGGTAGGCCTGAAGGCGCTTTTCAAGCGCTGTGTCCGCAATCGTCTCAGGGCGCAGCTGTTGCGCAAACCACGCCTGCCAGCCCCCGGCGGCAACAGCCTGAGCCATGTCCGGCGTCGGGCCGAAGGTGAACCGGTTCAAGATCTGCGCTGTTTGCTCCCGGGGCGTAAGCGGTGCCTGCGGTGCCGGTTTCGGCGCGGAGGACGACGGCTCGCGCCGAAATGCCAGGTTGTTGTGCGTGTGCTGCGATATGGGAGCGCTCGGCGCGGTTTGTGCGAGTAGAGAAACCGTCAGCAGTGGCAGTGCAAAGGAGAACAGGATGACCGGCTTGCGCATGCGGAGCACTCCATAAGGCAGCGATGTATGCCTGATGGTTGGAACCGGGTTTGCGGGCGAAAGTCGCGCTTTGCGTGAAGTCCACTCTTTACGAGATGACTCAGGCTGTGGCAGCCGCTGCGGGCCTCGCGGTTTTGTGCCCCTTCCACCGGCTCAGCAAGGGTCGCATCAGCAGCAGCGCGGCCAGCACCAGTGTAATTTGCAGGGGGGCCAGCACGCCGGTTTTTACAATCCACCAGTAGTGCAGTACGCCGGCAATCGCCGAGACGTACACGAGCCTGTGCAGCCAGTTCCAGCCCTTGCCGCCCAACTTGCGGATAGACCAGGCGGTTGAAGTCACGGCAAGCGGCACCATGAGCACCCAGGCCGTGAAACCTGCCCAGATGTAGGGCCGTTTGGCGAGATCGTCTGCGATTACGGGCCAGCTCCATCCGGAATACAGCGCCAAGTACACAAGCAAGTGCAGTGAGCTGTAAAGAAACGCATACAGCCCCAGCATGCGTCGAAAGCGAATGAGCCATCCCAGCTTCGGGATGAGCTTGCGGACCGGACTCACCGCGAGCGAGATCACGATGAGCCGCAAGGCCCCGAAGCCGGTAAAGAAGGTCACAGTCTCCGTAGGGTCCGGCCCCAGGGCACTGGGATTGCTCGTTGCACTCTCAAAAAAATGCCACGCAAGCCACACCAGCGGGCCAAGGCAGGCCGCGTGTGCCATCACTTTCAATCGCACTATCCATCGGTTCGGCACGTCCCGGCTCCCTTATGCTGCCTTAATAGTTTTTTCTCAGGTCCATGCCTTTATACAGATCGGCTACCTGGCTGCCATAGCCGTTAAACATAAGAGTCGGTTGGCGCTGCTTGAAGACCGAGGCACCGATGACCCGCTCGCTCGCCTGCGACCATCGCGGGTGATCGACTTCCGGATTCACATTGGAGTAAAAGCCGTACTCATCCGGGCCCAGCTCGTGCCAGGTCGTGGGCGGCATTTTGTTCGTAAAGCGGATCGTTGCCAGCGATTTCGCCGATTTGAAGCCGTATTTCCACGGCACTATGATGCGCACCGGCGCACCATCCTGGGGCGGCAGCGCCTCCCCGTACATGCCGAAGGTCAGCAAGGTCAGCGGGTGCATGGCTTCATCCATGCGCAAACCTTCAGAGTAGGGCCAGCTGATGCCGGTTCCACCTGACTCGGGCATCTGCGCCGCGTCGTAATAGGAAAGAAACTGCACGTACTTGGCCGTGGGCAGAGGATTGCAAGCCTTGATGAGCTCAGAGAGCGAGTAGCCGTCCCATGGTATGACCATGCTCCAGGCCTCCACGCAGCGGAAGCGGTAAATACGCTCTTCCAGCGGCTTGAAATGAGCCAGTTGGTCGATGGAAAAGCTTTGCGGCTTTGCTACCAGCCCTTCAATCTTCACGGACCAGGGGTACGTCTTGAAATGTTGAGCGTTTTCTGACGGATCGCTCTTGCCGGTTCCGAACTCGTAAAAGTTGTTGTACGTCGTAGCGTCCTTCATCTCTGTAGGAATGAGCCCGGGGGTAGAGAGCGGGCTTGTGACCGTGGTGAGCCTTGCAGCGGCCTCCACGGCAAGCGCAGAGTGCAGAAGGCGACGCCCCGCAAAGCCGGCCGCGCCTACGGCAGCAGCGGCAGCCATGAACTGACGGCGGTTGGCATAGTCGTTTTTTGGAGTGATCTCCGATGGAGCGATACCAGTCGATTTGCGAATCAGCATGAAACTCCATTCAGCATTGCAAAAATTCTTTCCTTATTGGACGCTACGCGCCGGTCTTGGGAGTCATTGAGTTCGCTCCCGGTTACCAGTGTTTCCCTTTCCTTTAACGGCATATGGCGGCGGAGACTCTAGTATGAAAAGCGAGGGACAGCATGGAAACAGGATGGAACCGGCAGGCACACCGGGCGTTAGTTGAAAGCGACCGTATTCAGCAAACGGCAGATCTGCTGCTCATGGCACGGCAAACCGGCCGGCCCATCGCCGATCTGGAAGCAGCGCTGCAACCCGCCACGTTGAACGAGGCCTACGCGGTGCAGGATGCCATGGCCGGTTCGCTGGGCACCATCGGCGGCTGGAAAGTGGGTGCGCCAAGTCCCGATGCCACACCCATGTTCGGACCCATGCCGCTACGCTTCGGTTTCCTGAAAAGCGGCGGGCAGATGGACAACCCGGTGAGCCGCATGCGAGGCGTAGAGGCGGAGATAGGCTTTCTGCTGCACAAGGATCTTCCTATTCGTGAAGGGCGCTACACACGCGAGGAACTGCTGGAAGCTGTGGGCAATGCCCGTCCGGTCATTGAGGTGCTGGAGTCGGCCTTTATCGACCCGGGCGAGGCGGCCCACCTGGCCATGGTGGCCGACCTGCAGATGAACGGCGGTTTTGTGCACGGGCCGGAAATTGAAAACTGGCGCGAGGTCCACATGGACGAGCAGCCGCTGGAGATCATTATTGACGGCGTCATCCGCTGGGACAAGGTGAGCCGCAATACCAATGGTCCGGACCTGCTGCGCCTGGTTGAATTCCTAGCCAACGAAGGACAGTTTCGCACAGGTGGTCTGGAGGCGGGGCAGTGGATCACCACCGGGAGCTGGATGGGCAGGCTATTGGCGCATGGGCGCTCGTCGGTCCAGGTTCGCTTTGCCAATCTTGGAAATGTCGCGTTCTCCTTTGTCGCGTAGGTGCCGTTAGACTGCACGGCGCTCGCGCCAGGCGTACAGTGCCGCTCCCGCAACACCCAGCACGGCGGCAAACAGCAGCTCGCGCCCTGCGCCTTTGCGCGACAGCAGCAGAAACATAAACCCTGCGAGTGCCAGCACCGGCGGCAGCGGGTAGAGCCATATGCGAAAGGGCCTGACGAGTTCAGGCTGACGCACCCGCAACACGATAACGCCCACCTGCTGCAAGCCGTATTGCAGCACAATGCGTACCGCCACCAGCGTAGTGATGACCGTGCGCAGATCGAAAAAGCAGAACACGGTCGCAATGGCACTCAGCGCCAGCAGGGCCACCTGCGGGAACCCGTGCCGGGGGTGCAGCCGGGCAAAGGGCGCGAAAAAGTTGCCCTCGCGCGCGGCTGCGTAGGGCGCACGCGAGTAGCCGAGCAGCAGCGCAACCACCGAGGAAAATGCGGTCCACATGATGAGCACCGCGATGGCTATGGCTGCAAACTCCCCTGAGCGTCCGGGCAGGGCGGTGTGCATCAGCACCGCTGCCATGGGTGCGGCAGCGCCGCCTCGTACCGCGAGGCTAGCCGGAGGCAAGGCACCCAGCACGGCGAAGTTCATGAGAAGGTACAGCATTGCTACCAGCGCAATCGAGAGCAACACAGCGCGCGGGATGGTGCGGCCGGGGTCGCGCACTTCGCCGCCCAGGAAGCACACGTTGTAGTAGCCCCAGTAATCGTAGGTAGTGATAAGCGTTGCTACACCGAGCGCCGGTAGCAGGCCGGTGCCTCCCGGGTGCGGCCAGTGCAGTTGCGCCGCGACCAGGGGAGCGCGCAGGTGCGTGAGCCCGACTGCGATCACAGTCAGCAAAGTTGCCAGTACACCGACAGTGAGGATACCTGCCGTGCGCACCACGAAGCCCAGGCCTCGGTAGAGCAGTGCCGCCACCACCATGCACACACCCGCGGCGAGCAGGCTGGTTCCCTGCACTGAAATGAACCCCAGCCGAAAGCTGCGATGAAGGCCCGGCAGTAGAAACGATGCATACTGCGCCAGGCCCAGCGCGCCTGAAGCTACAGAAAGCGGCGCTGTAAACAGCAGTTGCCACACGTAGAGGAAGCTGAGGAACCGGCCTGCATCGTAAGCGGGCTTTGACCCGGCTTGGGCTTGGACGCCGGGTTTGTAAATCTCTCGCAGAAATGCGTATGAGCCGCCAGCGCGCGGCAGGGCGGCACCCAGCTCTGCCCACACCAGTCCGTCGCACACCGCCAGCAGCGCGCCCAGCAGCCAACCCAGCCACGCGCCGGGCCCCAGCGCGGCAGCTACCAGCGGCAGGGTGATGAACGGGCCTACGCCGATCATGTTCATCAGGTTGAGCGAGACCGCGCCGCCCAGCGTTACGCGCCTGGGGAGTTCAGGCGGCTGTGTTTCCGTGTGCTGCGGCAAAGGCTCCATAGGGGCTGGATTGTACACTTGGCAGGTGCCGCCCACCTCTCGCCTACCTACTTCTCCCCGGCACGCAGCGGGTGCAATCCTACTGGCCGTCGCGCTTGCTCCAACGGTCCTGGCGCAGGCTGTACCGTGGGCCACCACGCTTGCACCTGCCATTGACAGCACGACCCTGCCTGAAGATCGCGGAGCTGCGGGCCTGGCGCAAACGCTGAACAAGCTGCACACCTGGGCCAGCCTGATGATGATCGTGGCCCATCCGGACGATGAGGACGGCGGCATGATGGCGTATGAGTCGCGCGGCGTAGGCGCGCGCACTACCCTGATGACGCTGACTCGCGGCGAAGGCGGCCAGAACGCTGTTTCAGGCGAGAGTTATGACGCGCTGGGATTGATCCGCACCAACGAGCTCCTGGCCGCCGACCGCTACTCCGGCACCGAGCAGATTTGGGGTACGGAGGCCGATTACGGTTTTTCGAAGACGAAGGACGAGGCCTTCGCACAATGGACGCATGACCGCGTGCTGCGCGATGTGGTGCGTGCAGTACGTGAGCAACGGCCGCTGGTGCTGACCTCCGTGTTCATCGGGGGCATCACCGACGGCCATGGGCACCACCAGGTTTCAGGTCAGCTTACGCAGGAGGCCTTTAACGCATCCGGCAACCCGAATGTATTCCCGGACCAGATCGCGGCCGGGTTGCGGCCCTGGAAGCCGCTGGCCGTGTACGCCCGCACGCCGTTTGCGCCCATTACCGCCAAGGGCATGTACGACTACGCGACTGATACCTGGGCACCGCCTGCCTTTACAAACTACGTAACCGGTGAGAAAACGGCGGTGCCGCCTGTGCCTGAGGTGACGATTCCGGAAGGGATGTATGACCCTGTGCTGGGACGGTCCTACCTGCAAATGGCTCGTGAGGGTTTAGGGTTGCAGAAGTCGCAACTGGGAGGCGGTGACCCGCCTTTGGCCGGACCGAGCATGGTCACGTACCATCGGTACGGCTCGCGGGTAGCGGGCGGCAGCTCTTTCGCAATTGGCGACGGCTTTTTCGCGGGCATCGATACCTCCCTGCCCGGCATGGTGATGCTGGCTCGTGGGGGTGACACCACCTTTGTGACAGAGGGTCTCGGGAAGATCAACCGGGCTGTGCTGCATGCCCTGGCAGGGTATACACCGGCTGAACCCATGCGCATTGCGCCCGACCTGGTGGAGGTTTATAAATCCACTCAGTCCCTGCTGGCTGCGATACAGGCAAGCAGCCTGGCACCGGACAGCAAGGCCGACCTCCGGCACGAGCTCGGCATCAAGCTGGTGCAGTGCAACACCGCCTTAGTTGAGGTGCTGGGGCTCCACATGGATGCGCTGGTAACCCCCACCCCGGCTGAAAGCGGGAGCGGTGCCGCCGCACATCCGCTGACGCTGACTCCGGCATTGTCTCGCACCCATGTCACTCCGGGGGAGACGTTTGAGGTGCGTCTGCATGTGAGCTCGGCGATGCCGTGGTCTTCAGGCGGCAGTGGGCTTACGCCGGCGAGCACCGGGCTTGACACTTCGAAAGCGGCAGCGCTTACGTTGAAAGATCCAATCTCTTCCGCACAGCGAGAGGACACCCATGCGGGTGTATGGAATGTGTCCCGCATAGAAACTGCGGACGGGGCTACAGCGCCATCAAGCGTCGCGGACATTATCTTTCGTGTAAATGTACCGCCGAACGCAGCGCCGACTTTACCGTACTTTCACCGTCCGTCGATTGAACAGCCCTACTACGATCTTGCCGATTCAAAGCTCGCCGGGCAAAGCATGACGCCTTACCCCGTATCGGCTTTTGCCGACTTCCGCTACCAAGGTGTTCCGCTGCATTTGGCTGAGATAGTACAGGGCGAGCAGCGCGAGCCGGGCCGGGGAAACTTCGCTACGCCGCTGGTGGTTACGCAGAGGCTTTCTGTCACGATGCCCCGACATATTGCCCTGCTACCCCTTGACCGGCGTGAGCTGACTGTTGAGGCGACGGTAACCAACGAGACGACGGAACCGGCTGCGGTGGACTTTCAGCTCACGGTGCCCGACGGCTGGACCGCCGTGCCGGTGGCGCACCCGCACCTGGCAGCCGGCGAGCATGCAACCGTCCAGTTCAAGGTGCAGCTGCCGCCCGGCGGTGTGAAAGCGGGCGCGGACACGAAGTTGACCGCCATCGCCGAGTCAGGCTTGCATGGTTATCGAAGCGGCCAAAAGACAGCAGGCTACCCGGGGCTGCGCCCGACCAACTTTGGGGAAGCCGCGACCTTGGACGTGCGGCAGGTGGATGTTCATGTAGCGCCCGGCGTACGGGTGGGCTACGTCATGGGCACCGGCGATGAGGTTCCGGCAGCACTGCGCGCGATAGGCGTTCCCGTAGACATGCTGAGTGCGGCGGACCTAAGCACAGCCGACCTGCGGGTCTACTCGACCATCATGCTGGGAGTGCGGACCTACACTGCACAACCCACGCTGGCACAGGCACAGGCAGCGCTGGAGCAGTTTGCCCGCGACGGGGGTACGGTTGTGCTCCAGTACCAAAGCAGCGACTTTCCCGGAGTTCCCTTTGCGCTGCACCTGGGTACCGTGCCTGCGCGTGTAGTCGACGAACATTCCGCGGTCACCTTGATGGCTCCAAACGATCCGCTGCTGACCGCGCCCAATCGCATCACGGCTGCCGATTTCGACGGTTGGCTGGAGGAGCGCGGGCACGGCTTTGCAAGCTCCTGGGCGCCCGAGTGGACCCCGCTGCTGGCTATCGCCGATCCCGGGCAGGCACCGCAGGAAGGCGGCTTGCTGGTGGCTCCGCTGGGCCGCGGCCACTATGTGTATGCTGCATTGGCCTTGTACAGGCAACTGCCGGAAGGGGTGCCGGGCGCGTATCGGCTGTTGGCTAACCTCGTGAGCTACGGTGTGCCGCAGAGACGCTAGGGACCGCTTTTCCGCAGAAAAGTTGCGCATTCCGGTTCCTTTCTTCTCGGAATTGGTCAATCTGTAACACGTTTTTGGGACGATAAGCACGTTTCCACAGCGACGATCCAGCCTGCCATAGCGGTAGAGCTCCATAAAGGAACCGCGTTTGCCCACCCTATTTCTGAGAGGCTCCATGAAGATGAACTTGAAAGCGCTTGCCGGTCTAGTGCTGGCTTCGGCTGTTGCAGGCCAGGCGCATGCAGCGTATGCCGAGGCCGCAGCAGCAGATGCACCGGCAGCCAAAGCGAAGCATCACGTCCGCGTAAAAAAGAGCAGCAAGCCTACCATCACCGCGCAGGTTGAAGCATTGCGCAGTGACCTGACCGCGCAGCGGACGCAGATCGACAGCTTGCAGCAGCAGCTCAGCGCGCGTGACGCACTGCTGCAGCAGGTGCAGCAGCAGTCGCAGCAAGCCATACAGCAGGCAACGCAGCAGGGGCAGGATGCTATCGCCGCGCAGCAGGTCCTGAATGCGCAGAACACGACAGCAGTTGCAAGCCTGCAGAGCTCGGTGACCGACCTGCAAGCCAATACCGCTTCAGTAGCCGCGACCATCCAGGCGGACCAAACGGCGACCAAAAAGGCGATCGAGCATCCGGATTCCCTTCACTACAAGGGCGTCGACCTGAGCCTGACGAACTCGTTTATTGAATTCGCCACTGTGGACCGGACCCGCGCGACCGGGGGCGATATCGATACTTCGTTCCTGGCGACGCCGTTTGCCGCCTCCGATGCAGGCCACATCAGCGAGTTCTTTGCTTCCGCTCGTCAGTCGCGTTTGGCTATCACCGCGCTGGGCAAGATCAGCGACACCAAGCTCCAGGCTTACTATGAGCTGGACTGGCTCGGTACCGGTATCACCTCAAACAACAATCAATCCAACAGCTACGTGATGCGCCAGCGTCAGCTATGGGCACAAGCAGCGTTCCAGCGCGGCTTGACCGTCACCGGGGGCGCACAATGGACCCTGGCGACTGAAACCCGCAACCTGCTTGACAATAAAACCGAAGTCTTGCCGGACACGATTGACCCGCAGTATAACGTCGGCTTTGTGTGGGCGCGCCAGCCGGGCATCCGCGTCACAGACAAGTTAGGCGATCACCTTGCGGTCGGCTTTTCACTTGAGCAGTCGCAGCTAACCAATCCAAGCTGCATCAGCACGGCAACGGGTACTCCCGTGACGGCAAATGGAGTTACAACTACGCCTGCGATCGGGTGCCCGACCAACTACGTTGCCGGGGCTATCGGCACTGCCGGAGGCCTGTATGACCCGGTAGCGAACTACAGCTATAACCTGTCGCCGGACATCATCGCGAAGATCGCTTACCAGAGCAAGTTCGGGCATTTTGAGTTGTTCGGCATCGGCAGCACCTTCCGCAGCCGGGTGTACCGGCAGGGCACCGCACTGGGCAGCACCAACACCAGTGCCGTGGGTGCGTTCAACGACAGCACCTTCGGCGGCGGCGCAGGCGGCGGGTACCGCGGCTACCTGGCGAATAAGCGGTTTGAGGTTGCCCTGCACGGTCTGTACGGTGACGGCACCGGTCGCTATGCCTCGGCGCAGCTGCCCGACGCCACCATTCGCCCAAGCGGCCAGCTGGGCTTGTTACACAATTGGGCTGCGCTCGGCGAGGTGTTCGCACATGCAACGCCACGGCTGGACGTATACGTCGATGCGGGCTTCGAGGAAGTGGGCCGCCGTATCTTCCCGTACGGCAACAGCTTTGAGGGATACGGGCTAAGAACGGCGAATAACAACGGCTGCGGCATAGAAACCGTTCCCGGTGCCGCAACCGGCGGAACGTACCCGCCGCAAACGGCCGGTTTCATTCCTGCCGCGGTAGCCAATTGCAACGGCTCCAACAAGGACGTTGCTGAAGGCACCATCGGCTACGACTACTACTTCTACAAGGGTCCTGCGGGCCGCTTCCGTCAGGGTTTCCAGTACAGCTGGCTGGAGCGCTCACTGTACTCCGGCTCCAGCGGGACTGCTCCTAAAGCGAACAACAATATCTTCGAGACCAACATCCGTTACTACCTGCCCTAAGTTTTTCTTGATTTCACAAAAGGCACTCTTCACGAGTGCCTTTTGTTTTTGGGTGCAGCTCCCTTCATGTCCTTTGCGTCTTTCGGGTCTTTCGGGTCTTTGGCATCTTTCGCTATGCGGGAAAGCTTTTTGAGAGCCTTTTCCGCCTCCTTCACGTCGTCCATCGATAGCTTGCCCGACTCAATGAGGTGCGCCATCACGGGCTGCGTGCGACCCCCAAACAGGCTCAGCAGGTCGTCGATGAGTGTCCGCTGAGCGTCTTCGCGCGTGACAACCGCGGCAAAGATATGGAAATTACCTACCTTGCGGACGCGCTTGACCGCTCCCTTGATCTCCATGCGGTACACAGTGGTCTGGATGGTGGTGTAGGCGGCTTCGCGCTTGTTTGAGGCTTCGAGAAAGCTCTCGTGGATTTCGCGGATGGAGGAGTCACCGCGCGCCCAGAGCACCTCCATAATTTCAAACTCAAGCCTGGATAGTTTTACAGCGGCCAAGTTGATCTCCTACAAACGTTTTTATATCTACTATACGCTTGTGATCTCCCTGCAAAATGAAAAGGAATGCCGTCCCTACAGTCATTTGTGCCGGCCTTAAGCAGAAGAGACGTCGATAGATGAAGCAAAGCAGGTTTTTTGACTGCTCTTGCTTCGGAAGCTTCGACCAGAGGCTGTGTGCAAAGCCGGAAACAAGCAACAGGTGTCATCCTGAGCGAAGTTGGAGGATCTGCTTTTGCCTTTGACTTTCGCGCGGCCCGCACAAACAGCAGATCCTTCGACTCCAACTGACGCTTGCGCGTCAGTTTCCGCTCAGGATGACACAATGTCGGGATGAAATTTTAATCTGAAACTACTTCGCGCACACCGTTTTAGGACGACTCGGTTCTATATGACAGCCGTACCCTTCTGCGCCTGCCATACACGCGCCGACGAGCGACGAGCAGGCCGAAGCTGAAGCCTTGAAGGGCTGCGTCTCTACAAACCGGCAGGCACTTGCACCAGGCTTGCAAAGGCCAGTGCACACTCTTTCTCGTAGTCGAGAATACGTTTGCGCCGCGCACTGTACTTCCAGGTGACGGTTTCCGTGACAATCTTGTATCGCTGTTGCAGGTGATACTTCACACGGCGTGCCGGGCTGAAAGCTTTTCGGTAAGCCCCGAGTGCGGGGTACTTACGCACCAGCGATTCGTAGGGAGTTGACGCCTCGGTGTCCCAGGGTGGGAACGCGCCGTTCCACGGCTT
This sequence comes from uncultured Acidobacteriaceae bacterium, assembly GCA_964235655.1. Taxonomy (GTDB): domain Bacteria; phylum Acidobacteriota; class Terriglobia; order Terriglobales; family Acidobacteriaceae; genus EB88. The sequence continues at coordinate 33,386 of CAXSBB010000013.1, forward strand.
GGGATTGGACATGAAGTGCATAATCCTCGGCTGGATCGACTCATATACGCCGCAGTTCTTCATGTAGATAGGAAAGTTCCACCGCAGCGAGAGCGGTATCAAACAGTCTTGTGCCACAGCATTGAGCGCGGACTGGTCAGGCCAGATGCCCAGGTGTTTGCCTTCTCGAACGTAGGTGAGAGAGCGCTCGCAGATGTCGCTCCAGCCATCCCCGGCGGCATATATAGCTCCGGAGTTAAAGTAGCGGTTGAAGCGATCCGGAGGCAAACCGATCTCTCGCAAATACCGGCGAAACTCCTCTGCCGAGCCGGTTTTTTCAAGCGCCATGAAAGCCATGGGATCAGCGGATGCCATCATTCGGCCCGGCGGTAAGTCGACGGCAAACAGGTCTTCAAGCGAGCCGGTGAACTGCGTATCCCCGTCAACATAGAAGTAGCTGCGGTAAGTTTTCGGGACCAGTCGATGAAAAAAGAAGCGTCCGTACATGCCGGGCAGGTTTTCAAAAGTCGCGCTGCTGGCATGGACGTACTGGATTTCCTCCTGCTCGCAGATGGTACTCAGCAGGCGCAGCGAGTCGGGGTCCAGGTCGATGCCGACAATGTAGATATCGGCTGTGTCCCGTGCAGCCTGCGCGCGGGCCTGCGTGGCACTCAGGATGGTTGTGAACAGGTAGCCGCGATCCGTACAGAAGTACAGGCAGTTCTTAGCCATGGTGACACCGGTATCCAGTCATCTCGCTGGCTAGAATACATGGAGCCGAAGCAGCAGAACCACCAGCAACAGCACAGTTGCGATGCCCCCGGTACCGAAGTACCCCCAGGCGCGGCTGTAGGGCCAAATCGGCAGTGTACCGACAGCGAGCAGCATGAGTACGGCGATTAGGACGGCAACGAGCATTTCTCTCCTAAAAAGGGGCTCAGTCCAGCCCGGCAAGCTCACGCGCGCGGTGCAGCACCCGCAGCAGCATGGGCGCGGTCAGGCGGCCGGTATTGGTGTTTTGCAGAGACGGGTGATAGGTCGCCAGAAGAGTGCCTCCATGCTGCAGCCCTCGGCGGGGCAGCGTGTACTCGGCACCGTGCGAGAACGTGTAAGCACTTCGGCGCTCAATCCGTCCGTTGCGTTGCAGGTATGCTGTGTATCCATCAAAGGCGATCTTGCCCAGTGCCAGCACCACCCGCAGCCTGGGCAGGAGGGCGATTTCTTCATCCAGGTAAGGCGCGCAGTTGCGCAGCTCCTCCGGGTTCGGCTTATTGTCGGGCGGGGCGCAGCGAACCACTGAGGCGATGCAGGCGTCATGGAGGCGCATGCCGTCGTCGCGTGCAACGGCTTGCGGCTGCGAGGCAAAGCTGGCCTCCCACAGCAGCGGGTACAGGAACGCGCCGGAGCCGTCACCGGTAAAGGGACGCCCGGTGCGGTTGGAACCGTGCGCACCCGGCGCAAGCCCCAGCAGCAGCACGCGTGCGTCCGGGTCGCCGAAGCTGGGCACCGGCTTACCCCAGTAGTCCTGGTGCCGATAGGCGCGGCGTTTTTCGCGCGCGATGTTCTCGCAGTAGGTGCGCAGACGCGGGCAGCGATTGCATTCGACGATACGAGCCTGCAGCGCGGCCAGCGTCGGCGGTCGGCTCGTCAGTATTTCACTTGAGTTTTTACTTGCGAAGCTCCCCATTTCAGCCATGTCCACTACTTGAGGATAACGACAGCTTGCCACTGACGGCGGTGCTCATCGTAGAATTACGACGCCGCGCAGGAATCGTTCTGCAAGCACATTCTCTCGATCGAGGACCTCGCCCTTGTTGAACGCACACTCCCGCTTCGCTTCCCTGCTGCTCGCCTCGGCTGTGCTGCTTCCGTTCGCCGGCTGCGCCAAGCACCAGCCCGACGGCAACCCAAACGCACCCAAACCGCTGCTGACCGATTCCACAGTTGAGATCGGCGGAGAAGATGTAGTGATGCTGCATCGCGCCCCGACAACTGACTCCACCGTGCCGCAGTTTGTTTCAGCAACGATCCTGCCGGGAAGAGGCTTTAACCTGTTCCAGATTACGGCCAACCTGCCGGGCCGAGGCGAGGTAAGCCTGCTGGCTTCACCCGGGCTGCCGGAGGCGGCCACCAAGCTGAACGGCGGCCCGGGCGATGAGTTCGGCGTGGCGAGCTTCGGCTTCGGCGGGGCGTTTCTGGTGCCGTATCCGAACCGCATTCTGGGACCGGTTTCGGCAGACGGCAAAAGTGTGACTACCAGTTGGCAAGGTCACACCCTGACGCTTCCCGCTGATTTCGGCGGCAAAAAGCCCGGGGCACAGAAGCATGCCATCCACGGCCTGATCCTGGCGAGCAAAGTGGACAATATCCAAAAGGGTGCCACGGCGGATGGGCAAACGGTCACCGGTATTCTGCATGCCGGTGACTTCGGTGGTCATTGGTTGTCGCAGACAGATTTGAGCTTTTCTATCGCGCTCACCGGGGACACCATCACCAGCACTATCACGGCAAAAAACGTGGGCAGTGTCGCAGAACCCATAGCAATCGGATGGCACCCCTACTTTGCTATACTGAGCGGTGACCGCACGCAGACAACGTTGCACATCCCTGCCGCGAAACTTGCCCTTGTCAACAATTATGACGACGTGTTCCCAACCGGACAGCTGAAGCCGGTTGCAGGCACGGCTTACGACTTTAACGCGCCTGCCGGAAAACCGCTGGGGCAGCAGTTCCTGGATGACAATTTCTCTACCCTGACCCGTACCAACGGTGCCGTCAGCGTGGAGTTGACCGACCCTGCCGCCAAGTACGGCATCAAGGTCGAGGGTGTTTCGCCGGAGATCAAGACGGTGCAGGTGTACGCGCCGCCCACCAAGAATTTTGTTGCGATCGAGGAGCAGTATAACTTCGGCGATCCGTTCGGCAAGGAGTGGGGCCACCAGGATACCGGCATGGTGACACTGCAGCCCGGGCAGAGCACCACCTGGCAGGTACGGCTGCGGTTGTTTGTGCCGCCCCCGCCGGCACCGGCGCCTTCTCCGGCACAGTAGAGGCCTTTCTATGGAGCAGCAAGCCGAGAACTACGCGGCTTGCTGCTCCACGTTTGAAGACAGCTTCCGGGAGCGCACTGCTGCGGTTTGACCCGCCCCGCAAAGCTCCGTAGCATGGGAGATAGAACCATCCCGGCTGCGCTCCGGCGCGCCATACTCGCCCATGGGATGGGCATATTGGAAGGCACACGTTGAGCTCAGCAGAAACACTCCCAAACGCAACTGTAGACACTACGGAAGATGCCGCCCTTGCGGTACATGAGCAGGATCACCGGCATGACCACTCGCACTCGCATCCTGACTCGAACCCGCAGCAGGCAGCCGCTCCGGCCATGAATCCTGAGTGCACGCAGGATGCGGATGTAGAAATTCCCGCGGATGAAGTCTCCGCCGCTTTTCGGCGGATCATCAAGAACTACACCCGCCAGGCTCGTATTCCCGGCTTTCGCGCGGGCAAGGTGCCGCCGAAGTTGATTCGCGCTCGCTTTGACGAGCAAATCCGGCAGGATGTGGTGGAGCAGTTGCTGCCGCAGCACTTTCGTAACGCGCTCGATGCCAAGGGCGTACAGCCGTTGTCGCAGCCCCAGGTCACGGAGCTGAATCTTGAAGACGGCGCACCGTTGCGCTTCAAGGCGTTGTTTGAAGTGATGCCGCAGTTCAGCCTTGACGGGTACCAGGACATCAAGGTTGAGCGCGAAGTCGTTGATCTGAACGATGATGAGTTTGAGGCCGAGATGGAGCGCGTGCGCGATTCTCGCTCGACCATGGAGACCGTGGCCGAGGAGCGCGAGCTGGCCGACGGCGACTTTGCGCAGATTACTTTCAAGGGTGAGGTGCAGAACGGCGAGTCTCTGGACGAACCTATCGCGGCTGAAGATGTACAGCTCGAAGTGGGCGGCAAGAACACGCTGCCGGCTTTTAACGATGCCCTGCGCGGCTCGCGGCCCGGGCAGGAACTGAAGTTTGAGGTTACCTACCCCGCTGACTTCGGGGAGCCGAGGCTGGCCGGTAAGACGATTGCCTATGATGTTGAGGTCAAGGGCATCAAGCATCGGAACGCGCCCGAGATGAACGACGAGTTTGCAAAGTCCCTGGGTGAGTACGAGACCATGGACGAGTTCCGGACCAAGCTGCGCGAGCATCTCTCCGGTGACAAGCGGCGGCAGGCCGAGGCAGCCACCAAGGACAAGGTGCTTGAGGCCTTGGCCGAACGGTACACGTTCCCGATCCCGGAAACCCTTGTGCAGCAGCAGATTGATGCACGGCTGGAGCGCGGTCTACGGGCCCTGGCCCAGCAGGGCATGCCGGAAGAGCAGATGCGGAACATGGATTTTCCACGCCTGCGTGCCGCACAGCGTGACCAGGCAATCGGCGAAGTGCAAGGTACGCTGCTGCTTGATAAGATCGCCCAGCTTGAGGGCGTGGACGTAGCAGACGCGGAACTGGACCGCGAGATTGAAATGCTCTCCGTACAGATGCGCGAGCCGCTTGATACCTTGCGGGAGCGGTTGCAAAAGGACGGGTCGATGGGCAGAATTCGAGAGCAGCTGCGTCGGGAAAAGACCGGCACGCTGCTGTACGAGCGGATGGCTTCGTAGCGTCCGGGCACATCGGAGCCTTAGGAAGCGCACAATAGAAGTAGAGAAAACAAAACCGCACCGATTGAAACGATAAGGCAGGTTATGGCACTTGTACCTATGGTGGTAGAGCAGACGAGCCGGGGCGAACGCGCCTACGATATTTATTCCCGTCTGCTGCGTGACAATATCATTTTTCTGGGCACCCCGATCGACGACCAGATTGCAAACCTCATCATTGCGCAAATGCTTTTTCTTTCCGGGGAAGACCCGGAAAAGGACATCCAGCTGTACATCAACTCGCCGGGCGGCTCCATTACGGCGGGCTTGGCAATTTATGACACGATGCAGTTCATCAAGAACGATGTTGTGACGTACTGCATCGGGCAGGCGGCCAGCATGGGCGCATTTCTGCTGCAGGCAGGTACGTCCGGCAAGCGATTTGCGCTGCCGAACTCGCGTATCCTGATCCACCAGCCGTCGATGGGTGGGTTGAGCGGGCAGGCTACCGACATTGACATTCATGCGCGCGAAATCTTGCGTATTCGTGAAATTACCAACAAGCTGATGTCGAAGCACACCGGCCAGCCGCTGGATCGCATTGAGCGCGACGTTGAGCGTGACTTCATCATGAACGCGCCGCAGGCAAAAGAGTACGGCATTATCGATGAGATCATCGACCGGCCGCGCACTTAGCACATGGCCGCATACAGGAGCTCCCTATGAAAACTCGCACGGGATCGGACGACACACTACGCTGCTCGTTCTGCCACAAATCGCAGGATGCCGTTGCCAAACTTATTTCTTCACCCAGCGACTATCCTCGGGCCTACATCTGTGATGAATGCGTAGCGGTTTGCAATTCTATTCTGGAGGATGACCGCAGCGAAACTCCCGCGGGCGCACCGCCTGCGCACTTGCCGAAACCGCTTGAGGTACGGGCGTTTCTGGATGAGTACGTCATTGGGCAGGATCAAACCAAAAAGAAACTTGCTGTCGCTGTGTACAACCACTACAAACGCATCCAGATGAACCGGGTGCGCGGTAACGATGTCGAGTTGTCCAAATCCAATATCCTGCTTGTCGGGCCTACCGGCTCCGGCAAGACCTTGTTGGCTCAAACGCTTGCCAAGATGCTGGATGTGCCGTTTGCCATTGTGGACGCCACTACCCTGACAGAAGCAGGCTACGTCGGCGAGGATGTCGAAAACATTATTTTGAAACTGCTGCAGGCGGCTGACGGTGATGTAGCACGTACGCAGACCGGCATTATCTACATCGATGAAATTGATAAGATCGGCCGCAAGGATGAGAATCCTTCCATTACGCGCGATGTTTCCGGCGAAGGTGTGCAGCAGGCGTTGCTGAAAATTCTTGAAGGTACCGTTGCAAACGTCCCGCCGCAGGGCGGACGCAAGCATCCGCATCAGGAATTTACCGCAGTCGATACAACGAACATCCTGTTCATCTGCGGCGGTGCATTTGTCGGCCTCGAGAGGGTCGTAGGACGGCGAGTCGGCAAAAAAGCACTTGGCTTCAAAGCACTGACAGAGAAGCAGGTAGCCGAAGGGCTGATCGACGTACGCCAGCAACGGGACAATGAACTCCTGCGGCAAGCCGAGCCCCAGGACCTGATCAAGTTCGGTCTTATACCGGAGTTTGTCGGGCGCCTGCCGGTGATCGGCATTCTCGATGAACTGGATGAAGTAGCACTGGTTGAAATTCTGACCAAGCCGCGCAATGCCATCCTGAAGCAGTACCAGAAGATGTTTGAGTATGAGGGCGTACACTTACGCTTTTCAGATGAAGCAGCTCGTGGCGTGGCGCAGGAAGCTCTGTCACGCAAGGTAGGCGCACGCGGTTTGCGCATGATTCTCGAAGAGCTGATGCTGGACCTGATGTACCACATGCCGGGCAACAAGCAGATCAAGGACATCGAAATCACTGCGGAGATGGTGAAGAAGCGGGATCTATCATTTACCCTGCTCGAAAAAGCCGGTTGAGCTTTACGTACAGTATGAATCCGCAAAAGCCCGCATAGTATGTGCGGGCTTTTGCACGTTTACAGGTCAGGCTATCTTCAAGCCCGCGTGACTCGGAGCGTTACAATCGAGTCAACACCAGCAGCTTCTGCTGCGCGAGACGGCGCATCCGATCCCCCCGTTGCACGTCTAATCCTTGAAAGAGGACAGAATGACCGAAGTTAAAGCAAAAGGTGACACACGCAAGCTGCCAATGATGCCCATTCGGGACATGGTGATCTTTCCTCACATGATGACCCCGTTTGTTGTGGGTCGTGAATCGAGCGTACGCGCGCTTGAAGAGGCGCTTACCGGTGACCGCAAGATCTTTCTGGCGACGCAGCACGACGCTCGCATCGATGAGCCGACCGCGAACGACATCTACTCTGTCGGCACCATCGGCAATATCGTGCAGAGCGTCAAGATGCCGGACGGCAACATCAAGGTGCTGGTAGAAGGCCTGGAGCGTGGGCGCGCTACCGAGATGACGGATGCAGACGGCTTCTTTGTCGCAACCGTACAGACCGGCAGGCACCACCTTGAAATGACGCCGCAGATCGAGCAGTTGGCGCAAAAAGTCACCACACTATTTGAGCAGTATGTGAAGCTGCAGCAGTCGCTCAATCTTGAGTCCACCATGGCTGCGTTACGCATGGATGAGCCTGCCAAATTGGCCGATACCATTGCCGCAAACCTTCAGTTGGAGATCGCGGAAAAACAGGAAATTCTCGATGTTTTCGATCCCATTGAAAGATTGACCCGCATTGCGGGTGTACTTGATGTCGAGATCGAGAAGCTCAACATGGAGCGTTCCATCCAGTCGCGTGTGAAGCGGCAGATGGAGAAGGCGCAAAAAGAGTACTACCTCAATGAGAAGATCAAGGCAATCCAGAAAGAACTTGGGCGCGGCGAGAAGAGCGAGTGGGATGAGCTCAAGAAGAAGATTGAGCTGGCCGGTATGCCGAAGGACGTATTCGACAAGGCGATCCAGGAGCTGAAGAAGCTGGAGGCGATGCCGCCGATGTCGGCGGAGTCCACTGTTTCACGCAACTATCTCGACTGGCTATTGGCTGTGCCATGGAAGAAGAAGTCGAAGGAAACACGTTCGATTGACCATGCCGAGAAGGTTTTGAACGAAGATCATTACGGCCTGGAGAAGATCAAGGATCGTATTCTTGAGTTTCTGGCTGTACGCCAGCTGGTCAAAAATCCCAAAGGTTCGATTCTTTGCTTTGTCGGACCTCCGGGGGTGGGTAAAACTTCGCTGGGCATGTCGATTGCCAAGGCGACCGGTCGCAAGTTTGTGCGGATGTCTGTAGGCGGTGTACGGGATGAGGCCGAGATTCGTGGGCATCGCCGCACGTACATCGGCGCACTGCCGGGCCAGATCATCCAGTCCATGAAGAAAGCGGGAACAAAGAACCCGGTGTTCCTGCTGGATGAAGTCGACAAGATGGCTTCGGATTTTCGCGGCGATCCGTCCTCTGCCCTGCTTGAGGTACTGGACCCGGAGCAGAATACCAGCTTCCAGGATCACTATCTTGACGTGGAGTATGACCTTTCACAGGTGCTCTTTGTCGCAACCGCAAACGTGCTGCACACCATTCCCGGTCCGTTGCAGGATCGCATGGAGGTGCTGCGGTTGCACGGTTACACCGAAGTGGAAAAGCTTGAGATTGCCAAGCAGTATTTGGTCAAGAAGGGTCTTGAAAACACCGGCCTTTCCGACGCCAATATCACCTTTGATGACGGCTCATTGAAAGAAATTATTCGTGCCTATACGCGCGAGGCAGGTGTCCGTAACCTGGAGCGCGAGATCGGCAACATTTGCCGCAAAGTGGCGCGCCGCGTGGTCAAGAACGGGTTGAAGCACAAGGAAGCGATTACGGCTGAGACTGTAAAAGACTTTTTGGGTGTCGCCAAGTTCCGTGACTCCCAAGCGCATGAGAAGAGCGAAGTGGGCCTGGTTACCGGGCTTGCATGGACTGAAGTGGGCGGTACGATTTTGCAGACCGAGGTACAGGTGCTGGACGGCAAGGGGAAACTTACCCTTACGGGTCAGCTCGGCGATGTCATGCAGGAGTCCGCGCAGGCGGCGCTCTCCTACATTCGCAGCCGATCTTCCCATCTCGGCTTGCCGAAGGATTTCTATCGTAATGTAGACATTCATGTGCATGTTCCTGAAGGTGGTATCCCGAAGGACGGTCCCTCAGCCGGCATTACGCTGGCAACCGGCTTGGCGAGCGCGCTTACCAAGATTCCGGTTCGCCGTGACATTGCTATGACGGGTGAGATTACTTTGCGCGGTAAGGTGCTGCCGATCGGTGGATTGAAAGAAAAGCTGCTTGCGGCTCACCGTGCCGGTCTCTTTGAGGCGATCATGCCAAAGGAGAATGAGAAGGATTTAGCCGATGTACCGGAAGCTCTCAAGTCCGCCATGAAGCTGCACTTTGTCGAGTCCATGGATGAGGTACTTGGTATAGCACTGGAAAGTCCGCTACCGGAACTGAAAGAGGAAACTCCCGAGGTGTTATTGGAGGTCGTGCCTCCCGTGACTGAACACAGGCCTCATCAGTAGTTCTGCATTGCTTATAACAAAGGCAGCCTTTGGGCTGCCTTTGCTTTTGCGCCGATATACTGAAGCTTCATGCCAGCCTTTCCCCGCTTCCTGCTTTCCGCCATGGCACCCGAACACTTTCCCGCACCGGGACCGCCGGAGGTGGCTTTCCTCGGTCGCTCCAACGTAGGCAAGTCGAGTCTTCTGAACGCGCTTCTCGGTTCCAAACAGGCGCATGTCTCTTCAACGCCCGGACGTACACGCGCCATCAATTTCTTTGCCATCCACGAACGGGTAGACAGCCCTCCAAAGGTCATATTTGCCGATCTTCCTGGCTACGGTTACGCCAAGATTTCTAAGTCCATCTCCGCGGAATGGCCTTCGTTTATCAATCCCTACCTGCAGGAACGAGCCACGCTCGCGCTGTGTCTTTGTCTCATCGATGCCAACATTCCCGCGCAGGAAAGTGACGCGCAGCTGCTCGCCTTTCTTCGAGATGCAAACCGGCCGTTTTTGCTGATTGGAACCAAGGCTGACCGGCTTTCCGGCAATGGCCGGGTAAAGGCTGTTACCGGCCTTCGCCGCAGTCTTGAATTGGGAACACCGGAGCAGGAACCGTTGCTGCTCTGCTCGTCCAGAACCGGCTTGGGATTGAAGGAGCTTTGGAGCTCCATCTTCACCCTCGCCGGTGCGGAACGAGGCTAATAATCGCTATCGAACAAGGCTGACGTGCTAGTGGGGAAGCAGCCCGAAGACAGCCACGCTGCTCGGAGTGCCGACGAACACCTTTCCATTGGCGATAGTGGGTGTGATGAATTTGTTTCCGGCACCGAAGTGGTCTCGGCTGGATGCGGCCTGATTGCTGTTATAGAGCTCTGTGCCTAAATTATTAGCATCGTAGGCGTGTAGCACAGCAGTTCCACTGTTCTCCACTGCCCATACAATCCCATTGCCGGTACCGGAAGCTGAAACACTCGGCGTCGTACCGGGGTAGGTGAAGGTACCCGGTGTGCTGGAGCTTGGAGAGCTTGAAAGCAGTGCATTATTGACGTCGAATGACCGCAGAACACTACCCACAGAGCCGTAATACACATGGCCGTTGAAGTAGGCGGGGCTGGACCAGATGCCGTTTGAAAGTGCGCCCGACAGCTGTTGGTATAGCGTTTTGTTCGATGCGGCATTGAACTTGCCCAGGTTTGCTTGATTCAGCACATACAGGTTTGTGTCCTTGCCGGCAGCAACAGCCAGGTTTTGCGTGTTGCCTTTGCTGTCACGCTGCGCGGGTAGCAGCATCATGCCCCCCGAGCCAAGATCAGTGTCGACATTCGACTCTGCGTCTGAGTTGAACATGGTCCAGTAGTCCACCGCGTGCAACCCGGTGCTTGACAGGTTGAGCTTGACGACGGAGTTGCCGAAGTCGCCGAGTGCAGGAAAACCGGCCGAGTTCAATGTTGTATCAAAGGTTCCATTGCCGAGTGAGATGTAGACGTTACCGGCCGCATCAGCCGCAGGACCGGCACCCGCGTTCCAAGGGGCAGCCTCGTTACCGTTCGGTGTGAAATCAAATGCACCAGTCTGCTGGCCTGTGATGGTGCTGTAGGCCAGCATCCAGCCGGAGTAAGGTCGAATATCGCAGTGCGAACCCCAGCTGGTGTAGAGAGTATTGCCTACCAGCAGCAGACCGGGGCGTTCGACCATGGAAGCTGGATTGAAGATGTCGGTGCCGTTGCTGCTGCCGTCGCCGGTGCCCGGGAACGAAGCTGCGGCTGTAACAGGGGAGCCATACTCATCGCCGCCGCTGTACAGGCTTAGCGCATGCAGGCGCTGGTAGTAATGGCCTGCGGCATCCTTGCTCATCGCAGTCAGGTATAGGAAGCCTTTGGCCTTGTCGATCACCGGTGTCGCAGTGATGCCGATCTCCGGCGTTACCTGATCGCAGTTTCTTGGGTCGGACGGTACTTCTCCCGGCCTGAGCATAGAAACTTGCCAAAGGATGGCGCCGGTGTCTGCGTCGAAGGCGTAGACGGTGTCGTGTTCCGTGGCAGTATATACCACATTGTGTGTACCTTTACCGGGAATGGAGAGGCCGGAGACGTAGAGCGGTTGCGCGTCAACCTTGCCGTCTACCTTGACTTCAAACAATTTTCCGAAGCCGGCAGAGTTGACCTTGGCCGGAGTCAGGATCGACTCAGACAGATTCTGGCCGGTGCGGGCGTTGTCGTTGTGCCACGTCAACACATCGGTTTGCGCGAGAGCGGCAGGCGCTATAGCTCCAAAAAACGCCAATACAACTGTGTAGCGGGGGGAAGCTACCATCATGGGTTCAATCTCCGATAGAACGCTGTCCGGCTTGGAAAGCCGGGCAGCAGAGCAATTTAATACAGTTGCTGTTACACCTGTGAAGGTAGACAGGCTCCTGTGTACCTCGATGGTAACTAAAGTTCCGGGTACTGACACCTTTGTGGGAATTGCCGGGGTAGAGTAGGTGGGCAAGTACAGCTCCGCACCCGCGAAGTGCAAACTTTCGCGCTCTATTCTGATCAGAGAGTATGGCGAAGTTGGAGGGGTTCCATGCATGACCTGCTGCAGCACAGATGGAGCCAAGGCTTGTTTGTCGCCGGGTTTGGGCTGGTACTGGGGATGCGTCACTCGACAGATGCCGACCATGTGGTTGCGATGTCAACAATCGTCAGCAGGCAGCGCAGTCTTCGGGGCGGGGCGCGGCGCTTCTCGGCAGCCTATGGGGATTGGGTCACACGCTTACGATCTTGCTGGTGGGCTCGCTCATCATCCTGTTCGGGGTGGTAATTCCGCCGCGCCTGGGCTTGGCAATGGAGTTCTGTGTGGCCTTGATGCTGATCCTGCTCGGCGTGCTCAATCTTACGGGCGTGCTGCAAAAACTCACGGTGCGGTTTTCGTTTCAGCAGGAAAGCGCGGCGGAGAACGCAACGGAGAGCAAGGGGTACAGGCCGTTCCACTTTTTGCGTCCGCTTGCCATTGGCCTGGTACATGGGTTGGCCGGGTCAGCGGCTGTGGCCCTGCTGGTGCTCTCCACCATTCACAGCCCGCTATGGGCGACCTTGTATCTCGTCATCTTCGGCATAGGCACCATGCTGGGCATGGTAGCCATGACGGCAGTGATGGTGGTGCCGCTGCTTTATGCAGGCAACCGGTTTTCGCAGCTGAGCCGCTACCTGACCCTGGCCTCGGGGGTGGTGAGTCTTTGCTTCGGCATCTTCCTGGTGTACCGGCTTGGCTACGCGGGCGGCCTTTTCAGCAGCCACCCTCACTGGACTCCTGAGTAGGCATCGGATCGTGCTCCAAATTTGGACACCATGCGCCCACAATGTTACGTCTCGGAACCATTGAGCAAACCAATGGGTGACAAGCAAAAGGCGAAATCAGCTTTACTCTTCAGGGAGAGGCAAGCGCGATGAAAAAGGCTTTGATCAGTGGAGTTACCGGGCAGGATGGCGCCTATCTCGCCGAGTTTCTCCTGAAAAAAGGCTATGAGGTTCACGGTATCAAGCGGCGCAGTTCCCTATTCAATACCGCCCGTATCGACCACTTGTACGAGGACCCGCATGCGCCGTCGCGCTGCTTCCATCTGCACTACGGCGACATGACGGACTCATCGAGCTTGATCCATATCGTCGAAAAAGTGCAGCCTGATGAAATCTACAACCTGGCAGCGCAAAGCCATGTCAAGGTGTCGTTTGAGGAGCCTGAGTATACGGCAAACTCCGACGCGCTCGGCGTGCTGCGGATGCTTGAGGCCATGCGCATTTTAGGGCTTGAAAAGACCGCACGCTTCTACCAGGCTTCAACCTCGGAGCTGTATGGATTGGTTCAGCAGGTGCCGCAGAGTGAGACCACGCCGTTCTACCCGCGGTCGCCGTATGCGGTCGCCAAGCTGTACGGCTACTGGATCGTGGTGAACTACCGCGAGGCCTACGGCATGTACGCCTGCAACGGCATCCTGTTCAACCATGAAAGCCCGAACCGCGGTGAGACGTTTGTTACCCGTAAGATTACGCGCGGACTGGCACGCATCAAGGAAGGGCTGCAACAGACCTTGTACATGGGCAATGTGGACGCGCTGCGGGACTGGGGCCACGCGCGCGACTATGTGGAAATGCAGTGGCTGATGCTGCAGCAGGAGACGCCGCAAGACTATGTGATTGCGACAGGCGAGCAGCACTCGGTGCGTGACTTTATCAGCATGTCGGCGGAAATGATGGACATGCCGCTGCGCTGGACCGGGGAGGGCGTGGAAGAGCGTGCGCTTGACAGGCAGGGGAGGACTATCGTGTCGATCGACCCGGCATATTTTCGCCCGACAGAGGTACAGACGCTGCTGGGAGACCCGGGCAAGGCCAAGCGCGAGCTTGGCTGGGAGCCGCGCACATCGTTTGAGGAATTGGTGCGGGAGATGGTCGATGCCGACCGAAAGGCGGCGCGGCGCGATGCGCTGATCCGCGAGCACGGTTACGAAAGCTACACGGTGCACGATGGTTAATACCAGTCGCATCTTTGTCGCCGGGCATCGCGGGCTGGTAGGCTCGGCTGTTTGCCGCGAGCTTGCGCGGCGCGGGTATAGCCAGGTGCTGACGCGAACCCACAGCGAGCTCAACCTGCAGGACGAAGCGGCTGTAGGGCAATTTTTTGCCGCGGAAAAGCCGGAGTACGTCATCCTGGCGGCCGCGAAAGTAGGCGGCATCCTTGCGAACAGCACCTACCCGGCGGAGTTCATCCGCGACAATCTTCAAATTCAGAACACGGTGATTGAGGCGAGCCGGGCGGCCGGGGTAGCGAGGCTCCTGTTTCTGGGCTCAAGCTGCATCTACCCCAAGCTTTGCCCGCAGCCGATCCGCGAGGAGTACCTGCTGACCGGGCCGCTCGAACCGACGAACCGGCCCTATGCCATGGCAAAGATCGCAGGCATCGAGATGTGCTGGGCCTACAACCGGCAGTACGGTACGCGCTACCTGGCGGCCATGCCGACCAATTTGTACGGGCCGAACGATAATTTTGATCTCCATACTTCGCACGTGCTGCCGGCGTTGCTGCGCAAAGTGCATGACGCGAAAGCCCGCGGCGAGCGTGAGGTAGCCGTATGGGGCACGGGCACGCCGCGCCGGGAGCTGCTGTATGCCGACGACATGGCACAGGCCTGCGTGTTTCTGCTTTCGCTCGATGACGCGCGTTACGGCACCCTGCTCCGCGAAGACGAGCCGCCTCTGATCAATATCGGGACAGGTAAGGATGTGAGCATCGGCGAGCTTGCCCGGACGGTTTGCCGGTTGCTCGATTACGGGGGAGCGTTGCACTTTGATGCATCGAAGCCGGATGGGACGCCCCGCAAGCTGCTTGATGTCAGCCGTCTGGCTGCTTTCGGCTGGCAAGCGGAGACATCGCTTGAGGATGGCATCCGCAAGACATATGGAGCTGTTCGTTCCCAACTGGAAGCTTGAGCTCGATCTCTTCCCAGGGAACCTATAACTGATGGTCATACTGTTTCGGTAACTTAAGCAGATATAAACAAGTTACCAGGATTACCAGGGTAAGTCTCCGAAATTATACGATTTCACTGCACATTTTTGGAGAAGTGGAGCTATCGTCGGCTTATCACCTGGAACTTCATTCAAAGACACCTGCGTATTTGCTGTAAACGGGCATGCTGAAAGCCTGTAAATGCATTTTGCATGAAGGTAGTACTTACATTTCGCAACTGGTTGCAGCTCCACACCGGAACCATTTGCAATCAATTTTCGCGGCTCCACATAATCAGCGAGGAACGTATTGATAGTGAGTATGCATTTTAGATATCCATTACGAATCGCCGTTGCCAGAACCGCCCTGTATCTAGGGTGTCTGGTATGTCCAGCATGTTCATGCGTGCAAGGCTGGGCACAGGTGCAGTCCGCGCCTGCCGCGCTCGGGACGATCCCGGCCCTGATTCCTGGCGCTGAAGACTATGTCCTGGGTCCGGGCGATCAGATCGTGGTGCGCGTCGTGGACATGGATGAGATTCCTGACAAGCCTGTGCAGATCGATCCCAGCGGCTTTATCGACCTGCCGCTGGCCGGGCGGGTGGGGGCGAGCGGTAAAACGCTCGAACAGCTCAAGGAAACACTAACCCCGAAGCTGGCCAAGTACATCACCTCGCCCAACATTACGGTGAACCTGACAGAGGCACAGAGCCGACCCGTGTCCATCATCGGCGCGGTCAATAGCCCGGGTGTGCACCAGCTGCAGGGACCGAAGCGGCTTATTGAAGTTATTTCACTGGCAGGCGGGTTGCGGCAGGATGCAGGGTCGCGCGTGATCCTGACACGGCAGGCCCGCTACGGCACGCTGCCGCTGCCGGGTGCCGTATCGGATAGCACACAGGGCTTCAGCACGGCAGCCGTTTCGCTTGACAGCCTGCTGGCAGCCAAAAACCCTTCTGAAAATATTCCCGTGCTGCCGAACGACGTCATTTCTGTGCCCAAGGCGGACCTGGTGTACGTGGTGGGCGATGTCAAAAAGTCCGGCGGCTTCCCCCTGGCCTCGCACAACACTATCTCCGTGCTTCAGGCCATTTCACTTTCTGAAGGGCTGGGGCCGAGCGCCTCGCCCAAAAGCGCGAGGATCATGCGCCCGACCGCGGCCGACGCAAGCAAGATGGACGAGATCCCGGTCGATCTCCAAAAGATTTTCGCGGGCAAGGCTCCCGACATGGCGCTGTATGCCAATGACGTGTTGTTTGTGCCCAACAGCGCGGTAAAGTCCTCGGCGCGGCGCGTGGCCGAGGTCATTCTGCAAACAGCCAGCGGCGTGGCGATCTACGCACACTAACCGCCGCAGCAGGGCTTGTTTCAAGGGGTATATCGAATGCAGACACCAAAAGAAGCGGCACCAGAACGTTTTTTGCCGAGCGCCGCAACGGCGGCGGTGCTTCCTCCGGCGACCGGCTACGGCGCTCCGTTGAGCTACGGCTACGACCGGCCCCCGATCGGTTCCGGGGGTGAGTCCGGAGAAGGCAACCAGCTCGGCGAGTACGGGCGCATCCTCTACCGGAGGCGCAAAAGCATCCTGCTGCTCGCGCTTACGGGCGCGCTTGGGGGCGTGCTGCTCAACCTCGGGACGCTACCGGTGTACCGTGCACGCA
The DNA here is from genome assembly GCA_964235655.1 of uncultured Acidobacteriaceae bacterium. Lineage (GTDB taxonomy): Bacteria > Acidobacteriota > Terriglobia > Terriglobales > Acidobacteriaceae > EB88. The sequence goes on from CAXSBB010000013.1 coordinate 49,723, forward strand.
CTTCGCTTGACATCCAGAGCCTGAACAGCGACTTCCTCGACATGCATGCCGTGGCTACCACCGGCGGCGAAGGCGGAGGGTCCGGGGGCGAGGCCTACGTGCAGACGCAAATCAAGCTGCTGCAAAGCGATACGCTGCTCGACCATACGGTGCGCAACCTCGAAGCCTTGCCGCATCCGGCTTCCGTTGAACGGGACGACCTGCTGTCGCGTGCCGAACGCGCATTGCACCTGGGCGGTAAGGCGCCGCTCTCCTATAACGCATTGCTTGAAGACGCCGCCCGCCATGTCACGGTGAAGCCGCTGGGGTTGACGCGGCTGGTCGAGATCAGCTGCGACAGCTGGAACGCGAAGTTTTCCGCGCAATTCTGCAATACGCTAACCGGCACGTTTCGTGAGGACGATTACGCCACGCGCGGAGCGGACGCGACCAAGACCAGCGAGTGGCTGACGCGGCAGGTGGCAGACGTTCGCGTGCAGGTGGAGCAGTCCGAAAAGAAGCTTGAAGACGCGACCGGCGGCAACGGGCTGGTGCTGAGCCAGCAGAACACCAGCGTGTCCGAAGACCGGCTGCGACAGGTGCAGCAGGAGCTGGTACGTGCCGAGGCGGACCGTATGGAAAAGCAGGCGCAGTACGAGACCAGCCGCAGTGCGCCCGCCGAGTCGCTGCCGACGGTGATTGACGACCCCAACCTGCGCCTGGCACAGGGCAAGCTGGCCGACCTGCGCGGCAAGGTTGCCGAACTTGTACCCCCGCTGACCGAGGAGAACCCCAGGGTGATCCACCTGCGCTCGCAGATCCGGGAAGCGGAAACCGAAATGAGCACGCAACGGGGCGCGGTCGTAGCCAGGTTGCGCGACGATTTCGACGCCGCCAAGCATCGTGAAGACCTTCTGAGCGCAACCTACGCGACCCAGGAACAGCGCACCTCGGGCGAGCTCGACAAGACAAACAAGGTCAACCTGCTGCGGCGCGAAGTGGACTCCGAGCAGCAGCTCTACCAGACCCTGTTGCAACGGGCCAAGGAAGCCGGTTTCGCTTCGGCCATGCAGGTTTCGACTATTCGCACCGTAGACGCGGCAAAAGCGCCGAAAGTGCCTTTTGCACCGCGCCGCACCGGTGCCGTGGGTGTGGGCTTTCTGCTGGGGTCGCTCCTGGGGGTGGGTTTTGCGTTCTACAAGGAACGGACTTCGGGGGTGATCCACTTCCCCGGTGAAATTCCCCGGCTGCTGCATGTGCAGGAGCTGGGCGTGATCCCGAACATGGGCAGCCGCCGGGCACAGCTGTACGGGGCCGCGCGCACGGCTCGCGCGACACGGCGCAAGCTCGCCCTCAATGGTCCGAGCGGAAACAGTATGTTCCCTTCGCTGCGGGAGCCGTTACCTCCGTCCCCTGCGGATGCCATCGCTATCAGCGTGTGGCGGGACCGTGCCTCGGTGGTCGCCGAGGCGTACCGCAGCACGACGTTTTCAATCCTGCTGGCAAGTCGCACGGCGGGTACGGGCAGGCGGTATGTCATCTCCAGCCCGAACTCGGGCGAAGGCAAAACCACTGTGGTCTCGAACCTGGGTGTCACCCTGAGCCAGTCGCAGCGGCGTGTGGTGATTGTGGACGGCGACCTGCGCAAGCCGGGGCTGCACAAGGCGCTTGGACTTGAAAATACCGTGGGGCTGCGAAACGTCCTGCGCGGTGAGCTTGATCCCGAGAGTTGTGAACTCTCCGCCTTTTGCCGGGCAACGGCTATCCCCAACCTCTCGGTTGTCACCAGCGGCACGGGCAGCGAGGAAGTGACCGGGCTGCTGCACTCGCCGCATGCGGCGGAGTTGCTGGCACGGCTCTCTAAAGAGTTCGACCTGGTGCTGATCGACACGCCGCCCATGCTGCACATGGCCGATGCGCGCATCTTTGCCGATCACGCGGATGGGGTGATCCTGGTGCTGCGAGCGGGTATCACAAACTTTGAGCAGGCCTCATCAGCCCGCGACCTGTTTGTCCATGACCGGGTACGGGTGCTGGGCACCATCCTCAACGGCTTCAACCCCGGGCATGAGGGCAGGGGCAGCTACTACGACTCGTACTACCGGTACCAGCAAGCAGCGGAGTCGCTCGATGAGACCGGAAACGGGGCCGGGCAGGAAACCCGTCCTGAGGCCCATTCCAAGACGCAGGACGAGAACAAGGTGGGTGTATGACACCTGTTGCCGCCGCTGAAAGCGTTCGAGCTACCGAGCTCCAAGGCGGTTCTCAGGCCGGGGCTACAACCGGAGCCGACGCGTCTCTCCCGGTTGACGGTGTGCCCCGGCATGTCGTCCGTCACCTGGCGGGCGGTACCTCGGCGCTGGCCGCAGCGGTAATGGCGGAGCGCGGCATGGGGTTTGCGGCTAACATCCTGGCGGCGCGGCTTGGCGGCACCTCGACTTTCGGGGCGTACTCGCTGGCCATTACGACGGCGGCCAGCATTTCAACCTATGCCGCAGGCGGTATCGGGGCCACGGCGGCGCGATTCTCAGGCAAGTATCCCTACGGCACGGAAGGGTACACTGCCCTGGCGCGGGCGCTCGGTATTGTCTCGATCGTTTCAGCCGCGCTCGCCGGGGGGGCGCTCTGGTTCGGTGCGGCACCGCTGGCGCACCTGCTGGGCAAGCCGGGGCTCACACCGCTGCTGCGATGGGCTGCGTTTTCAGCAGCCGGCATGCTGCTGCTGGAGTGCGCGCGAGGGTTCTTTATAGGGCAGCGGCGGCTGCGGGCCTTGCTGCTGCTCTCGCTGGTGGTCGGTGTGGGCATACTCGCGCTTCTGCCGCTTGCAGCGGCGCACGGCAGCCCGGTTCGCATGGTGCTGTCGCAGGCGGTTGTGACTGTAGGGGCTGTATCCGTGTGCCTGCTGCTGGCTCGCAGGCTTGGATTGCGAGGCCTCCCGGCAACCGGAGCGCTGCCGGTATGCGGCATCTTGCGCGAGGTCTGGACCTTCGGCATGGTGCAACTGGCCGGGCTGGCCGGGATGAACCTGGCAGGCTGGTGGCTGACGACGCTGGTGGCCCGCGCCGACACGAGCCTGGTGCAGATGAGTTTTTTCGCGGTTGGGAGCCAGCTGCGCAACATCGTGGGCCTGGGTCCCAGCCTGCTGACAGAGAGCAGCTATGCCATCATGGCGCGCTCGGACGAGGCCGCTCCGCAGACACCCGACCAGGTGATGGCACTCTGTACCTATCTGTCGACCGGCTCGGCGCTGCTGTTGTCTTCGCTCGGCATGGTGGCGGCACCCTACGTGCTGCACCTGCTGTACGGCCATGCATATGCGCCGGCGGCAGCGGCCACCGCGCTCGGGCTGGCGGTCGCGGTGGTGCACATGGGCAACTCGCCCGCGGCGGCGCGGCTTACGATTCTGTCGATCCGGACAACGGGAGTCATCAACACGGTCTGGGCGATCTTTGTCGCCGCTGCCGGCACGGTGCTGCTGCTGGGCCGAAACGGCGGCAGCGCAGCCGTGGCAATGACCGTGTACCTCCTGGGGCACCTGCTCTCTACAGTGATGGTTCTGGGAGCTCTGCGGCGGCACCGCGCGGTACCCCAGGGCATGACCGCTGTGGTCCTACTGGGCTCGCTTACAGCGGTGGCGCTTGCCGGTCTCGCCTGGACGCGGGGGTTGTTGCCTGCCCATGCCGCTGCACTTTCGCTCGGGATGCTGGCGCTGCTTGCGGCAGCACTTACTGCACTCGCCCGCCTGGGGCGGCAGCACCATTGGCTGCCGAGCGCAGCGGTAGCCCGGGAATTGTTTGCATCCCTTCGCGCGCGGCTGCTGCCGCGCATGGCCGGAGGCTCACGATGACAGCAGCCGCACCCACCGCCATGGTCGCTCCGCCGCACGGGCAAACACCGTCCGCAATGACACCAATGCGCGTGCTCGCCTACGTGCACATGCGCAACATTCACGGGTCTACGGGGGCAGGCCGCGTGGCGCGGCAGCTTACTGAACATCTTGCCGTCCGATCGGATATTGACCTGCGCATCCTGGCCGATGCAACAGATCGCGCGCGCGTGGTGCCGCTGGCCGGGGAGCCGTGGGACGGTTTTACCTACCGGACCTTTGCGGCGAACACTTCGCGGCAGCAGGCCCGGTGGCTGGCGCTGCGCTCGCCCAAAGCCGAGCAGTTCTGGCCGGAGGCCGAGATCGTGTTCTGCACGGCTGAGTCCTACGTACCGGCCCGCAGCGCACGCCTGGCGGTTACGCTCCATGACGCGGCCTATTTTGAACCGGATGCCCACGCGCGCGGCATGGCCTTCTGGAAGCAAAGCATGAAGTGGCGGTTCCTGTTCCGCACGTTGAGCCGCGAGGCCGACCTGTTTCATACTGTTTCGCAGTTTTCCGCGGACCGGCTGGCGCACTTTTTCCCTGCGATCCGCACGCGGCTGCGTGTGGTGCCCAATGCGGTTTCGCCGCACTTCTTTCAGCCGACTACGCCGGCGGGGCTTGCTTATCTGTTGAAACAGGGGCTGCACAATCGCCGGTTCGTGCTGGTACCGGGCGGACTGCATTACCGCAAGAATGCCGAGCTGATTCTCGAAGCTGCGCCGGGGCTGCTGGCGCAGTTCCCGGACTTGACGCTTGCCGTGGTGAACCACTCCGACCCCGCCTACGCCGCGCGCGCGGCACAGCTTGGGCCGCGCTTTCGTACCCTGGGCTTTGTTTCAGACGACGCGCTGCGGGCGCTCTACGGCGCGGCGTCGGCTGTATGGTTCCCTTCACGCTATGAGGGGTTCGGGCTGCCGGTGGTCGAGGCCATGGCCTGCGGTGCGCCGGTGGTGGCGAGCCGGTCCTCCTCGCTGCCCGAGGTTGCGGGCGATGCCGCCCTGCTGGCCGACCCCTCCAAGGCGGGCGAGCATGCGGACGCTTTGGGCATGCTTTTAACCGACACGCGCGCGGCGGCGGAACTGGCCGCACGGGGGCGGCAGCGCGCCGCCGGTTTTACCTGGACCCGTTCGGCGGAACTTTTGGCCGGGCACTTCAGAACATTGCTGTAGACACGGCAAGCATCGCTGTCAGGGCAGACGGGAGAACGAGCACGATGGCAACTGCAATCGCACCGAGTGAAAAGAACCGCGAAATGAAGCAGCCTGCGGCAGGGCACGACGGCGTTCGTCCGGAGCCGCTGCTGCCTGTGCGCACGGCTAACCACACCGAGACCCAGGCGAGCCGGGCGGTGGTGGTGCACAGCGGTGCGCGCGATAACTACCAGGTAGCCCGGGCGCTTGATGAAGCGGGACAGCTGGAGGCCCTCGTCACGGACCTGTACTGGCCTGCCGAGCGGGGCTGGGCGGCGGCAACGGCACGCCATCTGCCGGCATCCCTGCGCACGCAATTGGGGCAGCGCTACGCGCCCTGCCTGCGCTCCGACCGTGTTCGCCGGCTCGCGTTGCGCGGCCTGGCTACCCTGCTTGCCGATAAGCAACGTCACCTGCCGTTTCGCTGGCGGCAGCGGCTCATGCGGGGGACAGATGCCGCGCTGGGCCGCGAGGCCGGGCGAATGGCCCGGCGTACCGGGGCTACCCTGCTGAGCTACAGCTACTACGGCTACCACGCCTTCAGCGAGTGTCCGACACCGGGCATGCTGTTTCAGCTGCACCCGCACCCGGCGAGCATGCGGCGCATTCTCGGGGCGGAGCTGGCGCTGCACCCGGACTGCGCCGAGTCGCTCGGCAAAGAGTGGGAGCTGTCGCTGCCGGAAGAAGATTTCGAGCGCCTGGTGGCCGAGACGCGCATGGCCGCGCACTTCCTGGTGGCGTCATCCTTTACGCGGGCGACGCTGGTGGAGAACGGCACACCGGCGGAGGCGATTACCGTGATTCCGTATGGTGTGGACACGCGGCACTTTTCGCCCGCGCCTGCCCGTCGCGTGCCTGCCGGTGGCCCGTTGCGCCTGCTGTTTGTGGGCCGCATCAACCAGCGCAAAGGCATCAAGTACCTGCTGGAGGCGCTGCGCCTGCTCCGTGAACAAGGTGAACACAACGGACAGAGCGGGCCGGAAATCACGCTGACCGTTTGCGGTCGCGTTGTGGATGGCCTGGAGCTGTTCCAGCCGTTTGCCGGGCAGGTGGAGGTGCGGCCTTCGGTGAGTGCCGCCGAGTTACTGGCGGCCTACCGTGAGGCCGACTTGTTCGTGTTTCCATCGGTCGCCGAGGGCTTCGGCCAGGTGCTGCTTGAGTCGCTTGCCTGCGGGCTGCCGGTGCTGAGCACGACCAGCACCGCGGCTCCGGACTTGATTGAAGACGGGGTGCAGGGTTTTCTGGTGGAGCCGGGCCGAGCCGACCTGCTTGCCGAGCGGATCGCATGGGCGTGCAGCCACCCGGAGGCGCTGCTCGCGATGCGGGCGGCGGCGCGGGCACGGGCTGAACAGTTTACCTGGGGGAGATTTCGCGCCGGGGTGGCGCAGGCGTTTGAGCAGTTTTGCCGGGGTCGGCAGGCCTTGGATACAGCGCAGAACGCAACCGGCAGCTTAACTCGTGAGGTCCACCATGTTTGAGATCCTGCTCTGGGCTGCCGCCGGGATTTCGCTGCTGGGCATCCTGTTCGCGCTGGACGGCAGCCGCGATGTATTTCATCCCCTGGTTTTTATCGGGCCGATGTTCATTTTTCTATACGCCTGGATGCCCTCGCGCCTGCTCGCCGCCGACGGGTTGGCATGCTACTTCGACCCGCGGCAGCTCCTCTTTATCCAGACGTTGTACATCTGCGGCATCGGGGCGTTTGTGCTGGCCTGCCTCAGTGTCGGGGTCCGGCTCAAGACGGCCCCGGCTCACAGCGCGCGCGGTTTTTCAACACATGCGCCAAAGATGTCGCCCCAAATATCACTTGCCATGTGCCGCCGTTTGCTGATCGGCGGCGGCATCGCCGGGGCGATCGGGCTGGGCTGCTGGGCGGTCACCATCATCAATGTGGGCGGCTTTGTCAACGCTTTCAGCGCCTCCTACTCCGGCGGGTGGGATGACAGCGGCTACGTACGCGACGGCAGCCTGCTGATGCTGGTGGGGGTGCTGATGGCGGTCTCCTCACTTTCAGGTGGCGGCCCGCGCCTTCTGAGCCTGGGGATGATGGCGCTGTTCGGTTTGCCGTGGCTGGCGCAGGCGCTGCTGATGGCGCGTCGCGGGCCTACCTTTGCCATTGCCGCCATCACGCTGATGGGCTGGTACATGACGCGGCGCAAGCGGCCGCCCCTGGTGGCGATGGCGGCTGCGGGGTTTCTGCTGGGCTGGCTGGCGCTGTTCCTGGTGACCAACCGCTCCAATATTTATCTCGGCTCGGACTTCAACGTGACCGCAAGCGTCGGCGACATTGTTGAAAAGCCTGATACAGGCAACGAGTACATCTACGGCGGGGGTGCGATCCTGACCGCCGAGCGGCGCGACCACTACTTCTGGATGCGGCGGTACCTGGCACAAATCATGGTCCGGCCCATTCCGAGCGCGATCTGGCCGACCAAGTACGCGGACTTCGGCGTGCCCGAGCTGCTTGAAAACGCGGGCAACGGCGGCTCCGGCTTCGGCGACGCGCTGGGCTGGGTAGGCGCGGTGGGCTCGGCACCGGGGATCGTAGCTGACCTGTGGGTGGAGGCCTGGTGGCTGGCAGTGGTGCTGATGGCCGCGCTCGGTTGGCTGTACGGCTGGGTGTGGAAGCGGGCCGTGACACGCGGGGGGCCATGGACGGCGCAGTACGTGATCCTGTCGGCGCTTTCCATTTACCTGGTGATGCAGACGATGGAGGCGGTGATCTTCCGCTCGCTGCTGCTCTCGATTCCCTGCTGGCTGACCTGGCGCTGGGCGCTGAAGGCACCTGCGGTACCTGCGCAGCGTACCGCTGCCGTTCCAAATCGGCTACCGGATGGGTTACAGGAGGTGCAACGTGCTTGAAACTGCTTCAACATTCGCCGCGGCGGCACACGGAGGCCGTGCTCCCCTACGCAGGGCCTGCCGGGTTGCCGTGATCTGGATCGACTGGTACCCCTACCATGTCGCGCGCTTTCGCGGACTGGCGGGCAACCCGGAGCTTGCCGGTGAGGTGGCGGGCATTGAGCTGGTAGGCGGCGTAGGTGTCCACGCCGGTTTGCGCTTCCGCGAGGAGATGCCCCAGGATCTGGCGCAAAATGTGCACACACTGCTGCCGGGCACAAACTGGGCGGACGCCGGGCAGATGCGCCTGGCGCGGTTGCTGTGGCGCAAGCTGGACGAGCTGAACCCGGAGGTGGTGCTGGTCCCCGGCTACTACACGCTGCCTGCCGTGGCGGCCGCGCTGTGGGCGCGTCTGCACGGACGCAAGGGCGTGCTGATGAGCGAGAGCACACGTGAGGATCATGCGCGGTCGCGCTTCAAGGAAGCGGTAAAGGGCCTGGGAATTCGTGCGCTGTTCCCCTGGGCAGTGGCCGGGGGCCGCCGCCATCGTCACTATCTGGCCGCGCTGGGTTTCGCGGCGGAGCGCACCATGGGCTTCTACGATGTGGTGAACAATGCGGGGCTTAGGCGGGCCGCGGCGGAGCTGCGCCGTACCGGGCGCGCGGCCTACAGGCTGCCGGAACGCTACTTCCTATACGTGGGACGGCTCGCGCCTGAAAAGAACATCGGCGGTCCGGGCGGTCTTGTGCAGGCGTACCTTGCCTACCGGAACGCGGGCGGCCGGTGGCCTCTTGTGCTGGTCGGCGACGGCCCGGAGCGGGAGGCGCTTGCTCGGCAGGCTGCGGGCTCGCTTTACGCAAAGGACATCCATTTTGCCGGGCACAAGGGCTCTGCAGAACTGGGTCTGTACTACGCCTTTGCCGGTTGCTTTGTACTGCCCAGCACCCGCGAACCCTGGGGACTGGTGGTGAACGAAGCCATGGCCTGCGGGCTGCCTGTCATCGTTTCAAGCCGCTGCGGCTGCGCTGACGACCTGGTGGCAACCGGGCAAAACGGCTTTACCTTCAACCCGGCTCGCCCCGGCGAGCTGCAGGCTTCGCTCCTCGCAATGGAGGCGCTGACTCCAGAAGAGTGGGCACGGATGGGCGCGCAGTCACTGGAACAGATTGCGGGCTACTCGCCCGAAGCGTTCGGCGCGGAGATCGCCGGTATTGCAAACGCGGACACTGCACCGGGCATAGCGGGCGAGCGCCGCCCCGCGTAGGCGCGCCGGAGGAACAGAACCGTGTCACTGAAACTGTTGAACCTGCTGAATGTACTGAATTTGTGGAACTACCACTTTGATTCTCGGAGCCATGCATGCCTGCACAATTCGAAATATCCGAACAGGCTAGCGCCGGGGCACTGGGAAAGGTGCTGCCGGGGATGCCGCGAGGTGCGTTCATGACAGCGCCTGCGGCGCGCGTGCACGGCAACTGGCTCAGCGTGGTAACGCACCTTGAGCCAAAGTACGGCGGGTTGAGCACGGTGGTGCCGCAACTGGCTTCGCTGCTCTCTCAAAGTGAGCAATTTCATATTGATCTGGAGGCTTTTTGCCTGCCGGGCGAACGCTACCTGCCGCCGACAAACGGCAATGTTTCCGTCTCCTACTGGACCACCAACCGGAGACAGTGGCTGCTGGACCGCTCGCTCACCAAGGTCTTCCGGCGCAGCGTGGCAGGGGTCGATGGGGTCCATATCCATGGGTTATGGGAGCAGAGCACGCTGATTGCGGCACGCAGCGCGCGCGCCCTGCGCAAGCCGTACATTGTCTCGGCGCACGGCATGCTGGAGCCGTGGGCACTGGGCAGCAGCCGCCTCAAAAAGCAGGTCTATGCGGCATTGTTCGAGCGCGACAATCTCCGGGGTGCCGCCTGCCTCCATGCGCTTACCGAAGCGGAGGCACGCAACTACAGGGCGTTTCTGGGTGAATCCGGCAGCAAGGGTACGCCGATTGCCATCATTCCGAACGGTGTGGAGGTGCCGGAGGCGCTCAGTCCGGACCTGTTTCTGGAAGCGTTTCCCGCTGCGCAGGGCAAGCGCCTGATCCTGTTTCTGGGGCGTCTGCACCCTAAAAAGGGCTTGGACCTGCTTACGACTGCCTGGGGCCGTCTTGCACCGGCGCACAAAGATGCCTGCCTGGTGCTGGCCGGCCCGGCGGAAGATGATACCCGCGCGCAGCTTGAGCAGTTTGCGGCCCAGCCGGAGCTTGCGGGCCAGATATTGCTGACCGGCATGCTGGAGCGTCCGCTGGCCTGGAGCGCGCTAGCGGCAGCGGAGTGCTTTACCCTGCCCTCGTTCTCCGAGGGCTTGAGCGTGGCCGTGCTGGAAGCGATGGGCGCGGGCGTGCCGGTGATTGTGACCGAAAACTGCAACCTGCCGGAAGTGGAGGCGCGCGGGGCGGGACGGCAAATCCGCGCTGACGCAGGCGAGCTCCAGGCGGTGCTCGGGGAGTGCCTGCGGAACTCGCCCGAACAAAACCGGGAGATGGGCCGCCGCGGGGCGGCGCTGGTGGCCGAGCGTTACAGCTGGAAAGTTGTCGCGGCGCAAATGGTTGAGCTCTACACCTGGGTGCAGGGCGGCGCGCGGCCGCACAGCTTTGAGTTGCAATCGACAGGGAGCTTATGAGCACGATCCGTTTGGGCAGCTATGACAACTCGTGGTACCAACCGGGCCGCTCGCGCCTGTGGCAGGCTGCGTGGTTTTTTCTGGGTCTGCCGGTGCTGCGCGCCTCGTTGATTCCCTCGTCCGCGCTCCGGGTACGGCTGCTGCGGCTGTTCGGTGCAAGCATCGGCATGGGCGTGGTCATCAAGCCGGGCGTCCATGTCAAGTACCCCTGGCATCTCGCGGTCGGCGACCACTGCTGGATCGGGGAAGAGTGCTGGATCGACAACCTGACCACAGTACGGCTCGAAGGGAATGTGTGCCTGTCGCAAGGCTGCTACCTGTGTACCGGCAACCATGACTGGAAGGACCCGAGCTTCGGGTTGATGGTTGCACCGATCACGCTTGGCGACGGTGCCTGGGCCGGGGCGCGCGCGGTGCTAATGCCGGGCGTGGTGCTCGGGGAGGGCGCGGTGGCGGCGGCGGGCAGCGTCGTTTCAAAAAGCATTCCCGCCTTTGAAATCCATGCCGGGAACCCGGCCCAGTTTGCCAAGCAGCGCCACATGCGTGCAGATGCCGCGATTGTTGAAACGTTTCCCGTACAGCTGGAGGTAGCGCAGTGAAAGTCTTGTTGATGAACCAGTTTTTCTGGCCGGATTCTGCCGCGACCAGCCAGTTGCTTACAGATTTAGCAACCGGCATGGCTGAGCAGGGGCATGAAGTCCATGTCATCTGCGCGGACGGTACCTACGCCGCCGGTGCCGCCGGGCCGCCGCCGGCTGCGGCCATCCACCGAGTGCGCACACTGCCGTTTACTCATGGTGCGATGGGCCGCGTGCTGTCGTACCTGAGTTTTTACCTGGGCGCATTGTGGCTCGGATTGCGCGTGCCGCGCCCGGACCTTGTGGTGACGCTTACGACGCCGCCGCTGCTCTCGCTGCTCGGCACCCTGATCCAGGCTGTGCGCGGCTCACGCCACTTCATCTGGGAGATGGATGTGTACCCGGACGTGGCCGTGAGTTGCGGCTACTTCAAGGCCGGCGGTGTGCTTGAGCGTGGAGTGGGTTTGCTGGCGGACTTCTCACGCCGCCGGGCCGACGGCATCCTGGCGCTGGGCGAGTGCATGCGAAACCGGCTGGTCGCGCGCGGCGTGGAACGCGATAAAATCGCCGTTGCGGAAAACTGGGCGGACGGGGACGCCATCCAACCGGTGCTTCGTCCCGGAAACCAGGGGGAGCTGGTTGTGCTGTACTCGGGCAACCTGGGGCTGGCGCACGATACAGAGACCATTGCCTCGGCCATGTCGGCGCTGAGAGATACCGATGGCTTCCGCTTCATCTTTACCGGCGGCGGTCCACGGCGGCGTGAGCTTCAAACCTTTTGCGAACAGGAAGCACTGCGCTCCGTTGAATTCCGATCCTATGTGCAGCGTATGAGCCTGGGAGAAAGCCTTGGCGCAGGCGACATCGGCCTGGTCACGCAAAAAGACGCATGCTGCGGCCTGGTGGTGCCCAGCAAGGTCTACGGGTTACTTGCCGCGGGCAGGCCGATCCTGTTCATCGGGCCGGCTGACGCTACGCCTGCGCGCATTATTCGCCGGTTTCATTGCGGCTGGCACATCGCGTGCGGTGATGTTGAGGCATTGACGACGCTGCTCAGGCGGCTGACGGCGGATCGGGTGGCCGTACATGCCGCGGGCTGGCGGGCGCGGCAGGCGCTGCTCGACCATTACGATCTGCCTGTCGGCGTGGCTCGTATCTGCGAACTGCTGGGGCTCAATCCTTCGCTTCCTGAAATGGAACCTGTCTTTACGCAGGAGCAGGATGAAGAACTGCTTACCGGAACTCACAGCTAAACTCAACCCTGTGGGCGCTTTTGCCCGCATAGAACACATAAAAACAAGGTGCCCTCCATGCATGCGGCCATAGCTCTCGGACTGATCGCATTTACGCTCTGCTTCATTAGCACGCCCCTGTGCCGCAACCTGTTTTTGCGGCTCGACATCGTTGACCGCCCGGACGATGTGCGCAAGCTGCACGGAAAGCCGATTCCGCGCGTGGGCGGCATTGCCATTGCCTTCTCCTATGCGCTGGCGCTGATCCTACTGCTCACAGTGGCACCGCATGGAGCGCGCCTCTTTATTCGCCACAAAACCCTGTTGCTCTCGCTGCTGGGGCCGGCAGCACTGGTCTTTGTCACAGGCCTGGTGGACGACCTGGTGGGCCTGCGCCCCCGCAACAAGCTGGCGGGGCTGGCAGTTGCCTCCTCATTGGCGGTTGCCCTGGGCGCACGCATTACCCTGATCGGCAGCCATCCCATCGCTGACTGGATTTCCATTCCGCTGAGCATCTTCTGGCTGCTGGCCTGCAGCAACGCCCTGAACCTTATCGACGGCCTCGACGGCCTGGCTGCCGGGGTCGGACTGTTTGCGACGCTGACTACCCTGCTTGCGGCCATTCTTCAAGACAATATCGGGCTTGTCATGGCGACCATTCCGCTCGCTGCCTGCCTGCTGGCCTTTCTGCGCTATAACTTCAATCCTGCCTCGGTGTTTTTGGGTGACAGCGGCAGCCTGACTATCGGTTTCCTGCTTGGCCTGTTCGGGCTGATCTGGAGCCAGAAGTCGGCAACCTTCCTCGGCATGGCCGCGCCCATGATGGCGCTGGCCGTGCCGCTGCTTGATGTGTGCCTTTCCATCGGCCGCCGCTACCTGAGCCGCAAGCCCATTTTCGGAGCTGACCGCGGCCATATTCACCATCGGCTGCTCGCGCTCGGGTTTACACCGCGCGGCGTGGCGCTCATCCTGTATGGCGTCTGCGGTATCGCGGCTGCGTTTTCGCTCTTGTACAACATGCTCAGCTACAGATTCCAGGGTATTACGGTCATTCTGTTCTGCGGGCTCGTTCTCCTTGGGGTTCATCGGCTCAAGTATGCCGAGTTCTCTGTCGTGCGTGAAGTCATATCGCGCCGCACCTTCACTCGGGTACTGCATGAGCGGGTCTACCTTGATGGCTTGAAACGATCCATGGAACAGGCCCAAACGCTCGATGCCTGCTGGCGCATTGTCCATGCCACATGCAATGACCTGCGCTTTGCCTCGGTGGAGATGGACTTTGCCGGTAGCTTCTATGCGGGCATTCTTGATACCGGCACTGAAGAGCCCTCCTGCATCATGACGCTATCGTTGGGAGGACGCGGCAAGCTGAACCTAACCCGCAGCGATGACGGCCATGCGCCCGTACTAATGATGCCCGCCCTGCGCACCCTTCAGGAAAGTTTCCGTGTCAAGCAATTCACTATTCCTGATGCTACGAAAGATGCTCTACAAACAGAGAACGTCCGCAGCGTTGCTTAGTGACTACGTGCCGCCTGGTATATCTGCACTACCACCGGGTTGTTAGCCTGCCAGTAGTCCGCATGCACCATCAGGATGTCCCCATGCCGCACCGCATCCGTGAGCTGCGGTGTGTAGGTGGCGAGCTTTGCCGGGTCTACATCGTTGACCAGGTTCAGGCTGAAAGCACGGGGATAGTAGTTGTATATGGCAGGGTTCGTGCCCAGGTCGGTATGGAACAGAAAGCTCTGGAACGGTGCCGTGTAGGCGTAGTGTTTGGGCGTGCTTTCCTCGGGTGCGATGAGGGAATCGGGTAGTTGCGCCTGCAACCTGGCAAAGATGTCTGCTGACAATACGGCACCGTTTGTCTCCACGCTTGAGTCCACGTAAAACAAGGTCGCACCCCAGCGGTCATGTGCGAAGCGCATCTTGCGGAGCATTTCTGTGTATACCTGGTCATCGGTCAGGTACACCTGTTGCGCGGTTTTGTCCGCGTTCACTGTGAAGTGCTGCGGGCGAACACAGACGCCGATTCTGAAACCGGCATCATGGATAGTCCGGAAATAGGCATCATCCAGTTTCATGCCGTTATAGGGCGAGGCTTGCCCGCTGACTACGGACTCCATCTCGGGCGCGAGCTGCGCGATCTGGTCAGGCGCGCAGGCGTAACTCGTGGACTGCGGGTACTGCTCGCCTTCGATGTCCCAGGTGATCGCACCCTGGGCGTTGAGCCTCTGCAGGTTCCCCACGATGCTCGTTGCCTGCCCCAGCACTCGGGCCTGGAAGGCGCTGAGCCCGGCAGCCGTGGTCACGTCAAAGTCCCCGGCATTGCTGTCATTGAAGTAGCGGCGAGGGTTGTTGGGGTAGCCGCCCGGCTGGGCAGGGTTCCCCTGCGGCGAGCTCGCCAGGTATACCGTGCCGATGATGCGGCGATCCGTCCATTGCAGCTTTGCCGGCCAGGCTTGCTGCCAGGCCTGGAACACGTCTGCGGCAAGGCCGGCCGCCGGTGTGCCGGACGGGGCAAAGCGCAGCGAAACTGTCTGAACATCCGTATGGCCCGGTAGTACGGGACGGTCGTTATGAGGCTGGAAAACGGCAAGATTGTCAGGGGTCGTGCCGCTGACAAGTGGAGTGTAGGCATCTGTGGAACCGGCCGGTTGGAACCCGCTGTAAAGCGGCAATGCGGCATTGGGGACTACGGCTGCAACTTCACCCTGGCCGTAATCGGCCAGCGTAATGCTTGGCCCGGTAGTGTTGAAGGCCAGTTGCTCGGCATTGGGATCTCCGAAGCCCGTCGGCAGCTTAGGGAAATGCAAAGCAAAGGGATAGATCGTCGCACCATCAAAAATGATGCCCGAGTTCTGAGAGTTGGTTGTGGTTACAACGATATTCAGCGTGTTACCGGACTGGCTGAACGCAGTGCTGATGGACCCCCACACGAAGTTATAGGTCCAGGTGTGCGTCGAGGGGTTCCAGCTGCGACCGTTGTTGACTTCGCCCCAGCCGTACTGTCCTTGCGTCAGCACGTTGCCCTGGAGATCAGTTGCCTTCATGTGCCAGATGTGAAAGGCGTCAGACGACGTCTGGCTCACATTCTCAAGTGTTACCCCGTTGTAGGCGACCTGCTGAACGCCATTGTCTCCGTAGGTGACTGCAAGCGGCGACTGGGCATGGGTGCGCAGTGAAACAGCCGAGATACCTGCCAGCGTCGCCAGTAGAACAGGAAGGGAGATGCGTCTCATGAGGGTGCCTCGCTGCATACGTGACCGTTTCGCAGCGATCATATCCCAGGTTTGCGGAAAGCGAAACGCACCATGGTCACTGAACATCGTCGGTCAAGTGGCCGATAGAAGAGGCGAGCTTGAAATCTATTACCGATGCAAGGGCGAAAAAACTTTACTCTTTGAGGTAGCCGGGGTTTTGGGTTGTCCTGAGCCGGTGTGGGAGAAGTTGAAAATCAACATCTTGTGTCATCCTGAGCGGAGCGCAGTGGAGTCGAAGGACCTGCTTTCCTCAGCCGTAGCGCGAAAGTCAAAAGCAGATCCTTCGGCTTCGCTCAGGATGACACCTGTTCTTTGTTTCCGACTTTGCACATACCCGTTCAGGAGGGCACGATAAGGAGCTCGATGGAGCAGCGGGGTACATGGCAGATCCTGGATGTGGGCAGCATCTGGATGAAGGAGTTCGCTTCCGCGCTGGCGCGGCGGGTGCCGGTTGTCGCGTGGAACCCGGTGATGCTCTATACAGGGGTGTTGCAGGATTGGCAGCGGTCGGAAACCCTGGCCCAGCCTCCGCTTGAAGTCATTCACTACCCGCTGCAACGAGGCTACGCGCGCCGGGAGATGCGATGGATCACCAAGTTTGAAGATGCGGTGCTGCGACGTTTGCGCTCGCGCTGTGAGGACCCGAAGAACTCACCCCTGATCTGCTCCACGCCATTCTACGCACCGGTTGCGGAGCAGTGGCCGGGACCGGTGGTGTACTACGTCACTGACCTGACCGCAGGTTACGACGGCCTGGACTCCGGGCAAGTGATCGCGTTGGACAGGCGTATGTGCCGGGTCGCGGCTGCGGTGTGCCCCAACTCGAACCGATTGGCTGACTATCTGAAGATGAAAACCGACTGCGATCCGGCCAAGATCACAGTGGTGCCCAATGCAACGCGCGCGAGCAACCTGGCACCCTCGCCGCTGCTTGCGCCCGATCCGCTACCGCCTGACATCGCGCACTTGCCTCGCCCCATTGCCGGGGTTGTCGGCAATCTTGCTGCCAACATGGATTGGGAGCTGCTAGCCGAGGCTATTCGGCAGAACACTTTGAAAGTTTCCTGGGTTTTTGTCGGGCCTACATCCATGCCGATTGCTGACCCGGCACAGGCTGAGGCTCGAGCGTGGGTGATGCAGCACGCGCACTTTACCGGAGTCAAGCCCTATGGTGAACTGCAAGGTTATGCACGCTGCTTTGACGTGGCGATATTGCCGTACCGCAAAAAGGAACCGACTTACTCCGGCAGCTCCACACGTTTTTACGAGCACCTGGCTGCCTGCCGCCCCATGCTCGCCACGCGCGGCTTTGCCGAATTGCTGGAAAAGCCTCCACTGCTGGAGCTGGTCGATACGCCGGAAGAGCTGCTGCGGGGGGTCGCACGGCTCCATGCGCTCGGTTATCGTGACGGCCTTGAAGCAACACGTTGGGAAGCAAGCAGGGATGGTACCTGGGAGCGACGGGCCGAAATCTTGATGGGGGCACTACAACTAGTGAGACCCTCTTCTAACTTTTTCAAAACCGTGTCCTCCTGAGCAAAACTGATGCGCGAGCGTCAGTTGCAGTCGAAGGACCTGCTTTGCTTTGATCTTTGCGCTTGCACCCGAGAACAGCAGGTCCTTCGGCTCCGCTCAGGATGACCCCAAATGTCAGTTTGCAAATTTGCACACCCGCCCAGGGTCACACCTTTCTCTGCGCAAAGGTATTTGTTTCGACACTTTTCACGTGCCCTTCATGTGTATGGGTTTGAATGCGTCTTGCAGCCGGCTTTGCCGGCGCACCCCGGCTTCCCGGTATTGGGAGCGACTCAGGCAGGCCCACGCAGAACCATAAGGACGGCTCATGAACATCGAATATTTCAAGAAGGGGTGTGCATCGCTTGCCTTGCTGGCGATCCTGCAGCCCGGCTTCGCCCTGGCGCAAACACCGGCTCCCGTCACCATCGCACCGCCATCGAGCGGCACGGTACAGCAGTATGTCATCACCCCGGTGCAGGAAGCGAACCTGAGCCAAGCTCAAAAACTTGCTTTGCTGCAGAAGAACATCAAGTACGTGTTTGTCCTGTTCCAGGAGAACCGGTCATTCGACTTCTATTTTGGTACCTATCCGGGCGCGGATGGTCTTTACTCAAGCCCGGCATCGCAGACACCGGGTCTGACACAGCCGATTGTGAACACGGACGGTACGGTTGGAACCGTTTCAGCCTTCCGTATCCCGCTGAACGTTACGGATGCAAAGGGCAACACGGTGCCGATTTATCCCTCGGATACGGATTCAGTGAATCATTCGCACACTGCTTATGAAACCAAGATCGACCTGCAGAGCGGCATCACCAAGAATGACGGCTATGCAATTACAGAAGAAGGCGTGACGCTCACCAATGGCGTTCCGTCGCGCATTCCGACGCTTGCACAGAAGCAGATGGGCGAGCTGGTGATGGGCCATGTGGACTGCAATACCGCGCCGATCCTATGGAACTATGCCGATCGCTTTACCTTGTTCGACAACTTCCACCAGACGGTTCTGTCGGCATCCACGCCGAACGCCATCGCCATGGTGGCCGGGCAGTCCGGGGAAACCCAGTGGGTCAAACACCCGGAGCAGAGCACGAAGAACGTCAGCAACGCGCTTGGCGGCAACGGCATGCCGGTGGTCAGCGACGGCGACCCGTTCTGGGGTTCGCAGCTGGATGTAACGACAGGACCCAACCGGCAGCCTGCCAACCCGCCCAGTAAGACGCCTGAGCTCAACCTGACCTTTGCCAGCCTGCCGCTGTCGTTTATGGGTTCGGCGATTGAAACCACAGTGCAGACGGACACGCAGCCGACTGACTTGACGGATGTAGAAAAAGATATCGCCGAAATCGCAGGCAATGGCGTAAAGCCCACCAACTGGGGCTGGTACGAGCAGGGTTACGATCACGAGTTCGACGACACAACAGCCACTGCCTCGCACGCCGACTACATCCCGCACCACAACGGACCACAGTATTTCGGCTACGTGTCGAACAACCCGGCTGTCAACTCGCACCTGCACGGCTTGTCGGACTTTGCAGTTGACGTGTTCAACAAGCGGCTGCTGGCTGATGGCGGCGTGTTCTACGTGCGCGGCGGCTACAACAACATCCAGAGCCTGAGCCCGGTAGACCCGAACCCGAGTCTGGCCAAGGTGTTCAATGGCAGCGATGACCACCCAGGCTACTCTGATGTACAGATTTCAGAAGCTCTGGTGGCGGACGAAGTCAACCTGATCACTTCAAGCCCCTATTGGCCGCAGAGCGCGATCATCATCACCTACGACGAGACAGACGGCATTTATGACCATGCACCCGAGGTGATTCGTAACTACGACTCATTTGGCCAGCCGCTTGACCAAGGCCCGCGCATCCCGACCATTGTGATCTCGCCTTACAGCGTGGCGCATGCTGTGGCGCATGAGGCTGACGAGCATAGCTCGGTGATCAAGTTCATCAACGAGCTGTTCGGACTGGAGCCATTGGCGAACCTCCCGAATGAGAAGCAGGCCCGGCTCGATGGCCAGACGCTATTCGGCCAGGCACAGTTGGGGCCAGCAGATGCCGGTGTCTCGGGAGTGGGCGATATGTTCGCTGCATTTGACAACAACCGCCTGAGTGGTGCCGCCCCGGTACTACCTGCAAACTATGCGCAAATTGATGAGAAGCTGGTCAACACGTTCCCGCAAGGCGGCAACAACGGTTGCCAACTTCTGCACATCACGCCGACAGATACCGGTTTACCCAACCCGGTACCTGCCGACTTTAACCCGCGGCCAAGCTCGACGCCCGGCATTCCCACCTCCGGCACGTGGACTCCGTAACTGTAAGGTCCCCGGCGTTTCACTCTATTTACAGGGGGACCAGAAAATCTGGTTCCCCTCGTTTTTGCAGAGACCTCATGAAAACAATTGCTCTTATATTTCTTGCGCTTCTTGGCGCACGTAGCGCCATTGCCGGTCCGATCCTCGACAGAATCCACACAGCAAAATCTCTCTCCTGCGGCGTTATCAAGGAGGAGGAGGACTACTCTCGCGCAACCGATCACGGCAACCGGGCGGCTTTTGACCTGGATATGTGCAAGGCGATAGCAGTGGCAACACTTGGAGCAGGCGCGCACTTCACGGTCAGCGTGTTTCCGGATGAACCGGCAGGCGTCAAGGCATTGCGGGATGGCCATATCGACCTGCTGCCGTCTGCGAGCCCGACGGTTGCGAACACAGCGGGAGGCTTGTCCTTTGGACCGGTAACTTTGTACGACGGCGAAGGATTGATGATTTCCAACAATGCGGCTGATGTCAAAACTGTCCGGGAGCCGAAAGACCTGGCGGGCAAAAAGATATGCTTCGTCATCACCAGTGCAAGCGAGACCGGTTTGCGCGAGTTCGCAGCGCGGGAAAAGATCACCTACATCTGGTTCCCGTTCTCTGAAGTCGGTGAAATGGAAGCCGCCTTTTTTACCGGTAATTGCTCCGGGCTGGCGGGGGATGTAACGCAGCTTGCCAACACACGCGCCATCAACCGAGGGCAGGCCGGTAACTACACGATCCTGCCGCAGATCATTCGCAAGGACCCGCTCGCCCCGGCGTACAAGGCAGGCGACCCGCAGTTTGCCGCCATTGTGCACTGGACGGTAGAAACGCTGATTGAAGCAGAAGAGCTTGGGGTGACGCAGGGCAATGTCGATGCGCTGCGCACCAGCGAGGATGGCGCAATCAAGCAGCTGCTAGGCCAGCACTTCGGCACCGGTGCGCTGCTTGGGCTGGACGATCACTGGGGCGCCAATGTAGTCAAGGCAACCGGAAATTATGGAGAAATGTTCGAGCGCGATCTGGGTAAAGACTCACCGCTGCGGCTAGACCGGGGAGCCAACCGGCTTTGGACTGACGGTGGATTGATGTACTCGGAACCTGCGGCGGATCGGTAGGTTCGGCCAGATTCAGCCGATGCCGATGATGCCGCGCATGGCTTCCCTGCTTTGCGCGCTCCCGGCAAAATCGTCAAATGCGTGCTCAGTGACACGGATAATGTGCTCCTCAATAAAACGGGCTCCAAGGCGCGCGCCGTCTTCACTGTTCTGCAGCGGGTCTTCCCATTCGAGCACGGCCCAGCCGGGATAGTCGTACTGGGCGAGTTTCGCGAAGATGGCACCAAAGTCAATTTGTCCCATACCGGCAGTACGGAAGCGCCCGGGCCGCTCCACCCATCCCGCGTAGCCGCCGTACACGCCGGAGCGGCCGCTGGGACGAAATTCGGCGTCTTTGACATGGAAGGCACGTACGTACGGGTGGTAGATGTCGAGAAACGCGAGGTAATCCATTCCCTGCAGCAGCATATGGCTGGGATCGTAGAGAATCTTCGCGCGGGGATGGTTGCCGGTAGCCGCAAGAAACCGCTCAAAGGTCACACCGTCGTGCAGGTCTTCGCCCGGGTGCAGCTCAAAGCACAGGTCCACACCGGCTTCATCGTAGGCGTTGAGAATCGGCAGCCAGCGGCGGCCAAGCTCGGCAAACGCCTCTTCCACAAGTCCCGGAGGCCGCTGCGGCCAAGGGTACATATAAGGCCAGGCAAGCGCGCCTGAAAACGTGGCATGCGCCGTAAGTCCCAGGCGGCGACTTGCGACGGCAGCGAGCTTGAGCTGTTCAATAGCCCAAGTGCGCCGTGCTGGCTCTGTCGCAAGCTCCGAGGGTGCAAACCCCGCGAAGAGCGCGTCATACGCTGGATGTACCGCGATAAGTTGACCTTGCAGATGGGTGGACAGCTCGGAAATGACCAGCCCATGTCGGCTTATAGTCGCTTGCAGATCATCGCAGTAGCTAGTGCTTTCGGCGGCCAGCTGAAGATTAAAGAGCCGGGGATCTGTTGTGGGTATTTGCACCGCGCGGAAGCCGAGACCGGCAGCCCATGCGCAGATGCTGTCAAGCGTGTTGAACGGTGGCTTGTCATCCGCAAATTGCGCAAGAAACAGGGCCGGACCTTGAATAGTTCTCATGTGTCACTTGCCCTAACTATCACAGCGAGAGGGTGGTAGATGCATCCTGCCTGCGCAGGGCGGTAGGGTTGGGCGATACCGGATGCCCGGCAGCCAAGGGAACCCGCGCCACCGTTCGGGAAGCAGGCACAACAGGCACTGAAGGCTGCCACACGCCAAGCTGCTCCAGGCTGGTATAGCGGTCTTTACGCAGCAGCGTTCTGCAAAGCAGCCGAAGATCGCTGCGGAACGTCGCTTGCGCCATGTACCGAAGATCGAGCTCCACCTTACGAGGGCAGATCAGCTCCTTGTGACAGGCTTCCAGGTGCTCATGAGGAATGTCGCGCAGCAGGTGCTCTTCTGAGGCAAATGCAAGTGTGGCCGCGCCTGTGATGCCGGGACGAAAACACACATCGAGCACGTGGTGGTCGTGTAGTTTAGGGCGCGGCCCTACCAGGCTCATATCGCCGCGGCATACGTTGAACAGTTGCGGCAGTTCATCGAGCTTGTACCGGCGCAGAAAACGACCTGGAGGGGTCAACCTTCTATCGCCATGACTGGAACGGGTGGAGCCCCCGATGGCGCTGTACATGGTACGGAACTTGAAGATGGTAAACGGCAGGCCATGCCGCCCTACCCGCTGCTGGCAAAAAATCGCAGGCCCCGGCGAGTCCCAGCGCACGATGAGGGCGATCAACAACAGTACAGGTGCTAGAGGAAGGAGGATCAACGCTGAAGCAGTGACGTCAAAAATGCGCTTGGCTACGGACTCGCACCAGCGGCTGGAGGCCACAACCCTGCTCTCCTCGCAATCATGGGCGGTAGTACCGCCTGCGTTCGGCAGCAGAGTGCGGTTCAAAACGTCAGGCTCAGAACCTTGTTTGGTTCCGGCATCTGCGAACTCCATTGCTTTAGCATGCATGCGCAACCCGGGATAGTGCACAGAGTAGACGGGGGAGCCGGATCGTACTGGCAATCTGTCCCAAACAGAGGGTAGCCGGGCTCGGTGGGATGGTCAAGTGCGGACGGTGCCTAAAGTTTGTTGTTTCCTTTCCAGTCAATGCCTTCCCGAACTGCCGGGCCTCTTGCTTCTTACAGCAGGCAGGCATGTGCATCGGGAAATGTGTGTGCTAGGGTAACCTTGGTAAGCAGGCCTCTCACGCGAAGTTCTCGAACGCAAGCAGAACGCGGCGGGGAGGAGGCATAGTTCGGGAGGCAGACTGACTCTGCAAGCATGCTGAAACATTTTTTTCTATTGCCGTCATTGCTTTTACTTTCACTGACCATTGCTTTCGGGCAGAGTGACTCCGATCCTTACCAGGGCAGCTCGCAGATTCCGGGGACCCAGGGGAACAGCGGTTGCCTCGATCCCAATTCTGCCACGTGCGTGCCGCAAAGCGCTTCTCAGAACCCCGGCTTGCAGGGCGGCTCGCTTCTGGGGCAAACTCCGCAAAGTAATGGTCAGGAGAACGGCAGCTTCGGCGGCATCAATGCACCTTTCGGTACGGGCAACCAGCCGCTGACGCAGCCCAACTACCGCGACGAGGGGGCACTGCCTGACCAAAGCCGCTCGCGCCTGCCCGGCTACCAATATGTCGCCCCGGAGCCGCTTACCGAGTTCCAGAGGTTCGTTGCCGAAACCACAGGGCAGGTGCTGCCCATCTTCGGTGCCCGGCTGTTTCGCCAGGTACCGACTACCTTCGCACCCGTGGATCAAATTCCTGTACCTGCCGACGCAATCGTCGGCCCGGGCGACCTGCTGCGCATCCGCATCTGGGGCCAGGTCAATTTCAGTGCGGATTTACGCGTGGATCGCTCGGGCGAGGTTTACTTACCGCAGGTAGGCCCGGTACATGTGGCAGGGTTGCAGTACTCCGATCTTGACCGACAGCTTGGGACGGTAATCGGGCGGGTTTATAAGAACTTCCATGTTTCGGCGCAGCTGGGGCAAATCCGGTCCATCCAGATCTACGTCGTAGGCCGGGCGCGGCGTCCGGGCACGTATACGGTCAGTTCCCTTACCACGCTGGTCGACGCCCTGTTTGCCAGCGGCGGCCCGGCGCTTGAAGGCTCTTTGCGGCACATTCAGCTCAAGCGAGCCGGCAAAGTTGTTACCGATTTTGATTTATACGACCTGCTGGTAAATGGCGATAAGTCAGGTGACCGCAAGCTCGAGCCCGGCGATGTGATTTACATTCCCAGCGCAGGTCCGCAAGTTGCCGTGCTGGGCAGCGTAAAAACCCCTGCCATTTACGAAGCGCGCCTCCCTGAGACAATCGGCCAGGTACTGGAAGAAGCCGCCGGCACTACCAACGTCGCCGGGGGCAAGCACATTTCTCTCGAACGATTGAACGAAGCAGACCAACCGGAAGATGGCAGGGGCCGTGAGGCGCAGCAAATCGCCTCCACCGCCGAAGGTCTTGCCACGCCGCTGATGGACGGCGACCTTCTGCGGGTGAACCCCGCGGTTCCCTCCTATCGAAAAACTCTGACACTGCGCGGCAACACGGCCAATGCAGGGCGCTATCGCTGGCATACGGGCATGCACCTCAGCGAGCTGTTCCCGGAGCGCGAAGCCCTGCTGACTCGCAACTACTGGTGGCAG
Source organism: uncultured Acidobacteriaceae bacterium (assembly GCA_964235655.1). Taxonomy (GTDB): domain Bacteria; phylum Acidobacteriota; class Terriglobia; order Terriglobales; family Acidobacteriaceae; genus EB88. The sequence goes on from CAXSBB010000013.1 coordinate 73,934, forward strand.
CGCACCCGGCTGGGGCTGCCGTCGCCCGAGTTTGAGCGCACGCCCTCACTCGACTCCCTGAGGCAGCCGAACGATCCGCAGACGCTGCCGATTACCCCGGAGGAGCAGCAGCAGCTCCGGCAAAACCGGCAGCAGTACCTGCAACAGCGTTACGCGCAACAGCAGCGCGCATTGCAGCAAGGGCAGGCAGGCAGCATGGGGGCGCAAACACCCGGCAGCCTGGACCCGAGTGCCGCTGCGCTCGGCGGGTATGGCGCTACCTATGGCAATGGCTCAGGAAATGGGGCAGACAGTGTTTTGGGCCTCGGCGACCCTCAGCTTCTCGATCCCTTGAATACTGATCCATCCCTTGGAGGCTATCCGTCCGGTACCCTGTACAACCAGGGCTTTGCCCAGGGAAGCGGTGGCGGGCAGCAGTCCGGGCAGGGTTCCGCGCTGGCCGAGCGTAATGTTGTCACGGAAAATACTGCGAATGCGCAAAGCATTACCGAGGTTAAGCTCTCAGCCCCTGAAATTGACTGGAAGTACGCGGTTATCGAGCGGCTAGACCCTTTGACGCTCAAAACCTCGCTGGTTCCGTTCGATCTCGGACGTCTGGTAATGGATCACGATACCGCGCAGGATCTGGAGCTGCAGCCGGGCGACACGATTACCATTTTCTCGCAGGCGGATATCCATGTGCCGGTCGAGCAGCAAACCCGTCTGGTGCGGCTTGAGGGCGAGTTTGCACACTCCGGCGTGTACAGCGTGCAGCCGGGCGAAACGCTGCAAGCACTTGTACAGCGGGCAGGCGGGCTTTCGCCGGGCGCGTACCTGTTCGGCTCGGAGTTTTCGCGCGCATCGGTTCGCGCCGCGCAGCAGCGCCAGCTTGATGAGTACGTCCAGAACCTGCAGCTGCAGATCGAGCGCGGTGTGCTGGCGACTACCTCTGCTGCAACTTCGTCAGCAGCCGACCTGGCAAGCGCGAATGTGGCAGGCTCGGAAGCGCGTGAGCTGGTAGCACGACTTCGCCAGATCCGTGCCACGGGGCGCATCGTGTTGAGTTTACGTGCGTTCAGCCAGGGAGCGGAGGCTCTCCCGACACTTGGCCTTGAAGACGGCGATACCTTGTATGTACCGGCGGTACCATCAAGTGTGAATGTAATTGGGGCAGTGTATGACCAGAACTCGTTTATCTATACCAAGGGCGCTCATGTAGTGGATTATGTACGGCTGGCCGGCGGTGAAAACCGCAATTCCGACCGCAAGCACCCGTTTGTGATTCGCGCGGACGGTTCCGTAATCAGCCAGGATGAAGTGGGTGAGAAGAAGTTCAACCAGGTGGTCATTCAGCCTGGGGATACGATTGTGGTGTTAGAAAAGACATTTGGACCGACGAAGCTGCGGAATATTCTCAATTTTTCGCAATTGTTTTCACAACTTGCAATCGGTTCCGCTGTCTTAGGAACAGTGCTGTAGAGGACGCTATGGCGATTATGTTGGAAGATCGGGAGATGGAACGGGGTACGCAGGTAAGCGTACCCAGACCGCAGGAGCCCTCATCGTCTCCTGTTGTCGAGGTTTCCATCCTTGACATCCTGCTCGTCCTGGCACGGCGCAGGCGTTTTATCGCATACGTAACAGTGGCCTGCACTGTAGTCGGTCTCATCGTCTCCCTGCTCATCCGTCCCACGTTTACCGGAAAGGTAATTATTCTGCCGCCTCAGCAGAGTGGTTCTTCGGCTTCCGGCATCGCCTCTGAGTTGAGCAGCCTGGGTGCCCTGGGTGGGCTTGCCGGTGGAAGCCTGGGTTTGAAGAACCCGGCTGATATGTATGTCGCCCTCTTCAAGAGTGAAACCGTTGAGAATGCGTTGATTCAGCACTTCGATCTCCAGCGGGAGTACAAGCAACAGTACCTTTCATTAACACGCAAAGAGCTGGAAGGTCATGCCAAGGTGCTTGCAGATACTAAGAGCAGCTTGATCACTATTACAGTCGAGGATCACGATCCGCGCCGCGCTGCTGCCCTGGCAAACGGCTATGTGGAGCAGTATCGTCATCTGTCGGAACACCTGGCGATTTCAGAAGCCGCGCAGCGGCGGCTGTTCTTTGAGCGGCAGCTGCTTGAGGCCAAGAACAACCTTGCCGCAGCGGAACAGTCGCTGCTAAAGACGGAACAATCGACGGGGCTGGTGGAGCTGGGCACGCAAACCCGCGCGCTGATTGAGTCTGCAGCGTCGATACGCGCGCAAATCACTGCGAAGGAAGTGCAGATGCAGGGTATGGAAACCTATGCCGCAGCCGACAATGCCGCCCTGGTGCAGACCCGGCAGGAGTTGAGCAGCCTGCGTGCGCAGCTGGCGCGGCTGGGCGGCGGCGGCGAGGTAAACGGTGATGAGTTGTTTGTGCCGAAAGGCAAAGTACCTACCGCCAGCCTGGAATATGCACGCAGCCTGCGCGATGTGAAGTATAACGAAACGATTTTCAATATCCTGGCCCGGCAATTTGAAGTGGCCAAGTTGGATGAGGCTCGTGAAGGTGCGCTGGTGCAAGTGGTGGACCCGGCAACAGTACCCGATCGTAAAAGCGCACCTAAACGTTCGTTGTGGACCCTGGGAGCTCTGGTGCTGGGTTTTGTGCTGAGCTCAATGTATGTACTGGCGCAGGCAGCGTTGCGCCTTTTGCATCGTGACCCCGAGACTGACGGCAAGCTGTCGGCGCTGGGCAGCCTGCTGCTGCCCGGCAAGCGCAATGCAGGCCGTACAGCATGACAATGGTTTCTCAGCAACCCCTCATGGTGACCGGGGGCGCCGGTTTTATCGGCTCCAACTTTGTGCTTCGGTGGATGCGCGAGAATGCAGGTCCGATCCTTAATTTGGACCTGCTGACCTATGCGGGCAATCCGGCGAACCTTGACGCACTTGACGGCGACGCGAACCACCGGCTGATTGTCGGCGACATTGGGGATGAGTTGCTGGTGCGTTCGCTGCTTCTTGAACACCGTCCGCGTGCCGTGATCCACTTCGCGGCGGAAAGCCATGTGGATCGCTCCATTGTCGATCCGGGCGCGTTTCTGCGGACCAATGTTGAAGGCACGCAGCGGCTGCTTGAGGCCTCTCGCCGCTATTGGGAGACGCTGCGCGGGGTCGAAAAAAAGCAATTTCGCTTTCTCCACGTATCGACGGATGAGGTGTACGGCTCGCTGGGCCCCGACGATGCGGCCTTTACCGAGAAAACGCAGTACGCGCCCAACAGCCCCTATGCCGCCTCCAAGGCAGCATCTGACCACTTGGTACGCGCCTATCACCATACCTATGGGTTACCGGTGCTCACAACGAATTGCTCGAACAACTACGGACCGTTTCAGTTTCCCGAGAAGCTGATTCCGCTGATGATTCTGAACGCGCTGGCGTGGAAAAACCTGCCAGTTTACGGCGATGGTAGCAACGTGCGGGATTGGCTCTTTGTAGAGGACCATTGCCGTGCAATTTCCACGGTGCTTGAGCAAGGTTTTATCGGCGAGGTGTACAACATCGGCGGCGCGAGCGAGCGCACAAATCTCGAAGTCGTCGGCACGATCTGCGATGTGCTTGATGAGTACAGGCCCGGTGCGTTTCCGCGACGCGAACTGATCACCTTTGTCACGGACCGGCCCGGCCATGACCGTCGCTATGCCATCAACGCAGGCAAGATCGAGCGCGAGCTTGGCTGGACGCCATCTATACCTTTTGAGAAGGGCTTGCGCCAGACGATTCGCTGGTACCTGGACCACATGGATTGGGTCGAAAACGTGCAGACCGGTGCCTACCTTGAGTGGATGAAAACCAATTATGCGGAGCGCGCCTCCCGGTGACCGAACTGACCAAAACGAGCAAACCGGTGAAAGGAATTATCCTTGCCGGTGGGTCCGGTACGCGGCTATATCCGGTCACACATGTGATTTCAAAACAGCTGCTGCCGGTCTATGACAAGCCGATGATCTACTACCCTCTTAGCGTGCTCATGCTTGCCGGGATACGAGACATCCTGGTGATCTCAACACCGCAGGATACTTCGCGTTTTGAGGCATTGCTCGGCGACGGTTCGCGCTGGGGCATCTCCATTGAGTATGCGGTGCAACCCAGCCCGGATGGCTTGGCGCAAGCTTTCCTGATCGGCAAGGATTTCATCGGAGGCAGCCCTAATGCACTGGTACTGGGCGACAACATATTTTATGGTGAAGCGCTGTCGAGCCTACTGCGGCACGCCGCGGCTAAACCGAGGGGAGCCACCGTGTTTGCCTATCGCGTGCAGGACCCGGAGCGGTATGGTGTGGTCGAGTTCGACGCAGCGGGTCGCGCCATCAGTCTCGAAGAAAAGCCGGTTGCGCCGAAGTCTTCCTATGCGGTGACAGGCTTGTACTTCTACGACAGTACGGTAGTTGACATCGCAGCCGGGCTCAAGCCCTCGCCACGTGGTGAGCTTGAAATTACCGACATCAACAAAGCGTATCTCCAGCAAGGATTGCTGGAGGTGAAAGTCATGGGACGAGGCATGGCGTGGCTTGACACGGGCACGCATGACTCCTTATTTGAGGCAGGCGGCTATATCCAGACAATCGAGCGAAGGCAGGGTACCAAGATTGCCTGCCCCGAAGAAATTGCCTATCGCAGCGGTTACATCTCGGCGGCGGAGCTCCAGGCACTGGCGCAGCCGATTCGTAAAAGCGGCTATGGACAGTATTTACTGGATTTGCTTGAAGAGCAGCCGTACTTCCCTATTGAAATTTGAGATCTGAATGAAAGTTATAGAAACAATTCTGCCGGATGTTTTATTGCTGGCGCCGAAGCAGTTCAGCGATGCGCGCGGCATGTTCATGGAAACCTACAATGACAGTTGCATGGCAAAGCTGGGGCTGCCCACCTACTGGCCGCAGGACAACTTTTCGCTGTCGAAGCGCAATGTTGTGCGCGGGCTTCATTACCAGGTCACGCAGCCGCAGGGCAAGCTGGTGCGTGTGCTGTTCGGCGGTGTGCTCGATATAGTAGTGGACCTGCGGCGCAGCTCACCCATGTTCGGCAAGTCGCTGGCGCTGGAATTATGGGCTGAGGAGCGCACCCTGCTCTGGATTCCACCGGGATTTGCTCACGGCTTTGCCGCGCTTACCGATGAAGTCGGCTTTGCGTACAAAGTCACGGACTCCTACTCCGCTGCCGGCGAGCGCACAATCCTGTGGAACGATCCTGAACTCGGTCTGCGGTGGCCGGTGAGCGAGACAGAGGCGATTCTTTCCCCAAAAGATGCGGCTGGTACTCCATTCGCTCGCGCAGAAGTCTTTGCTTGAGCAGTAAGCCTCGCATGCTGCTACTGGGTGCCTCGGGGCAAGTGGGCGGTGAACTTGCGCGTCGTTTCAGCGATACTGACTTGCTCATTCCCGATCGAGCCGCTGCCGATTTGAGCCGGCCGGAGTCGTTGCGTTCTCTAATTCGTAAGGCCGAGCCCAACATGATCCTGAACGCGGCAGCCTATACGGCTGTGGATCGAGCCGAGGCCGAACCGGAACTTGCCGACTGCATCAACCATCTGGCTCCAGCCGTGCTGGCCGAGGAAGCCGAGCGCACGGGCGCCTTGCTGCTGCACTACTCAACCGACTATGTCTTTGACGGCAGCAAGACCGCACCCTGGCTTGAAACCGACATGCCCGCGCCGCTGAGCGTATACGGAGTGAGCAAACTGGCAGGCGAGCGCGCCATTGCCGAGCGCTGCCGGCGCTTCATCATCCTGCGAACCAGCTGGGTGTACGGGGCGCATGGACACAATTTTCTAAAAACCATGCTGCGGTTAGGACAGGAGCGCCCATTGCTGCGCGTGGTAGACGATCAGCGGGGCGCACCCACCACGGCCTCAGCAATAGCCGCGGCCACCCGCGAGATTGTGAACTGCCTGCAAGCGGATGCACTTGGAAACTGGTCAGGCATATACCACGCCACCTGCGCGGGCGAGACTACCTGGTACGGCTTTGCCAAAGCCATATTCGCCGAGGTCTCAAAATTGGATAGCCGTATATGGCCGACAGTGGAGCCGATTGCAACCGAGCAGTTCCCTACTCCGGCCAAACGTCCTCGCAACTCGGTGCTTTCGAATAGCAAGTTGCATCGGCAGTTCGGCGTGCAACTGCCTGACTGGAAATGCAGCTTGCAAAACATCTTCAAACATCACGTGTGAGGATGTGATCGAGTCTAAAAAAGAGAAGCTTGGATCTCAATCGAACAGGCGGGAGTCTCACAAAGCTCGCTCCCGCCGCATCTTGGAACTTCTGCTACGTTTTTTTTTAGGTCAAGGAGCCCTCCAGGCCATCGGCGTTCTATCGGGGCTATACCTGGTTCGAGTTCTAAGTGTGGAAGCCTACGCGCAGTTCGGGCTCGCAACGAGCTTTCAGCAGCTCACGGCACTGTTGATGGATCTCGGTTTTGCGAGCACCATTGTTCCGCTTGTAGGCAGCCGTCGAGATGATCGCGCGCTGGTGGGCCGCTACATTCGCTCAGCAAAACACCTTCGAGACCGTGTATTTTTTTTGCTGTCTCCGATAGCTGTTGTTTTGTTCCTGTTTATCATGCATCGCCACCATTGGAGCGGAACGGCTCAGACTGTTTTGATCATCTCTGTTCTGGTTTCGCTCTATGCGACCGGTAAGGTTTCCTACTTCTCCACACCTCTGATTCTCCAAGGGAAGATGAAGGAACTGTATGCACCACAGGCTTTCCTGGGACTTCTACGCTTACTGCTTCTTGGCGGACTACGCGGATTGGGCTTATTGAACGGCTGGGTTGCCGTCATGACCGGCACGCTGAACACGGTTCTAAACGGGAGAGTTCTTGAGGCGCAAGGCCGTAAACATCTCGATTGGCCCGAGCAAGATGATCCTGCGACAAACCGTGAAGTCGTTCGCTACATCCTGCCTGCAGTTCCAGCCATGATTTTTGCTGCATTTCAGTTGCAGAGTTCTGTATTCCTGATTAGTATTTTCGGCAAGACCTCGGGAATCGCCCAAGTCTCGGCACTGGGGCGCTTGAACCAGATATTCAGCATTCTCATGATCTTCAATGCTGTCATTGTGGAACCATTCATGGCACGTCTTGAGCCCGGAAAGGTGCTCTCCCGGTACATGCTGCTGCTGGGGCTTGCCCTGGGCGCATGCACGCCTTTTATATTGGTTGCGTTCCTTGCTCCGGACGCAGTTCTCTGGTTACTGGGCTCGAAGTACGAGGGATTGCGCAACGTCGTCGGCTGGGCCATGCTCGCGGGTGCACTGAACTATCTCCAGGTACTGCTCTGGACCATGAATCGAGCGCGCAAGTGGGTTTTCTGGAGAGGCACAATTCTTGAGATCGGGTTGACGCTGGTGATAGAAATTTCCTTCATTGTGTTTCATGGAGTGCGTACCACACCGGACGCCGTTTACTTTTCACTTGTCGCCACGCTCGGCCCGCTTGCCACCCATATTTACGTAACAGTTTTTGGCTTGTCGCAACGACAACCTGGTGTCGTAGCAGGTTCCGCTTTGTAACAAGCTGGGTTTATCTATTCGAGAGTGAGGAAGGGAGGGTTGCTACTGCTTTGCGATACCCGAGCGAATAATGCAGCCAGAGAACTCGTTTCAGAAGGGGGTTGGGACACCAGAATTGAGTAAGCAAACCCGCGGCACTTCGCAATGTGGGCAGCATCCAGCGTTCGTTAGTAAGAACAGAGCGGATGCGCCGTTTGAGGGCGCTTGAGGAAACCAGTCGGTAATGTTCGGGCCATAGTTTGTGAAATCGGTAAGCAGCGGAGCCGACACCGACCATCCTGCGGCAGGCTTGAGGAATACCGGTTGGGTGCAGGTGCTCGGCTACAGCCGTGGGTAGGAAGACAATTTCCAGCTCACCCTGCATCTCCATGCGATACCCCAGTTCGATATCCTCCATGGCTGCCGTGGGGAAACTCTCATCGAAGGGATGCTTTCGCAAGTGTTCGGTTTTGAGGGAAAGATTGCTGGTATAAAAATGCCTCCATGTCGGCGATGCCCCGTTCAGCAGGTCTCCATAAGCAAACTGAAAGCCGCCGGAGTCAAGCCAGCGCATGAAGGGCGTCACAGCCTGGCTGTCTTCGTTCCAGCGGGTCAGGCCGAGGCCAGCGACCTGCAGCTCCGGCCGGTTCCGGTGTAGAGTCAAATGCTGCTGGACAAAATCAGGGGACGCTAGAATATCGTCTCCAATGAGCAGGCAGACCTGTGATCTCAGAAGTGAAATGGCGTAGTTGCGCGCGCGAGCCGGACCGCTGTTCTCCTGGCGCCGATACTGCAACTGCAGTGAAGTTTGGGCCGCATAGGCTTCAATTTGGCGGCGAGTATCGTCAGTCGAACCATCGTCAACTACAACAACCTCGAAGTCCTTCCAGATCTGCGCTTCAAGATGACGCAGGCAGCGAAGCAGGACGTCCGCGCGGTTATATGTAGGGATGACGACGCCGATAGGGAAGCTCATCCCGTCAGACGAAAAGTTCTGGTCCATGATTTATCCTTAACCCGAGCATCGTCTACTTTTTATATTACGTCGCTGGGACTTCAAGATCCCCGCTGGGGTTCCATCGTAAGACTATGCGTTTTCAAGAGTGTTCCAGTCGAAGGTGACCGAGGTTTGAAAGAAATGCAAATTTTGGCCGTGGTCGTGCGCTATAACATGGCATTCGCTGATTCCAAGACGATCAAGGGGCTGTGTGCGGCCCTTTCATCCAACCCTGACCTTGCAAACGGGTACAGTGTAATGATTTGGGATAACAGCCCCGAACAGCTTATCGGCCCCGAGTTGCCCATCCAGTTTTCCTACCGGCATTCGGAGCGAAATTTAGGTGTCTCGGGTGCTTATAACGGTGCCATGAAATATGCCCTGGATCAGGGGAATACCTGGATGCTGCTGCTCGATCAGGACAGCACAGTGACGACCGGCTTTTTGCAAACAATGCTGCAGCACGCTCGTGAATTAAAGACTTCGATAGAAGTAGCCGCTATTGCACCCAATGTGAAAGTTGGAACGCTTACTGTATCACCAAAAAAGCAATTGTTTGGACGTAACCGCAGCTACCCAATAAAAGAATGTGGAATAGCCTCAGGAGAGGCGATTGCAATTAATAGTGGATGCATCATTCGAACTAGCTCGCTACAAGAGATTGGCGGCTTCAGTATTGGATTTTGGCTTGACTACTCAGATCTTTATGTTTTTCATCAGCTCTACCTACATGGGAAGAAGGTATGGCGAGCTGCAGATGCAGAGCTAGAACATGATATGTCTATCATGGATTACGATCGCTTGATGACTCCATCGCGATACAGAAATTTTTCTTATGCAGAATCAGCTTTTCAAGATTTGTATAAAACTCGTGCCGAAAATCTACTTCAGACTTTACGGCTCTTTGCTCGTGCGATAAAGCAGCGCTTGAAATACAAAAATCCCGAGTTTTCTAGAATTGCTTGGGCTACGTTTCAATATAGATTGCGAGTTTCTCGCAAAGATAGAATCCAAAAATGGATAGACGAGGGTAAACGTCGCCTGGAAAGCATAATACCTTGATCACTATCCCGCTCATACAAATGCATTTCCGTGGAGTAACTCACAAATCTCTTTTTCATTGGGTTGCCATCTGCTTCTTTCTACTCTATGCACTAATCTGCATTGCGACTTTTGTATTAATAGTGCAGCCAAACCTAGACCATTCAAGCAATTTACGCTTGGGTGCAGATTCAATCACCTATTTCGAATTTGCTAATCTAGTTCAAAGCGGCAATGCCGGAAGCACGCTTATCAGTCTAAGCGGCAATCTGCTGGGCCCGGTGCTAATTGCAATACTACTTAAGGCAGGATGGTTAGTAGCAATTTTTAATTTTTTTCTTTTTTGCATTGCGATTTACGCAGCCGGTTGCATCCAGGGGCTTAATCGTTGGAGTTTCGCACTCCTGCTCATGCTAAACGCGGAAACACTTGTAAGTATAGTAACGCTTAACAAAGAGATCCTTTCACTATTTTCCGCAGTTCTTCTTGCTACATATCTCTATTCCAAGCAACGTTCTAAATTGCTGCTTCTGATTATTTTGGCGTTTGCACTCTTTGCTCGATGGCAGCAGCTCGTCATAACTTTTATGTTCCTTTATCTTCAACGACCCGATTCCTGGCTTCGGAGTAGGCCAAAAGTATTGCTAGCTATGGTTACCTTTTTAATTGGCGCCGCCTATCCTTTTGCATACTCGCTGGTTGATTTAACAGGCTTTACCCAACAAGGGGAAACTGGCGGAACAATAACAACCCTCAACAGATTGCAAAAAGATTTTCTCTACCCTATTGTCGTTTTTCCAAAAATTGCTATGAATCTTTTCGGGCAGCTTTTAGTGCCGAAGTATTTTTTTAATGATTATCTTCATAAAGATTTTGATGATCTTCAAAATCAATACTTCATTCATCTTCACACAGCAGCCATGCTGATCGTCTGTATAGCCACATTCTTGCGAAAACGGTTACTATTCAAAGAGCCGCTTATCTTGTTTTCCGCCTTGTACCTCATCATCACGTCGATTACACCATTTATCCAACCTCGCTATCAATACCCAGTGTACGTTTTGCTGTGCCTAGAATTAACTAGAAATAAATCTCTCACATTTAAGCTGGCGCAGCTTGGCAAGTCTCGAAGAGCGGTTATTAGTTTTAACTTGATATCACCAAAACATACATTGAGTTAAAATCTTACCATTTGCAAGGCCTGCTCATGCGCAATCAGCGTACTACAGCTTCATTATTTTAACATTAATATTAAGGTACGCTTGGTAAGTGGCTTGAGCACTTTCCTTCCACGTAAAACTATCCGCACGCTGTACTCCATTCTTACGAAGCTTCGCTATTAACTCTGGACTGGAAAGTATTTCTTCTATAGCTTTAGCAATCTCCACTTCAGATGTCGGATTAATTAGTAATCCAGCCTCACCAGCCACCTCCGGCATGGAGCTTACATTGCTCGTAATGACCGGTACCCCATAGGCCATGGCTTCCAGTACGGGCAGCCCGAAGCCCTCGTACAATGAGGGATAGACCAGCATTTCGCAAGCGCTTAGCAGTGCATGCTTCTGCTCTTCTGTTACAAAGCCGAGGTGGTGGATGCGTGCCCGTGCCGGAGAGTTCTTCATGGCAGCGATGATCTCCTCACAATGCCAGCCGAACTTGCCAGCAATTACCAAAAGGTGGTTAGGATGCTTCTCAGCTAACAGTTCAAATGCGCGGATAATACGGACAAGATTCTTACGTGGTTCCAAGGTACCGATGAAGAGCAGAAATGGGTTTTGGATGCCTATGGAATGCACAGCTTCCCGCGCGGAATCAATATCTAATGGAGTATGAGGCATGGAAACTCCCAGAGGCACGACATGCCCGGGGTGCCGGGATGGCCCGAACAGGCGTTCCGCGTCATGCTGGGTAGATCTTGATACGAAGATCGGGCACTCCGCAACTCGCATGGCACGCCGGATGAAGAATGGGAAAAGAAGCCGGCGACCAGGTGTATGCAGCTCAGGAAAAAGGCAGAAGGTGAGGTCGTGGATTGTTACAGCGCGAGCGCATGGTGCAAAAAGCGGAAACGTGTAATGAAGCGAATGAATAACGTCGATCCTGTGCCAAGCCAGCACAAAAGGAAGTAGAAATTGCTCGTAGAGCAGGAGTGCCGCACGATGCCGGAACCAGCGTGCCGGGATGGTGAGCAGCTCAACTTGGCCGTGGTTGTTAAGGGAGCTTGACAAGAGCGGTTCATTGTTCTGCGCAAGCAAGAAAAGGTGGTCTCCCGGCTGCAGCAGTGCGGGAAGCTCTTGGGCAAGATGCTCGGCATAGATGCCGACACCGGTGCGCTGAACAGGAATTTGAGTGAAGTCGACGAGTATATTCAACGGCTGATAACCAATCTGGTTCCAAATTTGAACTGATCTTGAAGAAAATCTTACCGCCTTAGGAAGACGGCAGCCCCCTGCCCCATCTATACTTCGGTCATTCCCCATGAATGAGAAACCGCGCCACGACCCGACACAATCCAAGGCACGCTTTCGTCCGCAAGCACGATCCTTTCGTAATACTGTGCAATCTGCCGGCATCTCTGTTTCTATCGTTACCTACGAGACGCCTGCGGCGGAGCTTCGGGTTCTGCTGAACGGATTGGCACGCAGTCGGCATCCTGTGCAGATTACAGTGGTTGATAATTCACCAACGCAGGCTTTGCGGTCCCTTGTGATTGAGTTCGGTGCCACGTACATCTCGGCTGGGCAGAACCTGGGTTTTGGCCGAGGCCACAATCTGGCCATGCAGAAGGCGATTGAGACCAGCAAGTATCACGTAGTCTGCAATCCGGACATTTGGTGTGGGCCTGACGTTCTGGGCGAGCTGGAGCGCTTCATGGATGCGCAGCCTGAGGTGGGCCTTGTAATGCCGAAGATCCTGTACCCGGATGGCCGTGAGCAGCCCTTGTGCAAGATGCTGCCGACACCGGTTGATCTGCTGCTGCGTCGCTTTCTGGGTAGCGTGGGCGAGCAGCTTATGCGACGCAGCGGCGACCGATACCAGCTGCGCCATCTGGACCTGCGTGTTACACGGCAGGTGCCGAATCTTTCGGGCTGCTTCATGTTCCTGCGCTCGTCTGTGCTGCGCAAGGCCGGTTTGTTTGACCCGCGCTTTTTTCTCTACATGGAAGATGTGGACCTATGCAGACGAGTGGGAGCTATTTCGCAGACCATCTACTACCCTGAGGTAAGCGTGACGCATGGGTATGCCAAAGGCTCCTACAAGAACCGCAAGCTGATGCTGCACCATATCCGCTCCGCCGTAAGCTACTTTTCCAAGTGGGGATGGCTGTTTGACCATGGACGGCGCACGCTGAACCGCCGAACTGAAGCTCTGCAATCAGGCGGTCGCCGCGAGGAAGCCGGCCTCAGCGTAGCGACTTATGCGGGTACCAGGTAAGCTCGCCCTCCACTGTTGTATCTGATTGTGCGCCCGTTCGATAAATCGGGGCCTTCCAGGCTTCGTACTGCACCCAGGCGTGCACTTCCACATCCTTCTCAGGTCCAAGGCGCTTGACGCCGTCAATGCGATACTCATTTTGCGTGGTGCCGCCTGGGATGAAGTCTTTAGCCGCTTTCACATTGCGCCAGGAGACCTGCACCTGCTCCTGCGGTGAAAGATGATAGGTAAGCCAAGCGTTGCCGCCTTTGTCTTCCCTGCCGATTGCATCGCCGAACAGGAAGCCCTTGTTAGTTGGACCCTGCCGCTGAATGTTCTCGTAAGCGATGTATTGGCCGCCTTGGGAGTTGATTACAGGCGGGTCGATGGTAGCTCCTTCCACCCGCAAATCCAGCTTGGGCGCGCCTGGAAAGTGGGAGAGGTAGAGGCCCGGCCGATAGGCGGCACGGTTCCAAGCGCTTACCGTGCTGATGCTGTCATGCACGTACGAATCTGTGTAGAGCGTTACCCAGTCGCGTAGCCCCAGCACTCGCCAGGAAAAATCAAATGTGCCGAAGCGGGCCCCGGGATCGAGCCGGGAATTTTTCTCAGCCACTGAGACATTCTGGATACTGAAAAAGGAACGCAGGAAGCTGTGAACCGTGACAGGTACATGCCCCTTGCCGCCCCAGATGGCTGTTCGTTCAAAACCGAACTCAAGATCACGATAGGGCTTGAACGAAACTTTCTCTGCGTGTACCCAGGGATCGTTTGGGAAGCTGTGCCCTTTCAGGCTGCCTACGAAGAAATCGTATCGGAACGGACCAGTCAGCCGCGACAGGACTGGAACCGTCACAGGCTCAGCACGATCGACCTGGAAGGCATAGATGTTTTCGGCATTGTTGCTCCAGCCAAATGCACCGCCGGTCGCAGGTCCCAACCAGTGATCGCTTTTGCCGAAGGAGATTTCATGGCCGAGGCCCCGAAACGAGACATTTGCCTCCTGAATCCGAAACAGGTTGGCTGTGGCGATCGGGCCGAGAGGAATGGTGCTCTGGACGGGGTTGGAAGCCACGGGAATGAAATCTACATCGGTGCTGAGCGTATTGAATAATGCCTGTGAATAGCCGAGAGCCGAGGGCGCGTGTTGATACTCGCCGCGAACATAGAGCGCGAAACGCCCCGCCTCGGCGCGTGCGCCGGCACCGGTGTACTCGTTGAAGCCGGCCTCGTAGGGGCGACCATAGTCGTAGGTCAGTGTCTGGCCCAAGTGATAGCTGTCGCGCAAGGGTGTGTCGGTAATGCCGCGCGAGATAGAGTAGACCGAATCAAGCTCGGCATGGACGCCGCAGGTGTTCAGGTCGGGGGTAAATTCCCGGTTCATCACCTCGAGAATTTGCTTGGCCTCGTGCCGTCCGGCACCTCCCGGCTCTGTGTTCTCTTGTTGCGTCAACAGCAGCCACTCTTGATCTTCCTCAATCATCTTCAAGGTGCTCGCCTGCAGCATGCGGGCAATTGTCAGCCGGGTCCAAGGGCGAATGCCGGTAAAGCCATCGTCCACGTACCCCAGGGCGCGCAAGCGGTCCAGCTGCGGGTACACCCAGTTATCCATGGGCACATAGGGTGAGTCGCGCGTCCAGGAGGCTTGGCGCAGCTCCTCGGGAGTTGCCGAGGTTGCGAAACAGGGCTGCTCGGCGTGAAGACTTCGCGTGACTGCGGCGGCAAGTACAAGCAGGATCGCGGTGCCGGAGAGAAAGCGCTTGGAGGGGCAAGGATGGCGTGGAACGTCAAAGGTCAGCAACACTGTCAGATCATAGCGCCATCGCCGAGGTCAGTTCCGGCCAACGTGAAAAGACGTGTACTCGGCTCCTTACTCCCGCTCAGAAAAGGTGGACGCCAGCGTGGCGGCAAGCAAGGGGAGAAGGAGTGAGGCAGGCAGGAAACGGCCGAGCGGCGCGGCCAGAAAGCGAGCTGCGAGGGCACCTGCGAAGAAACCGATAATGGCTGTCAGCAGAACGGTCATACCGGCATCCGCCTTGGAATCGGACTTGGCCTCAGAACGCTTGACCCACTTGGAAAGCAGGGTGGTAAAGTTCCCCGTGATGTAGGTGCCATGGAGGCTGACATGCGAGACAGAGGTAAAGACGCCATTCTGGAGACCTAGCGCGAGGCAAAGGGAAAGAATAAGCCATATCGCAAAGTGACTGGACTGGCGGGCAGCCGGCGTACACATGGCCAGGAGCAACACGGCTTGCACGACAAACATGAGCGCGGCGGCGCGGGCCTTGTTCCAGCTCACCATGAGGAAGCCGAGTGTGGTGGCTGCAAGAAAAACAGTAATAGCCATGCAGCGAGGTGCGATCTGCGCCCAATGGCCGTCCGGCAGTGCAAGCGCGAGCAAAACGAGGTTACCGGTAACGTGGCCGGTGAAGGTCTGAACAAGCAGGTAGCCGGACGCGTCACCGTAACCACCCCCAAAGGCGTAGAGCATGGAGGCGGCGAGATGCCATCGCGGCACGGATGGAGTTGATGCAGTCGGTGAGGTCATATAGGTTTAAAGATGTATGGCGTTCCATGGAGCGCCCTGTACCCGATAGAGCAGTCTACGGCTAGGTATCTGGGGTCATAGAGGATCGAGCCGATGAGGTGGTCAATCAAGCCTGGACAGGTGTGTAGGTTACGCCGGCTGTGACATCGAGGCCTTTTGCGGATTGGGGCGAGATACGCCAGACTGCCTGATTGGCTTGGCCGTAGATGACGTAGTTGCCGGAGACCCGTGTTGTGAACTTGGTGGAGACAAATTTACCTGGGTTAAAAACGCCGCCGAGTTTGTACAGGCCGGTGTAGCCTTTGCGGGAGCTCACCGTGTCGAAGCTGTGCATCGTGGATGCGCGCTGACCGGGGGTCCAGCCAATCTCGGATGCGGTGGAGGCTGCCCCACGGAACTGGGGAACGAGGCCTGTAGGGTTGTGCGCATACTGGAAGCGATCGGCGGTGTACACCATCGACTTAACGTAGACGTGGTTGACGGGCACGATGCGGAGCTCGGCAGCAGGGATAAAGCGCGGGTCAAAAGTTTCGAAGGTGGCGTTCAGGTTGCTGAGGCGTAATCAAGCGGCTCCAAGATGAAAGACGAAGCGTAGCTCTGCGAACCATGGAAATCCTCGCCGGCAAACTGTCCGAGGCGAAAGATCACGCGATTGCGGGCGAGATGCTTCTCGAACCATCAGGAATCGAGCCGAAAGTATGCCGCTGGGCGCAGCGGCGAGGCCTAGATAGGAACCAAGGAGCGAGTCTCCTCCTTCGAGACTGTAACATCGAAGCCAGCTAGGCGTTGAAAGCGATACCGAGCGCAGTGCCGTCGGCAGCGAGCTCATAGAGACCAATTAGGAATTGCTACATGAGAGTTAGAGTGTTGCAGATCTGCACGTCGTAGTTGGACCACTCCTGCCACCATGGTGAGTGGAAATGCATCCTCCGTATGGGTGCAGCCATACAGATAATGCTCTTCCAGGCATTGGCTTTGCGCTCGATGGTGGCAACGGGATAAAGCCACATTCAGAGTTACTATTTCCCTAGTCTCCTTGACAGCAGCAACGTGTATAGCCGAAAGGAGTTACTGATGATTGCAATATGTTGACGTAACCATTGTAATGAATCGATCCGGACCTAGATTTTTAATTTTTAAGTGGCTTTGATGCTTAAAGATTTTTCTTGAACATACGAAAACCAAATGCATTCAGCGAAACTGCCGGTAACGCAGCTTGTGCCTTTTCTGAAGATGGGCCGTTTACCTCTTCCCACAAGTTGTTACCAGCTTCGACCGTGCCTCGGAAAGGGGTATTGGACAAGTTAATGACTATCAGAAATTCTTCATTTTCTGAGCGTCGCGTATAACTTAGAACATGTTGCTCATCGGAGTTATGTACCCAGCTAAGATCTCCCTTCCATAATGCCGGGTGCTGCGCTCGGAATGGAATCATAAAGTCGTAAAACTTGGCAAACTCCGGGTGAATGTGCGAAGAGGGCCAATAAATCTTGAGTGTCTCAAACAGAGCAGGTCCGGTTGAAGGTGAGGCATCACCGACTTCCATACCGTTGTATAACAACGGTATCCCTGGAAGAGTAAACATCAGGGCAGATGCGGCAATGGCCCCGGGGTCACCGTACCGCACCACGGCCCGCTCCGTATCGTGATCGTCTGAAATGAGCATGTGCACGGCCCCTTTAGGAAACCGACGTTGTTGTGTTTCAATGGTAGCCCGTATGTCACTGGCAGGCGCGCCCTTCATCATAACTTCATCCAGCTTGAATAAAAGCGGCCAAGCGTAATCCACAGAAAAGGCGCTGCGCTCAAGCTCCGGCTTTGCGGCCTCGGCAAGCATGAGCAGTTCAGGGTTGAGTTGGTCCAGCGCCGCACGGGCCTGTTCCCAGAAGTCAGTCGGCACTTCGCCGGCCGCGTCACAGCGATAACCATCCACGCCGAAGTTCTTTACCCAATAAAGAAGGACATCGGTCATGTACCGGCGGAGCGCGGGATTGGCATAGTCGAGGGCCGCGACATCGTTCCAGCCATGCGGTGAAATAAGATGACCATCTTTATCATGTTTGTAAAAGTCGGGATGCGCCAGCATAACGCTGTCATACGACGTATGATCGAAGACCATGTCGAGGATGACCTTCATACCCCGGCGATGCGCCTCATCGACCAGGTGCTGCAAGTCTGCCTTGGTGCCATAACTTGGATCAATCGCGTAGAAGTCGCGCGCGGCATAGGGGCTGCCGTTAGTGCCTATGCGCTTGAGTACACCTGTAGGATGAATAGGCATTAGCCATACGACTGTGACCCCAAGAGCTTTCAGACGATCCAGACTTGCAGTTACGCCGTTCAGATTACCGGCAGCAGAAAAATCGTGTGGGAATACTTCATAAATCAGGCCCGGCTGTAGCCAGGTTGGCACACTACGAGCTTGAGCGGCACTTAGAACGCGATCAGAAGTGTCAAAGTCTTGTGCGGATGCACAGGAAGCCGCTACCAACATATATACAGCGACTGTAAAAGCACGGTGCCAGTGCATTTGTAGTATACCTTTACTTATCTCATGAATTTGCTTACAAAAGAAACAGCGGCAGCTGAAAGCCGCCGCTGCCAGGTTTCGAGAAAATTAGAAAGCTAAACGAGCTGCCAATTGAAACACGCGTAAGTTTCCGTTAATGCTAGTGATTTGGCCGAATGTTCCTGCATTACCTTGCGAATTGTTCGGATTCTCAAAGTTCGGCGTATTAAATACGTTGAAAGCGTCTAAATGAAACTCCATGACCTTACCTTCTGATATATGAAGATCCTTTTGTACGCTAAAGTTGTCAACGCGGAAGCCCGGACCATACACTTGGTTGCGACCGAGTGTACCCTCACGAACAGGGACAGTCGTGGAAGCGCGATCAGTGGCCTGGATGGTAGGGATTAAGTCGCTTCTGAAAGATGCAGGATCAAACCAACGACCGCTAATGCTTTTTGGATAGCGGATTGGGGCGACTAAATCTGGGCGGATCGAATATACGTCGTTTCCTGCAGCGACTAGATCAACGGGTTGCCCACTCTGGAGTTGTACTATGTTGTTTAACTGCCATCCACCAATTAACAGATCGGTGAGATGATTCGCATTCGAACCAAACTCTTGCCCTCGCCCAAATGGCAAAAACCACACAATGGATGAACTGAAAACGTGACGTTGATCTTGAATTGAATTGCCGTAATTCAATCCCTGATTGAAGTAAAGCAAGGTCGTAGTTGGTGTTCCACCATATGCGCTAGCAGTATCATCGAGCGTATGCGAGAAAGCGTATGAACCAGTAGCGAGAATACTTTTGCCTCTGTGTTCATAATGCACCTGCAACCCATTGTAGTTGGCATGACCGTTATAATCATTTAACGTGATGCCACTCTGGTTAGCGAAGGGCTGCGTCGGTGAGCCCAGCTGATAGGAGTAGTAATAATATGTAGATAGACGATCTCCATAGTTACCCGCATACGCGATAGAGACCACGTCCTTTGGGCTGAACTGCTGCTGAATTTGTAAGTTCCACTCTTGCTCACGACTACGTTTGTCATTTGGATTTACAGCCAAACCACTGTAGTTTGTTGGAGCAGCTGGGTTAAAGTTGGGGTTGCCGGGAGCAGGCAATGGTGTAGTAACTGCTGCAGCATTTGTATAGCCCGGGCATTTGTAGCCTCCCGGCGCGGCACTTGGCGTAGGTGTTTGCCCAGTGAAGGTGATGCAGTAGCCTTGATAGGCATTGTATTGAGTTTGACCGCCAAATGGAGGCTGCTGACCCAGCTGGTTGCTTATGCCGCCATAGTCGGGAAAGTAGAAGATACCATAGCCACCGTGGATGGAACTCTTACCATCACCATGCAGGTCATAGGCAAAGCCGACACGAGGCGCAAAATCCTTATAATCCTGGTTGATGATACTTCTTGAAACACCATTTTTACCAGCCTCAAGCACTGTGCCGGTACTGACATCGAAAGCAGCCTGATTATTATGTTCCTCGAAAGGAAAGGTTAATAAATCCCAACGTACGCCCAGATTCAAAGTTAGACGATTATTGACGCGCCAATCATCCTGAGCAAAAATGGCATCTTCCTGGCTGACATTTCCAAAAAAGCCGCTCTGTGCGCCGATTTGATAATTATTCACACCTCCTACTAATAGTTCGGTGTCTTCGAAACCAGTAAAGCCGGCTCCATTTCCACTTATTGAAAAAATACCTTTACCGGCGATAGGACGAAAGAAATTGACTTGGCGACGAAGAAACGTTCCTCCTACATTGAGCGAATGCTTTCCGCGATTGAAATTAATTGTGTCAGTGCCTTCATATGTATTTTGTGGGACAGCGAATGTACCGTAATCACCTGTGTACTCGAGCTGATTGCCGTAACCGCCGATGAGTGCTCCACCACCGAGCAGGGGGCTGCGGTTTGCATTCACGATCCCAAGATTGGCAGAAATCGTCTGGCCGTTGTAAGTCGGTAAATATCCATAATTGTCCCGGTTGTACGCGATGCGTGCTTCATTCACCGCATGAGCGGAAAAAGTATGCGTGTACCCCAGATCATAGCCACGCGCATGGATGTACGTGCCTCCGCCATTAGCAGGTAAAAGTGGGAACTCCGAGCCATTCAAACTAGCAGTATTATCGTATGATGTCCTGAAAAAGAATAGATCGTTGGAAGATGGATTCCAGTCCGTACGTGTGTCAAAAGCATTGGATTTGAAAGTTGAGTTCTGCACAACAAGGTAATTCTGTAAAATTCGATCACTTCGTGTAGGAAGCGGAAAGGCATTCAGGTAATTCACTGCAGCGGGATTGAGCCGGCTTGTAGGAATTATGTTTCCTGGAAACACTTGGCAGTTCGTTTGAGGATCGTAGATTTGCCCGTGGCTGGTTGCTGCAACATTATTGTTCAAGGTAGCGTAGTTTGGGACGCAAACAGGATACGTTGTATTAAACGATCCATATGTCAGATTCGGGTTGAGAAGCTCCGAAAAATTTCCTGTGCGCATTAGGGCTGTGGGAACTGTGACGTAGTGAGCACCGCCAGGCTGGTTTCTGCGTTCCCCTTGATAATCTCCGAAAAGGAAGAGTTTATTTTTGATGATTGGCAATCCAGCTGAGCCCCCAAACTGGTTTTGACTGTAAGAGGATATAGGCGTTTCAGGGGCTCCCTGAAAACGATAGTTAGGGTTCGCTTGAAGTTCAGTACCTCGATTGAAGTAAAAAGCTGATCCATGGAGCTGGTTGGTACCCGATTTTAGTGAGGTGATAATCAGCGCGCCACCTCCCCGGCCGAATTGCGCGGGGGCGACGCTAGTGTCGATTTTGAATTGTTGTGTGGCGTCAACATTCGGAAAAAATAGAATTACATTTTGCAGACCATCATTGTTGTCTACACCATCCAGAATGAAGTTGTTTGCCTGAGCACGAACTCCGTTAACTGAAATCTGAGCGCCACCGCTTTCACTAAACCGACCTGCGGTATCCTGCCCATACTCAACGTGAGCTCCATTGGTTACACCAGGGGCAAGTAGTGCCAAGCTTATTGTGTTTCGGCCATCCAAGGGCAATTCTGTTATTTGCGTTCCTTCAATGGTTTCGCCAAGTGTCGGGTCTGAAGTATTCACCAGCGAAGCCGCACCCGTGACTTCAACAGTGCTGGTCACCGCGCCTGGTGCCAGCTGAAACACTACTGTCTGCGACTGTGTCACATTGACCGTCACAGATTCCGTCTGAGATTGAAAACCGGGTGCCTCAATCTTTGCGGTGTACATGCCACGCGGCACTGCGGGGACTAGCAGCTCGCCGCTACCGTTTGACTTGCCCGTGAGTACCAGCCCGTTTTCCTGATTGGTAAGTGTGAGCGTGGCTCCAGGAATGCTTGCACCGGCAGCATCCTTGACAGTGCCGACTACCTGGCCTGAATCGGATTGTGCCAGTATCTGGTGGACGGGTCCTGCTGCCGTGAAGAGTGCGAGCGTCGCTGCGCGAAGTGCTCGGCTACCTGCTCTTGTTGAAAGGCCTCGAATAGTTTTCATGATTGCCTGATCTCCTGAACGTGTTTGCCACTATGTGAAACCAACCTCGATTGAACTTGTACTCATTGAGGAGGTGCCTGCCGCTCAGAACAGTAACGTTACTATGCCTAGAGCCGCAGGATGTGAACGACATTGGCCCTTTACATTAGGAATGTGCAATATCTTATCGGTAAATTTTTCCTTCGCTGACCATTAACTGCTAAATGTTTTACTTTGAATAGTTTGCAAAGCGTCATATACGATCAACTTGTATAGAAACGGCTTTGAGGTATCGTTGTACAGCATCTTAAAGCGGTTTAAGGAAGGCATTGTCGTGGCGATTCTAGAAAAATCTGGGCGCATCGCCTTTGGTCAATTTGAGGTTGATCTTCTCAGTGGAGAAATCTGGAAGTCCGGTTTTCGGGTACGGCTTCAGGAGCAGCCTTTCAGAGTCCTCATAGCATTGCTTGCACGGCCCGGCGAGGTTGTGACACGCGGCGAGTTACAGGTGAGTGTCTGGGGACCTGATACAAATGTTGATTTTGAACGCTCTTTAGCGGTCGCCATTAAGAAGGTGCGAGAGGCGCTCGGTGACTCTGCTGAAAATCCTCGCTTTGTAGAAACACTTGCCAAGCGAGGCTACCGCTTTATAGCGCCTGTAACTGTGACACATCCTCTTCCGCATGCACCTCAACAAGAAAACCAAACGGCGAAGTTGAACTTCGGCAGCCGGCAGGAGGCAGCTCTCCCAGCTCTCTCTTCAGCTTCAACCCATGCGTCTTTTTCCTCCAGTCCTTCTTCGTATCTTGATGTGACAGCATCTCCCACTTCTCAAAGCGGAGGATTGTGGAACAGGCGCGAACTAATCCTCTCGCTTGCAGTTGTCCTTCTGCTCGGGTCTACTCTGGCACTCTGGCTTAGCGCACGGCCAATGCAGCCGCCTGTAAGGATTGCTCAGATTACGCGCAACAGCCTCATCTCCTCCGGTACCCCAAATATGGAAAGCCTGCTGACCCTGGTTGCAGATGGGGATCGCATTCTCACATCCATGCTGATTACCGGGAACCCTCAGCTGGCCTCACTCGATCTGAGTACCTCTGAAATCAAATCGCTTACTATACCCGCAGAGCTGGCGTCGGCCACACTTTGCGACATATCACGGGACGGCACCCATCTGCTGCTGCGCGGCCACTTGACTGCTGAATCTGAGCAGCCTCTCTGGGTGGTACCAACCGCCGGCGGTAGTGCAATGCGGGTCGGCGGAGTGCTGGCGCAAGCGGCTACCTGGATGCCGGATAATGTCAACGTTCTTGCCGCCAGCGGCAATGAATTGAACATCGTTCAGTCTGATACCGGCAGTGTGACACCATACCTCAAGCTACCGGGGCGGGCATTCTGGTTGCGCTGGTCGCCGGACGGCCAGCTACTCCGGTTCACACTCATGGAGCCCTCAACACATACATCTTCCATCTGGGAGGTTGCCGGTGGGAGCCGCACGGCTCGTCCGCTGCTCCCTACAAAGGCAAACCGCTCCTTTGAATGTTGCGGAACCTGGGCTATGGACGGCAAGGCGTATGTTTTTCAAGCGAGCAACAACTTCAGCAGTGACCTTTGGGAGCTTGATGGTGACAGCGCAAGACCTGTGCCTTTTCAACTAACCAATGGACCACTGCACTACTCTTCACCTGTAGCGGCACGCTCGGGACGTGAAGTTTTTTTCTACGGTGCGGACCCACCCTTTGGCTTGCAGCAGTATGGAGGTACTCCAGAAGGTTTTCGTCCGGCGCCGGCGTTCCTGGCTGAAGCAAACCGTGTGGTCTATTCCCAAGACAAGAAGTGGGTTGCATGGACAGATCCAGTCGGCAAGCTGTGGCGAGCGCGGGCTTTGGATGGTTCCGACAGAATTCAGCTGACTCCAAACTCTCTGGATGTTTTTCTAGCGCAATGGTCACCGGACGGAAGCAGCCTTGCGATTATGGCTCGTGCGTCAGGAGAAGCATGGCAGATCTATCTTGTGAATCAGGCTGGGGGAAGTCCGCGCAAGCTGTTTAATGATGTACGCAATGCTGCAGACCCGAGCTGGTCTGCGGACGGGCAGAATCTTGTCTATGGACGGGAACCGGACATGATGGGCAAGGATAGCGGTTCCCATACTATTGCCGTTTTCAATATCCATAACCAGAAAACGGAGACTTTGCCTCTCTCTCAAGGCTTTTTCAGCCCACGATGGTCGCCGGACGGCAAATGGATTGCTGCACTTTCCCTTGATCAGAAGCAGGTGATGCTGTTCGACGTAGCCCGACAGTCGTGGGCTGCGCTCGCATTAACCAGTGCTGCAGACCCGGTATGGAGCAGTGACAGTAAAAGCATCTATGTCCATGCTTTTATGGCGGACAAGCAACCAATTCTCCAAATCGCGGTACCGGGAGGTCAAATGCAAATCGTCGCAAGCACCGATGATTTCCATGCCGGAAAGCCTGCCAACTATTTCTTCGGTGGCATGACTCCAGACAATATGCCTCTAGTTCAGCCACGAGTTGGTACCGGCAACCTGTACCGGCTTGACTTGAATGGACAGTAACAGCAGAGATCGCAGTTCCTGAATTCAAGCTAAGCCGTCAGTACCAGGTAGTAGAGCAGTCGGTTACGACTATTCCTTGTCAGCGACGAACACTACTGTCGTCAACGCCGGAATTGTTGCTGTTCCTCCTTTGCTATCAAACGCGGCTTCTCTCAAAATCGTGTCGGATGATCCAGCCTGTACTGGATGGAGGTGCAACTGCATACCTGCAAGTGTTGCATCGGTAAAGACGACCTTTGCATTACTCGCATTGAAGAAGACAACCATATGGTGCGCCCCGCCATAGTTCTGGCCATGATCGTCCAGCTTCATGACGATCAGTCCGGGTATTTGACTCTGGCCTGTGTTCAGGAAGCTGAGGTTTGCCTGCACCTCAGCCAGCGTAGCCATCCGGAATAAACCGCTGCTGGAGCGAATCTTCAAAAAGTCCTGAAAAGCTTGCGTAGTTGCGGCTATGGTATTAGGCGCAGGCTTCAGGGCTAGGTCGGCCAGCAGCGGCTGCATCACCGGCCACTCGGCTGCATTTACATTATTAAGCGGCAACCCGATGCCCCAGTTGTTGCCTTGGCCGCTCCAGTCAATTTTGTTGAACCAGTCCCCGGAGTTGTAGCTGCCGTTATCCATATCCTTGGAGCGGAGCAGATCGTCCGCGGCATGGAAGAATGGAACACCTTCAGCCAGGGTGAGCAGGCTCATCCCGAGAACTTGCCGACGGGCACGCGCAGCAATCGTATCCGTCGTTGCGCTCTTGATCTGAATCGCATCGAACAGCGTCTGATTATCGTGTACCGAGCAGTAGTTCACATCCTCAAGAGGAGTTGCCGCATAGCCGGCAGGCTGGCCGCCGTAGGTCAGCTCCGAACCGGTTACAGTTTGCCCAAGGTAGTTTTGGAAGGAGTAGTTCTTAAGTGCGCCAGCCAGACTCAAGCGGATCAGGTCAGAGTCCTGAAGCAAGGTCGTAAGCTGGTCACTCGCAGCTGTGTTCTGAGCGGTGTAGCTGCTTGGATCTGTCGATAGACCGGTAGCAAACCCTTGAATCTGCTCCTGAGTATTATCGAAGATATAGCCACCTCGTACAGCATCTCGTATACGGTCATTGAAGCTGCCGATACCGGTACCGTACAGGTTGGCTTGGCTGGCATTAGGGCCGATAGCGTTGTTAGCTGCCTCCGCGATCTGGAAACCCTCGCCGTACATGTAGATTTTGCTACCGTCGATACCATCCTTTTCCAGGGTTAATGCATTCAGCGCATTCCGTATGGCCGTCATGTTATAGACAAAGTGCAGCCCCATTGCGTCGAAGCGGAAGCCATCGATCTTGTACTCTTTCGCGTTCAAAAGCACGGTGTCGATCATCAGCTTCTGCATCATCTGGTGTTCGCTTGCTGTATCGAAACAGCATGAGCCTGTTTCGATTACACCACTTGTATCCAGGCGATGGTAGTAGCTCGGCACAAGCTCATCCAGGTTTGCCGTTGGGTCTTGTCCCGCGGTGTAGGTGTGGTTGAACACAACGTCTTGGATCACGCGCAGACCGGCTTGATGGATTCCTTGAACCATGTCGCGGTATTCCTTGACACGATCAGCCGGATTTACAGCATATGCACCTTCGGGTGCCATGTAGTGAACAGGGTCGTAGCCCCAGTTGTAGGCATCCTTGGCCTGGATGGTCTCAACAGCTTGCTGCTGCTGCTGTCCGTCCGGCGGGTACTGGGCCAGATCCCCGGTGGCGGCCCAGGTGGATTTGTCCTCGTTCACACTGCCGAAATGAAAGCTCGGCAACAGGTGTATTGCTTTGAGTCCGGAGCGAGCAAGGGTTTGCAAGTGGCGCATGCCGTCACTGTTCGTGTCTGTAAATGCCTCATAGGTGCCCTGGATGGAGGCAGGTACCGTCGCATCGCCGATGCTGAAATCACGTACATGCAGCTCATAGATGCTTGTGTCATAGATGCTGGCCAGCCTCGGTGAGGTGGACGCATCCCAGCGGGCGGGCTTAGTTTCCTGCGAGTTCAGGTCAGTAATTCGGCTCATTGTTCCGTTCAATGACAGATCGATTGAATACGGGTCCGTAGTGGTATTGGTTACAATCGCCTGGTTAGCGGGAACAAACACTTGCGACTGCAGCTGGTAGAACTTGCCCTTCCAGTCCGCCTGCCCTGCCGCCGTCCAGACGCCGTTCAGCTCCTGCATGGCGATGGTCTTTTCCGGAGCCGTATCGGTTGCATTGTTGAACAGTAGCAACGAGAGGCTTTGCGCCGTCGGTGCCCACACTTTGATCTGCACCGGGTACGACGAGGAAGCGTTCTCCTGATTCACATGGTCTGGAGCCAAGCCGTCGTCAATGATCACCCCGAGTTGACCCCCGTAGGCAAGAAGCGAATCGAGTGCACCAAACGTCTGAACGCCGGTGGTGTACTTGATTGTGCCGTCCGCGGCTATTCCAGTTACTTCCAGCTGGCTCTTGAGTGCTTGGCGAACCACATTTGGGTCAACATTCGCCGGTAGTTTGTAGAGTGCGTAGCCGGCAAGTTGAGGATAATGCGTCAACTCATTCGCCGTTAGCGTACCCGCGAACGCAGTCAATGGAATTGCAGTTCCACCGGTAAGCCCGGTCGCCGTAATCTGGAGACCTGCCGTCAGGCTTGCGTTGAGTGAATACGTCCAACCTGCCTGCCCATACTGCGGCTGAATCGCAATCGTGGTCGCGTCTATCCAGTACGCTTGCAGTTGGTGAAAGGGCCCGCTCAGCAGCTGCGCCTGCGTGGGTAGCTGTGGGAAGACAGCTGCGTCACCGGAAACAACCCAGCCTTCCAGCTCTTGCGGAATCTGCAATGCCTGATCCGGACCGGGATCTTTTACACCGGTAGAACAGTTATGGATAATGAAGCCAAGCGATCCGTTCGTCACGCCTACATCGAAATAAGGTCCATAGCTGTCATAGCCCGAATAGTAGTCCTCTGTGTTGCAGAAGCTGCCTGTCGGATCTGTCGTAGCACCATAGGTGTATACACTCCAGTTGGCATAGTTACCGTCCGGCCGGTAGTAGTGGATGCGCGCATGGCCGGCCGGGATTGGAAGGTCCGGTCCTGTAGGCGGCCGCTTGGTCAATAGGACATCACTGCCTGATAGCTCCCAGAACTCATTGCCTTGCGTCGCCGGGTCCACACTCTGGTTGGGACCGGGATCTTTGAGATCACCTTTATGCAGAATCAGGCCTACGTTCGCAGCAGTCGCAGTCACGCCCACATCAAAGTACGCTCCAAAGCTGTCTGTTCCGGTGACTGCTACAGGCCCGCTCTGAAAATTGTTTGGCTCCGTAGTGTCAAAGAACGCATAGATCGTCCAACCGGCGTAGTTCCCGTCAGGACGGAAGTAGTGGATGCGTATATCGCCGTTTGGAATCGCAGGGGGGGTTTGAGCAAATACTTTAGGAGCTGCGACAGAGACTAGAAGCATAAAAACGTAAGAGCAGGTACGGGCAGTGCGAGTGCGGAAAACCATGCCGAATGTCTCCTGGATTGTGTACGAGCCATACTCAACACACTTGGTAGGAAACTTGGCAAGCCATGTGGTCTTCTCTAATCATTAACAATAGATAAACAGGTAAGTCAATTATAATGAGTTACATAAATCGCTATTGCAAGAACTTCACACCCCTTTAGGCTAATGGCACATCATAGCTTAAATTCAGGAGCAGATTTCATTCTGCCGTTTTAGGTTCCATGGTTAGCAGCTTTTAGGCTGGTACAAACCTTTCACACTTATACTTCGTGAAAGAGTCTGATGATTCGGCTACTTCTCCGATGTAACCCTTCACTGCATTTTCGTCCCTAGTGGTCGCGCAGGGTGGCATTCTGCGAGGTTGGCAGTTCACAGAAGATGACTGTCTCCTGCTTGCACTCTCAAGGTTTGCCGTTGCCATGCACGTTTGTTGTCAGAGGCTTCAACAAGAATTCGCGCAGAATCGTACCACCTGCCCGACCGACAATGCCGAGCGCCGCAGTAGTAAAAACAAGGTGCGCACCCCGATCTGCGTGGGGGTAGTACAGGTTGGCTAGCGCTCCTGTGGTCATAATGGCGAAAATATAAGAGTAGCTCGGCACCCTTTGCCCGTGATCGCCCCGAGTAAAGATGGCGAAGCTGGCTGCATGGAGAGTGCGCGATTTGATGGTGCCGGAGCCTTGGTAAAAGTAGCGCGGGTCCTGGTGAAAGATGGACGGGTAGACTGCATGGCTGAAAAAATTGATAAACAGTCCGTCGCCAAATGCGGCCGCGTAGCGCTTCCCATATCCGGCAGCTCCTTGGCCGTACCCGGCATACGAGTTATTTGCCTGCTGGACGCCTGAGGCAATACCAGCTCCCACAAATGTGGTCCAATCGAGCTCTTCGTGTGCGGCGAGGGAGTACTTCTGCTTTGTGGTCAGTGAAACCGCGTCATAGGTGTAGCTGGTATAGAAGTTTGGGAGGATGCCTAACACCCGCTGATGTTCCTCCTCTTTGATTTGCTCTGCGGCGATAACCTCGGTAGGGCGGACTGTAACGTCTGTGATAGCGGCCCCAACAGTAAGTGAAATAGGAGGTAAGCTCACGTCCCTTTGAGCCACAACCAGAATTTCTGAAGATGTAAATGGACTAAACCCTTTAGCTTCAACAGTAATGAGGTATGAGCCGGGAGGTAGCCTTCCAAAGGTAAACGCGCCGTTATCTCCGGATAGTACTGTGCCCTGCTGCAGCCCGTTGTTAGTCATTAAATGGACTTGCGCCCCCGTAATCGCCGCTCCGCGTGTGTCGAGCACAAAGCCTGAAAGATTTGCTAAGCCTTCAGCCGGGATTGCCGGTCCCGCTCCCTTCTGCAAATCCTCCTGCGGTAAAGGTGCGTCTGGTAGTGCGTTGTGGATGGCATAGAACACAGCACCCTGCCCCTGCGCGGTCGTAGCAAGAGGAAGCGTGCAGAACAGAATGGGAGCGCGGGCAAGTACAACAAACGAAGGTAAATATCCGGTTCTGCCCTGGGTAAGCCAACCCGGCAAAAAAGTTTTCCCGGCGGCTAGTCGTATTAGCCCGAAAATGAAGAGACTGCGGGGGAATTGCATGGTGATCTGCCTCAGAGGAACCGCTTGGATTATGTTTGGACACTCTAAGGGTAGCGCGGCTTCTATAGACAGGTTCGATGTGCCGGAAACATTGCGCTTCCTCCGTTAAGCTGTGGGCACTCTGCGAGTTTTGCGTAATCCTCGCCCGTATCGCAAGTTCTATAGTTTTCTATGACATTCGCGATGATCAATGCATTGAGCTATCCTTCACTGGATTGTTACCGAAATCTGTGTGCTTACAACAGTGCTGCCGCTGGTTCCTGTCACAACAGCAGTGTAGTTGGCAGCCGGGCTCGCAATTTGATTTCGGTGAACACTACAGCCAAGGACACCTAGCGTTCCGAGCGCCAGAAAAGTGATAGACAGCGAGCGCAAGGTACGGCGATTCGCGGGTACCAGCAGTATCAGGATCGAGCAAAGTGCAAAACTTTCCTCACCTGCTGCACGAATGCGAAATACATTGTGTTCCCCCCTCTGCGACTGCGGCAGGTGGTTGGCAATCATCGTAGCGGTGTTAATCGTAACCGTAGCAGTAGCTGGAGTTTGCGACTGGAGCGTCACAGCAGGTGTTACAGAGCATCTAGGGGCGTTTGCACCTGTACCTGTAGCACCGGTTAGAGTGCAGCTCAGGTTGACTGTTCCGGTAAAGCCGTTCAAAGCACTTACATTGACGATTCCGGTAGCTGAAGCAGTCAGCGCAGGCACCGTGATTCCGTCGAGTGGGCCCGTGAGGCTAAAAGTTCCGTCGGGTGAGCTGCCGGGAGCAGTAGTGCTACCACCTGTGATTGTGATGGTAGCTGTCGTACTTGACCCGTTGTAGTTTCCATCGCCGCCGTACATTGCTATCAATTTATTTACACCGGGTGCTAAGACGGAACCGGCAACTTGAAATGTCGCAATTTCTTCAACTGCATTAAGGGGAGTAAGAACTTGCTGGATGGTGCCGGGAAAAGAGATGCTGTTGGCAGTTAAAGTTATCGCCCCTGTAGGAAATTGGCCTGCGCTATCTGTGTCAAGCGTGATTGTAACTGTAGTGCTTGCAGAAATATCCATAATTGAAGAGGAGGGATTAGCAGTAAGCCGGGTGCTTCCCTTCTGGATAGTAATTCCGGTCTCACTAATTGTCGAGCTCGCGTTGTAGCTCCTATCGCCTTCGTACATGGCACCCAGGCTGTAACTTCCCGGTGTAAACGCAGCCAGGGGGAACGCTGCTCTCCCTACGCTATTCACAACTTGCTGACTCGGTGAATTAGGCTGGCTTAACGGGATTCCATGGTTCAACAAGGTGACGACTCCCGTTGCAGGTCCGCTTGAACCTCCTGAATTTGGATTGGCACTTACCGGTTTTACATACACAAATCCATAAGCGCCATAGGGAAAGCTGTTGCTGTAGATCTGTGTACTATTTACGTCTACAACTTGCGTAGAAAGCTGAAGTGCGCTATCTTCCGGAGTTACTGTAATTTGAATAAGAGGTGAAGAAGTACTAGGCGAGTTATTTACGTCGCCGGGATAGTAGCCTTGGATTGTGTAAGTGCCGCCCGGCAGTTTGTTTGTGGAAATAGAGCCGACACCGTTTAATAGTGGGATGTTTTCTTCAACAGCCGCACCAGCCTGGTTGGCAAATCCGCTTACAGACACAACCCCGGTTGCTGCTGATGGCGTCACGCTCGCTGCTAATGTTACTGCATTGCCATGTTGGAGGATCAGAGGAGCTACAGTTCCATCAACTGACAAAGTAGTGTTCGTCGCTGTAAACACCACGGTAGGCCACGCAGCAATCAATGCACTTACGTCAATGCTACCCAAACCGCTCGCCAAATCGTAACCGGGCCCTGCATCGTAACCGGTCAAGAAGCTGTTCGAGTCACAATTCAGCGAGTTCGCTGCGCATGGCACCGAATTGTTTCCAGCTATAACATCATGAAAGATAGAGGCTCGGCTACCGCTTGCGTACAGGTTGTAAAGCACGTTGTTTGCAACACCAAGGCGAGTATTAGGACCGAGCGACTGAAGTACCATTCCTAAAACTCCGGCGAAGGCTGCGGTTGATGTTCCAGTACCGCCTGCACCTTCCACGGAATATGTGCCGTCCTGCGTCGGATTGCAGTCCGTAAAGGTATAGTTTGCCTGTGCAACAAGGTTGTCGGAACAAACAGCCCATGTTGCGGGATATTGAGTGTTTGTACCGGCGAACAATGCAACATCGGGAACGAAGCGCACTCCGGAAGGCACAGTCGCACCGGCGCTTACGCCGGATTGAAAAGGCGGTGCAGGATATCCGGCAAGGGGACCGAGACAATCTCCGGTACTTGGGTCAATTCCTGCGATGCAATATGCCATGCTGCTGGCTCCGCCGCCGGTGGCGGCAACGATGGACGTTGTATCTTCTCCGAAGTCGTACTCGGCGATAACGTTTGTACTAGAAACTCCGGGTGGAGTGTTGCTAATAGAATCATTCCACGGGTTCTCAGGAATGTAGCCGGTAACGAAGGACTGATAAGGTAATGTGCTTTCTGAAGTCGTGCTATCGATATAGGTCGAAAAACTGCTACCCAATACATCAAAGTCCGTACCGCCGACTGCCACGTTATAGGGTGTGGAGGCGATGCCGCTTACTGCAAGTCCACCTGTAGCAACCGGCCCCCCGCCATCGCACCCTGCCGTGCCGGTATCTCCAGCCGCTACCACAACGGAAATGCCTTGAGCAGACGCTTGCTTCCACAGCTCATTCCACTGAAGATTCCCCGAAGCCCCGAGAGAAGCTTCGCACTTTGTGTAGCTCACACTTAGAATCGCGACAACATTATCTTCAACAGCTCTAATGACAGCATTTATAAGACCATCTTCCAACAAATCACTCTGACTGGAATACACATAGATGTTTGCTTGGGGTGCCAGCCCCGCAGCAATTTCTGCATCAATTAAGGTGACTTGGCCGTCATGTTGATCAAGAATACCGGGATCGGTACCATCTACGATAAGAGTCGGCATAACCGGTACGGCTTCATTTAAAAACAGTTTGCGATAGTTTAGGTAGTCAGTCGTAGGAAGGTCTGAGTATGCCGCAATGCCGATGTTAATACCCGCGCCGGTCCATTGTGTACCTCCCGAAAAGTTCCGATTCCATGCATTTGGCGAGTTATATATGGTTGCAGCGTCAGCCGCAGTGATATACACGCTACTCTGCCCCACCAGTAGCGGAGTAGTGCTAGATGCGACCTGCAATAAACTCTGAAGATTGTTGTTCGGTGTGGCACTTACTTGTAAAGGTTTGTTGACACTTTGCTGAGCCTTTGCTCGAAAATTGTTGAGCGGGGATAGACCTGCAATAACTGGTGCAAGTGCTAACGGGATTTTTGGGCCCGTCGTGTTTTTTACATACTGCACATGGTTGAAAGAATAGGAATGAATGCTGGTGTGGAAGGCTTGTTCCACCTGATCGATTGTTCCAGAAAATTCAACAAAAGTTTTACTGCTTGGAACTCCTTCAATGGTGAAACCTTTACGTTGCAGCCAGCTTTTGACGGCGCTTAGGTCTTCATCGGCAACGCCGAAATGAATACCATATTCTTGAGGATTCAGCCACCGATGATACTGCGGCGAATGCGGATTTTGGACGTTATCAAGAAATCTTTGTAGTTCTCTCTCTTGGCCCTGGTCGCGCCTGAGAAGCAGTCGCATCGTACCGGTAGGCGTGCTTAAGGCAATTGAGCCTTTATCGTCGTGCAATGGTTCGGGCCTACTCATGTTACGTTCTAAAGTTACAATGTTTTGATCATCAATAGCCGCCGTCACACGCACGCGGGGATGCGGGAGCACAGTTTGACTAATCCCAACTTGTATACCTAGTAATACAATAAAACTTAAAAGGTTCAGGATGAAGAAGAAAGTGGACTGCGTAGCAGCCCGAATTTTGAGCATATACGCTAATAGAAGCCAGGATGGCAGCAAGATCGTCTTTGGATGGCTTCCGTCGCCCTCATCAATAGCCGGAAACGTGGTGATGCGTCCCAGCGACCAGCGCGAAGTTTTCGCAAGGAGCTGCAACTGCCAAGATGGAGCAGAAATGCATTTGAGACTGAATGCCATGGCCTTGCTATCTGTTTACCCTAAAAATTAAATAGAAGTATGCTGTTCGTGCAAAATGCTTACTTTTGTAAGGTGACTATTGTGATCATCGAGGTCTTTCCTCATCTACTTGATAAAGCAGACCCCAAATTTGTTCTTTTAGCCAAGCTTCTCACGTCTTTGAAAGCTCGGTAGTAAAGCAACCGCGCTCCCCCACCCCGCAGCGTAGGCTCTTCTCAGTCCGTTGCAAAAAACAAAAGATCTATTTCGCGGTAGGTACCATGGTTATAGTGTTAAATCCATTTCATAAAATATGATTCGTAGTAGACAACACGGGAAGATTAGCAAAGATTGTTTGGCAGAAAAATACTGAAAACAGTTCCATTTCGTTTCGGCTCTTTAGAAGACCTGCAAGCAGCCATGGTGCTTGTCGATATTTCCCTTCGCTATCCAGAAGCCGAAACCCGTGCCATTGATACCCTTGGTTGCAAAGAAAACCTCAAAGATATGTCGCATTGTGTTTCGCACAATTTCTCATCCATTATTAACAATAGTAATGCGGACGCCTGAGAGTACGCTCTTATGACAACGCCTTTTCCTGTACAAACGATAAGACGACTGCCCAACTTCAACGAGTCAATTGCATTTGCGATTAAGTTATTTAGAACCTGACGTATTTTTTCCTCATAGCATGTCACCAAGTCTGCGCCACGATGTTGAAGCGTATGTTCGATATTCGCGTTGCGAAGTCTCCCTGCAAAAAGACCTAACGTGGGTTCAAGAAGTTGCTGGACGGACATCGTTTGTGGCTTTGTCGATTGCCTGTGAAATTGTAAATTATGACTTACGATTTGAGATATGCGGGCAAGCTCTTGATCAGCAATTTCAAAAAACTCTTTAGCCTCGGGGCATAAATCATTGCATTGTTTCGTTGAATACCGCAGGTTTGTGACCGCCTCAAGTGGGTATTGATCTCATGTGAGATTGATGCGGCAAGTCTGCCGACAGCAGCCCATTTTTTATTTTGTATCAAGGCTGTTTCTGATCATTTTTGCTGATCAATATCAGAAATGGCAACGACCCCGCCTGTAACCTCACCAAAATCGTTGAGGACCGGCGCTGCTGCAAAACTGATTCAGGCTCGCGTGCCGTCACCTCGTTCGTATAGGTAATCTTCTGAAGGCAGGGAATGCCCGCTTCCGATCGCATAAGCTAGTGGAAACCCATCCCCAGTCACCCTACGCCCATCGCTATAAAAGCGACCCATTCACCATGGCTTTCAATATCAGGGCTACTGATGAGGGGATGCCGGACAATATCTCCCAGCCGTCGATTCCCCCTGATAATCTACTCTGAAGCGTTTGCGAAGACTACCCCTACCGGCAAGTTATCGAGCATAGCCTGCAGAAGTTCTCGCTCTGCTTCTAACTCCAATACTGCATCTCGAACCTGGTACTGACGCTTCCACGACCGAAGGGCGGCTTGCACACTGCTCACCAGTATTGCGATTCTGATCGGGCATTCCAGAAGAACAGTGGAAGCGAGGGGATGCCGTTCAGCCTGCATACCCGAACTTCTAAGCCTCTCACGTCCCTTGCCCGTAAGGATGAGAATAGATAAATGCGACCATGACGGTTGATTCTGGATGAAGTGGCCAACTTGTCTAATAACTACCGGACTCAAAGCCTCCTCGGCTATCAGCAAAGGCTCTATCCTTGCATCGTCTGTAGAATATAGCTGGAATGTTCAAGAGTCCTCGCGGACGCGGCAACTCCATTCTGCTGCAGAACAGTGACAATGAGTTCCGCATCGCGACCGGTAGGTGCAATCACATGGACCAGCAAACTCACGTTCATGCCTCGTTCTTAGTTTTTCTCACACTAGCCATAGCATTCGGAATCCCTGTAAGGATGCCTCGGAATTTTGTTAGCGACTCACCGACAGAGATACCGGATTCATCCAGATGAAACTCCCGGAGAGTCCGTTCATGCCGTCCCACTCTCTGTTTGATAATCGATATAACTTATCGTATCTCTTCCAGCTTCGAAATATCTTATGAGGACCACGGTGTCGGCAAGGTAACTGACGTTCATTTCAACATGCATATTGCATACAAGACCATGATGAACAAGAACTAAAAATGTGAGCACTACCTTCTGATTTAGAAAAGGCGATCAACTCGTGCAACTGGAGAACTAGATCTCTCTCGCCCGGTATAACATTGAGAAATCCGTTCAGGCCATCAATGACAAACACCCGAGTGTTATTATTTCCAATATCCTTTCGAATTTGCCAGATGAATTCTCTAGGAGAGAGTTCCGCGGAGTCAATCTGAGACATTGCAAGCGTTCCCCTGCTCATCTCTGCACGAACTCTGATCCCAAGTGTTTCCGCTTGATCAATTGCTGTTCGAAGAACTTCATCAAAGGAATAAACGATCGCGCGATCTCCGCGCTGCAGTCGCATAGGCGTACTGAATGGTTATTGTGGATTTCCCTGCGCCGGTCGTGATGGTGTAATTATGAAACCTTCCCGAAAGGAGCTGCCGCGCAGTTCAAGTATTTCAACCTGGCGCCGGTTTACTCCGTAACTGCGTAGCACTTTGTTAAGGCGGATAAGGCCATGGGCAATGCTTTGCATCTGCATATCGCTGCTTTCAGCGGAGAGGTCATTCAATAGCAATACCGTCGTATCACGATCAGCACCTCTGCGGGCCACCGTGAAAACAAGCTAAAGCTTCAAGCTCTCGCTTGGACTCAGACAAAGTAATAAAAAGAGCTTGTTCTTCCGCCATAATCGCAATGCGAATGAACTTCAATGCAAGTGTTGTTTTACTTGTTCCAGGAATTCCTTCTAATAAATAAATTTGCCCGGGTGGTAATACACCTGATAGAATGTAGTTCAATCCACTTACTCCAGTGTCCATTCTTGATGACTTCATAGTACCTGCCATGCTCATCAGCATATATCCTCGGCGAGATGGTTTTCGTAAGTCTCTGTTGTAGATAATGTTACTGGTTTGTGCGCTGCGAAATTAAGCTACTCATTATCACGACGTTTGTAGCGCTGCCCTGGATAATCTAGATCGTGAAGCCCATGCTCCTTTTTCATGCGATCCATTCGTCCCATCCATATTTAGCTTTGGTTCGTTCAGGACTTCAAACCTGGTCGCGTGATCATTCTTAAACACAGGCGCAAATTGCTGCCATACACAGCCAACGGTAGCTTCAGAGCACATTTTCCGTGATCTAAGGCTTAATCTGAATGATTTCCAATGACGGCCAGCCTGCGAGGGAAAGACAGAGGTTTGTTTCGGTTACACTTTGTTCGCTCTGTAGGTCGTCTTCTCTGCTTTGATCGCCACCTGCCCTACCTTATCCATATCTCGTTTACCGCGAAAACATCCTCATCGATGATAGTACTTCCGTCTTCCTCAACCTTGTTTATGACCGTTACCGCGCGTCCTCCACCAGATCAATGCTGTCTGCGTTCAAGCCGATGCCGCTTAGCCGGCACAAAGTCATCGAAAAGAGTCAGGGGGAATCCACATCGAACCTGGATACGGAGCTCCGGCAGCCACTTCACACGCAAATGATGTAGGCGGGGCTGACCTGCATCGATGCCGTCTTCAAACATCCGTTTTGAAATGCTAGGGTTAGAACAAGGACTGTAGGTAGGGAGTGAGTGCCTCATGCAGAAGTTCCATATCGCGTGTTTCAGCGTTGACCGGGAGTCCCTCAAATAGATGCCACTCCTCAATTAGCGTGAGCGATTCACCTGGTGCAACGACGCGCTTTGGACCTAGTAGTTCAACTTCCATGTAGCTGCCTTCAACGTAGATTTCATTGTTTACTCCGTAGTCCGGGTACTCTGCATGTTCGTCATGGGTAAATCGCTTTACAAACAGCGTGTTATCTGTTAGATGAGCGCACCACTCCTGCTTGTTGCGCAGGCCAAATTTCTGAGAGTGTGCAAGGGCTGGATCTGAACGAAGAAGGATGTAACGCAAGTCCAGGGTGAACCGAGTATCCTGCAGATCGGTAAAGGCGCAGATAGCGAGTGGCTGAGTGACCGTGACCAGTTCATCATGTGTCTGAAAGGGCACGCGAGGGACAATTCCGGTACCGGATGCAACTACAGTAATCGCCCAAGCCGCGATCTCGATCGGCCAAAGATTATGGCTGGTCACGGTTTGTTCGAGTCGCACCTTGGTGCCAATGGGGGAGAGCGTGATAGATATTTCTTTCTGCATGCCGGCAGAATCAGTCATTTGACGGAGGACGAGGCTAAGATCACCTTGCACGCTATGCTCGATTGGATCATTGTCAGGCGCGTAGGTTGCCGGAAAGAGTTCAGGCCAAACCCATAAGCGATGGCCGCCGTACGGCTTCCAGGTTCCCAATGCAGTGTTTTTAGAACTCTCGGGAAAGTGCGCAAGGAGATTGCTACCGCCAGTCAAGCCGTAATACAGTATCCGTGGACCTACGGCAGTTGTTGCAATAATGTCTACGATGCCGTTAGACAGCTTGATGCAGTTCGGCAAGCCCATGTACGAGATTGTTTCTAAGCTCATTTGAAGACTCCAGATTGTATTAATGTACGGTATGCGCGTCTAAGCATAAGGCCTTCACATTTGGTGGATTGAAACAAGTCGAACTGACGGGCTTCGTTCAGGAACGTTTTGCATAGGGACTTAGGCTCCTGAGTTTCTTGAATTTTTGAGCAAAGTTGCTAAAGTGCGTCCACATCTGACTATGATTATGGTAGTGGTTGATAGCAGCCTCCTTGACGGTGCAATTCATGCATTTTACCTGTTGTCGACCCGGAGATCGGTAGGCCTGGCAACCTAGTGCTCGCTGTTGCTGCCGTTGCTGTAGCGGATACGATCGCAAAGGTAAACGTGGTATAGATGCGATTACAAAATATTTCGATAAGCGCTGCAATAAAATTCGGTACATGTAATCTTTACCTTCTAAACTAAGCTGACCTCAAGAGCAAATGGTCCGTCACTGTTACGCTATCGCTTAATGTTTAGCCTTAAAGGAGGATCTAAAGCAAGGAAACTATCATCAATTTATCGCACATAGCGCTCTATATGTAATTAAATTACTTATAATATTTGTCGAATTTGTTCTTTGGATGGTCTTGGTTTTACATTATGTCAAAATATGGACTTTTTAGTGGTGAGAAGACGGTCAGGAAATAGCATGCAAGCATTGTCTTATGAAGCTGTCCGAGACAGTTGCCTGACAGGCAATACCTTACATCTGCGACCGTTTACGAATGAGCGGTCCCCTTAAGGCGGTGCTCAACCGGAGATAACGACGATTGAAGCTCGGCATACGGGCTCCTCGAGTTACTTTGTCGTTCACACGGAAGCGGTTTAATGCAACTGAGCCCATTGAAAGGCATTCTAACTTGCCCAGGTATCAGCCCTAATTGCAAGGCTCCAAGCACAGCCCCGATTTAGTACCGCTGCTGGTCAGCTTAAGCGTGGTAAAACCTGGGTCAGAGTTGAGTTCATCGGCGTATTCAACGCGATTGCGTCCATTCCGCTTGGCTAAGTAGAGGGCGGCATCGGCCAGGTTCACCAGATCCTTGGTAGTTGCTGTACCTCCGTCAAAGCATGCTACGCCGAAACTGCAGGTGATGGATAAGAGGAGATGATTATGTTCAATGGGCCGTGCGGAGATCGAGAGACGAATTTCTTCTATGCGCTTGCATACGCTGCCCCGATCAAGACCAGGCAATAGAATGAGCAGTTCCTCGCCCCCGTATCTACCGACGTAGTCCACTGGACGGGTTACAGATTCGATGCGA
This sequence comes from uncultured Acidobacteriaceae bacterium, assembly GCA_964235655.1. Taxonomy (GTDB): domain Bacteria; phylum Acidobacteriota; class Terriglobia; order Terriglobales; family Acidobacteriaceae; genus EB88. The sequence continues at coordinate 113,031 of CAXSBB010000013.1, forward strand.
CGAGCACATTCCTGAAGTACCGAATCTCCTGCTATATGACCGTATTGATCATTAATTTGTTTGAAGCCGTCAAGATCCGCCATGACAACTGCAATTGAAGGCCCAGCACTTTGCGCAATATCGCAAAGAGCCTGCATATGTTCAAAGATCGCACGCCTATTTAATAAACCTGTCAGCGGATCGCGCCGTGTCGTTTCCAGAAGCTCCGACCGTGCGGCTAACAGTTCACACTTTTCCTTCTCCAGCTCCTTAGTACGCAGCGACACTAGCCGTTCGAGCTCCTGCTGGCGCGCGACGAGGAAGTGTATGCTGACCCGCCACAATCCAAAGAGAATAGCGAATATTGCAACGGCTTCTACGGCTAGAAGAGGCTTACGCTTCCACCATGGCTCCATCAGTACAAAGGAAAAATTCTCCTGGGGAGAACTGGCATGGGTGCGCCGGTCATAAGTGAGCACCTGGAGCTTGTAGCGTCCAGGATAGAGCGCAGGAAAGCGAATGCTGTCTCCAGAAGCATCCTGCCATTCATTGTCTTCCCCATCCAGCCGATAGCGGGTTACGGTGGCCGAACCGCGATCGTAGTTCGTGTCGAGCAGGTGGACCGTAAGCGTCGGACGCTGCAAATTCAGTTGCGGTACTTCCAATGTGCTTAGAGGCTGGCCAGAGAGAGCTATGTCTAAAACGTGCACCTCTGGGGTATGGGTCTTAAAAAGACTTTCCGGACGCAGAATGTGCGAAACGCCTCCGCTTGTTCCAATCCAAATACTGCCATCCTGGTCTTCCAGAAAGGAATGAAAATCGGTGTCATCCCAAATCAGGCCATCTTCGGCAGTGCATTGAATCCATTGCCGCCCGTCATACACATGTATGCCATCATCACTACCGACCCAAAGCCAGCCTCGGCGATCCATCTCGACAAACGTGATGTTGTCCGACCCGAACGATGAGGTTTCCACTTTTTCTAAAATCGTTGCCGCGTTGGCTTCCACGCGAAGGTGCAGCAAAGGATAAGGCTCCTTATTTTGCAGCCAAAGCGTGCCATCGGGCATTGCGGCGAGCATGAAATTAAAGGCTTCTTTTCTAGGAAATGCCAACCGAATTGCCGCCCAGCTCTGCCCCTGAAACCGGTACAGCCCCTTGCTGTAACTTAGCCAAAGCGTCCTATCAGTTCCTTCCGCGATGGACCAAGCGTATCCGGACGGCAGCTGGCTGACCAGATGCGGAGCTGTCCACCCATCAGCTCCCGTGAAGAAGAGCAGCCCCTTGCGCGAACAAACCCAAAGCCTCTGCTCACGATCCACGTGCAACTGAAAGATATGCTCAAGCCCATCGACCGCGATGCGCCTTTGCCCCGTAGCCGGATTTATATCCAGCAGGCGCCCGGTTGCATTGGCAAGCCACACGTGACTTCGCTTATCAACGGCAACAGAAAGCACCCGTCCGCTTACTCCAGCCTGCGACAGCACCTTGGCGCTGCGAGGATCGATTTGCGCTACTCCCTGTTCGGTGCTTATCCAAACTCCTGAGCCTGACCCTTTGCTCATCCCCCAAATAATGTTGCTGTTCAGTCCTTCAGCCCGTGTCCAATCTTCCCAAAATCCATAACCAAGCCAGCGAAGTATACCGTGACCCAAAGACCCGAACCAAAGGGTGCCTTTCCGATCAAAGATGAATGTTTCAATACCATCTCCTGGAAGACCATTTGCTTGTCCGTAAATGCGCCAGCTATCCCCATCATCACGTGCGAAGCCTTCCATGCCATTGAGCACGATCTGCCCTGATGGGTCTTCGACAAGTGACGGTTTCCGCATTCCGCTGAAGGAAAGAGCCGGTAGAGGTCTTTTCTCAAAAGGAAGTGAGGGCCCTCGACGCACCAGCAAGCCGCTCTCGCCGCGCGCCCAAAGCGCACCCACGCGCGTGACCGTAATGGCACGCCATGCATCAGTTGGCACACCTTCCTGCTTACTCAGGCGTACCGCTTGCCCCCGAAGAGGATCGAAGCGGCAAAGTGCTTTCTCGCACCCGGCCCAAAGCGTTGCGCCATCTTCCGTAGCCAGGCTGATCAACTTGCTGAACTCCGGATGTGCTACCGCGATGTTGGGAGCTACCACAGCAGCTGCATGCCACGAGCGGCCCTCATCCGGGCTTGATACAGCAGTTAAAACGCCACCTTCGAGAAGGTACACCGTATCGTGAACCTTCTCGAGCACGGCCAGATCCAGGGGTTCATGGCTGAGAGCCTCGAAGCTCACTGCTAAAATCGCATGCACCTTGCCTGCCTGCCAATAGGCTAGGTGATTTTCATCCACCGCCCAGATCCGCCCCGCACTATCCTCACGAAGCGCACGCACATTCTCTAGTCCTACTGCGGTGAAGCCCTGAACCTTATGGAAAAGAGTTCCGTCCAGTATGAAGACGCCATTTTCCGTACCGACCCAAAGAAGACCGGAGCGGTCCTGAAGCAGCGTGCGGGCATTAAGATTAGTCAGCCCGGACCCGGTATTGTAGGAGGCAAACGTGAAGTGCTGTGCGGGTGCTGCCATGCCTGCTGCTGCGGCAAGAAGCATCATGAACATGCATAGGCCGCGCAGCTTGCCGAGCAGTTGCCCGCCACAAAAATCACTGTTCATCGGCTACTCCTCCCTTGCATGCTGTGCGTAGCCTTGGCAAGCGGTATTGTAAGCATTTCTCCTGCTACCACAACACCCCTCCCAAATGGGGTAGGAAGAGAGAGATTCTGCATCGGCGCGGACTGATCTTTCTCTATGAGGCATGGATCTGAAAGAAGTCTCCAAACAGCCTTGTCAAGGTTAGTCGCGATGTGGCATCCCTCCAAGAGGGACTGCATGGCGGGTGGGGCCAAGGGCCGCGAGAGCAGGTAGCCTTGCACCATGTCGCAGTGAAACTCCCGAAGTCGTGCCAGCTCCTCCGGTAACTCCACGCCTTCGGCAATAATTTTCATTTGCAACTTGGCGGCTAAGTCAATAATGGACGCGACGATCTGGGCGCGTCGGGAATCTAAATGAAGTGACCGCACAAAGCTTTGATCGATCTTCATTATGTCAAACGGCAGATGAAGCATATAGCCCAGCGAGGAATACCCGGTACCAAAGTCATCTAGTGAAATGCCGATGCCTAAGACTCGCAGTTGTCCAATTAAAATTTTTATGTTTTCGGATGCACTCAGCAAAACTGTTTCAGTAATCTCCAGCCTGAGCAATTCGGGGTTCAAGCCTGCATCTTTCAAAGCCGTAATTACATTGTGAAATAGCTCCGGCTGTTCGAACTGACGCGCGGACACGTTGACACTGACAGTCAGCGCGCTGCCGAAACGGCGATTCCATTCGGCGCACTGCCAGCAGGCCTTTCGCAGTACTTGCCGACCAAGTGATACGATGAGCCCACTCTCCTCTGCCAGGGGTATAAAGTCGGACGGAGAAACTTGACCGTGTTCCGGGTGGTGCCAGCGAGCTAGTGCTTCAAAACCTGTTATCGCGTTTTCTTTGAGGCTGTAGATGGGCTGATAATGCACTTCTATCTGCCCCGCATTGACTGTAGCTCGCAGATCAGTATAGAGCTGCTGCCGGTTTCGCGACATTTCCAGCATGGCGGGCACAAAGCACTGCACCTGGTCGCGCCCGAGCCGCTTGGCCGCGTACATCGCGCAATTGGCGGACTGCAGAAGCAGATCTGCACTCAAGCTCCCCGTGGCACTTGCCAGCCCCGCGCTGGCTGTGACTGTAAGGGTTCTCCCCTCCACTTCCATCGGCTGGCGCAGTCGCGCCAGCATTGCTTCAGCCAGCACCAGGGCCTGCCGCGCATCGACCGAGTCGAACAGAACTGCAAATTCATCGCCTCCCGTTCGGCCAAGTACGTCTCCAGGTCGGAGGAGATCGGTCAGCAGCAATGCTATTTGTCGTATCAGCACGTTGCCCGATGCAAAACCCAGTCCATCATTCACTCGCTGAAAATGATCAAGATTTACAAAAAAGACGGCGTAACCTGGCAGCTGACCAGGTGCACGCTCTAGCCGGCGAGTAAGCTCCAGGCGCAGACAGCTGCGATTGGGCAGCCCGGTAAGTGCATCGTGAAGTGCCGTCTCCTCCAAACGGGCTTGGAACATATGGTTCTGCCAGTCGCGTGCACTGGTACGGCCGGCTGAGAGTAGAAAGGCGCAAAGCAGCGCGGTGCCACCGGGAAGCGGTTTGTGATAGGCAAGCATCGCCGCCGCAGCAAATGACATGGCCGCAAGACAATGTGCGCTGATGCCTTGTAGGTGTATAGGGTCAGACAGCCGCAGAAACCTGGTAACGGGGCGAGGCGGAGCAGTACGGTCCGGCAGAAGAGCTAGTACCGAGAAAATTGAAAAGGGTGCTGTCCAGCACAGGTCGATCGGCGTGCCGGTATCCAAGCCGTGCTCCTGGCCCAGGTAGCCGAGGTTGGAAAATAGTGCGTACAAACCCGCAAACCAGGCGAGCTTCCGATGAAACTCCCTCTCTTGCCCCGATGCCGTCATGGAATAGCGAAGCGCGCACGCAAGCAACAATGCTATGCTCTGCACGCTATATGCGAACGGCAAGCTCATAATTGCCGGGTGGCCGTAGGCCAGCACAAACAAAGTCGCAAAGAATAGCGAGGCTTGTAAGATGTCAAGCCAACTCACCGCATCATGGCGAGAAGCACTTGAGAAGCGTGAAGCGACCAGAAGCAACGGAAATGGAAAAACCAACCACAAAGCATCGCTAGCCGGTCCAAGCGTGAAATATCGGGATGAAAAATGAGCCAAGGTATACAAACCTTGTGCGAAAGCCCAAAGCGCAAACGCGAAAGTAAGCAGAAACCATGGCTGTGCTTGGCGGGAAGCTCCATTTTGACGCTCCCTGTACATGCAAGCACACGCTGAAAGAAGGGGCACCAGGAGCTGGATTACATTTGAGCCCAATGCGGAGTGCCACCCAAAAAGTGTCACTGCATGCGCAGCTTCAGCCGCCAAGGCGCACCCTATCAGGGTTCCACATTGTCTGCTGAAAGTCAGAATGCCTCCTCAGAGCTTAACGAAATAGGCTACTGTATAGCCGCTTCAGCTATATCGGCAGATGGGGAGAGAAGTCAGGTTAGAAATTCATAAAAAGGGTTACTGCAGTAATTTCAAAATCGAATCGGCGTGGAGTTGAATGAGAGCTGCGTCCATGCGGTTAGCATTGACAGAACTTGCTCTATTTGCCGTGAAGACAATGTGGGCGAGTCGACGGCTTCCTTTACCCCGGTTGAACTGGAACCCGGTGAGCCTTCGCCGATGCTGCTTTCAGTAACTGATGCACGTTTACCGGACAACTGCACCAGCTCCATGCCTTTCGTAACTAGCTTTCAGGGCACGTTGATTTTACGATCGTGGCCTTCGGTCAAAACAGAACAGCAAAGGTTTAGAGACAACATGCAAAAGTCCCTAATCGTGTTCCTCCTAGTTTGCGCGGCGCTTGCCTACCGGGAACACGAAGCGACGGCAAACCTCGAACAGTTGCGAGTTGCCCTTGCAGCGGAAACCAAACTCGTCGCCGAACAGGATCTTCACATGCAGCATGATTGTGCAGCTCAGGCGCTGATTGAGTTTCGTAGAGAAAATTTGCCTAATTCTTCCGTAATAAGCGACCATTTTACCAATCATTACAATGCCTCGTTGAACAAATGCCTCATGGTTCCACAGACCACTATGGTGATGGGCACAACGCCGTCGACTGCGAAGGTGCTATACGATGCTTTTGAAGGCAAAGACTACGGGAACTATATGTGGATCAACAGCCAGGGCAAACAATTCTGGGAGGTCGCACCAACGGAATGCTCGGTCACAAATCCCTCTGGCCGAGAACACAAGTGTGCTTCATCGGAAGAGTTCGACAATCTTGCAAAGCAATACATGCAATGACACCTGTGGATTGACTTCAAGGCATCCGCCTGAACCTGAAGCTGATTTCAGCCGCGCTTGCAATATCGAGTGATATTCACTGCAATCTTGGTACGGCCCTATGAATTGCAAAAACGGGCAGACTTCGCGCAGCATCAGTCTAAGACTGCCATGTACATGCCATGGCATTACAACTGTCGGATACACCTAACCTCCTGACGCACTCACAATACGGCATCATGGCATGTCTCGATTTTGATCACCTTGACACACCGTAGATCCCGGAGCTTCGTCAATTCCCTTTTGCTCCTGCTGCAATAGGCAGCGCCAGATTGCCATACGCACATTCTTAGCCCTGCCCGGCGAGCGGAGTTGCTCGCGGTAGCGCCTTGGGAAACCGGCTTCATGGATAGGCATATCGCGGCCAGGCTGCGCGTGGACGTCGCGATACTTACGCCCGGTCAAGCACTGGGCGGTCATTAAAACGTGTGGTGATGGAGTTGTTCACCAAGTAGGTATACAGGCTACGATTCTTACTGAGTGAGCGGAGCGGTCGCCTTCGACAGCCAAGTATGCTCTACGCATGGCACGAGCAAAAATTCAGGATGTCGCGCGCCTGGCAGGCGTTTCGCTCAGCACCGTCTCTGCTGTCATCAACGGCAAGACGGTGGTAAGTGCAAAAACGCGCCAGCGTGTAATCGACACGATCGCTGAGCTCCGCTACAAGCCAAGTCTCTATGCCAGCAACCTGGCGCGGCGCGATCTTCGCATTCTGGGCGTCATCGTCTCTAATCTGCAGAACCCGTTCTTCGCGGAGACCGCGCAGGCAATCGAGGATGAAGCGATTCGCGCGGGCTACACGATCTCACTGGCGGCGACAAACTTTTCGCCGGAGCTGCTGCGAGCCGCCGTTCACCAGCTTCTGGGGGCGAGGATCTCCGGTCTGGCCGTCATAACTTCCGAACGCGACAAATCGGCGTTTGATGTCATTGAACAAAGCGGGGTGCCTTCGGTTTTCCTGGACGTCGGCCGGGTCGGCCCCACTTCGACAAACATTCGTGTCGACAGTCGCGGCGGCATGATGGCCGCGGTACAGCACCTCATCGAACTCGGCCATCGTGACCTTCTACTTGTCCGCAACTCCCAAAAAGCCGGACGCCTGCTCTCGCATCGCCACCGGCACCAGGGCTTTGCCGCCGGGGTCAAGGCTTGTAATATCACCGACCTGCGCACCCATGTGGTCGATGTGGAAGGATTGGGTGCCGATGCCGGGCTTGAAGCCATTGCATCTGCGTACGGCCGCATCCCGTTTACCGCGGTCATGGCCGTCACCGATATGGTCGCGCTCGGAGTCTATCGTGGCCTGCAGGCACGCGGCGTCTCCATCCCCGAGGACGTCTCAGTGGTGGGCTTTGACAATACGTATTTCAGCCGGTTTCTTCACCCGCCGCTCACCACGGTCGACATCCCGAGAGCCGAGCTAAGCCGCCTTATAGTGACCGCACTCACTTCTATCCAGCGCGAGCAGCCCGGGTCTTCCCTCAAACTGCCCACTACTCTCCTCATTCGTGAGTCCACCGCGGCTCCTCGCCACTCCGGCTCCGCGACAACAGCGGCACTCCGGCTAAAGTAAAACTTTCCAGGATTCGCTGTTTGCCGCGCCACACAGACCCTTGCGCCTTCTCCCATCCCTGCCCCGGTATGACTCGGGTCTTAACCATGGTGAGGACCTTATTTTCGCCGCTGATCAAATTGAGCTTGACAGAGCACTTTGACAAAGAGCAATATCCGGCTGCGAGAATCGAAACGTTTCGATACAAGAGCAGGAAGACCCCAATGAACTTATTCCAGGATTTGCCGCAGAACCAAAGAATTACCAAGCTATCTGCCGCCGCTGCGTGCTTCGTAAATACGGTACGCCATGCCTTGCGAATGACATTGCTGCTCATGCTTGTTGCACTCTGCGCCGGTACTGCTTTCGCGCAGTTCAGCGCGAGCATCCAGGGTACTGTGACCGATGCCTCCGGCGCGGTTGTGCCGGGCGCTGCCGTCACGCTACAGAGCGATGCGCAACAGGTTACCAGCAGCGCGCAGACTGACAATGCCGGCGTGTACCGGTTTCTCAGCATCGCACCCGGCAACTACAAGGTCACGATCAAGGCTGCGGGCTTCTCCGCCAGGACAACGCCCGTTGCGGTAACCACCGACGAGACCCGCGACCTTTCCGTCAGCCTGACAGCCGGCGATGTGGCAACGACAGTAACAGTGAACGACCAGGCACCTCTGCTCAATCCTGCGGAGACGCGCAACCAGCTCACGCTGGATCAGCAGGCATTCAATAACCTGCCTCTGCCGGGCCGTAACTTCATTACCCTCATCACCCTTGCTCCCGGTGTGACCGGTATCGGCACCAACACCGACAACTTCAACACAGAAGCCGCCAACGACGTCAGCGCGAACGGCCGCGGCGCCAATGGCAATCTTTATGTGATTGATGGACTGGACATCACGAGCAGTGTGCGCCCCGGCGTGACCAACCTGACGCCGAACCCCGACTCCATCTCTGAAGCTTCCATTCAGACCAACACGTTTAACGTGGATTTCGGACGGGCCAGCTCTATAGAAACCACCGTGACCACCAAGTCCGGTTCGGACCAGATTCACGGCTTCGCCAGCGACTACTTCACGAACCAGTATTTCCAGGCCTACACGCACTTTGCCCGCCAGTACGCGCCGTATCACAGCAATAACATTTCCGCGGGCATTGGCGGACCTATTTACCCGCTGCACCAGGCATACTTCTTCTTTTCCATTGAGCCTCTCCGGGCCATCACGTCAAGCCTGGGCAATACTGTTACCTTTGAGGACCCTGCCTTTGTGCAGTTCGCGCAGATGAAGTTTCCCGGTACAGTGGGCACACAATTGCTGACCAATTACGGCGTTCGGAACGTTGCCGGCGTCAGTATTTCGCAGACTGCGGCCGCGCTGTTTCCAGCCACAAGCGCCACCCCATGCGGTACCGCGGCTTCAAGTTTCCTGCCTTGCACGACGCCGGTGATCGACAGCGGTAGTTTTTCAGGCTCGAGCTTCCGCAATGCGGTCCAGTATAACGTGCGGCTTGATAAGGTCTTCCACAACGACCGGCTGTACGGCACTGTGTACCGGCAGCATCTCGATACGGGCGGCCCCAATGTTCGGCCCGCCTTTACCACTAACAATACCTCGTCCGACCAGGCGTACCAGGTCAATGAGACGCACACATTTTCGGCCAATACCATCAACGAAGCAAGTGCCGCCTACCTCCGCGTGGAAGGCGTGAATGAGGCCAGCGGTGACTTCACTGTTCCTGCTGTCAATGTTTCAGGCTTGGGGGCGGGGCTGGGGATAGGGTTTGCGCAAGGCGACTTCATCCAGACCAACTATCACTGGCGCGACGTGCTGACCCACGTGGTCGGTACCCACAGCCTGCGCTTCGGCGTGGATGGGGTGTACTACTCGGGCGATGCCGAGTTTGCGGCCGTGCACAACCAGCCCAACTTCAACTTCAACAATATTCTGGACCTGGTGCAGGACAGGCCCGTGAATGAAGGCACACTCTCCTACAATCCCATTACCGGCGCGCCCCAGCCCGGCAGCTACGGCTACAAACAGGAGGTCAACGGCGGCTTTGCCGAGGACACCTGGAAGGTGAGCCGGCACTTCACCCTGAATTACGGCTTGCGCTATGACGACTTCGGCAACTCCTCCGGCGCGCTCGGCCTGCAGTTCGCCAACTTCTTTCCGGGCCAGGGCACCAACTTCAACCAGCAGGTTGCCTCCGGCGCGTTCCAGACTGTATCGAATGCCTTTGCCGCACGCATCAAAACCGTCAGCCCGCGCGCCGGCTTCGCGTATGACCCCTTCAGCAACGGCAAGACTGTGGTGCACGGCGGCTTCGGCGTGTATCACGACAGCCCAACCCTGGGTGAGACCGGCGACGTATTCAATGGGAACCCGCCTAACTATGTCGTTCCGACTTTCTTCAACGACGGCACGACGGCGGCTCCTATCTTCGCTCTCGGCACCAGCAAAACCACTCCGCAAGGCTTTCCTTATCCTGCGTTTCAGGGCAAGCCATTGAATGCGCAGGGCGGCATAACCGGTTCGCAGATCAACGTCGGCGGCATCGACCGTCATCTGCATGTTTCAGATACATACAATTTCGCACTGACGGTAGAACGGCAGCTCAGCAACAAGCTTGTTGCCTCGATAGGCTACGTCGGCTCCGTCAGCACCAACCAGGTGACCGGCGGCGGCGACATCAACAATACGATCTACGGGCTTGATGTAAACCGCTTCGATGGGGACTTGTACCAGCAGACCGGTGTACCGGTGGTAGGCCAGCCGGGCAGCTTTACCTATCGCACCTCGCCCAAACGCCTCAACCCCAGCTTTGGCGCTATTACATATGGGCAAAGTTTGGCTCACTCCAACTACAGTGGGCTGGTGACCGCGATCAAAGGTCGCCTTACCAGCCGGGGCTTTGTGACGGCCTCTTACACCTACAGCCGGTCCATGGATGATTGGGAAATTTATCCCACCAACGCCATCGACCGCTACCTGAGCCGGTCGAACTGGGATGTGCCGAACCGGGTCTCGCTGGGCTACAGCTATGAGCTGCCCGGCTTCGGCCGTTCCGGCTTGCTGGAGCGTATTACCAAAGGCTACACGCTGGCGGGCACCACAATCCTGCAGCAGGGTGGCCGGTTCAGCGTCTTTACCACGGCTGCGTTCCAGCCTACCTTCGACGCGACAGGCGCTATCAACGGCCTGCAGCCATCAAGCGGAGACTTCAACGGCGACGGGTACAACTACGACTTTCCGAATGTACAAAATGGCAATTTGAAGTACAGCCGCAGCCAATACCTTGCCGGCGTGTTCCCCAGTTGCGGGGGCACCGCGTTCGGCACTGCAAGCACTCCGTGCGGCCAGTTCTCCCTGCCGACCCCCGGCACCGAGGGCAATGAAGTTCCGAACGGCTTCCGCAATCCCGGTTATGCGGATTGGGACCTGGACGTGAAGAAGTCAACAAAGATCAATGAACGCTTTAACCTGGAGTTTCGCGTGGACCTGTTCAATGTCTTTAACCGGGTAAATTTGCAAGGCGCGGACGGCAATGCGAACGACGGCACGTTCGGGCAGTCCACGCAGCAGTATGCGCCGCGCAACGCGGACCTGGGAGCGCGGTTGAATTTTTAGAGCGGGAGCAGGATAGTGAACTAGGTACACAAAGCAATCCCGTGTCATCCTGAGTGGAGCGCAGCGAAGTCGGAGGACCTGCTTGTCGCGGGTGCGGGCGCAAAGTTCAAACGCAGAAGCAGGTCCTTCGACTCCAACTGACGCTTGCGCGTCAGTTTCCGCTCAGGATGACACGGTTTTGAATGATGTTGAGGCTACACATACTACGCACACATTTTTAAGGGTGATAGATTCTCGTCCATGACACTAACCCTGTTTTTACCTGAGTTTTTCCATGCTAGCTTGATCTGAAATGTACCGATTGATATTTCTACTGCTTCCTCGCTGCACCGGAATTGTTCTGGCAATAGCCTTGCCGTGGTTGACGGGCACAAGCCTTGCGCAAGCGCCTGTCACGCTCGATACCATTGCGTTAGAGCTGCGGCAGCACCAGCCGCAGGCCGCTTTGCGGGACGCAAAAATCGCCCTCAAGGTGACACCTCGGGACCCGCGTTTGTGGACCATGGAAGCGCTTGCCGCCAGGGAGTTGAACGATCTGCATGCCGCACTAGCAGCATTTCAGTACGCGCTGCATCTCGCGCCGGATTACCTGCCTGCGCTCGAAGGGGCGGCGCAGCTCACTTACGGCACCGAGCCTGCGCAGGCACAGCTGTATCTCGCGCGCATCCTGCGCCAACTACCCGACGATCCGGTCGCCAACAGCATGGCAGGAATGCTCGATTACCGCCGGGGCGACTGGGAAACAGCCGTTGCGCACTTCAGCAGGAGCGGCTTAGGCCCCGGCACGCAATCAGGCGCGCAACAAGACGCGCAGCAGGGCACTCTCGAGGCATACGCCGGCGCACTCGCGCGGCTCGGAAAAGATGCGGAGGCGGAACCGCTCTTCCGCAAGCTGGTCGAAAGCAGGCCCGATGACCGGCAGGCACGCTACAACCTGGCCGTGCTCCAACTACGCGCCAACCGACCAGCGAGCGCCGTCAAAACTCTGCAGCCGCTCGTCGACCTTTCTGACCCGCACAGCACACACGATCCACAGGCGCTCTCCCTGGCTGCCTCGGCCAGCGAGTCTGACGGCGATACACCGCGCGCTGTCACCTTGCTGCGGGAAGCAATTGGGCAAAACCCGAAAGACCCTCAGAATTACCTTGATTTTGCCGCGATCAGCTTTGACCATGCCTCCTACGCCGCCGGCATTACCATGCTCGATGCAGGCCTCACTCAACTGCCGCGCTCGGCCCCTTTATGGGCTGCGCGTGGAGTACTCTCCATGCAGATTTCGCAAATCGATCAGGCTGAAGCTGATTTTGCCGCGGCAAACCGCCTGGACCCCTCGCAGTCCTTCGGTCTGGAAGCGCAGGGCTTGACGGAGATTCAGCGGCACAACCTTCCGGCTGCCCTGGCCAAGGTACGCGCGAGCCTGCAAGCGGACCCCAACAATGCTTACCTGAACTACCTGGCCGCGGAAATCCTGAAAGAGCAGGGCGCGGCTCCCGGCAGCCCACAAGCGCAAACCGCTATCGGCTATGCGCAACGCGCGGTGCAGCTGGACCCTAAGCTGCTGCTGGCAAGAAACCTGCTCGGCTCGCTCTACCAGCAAGGCGGCAACCTGCCGCTTGCCGAAGAGCAGTGCCGCGACGTGCTCCGCCAGGACCCTTCCGACCAGGAGGCTGTCTTTCGCCTGATTCTTGTACTACGCCGGTCTGGAGACAGGCAAACGGAAATTCCTTCGCTGGTAGCGAACCTTGGCAAACTCCGCGCCGAAGAACATAAAAACCAGGTCAAGGTAGATCGCTACCATCTTGAAATTCCAGCCCCAGCCGACCCGCACTAAGCCAGATTCACATAGGTGCTGTAGCCCTCGTCACTGATTGCAGCGAATGGCCGAAACCGTACGCCACCACTGCCGGAGCGTACCAGCCAGTCGCTGCCGTCAACCTTCTCTGCGCTCAGCAAGTCACGCTCTCGCAGCGGGCCTGCTGACTCCCCCATGCGAAACAGCACCAGGGGGCCGCGCAGCAAAGCGACCGTGCCCGGCGTCTCCGCATCAACCTGCTGCAAGCGAAGCCGCATAGGCAGTGACAGCTCCACGCGATCCTGCCTGCCCCATACCCGGCGCAGCGCCGCAAACGTTTCTCCCTGTACCGCGCCCGTGTACGGCTCGCCGTTGACCGTGATGCGCGCATCGTCGCCTGCCCAGGCGGGAATACGCAGGTGGAGCGCGAAATTTCTGCGGCCATCACTTGCCACGGTAAGCTGAACAAGGCCGTCTGCCGGATAGTGATGAGCCTGGCTGACTGTAACGGCAGTCTGCCGCGTTTTCCAGCGCAGGACCGATGGCACATACAGGTTTACAAATACGTCGTCATCATGGAAGTACGTGCTGATACGAAAGTCCGCAGCCACCTGCGGCAGCGTGCCGGAGCAGCAGGGCCACTTATCCCGCGCCACCCCTTTGCTGCCGGCAAAGTTGTAATCCGAGTAATAAAACGCATCACCGTTTTTCTGCAGCGGTTTGGCGCCGAGCACGGTGTTGTAGAGCACCGTCTCCATACTGTCGCCGTAGCGTGCGTCTCGTGTAATGCGAAGCAGGTTGCGGGTCAGTTTGAAATGGCCGTAGGAGCCGCAAGGGGTCTCAAAGCTGCTGTGCGTGGTCGTCAGGCTCTTTGCCAACGCGCCTTCGCCCGGTTTGACGAAACGCTCATCCGGGCCCCAGCCGCCGGTGGCAAAACTTTGCTCCTGCACAAAGCGGAAGCCGTTCACCGCAGCCTTTAGATAGTTAGGGTCATTCAGCGCGAGATATGCCTGCAGGCTTGAGTTGAGGCAATTGAGATGGCTGAAAGCGTGAAGCCCCGGCAGCACGTTTTCACCCTCGGCAAGCGGCGTCAGGAAGTCCTCGTTCAGCAAAAACCGCGTGCCCAGCTCGCGGTACCGGTGGTCGCCGAAGCGTTCGGCAGCCAGAAAGTAATTCTCCGGCAGCGTATAAGCCTCGTCGTAGGTGTAGGTGGCATCCTTGTGCGGCAGCGCGGCCTGCTCCGCGCGGGAGAGAGCTTTCTCCGGCAAGTGCGGCAGCGCCGCGGCGGTCATCCTGCGCATCACCTCCGGTGCCTCCTCATTGCCCGCAAACCGGTAGGCGTCGATGAAGCCGCAATTCAGCTTTTCAAGCGTGTAGGCGGTAAAGCGGTTGTTCTCAAAGAAGGCTCCGGTCGCATCGGGAACCGCGCCGTAGCCGCGCACCATGCCGGCCACCTTGCTCCGCGTCGCCTCATCGCCGGTAATGGCGTAGTACCGCGACAGGGCCGAGAGCCACTGCCCGAAGCTGTGCCCGGGCGCGTACGCCTGGGCGTCGTACCATCCGCCCATATCAGCCCCAGGTGCCGCGACGCCGGCACGCATGCGAAACGGCTTGAGCAGCCTGTCGTTGCTCAGGCTCATCAGCACGCCGTGCGTCTGCTCAAGCGTTGCATCCTCAGCGCCGGGCAAAAATACGACATCGCCGTAGCCGAACTCTTTCATGGGGGTGCGTGCTGCGAGCGGCGCCTCGCCCGGCAGCATATTCCCGGCCAACTCCATACCGATACCGGCACCGGCAACCATGGCTGAGGACCGCAGAAAGCTCCTTCGCGTCCAGAAGCCCTCTAACACTGTTTTCGGTGATGTCCAGCGAGTGAAGCTGTCCATAATACCTCTGCAATCTTGAAATTCGCTGACAAGGATCACGTATCTTGCGAATTCTCGAAACGTTTCGATATAAATGTACTCCTAAGCGGATACGGGCTGCCCATTCGCTCAGTATCGGCGACGCTCCACCGGCAAGGCGCGATGTTTTGCCGAGACAACTTACTACCAGTACCAGGAGGATCGGCAATGCCCCTTGCATCGGATACGAACACCGGCGAACTTCGGGACGCGCTGGACGCACCTTTCACGCTCACCCAGGAGCATCTCGCGTTCTATCAAAGCAAGGGTTACATCAAGCTTAAGTCCGTGCTCTCAGCTGCAATGCTTGAGCACTACCGCCGGCGCATTCACGCGCGCGTTGCCGAGCTTTCCTCGGGCGCGCTGCCCATGGAGCAGCGGACAACCTACGGCAAGGCTTTCCTGCAAATTATGAATCTTTGGACGCAGTCGCCCGAGGTCAAGGAGTTTGTCTTCGGCAAACGCCTGGCACGTATCGCGGCGGAACTGATGGGCGTCTCCGGTGTGCGGGTGTACCACGACCAGGCTCTCTACAAGGAGCCGGGCGGAGGTATCACGCCCTGGCATGCCGACCAATACTATTGGCCCGTGGACAGCGACAAGACCATCACTGCCTGGGTGCCGCTGCAAGACACACCGCAGTCCATGGGGCCGCTTGCTTTCTGTGAAGGGAGCCATCAATTCGAATTGGGCCGCGACCTTGAAATCAGCGAAGAGAGTGAAGCGACGCTCAAGGAAGCGTTGAGCAGCCTGCCCCTGGACGACAGCGCCTTCGCGCTCGGCGATGTGAGTTTTCATGCGGGCTGGACGTTTCATCGTGCAGGGGCAAATATCACGGAGCACCCCCGCGAGGTAATGACGATGATTTATATGGACGAGAACATCCATCTTACGGAGCCGAAGAACAAAAACCACATCATGGACATCGAGCGCTGGGCCCCCGGCCTGCATACCGGCGATGTGCTCGACTCGCCCCTGAACCCGGTGCTGTATTCAGATCGCAATCATGCCGGGTAAGCATCGGTGTAGACAAACCATGTATTGAATGCAATGTATTGGTGGACGCGGCTGGAATCGAACCAGCAACCTGTCGATTAAGAGTCGAAAAAAAGGTTGTTTTGCAGTAAGCTGCATAGTGCTGCATGAGGTAGCAAATCTCCTTTGTAACCCTAGGGCGTGTCATCAAATGAGCCAGATGGTTGCAGCTGCGAGATGAATGGC
>CAXSBB010000014.1:0-128733 GCA_964235655.1 uncultured Acidobacteriaceae bacterium
CAGCCATTCATCTCGCAGCTGCAACCATCTGGCTCATTTGATGACACGCCCTAGGGAACCTAGCTGAAAGCCAAGGTGTCTACTGAATGGCAGTTACATGGCTTTTGCTACAGGATAACGGGTGCGACGTGAGACATACTTCAATTTGTATTTACTTGTTTGCTGCTCTATTTATATGTACTGCAGTGAAAGCAGGCCCTCCGCCATCGTGTATAACGGCAACCGTTTCCGGTAGAGGCGACATTCTTGTTCTGGATGAGCTCACGTATGACAGTCAGGACGAAACAGCCATCCGCCATATTCAAACATCTACCTACCGAATCTTTCAACGCATGAATCCAGTTTATGAAGATTTCCGCCTTGATGGGCCTGGTACTTACTGGTCTGATGCCCTCTGGAGCGTTGTCTTCAAGAGCAGCGACAAGCCTTTTTCAGCATGCAGTCATGTGCTGGCAACTGAAGACGGAGAATTTCTAGTGATCTTTGGAAGTGGATACTTGAACGGTATCGCGCTAAATATCTACCGCAGGCGGGACCATCCATTTCAATCTTTTGGTGATAGCGGACCCGACTATGGCGTTTTGGTGAAAGCTATTTACCTTACTGAACTTTGGCCGAAAGAGCGCATTCCTAAAGTTTTTACTGACGAGACTCCAGCTTGGTTCAGCGATGGTGTCTTCTCCTTTTCAGACGATCATCAAGCTCTTCTCTACAAACCGGCCTGGAGGAATGCGATGCACATAGACCTACAGACTGGAAAAATTACGGCGTTTTAGAAACCAAAAAAGTTGAAGCGGGCAAACATCCTCGGTTATTCGAGGAAGGTAGATCATTCTTCGCTCTGGCTAATATCCGTTGAGTGCAGCAGTTTATGATGAGGTGACAACGGGTTAGGAAGGAGAGGCGAGATCGCAATGCACATTGAAATCCATACACCCGAGCTCCAGGTCCTCATTCGGCAGGCAATGGCGGATGGCCGCTTCTCCGATGTGGAGGAGGCTTTGCTTCATACCCTCAAGGCTGCCTCGCCGCAACCTGCCCCAATCAAAGATGCTCCCGCGAGGATGGGATCGGAGCTCATTGCCGCCATGCAGGCTATGCCATACAAGGATGTTGATATCGAGCCTGAGCGTCCGCACATGCCGGTGCGCGACATAATTCTTGAATGATTTGGCTCCTAGACACAAACGTTCTTTCTGAGTTAAGGAAGCCCATTCCGAGTCGTCGAGTGACAACATTTCTCATTGAGCATCCTCTGGAACAGCTTTGCATCAGTACTGTCACGCTCGCGGAGATCAGGTTTGGGATTGCGCGCTCGCCTGAGCCGGGCCGCCGTCTGGAACTGGAAAATTGGCTTGCCAAGACAATCCGACCCATGTTCGCGGAGCGAGTTCTGGAACTAACGGAAGACATCATGCTTAGGTGGCGGATCATGGTCGAGGACGACCGAAAACTGGGACGAACTTTCTCACAGCCGGACCTCATGCTCGCCGCAACTGCTCTTGAACACGGGTTAACTCTAGTCACACGAAACATCCAGGACTTCGATGGATTGGATATAACGCTGCTCAATCCTTGGGACGAGCATTCGTGAGTAGGCCTCCCAGCGAAGCCTCACACCAGCGCCGCGCCGGGCATCTGCACGGTCACCAGCGTGCCGCGCCCCGGCCTACTGGTGATTTCAAACTCAGCCGCACCGCCATAGAGCACTTCAAGCCGCTCACGCACGTTGCGCATACCGATACCATTTCCCTCCTGCGTCAGCACCCCTGTTCGCAGCGCACGATCCGGCGCAATTCCCACGCCGTCATCCTCTACTTCAATCACCAGCTTGCCGCCCGCAAGCCGCGACCGCAGCGTGATGGTGCCCCCCGAAATACGCGGCTCCAGGCCATGCTTGATGCTGTTCTCGATTAGCGGCTGCAGCAGCATACTGGGTACAGGCAGCTCAAGCGTCTCCGGGTCGATCTCCTTGACGACGCGCAGCTTGTCGGCACCGAAGCGGACCACTTCAATACCCAGGTAGTCATCTGTAAAGTTCAGCTCCTCGCGGAACGGCACGTACGAGTCGTGATCTTTAAGTAGCGCGCGCAGGATGCTGGCCAGCTTGACGATCAACTCGCGTGCCTGCTCCGGTCGCACGCGGATCAGTGTAGCAATGGAGTTGAGCGTGTTGAACATGAAGTGCGGGTTCATCTGCCGTTGCAGCGCGTCGAGCCTTGCCTCCAGCACCAGCCGCTTCTGCTCTTCAAACTTCAACTCGATACGGATGGCATTCCAGATTTTAAGCGGGATACCGACTACCATGGCTGCGCACGCCCATAAACAACCGCGCAGCACCCAGCTGTTGGTGTGCAGAGCAAATAGTCGGTGGGGCGCGATGTGCGAAAGCCATTCGCGGCCGACTTCCAGGGTGATGATGAGCAGCAATAACAAAACCTGCCGGTCAAAGCGGGGTTGCCGCACGTTACGCCGAATCCAGCGGTAGATGCTGAGATCGACGAACGGCGAGAAGGACCAGACCTCCTCCATCTCGACCAGCCGTCCAAACAGACCCGCAATCAGCGCAACCAGCAAGTAGAACGGTAGGGACAGATACTCGTGGTGCAGCACAGCCGGAATGGAAAGAAGCACCGACCCGAACATGGCCGAAACCGGCCCCAGCAGAACGCCGAGAATGATTACGGTTTCAAACGCAACATCAGCCCCATAGAAGTTAGGAACGATCACTCGCATCCATACGCCCAACGCAAGCGGCACGCAGATAAAGAGGATCAGGCGAAGCTGTTGCATTGCCCTTCGCTGCTCGGCAAATAGCAGGCGCTGGAACGAGCGCGAACGCCCGATCGCGCTGGACGAAGCAGCTGCGACACCAAGCTTGACCAGCAGTGCGATAAGGATCAGCTTCGGCTCAAGCACAGCCCTACTGTACTCCCCTACCTGTAGCGCGCGACCACTGCTCCGTATAATCGGAGCTATGCCGCTGGTACACGTCGCCAAGGTCGCCGACACTGCACTGCCTACCCGTTGGGGTCAGTTTCGCATCCTTGGATTTACCGGCGAGCTCACCGGCCACACCCCTTGCGATGAACACAAACCGATTCGTGAACTGGAGCTTGAAGAAGCTGTAGCCCTGGTAATGGGTGACGTTCATTCGACACCGCCTTTGGTCCGAATTCATTCCCAATGCTTAACAGGCGACGTGTTCCATTCATTGCGTTGCGACTGCCGCCTGCAGTTAGAGCAGGCACTGCGCGCAATCGGCGAGATCGGTGCCGGTATCATCCTGTACGACCAGCAGGAAGGCCGCGGCATCGGGCTGATGGCCAAGCTCAAGGCATATGAACTGCAGGAGCGCGGCCGCGATACGGTCGAGGCCAATGTCGAGCTCGGCTTCAAGGCCGACTGCCGCGAGTTTGAGTTGCAAGCCGCCATGCTTATAAAGATGGGTGTCACAGAAGTTCGCCTGATGACGAATAACCCTGAGAAGGTCGCGGCGCTGGAGCGTGCGGGGGTTCGCGTGGTGGAGCGTGTCTCAGCGGTTGTTCCTGTCGAACAGAGTTTTGAGCATTACCTTGAAGTAAAACGGGACAAGATGGGGCATGTATTTGAGCCCGAGTCTACCGGAACGCTATCTTAGGCTGGCAGCAGTTTAGTAGTTCACAATCTGGGCGAACGACTTAGGGTTAAGGCTCGCCCCGCCAACCAGTGCGCCATCGATCTCAGGCTTTTTCATAAGTGCGGCAGTAGTTTCAGGCTTCACACTACCTCCGTATAAAATGCGCATGCCGTCAGCCACATCCTCGCCGAGCCGATCGCCGACAGCGCCGCGAATGAATGCATGGGTTTCGTCAGCTATCTCAGGCGAGGCGGACTGGCCGGAACCAATCGCCCAGATCGGCTCATAAGCAATCACAATCGTACCGGCTTCATGGGAACGGATGCCTTCAAGCGCGATCTTGATCTGCCGCAGCAGCACGTCGTTGGTACGGCCTTCCTCACGCTCTTCCTGCACTTCCCCGATGCACACAATCGGCGTGACCTGCTCCCGCAGCGCCGCGTGGAGCTTGCGGTTTACGTCCCAATCGCTTTCGCAGTTATAGTGGCGCCGCTCTGAGTGGCCGAGGATGACGTGCGTGACGCCGACCGCTTTAAGCATCGGCGCGGAAACCTCCCCTGTGTACGCGCCTTCTTTTTCAGAGTGCATATCTTGAGCGCCGATAGAAATACCCGAACCCTGTACCCGCTCGGCAAATGGCGCAAGACATAAAAAAGTAGGGCAGACAACAATCTCGTCGCGCGTATGACCGGCAACCAGCGGCACAAACTCGTCGGCATAGGCACGAGCCTCGACCGGAGTCTTAAACATCTTCCAGTTGGCTGCGATCAGAGGCTTGCGCGTACTAGCGATCTTTCCATCTCCTGTGCCGTTTAGGAATGCAAACTCCCGGCAAACTATGCCTGCTTCTTGCCTTCAAATTCCAGTGTGCGGATACGCTGCACATGCTCATAGGCAATGGTCCGCAGAGATTCCGTTTCCGCCTTCACGTCTCGCCGAAGCTCAACAAACTCCCGCCGCAAGTCTTTGAAATCTTCACGCAACGCCCGAATACCCTTCCAGTTCAAAAATGCTCCCGCGAGGATTAGAAAACTCGGTATAAAGATTGCGAGCAGTTCCTGCTGACTGCTCATATATCTCCCTCTGCCATGGTAATGCTTACTTCTCCGTCAGGGCCGCAACCCCCGGCAGCGTCTTGCCTTCAAGGAACTCAAGTGATGCGCCACCACCGGTCGAGATATGGCTGATACCTTCAGACACTCCTGCCTGCCGCACCGCAGCCACTGAGTCGCCCCCACCTACCACGGTGACTGCGCCGCTGTTGGCAGCAACGGCTTCCGCAATCGCCGTGGTACCCGCCGCAAACGCCGGAAGCTCAAACACACCCATGGGTCCGTTCCATACAACAGTTGACGCCCCGGCAATTTCAGCGGAAAACGCCTTCACAGTCTCCGGTCCGATATCAAGCGCCATCCACTCCTCCGGGAAATCGCCTGTGCCGGAAACCACCTGTGTCGAAGCATCTGAGGCGAAGCGGTCAGCCAGTACATGGTCAGTCGGCAGCAGAAATCGAACGCCGCGCTCCTCGGCCTTTTTCAGCATGGCTTGCGCCAGCTCCACCTTGTCGGCTTCCACCAGCGATTTGCCTGTCCCTTGCCCTTTGGCTTTGAGAAACGTGTATGCCATGCCGCCGCCGATCAGCAGCGCATCCACTTTGCCCAGAAGATTATCGATAACCTGGATTTTGTCCGAGACTTTCGCGCCGCCCAGGATAGCGATAAAAGGTTTGGCCGGAGCCGTGCCTTCCAATCCCAGCGCCTGGCCGAGGTAGTTCAACTCTTTTTCCATCAGCAGCCCGGCAGCCGCCTGCTTCACGTGGTGCGTAATGCCCTCGGTTGAAGCATGCGCACGGTGGGCGGTACCGAAAGCATCATTGACATAAATTTCGCAAAGCGAAGCCAGCTTCTTTGCAAATTCAGAGTCGTTCGCTTCCTCTTCGGGATGAAAACGCAGGTTCTCAAGCAGCAGCACCTGTCCGGATTCAAGCTGCCGCGACATCTCTTCAGCGATCTCCCCAATGCAATCGGGCGAGAACGCAACGTTAATCTTTTCGCCTATCTGGTGGTCCAGCAGGATGCGTAGCCGGTCCACCACAGGCCGCAGGCTGTACTTGGCAGTGGGCTTGCCCTTAGGCCGTCCCAGGTGCGAAGCCAGTATCAGCTTGGCCTTTTGCTCCAGCGCATAGCGGATGGTCGGTAATGTCTCGCGGATACGCGTGTCGTCAGTGATCTCCGAGCCGTCTTCGCTCAACGGCACGTTGAAGTCGACACGAATGAGCACGTGCTTGTTTTTAAGATCGAGGTCGCGGATGGAAAGCTTCGGCATTGCGGTATTTAACTCCAGAAAGCAGGTAAGGGGTGCAAGGTCACAGTCCGGCGTGGCATTAGAGCCCCTTGGAGGCGACAAACAGCACCAGGTCGCGCACGCGGCTTGAGTAACCCCACTCATTGTCGTACCAGGAGAGAACCTTGACCAGCGATCCGACTACCTTGGTCAGTTCGGCATCGACGATTGAAGAGCGTGAGTCCCCGCGGAAATCTACTGAAACCAGCGGCTCCGTTGAATAGCCCAGAATGCCTTTCAGCGGACCGCTTTCAGATGCCGTTTTGAATGCCGCATTTACTGTCTGCACGCTCACCGGCTTTTCCGCGAGGAATGTCAGGTCCACGATAGAAACATTGGGCGTGGGCACCCGCATGGCAAAGCCGTCAAGCTTGCCAGCCATCTCCGGTATGACAAGCCTGAGCGCCTTAGCCGCGCCGGTCGAGCTTGGAATCATGGACAGCCCGGCTGCACGCGCGCGGCGTAGGTCCTTGTGAGGAAAGTCGAGGATAACCTGGTCGTTCGTGTAGCTATGCACGGTAGTCATGATGCCGGAGGCAATGCCGAAGTTCTCGTGCATCACCTTGACCACAGGCGCAAGACTGTTGGTAGTGCAGGAGGCATTTGAAATGATGTTGTGCTTCTTGGGCTCGTACTTGTCCTGATTTACGCCGAGCACAATCGTGATGTCTTCGTTTGTCGCAGGCGCGGAGATAATGACTTTTTTGACTGAGCCGCCCAGATGCTGGCAGGCCTTGGTCGCATCGGTAAAGTGCCCGGTGCACTCCAGGATGATTTGCGCACCCGTCGAGTTCCAGTCCAGCTTCTGCGGCTCACGATCCGCGAATACCTTGATGGTTTTGCCGTCAATGGTGATTGCGCCTTCGGTTGCGTGAATTTCATTTGTGAGATTGCCCAGAATGGAGTCGTACTTGAACAGGTGCGCCAGCGTAACGGGGCTGGTCAGGTCATTGATGGCTACGAATTCAATCTCCGGGTTGCCCAGTGCGGATCGGAGGACGTTACGGCCGATGCGGCCGAAGCCGTTGATGCCTACCTTGACTGCCATTGCGATGCTCCTTGTTCCCGTAAGAACTGCAATCGGAAGAACTGCAACTAGGATGCTAGCATCGGAGGCCACCTGCGAGCGAGACGCGCAAAATGCAAATCGCGGCGGCCCGGCAGCCAAGAGCGGCTACACCGCAATTGCGGCATGGTGGCCTCGCATGTACCATCCAAGGCATGCGCGAGTGGTGGCGCAAGACAATCATGAGACGACGCGGAAAACGTGCACCGAACGATTCAGAATCCACCGGCAAAATAGGCCAGGAAATACCGCAGGGGCAAATGGCACCGCTGCGGCCCTCCTATATGGACAGTCCGCCGGCACTTGCCGAGCCGGAAGGCGTGATGGCAGACGCCGATAAAGGGCCGGGCGAACCGGACGCGATAGATGGCGATGCCTACGAACCTGACGTAGAGCCCGGCGGCGGCTTCGCCGAACACGATCCGGCTTCTCCGCCGGTGATGGACGAACCGGCCGGCAAGCTCGAACATGAGACCCAGCCGGAGTCGCCCTCGACCCCGCCGCCTGAAGCGCAGGCGGCAAGCCCGCGCGCGCCGCGCGGCTTTGTTGTGCTCACCATCGGCCTGCCCGGCTCCGGCAAAACAACCTGGTTCAAACGCCGCGCTGTGCAGCCTCTTTCGAGCGATATGCTGCGCACCATCCTGTTCGATGACATTACAGAGCAGCGTTACCAGGGCCTTGTCTTCTCGACGTTGCGCTCGCTGCTGCGCGCGCGGCTCATTGCAAAAATGCCCTGGAACTACGTAGATGCGACCAACCTGTCGCCCCATGAGCGCCGCCAGTGGATCAAGATGGCCAAGAGTTTCGGCTATGACGTGCATGCCGTGTTCTTCGACGTGCCGTTTGAGGTATGCATGGACCGCAACCGGCGGCGCGAGCGGGTCGTAACCGACGACGTGATGCAGAAGATGGCCGAGCGCCTTCGAGCGCCCTCATTCAAGGAAGGTTTTTCAAAGATCACCGTGGTGCGCGTCAAAGGGGCAGGGCCTTCGGGCATTCTAGCGGCGACCGCTGCGGACGACGAGCCGGGCCTACAAGACGAACCGGCGCAAAAACCGGTATAGACAGGATCGCGGGCATGGCGGCAGCCATTGAGTTCTCGGGTGTACATCTCGTCACAGGGGATGGCCGCCCGTTGCTCGACAACATAAATCTCACGCTGGAGACAGGCAGTGTCACTGTGCTGCTGGGTCGCAGCGGCTCGGGCAAAACCACGCTGCTGCGTATGGTCAACCGGTTGGCGCTGCCTACCTCCGGCACGGTCCGCGTCCGCGGTGAGGACATTGCCCGCAAGAACGTGATCGCCCTGCGGCGCGGCATCGGCTACGTCATTCAGGAGACGGGGTTGTTCCCACACCTGTCGATCGCGCGCAATGTCACCATGGTTCCCGAGCTCGGCGGCAAAGCGCGCGCGGGCTTCCCGGCGCAGGTTCAGTCTTTGTTACATTCTGTCGGCCTGGACCCGGAGCGCTTCGCCACCCGCTATCCGCATGAGCTTTCAGGCGGTCAGCGCCAGCGCGTCGGCTTGGCACGCGCGCTCGCGGCCGAGCCGCCTATCTTGCTGATGGATGAGCCTTTCGGCGCGCTTGACCCGCTCACCCGCGCTGAAATGCAGGACATGCTCCGCGCCCTGCTGGGACGCCTGCGCGAGAGCGGCCAGGCAAAGACAGTGATGCTGGTGACGCACGACCTGGATGAAGCCATGTACCTCGCCGACCGCATCGTGCTGGTCGCGGATGGGCGCATTGAGGCGGATCTCGCCCCGGCAGAGTTTCTGCACTCGCGGCAGCCTGCCATTGCCGAGTATGTCAAGGCATTCCATCGCGGCGAGCGCCAGGTGAGCGCGTGAGTATGCTCGCAGCATTTTTTATGTCGCCGCTAGTTCCCCTGCTAGGTGAGAGCTTCCTGCGCGAGCACGCAACCGAGATCGCCACGCTTACACTGGAGCATCTATGGCTTACCGGTGCGGCACTGCTCTTTGCCGCCGGCATCGGTGTGCCGCTCGGTATTCTGCTGACACGCTATGGTCGCCTCGCCAAGCCGGTGCTCACAGTAGCCAACATCATCCAGACCATCCCCTCACTCGCTCTTTTCGGCTTTCTACTGCCGCTGCCGTGGCTTGGCGAGCGCGCCGACCGCATCGCCATCGTCGCGCTGAGCGGCTACGCCCTGCTGCCCATCCTGCGCAATACCTATGTCGGCATCCGCGGGGTTGAGCCCGCGGTGATCGACGTAGCCCACGCGCTCGGTATGACCGGCTGGCAGCGATTGGTCAAGGTCGAGCTGCCGCTTGCGGCCTCGGTCATCCTGGCCGGGCTGCGGACGGCCACGGTCACGGCGGTCGGCATTGCAACCATCGCAGCGGCGGTCGGCGCAGGCGGTCTTGGCGAGTTCATCTTTCGCGGCGTCGCCTCGGTTGACAACCGGCTGGTGCTTGCCGGGGCGATTCCGGCGGCGCTGCTGGCGCTGGGAGCAGATACCTTGCTGGGCTTTGCCGAGAGCAGGCTGAAAGTACCGGGACGCAAATGAAGGAAGAACATGCGATATGGCAGGGTGCAAAGTACCCTGGTACCGCGGAGAAGTGGGCGGTACTTGGCTTCTCCCACTACGACCGCGACTGGAGCAAGCCCGATTCCTCCTGCGCCGGGCTCGACGCGAAAAAGGCAGGCTTTACCACGCAGCTGCTAACGCAAACCGTCGAGGGACGATGCGATTTGCGCTTCTTTCGAGACGTAGCCAAAGCATTTGGAGCGGAGATTTCAGAGGCGAGAAAAAGATTTTGGGAGCAGGTAGTCTTTTTCAATTATCTTCCCACTTGCGTCGACGCGCGCGAGATGTTCCGCACAGCCACAAAAGCCGAACGCGAGCGCGGCAATGTACGCTTCTGCGAAGCGCTTGCAACCTACAAACCTCATCGTATCTTTGTGTTCTCAAAGAAAGCCTGGAAGCTGATGCCGCAAACCGAGGAGACAAAAGCAGGCCTGCCGTTACGCCGACTCGGTGTGTCCACATATGAGTACGGCACGTACACAGTAGGCGGCAAAAAGCTGCTTGCGTGCTGCCTGCAACACCCTACACATGCGGACCACTCTCTACTGAGGCAAGGCGTTCTCGCTTTTCTGGATAGAACCGAATGATCTCGCGCACGCTTATTCCAAGCTGGCTGCTGGTCTCCGCAGCCCTCCTCACCTCCTGTGCCCCGCCCCGCTTCGACCGCCCGGTGATCGGTGCGAAAAACTTCACCGAGCAGGTCGTGCTGGGCGAGCTGCTAGCCCAGCACATCGAAGCAAAAACCGGTCTCAAGGTCGAGCGCCGGTTCTACCTGGCAGGTTCCTACATCGCGCAGCAAGCCATCGTCTCCGGTCGCATCGACGCTTATGTTGAGTACACCGGTACGGCGCTCACCGCCATCCTCAAGCAGCCGCCCATCCGCATGCCCGACCCGGAGCAGAACCAGGCCGCGTCGTTAGCCACCGTACAGCGCCTGTACAAAGAGCGGTACGGCATCATCGCCACCGAGCCGCTCGGGTTTGAAAACACCTTCGCCATGATCGTGCAGCCCACCGACCCCGGCATGGCCGGCATTCAAACCCTCTCGCAGGCCATCCCGCTCGCACCAAAGTGGCCGCTGGGCGTCGGCTACGAATTTGAGGAGCGACCGGACGGCCTGCACGGCCTCGAAGCCGCCTACGGCCTGCGCTTCGCAGGCGCGCCGCGCACCATGGACCTGGGCCTGCTGTACCGCGCGCTCGGCTCGCACCAGGTCACGATCATCGCCGGCAACTCGACCGACGGACCCATCGCGGCCCGGCACCTCAAAGTGCTGGCCGATGACAAGCACTATTTCCCGCCGTACCAGGCCGTCCCGCTGGTGCGCGGGGCTGCGCTGGAGCACTGGCCGCAGCTGCGCCCCGCTTTCGCCGACCTGGCCGGCAAGGTCTCCGCCGACGATATCCGCGCTATGAACGAAGCAGTCGACGGCGAGCACAAGGATGTCGTTGAAGTTGTGCGTGCTTTCCGCGTTCAGCATCATCTGTAGAGCTATGACAGACCAGACAGTCCCGCAGGTAGAACCATGGATTCGCGGCACACTTACAGACGTCCCGGCCATCCCGCGCGCCGTGCTTCATGCCCTGCTGCTGGCACGTGAAAATGTGGAGCAGTGGGCTCCACAGCTCACAGACGAGGAAATGCACGCCAAGCTTTTCGGCCTTACGCCGTTCGCTTTCCACGTCCGCCACATCGCGCACTCACTTGACCGATTGCTGACCTACGCTGAAGGCTCGCCGCTCAACGTGATTCAGCAAGCCGCATTGCGGGTCGAGCTGGAGCCGGGCATGAGCCGGCAAGCCTTGCTCGCGGAGTTCGGCAGCGCCGTCCGCGAGGCGGAGCACCGCATTCGGAGCCTGCCTCTGCAGGAAATGGAGCAGCCCAGAGCCGTAGGCGGCAAGCGCCTGCCCACCACCCTCGGCGGCCTGCTCGTTCACCTGGCCGACCACACCCAGCGCCATGCCGGGCAGGCTGTGACCACAGCCAAGCTGCTGATCGCTATTCGTCAGCCCTGAAAGATATGCCACAAAACAACCGCGATCCATGCAGGCGGTCTTCGCTCTTCGGCTGCTACTCTAAATCCACATCCCGCCTTGTCTTCCCCTGCTAATACGCCGGCCTTAGCGCTCCGCCACAATCCATGGCTCATCGCGCTTACCGTTACCATCGCCACGTTCATGGAGGTGCTTGACACCTCCATTGCCAACGTCGCGCTGCCGCATATTGCCGGTTCGCTCGGCTCAAGCAGCGATGAGGCCACCTGGGTGCTCACCAGTTACCTGGTGGCAAGTGCGGTGGTGCTGCCGATCTCCGGCTGGCTCCAGAACCGCTTCGGTCGCAAACGCTTTTACATGAGCTGCGTCGTGGTATTTACGGCATCTTCGCTGTTGTGCGGGCTTGCCCAAACGCTGCCTTTGCTGATCCTGGCACGCATCTTGCAGGGGCTCGGCGGGGGCGGCCTTGCGCCGAGCGAGCAGGCGATCCTCGCCGACACCTTTTCGGTCGCTAAACGCGGCCAGGCATTTGCCCTCTACGGCATGGCGGTTGTAGCCGCGCCTGCCATCGGTCCCACTCTGGGCGGCTGGATCACGGATAACTACAGCTGGCACTGGATCTTCTTTATCAATCTTCCCATTGGGCTGCTGTCGCTATTCCTGACTTCGCGCATGGTGCAAGACCCGCCGGACCTCCAGGCGCGCCGTATCGCCGCCGCCCGGCAGTCGGTCGATTTCATCGGCCTGGTCACCGTCGCTGTCGGCGTGGGCTCACTTGAGTTTGTCTTTGACAAAGGGCAGGAGAAGGACTGGTTCGGCTCAGACCTCATTATCAGCTTCGCCGTGATAGCGGTCACGTCGTTGATCTTTTTCGTCATCTGGGAGTGGCGCCACCGCAACCCCATCGTAGACCTCAAACTGCTGCGCATCCGCAACTTCGGTGTCTCCATCGGCCTTCAGTTTGTATTGGGTATGGTGTTGTTCGGCTCGACCGTGCTCATTCCGCAGTTCCTGCAAGGCTTGCTGGGGTACACGGCCCAGCAGGCGGGTGAGGCATTATCGCCGGCGGGCTTTACCCTTATGCTAATGATGCCTATCTCCGGCCTGCTGGTAGGCCGGGTGCGCGATGCGCGCGTTATGGTTGCGGTGGGTTACGCCGTCACAGCTTTGGGCCTGTACAACCTGACCCGGCTTGACCTGGATGTACCCTTTGCCACGGTTGCGCTTTGGCGCACGTTCCAAGTGCTTGGGCTTGCGTTTGTTTTTATTCCCATCAGCACACTCAACTACGTGGGTGTGCCGCGTGAAAAGAACAATCAGATTTCAGCGTTGTCGAACTTCTCGCGCAACCTGGGCGGCTCATTCGGTACCGCGATGCTGACAACGTTTCTGGAGCGCACGGCGCAGATTCACCAAGTCAGCCTGGGTGCCAATGCCACGGCGGGCGGCTATGCCTACACCGGTTTCATCACCAAAACCCAGGCCGGCCTTGACGCACTGGGCCGCAGCGGCAGTGCGCAGCTGGCCGCCGGGCAGGCCTATCAGCAGTTGCTGCGGCAGGCTAGCATGCTCTCGTATCAGAATGCATTCTGGGTGCTTTCCATGGCGATTGCTGTGCTGGTGCCTATCCCATTTTTGATGCAGCGCCCGCCGAAGGCCAAGCCGGAACCGGGGCTGCCTGTAGATCACTAAGAGAAAGTCCGCCAGTCAACGCGGCTGTCATCTGAAACACCTAAAATCAATCAAACTCGGTCGCGCCCTTGCAAGATCGCATGCGCGGCAATTCGCTCAGGAGCCACAACATATGCCATCGTCGCTCAACTTCCGCATCGGCCTGGTGCAGATGCACTGCACCCCGGACCCCGATGAAAACCTCGATCGCGCCACAGACTGGGTGCGCCGGGCCGCACGGGATGGCGCACAGATCATCTGCCTGCCTGAGCTGTTCCGCGCGCAGTACTTTTGCCAGCGTGAAGACACCGCCCTGTTCGATCTGGCCGAGTCTATCCCCGGCCCCAGTACGGAACGTTTGGGAGCCGTTGCGCGCGAGGAAAAAGTCACTGTTATCGCGTCCCTGTTTGAGCGTCGCGCACCGGGGCTCTACCACAACACCGCCGCCACACTCGGCGTTGACGGTGCCATTACCAGTCTTTACCGCAAGATGCACATCCCCGACGACCCGCTGTACTACGAGAAGTACTACTTCACACCCGGCGACCTGGGCTATCGAGCCTACGACACTGCCGTGGGCCGCGTAGGCACATTGGTGTGCTGGGACCAGTGGTACCCGGAAGGCGCGCGCATCACCGCACTCCAGGGCGCGAACGTGCTGTTTTACCCGACCGCTATCGGCTGGCACCCGTATGAGAAAGCCGAGCATGGCCCCTCGCAGTACGACGCATGGCAGACGATCCAGCGCTCGCACGCCATCGCGAACGGTGTATACGTAGCCGCGCCCAATCGCGTCGGCATGGAGCACGGCGACATTCGCGGCAACCGGGTCGATGGACCGGGACTTGAGTTCTGGGGCGGGTCGTTTATCGCAGACCCATTTGGGCGCGTGATCGCGAAGGCCTCGCATGACGCGGAAGAAGTGCTGGTGGCTGAAGTCAACATGACAGCGCTTGAAGACCAGCGGCGCAACTGGCCTTTCCTGCGCGATCGCCGTATCGACTCGTACCAGCCGATTGTGAACCGCTTTCTCGACGCGACCACCCTGGGAGATACCAAGTGAGGGGAACCCCGCGCGAGAACGGCTACCGCATGCCTGCTGAGTGGGCACGGCATGAGGCCACCTGGCTCGCCTGGCCGCACAACCCTGAGGACTGGCCGGGGCGCTTCGAGCCGATTCCGTGGGTGTACTGCGAGATCGTACGGGCGCTGGCGAAGGTCGAAACAGTCCACATCCTCGTCGATGACGCTGCTATGGAGGAGCATGCGCGGGGCATGCTGCATCGCACCGGCGTCCGGCTGTCGCAGGTGCAGTTCCATATGTGGCCGACTGACCGCGTATGGACCCGCGATTCCGGCCCCATCTTTGTGACAAACGCAGCAGGCGCGCTCGGGGTAACAGATTGGCATTTCAATGCCTGGGCCAAATACGACGACTGGCAGCTTGACGACGCGCTGCCGGGTCGCGTCGCGGAGTTGCTGGCACTGCCGAGCTGGCAGCCTGCTGTCGGGCTTGCCGATGGCACAAAACACCGGGTCGTGCTCGAAGGCGGCTCCATCGACACCAACGGCGCGGGCATCCTGTTGACTACGGAAGAGTGCCTGTTGAGCGACGTGCAGGCGCGTAACCCCGGACTAAGCCGCGCGCAACTGGAGCAGGTTTTCAGCGACTACCTGGGCATCGACCAGGTAATCTGGCTCAACCGGGGAATCGCCGGCGATGACACGCATGGCCACGTAGACGACATCACCCGTTTTGTGGACGAAACCACGATTGTGACAGTGGTTGAACCGAACCCGGCGGATGAAAACCACTTGCCGCTAGCCGAAAACCTTGACCGTCTGCACGACGCGCGCACTCGCTATAACCGTGAGTTCCGCATCGTCACGCTTCCCTGCCCGAATCCTGTGATTTTTGAAGAACAACGGCTCCCGGCAAGCTATGCCAACTTTTACATTGCGAACGGGCTGGTGCTCGTGCCAACATTCAACGACCCCAGCGACCGTATTGCATTGAATACGCTCGCGGAATTGTTTCCCGCGCACACTGTTCACGGCATCCACTGCGGCGACTTTATCTGGGGTCTCGGCGCGCTTCACTGTATGACGCAGGGGCAGCCCGCCGGTAAAAAAGGCACATAGAGGCCGTGGCAATTGACGATTTGGAATGGCTAGGGACGTGGTATCAGCAGCAATGCAATGGAGACTGGGAGCACCGGAAGGGCATGCTGCTCCAGCCGCTGCGTACCTTTGGGCGGCACGGCTGGCAGCTGCAAATTGAGCTGCATGACACCACGGCGGCAGGCTCCGCGCCGCGGCGAATGGCTATGTGCGCTATTGACGGTGCAAGCCCCAGGATGTGGCTGCGCTGCACCCTGAGCGGTCACCGGTTTGAGGGCGAAGGCGCGGACGTAGAAGAGCTGGTAGCCGTCTTCCGCAACTGGGTTGATGCGGGGCCGATATTTGAGGCCGTCTCTGCCGGCTGACGTGCTGGATGAGGAACGCATGCGGCTCGCGCTTGCTGAAGCCCGGCTGGCTGCTGATGCGGGCGAAGTGCCTGTAGGAGCTGTGCTCTTCCTGGGCGACCGGTTGCTGGCTACCGGGCAAAACCGCATGCTGCGTGACAGCGACCCGACCGCACATGCTGAAGTTGTAGCGCTACGCATTGCCGGGCGCGCGTTGGGCAATTACCGGCTGCCAGGCTGCACGCTGTATAGCACACTGGAGCCGTGCGCTATGTGCGCGGGAGCCATGACCCACGCACGGCTGGCACGGCTGGTCTTCGGTGCGCTCGACCCCAAAGCCGGTGCTGCGGGATCGGTGCTCTCCGTGCTCAACCATCCCCGGCTCAATCACAGTTTCAAGTTGCAGCCTGAGGTGCTTGCCGGTGAGTGCGGCGCAGTCCTGCGCGCGTTCTTTCAAGCCAGGCGGATTGTCGCACCCCTATGATTCACCGATATAATGAGTCTCTATGACCTTGACCCTCTACACCGCCGCATGGTGCCGTGATTGCCGTGAGGCCAAACGTTTTCTTGAGAAGCACCAAATCGCGTATCAGGAAATTGATATCGAACGTACTCCCGGAGCCGCTGATGAGGTAATCCGGCATGTCGGCAAACGCGCCATTCCGCAATTCGTCATTGATGGTGAGTGGGTGCAGCCATATCGGCCCGGCGAGGGCTTCCTGTACGAAGAAATGAGTGAGCGGCTAGGCGTGGCAGAGTAGCCACGCCTCTGCTTAGCACCTCTACGGTAGCTCGTTCGGGTGAATTACAACTTCAGCGTCAGCTTCAGCAAGTTCTTGACCCGCATCGGCCAGGATCGCGCGCGCATCTTCCGCATCCGCGGCAGCAACCTGCAGGCGCAGCGGCGCAAGACCCGGCTCCAGGATGCGGGCGTTTTCACCCGCTAAAAATACCTCAATACCGGCCGATTGAAGCCTACCCCGTGCCATCTCGGCTTCAATCGGCTCGCTAAAGCTCGCAACTGTTACAACTTCTTCCATCCTGTTTCCTCCTGACTACTATCACGCCGAATTGGATGCGTGCCGCATCATGATGGAGAAGTATCACGCCTCCTGTTTCAGTTACCGTCGGGTAAGCCCTGTGTTATGACCGATACAATAAGCCAGCGCAGGCACGCAGACAGGCCGCGCTTGAATGGACGACCCGATTGATCGCACGCTACACACGCCCGGCTATGGGCCGCATTTGGACCGACGAAAACAAGTATCGAAGCTGGCTCGCGGTGGAAACCGCGGCAAGCGAAGCCCTGGCGGAAGCAGGCGTAGTGCCCATGGAAGCGGCAAAAGCTATCCGGGAGCGCGGCGGCTTTGACCTGGCACGCATTGAGGCTATTGAGGCTGAAGTCAAGCACGACGTCATCGCTTTTACCACGGCAGTTGCGGAGAAGATCGGCCCGGAGTCGCGCTGGCTCCACTACGGGCTTACCTCAAACGACGTGGTGGACACGGCACAGTCGTTGCAGGTCAAAGCCGCCTCGGCGATCCTGCGCGAAGACCTCCTGGCACTCGCAGCGGTGCTCCGCAAGCGAGCGCTTGAATTCCAGCACACCCCAATCATCGGACGTACGCACGGCGTGCATGCCGAGCCCACCACCTTCGGCCTGAAACTGCTGAACTGGTATGCCGAAACCCAACGCAACATCGCGCGCTTTGACGCGGCGGCCAAAGGCATGCGCGTGGGCAAGCTGTCTGGCGCGGTCGGCACCTTCGGCCATCTCAAGCCGGAGCATGAAGAAGCTATCTGCGCAAAATTAGGCCTTGAGCCTGCCATGGTAGCCACGCAGGTGTTGCAGCGCGATCGACATGCGCAGTATATTTCCACGCTCGCCATCATCACGGCGACACTCGACAAGATCGCGACTGAAGTGCGCCATCTGCAACGAACAGAAGTGCGGGAAGCCGAGGAGTCCTTTTCGGAAAAGCAGAAGGGCTCGTCCGCGATGCCGCACAAGCGCAATCCCATCTCTTCCGAACAGATCTCAGGGCTGGCTCGTGTTGTTCGAGCCAACGCGCAGGCTGCATACGAAAACGTCGCGTTGTGGCACGAGCGCGATATTTCGCACTCGTCAGTCGAACGCATCATCCTGCCCGACTCGACAATCCTGACCGACTACCTGCTCGCGAAAACAACCGCGCTCATCGACAACCTGCTGATATACCCGAAGCGCATGCTGCGCAACCTTGAAAGCACCGGCGGCCTCATCTTCAGCGGCCAGTTGCTACTTGATCTGACGGAGGCGGGCATGCTGCGCGAGGACGCTTACCGGCTGGTGCAGACGCATGCCATGCGCGCCTGGAAGGAAGAGCTGGTCTTCCGTGACCTGGTTGCCGCTGACGGGGAAATCACAGGGAGACTCACTCCGGAAAAGCTCGCCGAAACCTTCGACTTGCAACGGCAGCTCGGCAATGTTGACGCGATCTTCGCGCGGGTACTCAGCGCGTGAATGTCACAGTCGGCGTCACGGGTGCCAGCGGCTCCGTCTTTGCGCAGCAGCTTTTAATTGCCTTGGAGCGCGATGACCGGGTTACCAAAGTACACCTTGTGGCCAGTGAAAGCTCGCTGCGCGTCATGGCGGAGGAGCTGAGCCTGAGTGGGCGCAATCAGCTCGTGAAAAAATTGCTCGGTGCGCCCTCGACCAAGATTGAGCAGCTGATGGAAAGCGATATCGGGGCAAATATCGCCAGCGGCAGCTATCCCTCAGCCGGCATGATTGTCATGCCGTGCAGCATGGGAACATTGGCCGGCATCGCCAACGGTATGGCGCAAACACTGCTTGGCCGTGCTGCGGACGTGTGTCTGAAAGAACGGCGGCAATTACTGTTGTGCGTTCGTGAGACACCTTTCAATCGAATTCACTTGCGCAACATGTCATTGGCAGCAGATGCTGGCGCAGTGATATTTCCAGTGATCCCCACGTTTTACAACCACCCTGTCGACTCGACCGAAATGGCACGGCAGTTTGTGCTGCGCGTGCTGGCGCATTTTGGCCTACCGCAGCTCGATATGTACCGATGGAAGGACGATAATTGCGCTTCATCCTAGGTACACTAGCTTTACTGATGTTGGGACTGTCCTCCAGCTGTTCCTCCTACATGATGCAAGCAGTACAAACCCTGGCCCCGGCGTCGCAGGCCGCTTCCATGCTTGTACCCTCAACCTCCTTTACGCCGTTGCCCGCTACGAATCCCTTGCAAGGCAACATCGTTCCCGTACATGACCCCAGCCTGATGCGGCGCGCCGATGGCAGCTATATCAGCTACACTACCGATCTGCCCTTCCTGAACAGCCCCCACTTCATCGCGCAGCGATGCAGCCCGGACGGGCTTACCTGGCAGGCTTGCGGCTATGTATTTGACACATTGCCGGCTTGGATCAGCGCGCAGTATCCGGGCGCGACCGGCATTTGGGCACCGGATATCTCCTTCTTTGGAGGGAAATATCACCTGTATTATGCCGTCTCTTCGCTCGGTTCACAGCACTCTGCCATAGGCCAGGCTACCAATGTAACTCTCGATCCAAACGATCCCCACTACCATTGGATCGATGGTGGCGCGGTGCTCACTTCTACAACCGGAGCGGACTTCAACGCAATCGATCCCAATGTATTTGTTGATACCTCAAACGGCCAGTTGCATGTCTGGCTCAACTACGGCTCATATTGGGGCGGTATTTACCAGGAAGAGTTGGACCCGGCAACAGGGCAGTTGCTACCGGGAACGACACGCTACCACCTGGCTCAGCAGCCTGCTACCTTGAACGGTGCTCTTGAAGGTGCTGCCATGGTGGCGCACAACGGCTGGTATTACCTATTTGCCTCCGTGGGCTTATGCTGCGAAATTCCTATCGAAAAGGACACCTACCAGCAAATCATGGGCCGTTCGCAAAGTGTCCATGGACCGTTCCTTACCGAGGATGGTGGGAGTATGCTTGCGGGCAGCGGAACAATTCTGATAACAAGTGACGCAAACTGGCTAGCTCCCGGCGGCGGCAGCCTGTGGCAGAGCGCAGATGGAACACAAACATTACTGGCCTTCCACGCTCTGCATCGCAGCGAAAACGGTGCATTGGATTTATGGGTAGAGCAGGTGAATTGGGCCGACGATTGGCCGGTTCTGGATACGCTACCGTAAAGCATCAGCTTCAGGGCTGCGGCGCACCGGCTGCCGCAGGCCCCTGCCGCATGCGCTGCAACTCTTCCAGCAATTGCTGCGGGGTTTTTACCTGCTGCTGCGGTGGCGGCATACCCGGCTGCGCTTGCTGTGGCGGCGGCGGTGCAAACAAAGCCGGTTGCGGCTGCTGCACTTGGCCGCTATCGGTGGCATCCTCATCATTCTCGTCTGCCGCCTGTGTATGTCCGCCCTGACTCGCGCTTGAGGGACCGCTTCCGGCAGAGTTAGCCGTCAGCACAATCTCGCGCGGCGCGCCATCGGCGCTCTTGCCTGAAATCACAACGCTGTACCCGGAGTCATCAAGCAGCGAGGACAACACCTCCTGCGGGTTCCCGGGACCGTACACGCCGAATACACGCTCGTCATGGCTTAGTCCCTGCACCGTGGTTCCAGCTTGTTTGCCCAGACCGTCCAGAATGGCGCGAAGGCTGCTGTTGGTAGCTTCGATAGTCAGCATGCCGCCGCTGTAGTGAATCACGGGAGCACCGGGTGCCTGGTCCAACAGCGAGGAGCCGGATGCTGAAGTCCCCTGCGCCCAACTTGCTGCCGTGCCTGTAAACAAGCCGATAGTAGCAAGGCAGAAAAAGAGACGATTGCGACACATAGACCCTCCCGGCTTGCACAAGCTGCACGCCTAACTGTACTAGACTAGGGGTGTTGCGCGTTCGGTATCCGCGCCCGCAGGTGACTTTCGCGTGAGACCTTTTCTATCCGCCGCACTGGCTTCCCTTCTCCTTGCCCTGCCCTGCCTGCCTGCACATGCTGTCTCCTGCACGGTAGGCTCGGCGCTTGCGGGTGAACAGCGAGCCGCGCTGTTTAACGCCGCGCATCAGTTGGGCGGGGACGTGCTGCGCGGGGATGCGGCGGCCCTTAAAGCTTCCACCATCCCTTCTGTGGCCGCCGGCTTCGACGGCATTGCCGAGACCGTCACCACATTGGGGCCTTCGCTGACCGGCGCGACCCTTACAGTTCCCAACCTGTACGCGCTTGACGCAGGCGACATTCAAGGCACAGAAGACGATGTACAGTTTTTTTGCAGCGTACCCGGCTCGCCGCTGCTGGTTACGGTAACACTCGGCCAGCTGCCCAAGGGGCAATTCGCACTGGCGGTACTCCATGCAACCGGCATCAAGACTCCGCAGCAGTTTGCACTTATTTTGCAGAACACGGCATCGGCAGCGGAACCGCACTGGGAGTTAGCCGGCTTGTCAACGCGACCGCTGACCATGGACGGCCATGACAGCGCATGGTTCTGGCAGCAGGCACGGGAGCTGAAAGGCAAGGGACAGAACTGGAGCGCGTTTCTCTACGACCAGGCTGCGACCTTCCTGGCACGCCCGGCAGACCTCTACACAAGCAACAACCTGCAAAAGCTGAGCCGCGAGACTGCCGCCGTGGAACCGGAAGGGCTACCCGGCAACAAACCCATGCCGGTGCCGGTAGAAGGCCAGACGTTCTCCGTAACCGGTCTGCGGGCTGATGCGACCCTGGGTGCGCTGGATCTGCGGGTAGACACGCGCGCGTTGAGCGTGGCTGACCCGGTTGCCGCCCGCAAGGATGCGCTCACCCTAATGGCCGCCCTCTTGAAGCAGCACCCGGAGCTGCGCAGCAATTTTCACGGGCTGTGGGTGTATGAGAGTACAAGCGCGGGTCAGACCTTTGCCGTGGAACAACCCATGAGCGCGCTGCCGTAGGTCGCGGTAGCATACAGGGAACATGCCGTTACCAGGAAGCACCTCCCGTACGTCCGATTCCTCTAATTTGTCTTCGGGAAACAAACCGTTTTTACAGCTTGTGGCTGAGCGGCGCTCTACGCCTGCCTTTGACAGCGCCCCTGTTGCCGGTGAGGATCTGCAAGCTATCCTGACCGCCGGCCTGCAGGCACCCAGCGGCTATAACCTGCAGCCGTGGCGCTTTATCGTGGTGCGCAGCGACGAAGGCCGCCGGCGACTGCGCGCGGCTTGCTTTAACCAGGCAAAGGTAGAGGAAGCACCTGCGGTGATTGTGGCTTGCGGTGACGCTGACGGCTGGCGCACCGGCGATCTGGAAGAAATGTTGCGGCTGGGACGCGAGGGCGGTATGGCTCCGAGCTTCCTGGAGCAGATGCGCAGCAACATCCCGGGCTATCTGCGCGAACACCCCAACATGGCTGCCTGGCTCAATCGGCAGGTCACGTTAGCCCTTGCTACCATGATGTGGGCTGCGGAGTCACTGGGGTATGACACCGCTCCGATGGAAGGCTTCGATGCAGCGAAGCTGCGTACCGGTTTGCGCCTGCCCCTAAGTTATGAGCCCGTAGCACTGCTTGCCATCGGCCGGGCGAAAGACAGGCAAAAACATAACAGCGGACGGTTTGACATGAGCCGAACCGTATTTGAAGAGGAATTTGGGAGACCGCTTACAATCTAGCCATGGAGAGGAGTCTGAGAAAGCGAAGCAGCTTTTTCAAGCCGTCCATTTGCTACTGAAACTGCATGCAGCCGCAGCAAAGCAAAAGCAGTGCGGCACAGTGCATGAGCGGCAAGTACCCCAAAAGCAAGCGAAGCAGCAATGGCGCAAACCAGCATGATCAGATTTATGAAGTCCTGCATGTGTACTGTCCCAGTCTCCACATCAGATGCCGCTTGAAGGCTCCCGATGCTTTCCCATTTCTATTCAGCCGATTCTCGCAGACGCCACCCCTAACTCAGGTAACACGCTTCAATGAATCTCCATGCGAGGTACCTTCTATGACACCCGCGAACTCCCTTAGCTGATGCCCACAGCAATCACCCACATCTCGGTTCACGGCGCGCGGCAGCACAACCTGCGCGACATCAGTGTTCGCATTCCGCGTAACACGCTCACCGTGGTTACGGGGCTCTCCGGCTCCGGCAAAAGCTCGCTCGCCTTCGACACGATCTACGCCGAAGGCCAGCGCCGCTATGTAGAAACCCTCTCCGCCTATGCGCGGCAGTTTCTGGATCAGCTGGAGCGGCCCGACGTGGACTCCATCGAGGGTCTGAGCCCGGCTATCTCCATTGAGCAAAAGACTACAAATCGAAGCCCGCGCTCGACCGTCGGCACCATCACAGAAATCTACGACTACCTGCGGCTGCTCTATGCCTCGGTAGGCGTGCCGCACTGCCCCAACTGCGGCCTTGCCATTTCGCGGCAGTCACTGGAGCAGATTACGGACCGCGTGCTCGCGCTCGCCTCCGGGGAGCGCATCACTATCTTTGCGCCGGTTGTCCGCGGCCGCAAAGGCGAGTTCAAAGAGCTGCTGGACTCGCTCGATTCACAAGGCTTTCGCGCGCGCATTGATGGTGAGTTGCGCGACCTGGCTGAGCCCGTCGCGCTGGAACGGCGCAAAAACCACACCATTGAAGCCGTGGTGGATCGACTGGTACTGAAGCCCGACATGGATCGCAAGCGGATTGAAGGTTCTATCGGCAAGGCACTGCAGATGAGCAACGGGCTGGTAGTTGTCCAGGTACATGCCACGGGCAGCGGCGAAGCTCCGGCAGAGCAGCTTTATTCCTCTTCCATGTCATGCCCCAACTGCGGGCTCGACGTGCCGAAGCTCGAACCGCGCTCGTTCTCCTTCAACAGCACTTACGGCGCTTGCCCCACCTGCAACGGGCTCGGCTCCATCTACGATTTCGACGCGGCCAAGGTCATCACCGACTGGAGCAAGCCATTGCTTGATGGCGCGCTGGGGCCCGGCTCCGGGTCGCAATATCTGCTCAAGCTGATTGCGCTGGCTGCCGCACGCTACAAGATCGACCTGAAACAACCCTTTGAGCAACTGCCCGCCAAACACCAGGAAATCCTGCTGCTGGGGCCGGACAAAGCGGAAGGCCCGCGCACCGGCTTCCACGGCATCTTCGCCTGGCTGCGCGACTCACTCAAGGAATCGCGCTCTGAAAGCTACCGCGAGCAGATGCTGAGCTACATGACACCCACAGACTGCCCCGCGTGCAAGGGACGTCGGCTCCGGCCCGAGTCGCTCGCGGTCAAGGTGGGCGAGCTATCTATCTCGGAGTACACGGAAATGCCGCTGGCGCGGGCCCTTGATGCCGCGCGCGCGCTGACATTCTCAACCCGCGACTCCCTGATCGCAGAGCGGTTGCGGCGTGAAGTCGTCGAACGGCTTGAGTTCCTGAACGAGGTCGGACTTTCCTATCTTTCGCTGAATCGCAGCGCGGCCACACTTTCCGGTGGCGAAGGCCAGCGCATCCGGCTTGCTACGCAGATCGGGTCCAGGCTGCGTGGGGTGCTGTACGTGCTCGACGAGCCATCCATAGGCTTGCACCAGCGCGACAATATGCGCCTGATTGCGGCGCTGGAAAGCCTGCGCGACCTGGGCAATACCGTACTGGTGGTCGAGCATGATGAAGACACCATCCGCCATGCCGACTACGTATTGGACCTGGGCCCCGGCGCAGGCAAACTGGGCGGCTACGTGGTGGCCGAGGGCAAGCCCGCCGACATCATGGCCGCGCCGGACTCGCTGACCGGGCGCTACCTGTCGGGCCAAACGCCCATCATGCACCGTGAGGCGCCGCGCCCGCTTACCGGCAACTGGATCACGGTGGAAGGCGCGAAATCGCACAACCTGCTCAACGTGACCGCAAAAATCCCGCTCGGCGTGATGTCGGTCATCACCGGCGTTTCCGGCTCAGGCAAAAGCACGCTGGTCAATGACACGCTGTACCGCGCGCTGGCTCGTGAGCTGTACGGCTCGCGCGAGGAGCCCGGTAAGCACACGCGCATCAAGGGCTTCGAGCAGATCGACAAGGCTGTGCGCATCGACCAGTCGCCTATCGGCCGCACGCCGCGCTCGAACCCCGCCACGTACACCGGCGTCTTCGCCGCCATGCGCGACCTGTTTGCCATGCTGCCGGAGTCGCGCGAGCGCGGCTACAAGCCGGGCCGCTTCTCGTTCAACGTCTCCGGAGGGCGTTGCGAAGCCTGCCAGGGTGACGGGCAAAAGCGTGTCGAGATGAACTTCCTGCCCGATGTCTACGTACTATGCGACATCTGCAACGGCCGCCGTTACAACCAGGAAACAATGGGGGTCAAGTTCAACGGCTACTCCATCGCCGACCTGCTGGAGCTCTCAATAGCCGACGCGCTGCCGGTACTGGCGGACATTCCGCAAGTGCGCAACAAGCTGCAAACCCTGGTGGATGTGGGTTTGGGCTACATTCACCTGGGGCAGGCTGCTACTACGCTTTCAGGCGGCGAAGCACAGCGGATGAAGCTGGCGCGCGAGCTGTCAAAGCGTCAAACCGGACGCACCCTGTACCTGCTTGACGAGCCCACCACCGGCCTGCACTTTGACGATGTACGAAAGCTGCTTGAGGTGCTGCATAAGCTCACCGACCTGGGAAATACGATCCTGATTATTGAGCACAATCTTGACGTGATCCGCAATGCGGACTGGATCGTGGACATGGGCCCCGAAGGCGGCGAGGGCGGCGGACGCATCATCGCGGAAGGCACCCCGGCGCAGGTTGCCGCCGTCCCTGCTTCGCACACCGGCGGATTTTTAAAGCCGTATGTCACGATGGAAGAAGTTATCGAAGTGGCTCCTCCGGCACGCGCATTGAAAACCGGCAAAGCTACGAAGTCGGTTGAAGAAACTGAACCGGTCAAGTCCGTCAAACCGGCAAAAGCGGTCAGACCGCGTAAGTCCAAGCCGTCCGCTACGTTAGAGGAGACAGTGCAGTGAGCACAATGGAACCAGCTTTGCCGGAGCATGAGCTACCGGTATCAGAAGCGAGCCTAGAACCGGGCATCATCGCGCTGGGACCAAACATGGGTCACTTGCTGATCCTTTTCATCTTATCTGCAATCCTGCTGCTCGGCAGCCAGTTTGCCTCGCTGGCCACTATGCGCTATTTTCGCGTGTTCGGGCGACATTCCATGCAAACCTATGCCGCGCTGATGCAGGGGGACGCTCGCTGGCTGGTCGCAACCGAAGCTTTCGGTTATGCGCTGGTACTGTGCGCAGCCGTTCCCTTGTTCCGTGCCATCTGGCACCGAAGCTTTGCCTCCGGGTTGCATTGGAACGCCGCGCAAGCGGGTAGCCACCTGGGTCGCCTGCTGCTAGTGGGCCTGGGCTGCGGTTTCGGCATTGCGCTGCTGGGTACGTATCTGCCCATGCCCAAGGACCCGCCGATTCTGGCTGATTTGATCCGCTCACCCTCGGGCGCATGGATGATGTTCATCTTCGGCATCACCGGCGCGCCGCTGTTTGAGGAAATGTTTTTCCGCGGCTTCCTGTTGCCTGCGTTTCTCAATGCGTTCCGCTGGCTATCACTCAAGGGCGACCTATCGCCGCGCGCCGTGGTCTGGCTCGGCATGCCTGCATCAGCATTGCTAACCAGTGTGCCGTTTGCGCTGTTGCATGGGCAGCAGGTCTCGCATGCCTGGGCTCCGGTGCTGCTCATCGGCCTGGTTTCACTGGTGCTCTGCGCTGTGCGGTTGCGGCTCAACTCATTGGCCAGCAGCACGATTGTGCATTCAGCCTACAATTTCACCCTGTTTGCCGGCATTCTTGTGCAGACCGGAGGCTTCCGGCATCTGGACCGGATCGCCCACTAGCCTGTGCGCCATACCAAACAGGTGTCACCCTGAGCGGGTGTATACGAAATTGGAT
The DNA here is from genome assembly GCA_964235655.1 of uncultured Acidobacteriaceae bacterium. Lineage (GTDB taxonomy): Bacteria > Acidobacteriota > Terriglobia > Terriglobales > Acidobacteriaceae > EB88. The sequence continues at coordinate 26,584 of CAXSBB010000014.1, forward strand.
AATAATATCCCTAGTCATCCTGAGTGTGTGCAAAGTTGCAAATCAATACTCGGTGTCATCCTGAGCGAAGTTGAAGGACCTGATTTTGCCTTGGAACTTCGCATCACCCCAGAGAAAAGCAGGTCCTTCGACTTCGCTCAGGATGACACAATTTCTGAAGGAATTAGAAGAGGTAATGCTTTGCACGTACCCTCTGAGCGGAGCAGAATCGAAGGGACTGTTACCCCTCCCCAATTGTTACCGGAGATTTGAATTGATCCCTCCTCAAAACCCGACCGCACACGCCCTGCTGCACCTGCTTGCCATCCACTCCTTCCGCCTCGGCAGCTTCAAACTCTCTTCCGGTGCCGCCAGCGATTACTACATCGACTGTCGTGTAACTACGCTCCATGCCGAAGGAGCCCGTCTCACCGGCTTGGCGCTGCTCGATCTATTTGCAACTCATAAGCTGCACCCCACTGCTGTGGGCGGGCTAACCATGGGTGCCGACCCCGTAGTGAGTGCGATTGCCATCGCCAGCGCACAGCGCGCGCACGAGCAATCCAGCCGGCCTTTGGTACATGGCTTTCTGGTCCGCAAGGGTGAGAAAGCGCACGGTACACGCCGACGCATCGAGGGCTTTTGTGAGCCGGGAGCCAAAATTGTCGTTGTGGACGATGTGTGTACTACGGGTGCTTCCACGATTGAAGCTATTGCGGCCGCGAGCGAAGCGGGCATGCAGGTAGTAGGAGCCGCCTGTTTGGTAGAGCGTACTGAAGCTGCGGGCCGGTTAGCGGTGGAAGCGGCCTTAAATGGTAGCCCGTTTCTGAGCCTATTTACTGCTGCGGATGTACGTAAAGAGCATGTTGCGCAGATGCCCCTATAAAAGACACCTGCGCCTCGCTCTGGGGGAGGGAGCTTATGGCTGAGGTTGGGCCGTCGTACCTGCAGTGGGAGCCGCGCCTGCACCGACACCTGATACCTGCTGATTCGTCAGCAGCTGCACCTCAACACGGCGATTCTGTGCACGTCCGGAAGCAGTATTGTTGCTGGCAACAGCCTTATCCTTGCCTAACCCTATCAGGTAGAAGCGGTGTGCCGGTACACCATACTGGGCCGCCAGATACTGCACCACAGCTTGCGCACGCTTGTCGCTCAACTCGTAGTTGTACGCCGCTCCGCCTACGGAATCGGTACCGCCGGTAAGCGACAGCAAGTACGAGTGTTGAGCAGCCAGTTGCGCTCCAAGCCCGTCAAGCTGCGCCTTTGCCTGCGAGTTCAGGTCGGCCTTGTTGAAAGCGAAGTTGACGGATACATCGCCCACCTGTTTGTAGGTGTCCAGATTGGCCACTACGCTGCTCAGGGTGTCAGCCCGGTGTACCGCATCCTGCGCATTCCCCTGCGCCGTACCGGCTGCGGAATTCGCCGCGGTAGCCGACTGTTGCGCGTTGTTCGCCGAACTCAATGCCCCGTTCACGCCAATGCCGGTGCGCTTGTCCAGGTCACCGAGCGCGCGGTTGTTGGCGGAGGTCTTGTCTTCCAGCTCATTGGTCCCGTTGATCACGGGTGTGGTCTGGTTGCGCACGGACTTCTTTGTGGTGCAGCCGGTCAGGAGCGTAAGGGCAAGCAAGGAGCAGCCGAGGGTTCTGGGCTGAGGAAAAAGCTGGAGAAAAGGTTTCAGCATCGGTGTTTTCACCTCTAGTATCGTTTGGCGTTGGGTGTCTGCCAAAGAGCTGTGATGCATGGGAGAGGCCAAAGAGTGCCTTTTTTTGAAATGCGGCGCGACGCGGGTTTGCGACAGCTTCATACCGGCATGAATTTCCCTGCAAAGGTTTACCGAACCCTCAAGGTTCCAGCCGGTGCGGGCGAAGGTACCGCCCGGTTACCATAGAGAAGACACCATGGATCTCCAGGAAAAAATCAGGACCATACCGACCCGTCCGGGTGTGTACCTGTACAAGGACGCGGATGGGACTGTCATTTACGTCGGCAAGGCCAAGAACCTGCGTTCACGGACGCGCTCCTACCTGCTGGCGGCCTCGCAGGCGCATGCCAAGACCGGCTCGCTGATGCGGGAAGCCGTCGATATCGACTACATTCTGGTCGACAATGAGGGCGAGGCGCTCGCGCTTGAAAACAACCTCATCAAGCAGAAAAAACCGCGCTTCAATATCCTGCTGCGCGACGATAAGACCTACCCCTACGTCAAGCTCACCATGGGTGACCGCTTCCCCAAGGTCTTTGTCACACGCCGCCTGCGCAAGGACAAGGGTGCTTACTACGGCCCGTACTTCCCCGGCAACCTGGCCTACCGCATTGCAGAACTGCTGCACCGCTCGTTCCTGCTGCCCTCGTGCAAGGTTGACCTGAGCCGCTACCACCCACGGCCCTGCCTGCAGTACTACATCAAGCGCTGCCTGGGGCCCTGCGTGCAGGACCTGACCACGCCCGAGGCTTACGGTGAAAGCGTGCACGACGCGCAGATGTTCCTTGAAGGCCGCGGCGCTGAGCTGGGCAAGCAGATCGAAAATCGCATGCAGGCCGCCGCGGAAGCCGAGCTGTACGAATTAGCCGCCAAGTACCGCGATCTGCTGACCACCGTGGATCAGCTGCGCGAGAAGCAGCGCATGGCTACCACCGGTGAGGACGATGCGGATTTGTTCGGCTACCACTACGAGCAAGGCATGCTGGCTGTCAACCTGTTCCACGTGCGCAACGGCAAGATTGTGGACCGCCGCGAATTCTTTTGGGAAGACATACCGGATCTTGAAATACGGGACGAAATGAAAGAGGAGGAAGAAACTGTCCTTGTCACAGACCCCGTAAAAACGTTTGACGCCGGTGCTTTCTTCGCTTCCCTGCTCAAACAGCTCTACCTTGACCAGCCCTACGTGCCTGCCGCTATCTACACACCGGTAGATTTCAGCGACCGCGATCTGCTTGCCTTCGCGCTCTCGAAACGCGGGCGCAAGGTCTGCATTGAGGTGCCGCAACGGGGCGAAAAGCGTTCCATGCTCGACCTGGCGGGAACCAATGCCAAGCAGAGTTATGATCAACGCTTCCGCGTGCTCAAGCCCAGCGAACGTGCTATTGCCGAAGCACTCGAAGACGCCCTGATGCTGCCTGAAACACCCACGCGCATCGAGTGCTTCGACATCTCCCACATTCAAGGGTCGGAGACTGTAGCCAGCATGGTGGTGTGGGAAACCGGCGGCATGAAGAAGTCCGATTATCGTAAGTTCCAGATCAAGACCGTCACCGGCGTCGATGACTTCGCCTCCATGCGAGAGGTGATTCAACGCCGCTATAAGCGCTTGCTGGAGGAAAATAAACCCATGCCCAGCCTCATCCTGGTAGACGGTGGCCTTGGGCAGCTGCATGCGGCGGCGGCTGCGCTCGAAGAGATCGGCTTGACCACGCAGCCGCTTGCATCCCTTGCCAAGCGCGAAGAGCTGATCTACGTGCATGGTAACGGAGGTGACTCCGATGCGGACCCGATCGTGCTGGAGCGGCGCTCACCGGTACTGCACCTGGTGCAGCGTATTCGTGACGAGTCACACCGTTTTGCCATTTCCTACCATCGCAAGCGGCGCGAAATGCGCGACCGTGACTCCGAGCTGCTGGAGATTGAGGGTGTAGGCGCGCGCACCCGCATCCGTTTGGTGGAGCACTTCGGTAGTGTTCGCTCGGTAGGAGCAGCCGGTGTTGAGGCGCTCACTGCGGTTGTGCCTCGTAAAACCGCGGAGCGCATCCATGCGCATTTTCAGGCTGAAATCAAAGAGCCGCAGGGTGCTACGGATTCCATGCCGAAAAAGTTTCCTGTACAGGACAGCAATGTGCTTCTTCCAGTCTTGCCAAACGCTTGAGGTTCCATATGCATCTTTTTGACAAGCTAGGCTGAAGAGCAGCGGCGCAAATCGCATTTTTGCCGTTACCCTTGTCTAAGAATGAAGCAGGCATGAGCACACAACTTCAATCGTTAGCCTATCCCCGAGCGCCGGAACGCCAACCCGAACGCCGGCGACCTGACACGTTGATTCCTCTGCTCGTGCTCTTTGGGGTAGTTCGATTCTTGCTGCAACTCGGCATCAACTCGCTGTCAATCCATGCCGGCTACGGCATCTACCGCGACGAGCTTTACTACATTGTGTGCGGAAACCACCTGGCTGCCGGGTATGTCGATCATCCTCCGCTGGTCGCGCTTCAGGCTCTCCTGGCAAACCTGCTGTTCGGCCACACAAATCTCATAGCCTTCCGGCTGCTGCCCGCGCTGGCCGGCTCGTTGACCGTGGTGCTCACCGGCTTGCTCGCAACTACGCTCGGAGGTACGCGCAGGGCTGCCGCGCTGGCGATGTTGGCGGTGCTGCCCGCACCTGTTTTACTGGCTACGCAAAGCTTCGTTTCCATGAACGCGTGGGACCCCGTGTTCTGGATGGCTGCCATGCTGGCCCTGCTCCGGCTAATCGCAGTACCGAGTGCTACAAGGTGGTGGGTGCTGCTGGGTCTCAGTGCCGGGCTGGCATTTGAAAACAAGGCATCCGTTCTGTTCTTCATCGCTGCCCTTCTGCTAGCGCTCTTAGTGTCCCCGGCGCGCAGCCTGCTGCGTACACGCGGCTTCCTTCTTGCCGTCGGGCTTACTCTGCTGCTTTCGCTGCCCAATCTCTGGTGGCAGGCGGCACACGGCTTTCCTACCTGGGAGTGGCTGAAGGATGTGCAGCACAGCGATAAGGACGTGCTGCTGCCGCCGTTGCAGTTCCTGCTGCAGCAGGTGCTTATGCTGTCGCCTTTGCACTTGCTGGTATGGCTGCCGGGCTTGCTGTGGCTGCTTGTGGGGCGCACAGGCCGTCCCTGGCGCGCTGCCGGGCTTCTATACCTGTTCTTTCTGGCGATCATGATGGCACTGCATGCCAAGGAATACTACCTTGCGCCCGTCTACCCGCTCCTTTTCGCTGCCGGAGCCGTGTTCTGGACAGAGTGGGCCGACGCTTCCAGGATGCGCGGCCGAGTTGTCACCGCCTATGTCACTCTGATGACAGTGTTCGTCCTGTTCTCGGCTCCGTTCGCTGTTCCCGTTCTTTCGCCGGCGAACTTCGTCTTCTACAGTCATTTCATGCATTTCGAGCTTACGGAAAGTGAGCAACATACGCCGACGCCGCTGCCGGAGTTCTTTGCGGACCACCTGGATTGGCAGCCCCTGGTGCAAGACGTAAGCCGCACCTACCATGGGCTGCCGCTCGCGGAGCAGCGGCAAACCGGCATCATCACCAGCAACTACGGGCAGGCAAGTGCGATCAATGTTCTCGGTAAACCGCTAGGGCTGCCTGAAGCGATCAGCGGCCATCAGAACTTCTGGCTGTGGGGCCCCGGTAATGACTCCGGCCAGGAGATGATCGTGGTCACCGATGCTTCTCCGTCCGCGATGTTGCGCGTCTATCGAAGCTGTACCGTGGCCGACCGTCAGACCTACAAGTACCAGATGCCATGGGAGCAACGTTATATCTATGTTTGCCGCGACCGGTACCAGCCGTTCAGCAGCAGCTGGGATGCGGTCAAGTTCTACCGCTAGAACTTCTCCCCTGGAACTTTCACTATGACCGGTTGCGTGCCACAGTCTCATACAACCCGGCATACTCTTCGGCAGGTCGTTTCCAGCTATAGTCCTTGCCCATGCCGTTTTGCATCAGTGCCGGCCACTGCTTCCCATCGGCAAAGCAGCTCAGGGCGCGGTCAATGGCAGCTAGAAAATCCTGCGCGGCGTAGTCGTGAAATTTGAAGCCCGTGCCCTCGCCCAGTACAGGTGCTTCCTGCACGGTATCGTCAAGGCCGCCGGTAGCGCGTACCACGGGCACTGTGCCGTAACGCAAACTGTAAATCTGGTTCAGCCCGCACGGCTCATAGCGTGACGGCATGAGGAACATATCGGCTCCGGCCTCAATCTTGTGGGCCAGCGTGTTGTCATACTGCACGCGCACGGCAAAGCGATGCGGAAAACGCTCAGCCAGTGAGCGAAGCAGGTTCTCGTAGTACGGCTCACCCGTGCCCAGCGCGACCAGGAACAGCTCCCGCTCCGCAAGCTGCTCGGCAATCTGCGCCAGCAGGTCGAAACCTTTCTGTGTTGCAAAGCGCGATACGATGCCCAGCACAGGAGTTGTGGACGACAAGTCGGGCGCGGCAAAGGCGTGAAGCAGGTCGCGGCGGCACTCGGCTTTGCCTGCCGGATTCTCTGCGCCGTAGTGCGCCGCGATGTAGCGATCATGCGTAGGGTCCCACTGTTCGTAGTCCACGCCGTTCAGGATGCCGTGGAGATCCGCGGCGCGCCGCTGCAGCGTGCCTTCAAGCGAGTAGCCGAATTCGGGTGTCTGGATTTCCTCGGCATACTTGCGGCTTACCGTGGTCAGCGCATCCGCATAGACTATGCCGCCCTTCAGGAAGTTGAAAGTGTCATAGTGTTCCAGCCGATCCATGCGGTACACGTCCCAGGGCAGCATCAGCCACTCTGTCGTTTGCGGTGGGAACCAACCCTGGTAGCCTGCATTGTGGATTGTAAACACTGTGCCTGCGCTGGTCAGCATGGGGTCCTGCGCGTAGATCGTCCGCAGGAACACGGGCAGCATGGCCGCCTGCCAATCATGTGCGTGGAAGATGTCCGGTACGCCAAGCTGCTTGCTCGCTTCCAGCACGGCGCGGCTAAACAGGCCGAAACGCTCCCAGTTGTCCGGGTAGTCGCCCGCAGCGGTGCCGTACAAGGCTTCCCGATCAAACATCTCCGGGCAGTCGATGAAGACGAAGCGCACGCCGTCGCGCGTGCCGCCGTCCACAACAGAAACAAAGCGGCTGTACTGAGGGAACGGGATGGTAAGGCTGTCGATAAGCACACGCCGCTTGGGCAGCTGCGCCGCAACGGAACGGAACAGCGGCAGGTACACCGTTACAGAATGGCCTTGCCTCACCAGCTCCGCGGGCAGCGCGCCGATGACGTCGGCAAGCCCGCCGGTTTTGATGAACGGAACACACTCTGACGCCGCAAATGCAATATGCATGGTGCCCAGCCCTCGCGCGCCTTGCTTTTATGAGCAGAGGCAAAGGCTTAGTCTAAATGGACGAGGGGCCGCCGCACTGCATGAGACCAAGGGAACGATCCAGACTGGGCCAGAACTTTCTGGTGGATACGCGCGCGCAGCGGCTGATTGCGGAGGCGCTCGGGCCTGCCGGAGCCGGTACGGTCATCGAGATCGGCCCCGGAGGAGCGGCCATTACAGAACTGCTGGCTGCTCGCGCGGCGCGGCTGGTAGCCATTGAGTTGGATTCGACGCTGGCAGCGACACTGCGCACCCGCTACCGCGATGTGCCGCATGTCGAGATTCTTGAAGCGGATGTTCTGGATGTAGACATCTCAGCATTGGTAACTGTTCCGGGGCGTTCCTTGGCGATAGCAGGCAATCTGCCGTACTACATCACTTCGCCCATCCTGCAACACCTGTTTACGCATGAGCAGGCGATTTCCCGCGCGGTGCTGCTGGTGCAGCGCGAAGTCGCGGAGCGCATTGTCGCGGTGCCGGGTACCGGCGACTACGGCCTCCTCACAGTGTTGTGCGCGATGTACACACGTGCGGAACTGCTGTTTACCTTGCCGCCGTCTGCGTTTGCTCCGCCGCCTGCTGTCCACTCCGCGGTAGTGCGGCTGGAGTTCGCGCCGCGCTGGGAGGAGCTCGGAGTAGAACGTGAGCCGTTTTTACGCTTTCTGAAGATGTGCTTTGCCCAGAAACGTAAGACACTGAGCAATAATCTGCGCGCCGCAGGTGTTGCGGGCAGCGAGATTGTGCATGTACTTGCGGAAAGCGGCCTCAGTCCGGCAGCCAGGGCTGAGGAGCTATCTCCTCCAGCCCTGGCTGCCTTGTTCCGGCTGCTGTGACCCTAATGCCCGTGCGGCACCGTTACTGTCGCCGGGGGCGCGGCAATATGCGGTGCGGCTGGTACCGGCGCAGGTGCCACCCGGATCGCGGTTGGCGGCGGAGCGATACGTATGGGTGCAGGTAGGGAATGCACCGCCGGTGGCGGCAGCACGGCGTTTCCAGGTGCAGGCAACGCACCGGGGGCCGGTGTGATGACGTTGGAGCCGGGTGTGATAACGCGGCTCGCGTAGCTCTGCCGTTGCTCCAAGCCGCCGGTATATGTGCCGCCGCCGATCGGTCTGCGGTTGAACGAGCCACCCGCGTTGAATACCGGCAGTACCGGCGCCAGTATGGGGTCTCCTCCGCTATTTGAAGATGCCGAATCTATCCGAAACGCGCGCGGAACAGGCCGCTCCCCGCCGGGCCGGCGAAAGCCGTACGCGGTGTTCGCCAACGGAGTCGAACGCGGCAACGGTACCGGCCCTTGCCGGTTACCGCGTCGCACCCCGGCAGCAGGGATGCGGTACCCCGGCGGCCCATTGTGAACCCCCGTGTACGGGTACCAGCCTGCGCCTCCAAACCCGCCGCAGCCGCTGCCCGGCTGCCACATCCAGCCGAAGCTCTGGAAATGGTTCCACCCTCCGCAGTGGTACGGCAACCAGCCCCATGGATAACCCGAAACCCAGGTGGGGCCAACACCCGCAAAAGAACTGAAGCTCCCCGACCCGTAAGGGTCAAAGCTCGCATCCACGCCGTCCGGAGCCCAGGCCATGCCCGCGCCCGGCACGTCGTACCAGGTGCCGTAGTAGTCCAGGTCGTTCCATGCGGGCGAGTCTGCCGAACCGTTCCCGACACGTGCGTTGGTTTCATTCTCGGCAAGCTGCGACAAGGCTCCATCACGGTCCGTGTTCCATTGGTCCCAGGAGTTCTCCGCTACATCCTGGCGGATGTCGTAGGCACTGGCTGCTGCGGGGTCAATGGTCGCGGTCTCTCCTTCTTTAGCCTCAAAACCGATGTCGGAACCTGCGTTGTTAAAGTGCGCAGAGCCTCGCAGGAGTGCCGCCTCAAACGGAGTATTGTCAAGGTCCAATCGAAGCAGGCTTCCCTGCGCTAGCCGCACCTGGTCGGGTCCTACCTGCACCAGCAACGCCCCCGCGCCCCCATCCGGCAGCTCGTAGTAGCTGAGTCCCTTCAAGGCACGCAGCAGCTCACCGCCGTTTTGCAAGGTGACCACGGCAATCTTTGAGTTCGGGGTCAGCCGGGCCAGGCTCCCGTCGCTGAACTCGATTTCTGCGCGGCCGTCACCGCCTGTTTCCAGCTGCATCCCTGCGAGCAGCGGAGTGTTGCGCTGCGCCGGTTTTGACGGCTGGTCTCCGGACGAGGTTGAGCTTGCCTGTGCACCGTGCCCGGGTTGCGTCACGCGGACAGAACCTTCCGCATCGCTGATGCGCGCCGGCAATGCAGAGGTTTGTGCCGGAGGCTGCTGGGCCTGAGAGCCCTGTACCTGAGATCCCTGCGTCTGAGACCCTTGCGCCGGGACCGGCTGAGTGGATGCCTGGGGAGACTCTCCGGGGGACGCCTGCTCGTCCTGCGCCCGGACTATGCCCGGCACGCAGAGAGCTGTAACGCTTGTAAATAGTATTGCTGTTTGAGTAGAAGTAATGAGCATGGATGTGCCTCCGGCAGCGACGCTCTTTAGGAGCTAAGACACATGCCACCCCTGTGTTGTATCACCACATTCGATGCACACGCCAGACTGCCGGGCTCTCGCGGTTCCATGCGGTGTACAAAGACGGATCAGTGCCCCGCTTGCCCTTTCAACAGTGCCTCAGCACGCAGCCGCGGCCGGTTGAGTACTTCCTCGTCACTGCTGATGGCGCGCAGCACCGGGGCGATATTTTCAAGGTCCAGCGCACGCCCGTCCGCCTGCTCCCCGGCCAGGATTTCCATCTCCGCATCCAGGCCGAGCTTGTCATGCACCAGCAGGGATTCGAGCTTGCGTCCCTCGTCAAGCGTGTTCGCCACTGCGATCAGCTGCCCTGCCGCTGCCTCAATCTGCCCATCGCCGGAGTAGTTGAACGTGCAGCTTCCCGCGCCGTCAGGACCCGCATAGGCCAGTATCTTGGTACCGGTAAAAGCGGTCTTCTGCTTCCTATCGCACGGCTTGGTAAAGTGGTTTTTCCGCGCCATGGCAAATACTTGTTTGCGTATCCCGTCATTTACCCGCATGGAGCGCGTCAGGAGCGCTGTGCCCTCAGTAGCCGGCTGGGAGTACTCGGCGCTGCCGTCCTCGTGCATAGCAATGCTGTAATGGGGCGGCACCAGGGCCGGGTTATCAAAGGTGAATGTAACGGTTGCGGTTTGCGCAAAGCCATGATCACAAAAGAGTAGGAGAGGCAGCCAAGCAAGATTCCGAAGGGTCAACGGCGTACCTCTTGTGCAGAACGCGGCTTTGCTTGCGGCATTGCAGAGGGTGGAGCTGCCTGCCGCGCTTCCGTCTGAGCGTGATGGATGTGGCAAATCGCAATGGCCAGTGCATCCGCCGCATCGGCCGGCTCCGGCACATGCTCCAGTTCCAGCAAGCGGGCCACCATGTACTGCACCTGCTCCTTGCCGGCCAATCCGTAGCCCACCACGGTGGACTTGATCTTGAGCGGAGCGTACTCAAACACCGGCAGTGAAAACCCGGCGGCTGCCAGCAGTGCCACGCCGCGCACATGGCCCAGCTTGAGCGCGGACTGGGCATTTACGGAATGGAATACAGCTTCCACGGAGACCGCGTCCGGCTGGTGTTCCGCCAGCAGCGTAGTCAGCTCGCGGTACACAGAAGCCAGCCGGACGGAGAGAGTTTCTTTCTTGGAAAGCCGTATGGCACCCGCGCAAACCGGCCGTAGCCGCGAGCCGCGCGGCGTTTCCTCTACCTCGACTACGCCGTAGCCGGTCCACTCCGTGCCGCAATCGATTCCGAAGACACGCATATTTGTGAGTGTAGCGTGAAGCGAACCGCTTCTAGCGTGACACCCCTTCAAGCGGCGACGAGGCAGTTGCGTACAGCTTGCGTGGCATGCGTCCAGCCAGGTAGGCTTGCCGCCCCGCAAGCACGGCATGCTGCATGGCTTCGGCCATCAGCACCGGCTTTTGCGCCGCGGCCAGGCAGGAGTTCAGCAGGATTGCATCGGCACCAAGCTCCATGGCTAGCGCCGCGTCCGATGCCGTACCCAGGCCGGCATCAATGATCAAAGGCACTTCATGGATCAGCTCGCGCAGAATTCGGAAATTATCCTGATTCGAGATACCCAGGCCTGACCCGATGGGCGCACCCAAAGGCATCACCGCCGCCGCTCCGGCATCGATCAGACGGCGCGCAAACACAATGTCATCCGTGGTATACGGCAGAACAGTAAAGCCTTCCTTGACCAGCACCCGCGTGGCTTCAAGCGTGGCCTGCACATCGGGGTAGAGCGTCGCTTGATCGCCTATGACTTCAATTTTGACCCAGCTCGACAAGCCGACCTCGCGGCCCAGGCGAGCGGCACGGATGGCTTCATCCGCGGTGTAGCAACCGGCAGTGTTCGGCAGGAGGAAATAGCGTTGCGGGTCGATAAAGTCCAGCAGCGACTCGCGCGAGCGGTCAAGGTTCACGCGGCGCACGGCCACGGTGACAATCTCTGCCCCCGATGCTTCAATGGCCGCGCGAGTCTCGGCACCATCCTTGTACTTGCCTGTGCCTACGATGAGCCGCGACTGAAAAGCTTTACCTGCGATAACGAGCGGTTCCATAAAGTCATTATAAAACCGGCAAAAACATGGGGCAGGCTTTTTCAAATGGTGCATAAAACAAAAGGCCCACTCTTTCGAGTGGGCCTTTTGCCGGTGCACTGTTGAGATTGACTTGAGGCATCCTTCGAGCCAAACAGGCTGCGCATACCCAATACTGCGCTGCCGACTCTTGAGATGGGCCTCTGCGTTCTCGTTCTGTACGCCAGGTCTAGAGCTGGAAGGAGCCCTAAGCCTCAGTCACCTCACACGTAGCGTTAATGCATAAACTACAGTCTGAACTTTTCAATAGGATCGCCCTCCTTTCTTGTGTAAAGACAGAGTATGACGGCGGCGTTTGGACGTCAAGCGGTATGCAAATCGAGCGTTTTGGCATTGTGGAAACAGAGCTTGCTCACCAGGCATGCAGAAAGCCGTCGCGCTCGCGCAGAGTGACCGGCACGGCGAAAAGCTCACTGAGCACCGGCTCCGTCAGCAACTCGCGGCGCAGCCCGTCGGCCGTAATGCGACCTTCGCGCATCAGTACCACGCGATTAATCTCCGGGATAATGTCTGCCAGTTGATGCGTGACCAGCACCAGCCCCGTACCGGCCTGTGCCACGGCACGCAACGCCAGCCGAAGCTCCCTTTGCGCCGACAGATCAAGCGCGTTTGACGGTTCATCGAGCAGCAGCATGCGGGGCCGGTGTACCAGCGCCCGCGCGATCATGACCCGTCGTTGCTCCCCGGCAGACATCGCGCCCACCGGCTTGGCGGCTAAGTGTGTCGCCCGCATCTGCTCCAGCGCCTCGGAGGCCTCCTGCCGCATGGCCGAGGTAACCACATGGTTGGGCCAAAGCGCCGACGCACCGAAGAAGCCCGCAATGACCACATCAAGCCCGCAGGTCACCGGGGTACGCTCGCCGGGCAGCTCCGCGCCTACAACACCGAACGAAGAGCGCAGTTGCGAAAGATCCCATCGCTCGCGGCCCAGCAGAGTGCAGCGCATGGACGGCTCACCCGCCTGCGGCACCATCGGGTACAGTTCGCGCGTAAGCGTTTTGATGAGTGTGGACTTGCCGCAGCCGTTCGGCCCCAGCAACGCGATGTGCTCGCCCAGCGCAATGTCGAGTGATATGCCGTGCAAAGCAAGCGTATCGCCGCGCGCTACCGTCACGTTGCGCATGGAGAGAAAGCTCCCGCGTACCTCCGCATCCTCTACAGCATCTTGCATGCTCTTATGGTCGCAGACGATTTAGCCGCTGCTATCCGCACCGGGTTCTATACAGTAGAGCGACGATGGCACTTCCCCCTTTGCCCCTTCAATTGCCTGCATTGCCGTTGCTTCCGGACGAAGCCGTGCCGCGCGGTTTCCGCTTTTCCGCCGTGCGTGCCGGCATCAAGCCAAGCGGCAAGCCGGACCTGGCCTGTGCGGTGGCCGATATGCCTGCGCAGGCTGCAGCCATGTTTACGGGCAACCGTGTAGCGGCGGCACCCGTTACGCTCGGGCGCGAGCACCTGCGGGCAACCGGCGGCACAGTCCGCGCGGTGGTCGTCAACAGCGGCAATGCCAACTGCGCTACCGGCGCTGCGGGCCTGCTCGCGGCACGGCAAAGTTGCCGCGCCGCGGCAGAGCAGTTCGGCTGCGAGCCCGCGGAAGTCATTCCCTGCTCAACCGGCATCATCGGCGTGCCGCTGCCGGTCGACAAACTCCTGCACACGCTACCCGCCTCCTATGCCGCACTCGCTCCTGGCGGGGAGGCTTTCTCCGCATTCGCACGTGCGATTCTCACCACGGACACACGCCCCAAGGTTGCGCACCGGACAGTTGAAATCGCGGGGCAGAGCGTGCGGCTCGCAGGCGCGTGCAAGGGTGCCGGGATGATCCACCCGCGCCTTGTCGCTCCACATGCAACCATGCTGGTCTACCTCTTCACCGATGCGCGGATCGAAGCCGTCGCGCTGCAAACCATGCTTCAGAGCAGTGTGGAAACCAGCTTCAATCGCATCTCGATCGATGGTGACACTTCTACCAACGACACGGTACTGCTACTTGCTTCCGGCGCAAGCGGTGTGCCGGTATCGCACGCCGATGAAGGTTTCCGCACCGCCCTCTATGAGTTGTGCCGTGAGCTTGCGCTGGCTATTGTCGAAGACGGCGAGGGTGTAACCCATGTAGTAACCCTTGAAATTACAGGCGCACCGAGCGATGCCGACGCATTGCAGGTAGCCAAGGCAATCGCGCACTCGCCGCTGGTCAAGACCGCCTGGGCCGGCGCGGACCCAAACTGGGGACGGCTCGCTTCCTCAATCGGTGCAAGCGGCGTGGCGATCAACCCCGACACGTTCCATATCACCCTTGAGGGCCTGCCGGTATGTGAAAACGGCGGTCGTGCCCCCGGCTTTGACGAAGCGGCGGTACACGCTGCCATGACGAAGCGGCGGTTCACGATTGCCGTGGACCTGCACCTGGGGACCGGGAGCTGCCGCTTCTGGACCACCGACCTTACAAGGGAGTACGTCACCATCAATGCCGATTACTCCTCTTGAGGGTGTTTCAAGTATTTTTGAAGGCTGCTGCATCCATGGTGCACTTAGGTGAAAGCCGCATGAATCCTGTAGCTGCTGAGGTTAAAGTCTGCTCTTGCACAGCCTTATGCACACTTGTGTTGAAAACTGCCGCTTGCGTCCTCATCTCCAAGTGTGGTGCGCATGCATTATGAGGAAGTATGAGCAAGGAAGCTGCGGCACGGGTCCGCGATGAACTGCTGCAAAATCTATATGTCCAGATTCTGCGCTGCACCCTGGCGTTTGCGCATGCAGGCATTGGGGACAAGGGGCAGGCAGCCATGGCGGTTGCTGCCGGCGTAGCCGCTAACCTGAAGCTGGAAGACATGCTGCTGCTGCCTCCAAAGGGAGCGGCGGCTTTCCGGGTGCTGCGCGGTCTCGCGGCGCTGGGGCAAGCGTCACATGGAGACCAGACTGCGGGCGTGCTGCCGCTGCCGGAAGAGGAAGCGGCAGCCGTGGCGTATACCCTGGGCGCCGCTGCCGCGACCCAGCATAGCAGCATAGGCGCGCTTGTGTGTGCTGTGCTGCCCGGCTCGGTAAGCCTGCAGAAAGCGGAAGCTGCCGGGCAACGCCGGGCTGCCGCACGGCTGCTTTTTCCGCAAAGCTGGGCAGAGGCAGGCGTGTACGCGGCCCAGCATGGCCTGCCTCTGCTGCTGATATCTGACCGGGCCAGACCCAGGTCGCCAGTAGAAACCGGGGCGCACCTCCCTGCGCCTCTTTATCCATCCATCCCCGTAGACCGGCAAGACCCGCTCGCTGCCTACCGTGTGGCGTTTGAATGCGCCGCGCGTGCTCGCGCCGAGAGAGGTCCCAGTCACCTTGACGCAATGCCGTTCCCTGCCGGGTTGCCGGGCGAAGATGAGGCTCCGCTGGCCCGGCTTGAAGCGGCCCTGCGCCGGCGCGGTGCTTTCAGCAAAGTCTGGCAGCGGCAGCTGGAGCGGCAACTCGTGCGAGAGCTGACACAATGAAGGTGTGTACCGGTTCCATACACGCTGTTTTTCAGTAACACGGCTTCCCCTTGTGTTCGCACCGGCCTTGCTCTAGGCTTTGGCAAGGTCTGGTTCTATGCAAGCAGGCCTTTTTGGTCTGTGTAGTACCCGAGGTGAGAGTGAGATTTGCTGTAGCTACCTGTCTGCTGGCCGCTTGCGGCATTCCTGCCGCACTTGCCCAGACTGAGCCGCCAGTCCCCCCGCCACCGGCAAGCGTTTCCCTTCCACCGGCGCAGGACCGCCTGCCCAATGTGTTCCTGCCGCGCAACTACCGTCAAGCCTACTCAGTCGAGCAGCGCGACGGTCAGGGTTCCGTTTCCGTGCCGATCGACAACTGGATGTACCCGGCCCTGGACCGGCTGCACGCGCTCGGCTATCTCGACACCGCGTTTCTGGGCCTGCGGCCCTGGACCCGGCTCTCCATCTTCCACCTGCTTGAAGACAGCCCGGTACCCGCGCACGATGCGGATGAGGCCGATAGCGAAGCCTATGACATCTACCATGCCATTCTGAAAGAGGTCGGCGACGATCAGCGTTTTACCGGCGAACACGCTGAGCTGGACACGGTCTACTCGCGCTTTCTATACATCAAAAATCCGGTCCTGAACGATAGCTATCATCTCGGTCAAACCATCTACAACGACTATGGCCGCTCCTACCAGGACGGCTTGAACAATGTCTCCGGCGCAAGCGGCCGGGTTGAGGCCGGGCGTTTTACGTTCAATGTGCGCGGTGAGTTTCAGCACTCGCCTTCAGCAACAGGCTACTCGCCGCTACTGGCGGCTTTTTTGTCGCAGGATCTCGATAACATCATCTACAACCCCGCGCTGCACCAGTCCACGATCCCGCAGGGTCCGATCGCCGGCATCAGCCATCTCCGCCTCATCGAGGCGACCCTCTCGTACCACTACCTGAAGCATGAGGTTTCCTTCGGCAAGAACGACCACTGGCTTGGGCCCGGGCAGGGCGGCGCATTCTCCTGGAGCAACAACGCCGACAACATCTACGCTTTCGAGATCAACCGGATCGAGCCGATGTATGTGCCGCTGATGCGGCACGTCGTGGGACCTCTCCGCTATGACTTCTTTGTCGGCTCCCTGCAAGGCCACACCCAGCCGAATCATCCCTGGGTCCACTCGGAAAAAATCAGCATCCACCCGACAAAAAACCTTGAAATGGGTTTCCAACGTACGGTCATCTGGGGCGGCCTGGGCCATGAACCGGTCACGATCAAGAGTTTTCTACGATCCTTCGCCAGCTTCAGCAATGTCAGCTTGGCTAAAAAAGACGGGCCCACCGACCCGGGCGCACGCTTCACCGGATTCGACTTTACTTATCGCCTGCCCCATGCGCGCGACTTGCTCACGCTCTATCTCGACTCGTTCTCGCACGACGATGTAAACCCCATCTCGGCACCGCGTCGCGCCGCCATACGGCCCGGCATCTACCTGTCGCACTTTCCAGGTGCTCCCAAACTCGACTTCCGCGTAGAAGGGGTCTCCACTGATTGTGTGACCAGCCGCTGCACCGGTGCCAAGCCGTTCGGTGTCGCAAACCCCGGGGATCTTGGAACCTTCTACTTTTATGAAGGCATCCAGCAACAGGGCACCACCAACAAGGGCTTCCTGTTTACAGACCCGGTGGGGCGTGATGCCAAGGGCGGACAAGCCTGGCTCACCTACAATATTTCGCCGCAGGAGCACCTCCAGCTTTCCTACAGGAATGTCAAGGCAGACAAGGACTTCATCCCTGCCGTGATACCGAACGACTTCGTTCCCGGAGGCTCAGGGGGTACGTACATTCCGGGCGGTACCACGCAAAACCAGCTCAAGCTGGACCTCGTCAAGCGCATCAGCGACGATGTGGAAGTACACGCGGCCGGGCAGTATGAGAAGGTGGCAGCGCCATTGGTGCTAGGCTTCGGGCGGCACCAGAATGCATCTGTGTGGGGCGCGCTCACCTGGTATCCGCATAAGGAAAAACAGTTCTGAAGTAACTGCTTCGTCAACTTGTGTCATCTTGAGCGGTATATAGGAAGTGTTTGCTTTTTTAAAAAAAGTAACAAATCGTGTCATCCTGAGCGGAAGTTGGCGCGCAAGCGCTAACTGAAGTCGAAGGACCTGCTGCTTCCGGGCAGCTACACAAAAGTCAGAAGCAAAGCAGGTCCTTCGACTCCGCTGCGCTGCGCTCAGGATGACACAGGGTGTGGTGGCGCAGAAGAAGCAATCATTTCCTACGCACCCGCTCAACAATAATTTCCCACGTACCCATTCAAAGCAATACCTGCTTTAAGAACACTGAAGAACGATAGAGAATCAGCCGAGCAGCACTCGCAAATCTTCTCCGCTCATCTCGCGCGGTTTCTCCAGGTTCAACATCGCCAAAATCGTCGGCGAAAGATCGCGCAGCGAGCCGCCTTCGCGCAATGTGTAGCGGTTGGCTTGCTCATCCACCAGCACAAACGGCACCGGGTTGGTAGTGTGTGAAGTGTGCGGACCGCCGGAGACCCGGTCTACCATCTGCTCGGCATTGCCGTGGTCGGCGGTGATCAGCATGGACCCGCCGCGCGCGCGCAGGCTCGCATGAATACGCCCCAGCGCGGCATCGACCGTCTCTACCCCACGGATGGTAGGCGCAAGCTGACCGGAGTGCGCCACCATATCCGCATTGGCGAAATTGACAACCACCAGGTCGAACGCCGTGTCATCAATCGCCTGGATGACCGCATCCGCCACTCCTGCCGCGCTCATCTCCGGCGCCAGATCATAGGTCGCTACTTTTTGCGACGGCACCAGGAGCCGGTCTTCTCCGGGAAACGCCTTTTCAATGCCGCCGTTGAAGAAGTACGTCACATGCGCGTACTTTTCTGTCTCCGCGATGCGCAGGTTGCGCAGATTTGCCTGTGCCAGCAGGTTGGCCAGCAGGTTGTCCATGGATTGCGGCTCAAGCACATGCGGCACGGCGAAGTTTCGGTCATACTGCGTCATGGTGGCGAAGTACAAGTCACTCGGGATAGTATTCCGCGGGATGGCTGCATCCTGCTCGGCGATCTGCGGCAACTCGCGGCCATCGTCCTTTGTGAGCCCGCTGTTCCGTGCAAGAATGCGCGTGATCTGCCGCACACGATCCGCGCGATAGTTCAGAACAAGGCAGGCATCGCCCGACTGGATCGTTGCAACCGGCTTACCGTCCGCACCTGTAACCACGAACGGCACAACAAACTCATCCGTGATGCCGTTGGCGTAGCATTCCTGCACACGCGCTACCGGATCGGCATACGCACCACCTTCGGCAACCCCGGCCAGCATGGCATCGGTAGCTTTCTTCTCGCGCTCCCAGCGCATATCGCGGTCCATCGCATAGTAGCGGCCGCTAACCGTAGCCAACTTGCCGATGCCATACTCATCAAGTTTTGCGAGGAGCGCCTGGAGATACCCTGCGCCGGAGGTGGGCAACGTATCGCGCCCGTCAAGAAATGCATGGATATATACCCGCTCCAACCCTGCCGTCTTGGCCGCGCGCAGCAGTGCGTACAGGTGCTCCTGATGCGCGTGGACCCCGCCGTCTGATAGCAGCCCCAACAAATGCAGAGCACGCCCGTGCTCCCGCGCATGCGCGAAGGCTGCGGCAATCACAGGCTGCTGCGCAAGCTGATCTTTTGCAATCAGCGCATCGATGCGCGTGATGTCCATCTCAACAATGCGCCCGGCACCGATGTTCAGGTGGCCCACCTCGCTGTTGCCCATCTGCCCGTCGGGCAAGCCGACATAATGTTCCGAGGCGCGCAGCAGTGTGTGCGGAAATTCAGCCATAAGCCGGTCGTAAGCGGGCTTGCGAGCCAGGGCAATGGCGTTATTAGCGGACTCGGCACGGATGCCCCAACCATCGAGGATGGCAAGGACCAAGGGCTTTTTATAGGCGGAGATTGTGGACATGGCGGCTCCAGATAGAAAGTAAAGGCATAAGGAAAGCCGGCAGAAATGCTGTCTGCCGGCTTCGATCAGTGCATTGAATCTACTGCGGTTTCTTCGGAGTGGAACCGCCGCTGCCGGAAGGTGCAGGGCCTGGAACTTGAGTTCCGTGAGCGTCCGAACCCGCACCGGGACCGCCGAGTGAGGGTGCCGGGTGCTGCGCCTGGTAGGTCTTTTGCGCGGCTTCAATCTCAGCCTGATGACGCTGGATCGCACCTTGAAATGCATCTCTGCCGCTCTTGAGCGCATTCTGCTGAATTTCACTTGATAGCTCCGGGGTGACCGCGAGCAGGTCTTTGCCCGCAGGCGTCTTGTAAAATTCGATCACCTTGGTTGCATCTTCAGTAGAGAGGTACTTCTGGTAGGTGGTAACCGCAGGCCCATCAATATCTACTTTTTCAACACTGGTGCGTACGTCCTGCTTTACATCCTCAGGTACGAACGGCGGAAATCGCTGAATGTTCGCAGTGACATTATCCACGAGGCGTTGCTTGATCTGGTCGACGCCGGTCAACTGCATAAGCTCATGCGCCTGCGGGACGGTGATGGGATGAGCCGGCGGGGGAAGTTGGCCCGGACGAGCCCCGCTACCTGAGCCTGGCAGCGGCGGTACTGTAGCAGGCTTTTGTGCCGACTGGCCGGTCGTAGTTTGTGCTGAAACAGCAATGGCAAGAAGAAGAGGCGCCATAGCGCCCAGGGCTAGCTTGTGCAAAGAAAAACTCCTCGTGTACTGCATACAGACTCGCAGGCCTGAATGGTTGGGAGCAGGGCCGCCCCTGCCCCAGGGAAAGTTAATCGCCGAAGTTGACAGCTTCCAGGCCGAGGTACTCCCCGGTCTGGCCCAGCTCTTCTTCAATACGAAGCAGCTGGTTGTATTTGGCGATGCGGTCGGTACGGGAGGCTGAGCCGGTCTTGATCTGCCCGGCCCCGGTAGCCACGGCAAGATCCGCGATAAAGGTATCTTCGGTCTCGCCTGAGCGATGCGAAATGATTGAGGTATAACCGTAGCGGCGGCCCAATTCGATTGCTTCCAGCGTCTCGCTGATGGTCCCGATCTGGTTGACTTTGATCAGGATGGAGTTTGCCACGCCCTCTTCAATGCCGCGCTGCAGGCGCTCCGTATTTGTAACAAACAGATCATCACCCACCAGCTGGATGCTCTCGCCCAGCAGCTCTGTCAGGTACTTCCAGCCGT
This sequence comes from uncultured Acidobacteriaceae bacterium, assembly GCA_964235655.1. Taxonomy (GTDB): domain Bacteria; phylum Acidobacteriota; class Terriglobia; order Terriglobales; family Acidobacteriaceae; genus EB88. The sequence goes on from CAXSBB010000014.1 coordinate 46,934, forward strand.
CCCAGTCATCCTCGGCCAGGCCGTCTTCAAGCGATATGATGGGATACTGGCGCGTCCAGTTCTCCCAGTAGCGCGACATTTCCTCGGAACTCAGCTCGCGCCGGTCACTTTTCTTGAAGATGTAGCGCCCGGTCTCCTTGTCATAAAACTCGCTGGCTGCCGGATCAAGCGCGATGGCGATGTCCTCGCCGGCCTTATACCCTGCCAATTCAATAGACTCCAGGATCAGTTCGATGGCTTCCTCGTTCGACTTGAGCGAAGGCGCAAATCCACCCTCATCGCCTACCGCGGTGTTGTAGCCCTTCTTCTTCAGCACACCTTTCAGTGTATGAAAGACTTCCGTGCCCCAACGAAGGGCATCGGCAAAGCGCTCCGCGCCGACCGGCATCACCATGAACTCCTGAAAATCCACATTATTATCGGCATGGGCGCCGCCGTTCAGGATGTTCATCATCGGCGTAGGTAGCACCGATGCGTTCACGCCGCCCAGGTATCGGTACAGCGGCAGGTGCAGCGCCGTGGCTGAGGCCCGCGCTGCGGCCATCGAAACCGACAAAATCGCGTTTGCGCCCAGTTTGCTCTTATTCGGGGAGCCGTCGATGGCAATCATGGTTGCGTCCAGCAGGCGCTGGTTCGCTGCATCCATGCCTGTCAGCTCCGGTGCCAGGATGCTCTCGACGTTTTCAACCGCCTGCAACACGCCTTTACCCATATAGTGGCTCTTATCGCCGTCACGCAACTCTACGGCCTCGTGCTCGCCGGTAGAAGCGCCGGAGGGTACAGCGGCGCGGCCACGCACGCCGCCTTCCAGCACCACTTCTGCTTCTACTGTGGGGTTACCGCGCGAATCGAGAATCTCACGAGCATGTATGGCTACAATCTCTGTCATCTGTGTTCCTGTCTGTGAGTCTGTTGTAATTCTGTGCTGCAAACGTTCCGCCAGGCGCGGTCTGCGATCCACACGGACCGGGGATTGCCCTTGGGCGGCGCTGCCGATATGTTCTATGAACTGCGCCACGTCGGCTTTCTTGAAATCCATCTACAAAATTGCAAGCACTGTGATTCTAACAAGCGTAGGGCGGCATTTGCACTCTCGCACACCCCTTCGACAAATCTTCATATACCTGGACATGCACCACGCAAGGCAGTCAGCGCGTTTTACCTTTGTGGTTCCTGCCGGTATTCGCGGCTCTGTTTTCCACGGGTGACCGCGGAAGGAAGACGTACTCTGAAGTGGCGAAGACTGCGGTCTTCCGGAATCGGAGTACACCCGTTATGATCTCTTTCTCTCCATCTTCACAAGCTGGCATGGCGTCGCTACTACTATGTGCCACCTTTGCTCTGGCACCGGTAGCTTTTGCCCAAGCCACGGCTGCCGGAGCAAATGACAAATATAGCGGCGTGTCGCACCCCCCGACAGATTCGATCGAGGCGAATGACGATCCGGTAGCCCCTGTGCCGAGCAAGCCTTCTCCTGGTGTGCCCATTGCTGCCCCCGTACCGGTGCAGACCGCGCGACCGGCTGCTGTTGAAAACCCCGACTACGGGATTGTAACCAGTACCGGCGCGCAGAATGCGGATACGCAAGCACCGCCCGACACTGCCGCTCAACGCAATGCGCACCTTGTAAGCCGCCCCAGCAACCCGGATTACGGCATCGTCGGCGTGGTCCCGTCGCCCTCAAACCAGCTGGCGGAAGGCACTGACATCAAAGTACGGCTCATGCAGGCGCTCAGCACAAAGCAGACGCAGGATGGTGAGCCGTTCCGCGCCCAAGTAGCCTCAGACGTGTTTAAAGAAGGCCGCGTAGTCATCCCGGTCGGCTCTGAACTGCGCGGGCGCGTGGTTTCTGTAACCCAGGGGCACCGCCTGGGTGCCCATGCCACGCTGCGGCTGCGTCCTGATGCAGTGATCTTGCCTGATGGAACCGCTTACCACTTGTACGCACAAGCGATCTCAAGTTCGCAGCCCGGCACAAAGACTGACCAGGAGGGCGGTATCCAGCCCAAAACGCATGTTGTGAAAGATTTGGCAGAGTATGGCGGCGGGGCCGGTGGCGGCGCGATTGTAGGCGGCGTATTCGGGGGTCCAGTCGGCGCGGGCGCGGGTGCGCTGGTCGGTGCGGGCATTGTGACGACGCACCTGCTGCTGCAAAAGCCGGAGGCTGCTCAGATTGCGCAGGGAGCGGAAATTACGTTCAGCTTGACCGAGGCAATGGATTTGTTGCCGACGCGGAATTAGGCGACCGGCTAAGCTTTTGAATGAGAGCCTACACAGGCACTACACATTGGATAACAGCTGAGTATGTCAATAGAGAAAAGTCTTAGTTATCGCGAGTGCAAGCTATGTCAGAGTGGATCAAGCGTAGCAGCTATAAAATGGCACAAACATGACTCAGCTTTCATTCTTTTTTATGAACAATGAAATGGTCGAATATAAATTTATCTTGGCGCAGGTTAGTCGCGCCAAGATAAGGTGTCAACCTCAGATGTTAGTTCTACCGACTGCAGCTAGCTCGGCAACCTACTTAGGAAGACACTCTACTACTTTTTTAGTAGAAAACTAAAAACCAACCCAAACAAAACCGCTTCAGAAGAAGCGGTTTTGCTTAGTACGACTAGGTTATTTTGTGAGCTGGCTAACTACATCCTTAATTTTATTCATTGTTCCGGAAGTAGTACCGGCTGATTGCTCTTTCTCCCCAAACGTATCTGGACGACCAAAGCCTAAATTAGGTTCTTCGCCTAAAGGAGCAGCGATCTTGACGTTGAACTGGCCCTTGCCATCAGGAGCCGGGCCGGTAGTCCAAGGCTGGCCTTCTTGATTGCCGATGCCCTGCACCGTTGTAATCAGGAAGCTGTAATTGAAATCCTTGTTTTCCATGGATTGAGGGAAAGAGTTCGGAACCGGGAGGTGCGACGGGCCAAGCTCTTCGAGTACAGCCAGCCACTGCTCCTGGTGCATGGTATCGCGCGCAATGTTGAAAGCCAGCATTTCTTTCATGCCGCTATCATCCGTGGCGTTGTACAAGCGAGCAGCAAGCGTGCGACCAGTAGCTTCAGCAGCAACGTTGCAGTACATGTCGCCGGCAAGGTTGCCGCTGGCATAAATGTGCGACATATCAAAGGGCACCCCATTGGAGTTGCCCGGGTACGCTGATAAACCGGTGGACAGAATATGACGCATGTCCATACCGTTCAGCACTGAGCCCGCAATTGGGTCTGCTGAAATCTCTTCCTGAAGTGAAACGGGAGCCTTCTCAAGATTCATTGCCACGGCTGTGGCAAGAAACTCGATGTGTGCTATCTCCTCCGTCGCGGTGTTCAGCAGCATGTCACGATACTTTGCCGGGCCGCGCGAGCCCCATGCTTGAAAGAAATACTGCATGCAAACGCGAATCTCGCCTTCGACGCCGCCGATGGCTTGTTGCAACATGCGAGCGAAAATTGGGTTCGGCTTGTCGACACGAACCGGCCATTGAAGTTTCTTATCTGTGTAATACATGCGGGAAGATCCTTTACGAGAGAAGATGGATACAGGATGACGATCGCCATGAAGTGGGAGGCGTGCGTTACTCTTACACCATAAGAGGCCCCTCACAGGAGCAAGGTTGTGACTAAGAGTGATTTAGTTTCACAGCGCAACCCGCAAACCGGTCAATGCCAGCTGAGGTACACCACCTTACTAACCGGTAGACCTACACAGCTTTAGCAAATCGGCCCTATCAAATCCTTTGTTGACGGAGTCAGCTGGTCATTTACTCAAGCAAAGCATGGGTAGACAGCAGCCGAATACCTGCCAAGAGCGATTCACTTAAAGCGAATAGTTCCACGCGCTTTTAGCGGAAGCATTAATCACCCTGGTTGTGCTTGGAAACTAAAGAACTGTAGCCTGGAGAACATATACCCTACTTCGGCAATCGATCCAGCAGCCGCTTCCAGTTCTTCTGATTCTTCCGAAAACTTTTCTTCAAGCCCTCTAAAATCCGCCCGAAATCCGTGTGCCCGCTCAACCGCTTCCATGCCGGGTTCTGCGCGAACCATGGATAATTCTCATTCCCCAGATAGATCGCGCGCCGCAGCCAATGCAGCGATTCGCTCTCATCACCTTCAACCGCGAAGTACGTTGCCAGCCGGTAGGCCATTTCACTGTCTGCCTCGGCTGCGGAGATCGAGTTCTCCTCGACCAGCTCCGCTGCGCGCTCGCGCTCCCCCGCCTGTACATAGCACATGGCGAGCGTGGGGTACGCAAGGCGCATGCTGTGGTCGTCCTCGATGACGCGCTCCAGGATGTCGATAGCTCCGGCCGTGTCACTCTCTCGCATGCGCTGGTATGCGAGTGAAGTTCGCAGCAACGGATGCTTCGGTTCCAGCGCCAGGCCTTTTTCCAGCTCGTCCGACGCAAGCTCCAGCTGGTTCTGGTACTGGTACACGCGGGCGCGATGGTTATAGATCACCGGCGCGTTTGAGGGGTCCAGCTGCAGCGAGCTATTAAACTGCCCCAGCGCCTGCTCATACATGCCGTCGAGCCGCATGGTGATGCCTGCGACCATGTGCACCTGCGCGTCGTTACCGGCAGTGTGCAGCAGGTGCTCAATACCGTGGCGGGCGCTCTCTTTTTCACCGCGAGACAGCAGCATGTACACCCGGTACAGATTGGCTTCCACAGAACCCGGATCAAGCTCCAGCGCTCGGTCAAATGCCTTGCGAGCTGCAATGATGTGCATATGACCGCCGAAGCCGTGCCGGACGTACTGCAGGTGCGTGATGCCGAGGCCGCTCCACGCAGCAGAGTACGGCGCGTTCTGTCCCGTTACATGCTCAAACCGCTCCAGCGCCCGGTCCAGGTCGCCGCGGCTACCGGTACGCTGCATAAAAGATGACAGCATGGCGCGAGCCTGTAGATACTCTTCTGAAAGCCGTCCAGCCAGTACGCTGCTGCGAAGCTGTGGGCGCTCCGTCAGCTTCAGCGAGCCGATGCCTTGCAGCGAAGCGAACACGTCGTTACAAATCTCGGACTGCACGGAGATCAAATCCAGCGACGGCACACTGATGGCCCCACCGCCGCCCACGCTCTGCTCCACTACATCCAGGAGTTGCCAGTTCAGGTCAAAGCCGTTGGGACCGCGCAAAAAGCTGCCTGCCAGCACCCAGCGCACCAGCAGCCGCTGTCCTACTTCGAGCGGGTCCATCCCGGCAATGTTCATTTGGAACAGCGCGCTTGACGGTCGCACCACTAGCGAAGGCATACGCGCCAGCCTCGCGGCAATGGCATCGGCCAGCGCCGAGCCGTACAGCGGTGCCGCCGGTTCCGCGCCAAGATTTTTGAAGGGCAGCACCATGATGCTGTTCTGCTTGGCCGCGGATTCGGGCGAGTCACGGAACCTCTCGGCCAGCATCGAGAGCAGCCCGGTACTGCGTTTTTCCGTCTCAGCAGTGGAAACCGGCAGGGTGGCCGCAGCCTCACCCGGGATGATGCCGGACTCCAGGTGCATTGTCTTCATGATGGTCTTAAGGGCCTCGCGCGCATCGGCGGCACTGGCGTAGCGATCGGCGGGCGTCTTTGCCAGCAATGTATAGATCACGCTGGCGAGCTCCGCGGGCACGTGTGCGCAGCAAATGGCGAGCGATGGCGGGTCAAGAAACTGGATGGCGCGGATGGATTGCAGTTCATCACCATCCTGCCGCGAGAACGGGTGCCTGCCGCTCACCAGCTCATACAGGATAATGCCAAGTGCCCATAGATCGCTGCGCACGCTCGACTGGCCGGTGACAAACTGCTCCGGTGCCATGTAGGCCAGGGTGCCGCCGCGCGCCGTATATACGTCTGCTCCGCTAGCGGCATTGCCCTTGCGCATGCTGGTGGCCGATGGATCAAACTCCGCATCTTCCACGCTCAGCCGCCGCGCCAGCCCGAAGTCGAGAATTTTGACCAGGCCGCCATCGGTCAGAATCACATTGGCCGGCTTCAAGTCGCGATGAAAAATGCCCAGTGAGTGCGCCGCGTGAAGTCCATCGCTGATCTGAATGCCAACTGAAAGCACCAACTGAATACTGGCCGGCCCCTTGGCAATGAGCCTGTCAAGCGGCTGGCCCGGCACGTACTGCATCACGATGAAGGCTTCCTCACCCTCTTCGCCGACCTCATAAATCGCGCAGACGTTCGGGTGCTCGATAGCTGAGGCCAGGCGCGCTTCGCGCAGCACAGTCGTGCGCATCTGCCCTGAAGTCAATGCGCCGCGTTTCAAAATTTTAAGCACGACAGGGCGCATCAGCTCGGTATCGTTAGCCAGGTAAACAACCCCGCTGCCGCCGGTGCCGAGCCGCCGCTGCAGTTCGTAGTGCTCGATGACGCGATGCTTCATGCTAAGGACAAGTGTAGCGGGGGCAACTGCCTGAAAAGCTGACGGCGCTTCACAAAAAGCCTGTATAGCCCTGTATACGGACATCTAGCTAAACTTCTGCAGGTCGGGAGTTGCTGAAAGTGAGTGCCTATTTGTAGCCAGGAGAAATGCTGCTAAATACTGCTAAACATATCGTTACTGGAGCCGTTCCATGGCCGAGTTTTTAACAGAGCAAACAAAGCAAAGTACGTCCCGAAAAGTTACGGTATTTGCAAGTCATTGCGATCAGCAGGATGAGACTCGGCGTTACTGGCTTGGGAAAACAATAGCGGAAAAGATGGAAGAAACGGCTTCCCTGATCCGCTATGCATATGCTCTACAAGGGACTGACGTGGATGCTCAAGGATCAGAAAGAATTCTTGTCCGCTTTGAACGCCCACGGCGTTAAGTATCTGGTTGTCGGCGGTCACGCTGTTAACGCGCATGGTGTACCTCGAACAACCAAAGATCTTAACGTCTTTATAAGGTCCGAGCAGGACAACACTGAAAAGTTGTTCGTCGCGCTTGCCAAATTCGGTGCTCCGCTCAGAGACTTGACGGAGGCTGACTTCCGTAACAATCCACAGCAAATCGTTCAAATTGGCGTTGAGCCAAGCCGCGTCGACATCTTGCAGGATATCGGCGGAGTTCCGTTCGAGAGTGCCTGGAGCCATCGTCTTCAAGGCCGGATCGACAGCGACATCACAGCACCGTTCATCAGTCGCGAAGATCTGATCCAATGCAAAAAACTGTCGGCCGCTCGCGCGACCTGGCTGATGTCGAAGAACTGCTGCAGGTCGACCGAGTGCGCAGGGCTATTCCGGCGACACCCGGTATTGAACGCATTGAACTGGTCCGCGACCCTTCGCGCGAAAGTTAAATTTGGGTACCCCTGCACTACAGTGCTGCGGGGCTTAGCACGGCTTTTGCCGACTGCTTTGCCGACTCCTGGCTGCTCACCGCTTGCGATTGCGCTCTCGGTAGCCGGACCCGCAGTATAGCCCCGCCCTCCGACCGCACCTGCAGCTCCCCGCCCAGCTCGCGCACTCGCTCCCGCATGCCGCGTAGTCCATTGCCTTCACTGCCGCGCATGCCGCAGCCGTCATCACATATCTCTAACACCGTCGTATGCTCGTCAGCGGTGATGCTGATAACACAACTGTGCGCCCCGGCATGCCGCACGATGTTTGTGACAGCTTCGCGCAGGATCAAGGCGAGTGAAGCCTCCTGCTGCGCGGGCAGGCGAGGCATTTTTTCAGGACTGCTCGTGAGCGTGACGCCTGAAGCAGCCAGCGCTGCCGCAGCCTGCGCAATCTCTGCCGCAAGCCCCTGCGCCCGATAGCCTGAAACCGTCTGCCGCACCTCTGCTAGGGCGCGTCGCGCTGTGGTCTGAATTTCGGCTAGTTCCTGCGCGGTGCGCTCAGGGTTTGTGGGGAGCAGGCGTGCGGCTAATTCGCTTTTGATCGAGATCAGCGACAGGGTGTGCCCCAGTACGTCATGCAGGTCACGCGCGATACGCTCGCGCTCGGCGGTTTTGGCGAGCTGCTCGATTTCGTCGTGTGCCATGCGGAGTTTGGCATCTGCTTTACGCTGCGTGTGCAGATTTTGGACGTTGATCGCTGTAACTGCCGAGATACCGCAAGCAATAGACCACTCCCATGACGGAAAATGACCTATAAAGGCCTGGAGCAGAATGATCGAACACTCTAGTGCAAGGAGGCGATATGTTCCTGCCGGAGTTGTTACCAGCTCCGGCAGGGCTGAGGCGATAAAGATATAAATTCCAAATGCGCTTAGATTTATCGGCACATATACGATTGCAAGCACCGTTGTGGCTAAAGTCGCCCACTGACGTGTGGCAAGACTCCGGGAACAATGGGTAAGTATGTACAAAGGCAGGAAAACTGAGAAGGCAAGCACAAGTAGTATCCAGGCTTTCTCGCTTGGTTCCTCAACAGGCGCAATAAACCAGAACAACAAATAAAGCAGCCAGGAAAAGTGAAACCAATCCAAGCCGAAAAGTTTGAACGAACTCCGTCGCGCCCAGACCCCGGAACCAAGCGGGACTCCTGCCGATCCGTAATTGCTCATGCTTTCGCCTCGCTCACAGCCCATACGCGCGCACTAAGTGCCAGCAGTACAACCGTGTAACCTGCCAGCACAGCATACGCCAGCACCGGCGAGGGCGTCGCATAATGTAACGCATGCAGGGCCAGCCGTGAGAACCAGTAGGACGGCAAGTAGTGAGCCACACCCTGCAACCATTGCGGCAGGTTTTCGATCGGCATCCACAAGCCGCCGCAAAATGACAGCGGCAGATAGACAAAATTCACCAATCCCGTTACCGCATTCGGCGGAACCGCAAGCCCGAACAGCAAGCCCAGGCTTGCGAATGGAATTGTGCCGACCGCCACCACGCCAAGCAACTTGACGATTTCAAAGGGCGCGGCAACAGGGTGACCTGCGATCAGCGGCCCCAGCACACTGAGCAGCAGGCAGATAGCGAGCGAGAACACCAGGCTCGCTGCCAGCTTTGCCGCAAGGTAAGCCGTAGGCGGCATGGGACTTGCCCGCTTCAGCTCCAGCCAGCCGTGCCCGCGTTCATATGCCAGTCCGTTGCCGATGCCAAACAGCGCCGCGCCCATCGCGCCGAAACAGCTGTAACCGGCCAGCAGATAGCGGGCGTAGGCATGCGCCTCCGCGCTGCCGCGGCCGCCCAGTGAGCCGAACATGAGGTAAAAAACAACCGGGAACCCGATGACGGAAAGTGTGTATGTACGGTTGCGCCGCAGCTTGGTGAACTCGGCTACAATTTCGCGCAGGTAGACACTACGCGGTTGCCGTGCGGAGAGTGTTGTGACTGGTATAAGGCCGGCGGCCATACGGCTCCTTTTCTGGTTATAAGCTGCGGCTAGTGTGCGACTGCATCGCCGGTAAGCGACAAAAAAGCTTCCTCAAACGGCATTGCGGTTACTTCAAGCCTGTTGAGCGTCATATCGCGGGCAAAGAGCGTGCGTAATACCTGTTCCGGCGCGTCCGTGGTGATCGTCCACTGATCCTCTGTATCAGTCACGCTTTTCACGCCGGCCAGGGCAAGCAGTTCAGACTGCGTAAGCACCGTGCGGCAGCGGATGCGCGAAGCCCCAGCCTTGCCGCGCAGCTCGGCAGGGGTACCGTCAGCCAGTAGCCGGCCCGCTTTGAGCAGCAGGATGCGCGATGCCAGTGCCTCGGCCTCTTCAAGATAGTGCGTGGTCAGCAGCACAGTTTTGCCGCGGGCTGCAAGGGCGCGGATTTCTGCCCATAGAGCACGGCGCGCTTCTATATCCATGCCCACCGTCGGCTCGTCCAGAAACAGCAAATCCGGGTCCCCTGCCAGCGCAATCGCAAACAGCACGCGCTGCTTTTGCCCTCCAGAGAGTTCGCCGAATAGCTTGTTACGAATCTCCGTTAAACCTGCAACACGCAGGATTTCTTCCGTGGGCATCGGCCTGGGATAGTAGCCGCGAAACAACTCGATGTGCTCGCACACCCGCAGCGACTCCGGCATGCGCCCTACCTGCAGCATGGCCCCTACCCGCATGCGGGCCTGCCGACTGCGCGGGCTTTGCCCGAACAGCTCAGAGGTGCCGCCGGTCTCGGCCGTCAGCCCCAGCAGCACGCGGATGGCAGTGGTTTTGCCTGCTCCGTTCGGCCCAAGCAGCGCGACAATTTCTCCCGGGTAGAGCTCGAAGGAAAGCGCGTCCAGCGCTTTGCCGCGTGCCTGGGGGTACTGCTTGGTAACGGCTCGGAGCGCGGCCACGGGTACCTGCCCCTTGGCATTTAGTTGACGTGGTCCACGCGCAGGCTGTACCTGTTCTACCTGGATGCTTTCTTCAGCGACCGACATGCTTCCCTCCGTGCAGCCGGGTGACAATCCAGGCTGTACATGGAAAGAGTGTGCCTGCTTCCGCTACTCAGAAACAGTGTCAAGCGTCACTAAAAAGAGGTGACAACTGTCACCTACTACATAGTCGGCACCGATTTTGAGAAATCTATGGATGTGCAGGCGTCAGGGGGCAAGGATCGTTCTAAGCTGGTAGGTTTTGCTCCGCGCCGGTTCTCTACTTAAGTTGCCGTGCCAATCCCTGTCTCTATATAACCGGTGTCATATCACTATGGGAATGAATGCAATCAGCCATAACCTAAGAAAAGAGCCTGCAAATCATGATGTTCCATAGTTTTCACAAGGTTCTGCACATGAATTACAAGGCTCGAGATGCAGCCGTTTTCTCATCCTAGAAGTACAGCGGCGGAAACACTAAAAGTAACAACCATTGCCTGCGTCCCAATCTGCATCGCAGGTGCAAAACATTTTTCATGCGCAAACAGTGGTTAGGTAACATCTAGGCAGTACACTACAGTGCTCGCTCATAGAAGATTTTTTCCTTTAAGCTATGTGCAGCTCCAAATATGGAGACTGAACGGTACAAGGAACAGGCAAGCGTGTCCAAGTTTCCCTTAGCATCCAGGCAGGCGGTGTACCCGGCCAGCCTATACATACCGCCGGAGTTCCCCAATCTCGGTGACCCCGACCAGCGGCGGCAGCTTTCCCCGGTTGCCATGCGCACTTTTCTCAACATCATGCGGCATTGGCAGGTTCGTGATGAAGATGCCCGGCTACTGATAGGCGGTGTTTCCAACGGCACTTTTTACAGCTGGAAGGCGGGTGGTGCCAAGCAGCTTGAGCAGGACCGGCTGCTGCGCATTTCGTACCTTATCGGTATTTTCAAGTCGCTCAATATACTGTTCAGCCCACTGCTGGCCGATCGTTGGGTGCGGCTACCGAACACAAACGACATCTTCAATACGCGTACACCACTTGAGTACATGCTGCGTGGTGGCGCGCCTGCCATGGACACGGTTCGGCGGCTGCTGGACGCACGCCGCGGCGGCTAAGCGGGCTCCTGAGCAAATATGACTCTAGCGAAATATCCCCGCCGCCGGTCTCCACGAAAAGGTCGCATTCCCAGCCTGCAAGCCGCTGCCGATCGGCTGCGCGCAGTTCGTGCCGCGCAGCCTGTTACCTCGCCCACTTTGCTTGCCTCGACCCGCCTGCCGCCGGTCACCGAACTACAGCGGCTCAACACCTCGCGCCTGCTGCCGGCGCGCTATAGCGATTCCGTGCTGAACCGCATCGCTGAAAGCGCGAGCGATCTGTCCCTCATCTATGCGCTTGACAGTGCCACCAACGAGCGACTGCTAGCGGAAGCCAATGGGCGGCTTGGTATTGCGGCGCGCGAGCTTGTGTCTGACGTGCCATACGGCCGCATCATCAACGCGGCTTTTGCGCATCCGCATCCTCAAGGAGCTCGCTTTTCTACCCCGTACCGCGGTGCCTGGTACGCCGGCTTTGAGCTTGCCACTGCTAAGGCTGAGGTATTGTTCCATCGTTCTGTGCAGTTCACTGAAATTGGCTGGTCCCAACCGGAAGTGCTGGACTACGACCATTATCTGGCCGACTTTTTTGGCATATTTCACGATTTGCGCCTTGATTTGGGTGAGGAGTACCCAGCCCGCGTTAGCAGCGAGGGGAACAAACAGACATCCTTCCACCATCCCGGCCGGACACAACCCAATGCCTGCCTCGATCCAACCTCCTACATCGCTTCGCAGCAGCTTGCGGGGGAACTGCTTGAGGCTGGATCGCTCGGCATTGTGTACCCTAGCGCGCGTCGCCACGGCGGCACCTGCCTAGCCTGCTTCCGTCCCGGTGTTGTGAATAATGTGCGCAAGCGCGATCTGCACCGGCTTACCTGGTACCCGGAGGCTCCGCCGACTTTTTCACGGGTGGCTCGCCAGGGGACAGCGGCGGGCTTGTTGGTTACAGCTAGCCGCCGCTCCGATGCAAAGCCTGATGTGGAGCCTGAAACCTGGTCCTGATGCATTATCGAAGTACACGTAGCATGGCTGCTGTTAGCCCTTCCACATCGCTGCCGTCTGCTTGTGCTCGAGAGGTGCTTCCCGGGGTGCAGAGCACATCATGAGGAATCATCTCTGCCGTCTCACCGGAGGCAAGCACGCTATGCGGCAATGTCCAGAAGCGTAGCCAATAAGAGCCGTGCACCGCGGCCACCCGTGCGCTTACCGCACCGGCACTCGCCAATAGCCGGCTCATTGCCTCTACCATGCAATCCGGCGAGGGAGCCTGTACGGTCACGCACTTTGGAAACTGGACAGCGAGCAGGTTGCGAGTCGCCTGCCAGAAGTCACTTTCAGTCAGCAAACCACCTTCGACAGATATAAAGTGCATCCGCTCCGCGGCGCGCATGAGCTCGTGATCTAGATGATCTTCAAAACAAAGCGACAGCCGTTGTGGGTAACCGGTGGTGCGCAGCGCCACGGCTCCATGCTCTTCCATAAGAGCTTTGGGCAGGTAGCTCGCCATACGGGCAGGGACGAAATTGCCCAGGCTGAATACGGGGCAATGCGACTGGATGGCCAGCGCGGCGGTGAATTCTGTTTCAGGCAGTATCATCCCCTGGTTCAGCCAGGAACCAAGCTTGCCGGCTCCAGTATCGCGCTGCAAGCGAAGCGCCTCCTCCAGCTGCGCCTCGTTGATGGTTCCCTGCTCGACCAGGATGCGGCCCAGGAGTACACGGGGCCGTGCCGTCATAGCTGCTGCAGTAGCTCGCATGCTCTCTTCAAGAACAGCCGCGCGCAGCAAGGTTTCGAGGCATTCGCGGCTACAGGCTACCTGCCCATGCAGCTCGTAGCCTTTACCTTCCAGGCCCAGGCTCTCACATGTTTCGACAGCGCATGGGGTGGTGAGTTCCTTGCCCAGTTCCCGTATGGGGATAATCCGATTCAATCCTGTTGGCCACCCGGCTTCTATGTTTGCAATGGTTGGAATGGTTCCGATGGTTGCGATATTTCCAAGGGTTGCGATGGTTCCCATCATTTCGCTCATGATCTCTCTCCGTTTTTGTATTTTGTTTGTTTTTGAAGTACTTGAATGGTGTTGTTAGCTCGCTCGCTGTTGCTGCCAGGTCGCTTTAGCCGGCTGGGTGCGCAGTGCGGCCAGCAGGTTGCGAAGCCGGCTTGTCGCCTGGTGGTGAATCTGCGAAACGCGCGATTCCACCACGCCCATGACTGTGCCGATCTCTTTCATCGTCATTTCTTCGTAGTAGTAAAGCGTCACTACCAAGCGCTCGCGCTCCGAGAGCTTTTCAATGGCAGCAATCAGGCACTGCCGCGCTTCGCCTTCCAGGCACTGGAACAGCGGGTTCTCGCTTTCCTTGGCCGGTAAAAATGCCAGCTCCTCTTCACCGGAATCCTCATTACGCTCAGCGTGCAGCGTTGCTACTTCAAGCCCCTTTAACTGCCCGGCAAGCTGCTGTAGCTGCGCGAGGGACATGCCCATCTCAGCCGCTACTTCAGACTCTTGCGGAGCCCGTCCAAACCTTGCCTGCAATGTCTGCTTCGCTTCCTCGCGTGCGCGCCCTTTGCGCCGCAGTTCGCGGGGGCTCCAGTCCAGTGAGCGCAAGCTATCCAGGATCGCTCCCCGGATGCGGAACTGCGCGTAAGAGCGGAACTGCACATTCTTTACCGGGTTGAACTTGCGTGCTGCATCGACGAGGCCAAGCGTTCCGGCACCGATCAGCTCATCAAGCTCGACATGCTGCGGCAGCCGCTCATGGATGTTGCGGGCCACGTGGCGCACCACCGACATATGCTCCAGCACAAGTTGTTCCTGCTCGGTTGTAAGTGCGCCGATCTGCGCCGCTTGTGTAACTTCGGGAGTTGCTTTTTTGCATGTCTTTGCACTTGCTGTTACGTTTGCTTCGCTTCCAAACCAAAGGTCATTCGGCGTCTGGTTGAGCTTGCCGTACTGCATTTGCGCCGGTACCGGGCTGGCTGTGCTGGTGATTGCTGTTTGCATCTCTGTCTCCCCCTGGTTGCGGGATCAGCTGGCTTCCATCTGCGCTGCCCGACGTAACATCACAAGTGCACGGGAGTGGCCGAGATTGAAACTATAAAATAAAGACTTCTTCATAAAGAAATCTTTATATTGTTGTGACAAATAGGGCGGAAGGAATTTCTTTTCTGCCCTAGCCTGCCAATTACGAAAAAGCAGGGCAGCTTAGAGGCTAATCAGCTACAAAGGGAGTAGTAAGAGGGCGAGTGACGCAGGCAAAGTATAAAATAAAGACGATGCCTCTGCTGCACTCAGCCGACACCAAGTAAAGCGGCGCAGCATCGCTTGTAAAAGCCGCATGCGTTTTCATGGCTTAGGACAAGCAGAACAGAATCGGGCGTAGTATATCGCGACCCTTTATCTGAGCAATCTTTTGAAAGCGTTGGGTGCGGCATGTTGCATGTGTCCGTGCCTTCTTTCACATCGCCTGCGGCTAGAAGGCAGCTACTAAGCATTCCTGCGGGCCGGGCAGCACACAACAAGCTATCAAGTCGGTTTTCATCTGTCGTAAACGACACGCAAGAAAGCTTTTTGGATCGGTATGGCTAGCGATTGTAACTCAGCCTGGTATCCGCGCAGGCAAAATCTACCTGGCAGTTGAAGTCAAAGCTTCCGAAGCGCAACGAGAAAAGAGGCGATGTATGTCGCCTGGCAAGAAAGATATTTTTAGATAAATTAAAATCTCTTCCGAACACCCTCAACAGAGTAATGTAATTTAAGAATCTGCTCTATCTGGATGCTTCGTAGAACTTCTTATCTGGGTATGTCTCTTTTGAAGGTGTAGCGTAGCGATTTGTTAGGTTTGAAACTAGATGCGGTCACCTTGTCTCATGCCATGTCTTACACAATGGTTAATATAGCCATAGCAAGCCTTTTTATCCCTTTATCGTAGTTTCCAGGTAGTCTCACATAGATCACGCTACGAACCTACAGGACTTCACAGTTTATAGCCAAGGCAAGACCCGTTTTAGAAAAGCGACTCGCCGAAGTCCACGCAATACTCGTCGATAAGTGCGCTCTCGCCGGACAGTATCCAGGCCCGCTCCAGCGTGTGTGCCAATTCGCGGACATTACCGGGCCAGTTGTATGCCAACAGCTTTTCGCGTGCGGCGGCGCTCAACTGTTTTGCGCTTTCCCCTACCGCCAGCCCCTGAAGGCTATGTGCGATCAAAGCACTGATGTCTTCCCGGCGTCCGACCAGTGCCGGAGTGTGAATCAGAAACACGGAAAGCCGGTGCAGCAAATCCAGACGGAACGTGCCTTCGACCGACATTGCACCCAGCTTGCGATGCGTCGCGGCCACCACACGTACATCCACGTGAGTGGGTTCGTTTTCGCCTACCCGTTGTACTTCGCCGCTTTCGAGAAAACGGAGCAGTTTGCTTTGCACGGCAAACGGCAGCTCGCCGATCTCATCCAGAAACAGGGTGCCGCCTGCCGCGGCTTCAATCTTGCCTACACGGCTTCCCTGCGCGCCGGTAAAGGCGCCGCGTGCATGACCAAACAGTTCTGCTTCCACAAGGGCTTCTGGAATCGCAGCACAGTTGATAGCGATAAAGCGACCGCTGCGACCGCTCAACCGATGGATGGCGCGCGCTACCAGCTCCTTGCCGGTGCCTGTGGGTCCGTGCACCAGCACAGCCGTTTTGCGGTGTGCAACCAGCCGGATACGGCGGCTCACCTCAAGCAGGCGCGGGTCGGTGCCGACGAACTCCGGAAGCGATATTTCTGTAGAAATGTTTGTTATAGCCGACTTGCGGTCACAAGCACTGGAAACGGCAGCCTTGACAGCGGAAAAGCTTCCTGTGTTCGTCTCAACACATGCAGAAGATGCAGAGACGGAAGGCTCTTGCCGTGCAAGCATCCGCGCACCCTCAGCATGGCGGCGCAGAATTTCACTTTCCGGCAGGCTTCCACGCCATGCCGCGGTATCAGAGTGAGTTGCAGCTACTGGCATAGCGGCAGAAGTGAGCGTAACATCCATCCGTTCCTGCGCCTGCCGAACGGCATGCAGCACCTCATTGCGGAACGTGCTACGCGCCGGGGAGGCACCGATATCGGTTCCATCAAGCGTCATGACATCGAGCTCAGGGCAGCTGTGCCGAAGCTCGACGACACATTCGCGCACATCAAGATCCGGTAGCCAGGAATCAACCAGGACTACGGCAGGCTGTTGCTGGTCAAGCAATACCACCATCTCCGCAGCGCTACCGGCAAGCCGCACTGCCCAGCGCATGGCTTTAAGTTCCGCAGCGACAGCGACACGCAACGCCTCATCCCCGCTGGCTACAACAGCACTGCGGCTCCCTGCCGAAACCGGTGCCGAAGTCCTTGTTTCCATTTGGGCTGAAGTACGCGGAAGGCTGGGTACAACGATTCCATGCTGCGGTGTCAAAGTCCATGCTGAAGTCATCGTTATACCCGTCCTTGTGCAAATTGTTTCTGAGTGGAAATTGTGGGAAGAAAGGGCAGGCTGTGACCCTCTACAACGGGCAAAGCCATGCGGTACCCGGAGCTGCGGAGCGTCTCGATACCCGGTGCCCCTGCAAAAGCAGCCAGCTTACGGCGTAGCGAAGCCATGTGGACGTCAAGCGCGTTGGTCACGGCAGTGTTCTCCCCCCAGACTTCTGCTTGAAGGCTTTGACGGGAAACCGGCTTGCCGGCGGCAAGTAGCAGCTGCTCCAGCAGCGCGAACTCGCGGTTGGTAAGTTTCACCGACTCGCCATTAATAGCGACACGATGCTCCACACGCTTGAGGGTAAGCAGGCCGAAGATAAGGTCTGAAACGGCACAGTCTATAAAGGCGGGCTGCAAACTGGACAGCAGATCACGTAGAAGCTGCTGACGACGCAGCATGGCGCGGCAACGGGCGCGCAACTCATGCATAGCAAACGGCTTGGCCATGCAATCGTCCGCTCCCATGTCCAGGCATTCGGTCCGCGTCTGCGCCATCGCGCGCCCGCTTACTACCAGCACCGGGCACAACGGAGAAAGTTCTCGCACCACCGCGAGCACTTCAGCACCCGAACGAAGCGGAAGATCAAGGTCCAGAATGAGTAGATCGGGCTCTGCCTGCAGGAACATGGCGATTGCTGCTTCCCCATCCATAGCCAGGTCGACATCAAGCCCGTCTGCAAGCAGGCGGTGCCGTAGCAAACTGCCTAGCGCTTTATCGTCTTCGGCTACCAGCACACGCATCCAGGTCCCCTCCACACACTCAAACTATCCCGGCCAGGAGGATCTTTCTCTAAAATCACTGCTTCGATTTGCAACAGCTTACCGGCTTGGAACGATTGCCGGAAGAGTTCCCGTTTTGAGAATCCTTGTCAGACACACTACTGTTTTCGCTTGACACGCCCTGAAAAAGTGGATGAGGCATTGCATGTAAGCAAGCTGACATGAGTAATTTGCAATTCGCTTTTTCTTCTCTGTACACTCCTTGTATGGCAGTCACACGTAGACAAAGAGAAGTCCTCGACTTTATCGGCAATTTCGTCGAGCGACATGGTTACTCCCCATCCTTTGAAGAAATCGCTCGCGGGTTGAGCTTGAAGTCTTTAGCAACAGTGCATAAGCACGTCACCAATCTGCAATCCAAGGGAGCCTTGCTACGCGGACACAATCGCAGCCGGTCCATCGATGTCCTTCCGCAGCCTAAGCGCCCTTCCTCGATGCGGGAGCATTCCCCGGAGCGGCTGCCGCTGATGGGGCGCATCGTAGCGGGCTTGCCGGTAGAAGCCATGCAGACTGAAGAAACCATCTCGCTAGCCGATATCGTCGGCAGCAAAGAAGTATTTGCACTCGAAGTTCGAGGCGACTCCATGCGGGACGAGCATATTGTGAATGGGGATTACGTGCTTGTAGAACGGACCCAGTCTGCGCGGGATGGAGAGATCATTGTGGCCCTGGTGCGCGGCTCAGAAACGACACTGAAGCGTTTTTACGTCGAGGGAGACACAGTGCGGCTTCAACCGGCAAATACTGAAATGCAGCCTATCTATGTGCCCGCCGGTCAGGTTGCAGTGCAAGGTCGTGTACTGGGTGTACTGCGACGCTACGCTTAATACGTGTTGAACTACAAAGACCCGACAGCAGCCGGGTCTTTGCGTTTTACGGAATGTGTTTCTTGGGATCTATTTAAGCAATGCTCTTACTAGCTGCTACAACCTTGTTCACTGATTTTGCAATGGTCTCTTTTGGAACATAGCCTACGATCTGATCCGCCAGCTTGCCGTCCTTGAAAATCAGCAGTGCCGGAATCCCACGGATACCGTAGCGCGCCGGTGTCGCGGAATTACGGTCGACATCCATTTTCATCACTTTGAGCTGTCCGCTGAACTCGGTTGCCACTTCGTCCACAATAGGCGCAAGCGCCTTGCAAGGTCCGCACCATGCTGCCCAGAAATCCACCAGAACCGGCTGCTCGGACTGTAATACTTCCTTCTCAAAACTGCTGTCATTGACTTCGCTTACGCCTGCGCCTGCCATGTTGATTCTCCTTCATGCTGACGACGCTCAGAGCGCGCGTACAACATATCTATGCATCAGTAGATGCGTCCGGTACGGGGAAAGACGCAGTACGCGAAAGCGCCCGCGCTGAAAGAAGCCACGGGCGCAGGAGCAGCCCTCCCCCAGAGCTGCCCACAAGCCTCAATATAGGTTGCAAACAGATTCATGAAAAGCAATCTTAGGTAATACCCGGCTGTCAAGTACTGTTTGTAACTCGATCTGTATTACCACACACCGTAAAGGTTCAGGTATGACGGTATTCCCAGATCGGCGGGGCTTACGGAGAGCGCGCATGGCAGCAGTTCCGCTATCGCTGTCTCTCCTGCAGCAGCTAGAACGCGGCGGCTCGCCTCGTTCACGGCCGCTTTGCTCTCAAGCAGCAGCAGGACGCCTGCGCCGGCACCGCTCAAAGTTACGCTTAGAATGCCGCCGCTCCCGGCAAGCGGCAGCAGGCGCGGCAGCAGCGGGCAAACTTCTCCGCGGTATGGCTGGTGTAGCCGGTCACCGGTGGCGGCACGTAGCAATCCGGCTTGCCCCTGGGCAAAGGCAGCTACCAACAATGCCACATGCTGCAGGTTTTCGACAATGTCAGCCCGGCTGTACCGTTCCGGGAGCACTGCGCGTGAAGCAGTTGTGGCCAATGACTGTTCCGGCAAGACAAGCAGGGCGTGCCAGGCAGACGGTGGGTTAAAGCGCAGAGCTTCTACACGTCGCGGCGTTGCACCATCGAATGCATTAAAACCGCCGTAGCCTGAAACGGCAAAACCGCCCAGGCAGCAAGCTGCGGCATTGTCTGGGTGGTGTTCGAGCGCCGCGGCTTCATCGAGCATGCGCGCGGCAGACCAGACCAGCTCGCCAAAATGCGAAGCCAGCGCGATGCCTGCCAGCCGCGAAGCGGCTGAGGAGCCGCAACCCATGCCGAGCGGGATTCCGTTTCGCATAGTCAGCGCCAGCGGCTTCGGGCTGCCTGCCGCATGCCGTGCCCAAACGTCGGCATAGGTTGCAAGCAGCAGGTTACCCGTAAGCATGGAGCAAACGTCGGCGCTGCGTCCACTTGCAGCGATTGAAAAAGCGGAAGACTGCCCGGCGGGCTCGGCATCGACCTCAAGAAATAAATCAAGCGCAAGCGCGACTGTATCAAAGCCCGGTCCGAGGTTGGCAGAGGTTGCGGGCAGCCGAAGATGAAGGCTCAAGCGTGATGCCCAACCAACTCGGCAGGCTGCGCTTCATCCGCCCGATCCGCCCTCTCGATAGCGCGCAGGATAACGTCAGCGTCCGCATTGAGCAGCAGCGAGTTTCGCTGCGTCGCTACGATGGCCTCCTTATGCGAACCTATTTCTGCAGCGTTTAATAACTCGCCGCGATGGTACTGGATGGTGTAGTCAGAATCCTTTAAGGTGTGCCCCGTTAGAAACAGTACAACGGACTCGTTCGATGCGATTTTGCCTGCCGTTTGCAATTTCTTAAAGCCTGCCAGCGTCACAGCTGATGCAGGTTCACACCCAAGACCCTCCAGCCCGATCTCAGACTTGGCAAGCGCGATCTCCGCCTCGGAAACTTGCTCGCAGAAACCGTCTGTCAACTGAAGAATTCTTAAAGCCTTGCGCCACGAAGCCGGGTTACCGATCTGGATCGCGCTGGCACGAGTTTTCGCCGCAACAGGTTGCAGCACAGCACCTGGCGAACCGCCATGCATAAGCTGATACAAGGGGTTCGCTCCTTCAGCCTGTATTACAGAAAGTCGAGGCAGGCGCGTGGTGAGCCCTAACAGCATCAGCTCCTCAAAGCCTTTGCCAAGCGCGGAGACATTCGCCAGATTGCCTCCGGGCACGATGATGTGATCCGGCACGTCCCAGTGCATTGCCTCTGCCAACTCAAATGCAGGGGTCTTCTGCCCTTCGAGCCGATAAGGATTGACAGAGTTAAGAAGGAACACAGGTGCGCGGCGCACCACCTCGGCCAGCACGCGCACGCAGCCGTCGAAGTCGGTGCGCAGCTGCAGCGTGCGGGCTCCGTAATCCATGGCTTGTGACAGCTTGCCCCACGCGATCTTGCCTTCCGGAATCAGCACCAGCGACCGCATGTCTGCCCGCGCCGCATAGGCGGCCATGGCGGCTGAGGTGTTACCGGTGGAAGCGCAGGCCACCCAGCGGAAGCCCTCCTCGTGCGCGACAGAAAGCGCCGCGGTCATGCCTGTGTCCTTGAATGAGCCGGTCGGGTTCATACCCTGGTGCTTGGCATACAGATGCTGATGCCCAAGTGCGCGGGCGCTGCGCGGCAAGTGAAAAAGGGGCGTATTGCCTTCATGCAGGGTAATGATCTTGGCGGTGTCGCTGACAATCGGCAGCAAGTCGCGAAAGCGCCACACGCCGCTCTGGTCGATAGCCGCTGAAGAAAGCCGGCGTTGTCGCCAGCTGTCGCGTAGCGTTTGAGCGGAGCTCTGCGTACCCTTGGTCCATTGCGGGTAGCGCACGGCGTACAAGTCGCTACAAATGAGGCAGCGCAGGTCACCCCGGAGTGAGCCCGGCACCGCTGTAGCTCCGCAGCCGATGCAGTAGAGCTCATGCGTGGGTTGAGCGGCAATGCCAGCAAATTGAGCAGGCTCCGCCGATGTCTCCGTGATTTCCGCAGTATTCATAGGCGTTAGGGTAGCATCGCGGCCCGGCCCGCTTCCATGACTTTAGGCATGTTGCGATAGCTGTACACAGTAAATCGTAGGTGGAATCGTTGCCGAGTCGTATACTTCCGTCATGGCCGCCCAGCTCACTCCCCGCGAAGCGGCAATCCGCCTGGGCATCTCCTATCCCACCATCAAGCAGTGGCTCTACAGCAGCAAAATCCGCGCCACGCGTACACCCGGCGGCCATTATCGGATTGATGAGAGTGAGCTTGATTCCCTGCTGCACGAAGCGAAGCGCCCCGAAACGCCGCGCCGCGAGATGATGCGCACTGTATCCGGCCGCAACCAGCTGGTGGGCCGTGTGGTCGAGCTGAAGATAGACGGTTTGCTGGCGCAGGTTAAAATCTCAATCGGCGGTCAGGTATTAACCTCCATCATCACGGCGGATGCGGCACGTGAGTTACGCCTCACGGTCGGGGAAACAGTTGCCGCGCTGATTAAAGCGACAGAAGTGATGGTGTTGCGAGTATGAAAATCCTGGTGCTTCCATTCCTAATCTCCGCGCTGCTCACCTGCTCCCTACATGCGCAGGCTCCGGTGCCGCACACCCTGCGCGTAGCGGCGGCGGCGGATTTGGAGCCGGTTCTACCGGCGGTGCTCGATATGTTCGCACAACAGACCAAGGTGCATGCCGATGTCACATACCAAAGCTCCGCGACCCTGACGCAGCAGATCTTCAACGGTTCGCCGTTCGACATTTTCCTGGCCGCTGATACCGGCTTTCCGCAAAAGCTTGTCGCAGCAGGCTTGACCACGGAAAATAAGCCGGTGATCTATGCGCGCGGCACGCTGGTGCTGTGGGCACGCAAGGACGCGCCTGTACTGCACGGCCTACCCCTTTCCTTTGCCGTGCTCCGCAATCCCGCCTTGCAATCCGTGGCGATTGCCAACCCCGCGCAAGCCCCGTATGGTCGAGCTGCGCAGGCTGCTATCGGGACGCTTTCACTCACAAGTACGCTTGCCCCTAAGCTACGCATTGCCGGCAACATCGCGCAGGCCGCGCAGTTTGCCGATACCGGCAATGCAGAGGTCGGCTTTCTGTCACTGACGGCTGCCAATACGCCGCGCCTGCAAAACGACGGCAACTACCTTACCGTCCCCGCAGCCATGTACCCGCCTATCACGCAGGGCGCGGTCGTGCTTCGTGCCGGTCCTGATCATGCGGACGCGGAGCGCCTGTTGCAGTTCCTGGCAACCCCGGCCGTGCGTGCCCT
The DNA here is from genome assembly GCA_964235655.1 of uncultured Acidobacteriaceae bacterium. Lineage (GTDB taxonomy): Bacteria > Acidobacteriota > Terriglobia > Terriglobales > Acidobacteriaceae > EB88. The sequence continues at coordinate 69,673 of CAXSBB010000014.1, forward strand.
GATGGCGAAGAAGGGTCTGCAGCCGCCCCAGTAGAACCATGGCCTCACCACCATCCCCATCTATTGACACGCAAGCTCTGCTGCTCACATTGCGGCTTTCCACACTCACGGCGTCCCTGCTGATGCTGATTACAGTGCCGCTGGCCGGCTGGCTGGTGCTGGGCCGTGCGCGGTGGCGTCCACTGGTTGAGGCAGTAGCCATGGTGCCGCTGGTACTGCCGCCTACCGTGCTGGGCTACTATCTGTTGGTGCTCATGGGCCCGCGTACCGGCTTCGGCCGTGCCTGTGCCCGGCTGCTGGGGCACCCATTGGCGTTTTCCTTTAGCGGTTTGGTGGTGGGTTCGCTTCTCTACAGCCTGCCGTTTGCCCTGCAGCCGCTTGTGGCGGGCTTTGCCCAAGTGCCGGATGAGCTGCTTGAGGCCGCGCAGCTGCTGGCCGCAGGCCGCTTGCGCATCTTGTGGAGTGTAGTGCTGCCGCTCAGCCGACGCGCGCTGGTGGCCAGCTTTCTGCTGGCATTTGCCCATACGGTGGGTGAGTTCGGCGTGGTGCTTATGATCGGCGGCGACATCCCGGGAGCCACGCGAACCCTGTCTATTGCGCTGCTCGACCAGGTACAGGCTTTTGAGTACACTGCTGCCAACCGCACCGCCGGAGCGCTGCTGCTGGCTTCGCTCGCCGCGCTCACGCTGCTCTACGCCTTCCGCGAAGGCCTCACCCGGCGAAAGCATCTTTTATGAGTGCCCTGCTGGTTGATGTGCGGCACCGGGCGGGCGCACTCACGCTACAAGCGCAATTTGAACTCACCGCCTCGCGCACAGCTTTGTTCGGGCCGTCGGGTGCCGGTAAAAGCACGCTGCTGCGCATCCTGGCGGGGTTGACCCTGCCTGAGTCGGGCCGGGTGGTACTCGATGGCCGGGTGCTGGCGAATACGCAGGCGGGCATCGCCGTGCCGCCGGGAGCGCGCGGCATCGCTTTCCTGACGCAATCCCCTGCACTGTTTCCGCACCTCACTGTCGAACGCAATCTTCGCTTCGGCCTGCGGACTCTCCCCGCAAACGAACAGCGCAGCCGGATCGGCGAGCTAGGGAGCCTGCTTGGCTTGGAGACGCTGCTGGGGCGGCTGCCTGAGCGGTTATCGGGCGGCGAGCGGCAGCGCGTGGCATTGGCACGGGCGCTTGCTACTCGCCCCAGGCTGCTGCTACTTGACGAGCCTTTCAGCGCCCTCGACGGAGCTGCCAAGGCGCGGCTCTGGGCGGTTCTGGAGCCCTATCTTGCCCAGCATGGCATGCAGTCCCTTTTGGTCTCACACGATGCTGCCGAGGTATGGGCATGGGCCGAGCGCGTGGTGCGCATTGTGGACGGGGTAGCCACCGAGCAAGGCATGCCGCAGGAGATGCTGCTGCGTGAACGCGAGCTAGTCCTGCGGCAGTTCAGTAAGTGATGTATAAAACCGTGTTAAGTCCCATGGGGCTTATTTGTATCCACTCCGACGAACACGGGCTCCGGCTCCAATTCCACCGCGAATCGCTCTCGCACCCCGGCAACTAATGTATCGCGTAAAGCCAAAATTTCTGCCGCGGAAGCCTGGCCGCTGCGGTTAGTAAGCGCCAGCGTGTGTTTGGAGGACACAGCCGCTCCGCCCAGCTGAAATCCCTTGTTAAAACCTGCCTGCTCCAGCAGCCATGCGGCTGGCAGCTTGCGTTGGGCCGTGCCGTCCGCTACGGGCGGTGCCGGGTAGCTGGGAACACTTACCGGTGCCATCCCGGCAGCAATGGCCTGGTACGCAGCTTCTGAAACTATCGGGTTTTTGAAGAACGAACCGGCACTGCGCGTATCCGGGTCACGGCTTGGGGAGCCGTTCCCGCAGGCAGACCCAAGAACCATGCCTTTCAACCGGCGAATGGAACGCACAGCCTCGGCTACTTCGGCAAGCGACGGCAGGGTTGCACGGTGCGCGAAATGTCGTTGCAGGTCAACATAGGCAAGTGATGGCATCCCGCCCGGCTCAAGGGTAAACACCACTTGCGTCACGATGTACCGACCGCGATCGGGTAGGGTGTTGAAGCGGCTGGTGCGATAGGCAAAGCCGCACATTGCTGCCGGGAAGGTCACGAAAGTTCCGGCCTGCCTGTCATAGCAGCGAACTTCGGCAATGGTTTGCGAAACTTCCTGCCCATAAGCACCGACGTTTTGTACCGGGGTACCGCCCACGGTGCCGGGGATGCCTGCTAAGCACTCCAAGCCGGCGCAGTCTTGCTCCACCGTTCGGGAGACGAACGCATCCCAGTCCTCCCCTGCGGCGACCGTGAACCGGCGCTTGCCTGCCGCGTCCATTTCTGCGATTCCCAGCAAAGATATATGCAGCACCAATCCGGGAAAGCCGCCATCCGCAACCAGCACATTGCTGCCGCCGCCCAGAATGAAGACAGGTACCTGCTTCAAGGCAGCCCAAGCGCAGGCAGCGGCTAGCTCCCCTTCGTTCGTGATGGAGGCGAACCAACGCGCGGGACCGCCGATGCCGAAGGTGGTATACGGTGCGAGAGGTATCTCCTCCTGCAGCACAAAACCTGTTGTGCTTTGGGGCACGGTTTGGATCGAAGCGGAATGCACTGGCATCTAGTAAAGAAGAGTAACGCGGCAGGCACAGGCAGCAGCGCCTATCGCAGCCTGTTCGTTACAATGGAGATGGATGCGGCACTTAGGCGCAGCCCTCAAAAGGAGTCGTATGTACCCAGAGATTATGGTAATCCCGATGCGGGAAGAGTTGACGCGTGCCGGCATTCAGGAAGCACGCACCGAGGCTGAAGTAGATGCCGCTGTCAAACAGCCTGGCACCACCATGGTAATAGTGAACTCCATTTGCGGCTGCGCTGCCGGCAAGATGCGTCCCGGCGTACGGCTCGCACTTCAGAGCACCATTAAGCCGGACCACCTGGTTACAGTATTTGCCGGGCAGGATCGTGAAGCCACTGAGAAAGCCCGCTCGTACTTCGGCGGCAACCCGCCCACTTCGCCTGCGATCGCCATTTTGCGCGACGGTGAGCTGGTGTACCTGATGCAGCGTTATGCGATTGAAGCCAACACCGCACAGGCAATCGGCGGCGAGCTGCAGCGCGCGTTTCAGGAGTTTTGCGCAACAGCAAACGCCTAAGTTGTATAAGCACAAAAAAGCCCGGCATAAGCCGGGCTTTTTCTATTGGTAAAACAGCTTAGGTAGTACGGACGTTGCCGGTGAGGCCGTTGGGAAAGAAGCCGCCGGAAGAAACACCGGTCTTGCCGGGTGCATTGTAAAGAATCTGAAGAACCTCAGACGCATTGCGAGCTGTGTTGAGGCCGGTGATCGGGCTGGTATTGAAGATGGTGTCAGGGCCGAGGACTGGAGCGCGGTCAAACTTGTCCACAGCAGGCGAGACAACACCGCGCCGAATGCAGAACTGGCGCAGTGAAGCCTCATGCTCACCTTCAGCAACGTGGATAAGGGCGGCATAGTCAACAGCCTGTGCGGAGATGGCAAGATACTGCACGCCGCCTTCGTATGCGCTGGTACCGACGGTTTCAAACTGGCGGGCCAGAGCAAGGAAGCTATTGTCATCTGTCGGAAAACCCAGAGCTGCGAGGTTCAGATCAGGAATGCTGACAGGAGTGACACCGGCAGCCTGAAGACCGGCGCGGATAAAGCGAACGTGCGCCTGCTCATCCAGATATAGCTGATTGGCAAGAGCGGCTACAAGAGGGTCGGAGAAAGTGACTTTCTTGCCGCCGTAGACAGTACCGGGGTTAGAACCGAGATCGGCTGAGGAAAGACCCTGGCCGGTTACGACGTAGGAGTAAAAGGAGGCCTCAAAGTATTCCAGGTTCAGAGCAAACTGAAATACGTCGGTAAGGGAGGGGGCCGGTCCGGTAGATGGATCGACGCCGATGATGCCGCCGCAACCGGCAAGGCCGACTGTACCGGCTGCCAAACCGGCACCCTGGAGAAATTTGCGGCGCGTGGCGATTGTTGGGAGAATGCTTCGTGAGGTGGATTCAGACTGAGTTAACATGGTGGATTTTGTCTCCGTGGCTTGGTTCCGTTGTGCTTGAAGCCCGGTATTTTGGGCTTGGTCCGCTATGTAGCAGGCCGGTAGAAGAGCGCGGCGCTGACCTACGTGGAGCGGATGACGCCGTTGAGGCCTTGCGGAAAGAAACCGCCCGAAGTAACACCGGCGCGCGGGATCGGGGATGTTGTCGGCTTGGTGATGCCGTAGACGATACCGAGGACCTGCTGCGGAGTACGAATGGGACCGAAAGCGGGACCTACGGTAAGCGGTGCGTCCGTCGGATTGACGGTAAAAAACTGGTTCGGCGAAGAGGGCGGATAGTCGAGCGTATCGAGCGCCGGTGACACAACACCCTGGAAGTTACAAAGGGCATTGATGCTGCCGAGATGCTGGGCTTCCGTACCGAGAATCTGGGACGCTCCGGTAAGCACAAAAGGGTTGCCGATGAGTGAAGCCGCACCGCCTGCATAAGCGCTGGTACCCGTAGCGGTAAACTGCCGTGTGACAGCCAGCAGCTGTGCCTGCGTTGTGATCGACATAGTTCCGCCGACTGTGTAGTCAATTTCAGGCTGATTGATGGGGGTGCCGCCGAGCTGGAAAATGACTGCCCGAAGCAGGGTGATGTGCTTGGTCTCGTCCGCGGAAAGATTCTGGAAGGTGGCCAGAGTGATCGGATCGAGATTGAGGCGGCCGGGCAGCCCGGCAACTGATGCGCCCGCACCGAGACCTGGAGTAAGAGGAGCAGAGCCGGAAACATTGATGTACAGATTGGCTTCAAGGTATTCGAGGTTCAGGGCGAAATTAAGAACTTCAACAATAGTAGAGTTCGGCGGAGCAGTGTTTTGCGCTTGCGCTTTAGGCGCGGCGGCAAGGAACCCGGCACCGGCTGTTACAGCGGCGAGTGCGCTCAGCGAAGTGAAGAACGAGCGGCGATTCACAGAGTGTACGACCGTATCGAGCTCCATGACAGCAAGGTCAGTAGCGAGCTGGTCTTCGGTGACTTTTTCAGATGGGCAGAGAGGGGATGTAAAAAGTTTTGCTGGCACGGATGAAGCCTCCTGAAGCATGGCTGCAGTCACATTGCGCATGATTTTCTAGGGAGAATATGCGCAGCAATCTGCTACTTGAAACAGATGCTTATTAACAGGAGAGATGGGGTGTACAGAGGCAAGTTTTAACTTTGATGCTGCTCCAAGAACTTATGCAAACATGGGAATCTAATATGTCCGTTCATTCGTAGTGGCTTGGCTGGAAACTTCTCGGTAACGCAGATACACGCCCTAATAACTCTTCAGCAAGGAATTCTCTGCCTCTACCTTCAAGCAGGTGCACGTTACACTAAGCGTGCCTTCTTTCCTGTCGTGGGCTGTAAACCGGATCGGGCGGCCCTGGGTCGCTGAAACGACCAGGAGCCGCCCGAGGAAAGGAGGACCTGCATGTGAATCAGAACTACGAACAAGATTCCTGGTTCCGGCTGTACGTCACCATCGTCATTGATTGGCGGCTGGTGATAGCAGTGGTTCTACTGTTGTTGGCTGCACTGCGGAAGTAGCGCCGAACTTCCCTGGGGAGCATCGACCTCTCCAGGAAACTACTTCTGCACCCTTATGATGCGCCGGACCGCAGCGGGAAATCAAGCGCGTATTTACGTGTGCCCATTTGTGCGTTCATTAGGCAGCTTTTGTACCTTGCTGTGCTTTACGGAATAGCCGAAATAGATTGCCAAACCGATTGCGAGCCACACGCCGACAACTTCCCAGGTTAGCGCGGGCAGGTTAAACATCAGGTAGAACGCGCTTCCAATACCAAGAATCGGCACCAACGGTACCAGCGGCGTTTTGAAAGGCCGTGGCAGATCGGGCTGCCGAACGCGCAGTATCCACACACCTGCCGAGACAATAGAAAAGGCTAACAGCGTGCCCATGTTGACCAGCTCGGACAATTTACCGATGGGCAGAAGTGCGGGCAGAAACGCGACAATGGAGCCGACAACGATGTTTGAAATCCAGGGTGTACGAAATCGAGGGTGAATGACACTGGCCCATTGGGGCAGCAGACCGTCTTTCGACATGGAAAAGAACACGCGCGACTGACCGAGCAGCATGACCAGCATGACCGTAGCGAGGCCCAGGACCGCGCCTACCTTCACAAGGATGGAACCCCAGGTGATGCCGGTAACGTCAATGCCCATGGCAACCGGCTCAGCTACGTTCAGCTCGCGGTAGTTCACCAAGCCGGTAAGCACCAGCGACACCACAATATAGATCAGTGTGCAGAAGACGAGCGATCCAAGAATACCGATAGGCATGTCACGTTTAGGGTTCTTGGCTTCCTGCGCGGCGGTCGACACAGCGTCAAAGCCGATATAGGCGAAAAACACAGAGGCTGCACCGGCCGCAATACCGGACAAGCCGTACTTGCCTGGACCCTCATTCTTCGGAATGAACGGATGCCAGTTATGTGCCAGCAGCTGCGGATGGTGCAGCAGAAAGTTGGTACCGAGTACGACAAAGACGGCAACGATGCCGAGCTTGAGGAAGACGATGGCAGAGTTGAGGTTTGCCGATTCCTGAATGCCGATAACGAGGACTGCCGTGACCAGAACGATTGCGCAAAAAGCAATCAGGTTCGCGATACCGGTGACATGTACCAAGTGGGAGACATCTGTACCAGGTGCGAAGGCATCCAGCGGCACCCAGCGGTTATGCGACAGGTAGATAGTATTGCCGTAGGTAGTGGTAAAGCGTGCCAGCGCGGGAGAAGGTGTCAAGTGCAGTTGCTCAAGCAGGCTTAGCAAGTAACCGGACCAGCCGCTGGCTACCGTGGCGGCACCAAAGGCATATTCGAGCACCAGGTCCCAGCCTATGATCCAGGCGACGAACTCGCCGAGGGTCGCGTAGCCGTAGGTGTAGGCAGAACCGGCAATCGGGATGATGGAGGCGAACTCTGCGTAGCACAACCCGGCAAAAGCGCAGGTAATGCCGGCCAGCACAAACGATAGCGCAAGCGCAGGTCCCGCATTGGCCGCCGCGGCGTGGCCGGTGAGCACGAAAATACCCGCACCGACAATGGCACCGATGCCGAGCGTAACCAAGTTCACCGGCCCAAGCGACCGCTTGAGGGTTTGTTCTCCTTCTTCGCTAGCCTCATTACGGAGTAGGGAAAGTGGTTTGGTGGCTAGCAGATTCGCCATGAGCAGATCCCTTCAAAAGTAGTTGGTTTTTACCTTACAGTGCGGTGCCTGAACGTGCTGAGCGCGACCAGAAGAAATACACCGGCACACCCAGCAGCACCAGAAATAACCCGGGCCATGTGTACTGCGGCTTGTAGCGCAGCAGCGTGTAGCAGATCGTTACCGCCATCATGATGTATAGGGCGGGCAGCACGGGGTAGCCGAGCGCCCGGTACGGCCGCGCCGCATGCGGGCTTTTGCGACGCAGCACGAACAGGCTTGCAATTGTGAGAATGTAAAAGACCAGCTCGGCGCAAATAATGTAGTCAAGTAATTGCCCGTACGAGCCGGAAATGCAGAGCAAGCAGGTCCAGACAGCCTGCAAGACCAGTGAGGCAACCGGGGTTTTATAACGTGGGTGCAGCGAGCCCGCGGCCTTGAAAAATAATCCATCCCGGCTCATGGCGTAATACACGCGCGAGCCTGCAAGAATGAGCCCGTTGGCGCAGCCGAAAGTCGAGATCAGGATGGCGGCGGCCATTAGGTACGCACCGGCGGAGTGGAAGATCTGCTCCAGTACTGCGGTTGCCACGCGGTCTTCACCGGCATACTGGATGCCGCGCGCAGTAAGCGTCGCTCCGTGCGGGTCCCCGACGAGCGGCAGCGCAAACAGGTAGACAAAGTTCGACAGCAGGTACAGCGACAGCACAATACCCGTACCGAGAATCAATGAGAGCGGCAGGTTGCGGCTTGGGTTGCGAACCTCGCCCGCCGTGAAAGTGACATTGTTCCAGGCATCGGCTGAAAAGAGCGAGCCGGTTTGCACAACAGCAAGCATGGTGACAATGCCGATCAGGATGGTGCCGCCCGAGGTGGCCAGCGGATGCGCAGCATGCAACCCTGCGCCGGTCCAGAAATGGCCATGCGTGAAGTTGGCTGCCATAGCGCCGGGGTTGCGTCCGAGCACAACGCCGAAAAGCACCAAGGCCAGCAGCGCCAGTGTTTTCGCAGTGGTGAACACATTCTGGACCAGCGCGCCCAGCCGCACACCGAAAATGTTGATTACCGTAAGCAGAATCACGATCACAATGCCGGCAAGGTTGGCTGTGTTGATGCCAAGCTCCATATTGCCGAGTGTGACCGGACCGATCTGTAGTGCGGGCACGCGGCCCAGGTGCAGCAACCAATGCGTAGACGAAATCGATGGAAAAAACACGCCGAGAAACTTGCCGAATGCCACACCTACCGCTGCAATGGTGCCTGTCTGGATGACCAGGAACAACGTCCAGCCGAACAGAAACCCCCACATGGGCCCGAGAGCTTCACGCAGATACACGTACTGGCCGCCCGCCTTGGGCATCATGGCGGCGAGCTCGCCGTACGACAACGCGCCGATCATCGTCATCACCGCGGTGATTAGCCAGGCACCGATAAGCAGCGCGGGCGAGCCGGTAAGCCGCGCAATGTCTGCTGAAACGATAAAGATGCCGGAACCGACCATGGAGCCGACCACAATCGAGGTTGCCGAGAAAAGGCCGAGGCCCTTGGTCAGCTCTGGATTGGCTTGGACAGTAGGGGCTAGGGGCGGGGCCGTCGACACGTTACAAATTGTTCTACCGCAAAAGCTTCAGAAAGTCTTCTGCCATTCTGCCCGGGGAGTTGTCGGCGGCGAAGATGGCGCTGATCACAGCAATCGAGTCAGCACCTGCGGCCCATACTGCTTGCGCATTCAACAAGGTGATACCGCCGATAGCGACCAGTGGCTTGCCCGTGGCAGCCCGCGCCGCGCGCAAGCCCGCGAGGCCGATTGTAGACTCTGCATCCGGCTTGCTGGAAGTGGCAAAGACAGGCCCGGATGCAAGGTAGTCGGCTTCGGTGAGGCTTCCCTGCTCCACTTGATCCACAGTGTGGGTCGATAGTCCCAGGATTGCAGCAGCGCCGCACTGCGCGCGCGCAGTTTCTATGGCGAGATCGCCTTGGCCCAGATGCACACCGGTAAAGCCTGTCTGCCCAAGCAGGTCGGCGCGGTCGTTCAGGATGAGTTGCAGATGCGCGGGCGCGGCACGGCGCACTGCTTCGGCATCGCATAGCAACTGTTCAGTGCCCGCATGCTTGACGCGCAGTTGCAGTAGGGTAACGCCTGCATCTGCCAGGACCTGCACTGTATCGTGCAGGTACGCGGCGCGTGCGGTCGGCTCAACCGGAAAGTACAACGAATCAAGAATGGGATAGAGCGGCGGCAGCGTGAAAAGCATGGCTTCACTCTACCGCTGGTGTTGAGGGCAAAGCTCACTTACTATCGGGAACAGTCATGGCTCGATCTATACAAAGCTCCGTGCAAAACGAGAGCAGCACTGAACCGCGTTGGCCGGCGATCCTGGCCCTACTCGCAGTCGGCGCGCTCGATCTCGCGCTGCCTGAGCAGCTGTCCCTGGGACCGCGCTGGCTATTGCTGGTCATTGTCGCCGGCTTGACTGTACCTGCGGTACTGGCACGGCGGCGTGGGCGGCACAGGCTCAATCAGCTGCTGGCATACTGCAACAACAGCCTGGTGACACTGGCACTGATCTGGTCATTGGCCCTGCTGGTGCGCTCCCTGCCCGCGCACACACTTACCCCTAAGCAGCTGCTGATAGTGGCAGGCGTATTGTGGACAAGCAACGTGCTCGTGTTCGCGTCCTGGTACTGGCGGCTTGACGCAGGCGGACCCCACGCGCGCGACCTGCGTGACGCGCACACTGAAGGCGCGTTTTTATTTCCGCAAATGACCATGCCATCCTTGCAGGCAACTGATGGCGCGCGCGGCTGGACGCCCGGCTTTATCGATTATCTGTTCCTTGCCTTCAACACCAGCACTGCGTTTTCTCCGACGGATGTGCCGGTGCTTTCGCGTTGGGCCAAAGGACTGATGATGGTGCAGGCGAGTATTTCGCTCGTGACATTGGTGCTGCTGGCAGCGCGGGCAGTGAATATTCTGTAGCGATCTGTACGCTTTATCTAGGTTCCGGCTTTGTTATAGTCCCAAGCAACTTTCAACATTCACCACAATCTTGTCATACACTTGTATTACAACATTTCAAGAGGTTCCATGGCCGCAAACGCCCTCGTTCAAACCCGCATTGATTCTGACGTAAAAGAACGAGCCGCCGCTGTACTCGAGCAGCTCGGGATGACTGTTTCCGATGCGGTTCGCATTCTTCTGACGCGGACTGCGAATGAAGGCGCACTGCCCTTTCCTCTCGCCTCAAACGTCGAATCGCATGATGCGTGGTTCCGGTCCAAAGTGCAGGAGGCAGTCGATGATTCTCGTCCTTCTGTGGCCGACCAAGAGGTGAAAGCACAGTTTGCCGCTCGCCGGACCGCTGCGCGACATGCTGGAAGTTAAAGGTAAAGCCCCTTTAGAGCCTCTTTGCAATCTCCGATCGAAAAGGCACTTTCGACTACATTGAAGCCGACAGGCCACGTGCCGCCGCGAGAATCGATGATTCTATTGAAGCCCAAGTTGACCGATTCATGACACTACCGGAGATCGGTCGACCAGGACGTATTTCGGAAACACGCGAGCTTGTAAATCAACGAACGCTTTATGTCGCTGTATATGAGATCAAGGGTGACACGGTACGGGTTCTGCGGGTGTTGCATCGGGCTCAGCAGTGGCCGGACAAGTTGTAGCGGATTGTTGCAAGGTCGCATCAACTCGCGACGATATGCACCGTCTGCTCGCGCCGCTCCTTTTCCCGCTCGAAGAACCGCTCCATGAACTTGGTATCAAATGCACCCTTAAGAAATTCAGCGTCCAGAAAAATACGGCGGTGCAGTGAAATCGTCGTGTGAATCCCTTCCACGACAAACATTTCAAGCGCCCGCTCCATGCGCGCAATTGCCTCCGGGCGATCCTTGCCGTGCACTATCAGCTTGGCAATCAGCGAATCATAGTAGGGCGGCACCACACCCTCGGCATACTGCGCCGTGTCCACACGCACACCGTTGCCGCCGGGCAGGTTGAACGCAGTGATCTTACCGGCTGATGGGGTGAACTTTTCCGGGTGTTCGGCGTTCACGCGGCACTCGATGGCATGGCCGCGAATGGCAATCGGGTCAGGGATGATGCTTGACAACTTCTCCCCGGCGGCAACGCGCAGCTGCGCCTTGACGAGATCGATGCCGGTGACCATTTCGGTTACGGGATGCTCTACCTGGATGCGCGTGTTCATTTCGATAAAGTAGAGCTTGCCGTCTTCATCCATTAAAAACTCAATGGTACCGGCGTTCTGATAGCCAACGTCTACAAGGGACTTGCGAATTGTTTTGCCGATCTCCGCGCGCATTTTCTCTGTAACCTGTAGCGACGGTGCTTCCTCGATCAGCTTCTGATGGCGGCGCTGAATAGAACATTCGCGCTCACCGAGCGACAGCACATTGCCGTGCTCATCGGCCATGACTTGGAACTCGATATGACGCGGCCGCTCAATGAACTTTTCCATGTACATGTCGCCGTTGCCGAAGGCATTCGCAGCTTCCGAGCTGGCAGCACGGTACAGGTCAGGCAGCTCCGCAGCGGCACGCACGATACGCATGCCGCGCCCGCCACCGCCCGCAACCGCTTTCAGGATGACCGGATAGCCGATACTCTTTGCCCATTCCAAGGCCTCGTTCTCATCGGCGAGCACACCGTCCGAGCCGGGCAGGATCGGCACTTTAGCCTTCTTCATGGTCTGGCGCGCCATTGACTTTTCACCCATCATGCGGGTGACCTCGGGCGGCGGCCCGATGAACTTGATGTTCGACTCACGACACACTTCAGCGAAATTCGCATTCTCGCTCAGCAAGCCGTAGCCCGGGTGAATCGCATCGACATCGGCGATCTCCGCAGCGGCAATCACAGCCGGCACATGGAGGTAGCTTTCCGACGAGCGAGGCGGCCCGATGCAGATGGCCTCATCGGCAAAGCGGACGTGCAGCGCATTGCGGTCAGCCTCGGAGTAGATGGCTACCGTGCGGATACCGAGTTCCTTGCAGGCACAGATGACGCGCAGAGCGATTTCGCCGCGGTTGGCAATGAGTACTTTTCTGAACATTGTTACGAGGTCTCCAGCCTAGCTTGTGTGGCGTGCTACGGACGCGTGCGAACGGCGAACAAGGGCTGGCCATACTCGACCGGCTGGCCACCCTGCACCAGTCGCTTGACGATTTCACCGCTCACGTCGGACTCGATCTCGTTCATCAGCTTCATGGCTTCGACGATGCACAGCGGCTGACCGACCTCAACCTGGTCGCCCGGCTTGACAAAAGCAGGCGAGCCCGGCGAGGGTGACTCATAAAAGGTGCCCACAATCGGCGACTTGATGGTGTGCAGAACCTCTTCAGCAGCTTCAGCGATGACCGGGATTGCAGCCGCCGGAATACTATGCGACTGGAGCGCGGCGTGTGGCGATGCGGGCGGAGCATTTGCAAGCAAGCGCGCCAGCAGCATGGGGTCCAGCTGTGAACCTGTGTTGGCGGCAGTGAATGCTGCTTCAAATTTCAGCTCGACTTTAAGTTCGCCGCGCTCCAGGCGGAACTCACCGATCCTTTTTTCCTGCAGAAACTCAATAAGATCTTTGAGCGCCTGGATTTCTTCCGGATTCATCTCTGGGCTTTCTGTGGGTAGTTTGTTGTATTTGCGGGAGGCTAAGCGGTGTTACAGCGTAAGCAGCTCCCTGGGAGTGAGGGTCAGTACGCGCGCACCTTTTTCTTCAACCACCACCATATCTTCGATGCGAATTCCAAAGCGGTTCGGCACGTAGACGCCCGGCTCAATGGTGATGACCATACCTGCGGCAAGCACATCCTGGACCTTGGCAGCCAGGCGCGGACCCTCATGAATTTCAAGGCCGACGCCGTGGCCGGTGGAGTGGGTAAAGTATTTCGCCAGACCATGCCTGCGCAACGTGCCGCGTGCGGCCCTGTCAACCTTACTCGCTGTAACCCCTGCACGCACTGCTTCGACACCGGCCTGCTCCGCTGCGAGCACGGCGGCGTAGGCTGCTTTTTCTTCGCGGGTTGGCTTGCCGAGGTACACAGTGCGAGTCATGTCAGAGCAGTAACCCCTGAGCATAACACCGAAATCGAGTGTCACGAACCCGCGGCGAGGCAGTCCCCGGCTTGAGGCATGGCCGTGCGGCAGGGAGGAACGCTTGCCGGAGGCGACAATGGTTTCAAACGACATGGCATCGGCACCCAGCCTCCTTGCGGCATACTCAAGCTCTGCTGCAATGTCGCGCTCCGGCACCCCAGCGGCCATGTGCGGCAGGGCGGCGTCGAAAATCTTGCAACCGACGAGCGCGGCTTCTTCCATCAGGCACAGCTCATCTTCATCCTTGCGCTGACGCAGCGCGGCAACCGGCGAGCCGGCAAGCGGCTTGAAAAAGCTTAGCTGCCCGGCTTTGCTCATGGATTCCGGCAGGGCGGCCTGCATGCGCTGCAGCGTTGCAACCTGTGTCACAGTGCCGTCAAACGCGACAGAAGCAACACCCGCCCGCAGCAGCAGGGCGCACGCCTGCGGCAGCAGGTGCTTGCCGATGACCACGCGCACGCCGATCCCGGCACACTCTTCCCGAGCCTGCGTGGTGTAGCGGCCGTCAGTAAGCAGCACCGTGCGGCTCTCGAATACCAGCAACACGGCATTGGAGCCGGTAAAGCCGCACAGGTATCGCACATCGGGAAGATGCGTCAGCAGCAAGGCCTCAAGGTGCTCGGCAGCCATGTGCGCGCGCAGGTTGCGAATTCGTACTGGATAGTTCATGTATTTACCAAAGTAGACGATATAGGAAGCAGCCGGCATGCGGGCGATTGCAGAGAAGACCGGAACTATCGCAGGGAAAGCGTGTCTGCATATTTGAAGCAAGACAGCTATATCTTAGAAAAAACAACTGCACCACGAGCACAAAGACACGGCAAAGCGAGGAACAGCCATGCGAAAGAGTTCAGACAAAGCAGTACGCGGGATTTATGTTTTTCGCAGTGGGATACAGCAGGCGATTGCAGGCGCACTGGCTATGGCTATACTGCCGCTCAGTTTCGGTACAGCTTTAGGGCAGGAAGGCCCGCCGCCTGAATATGAGCAAGGGGGAGCGCCGCAGTCGAGCTACCTGCCGCAAGGCCCTGACCAGCTCGATCAACTAGTGGCACCTATCGCGCTATACCCTGATTCGTTGGTAGCGCAGGTGCTGGCCGGTGCCACCTACCCGGCACAGCTCCAAAATGCCGAGCAGTTCGTGCAGCAAAGCGGCAACTACCCGCCCGAGCAGCTTGCCGAGCAGGCCAACACTGAGCCCTGGGACCCAAGTGTAAAGGCGCTGGTTGCATTTCCGCAGGTGCTCGCCAACCTGAACCAGAACCTGCAATGGACCGTGCAGCTGGGCAATGCTTATTACAATCAGCCGCAGGACGTGCTGAACGCAGTGCAGGTTATGCGGCAGCGAGCCTACGCAGCGGGTAATCTACGAACGACGCAGCAGCTGAATGTAGCGTACGTGCCTGGAGACATCGTAATTGCTCCGGTCAGCCCGTCCATCGTGTACGTTCCTTACTACAACCCCTGGCTGGTCTACGGCTCACCTATTGTCGTGTACCCGCACTACTATTACGGACCTCCGCGTGGCATCTCCTTTGGAACCGGCCTGGCACTCGGCTTTGGCCTGGGCATTGCCATCGGTGCCTTTACGCACTTCGGATGGGGATACCACAGCTGGCAGCCGGACTGGCGCTCGCATGCAGTGCTCTACCAGCACAACACCTATATCTCAAACAGCGTAACTGTGATTAACCATGGCAATTACGGCCACTATGACCGGGCACCGGAAGCGCGCGCCTTCAACCAGCAGCAGGCGGCACGCTACAGCAATGCAGGCAATCGCACTACCATTAACAACGTCACGGTAAACCGCGGCGGTAACACTTTCAACAACGGCAGCAACACCATCAGCCGCGGCAACACCTTCAATAACGGCGGCAACACGGTGAATCGCGGGTCACAGACCTTCAACGGTGGAGCCACGACCTATAACCGTGGCGGCAATACCTTGAACAATGGCGGCAACACGATCAATCGCGGGTCGCAGACCTTTAACAATGGCGGCAATCCGGCAAATCGCAGCACTTACCCCGGCTCGGAAAATGCACCGAGACCGCAAAGTCCGCAACAGCCATTCAATCGCCCTGTCCAGTCAGCTCCGCAGCAACTAAACCATGGTACACAGCAAGCTCCGCAGCAGTATAACCGCCCAGCGCAGCAGGCTCCTCAGCAGCCTGGTCGGCCTGCTCCGCAGCAGGTACAGCAGCAACGCACTACTCCACAACAGCACTCAGAAGGCGGCGGACATGAAAATCACGAAAGCCACGATACCCATGGCGGCGGGGGACACGACGATCACCATCGTTGATGGTCGATGCCGTACTCCAGCTACCGGGCAGCCCGCACCGGCTTCTTGTCTTGCGCTCGTACCGGCTTGGCTTTAGCGGGTCCGCTTTGCTCATCCATCCAGCTATCCAGGCGCGATTTTTTGAACCGCCAGCGATTGCCTAGCCGAAAGCAAGGGACGGTTCCATCAGATGCATAGCGGTACAGGCTATCCGCGCTGATACCGAGGTAGGACGAAGCTTGGCGGATGTCCATTACTTCGCGTACAGGTGCTTCGACGACATGGGGGATTGCCGCTTTTTCAATCCGGATCACACTACTTCGCATGGAACCCCCTCATATCTCTGGCTTATAACTGCTTTGCAGCCGGCTTTCAACCAAAAGTTGAAAGCCGGGACTTCATTTCCGCTTCTTCCGTAACGAGAGTCAATTATTTCAGCAAACGCGATAAACAATTAGCGAAATAAACCGGCAATCTCCTCGCGGTATCGTTCCTGCAGCACCCTGCGTTTCAACTTGAGTGACGGGGTCAGTTCACCGGTGTCGATAGCCCACTCATCAGGAACCAGGGCGAACCGCTTAAGAAGTTCATAGTCAGCTAGCGTGCTGTTGACCTGCTTGACGGTCTCCTTGAAGCGAGCGACAACCAGGGGATGCTCCACAAGCTCCCGGCGTGTATCCGTGGAAATCTTCTGTTCCCGGGCCCAGGGCTCCAGTACCTCAAAGTTCGGTGAGATTAATACCGCAATGTATTTCTCACGGTCTCCTACCAGGGCTGCCTGGCTTACAAAAAGATCAGCTTTCAAGCGACCTTCAATCGGCTGGGGCGCAATGAACTTGCCGGCTGAAGTTTTGATGAGCTCTTTTTTACGGTCGGTGATGAAGATAAAACCGTCAGCATCCTGGGTGGCAATATCGCCTGTTTGAAACCAGCCTTCCCCGTCAAAGGCTTGGCGGCTCTGCTCCGGATTTTGCCAGTAGCCCGAGAATACGCTCGGACCTTTCACCAGCAGTTCCCCGTCGAGCGCGGTTTTTACCTGGAGGTTGGGGAGCGGCTTGCCGATAGAGCCGATGCGGTAGCTGCCCGGCGCCGGTGTGTTGACCCCAATTACCGGGGAAGTTTCTGTAAGACCGTAGCCCTCAAGAATGCGGATGCCCGCCTGTGCAAACCAGTGCGTAGTATCCGGCCCGAGCGGCGCACCACCGGCAATAAAGTGTGTTACCGCGCCGCCGAAAACCTCGCGTACCTTGCTGTAAAAGAGCTTGTCGGCCAGCTTCCAGGTGACCGACAATGGGGTGCGCCCGGCAAGGGTTTGCGCCTCATGCGCTTTGCCGACACCCATAGCCCAGCGCACGACAGCGGTTTTCACCTTGGAAGCGCGGGAGCGCCGCTCCACTTCCTGTCGCACCTTCTCAAACACGCGGGGTACAGAAACAATGAGCGTAGGTTGAACACTCCTGAAGGCACCCATCAATTTGTCCATCGTTGGACAGTACGCCATGGAAAAGCCCAGTGAGTACAAAGCGTAGTCGGCATGGCGAGCGGTAACGTGCGACAACGGCAGAAAAGATACTGTACGTTGCGGCCCGGCAAAGACAAACTCGCGCAGCGAGTAGCTGACGTTTGACGCCATGTTGCCGTGCGTGAGCATGACGCCCTTGGGCTCGCCCGTAGTGCCGGACGTATAGATGATGGAAGCCAGATCGTCGCCGGTAATGGTGGCCGCTTGCGCGTCAAAGCCGGTATCCCGCCCCCCCGGGCGATGCTCAATCAGCGCAGCAAAGGAAAGCACATCGGCTTCCCCGCTACTTTTCGCAGGGACGTCATCCATCACGATAATGTGCTCAAGCGCGGTTTGCCCGCGAATTTCAACGACTTTTTTGAGCTGCGCCGCTGTTGAAACAATCGCGGCGCGCGCACCGGAATGCAGCAGCAGCTCACCGATCTGCGGTGCATGCAATGTGGGGAACAACGGTACGTTGACGATGCCTGTGAGCAGCGTAGCGAAATCGCTGACGGCCCATTCCCAGCGATTTTCACCGATGATGGCGACGCGGTCGCCTTTGCGCAGGCCTAGATTTTCAAGTGCTGCGGCCAGGGCACGCACGCGCGCGTAGAGGTCGTCGCTTGAGATAGTGTCCCAGCCTCCGTCCTTGCGAAGCACGCGGATAATATCAGGGGAGTTGTAAGAAATGGCCTTGTAGAAAACTTCGTTTAAGGTTTTGTACTCGGGTGCACTCGTACTTTGCATACCCTGCCACTGTACTTGAGCCGCGCAAGCTAAGCCAAACACGCCGGAACACGGTTTAGCGCAGAGGGAATATGAGTACTGTGCTCAGAGGGTATGTGCGAAATACTTCAGCTTAGAATCACGCCGAAACTCGTGTCATCCTGAGCGGAGTCGAAGGACCTGCTTTCCTCGGCACCGGCGCGAAATGCAAAGGCAAAAGCAGATCCTTCGGCTTCGCTCAGGATGACACCAACTGCATACCTTATACCTCGCGCATATCTCAGGCTTGCGGCAGCGGATTCAGCCGGATCATTTTTGCGGCAAGCCTGTCCCAGTCGCCTAAGAGCCACCGGGCGCGCGTGCTGCCTGTCTTTTCACCATGCAGCACCACCAGGTCCCGTATGGCTTCCTGCGATTCTGCGTCAAGTTCCGACCATGGGTCGGCGTCGAGAAACGCTCCATGGTAGCGGCGGTCGGTCAAAAAGCAACCATCCTCGTCGAAAACCCAAGCGCGACCGCCGGTCATGCCCGCGCCGAAGTTTATGCCGGTGCGGCCCAGCACTACCACGGTGCCGCCGGTCATGTACTCGCAGCCGTGGTCGCCTACACCCTCGACAATCGCAAGCGCGCCGGAGTTGCGGACGGCAAACCGCTCCCCGGCACGGCCTGCCGCGAACAGCGACCCGCTGGTAGCGCCGTATAGCGCCACATTGCCCAGGATGACATGGCGATCGCTTTCGCGCGCGGCGCGTCCCTGACCCCGCAGTACCAGTTCACCGCCGCACAGGCCTTTGCCTACAAAATCATTGGCCAGGCCTTCCAGAACCAGCGATAACCCCCTTGTCGCAAACGCGCCGAAACTTTGGCCCGCTGCCCCGGTCAGGTTGAAGCGCAATGCCGGGTGCGTGTCGTCGCCCGTATGCTGGCGGCGCGCCTGCTGCAGTGCAAGCTCGCCCGAGAGCCGCGCCCCTAGCGTCCGGTCCTTATTACTGACAGTTCCCTGCCATGCAAAAGGCTCATTGGCAGCATAGGCAGCCAGCGCGGGTGCAAGCCAGGCGTCATCGATCGGTGCCTCACCGGTAGGTACGGGCCGGTCGTTACGGCTGCCTTGCCAAGAGCGGTCGCCGTCAGCAGGCGCAGCCAGCATGCGGGCCAGGTCCAGCCCACCGGCATGGTGTACCTGCTCCAGCAGGTCCGTGCGGCCGATCGCGGCTTCTATTGAGGGCAGGCCCAGCCGTGCAAGCAGAGCCTGTACATCGCGTGCAAGTTCCTCAAAAAAGGTGACAATATGCTCCGGCTTACCGCGGAACTTGGCACGCAAATCCTCGCGCTGTGTTGCGATGCCGACCGGGCAGGTGTTGAGGTGGCATTGCCGGGCCATGTCGCAGCCGATGGAAACCAGTACGGCTGTGCCGAACGCAAACTCGTCCGCGCCCAGCATGGCGGCGCACACCAGGTCATTCGCTGTCCGCAAGCCGCCGTCCACACGCAAGCGCACGCGGCCTCGCAGCCCATTTTGCAGCAGCACCTGCTGTGTTTCCGCCAGGCCCAGCTCCCAGGGCGAGCCGGTGTACTTGATACTCGACAGCGGCGAGGCCCCGGTACCGCCGGAGTTGCCTGCGATGACGATATAGTCGGCATACGCCTTCGTCACGCCCGCCGCAACCGTGCCTACACCGAACTCCGATACCAGCTTGACCCCGACCGTAGCCTGCGGGTTCACGCGCTTGAGGTCGTAGATAAGCTGCGCAAGGTCTTCAATCGAGTAAATGTCATGGTGCGGCGGCGGTGAAATCAGCGTAACGCCGGGCTGCGCATGGCGCAGCCGCGCAATGAGGCCCGTAACCTTGTGCCCCGGCAGCTGGCCGCCCTCACCCGGCTTGGCCCCCTGCGCGATCTTGATCTCAATCTCTTCAGCATTGCGCAGGTACTCTGCTGTTACGCCGAAACGACCGGAAGCGATCTGCTTGGTTTTATTATTCAGCAACAGGGCAGGCACCTTGCGGCCTACCAGTTCGAGCTCCGCATCCGCCTGGTAGACCAGGCGATCTTCCCCGCCCTCGCCGGTGTTGGACCGCGCCCCCAGCATGTTCATGGCAGCGGTTACGGTCTGGTGCGCCTCCGGTGACAGAGATCCCAGCGACATGGCCGAAGCAAGGCAGCGGTGGATGATCGATGAGCCTGCTTCCACGTCACCGAGCGCAAGCGGCTCGCCTGCCGCGCGGAAGGCGAGCAGATTTCTCAGGCTGGACGGCTCCTTATCAACAGCCTGCGCGGAAAATGCAGCCCAGGCCGCACCAGGCGCAGGCGCGGGAATCACAGCGCGCGCCGTGGCACCGGTAACGGTCTGCAGCAGGCGAACCGTGGAAGGCTGCCAGGAGTGCGGCTCGGCTCCCTCTCTCTTACGAAAGCGAATCCAGCCGAAGTCGGGCAGCTCTTTTTCCGGAGCAGCCACTGTGCTGACAGGCACCGCGACAGCAACAGGTGTAAGCGAGTCCTCCACCAACGGTTCTTCTGTGCGAAGCGGCGCGTAGCCCTCCCAGTTGGCACGGACGGTGTGCTCGATCTCCGCGAAGCCGATGCCGCCCAGCGGCGACAGGATTCCGTAGAAACACTGCTCGGCTAAAGCCGCATCGAGACCGATGCAGTCGAATAAGTGCGCGCTGCGGTAGCTGTCAAGAACAGAAATACCCATCTTTGACATGATTTTGGCCAAACCGCTGTTCATCGCTTTCAGCAGGTTGGTCTCGCCGGTAATGGGATCGGCGGCACGAGCGGTTTCAAAAGCAAGCCACGGGCAGGCCGCGCCTGCTCCCATGCCGATCAGCAGGGCGAGGTGGTGCACATCGCGGCAGTCACCTGCCTCCACAGCCAGACCGGCCTTGCTGCGGATGCCTTCACGAATGAGTGTGTGATGTACCGCGCCTAAAGCCAGCGCCATGGGCACGGGTGCGTGTCCGGCATCGGCGGCACGGTCAGACAATAGAAGAACGGCCGCACCGCCGCGTACAAGATCAGCCGCCTTGGCGCAGATGTCGTCAATCGTGTCTTTGAGGCTCACGCCGGGCACAAGCAGGCAATCCAGCATTGCCAACGGCAGGTCGTCACCGAGCGAGTGCTGCCGGGTGCGCAGCGCCTCCACTTGCCCCAATGACAGCAGGGGCGAAGTCAGCGACAGGCCGGTCAACCGTGCTTTATTGTCGAGCAGGTGCGGCCATGGGCCCAGCCGCGTATGCATCTGCATCACCACGGCCTCTCGCAATGAGTCGATGGGCGGGTTGGTGACTTGCGCAAACCGCTGGCGGAAGTAAGCGTACACAGGCCGCGGCGAACGCGCCATCGGTGCCAGCGGGGTGTCGTCGCCCATCGACCAGGTGGCATCCTTGCCGTCGGCAACCATCGGTGCAAGCACCATCTTTACGTCTTCGCGCGTGTAGCCGAAGCCGCGTTGCAAGCGCAGCAGTTCCCCGTCCGGCAGCGGCGCTACCGGGGTTGCGAAGTCAAGTGTGCGGTCTTCAAGCAGCGGCGCATACTGCGGCGCACGGCTGTCGAACACGTCCTGCACCTCATCGTTCTCGTACAGCTTGTGCTCGTCCAAATCGACGCACAGCATCTGCCCCGGGCCGAGGCGGCCGGAATGAATTACGTGCTCCGGGTCCAGATCGACCAGACCCGCCTCCGAGCCGACGACCAGCAACTGATCATCCGTTAAAAAGAAACGGCAGGGCCGCAATCCCACTCGGTCGAGCGCCGCACCCACCAGTCGGCCATCGGTAAACACAACTGCCGCAGGGCCATCCCAGTGCTCGATACAGTCTTCGTTATATGCAAAAAAAGCGGACTGCTTCTTGCCCTGCGCAGGCGGCAGCATCAGCCGGATTGACTCCGCAATGGACCGGCCATTGTGCGAGAGCAGTTCTGCAGCTTCATCGAGCGAGGTTGAATCGGACCCGTCGGGCGTAAAGATCGGCTTCAGTTCATCAGGCAGTGTGGCAGCGCGAGCATCCATGCGCGCCCGATTGCCCCAGACGGTATTGATTTCGCCGTTGTGCGAAATGGTGCGAAATGGCTGCGCACGGTCCCACGAAGGCGCAACATTGGTGGCGTAACGCTGGTGAAAGATGGCGAACGAGGTGGCGTAGCTTGGATCGGCCAGGTCAGCATAGAAATGTGCCAGCTGTCGCCCGGAGCACATGGATTTATAAATCAGGGTGCGGCTGGAGAGCGAGCAGATGTAGCCGGGCATGCCGCTGCGCTCAAACGCTTTCCGCGCCAGGTACAGCTGGCGCTCCAGCTCTTTTGTTTGCATTTCTCGTGCAGTCGTCAGCAGAACTTGCTGAATTACCGGCATGGTGGAGCGTGCGATTTCACCGAGAATCTCAGGTCGGGTAGGCACTTCGCGCCAGCCCAGCAAGTCAAAACCATGGGCGCTCAGAATGCCGTTCAGCGCGTTTTGGAAATCGTTGACCGAGCCGTCTGCCGGGAGAAACACAGCGCCTACGGCAAGCGGCTGCTCAGGGCTGAGCACAATACCGGTGGAAGCAAGCAGCAACTCGCGCGGCACGGCCGTGCAAATGCCGATACCGTCGCTTGAAAGCCCGTCTGCCGCAATGGCACCGCGATGCGCGAGCCTGCCCAGGGCCTCAAGCGCCTGCTCCAGGATGTGGTGCGAAGGGATGTCGGTAAGGGTCGCGACAAAACCGACGCCGCAGCTTTCATGCTCGTAGCGCGGGTCGTACAAACCGGCGGCAGGCTTGCCTGAACCCGGGATGACGGAGGGCGAATTAATGTACTCGGAAGGGCCCATGTCCAACTATAGCGTCCTCTCTTTTGGTTGTGTAAGCGCATGCCTGTGTTGTGGATAGGACGAAAGAACTTGTGTTGCATGGCAAACAGTTCGAGAGGCCTGACCAATCTCCGTATTCTTGCATATATATGCATTGAAGGTGTATTTTTATGCAATGCCTGTTCTGCAAAGAGAGCTCTGTTCGTGACTGCCTCACAAAACAAAGCCGAGCGCCACGCCGCTATCCGCGAGCTGCTGGGCGCAAGCGGGGCTGCAAGCCAGGACGAGCTGCGACGCAAGCTGGTGCGCAAAGGGTACCGCGTCACACAAGCCACGCTCTCGCGCGATGTGCACGAGCTGCAGCTGTTTAAAGGAACAGGCGGCTACGCCCTGCACGGTGCGCCTGTCGCACAGGATGAAGACGAGGATGGCTTGCCGGCGCTTGAAGACCTGCTCGCCAGCTTCGGGCTGCGCGTGGAGCAGGCGCAGAACCTATTGGTACTGATTACCGTTACGGGCAGCGCGCAGCCCGTGGCAGCCGCGCTCGATCAGGCCACCCTCCCTGAAGTAGTAGGCACGGTAGCAGGCGATAACACGGTGCTGATTGTGTGCCCCAAGCAACGGCAGGCAGCCGCCCTGGGTGCGCGGCTACGCACCTGGATCGGCTAAGGCGGTATATGAATAGTGGCAAGCAGACAGCAGTAGTAGGCGCGCGCGGCTATGCCGGCCAGGAGCTGGCGCGGCTGCTGCTGATGCATCCCCGACTTGCAGGGCTGCCGCCGGTGTTCTGCGGGCGCGAGCGCGACTCGCTTGCCGCGACGCACCCGGCGCTGCGCGGGCTTGCAACCGATGACGCACTCGCAATATACCCCTTTACGTGGGAGCTATTGACCGAGCGCCGCGTGGACACCCTGTTTCTAGCGACACCGCACGAGCAGTCGCGGCAATGGGTGCCGGAAGCACTGGCGCGCGGCATGCGCGTGGTAGACCTGAGCGGCGCCTGGCGGCTCGCGGAAAACGGCAACCGCGCTGTGTACGGCTTTGCCGACAATGATTCCCCGCAGGCAAAGATGGTGCAGGATCAGGCAGTGTACGGCCTGCCGGAGCTGCACCGTGATGCAATCGTACAGGCCCGGATAGTAGCCAATCCCGGTTGCTATGCGACCTCTGTGATTCTGGCGCTGGCGCCGTTGGTACAAAGCGGCAGGCTTGATCTGGATCACGGCATCATCTGCGATGCCAAGTCGGGCGTTTCCGGAGCTGGCAAGGAACCCACCGCGAAAACCCACTTCATGTATGCGGCCGACAATCTTTCCGTTTACGGCCTATGGAAGCACCGGCACACCGGTGAACTGCGCGAGCAATTGCACTTGACCGACGCGCAGATCGTGTTTACGCCGCACCTGCTGCCGATTCCGCGCGGCATCTTGTCGACGATGTATGTGCGTTTTAAGGAGCGTATGACGCTTGCAGCTGTTGAGCAGTGTTTCGCGGATTTTTACATCGGGCGCAAGCTGGTGCGCCTCTTCAAAGCGCCCGAACTGCCGCAGATTCAATACGTCGAGCGGACCAACTTCTGCGATCTTGGCGTATCGCTTGCGGATGATGGCCGACGCGCGATTGTGGTCGCCTGCCTTGACAACCTGTTGAAGGGTGCGGCCAGCCAGGCCGTGCAGAACTGGAACCTGATGTGCGGTTGGCCGGAAGCGGAGGGCTTGCTATGAAGTACATCGTAAAGCTGGGTGGCGCAACTCTTGAGGATGCCCCGTTGCTGCGCCGCTGCACCCGCGCGATTGCCGAGCTGCAGCGTGCCGGCAATGAAGTGGCAGTGGTACACGGCGGCGGCGTACAACTGACCCGCACGCTCAAACAAATGGGAAAGCAAAGCGAGTTTATAGGAGGCCTGCGCATTACCGATGCGGAGACGCGCGACACGGCGCTGATGGTGCTCGGCGGGGGCGTGAACAAGGCGCTGGTGGCCGCGCTTACCGCGCAGGCGGTGCCCGCAATGGGGCTTTCGGGCGGTGACGGCATGGTGTTCCGAGCGCGCAAAAAGCGCACCGCACCCGACCTGGGCTTTGTAGGCGAGATCGCAGCAGCCGACCCACGCTGGTTGCATGCCATCTGGGCCATGGGCGGGGTGCCGGTGCTCTCAAGCATCGCGCTGGGCTTTGACGGTGAGTACTATAACGTGAATGCCGATGAAATGGCAGCGGCTTGCGCCGCAGCCTGCCATGCGGACGCACTTATCTTTCTAACGGACGTGCCCGGTGTGCTGGGTGCGGACGGCACAGTGATGCGCTGGTTGAGCACGGAACAAATTGCCGCCCTGACCCGCGATGCCGTAATTACCGGCGGCATGCTGCCCAAGCTCAACGCCTGCCGCGAAGCCCTGGCGCAAGGTGTCAAACGGGTGCGCATCCTGCCCGCGGAGCGGGCTGAGCTGCTGCCGGATTTATGCTCGTCGCGCATCGCGGACGGGACCGAAGTGCTGGTGGCCTAAGTGCCGTCTGCTTTGTTTTTGTTTCGAGAATCGGCTTACCCCCCTTGCCGCTTTTGCCTCTAAAGGGATGTAGGTACTGGAGACGTGATGAAACTTGAAGAACTGCAGGCTGCGGAGAAAAAGCTTCTGCTGCCTACCTATGAACGCAACCCCCTGCTTGTAACCGGCGGTGACGGCGTGTACCTCCACATGGAAAACGGCGATCGCTACCTGGACCTGCTGAGCGGCATCGGTGTCAGCGCGCTGGGCTATGGGCATCCCGTGATCGAGCAGGCTATGCGCGAAGCCGCCGGTATGCCGCTGCACGTCTCCAATCTGTTCTTCCATGAGGGGCAAGCCGCGCTTGCGGTACGACTTACAACGGCAAGCGGGCTGGATCGCGCCTTTTTCTGCAACAGCGGTACAGAAGCGTGGGAAGCCGCGCTCAAGATGTCGCGCCTGTACGCAACCATGCGGCGCGGCGAGGGCCACGCAAGCGGCACGCGCTTTCTTGCGCTTGAGGGTGCATTCCACGGGCGCACCATCGGTTCTGTCGCGACAACACATAAGGATAAGTACCGCGAGCCGTTTGCCCCGGTGATGCCGGGCGTGGACTTCATCCCGTTCAATGATGTTGACGCGCTGCGTAATACCTGGTCGAGCGACTATTGCGCGCTGCTCATTGAGCCGATCCAGGGCGAGGGCGGTATACGGCCTGTTTCGCAGGAGTTCATAGATGCGGCGCGTGAAGTGACACGTGGAACGGGCGGCCTGCTGGTGATCGACGAAATTCAGGCAGGCTTTGGACGCACGGGCAAGTGGTTTGCCTTTCAGCACTACGGCGCAGAACCCGACATCATCACGGTCGCCAAGCCGATAGCAGGCGGCCTGCCGCTCGGCGCAATGCTCTGCACGGAAGAAGTGTCGCGCGCTATGCACCCCGGCTTGCACGGAACCACGTTTGGTGGCGGCCCGCTGGCTTGCCATGTTGCCGTGGCAGTATTCGACGAAATCGAGCGCATCGGGCTGCTGGCGCATGTCGAAGACGTGGGCACATATTTCTTTCGGCAATTGCAACGGTTGCAGAAACAGCACCCCATGATCACGGACGTACGCGGTAAGGGCCTTATGCTGGCCATCGAACTGAACGACGCCGAGCATGCCAAAGCCGCGCTGACTGCAATGATGAACACCCACCACATACTGCTGAATCGCACCAGTGAAACCGTGCTGCGCTTTCTGCCGCCGTACATCCTGGAGAAGCACCATGTGGATGCGGCTATCGCAGCGCTGAACAAAGTGCTCGGAGACTTGGGCGAACAACAACTTGCAGCCGCAGGGCAGCGGGGAGGCAAAATTGGCAACTGACAGCGTTCTTGAAGCACCGCAGGTGCTGACCCAAAGTGCATTCGCCTCGGCGCAGGAGTCGCTTGCGGGGCGCGACCTGTGCTCCATCACCGATCTGACACCGGAGGAAGCCGCTGCCATCCTGCAGCTGGCGCACCGCGTCAAGGCGAACCCGGCGGCGTACCGGCACGCGCTCGATGCGAAGCAGACGGTGATGTTTTTCGAGAAAGCCTCGCTGCGTACGCGCTTGACGTTTGAAGTTGCCATGAACACCACCGGCGGCTCCGCGATGTTTGTAGACCAGACGCAGTCGCCGCTCGGTGAGCGCGAGTCGCTGGCCGATATGTCGCGCAATGTGGACCGCTGGGTGCAGGCGATTGTGCTGCGCACCTACTCGCACGAAACGATTACGGAGATGGCGCAGTACGCAGCATGCCCGGTGATCAATGCGTTGAGCGACCATGAGCATCCATGCCAGGCGCTGGCTGACTTTATGACGGTGCAGGAGCGGTTTGCCGAGCGCAACGGCGGCTCCATCCACGGGATCAACTTTACCTACGTGGGCGACGGTAATAACGTGTGCCACTCGCTGATGCTGCTGGCCGCGCAACTGGGCGTGCATTGCACGGTAGGAACGCCGAAGAACTACGCTCCTAAAGCTGATGTAGTGGCGCAGGCGCGCGCCATCGGAAATGTAACCGGTGCGGAGATCACGCTAGTGCAGGACCCTGTTGCCGCTGTCCGCGACGCAGATGCCGTGTACACGGATGTGTGTACCAGCATGGGCTTTGAGCATGAAGCTACCAAGCGCGCGCCGATCTTCAAGCCATACCAGGTGAACGAGGCGCTGATGGCACATGCGAAGCCGGATGCGGCCTTTATGCATTGCCTGCCTGCGCATCGCAATGCGGAGGTGACGGATGCGGTGTTCGACGGGCCGAACTCGGTCGTGTTTGAGCAGGCTGAGAACCGCATGCACGCGCAGAAGGCGCTGCTGCTGCTGTTATTAGGAGCAAAGCTGCCGCCGCATGGCAGCGTTTAACAAGTAAAAGGAGATTTGAACCATGGCAAAAGACAAAGTAGTACTGGCATATTCCGGTGGTCTCGATACCTCGATCATCATTCCGTGGCTTAACGAAAACTACGGCTACGACGTGATCGCGATGGTGGCCGATGTGGGCCAGGGTGAGGACATCGATGCCGTCGTACAGAAGGCGTACACAACCGGCGCAAAGAAGGTAATCGTGCAGGATTTGCGCGATGAGTTTGTGCGCGACTTTATCAACCCGACTGTGCAGGCGGGTGCTTTGTACGAGGGCAAGTATCTGCTCGGCACCTCCATCGCGCGACCTGTAATTGCAAAGGCGCAGGTGCAGGTAGCACTTGAGGAAGGCGCAACCGCCGTAGCGCACGGTTGCACGGGCAAGGGCAACGACCAGGTGCGTTTTGAGCATGCCTACCAAGCCCTGGCGCCTGAGCTGAAAGTGATCGCACCGTGGCGCGAGTGGGATCTACGCTCCCGTGAGGACTGCCTCGACTATGCGGAGGAGCACGGTATCGCGGTGTCGGCAAGCCGTGTCAAAATCCATTCGCGCGACCGCAACCTGTGGCATGTAAGCCATGAAGGCGGCGAGCTCGAGGATGCGAACAATGCCCCCTTTGACTCCACCTGGACCATGACGCGCAGTCCGCAGGAAGCGCCCGACGCGGTCGAGGTCATCACTATCGGCTTTGAGCGCGGCGTGCCGGTCACCGTTGCAGGCCAGCGGCTTGAGCCGGTGCAGATTGTCGAGTTGCTGAATGAAATCGGCGCGCGCAATGCCATCGGGCGCATCGACCTGGTGGAAAACCGCTTCGTCGGCATCAAGAGCCGCGGCTGCTACGAGACCCCCGGCGGCACGCTGATCGTCGCCGCCCATGCGGAGCTTGAAGCCTTGACGCTGGAGCGCGAGGTCAAGCACTACAAGCAGCAGGTGGGCTTGCGCTATGCGGACCTGGTTTATAACGGCCTGTGGTTTACGCCGCTGCGCGAGGCGCTGGACGCATTCGTTGCAGAGACGCAAAAGCATGTAACCGGCACAGTCACGCTTTCGCTGTACAAAGGCAACATCAGCATCAGCGGGCGCGAAAGTGAATTTTCGCTCTACTCGAACGAACTAAGCTCGTTCACCATGGGCGACAGCTACGACCAGAAAGATGCCGCCGGGTTCATTCGCATCCTGGGCTTGCCGGCGCGCACGCAGGCGCGGCTACGCGAGTTGCGCGAGGGTAAAACCGGCGTCAAGGCGGTCGCAAAGTGAAGATGTGGTCAGGGCGTTTCCGCGAGCCGCTCGACGAGGAGTTCGACTTGTGGCAGCGGTCGATATCCTTTGACTACGTACTGCTTGCTTATGAAGTACAGGCCGGCAAGGCGCATGCGCGCGCGCTTGCAGCCGCGGGCGTACTAAGCGAAGCCGAGCGTGAGCAGCTGTCAGCGGCGCTCGATGCGATCGCGCAGGATGAAGCAAAAGGCCCTGAGTCCTTCATGCAAAGCGGCGCGGAAGACATCCACCACTTCGTCGAAATGCGGCTGGTGGAAGCCGTGGGCGAGCTTGGCCGCAAGCTGCATACAGGCCGCAGCCGCAATGAGCAGGTGGCAACGGATCTGCGGCTCTACATTCGCGCGCACGGCCGAAAGCTAATCGCCGGGCTTGCGGCATGGGCTGAGCAGCTGATCGCGCAGGCTCACGCGACAGGCGACGCGGCCATGCCCGCCTACACGCACCTGCAGCGTGCCGAGCCGGTACTGGTTGCGCACTGGCTGCTCGCGTATGTGGAGATGATTTTGCGCGACATTTCGCGGCTGGAAGATTGTCTGGCTCGGCTCAACTACTGCCCGCTCGGCTCGGGTGCTGTAGCCGGTGCTACGCTCGCACTCGACCGCACCATTGCCTCGCAAGAGCTTGGCTTTACCGCGCCCACAGCTAACAGTATGGACGCGACCGGCGACCGCGACTTTGTGCTGGAATACCTGCAAACGCTCACGATTTTAGGCGTGCATGCAAGCCGGTTCGCAGAGGAGATTACACTGTTTGCCACAGCCGAGTTCGGCTTTGTGGAGCTGCCGGAGGCATTTTCAACCGGCTCCAGCGCCATGCCGCAAAAGAAAAACCCGGACCTGACAGAGCTGCTGCGCGCCAAGGTCGGTCGACTTTCCGGCGCGGCACAAACCGTGCTGCTAACCCTGAAGGGTTTGCCGCTGGCCTACAACAAAGACATGCAGGAAACCCAGGAGCCGGTGTTTGCCGCCACAGGAACCGCGCTAACGATTGTCCGGCTGCTCGCAAAGTTTACCCAGGCATTGCGCTTCAACACGGAGCGCATGCAAGCCGCGTGCGAAACCGGCTACCTGAACGCGATGGCCGCGGCTACGTACCTAACAGGCAAGGGTCTTCCCTTCCGTACCGCGCACGAGCGTGTCGGTGCTGCGGTGCGGCTCGGTCTTACATCGGGACGCGAACTCGGCGAACTGCAACTCAGTGAGTTACAAGCTATTGAACCGCTCTTCGATCAGGATTTTTACGCCGCCGTCACGCTTCAGGCAACGCTCGACTGCCACGATGTGCTGGGCGGCACGGCACGCGCGCAGGTGCGGGTGGCCCTGGCTGAAGCCCGGGAACGTGTAAAGCAATGGACCCCGCGCCATGAACCGGCGATTGAGGAAGAGCCTGCCCATGCGGGTACGTAAAGCCCGGCTTCCGGATGCGTCGAACATCTACGAGCTGGTAAATTCGCTTTCCCACGACGGCACGCTGCTGCGACGGGTCTTCGCGGAGATCTGTGAAAACGTGCGCGATTTCACGGTGGCGGAAAGTGACGCGGGTGCCTTCCTGGGCTGCGGCGCGCTGCATTTGTACGGGCCGCACCTTGCGGAAGTGCGCTCAATCGTTGTCAGGCCCGAGGCAAAGGGTCAAGGCGTCGGCGGCAAGCTGCTAACAGCCCTACTGGCAGAGAGCGAAGAACACAGCATCGGCTGCGTATGCCTGTTCACGCGCATACCAGATTTCTTTTTTCGCCACGGCTTTCGCGTGGTGACCGAGCGCGCTGCATTGCCCGACAAAATTTATAAGGATTGCCAAAGTTGCCCGCGCATCTATCGCTGCGACGAGGTAGCCATGGCACGCGGCGAAATACCTCGCGTTTCTATCCTGGGGACTCGGGAGCAGGCAGCGCAGCTGGTTCAAATCGGCGCCTAAACTAGCGAACTATCAAGCTGTGGAGCTAGCGAACTACACCCACACCATCCGCAGGCCAGTAGATAAACGCCGCCTTGCCGTAGATCAAGCCGCGCGGTACCGGTCCGAAGTCACGGCTGTCACTCGATATAGAGCGGTGATCGCCCATGACCCAGTAGCTACCGGCGGGAATGATCTCCTGCGCCACGGAGCGACCATCTTCAAAAAGGGGCGGCACATACGGCTCAGCTACCCGTTGCCGGTTGACGTACACCCTGCCGTCTTCTATACGCAGGTCGTCGCCCGGCAAGGCGATCACGCGCTTGATGTAGCTCTTGGCCGGGTCGCCGGGGTAGTGAAAGACCACCACGTCACCGCGCCCGATCTTCTCAAAACTGTACACAAACTTGTTGATGAATAACCGGTCATTATCGTGGAGGCGCGGCTGCATGCTCGTGCCTTCAACACGCACCGGCTGGTAAATCCATATAATGATGAAGGCAGAGGCAGCCACGGAAATCGCAAGATCGCGGAGCCAGTTGCGTATATGGCTACCGAAGCTTTGAGAATGAGTGCCCTCTTCGTTCATACGTTTCACCAATCCTCAGGGGCAGCCCAGGCCGCCCGGCGGACACAGAGTACGGCTATGGGCAGGCTTTGGCAAGGGCCGCTGTGCTGAAGGCTCAAGTTCGGGACCGCTGCCGGAGGAAAGATTGGCGGCAGTCAGGGTGAGCGGACGCTGCAGCACCATCTCGACCGTCTGCCCCTGCTCCAGGTTGATGTCACTGCCGCGGGTCAGCAAGGTATACACCAGGCCGGTAATGCCGCCTGCGATGGCACCGTAGCCCGCGCCGGAAAGTGGATTGCCGCCAATGGCACCGCCGATGCCGCCGATGCCTGCGCCGGCTTCAGCACCGCGCGCGATAGTGCCCGCATCCTTGCCTTTTTGGCCGGCCTGCTGCACATTGCCTTCCCCATCCTTCACCTTGGCGTCGGTTGCGCCGGGCAGGCTGTCAAGCGTGCCCGGCACCTGCACCACGCTGCCGTTTTGAAAGATCATGGTGGTAAAGTGCAGGCTCACCTCAGCCCGGCCCTTGACGCGACCTGCCCGCTGCACGCGATCCACCACGCCTTGCACATACACGCCTGCAGGAATGGCGACGCGGCTGCCGACCACGACCGGGAAGCTGGACGAGAGATACACGCCGTCGCCGGGCTGGGCCGAACGGGTGTTAACGCCTGAGCGCAGTGCGAGTAACACCTTGGTCCCTGCCGGGACGATGAGGGTATCGCCGGGGGTTGAAGGCTGGGCGGCAGGCGTACTTTGCGAAAACGCTGAAGCGGATAGGCAAAGCAGCATTGCGGCTACCGAGCGATGCCGTACACGGGTAGCCGGCTGGAACGCCCTAATACACCTCGGAATCTTCATGGCTGTTCTCCCTGTCTGTAGACGTAGCACAAATGCAGACGTTACGCAGCAGGACGGCTCCATTTGCTCCATTTCAGGACACATGCGGAGGTACCTTGGAATACACCGGGCGGCGCGAATCCCCGGCAATCTCCCGCTATCGTATAAAGTGTGAACTCACCGGCGACCGGCACAGCCGGGGTACTCCCGAAGCACTTTCTTCCTGTAACGGCCTTTCTGGAGCAGGCTGTAGCAGACGGGGCATTCCCCGGCGCAGCTTTTGGAGTGTTGCACCAGGGCACGGTGATTGCAACAGGTGCCGCAGGCCGTTTTACGTTTTTACCGGATAGCCCCCAAGTGCTGCCCGGAACGTCATTTGACCTGGCCAGCTTGAGTAAAGTTTTATCTACTACGGCCATGGCCATGCTGCTATGGCAGCGGAATCAGCTGAATCTTGAAACCCCTTTAGCCGAACTGCTGCCTGAGTTTGCAGGTACCGGGTTAGACCGCGAGACACGCATGCGCGTGACCCTGCGCACCCTGCTTGCCCACTCCAGCGGCTTGCCGGCAATCCGGCCTTTTTTTGAAGTGTGGTCAGGCGCAGATATGATCGTGCGCGAAGCCTGCCGACTGCCGCTTGTTGCTGAGCCGGGAACGCATACCGCGTACTCTGACCCGGGTTTCATCCTGCTTGCCCGTGCCCTGGAGCAGCTGGCAGGGGATCAGCTCGACATCTTCTGCCACCGAGAAATTTTCAATCCCCTTAACATGCTGCATACCCGGTGGAAGCCTGAACCGGCGGAGCAGCCCCTCATTCCCCCGACGGAAGACGATATAAGCTTCCGCCTGAGACGAGTGCAGGGACAGGTACACGACGAAAACTGCTGGGCCATGGGTGGGATTGCAGGCCACGCGGGCCTGTTCGCGCCTGTGTCTGACGTGCTGAAGTTTGCGGAAGCGATGCTGGTTCCCATGCGAGCAGGGGGCGCCCCTACTCTGTTCCATATGGATACTATCAAGTTGTTTACCAAGCTGGCCGGTCCACTGCCGGGGTCCTCACGTGCGCTTGGCTGGGACACCCCAAGCGGACCGGGCTCCTCTTCAGGCAATCACTTCAGCCGGGAATCTTTCGGACACCTCGGGTACACAGGCACATCCGTCTGGATAGACCCCACGCGAGATATGGCTATGGTTCTACTGACAAACAGGACATTTCCCACACGGGAAAACAGAAAAATTCAGGCGATTCGGCCCTTGTTTCACACCGCAGTGGAAAATGCAATGGCATGTGCTGAAAAGAAGTGACTGCGAAGGGTCAGAAGGCGCTTTTTGAAGCAGCGCATCGTCGGTAGGAAGGCATACAATCCTAATGTTGGAAGGCGAAGAGAAAACGATGGCTACGATTACACCGATACCAATCGAGGCGCATGCCGATTTTGGCGAAGAGTTTCGACTGCATGAGCTGACAACGGAAAGCTCAAATGAAGCTTCATTAGGGTTTGACACAAAATCCGCGCTGGAGATAGCACGGATCATCAATCATGAAGATGCAAAAGTAGCAGCCGCTGTAAAAAAAGCACTCCCGGAGATCGCGCTTGTCATTGACGCGGTAGCGCGCTCCCTTCGTGAAGGGGGTCGGCTTATCTACATCGGTGCCGGTTCCAGCGGACGTATTGCCTCGCTTGACGCTTGCGAGTGTCCACCCTATTTTTCAAACGATCCGCATTCCATTCAGTACATTATGGCGGGCGGTCCCAAGGCACTGGCTTCGCCGGTTGAAGTCAACGAAGATTCTGAAGAACTTGGCCAGCGTGACATCGCGCGACGCAGACCCTCGCGCAAGGACGTCGTGATTGGACTCTCCGCCAGTGGACGTACACCGTATGTAGTCGCAGCCGTTGCCTACGCACGGACGCAAGGCGCGCGTACCGCTTGCATCACCTGCAACCTGAACTCGCCGATTGCCGAGGCAGCAGACATCGTGATCGTGACAGATGTAGGGCCGGAGGTAGTCTCCGGCTCAACCCGTATGAAGGCCGCGACCGCGCAAAAAATGGTTACAAACATGATCACAACCGG
Organism: uncultured Acidobacteriaceae bacterium; assembly: GCA_964235655.1. GTDB lineage: Bacteria > Acidobacteriota > Terriglobia > Terriglobales > Acidobacteriaceae > EB88. The sequence continues at coordinate 103,833 of CAXSBB010000014.1, forward strand.
TGCCATGACGCGCCTCGGCTACGTGTATGACAACCTGATGGTGCATGTGCACATGCAGAATTCAAAGCTGGTGGAGCGCGGCATATCCATCCTGATGCGAGCCTGCAAGGTAAACCGCGAAAAGGCAGTAAGCGTGATCAAGAGTGCGGGTCGCAGTGTACCCGTGGCCCTGGTGATGCTGAAAGCCGGCGTGGACAAGCAGGAAGCCGTGCGTCGCTTGGCGCGGGCTGACGGCAACGTTCGCCGCGCGATTGAGGACGCTACGCTGGACCTGTAATTGAACTGTTGAGTTGAGATAGAAGTTGGTGCAAACTCGCTTGAGTTTGCACCGACTTTTGTTTTCGCTGCAAACTATAAACTGGCGCTATGCGTCTGCTTCTCCTTTTGCAACTGCTTTCCACATTGGCCATGTTCGGATTGATCTGGTTTGTGCAGGTGGTGCACTACCCACTTTTCCTGCAGGTAGGTGCCGCACAGTTCCCGGCGTATGAAGCGGCTCATGCCAATCGCACAACCTATATAGTCGCACCGCTCATGCTGCTGGAGTTGGCGACCGCTGCACTGTTGTTGCTGCCGGGTTTACGGCCCGCAATGATTTCTACATGGCAAGCCTGGGCGGGTGCGGCACTGGTTGCAGTCATCTGGTTCTCGACTGCATTTCTACAGGTTCCCCTGCATAACCGATTGCAGCTGGGGTACTCGGCGGATGTAATCAGCAAGCTGGTAGCGACAAACTGGATTCGCACCATTGCCTGGAGTGTGCGCGCGATGCTGGTGCTGCACTGGGTATATCTCTCGAAAACGATGTAGCCGAGGCAGGTGGCTGATATCCTTCGAGGCACATGCCCGCACACACGTCCTTCTCCTGTCTCCGCCGGATTCTGCTGGTAGCGTTCACCGCAGGGCTGACTGTCCATGCCCAACAGCCCGAAAAGACCACTCCGGGAGTCTTCTGCGTGACGGCTGCGCCATCGCTTCCCGGGCCTGTGAGCGGACGCCTGCTGTTATTCATGAAGCAGGGCTCAGGCGACAAGCTCATCGAATCCGAGGAGTTTCGTCCCACCGCAACCTGGATCGCAGCGCAAGAGGTTCATGATCTCGCACCGGGCGCCTCAATTGAAGTAGACGCAAACATCATTGCCTACCCGCAGCCCTTCCGAAGCAAGCCTGCGGGTACCTGGGAAATACAGGCCGTGCTCGATGTGAACCACTCCTACAACTACGGCGGCCGCACAGCCGCGGACTGGGAGAGCGCTGTGACTCCGGTTGTCAACAGCAATTCGGCGGAGCAGACGCTCACTCTTGACCACCATGCCGAGCCCGGCCATGCTTCCCCGGCTCCAAGCTACGATAAAGCCGCCATTCAGCCTTACGAATTTGAGAGTCCTCTGCTGACACGGTTCTGGGGCAAGCCGACTTCCATCTGTGCCTGGGTCGTCCTGCCGCCCGGGTACAACGAATCCACGGAGCACTACCCGACGGTCTACTGGACGCACGGCTTCGGCGGCAACTTCAGCAACTCGCTCCGCACCGCCGCCGATCTGCGGTCGCGCATGGCAGGCAAACAGATGCCGCCGATGATCTGGGTTCTGCTTGATGAGTCTATTCCGCAAGGCACCCACGAGTTCGCCGACTCCGTAAACGACGGCCCCTGGGGACAGGCGCTCACGACTGAGTTCATCCCGGCGCTTGAAGGCAAGTACCGCATGAACGCGAAGGCGAATGGACGCTTCCTGAACGGGCACTCAAGCGGCGGCTGGGCCACCTTGCAGCTCCAGATTAATTACCCGCAGGTATTCGGCGGCACCTGGTCAACCTCACCTGACCCGAGTGACTTCCATGACTTCACGGGTACGGACCTGTATGCCGCGCATGCCAATGTGTACCGCAAAGCGGACGGCACACAAACCCCCATCATGCGGATAGACGGCAAAATCACGGCCACTATGAAGCAGTTTGCTCAACTGGAGGCTGTACTCGGGCCATACGGCGGGCAGCTTTCTTCGTTCGACTGGGTGTTTTCACCTAAAAGTCCAAACGGCGCACCGGTGCCGATGTTTGATCGCGTAAGCGGTGATGTGAACCCGGAAGTCGTACGCTACTGGCACGATCACTACGATCTTGCGCATATCGTGGAAGAGCACTGGGCAGAGCGCGGGCCGCTGCTCAGGGGACGCATTCACCTATACGTGGGCACTGCGGATACGTTCTACCTGGACGGCTCCGCGCACCTGCTCGATACACGGCTGCAAAAGCTGGGTGCCGGTGCACAGTTCACGTACCTGCCGGGCCGCTCGCACTTCGATCTTTATAAAACAGACAATGATCGAAGCGGTCTCTTCAACCAGATTGCCAAGGAGATGTACGCGGTGGCACGACCCAAGGCCCGCTAACCCCACCTAGCGCTTGCTGCTCCACGCATTCTGCAGAAACAAAAACTGATCTCGCAAATCATCCTTGTCCGCATGCGACGCAGGCTGGTTCAAGTACATCACCTGCGAGCCGGAAGCAGGCGCATACACCGGCCATTTCGCCAGTCCGCCGCCGTTGGGATCGCCGGTGCGGGCAAAGTTGGTCCAGTAGGTCATCATTTGTTCGCTCATCGCGTAATCCTGGGGACGCCAGCTAATACCTTTACGCGAGTCGAGATTGCCGAAGACGTGCTCAATGTCGTCCGAATGAAACACGCCGAAACGGGTGGGTCGTGCGGGGTCAGGCGGAGGTACCAGGTCAAAGCGGTAGCGATAGGTAGGCGCTTTACCCGTGTTCGTCTGCGCTTCAAGCCACGCCCAGGTGCCATATGCGATGAACCTATCTGTTGCGTACTGCTGCAGGCGCGTCAGGGCCTCGGCATCTGTGGCCGCCGGAAATGCCTGGAGGAAGTCGCTTGCATGCGCTCCGAAGTCCTTGGATGCCATGTCTGCAAGCCGCTGCCGATCGCTTTGCGCGACGGCTGTATGGATAGATGACGCTTCCGAGCCGCCGCCGGTAGGCGTGATGGTCGTCTGCGCGGCACCGCTGCCCCCTTCGTCATGGTTCCATCCGGCCATCATCGGCACATCGTTCTGCTTGCCTGCGGCGAAGATGGCGGCGGGGGACTGCGGCAGGAAGTAGCCGTCTGTGTCCGGGCCGAAGTTGCCTCCCTTACTTGCAGTCAGCAGCTGCTCGGCAGGGACGGCGCGTAGTACGGCAAGCGAGTCAGCATGGAGCTGGGTGCGGGCGAACTCGGCATCCTTCTCCTGCTGCCTGGCAAGCAGCGGGTATACCGGTTTCGGACCGCTGAACGCGCCGCCGCTCTCGCCGATGGCATGGGCGAACAAGCCGTGCGCAAGCGGCGAGGCCATCAGTGAGCTCACCGCGTACGATCCTGCGCTCTCGCCGAAAATGGTGACATTGGCCGCGTCGCCGCCGAATGCACCGATATTTGCCTTGACCCACTGCAAGGCCGCGACTGCATCAAGCAGGCCGTAGTTCCCTGCCGCATGCTCGGGCGACTCAGCAGCAAGCTCAGGGTGCGTGAAGAAGCCGAAGATGCCTAAACGGTAATTGAACGAGACCACAATCACGTTCTTTGTCGCCAAATGCGCACCGTTCTGGCGACCCTCAGAGCTGCCTCCGGTGATATTGCCGCCGCCGTACACCCAGACCATGACCGGCAGCTTTTTATCGGGCGAGGCGTTTGCGGGGGCCCACACATTCAAGGTCAAGCAATCTTCGCTCTGGCCCGGATCGTGAAAGATCATGTCGTCATAGAACGCAGACTGCATGCAGCGGGGGCCGAAGGTGGTAAAGCTATGCCAGCCGGTCCATTTCGCAGCAGGGGCGGGCGGCTTCCAGCGCAGTGGACCGATAGGCGGAGCAGCATAGGGAACTCCTAGATAAGCCACTACGAAACGGCCTGACGTATTTACAACTGTACCGGCAAGAGTACCGGCCGGTGCTTTTACTGAAGGAACAAGTAAGGCTTCAGGGTGCTCCGCTTCAGTTAAGGCTGTATTCTGCGCTATAAGCGGTAAGGTAACCAGAATAAGAGCGGCAAGAACATAAGTGCGCGTCATTGCCGCCCAGTGTACTCCTTTGTTCTCTGCGTTTGCCGGTAACCTCGGCAACCGCGTACCGGCAGTTAAACTTGTTGGCAAGGGAGTACAGCAAAACACATGGACAAGTTTGTCATTCGCGGCGGCAACCCACTTCTCGGAACGGTTCGTGTAAGCGGGGCGAAGAACTCGGCGCTGCCGTGCATGGCCGCGGCCATCCTGACCGCCGAAGAAGTTGTGCTTGAAAACATTCCGCAGGTGCAGGATATTGAGACCCAGCGCAAGCTGCTTGTCTCTATGGGTGCCGAGGTGGAGCTGGGTTACGGGCGCGCGCAGCACCGCACCACTGTAAATTGTGCCGTACTGTCTGACCCGGTCGCCAAGTACGAGATTGTGAAGACCATGCGCGCGTCTTCATTGGTTCTGGGTCCGCTAATAGCGCGCGCCGGTGTGGCCCGTGTGGCCATGCCGGGCGGCTGCGCCATCGGCGGCAGGCCTATCGACCTGCACATCAAGGGGCTTGAGAAGATGGGTGCCGTCATCTCCTATGAGCACGGCTACATTGAAGCGCGCGCGGAGCGTTTGCGCGGCACCGACATCCTGTTCGACAAAATCACTGTAACCGGTACGGAAGACCTGCTGATGGCCGCTGTACTGGCCGAGGGCGAAACGCTGTTTGAGAACTGCGCCTGCGAGCCCGAAGTCGTCGACCTTGCCACGATGCTGATAGGTATGGGCGCGCAAATTGAGGGCGCGGGTACACCGACCATCCGCGTCAAGGGGGTCGACAAGCTGCACGGGGTGCGACACCGCATCAACCCGGATCGCATTGAGGCAGGCACCTTTCTGATCGCGGGTGCGATCACGGGCGGCGACCTGCAGCTGACCAACTGCAACCCCGCGCACCTGGGCGCGGTCATCGCCAAGCTTGAGGAAGCCGGTGCGCGCATTGAGATCCTCGGCAAAGAGGCGATTCGCGTCCGCAGCGAAGGCAACCTGAAGGCAGCTGATGTTTCGACACAGGAGTACCCGGGTTTTCCCACCGACATGCAGGCGCAGTACATGGCGCTCGCAACGCAGGCGGAGGGCACCTCTATGGTCATCGAGAATATCTTTGAGAACCGCTTTATGCACGTAGGCGAGCTGATGCGCATGGGTGCCAATATCAAGGTAGACGGTCGCTCGGCAACCATTACCGGCAAGTCACCACTGTCAGCCGCCGCAGTGATGTGCTCTGACCTGCGCGCCTCGGCCTCACTGGTACTGGCCGCGTTAGTGGCTGACGGCGAATCGATCCTGGACCGCGTATACCACATGGACCGCGGTTATGAGCACATTGAAGAAAAGCTGCGCGGCGTCGGCGCGCAAATCCGTCGCATGGGCAAAGTTTTCGGCTGAAACCTGTGAGGGAGCCAACTGTATCTTCGGCGTAAAGGCGCTTACCATTGCTGCTTTTACAAAGTTCAATCTATTGGGTAATAGAAAAAGCAGCTGCTATACAAGCAGGAGCAGACGTATGGAAATCATGCTGTCCAGCAGCTGCTGCCTTTATATTTGTTGTGATCGCCGAAGCTAATGGTTTTACCTAAAGCGTTCTGCACCTCAGGTTGTCTGTTGGTCCAACCGCAATAGTCGCTGCGCATTCCCACTCGCAATCTTTTGCAGCGTACTTTCTGGAAGATCAACATGATCAAACCAGTCCCCTGCATCCTTGCTGGACTCGTAAGGATAATCCACAGAAAACAAGACGCGATCTTCTCCTATTTCCTCAATAGCACAACGCATAGGGGCTGTGGAGAAGAGGCCGGAGGTTGTAATCGAGATATTTTCGCGCAGGTAGGCGGAAGGCAGTTTTTTCAAGGGCAGACCAAAATTGTTCACTTGAAAACGGCTATCAAAACGCCATAGAAAGTACGGCAGGCTCTCACCGCCATGCCCGAGAATGATCTGAGCTGTGGAAAAACGATCAAATACGCCGGCGTAGAGGAGCCGTAGCGCGTGCGTTGCCGTTTCCGGCGCCCAACCCCAAAGCGCGCCCATCAGCTCAGGGTGGTCCTGGTAGTTCTGCGGGATCTGAAAGGCATTGGTCGGGTGCAGGTAAACCGGAACACCCAAATCAGCAATACGTTCCCAGAGAACCTCATATTTACTCTCATCCAGATAGTGTCCATGCGTGTGTCCATTGATCAGTGCACCATGAAAACCAAGCTGTCGGACACACCGCTCCAGCTCGTCTGCTGCCTCCTGCGGCGACTGGGTCGGCAGAGTAGCGAAACCTCCGAATCGATCCGGGTGCCGCTCGATCTGCGCTGCCAGAAAATCATTGATTTTTCGTGCGTCGACCACTGCCTTCTTTGGGTCAACAGCAGACTCTATACCCGGTACGGTATGACTCAGAATGGACTTGCTTATACCGGCTTCATCCATCGTCTGTAACCGGAGATCATCAAAATCAGCAAGATAGTCGTCGATCTGCTTGGCTAATTTCTTATCAGAAAGATACTGCGATGAGGCTGAGTACTCCGGCATCTCCGGCACACGAAAATGCTCTTCCAGGGCGATCTTTTTCATTTGTTTCTCCATCCCGTTCAAACGCACAGCGCCTTGAGATGCGAGCGAGGGAACAACGGCTTCTGGAGAGACTGCAGTTGAAGCTCCTGGTTTCAGTGTCACTTTACCCGCTTTTACAACACTCTCCAAAAAAGGTGGGTAACGCGGCGAGCACACCGGGTGTATGCGGCAATGCGGCAGGTAAAAAGCAGCTACTCCCAGCTGACAGCCAGGTGCCAGCGAAGATTTCTAACCTGCGACTTTTGCAGTACGCGCCGGTATTCGCTCAGCTCCTGATACAGCAGACCGGCACTCTGGCCATAGTCAGATAGATGGGACTCGACATGCCCCAGCAAGGCTCCCACGGTTGCCAAGCCCTCAGCGGCTGTAAACCATTGCGCGTCCGGCAAGGACTGCGTCCAGGCAGGGTCGCCCGCGCCCTGCTCCAGCAGGATAGCCATGGAGTTACGATCGGTTGAAAAGAAGTCCAGCAATGGACGCACCTTCAGCGACTCTGCCAGCTGCTCCAGCACCGCTTCATGCCGGGCCAGCGCATGTCCGTTGACAAAGGTGTCAAAGCCGGGGTCCTCGCCCTCAACCACGATATAAAAACAGGCAGCCATGCCGCATGATGCGCGTAACTGCCGCTCCGCTGCAAGGGATTACGAGGGTGGGCTGAAAAGATAAGGTGGACGGCTGTTGTCCTCAGGCTGAAGCACAATGCCGGTGCATACAAGTACCGTGAGAATCGCGGCCCAGGATTGCCACGATGGCCATACACGAGCCGCAGCCGTGCCTTCAAGCACTGTGACAAGAAATTGCAGCCACTGCGTGGTAGCTGCCTGATGGGGTGCGATTCGACCGCCTGCCAGCAGCCGATAGAACAATGCATATGGCAAAGCTGCGGCAAGCAAGGCCGGCAGCAGCGATGCCCGGATAACAGCCCAGGCAAGCCGGGGTAAAGGGTCAAACAGGGCACTGCCCAACGCCAGTAAAGCCGCTGCCACAATGCTTTGGAGAGCCATGCTGAACAGCAAACCGCGCATTGATGAGTTGCGCAGCTGCCTCCCCGCAAACCGGAGCGCAAAAGCCTGCAAGCCTACTGCGGCGAGTACAGGTACAGCCCAGACTGCTTTGCTCCATATCAATGGAACCGTGCCGTTAAGCAGTACCAGCATTGCCCCAACCGGCACCACCATCGCCGGTGACCATCGACTCACCGAGAAGGCTGTGAACAGGGGCAGTAGCGCATACAGCAGCACTGCCCAACTCCCTACTCGATGCAGCCCGGCCACTAGCAGCAGGGCCGAAGGTGCACCAAGCATTGTGAGCCCAAGCGTCAGGCTGATCGGGAGGGGAACGCCTGCTTGCCTCGGCATGGCGCTTGCGCACAAACCCGTAATGGCAGCAGTCAAGGCAAATACGAGCGCACGGGCAGCAAACGGCGGCAGAGAGGATTGAGGAACAAACCATTCCGAACCCCAAAGAAAGCTGATACCGCAGAGAATGAGGATGGCTTGGGTACGCACAAGTTTATGGTAGACAACAAAGGCTGCGCATCAAGCGCAGCCTTTATCGATTCATGCTTAGGAACGACTAAGCGCGCGCGCCGCCACCCTGCCCGGGGCCACGACCGCCCCCGGCTCCGGGACGCCCGCCACGGCCACGACCACGGCGACGCCGCTGCCCTGTGCCCGCAGCACTTACCGGAGCACCGGCTACCGCACCCACTGCCGCCGGGTCGCGGTTAAAGTTCGGCTCATCGCCTTCCTCACCCTCGTCGGTGCCGTCGAAATCGTCAAACTCCTCGCCACCTTCGATGGTGATGGTGCTGTCGTTTGAGTTCGGCTGCTCAGCACGCTCAGGGCGCGCCGCGCGCTCCGAAGAACCCTGAGGCTCGCGGCTGCCTTCCGCCGAAGGCATCGGCAAGCCCATCTTCTCGCGCTGTTCCTTTAGTAAAGCCTTGCGTGACAGCTTGATCCGGTTACCGTCAAGTCCGATAACCTTGACCAGGATCTGATCGCCTTCCTTCAGCTCGTCCTTGACTTCCTTGACGCGATGTTCCGCGATCTCAGAGACATGCAGCAAGCCGTCTGTGCCGGGGAACAGCTCGACAAACGCGCCGAACTCCGCCAGCCGGACTACCTTGCCCAGATAGGTTTTGCCCACTTCAGGCACCGCGGTCAGGTTATTAATGATCTCAAGCGCCTTGGCCAGACCATCCGCATCGGAAGAAGCTACAGAGACACGCCCTGTGTCCTCAACATCGATTTTTACGCCGGTCTGCTCAATGATGCCCCGGATAACCTTGCCGCCCGGTCCGATCAAATCACGAATCTTGTCCGTCGGAATCTGCAACGTCTTGATCTGCGGTGCATGCTTCGACTTGATCTCGCGTGCATGGTTAAGGTGCGCGTCCATGATGTCGAGCAGGAAGAGTCGCCCGCGACGAGCCTGTTCCATCGCTTCCCGCATGATGGTTGAGGTGATGCCGCTGATCTTAATGTCCATTTGCAGCGCGGTGATGCCTTCGCGTGTACCGGCTACCTTAAAGTCCATATCGCCGTAGTGATCTTCCGCACCGGCAATATCGGTCAGGATGGCATAGTCATCCCCTTCCTTAACCAGGCCCATGGCGATACCCGCAACCGAACCTTTCAGGGTGATACCGGCATCCATCAGCGCCAGGCTCGCCCCGCAAACTGAAGCCATTGAAGACGAACCGTTCGACTCCAGAATGTCCGAAACAATGCGGTAGGCATACGGGCTTTCCGTCTCAGGCGGCAAGACAGCAGCAATTGCTCGCTCGGCAAGCGCACCGTGGCCCACCTCGCGGCGGCCTGTGCCGGTCATGCGACCCGTCTCGCCGACTGAAAACGGCGGGAAGTTGTAGTGGAGCATGAACTTCTTTTTCTGCTCACCTTCGAACGTCTCCAACCGCTGTGCGTCATCACCTGTACCAAGTGTGACCGTAACCAGGGCTTGCGTCTCGCCGCGAGTAAACAGGGCCGAGCCGTGGGTACGCGGTAACACAGAAGTCTCAATCGAAATCGGGCGAATCTGATCGAACGCACGACGATCGGGCCGGATGCGGTCCTTGGTAACCTGCTGACGGAAAACCTGCTCGCGCAGCAGCTCGTAGTACTTGCTCAGCTTCTTCTTGGCAGCGCCCTGCTCGCCTTCCGGCAGCTGCCTGATTTCGGCGGCAAGCTCGTCCTTGATGTTTTTCACCAGCGAGTAGCTTTCGATCTTCGAGTGCGCATGAGTATCGAGCGCATCCTTCAAGCGATCGCTTACCTTACTCTGCAGCTGGCTGAAATAGGCTTCATCGTGCTCAATCTCGCCTACTTGGCGCTTCGGCTTCCCGGCAAGGCCAACCAGCTCGTTAATCTTGGAAACGATTTTCTTGATCTCAACATGGGCAAAATCGATAGCGCCGAGCACAATTTCTTCGCTTACGCCGGTCGCACCCGACTCGATCATCACGATGCCTTCGGCGGTGCCGACCACGGTGATGTTGATCAGGCTGCCCTTGCGCTCAACGTAGGTCGGGTTGATGACGTATGCGCCTTCAACATAACCGACTCGCACGGCACCGACGGGACCGTGGAAGGGAATATCAGACAGCGCCAAGGCCGCTGAAGCAGCATTGATGCCGACGATGTCGGGGTCATTTTCCTTATCAGCAGAGAACACCAGCGCAATGACTTGTGTTTCATTACGAAAATTTTCCGGAAACAAAGGACGAATAGGGCGATCAATCTGCCGCGAGGTCAGAATTTCCTTTTCGCTCGGACGGCCCTCACGCTTGATGAACCCGCCCGGGATGCGTCCGCCTGCATAGGCGTACTCGCGGTAATCCACGGTCAACGGAAAAAAGTCAATACCTTCTTTAGGCTCGGGCGAGGCTACAGCCGTTGCCAGAACAACAGAGTCACCCTGGGTGACAAGTGCGGCGCCCGGCGCCTGCTTGGCCATACGGCCTGTTTCAAAAATAAGCCGCTTACCGCCGGCAAGCTCTACGATAACTTCCTGCTTCATACAATCCTCATTTCAAAATGGGTGGGGCTGCCGAACCGCCGCTTGGACACTGCGGCGCTGCAACGAAGCAGAACATGTGTCTCGGCAGTAAAGCTCGAACCGCAGCGGGGTAGCGGGAGCGTCGCGACGAGTGGGCCGCCATGATGGCTGCTCTCTATTCCCGTCGCGTCTACGTATTGGCAAAGTGTGCGTCTTTCGGAACTACTTGCGAATACCGAGCTTGCCGATTACGTCGCGGTAGCGATCCGTGTCAGCGCCCTTGAGGTAATCGAGCAGGCGGCGGCGCTTGCTTACCAGCATTAACAAGCCGCGGCGTGAGGCATGATCTTTAGCATGGGTGTTAAAGTGCAGGGTCAGCTCACCGATGCGTTCGCTCAATATAGCGATTTGCACTTCGGGGCTGCCGGTGTCGCTTTCGTGGGTACGAAAGCGCGAGATGACGTCAGTTTTTTTAGCGGGTGCCAGCACGGTTGTGCGTTACTCCTATGGCTTCTTTTAGATGTATCCACTCTCTCAGTGTATGCATGAAGGATACCATGTTCGAAAGCCGGGAAAGCGTGAACCAAAGCGGCTTATACATCTCGCATGTATACGGATTTACATGAACCGCTTTGGCTTAGACATGAATATTCTGCAATCAGCAGCCGTTTAGAACAGTTGGAAGTTGACCTCGATGTCAATTTCAACCGGTACCGGCCTGCCACCTTCCATGGCGGGGCGAAACTTGTACTGGCGTACTGCCTCAACCGCTTTTTCATCCAGGCCCAGGCCAAGTGGCCGGATGACCCGGATGCGCTGCGGATTACCCTGCGCATCGACGATGAGCGACAGCACAACCACACCCTGATATTTCTGACGACGCGCTTCGTCAGAAAACTCGGGATCGACTGCCGAGATCACTTTGGGTGAGGAGATACCACCGCCCGGGTGCCTCGGTCCACCGCCGGTACCACCCTCTGAGCCGGGTCCAACACCGGGCCCGCTACCGATGCCCAGACCACCGCTTTTGCCGCTGCCGATGCCGTTGCTGCCCGGCCCGCCGGAGAGCGTCACTGCAGGAGCCGAGGGGATGCCGATATTCGGCACGTTCGTATCCGGCAGCTTCATCTGCGGCATCACGACCGTGGGAGTGATCGGAATTTTAGGGTGATCCACTGTCAGGGTCTGAGGTGGAATGATCTGCTGCTTCGCAATTTCTGGAATACGTCCCTTGGTCGGTGGCGTAATAGAGTGTTCGCCACCGCCACCACCGCCGCCTGCAGGCGCGGTTAACTTTGGCGTTTTCGGCAGGAACGGTGCGATATCAAGCGGCACTACATCGGCCTTCTTGATCTCCGGCTGCTTTTTCGCAAACAGGAACAGCAGAATAATAAGCGCAATTACAGCAATATGAACGCCTGTGGAAATGGCACTGGTAAGCGGCGAGCGCTCCTCAGCCAGTAAATCTTTTACAGCAACTGGAGTTGAGGTCAGTTCCAATGGCGGAAGCTTGGTGGGGCGGAAGACGTCGCGCAGGTTCGAGACCAGCGATTGAATGACACCGCCCTCCGCGCCTACGGGCATCAGCTCGGTATGGTCCAGACGCCGGGCCGGCGTCGTCGATGTTTGCTCTTCCGGAGGGGTCAAAAGCTCATTACTCATCGCTGCATCCATCCGCGGCACTGCCCGGCTTGCGCAGCAGCCCTCGCTTGTATGTTGGCATACGCCACTCTTACCTCTATTATGGCGCTTCGGTCGCGCCGGTGTCTCGCTTCTCTTGAAGAAGCCATGTTACGAATAGACGGCGCAAGGAGGGGCTGCGTCACCGGACGATACAATCTAGTTTCACCAGACCGTCCGCAGCCGTGCAGCGCCATACCCAAGAAGGAAGCTTCCCAGCGATGACCGTCCCTCAGATAGGCAACAGCGTACCCACGCTGGAGCTAAAAAAAACGCTGACTTTACCCACGACCGACTTCCCGATGAAGGCGGGTCTGCCCCGTACAGAGCCGGTTCGCCTGCTGCACTGGCTTGAAACCGGACTGTACCAGCAAATCCGTACGGCGCGCCAGGGTGCAAAAAAGTATGTGCTCCACGATGGCCCTCCTTATGCTAATGGCCCTATCCACCTGGGGCATGCCTTGAACAAGTGCCTCAAGGACTTTGTAGTGAAGTCAAAAACAATGGCGGGCTATGACGCGCCCTACGTACCGGGCTGGGACTGCCATGGGCTACCAATTGAGATCAAGGTAGACGAGCAACTAGGCCGCAGGAAGCTTGAAATGCCCGCCGAGGAGTTCCTTGCAGCCTGCCGGGCCTATGCGCAGCGGTATGTCGATCTACAGAAGTCGCAGTTTGAGCGGCTGGGCGTATTCGGCCAGTGGGACAAGCCGTACCTCACCATGTCGCCGGAATATGAAGCAGCGACGCTTGCAACCTTCTATCGCTTTTTTGAGAAAGGCTTCGTGTACAAGGGCCTGAAACCCGTGTACTGGTGTCTACGCGACCGCACCGCACTGGCAGAGGCTGAGGTGGAGTACGAGATGCACACCTCGCCCAGCGTGTACGTGCAGTACGCGCTCACCGGCAATGCCGCTCTCCTCGATCCCGCACTCGCCGGCAAGGATGTGCGAACCATCATCTGGACAACGACTCCGTGGACCCTGCCTGCATCAGTCGCCATCGCCTTTCATCCTGACTTTGAATACGCGGCACTTGCGACCATCGCAGGCGTGGTTTACATCATCGCTGCGGAGCTGGTCGCGAGCGTCCGTGAAAGCTGCGCGTTAGGTGAAGTCCAGGAGCTGGCGCGGTTCCGGGGCGCCAAACTTGAGCGCGCAACTTTTCAGCACCCCTTCCTCGAACGCTCTGTTCTGGGCGTGTTGGCCGATTACGTGACCACTGACCAGGGCACCGGCGCAGTCCACACCGCCCCGGCGCACGGCGCGGACGATTTCATTACCGGCATGCGCTATGGACTAAGCGCCGAGTGCAATGTCGACAGTGCCGGTGAACTGCGCAATGGGGTCGAGCTGTGGGAAGGCAAGACAGTGTTTACCGCCAATCCGGTCATCATCGAGTACCTGCGCGAGCGCGGTGCTTTAATGGCCCAGGCGGACCTGTACCACTCGTACCCGCACTGCTGGCGCTGCCACAACCCGGTCATCTTTCGCGCAACGGAGCAGTGGTTTATCGGCATGGAAACGCCGATGCCCTATTCGACCAAGTCAAAACATTTTGATGAAGATGAAACCGATGAAGGCGATGCGACCTTCCGCGAACGGGCTCTCCAGCAAATTCACCAAAACATCACCTGGGACCCGAAATGGGGCGAGGAACGCATCGCAAACATGATCGCCACGCGCCCTGACTGGTGCATCTCGCGCCAGCGCGTGTGGGGCGTACCCATTGCCGTGCTGCTGTGCGGTGCTTGTCATGAACCGCTGCGCGACCCTGTTTTCAACCGGCGCGTTGTCGAGCTCACGGCTGAGCACGGCGCAGGCGTGTGGCACACTCACTCGGTTGAACAGCTATTAGGGAAGCGTACCTGTCCGCGCTGCGGTGCAGCCGACCGATGGGAGAAAGAGACCGATATCCTGGACGTATGGTTTGACTCCGGCTCCAGCTGGAGCGCCGTGCTGGCCCAGGACGCGGCCCTGAGCACCCCGGCGGACCTGTATTTTGAAGGCGGCGACCAATATAGAGGCTGGTTCCACACCTCGCTGCTAACTGCGGTAGGCACCCGCGCTGACGGCGAAACACCCTACCGCAAGGTAGCCACAAGCGGCTGGACGCTTGATGAGCAAGGCCGTGCCATGTCGAAGTCGCTGGGCAACGGCGTGGACCCGGTAGACATCGCCGACCGCATGGGCGCGGAGATCGTGCGGTTGTGGGTAGCCTCGGTTGACTTCCGCGAGGACGTGGCGGCAAGCGAAAACCTGATGCAGCGAGTGGCAGACAACTATCGCAAGCTGCGCAATACCTTTCGCTTTCTGCTCGGCAACCTTGCGGGCTTTGTGCCGGCGCGGGATCGCGTAAACGAAGAGGAATTGCTGCCGCTGGACCGCTACATGCTGGCACGCACCCGCCTGCTGACAGAGCAGGTGACCGGCTGGTACGACAGGATGGAGTTCCACCGCGTGTACCACGCAGTTAACGAATTCTGCATTGTGGAACTGAGCGCGCTGTACCTGGATGTGCTGAAGGACCGCATGTACACGCTCGCCCCGGCAAGCTTGGAGCGGCGCTCCGCACAAACCGTACTGTGGCAAATTGCCGAAGCACTGGTACGGCTGGTCGCACCGATTTTAAGCTTTACCGCGGACGAAGTATGGGAGTACATGCCGGAGGTGGAAGGGCGCGAGGCGAGTGTGCACCTGGCTCTCTTCCCTGCTCCGCAGACTGCCGGGCAGACGCTGCCGGAAGGCGCAGCTGCATGGCCCATGATCTTCGCAGCGCGTGAAGAAGTAATGCGCAGCCTGGAAGAAGCGCGCAAAGCCAAACAAATCGGCAAAGGGCTGGAAGCAAAAATACGGATTACCGCTCCGCCGGAGATGCTGGCCGCGCTTGAGGCGCACTCCTCTTCCTTAAAAGAGCTTTTCAACGTATCGCGGGTGGTATTGCGTGCAGGCGAGACGCTGGGCGTGGAAACCCGGGCTGCCGACGGTATCAAGTGCGGCCGATGCTGGAACTATCGCACCGATACCGCGACCTATGGCCCCTGGGCTGACGTATGTGGCCGTTGCGCCGAGGCGCTCGAAGCCATGGGCTACTCGCGCGCAAACGGTGAGCCGGTGGAGGTAAGCGCATGACAACCCTACCCTCACGGTATGCGTACCGTTCCACCCGTCGCCCCCGCGACTGGCGACTGCTGCTTTTCGTGATCTCAGCGGTGGTTATCGCGCTTGATCGTATCTCGAAGCTTTGGGTGCAGAAGCACATTCCTGAAGGCGAGAACATATCAGTCATCCCGCATGTGTTCCGGCTGTCCCATGTACTGAATGAGGGCGCGGCATTCTCATTGTTCAATGATGCCCCTGCCAACCCGACGCGCTGGGCGCTCACCGGGTTTTCGCTCATCGCCGCAGTTGTTGTTACAGTGTTGTTGGTCAAGGTTGGCCGCCGCTGGTCTGCAACCGCGCTGGGTCTCGCGTTAATTCTCGGTGGGGCGCTGGGCAATGCCTGGGATCGTATTCAGTACAAGATGGTAACCGACTTCTTGGAAGTCCGAATCATTCATTACCACTGGCCGGACTTCAACGTGGCCGATTCTGCGATTGTGGTGGGGGCCATCCTGATGTTCTTCGGCGCGCTGTTTACACCGCAGCGCGAGAGTCTATAAGTAACGTCGCTATCTGCGGTTCTCCACAGCTTCAAGGCGTTTGTCGATACTAGTTGTGACTTCATTGAAGCGCTTTAAATCCTGCTGAATGATTTCCAGCGTGCGATTGATAGCGGCAAGCTGAACGGCGATAACATCGAACTTTCCATTCATCTCAGCTCTCAGGACATTCACCTCGCCCCGCAAGGTTGCGATTTCAGCACGATTTGTCTTTGCATTCCAGATAAAGCCGAGAACGATAAAAAACACGGGTATGCAAATGGACACAAATAGCTGTGTGTTCGTCATGCCGCAATTATAGGACGGCTCCCGCAAGCCTGAGCCGCGACCTGTTACCTCCGAGTGCCTGATAATAGAGGTTTGCCCCAACCCGCCGGATGCGGGAGGCCGGAGACTCGCTCTGCATGAACTCGCTCGACCAGATCACGTTGCGCGGCGTGCGCGTGCATAACCTGAAAAATGTTGATTGTGACATTCCGCACGGCAAGCTGACCGTAGTCACAGGCGTATCCGGCTCCGGCAAAAGCTCGCTCGCTTTTGACACCATCTACGCCGAGGGGCAGCGCCGTTACGTCGAGTCGCTTTCAGCCTATGCGCGGCAGTTTCTGGAGCGTATTGAAAAGCCCGATGCCGACCTGATCGACGGCCTGGCCCCGGCTATTGCCATCAAGCAGAAGAACACCACGCGCAATCCTCGCTCAACCGTCGCTACAGCCACTGAAATCTACGACTACATGCGCCTGCTGTACGCGCGCTGCGGCGTGGTTCACTGCATCGTGTGTGACGGCGTGGTCAAGCGCGACTCCGTGGACGAAATTGCCGCAGCCGTGCTCGCGCTCGGCGAGGGCACACGACTGAACGCGCTGTTCCCGGTGGTTGCCGTTTCCGGCGACCAACCCAAAACGGAGCCCTCGGCCTCAGAACGGGACCTGGATGCAGGTCCGATGCTGAAAGTGGCGCGGCGAGGAAGCTCACAGGTCGCGCTTAAAAAAGCAGCCTCGAAGAAGGCTGCGGCAGGTTCAGAAACAAAGCCCGGTGAAATCTCTCCCGGGATGCGCGAGCGCCTGATGGACCTGCGCGGGCGCGGCTTCAACCGTCTCTACCAGAACGGGACCATCTACGAGTTTTCAAGCCCGGAGTCGCTGCTGGAGATCGATTGGTCACAGCCGCTATATGCATTGGTGGACCGTATTGCAATTACCGCCGACTCACGCAACCGCATCGTGGACGCGGCGGAAATCGGCTACCGCGAATCGGGCGAAATCCTGTATGAAATAGTACGCCGCGCCGGGGAAGCGGAGGCTCCAGCAGCGCCGGAGCGCCTGCGCTTTTCGCTTGCCTTTGAGTGCAAACACTGCCACCGCGTCTATACCGAGCCTGAGCCTCGACTGTTCTCGTTCAACAATCCTTTCGGCGCCTGCCCGCGCTGCCAGGGATTCGGCAACACCATCGACTTCGATCTCGACCTGATCCTGCCGGACAAGAGCAAGTCCATTGACGGTGGCCTGGTCGATCCATGGGAGCGGCCCAAATACCGCGCTTACTTTACTGAGCTGAAGCGGGCGGCCAGGCAGCACAGCATCCCGACTGACGTGCCCTGGTATGACATGACCCCCGACCAGCAGGCGATTCTGTTAGATGGGCAGGGCTCATACCTGGGCATACACCGCTTTTTCGCGCTGATGGAGACCAAAAAGTACAAGCTGCATGTGCGCGTGATGCTTTCAAAATACCGGGGCTACGCCAGCTGCCCGGAGTGCAAGGGTCAGCGCCTGCGGGCCGAGGCACGCGGCGTGCGGCTCGGCAAGGATGCTGAGGCAAAAAACATCTGCGAGGCCGCCGCAATGACCATCACTGCGGCGCACACATTTTTCGACGCGGTGGAGCTGACGCCGATGCAGGCCGAAATTGCAGGCTCGATCCTCAAAGAGGTCCAGCAGCGGCTGCGCTTTCTCGATGCCGTGGGACTCGACTACCTGACGCTCGACCGGCTCGCCTCCACACTGTCGGGCGGTGAGGCCCAGCGCATTCAGCTGGCGACTTCGCTAGGCTCGCAGCTGGTGGGCGCGTTGTACGTGCTCGATGAGCCGTCCATCGGTCTGCACAGCCGCGATACGGAAAAGCTGATCCGCATCCTCCACGCGCTGCGTGACATCGGCAACACCATCGTCGTGGTTGAACACGACCCGGAGGTAATCGCCGCCGCCGACTACCTGCTCGACATGGGCCCGGGCGCGGGCGAGTTCGGCGGCAGGCTGCTGGCCGCGGGCACGGTCGATGAAGTTTCCGCGAACCCGGATTCCATCACCGGCAGGTACATGAGCGGAGTGCTGACGATCGCAGTACCGCCCAAGCGCCGCCCTGTGCCGGAGCCTACGGGCAAGGACTGGCTGCGACTCCTGGGTGCGCGCGCGAATAACCTGCGCGGTGTGGACGTTGAAATTCCGCTGAATGTACTGTGCTGCATCACGGGCGTCAGCGGCTCGGGCAAGTCCACGCTGGTGCATGAGGTTCTATATAAAGCAGTCGCGCATACGCTGGGGCAGACCGAAGGCGGCGACCCGACCAAGCTCTACCGCGAACTGCGCAATGCGGACCGGTTGAATGACATCGTGATGGTAGACCAGAACCCCATCGGACGTACGCCGCGCTCAAACCCGGTGACGTACATCAAGGCGTTCGACTCCATCCGCGAGCTGTTTGCCGCGCAGCCGGAGTCGGAGCGGCGAGGCTACGCGGCGGGCCACTTCTCATTCAACGTGCCCGGGGGCCGCTGCGATGTGTGCGACGGCGACGGAACGGTGACCGTCGAAATGCAGTTCCTGGCCGATGTGGAGCTACCCTGCGAGGAATGCAGCGGTCGCCGCTACAAATCGAGCGTGCTTGAGGTTCGCTATAAAGGCAAGAACATCCATGAAGTGCTGGGGCTCACCGTGAAGGAGGCACTGCGCTTCCTAGCCGGGAACCCGAAGATCGTGGACAAGCTCGCGGTACTTGATGAGGTGGGACTGGGCTACGTGCGGCTGGGGCAGTCGGCAACAACGCTGAGCGGCGGTGAGGCACAGCGGGTCAAGCTGGCTTCGCACCTGGCAACTGCTCGTACCGCGCCGAAAAAAGGCGGCAGCCGTGTGCTGTACATTCTCGACGAGCCCACCACCGGCCTGCACTTTGACGATGTCGGCAAGCTGCTGCTGGCCTTTCGCAAGCTGATTGACGGCGGCGGGTCCTTGGTGGTCATCGAGCATAACCTTGATGTCATCAAATCCGCGGACTGGGTCATTGACATGGGCCCGGAGGGCGGTTCGAAGGGCGGCGAGGTCGTAGCGGTAGGCACCCCGGAGGAGATAGCGGACTGTCCGCGCTCGCACACCGGCCAATGGCTGCGTGAGGCCTTGGTGCCGCGCCATGCGGAGCTTGACCCGCAAGGAGTCGCCTGAATGCGCGTCTGGGCCTTGACGGTTTTTCTGTCCTGTACGACAGCCTTGGCACAGAGCTCTTCCCTGCCGCCTGGCACCAGCGGTCCGGAGGAAACGCAAGCTGTCACCGTGCAGCCGGCGCACAACGCACTTGCGACTGCGGAAGCGAAGCTCGACGCCCATGACTATGCCGGGGCGCAGTCGCTGCTGGAGCAATACCTGAAGACCCATGCCACGGACGCGAGAGCTCTGTATGACCTGGGCTACACGCAAGATGCATTGGGCCAGGCGGAGGCGGCGGAGGCGAGCTACCGCAAAGCCGTCGCTGCCGACCCGAAGCAGTTTGACGCGCGCGCCGCCCTGGGTCTGCTGCTGGCGAACGCGGGTCGCAAGGTAGATGCCATTACCGAGTTGAGGGCCGCAAGCAAACTCACACCTGATCCATCGAATCCACTCGCACAAGCGCAGGCTAACCGCGCACTGGCCCGCCTGCTGGAAGCAAATGAACCGGAAGCCGCACGCACAGCGCTGCTAGCGGCCCTGCGGCAGTCGCCGGAGACACCCGCCGACACACTCATGGCTGCTGAGCTGGCCGCCAAACTGGGCGAAACGGATGCCTCAGCCGACGCTTACGGCAAAGTTCTAGCCGGTGCCGCTGCAGGCAGCCCGGAGCAGGCACAAGCCAGCGCCGGATTGGCTCACCTGCTCATCGCAGCCAAACGCTACCAGGCAGCCGAGCCGGTGTTGCGTAAAGCCTTGCAGGCGAACCCGCAAAGCCCCGCTTTGAACTCACAGCTCGCGGTTGTACTGAACGAGGAAGGCAAGCCTGCCGATGCGATTGGGGTGCTTGAAACCCTGCATGCCGCCCAACCCGGCGACGCTGCCGTAAGCGGTATGCTGGCGGACCTGTACGAGCAGACCGGGGACCCGGCCAAGGCAGATCCGCTCTATGAGCAAGCACTGAAAGCGCAACCCCACAACCCCGATCTGCTGGCTGCTCGTGGAGATGCGTTGATCCGAGCCCGCAAGTTCGATGAAGCCCTGCCGCTCCTGAAGGAAGCCACGGAGCGCGATCCGGCGAACGGCAATGCCTGGACCGGGCTGGCTTTTGCAGCCAACCAGCTTCATCAGCCGCAGCAGGTACTTGATGCGCTCGCAATGCGAACAAAAGTAATGAGCGAGACTGCCGCCACCTATTTTCTTGAGGCAACTGCGTGCGATACTCTCGGTGAGACCAAGCATGCGGTGGCACTCTACCGGCAATTCTTGTCGGTTGCGGGAACCGGTTATCCAGACGAAGTGTGGCAGGCCAGGCACCGTCTGATAACTCTCGCAAAGTAGCAGGAAACCGCTGGTTGGCCGAACACCCTAAGGAGGTGTTCGATGCAACTCCGAGTCGCCATCGCCGTTTCCCTTCTCTGCTGTCCCTCCGTGCTGTTCGCCGGGGACGCTGTATCCGCCAACACAGTTGATCTCCAGGTGCAGGCTGACAAGGCGCAGCACGCTC
This sequence comes from uncultured Acidobacteriaceae bacterium, assembly GCA_964235655.1. Taxonomy (GTDB): domain Bacteria; phylum Acidobacteriota; class Terriglobia; order Terriglobales; family Acidobacteriaceae; genus EB88. The sequence goes on from CAXSBB010000014.1 coordinate 124,704, forward strand.
ATCTCCGCGACCAGTGCTACCTATACGCACAACTGGTTCGAAACGCCACTGAACTGGCCAACCGCGAGCTTGCCGCCGGCAACAGTGAGGCCAGTGTGCTGGCGCTTCATTCTGTGGAAAGCTACGCCGGGGCACTTGATGCTGCCGTGGCGGGCGATGCCAAAAAGCTGAAAGATGCTGAAATCCTGCTGCGCGAGAGTGCCTTCCGCCTCAAGGCTGCCATGCTGGCGGCATCCATAAAGGACCGACCCGCAATGGCTGCTGTGTTGAGCAAGGTCAATGCCACAGAAGCCAAGGTTATGGGCGCTGTCTTCGCGCATTGAGCTTCGCCGCAAACTTAGACCAGGCTTTTGGCTCCATCATTCTTGAACTGGATATTCGGCAAGTCTTCTACCACGCGGCGCAGTGCCTGTTCCCAGCGGCCATGGATCAGCTCCAGCTCTGCGTCGCCTGAAGAGAAGCGGCGATAGTTGTCAAAGTGCAGGCTGCCTTTCCGGTACAGCACCAGCTCCACGGGCGGTCCTACGGTCACGTTAGACCGCATGGTTGCGTCCATGCTCAGCAATGCATACTTGCCGGCAGCGTCCAGTGAGGTAGTGCGGGCATCAATGCCGCGGTCCAGAATAGGGCGGCCATACTTTACCTCACCGATCTGCAGGTAGGGTGAGTCCTGGGTCGCGCAGATCGGGTTACCCTGCGGGTAGATCAGGTACAGCTCCGGTTCTCCGCCCGCGACTTCGCCGCCCAGTAACAGGTGGATGTTGAACGAGTAATCATCCTTGGCAAGCGCATCGCGGTCCAGATCAGAGACGGTACGTACACACGCGCCTACCGCGCGCGCTGCCTCATACATGCTGCCCGCAGCAGCCAGGCCGGTGCCCTGGCGGAAACCCTCTTCCAGCAGTGTGACCACAGACTGTGTAATCGACAGGCTGCCGCTGGTCAGAATCACAAACGCCCGCTCGCCGGGAGTCACAAAAGTGTGCAGCTTGCGGCAGACGTTTACCTGGTCATACCCCGCATTCGTGCGTGAGTCCGACGCCATTACCAGTCCTTCGTGCGTCTTGATGCCCAAACAGTACGTCATTGCCTGACTTTCCCCATCACCGCCTCAGCGGAACACCTGTTACAGTCGTAGAAAATCGCACAAGTTTGTTACCTGTGCGCAGCCTTGATACACACAAATACCCCGCAGGAGGGCTTAGTATACGTGCATCTCCGCCTAGGCTTTGACATCCGGTTCCAGATTCCCCAGCCTCTTGCCATCATTGCAATGCTCCATGTACACCCTTCGTGCGACGCAAGCCTGCTGCTGCCCGATGCGCTGCGCACGGAACCGGAGATGCCGGTTCGTGAGTACATTGACTCGTTCGGCAACCGGTGCTCGCGGCTGTACGCGCCCGCAGGTACGCTGCGCCTGCACAACACCACAGAGATACACATTGCCGATACTCTTGACCCATGGGATGCATCTGCCCAGGAAATCCCGGTGCAGGATTTGCCGGATGAGGTATTGCAGTTCCTGCTCAATAGCCGCTACTGCGAAGTTGACCGGTTATCAGGGATCGCGGCAGACTTGTTCGGATACATGACACCCGGATGGTCGCGCGTGCAGGCGGTGATCGCCTATGTGCACCGCATCGTGCAGTTCGGTTACGGCTTTGCCCGGCCTACTAAAACCGCGCTCGATGTGTACACGGAACGCACGGGCGTGTGCCGCGATTTCCAGCATTTGGCTATTACGCTGTGTAGAGCGCTCAATATCCCGGCGCGTTACGCGACGGGGTACCTCGGCGACTTCGGCGTACCGGCAAGTGATAGTGCCATGGACTTCAGCGCCTGGTTTGAGGTGTACCTGAGCGGTCGCTGGTGGACTTGCGACGCACGCCACAACCGGCAGCGGTTAGGTCGCGTGTTGATGGCTACCGGTCGCGATGCTTCAGACGTTGCGCTGACCACATCGTTCGGCATCGCCAATCTACAGCACTTTTTTGTCATCTCCGACTGGCTCGATGAACCGGGAAGAACCGCTTCCAGCCGCGGGACCACTGCATGAACGATGCAACAGCGCGCTTCGCGGACCCATTCCTATGCGAGTACTTCCTCGACAGCGCCTATGATGAAATGTTCACGCCGGAGGGCCACACCCGTCCGCAGTACGAGCTGCTGCTGCAGACCTACCGCGGGCTGCCGCCGGAAGAACTGCTGCGCCGCAAGCACTCCGCCGATGTCAGCTTTCTGACCCAGGGAATCACCTTCACCGTCTACGGTAAAAAAGAAGGTACGGAGCGCATCTTTCCCTACGACCTGCTGCCGCGCATCATTACCGGCGCGGAGTGGAAGACCATCGAGGCGGGTCTAATCCAGCGCATCACCGCGCTCAATTTGTTCCTGGCCGACGTTTACAACGAAGGCAAAATCCTGCAAAACGGTGCCGTGCCGCGCGAGATCGTCTACACCTGCCCGCACTTTCGCCGCGAGATGCGCGGTCTGCAGGTGCCGCGCAATGTGTACATCGCGGTTACGGGCACGGACCTGTTGCGTATCCACGATGGAAGCTTTGTAGTGCTTGAAGATAACTTGCGCGTGCCGTCCGGGGTCTCTTACATGCTCTCCTCACGGCGCGTGATGAAACGTACCTTTCCCACCATCTTCCGCCAGTACGGCGTGCGGCCCATTGAGCACTACCCGCAGGTGCTGCTCGCTTCCCTACGTTCTCTCGCGCCGGAGGGCCGACCCGAGCCGACCATCGTGCTGCTGACACCCGGCGTCTACAACTCCGCATATTTCGAGCACACATATCTGGCTAGGCAGATGGGTATTGAGCTGGTAGAGGGCCGCGATTTGGTAACGCACAATAACGTGGTCTACATGCGGACCACTGCCGGGCTGCGCCGTGTGGACGTGATCTACCGCCGCGTGGATGATGACTTCATCGACCCGCTCGCGTTTCGCGGCGACTCCATCCTAGGCGTGGCCGGCTTGTTCAATGCCTACCGCGCCGGCAACGTGACGCTGGCGAATGCCTTCGGCACCGGCCTGGCCGATGATAAGGCACTCTACGCCTATGTGCCGGCGATTATTCGCTATTACATGGGGGAAGAGCCGATTCTGAAAAATGTCGAAACGTTCCTGATGACGGACCCGAAGCAGCGTCAACACGCGCTTGCCAATCTCGACAAGCTGGTGGTGAAGGCGGTCGGCGAATCCGGCGGTTACGGCATGCTCATCGGCCCGCATTCGACCGCCGCCGAGCGTGAGGACTTCAAGCAGCGCATCGAGGCAAACCCGCGTAACTATATCGCGCAGCCCACGCTTGAGTTCTCGCGCGCGCCGTGCCTGATGAACGCCGATACAGCGGGATCAAGCATTGAGCCGCGCCACGTAGATTTGCGACCTTACATCCTCTACGGGGACAAGATTTCGGTCGTGCCCGGCGGCTTGACCCGCGTTGCACTACCCAAAGGTTCGCTGGTGGTGAACTCCTCGCAGGGCGGGGGCAGTAAGGACACCTGGGTGCTCGATGAGTAGCTTTTACGGAGGTTCCCCATGCTTTCGCGCGTAGCCGACAGCCTGTACTGGATGAGCCGATACCTGGAGCGTGCCGAGCACACGGTGCGCATGCTGGACGTGAACTTCAACATGACGCTGGACCGCTCAAGTACCAGCGAAGACACGCGCTGGTGCAGGCTGCTGGCCGCGCTCGGCTCAACGCCCGACAAGTGGACCGGCGATTCACATGCGCTGGTCGAGTCGCTGACGCATGATGGGAGGCAGGGTGCATCGGTGCGCGCCTGCATCACGGCTGCCCGCGATAACGCGCGCCAGGTGCGCGAGGAAATCTCGACAGAGCAGTGGCAGCAGCTCAACCGTTTGTACCACCTGGTCACGGAAGACTCGGGACTCGAGACAGCCACCCAGCCGGAGGATTTCCTCGCAACCACGCTCGACGGCCTGCACCTGTTCCAGGGTGTGACGGACACCACGATGAGCCACGGCGAGGGCTGGCAGTTTATCCAGGTAGGCCGGT
>CAXSBB010000015.1:0-86223 GCA_964235655.1 uncultured Acidobacteriaceae bacterium
AAACATAAAAGAATGAGAACAAACGCATATAGCTAATTTGGTGACAGACCCTAGAGCCGCATCGTCGATCTTTCCCAGGTGGAACCACACGCCGTCCCGCGATATACCAGCGTAGGAGGGTGGATCGCCATGGCGGAAGACCTCGGTGAAGCCGCAAACCTGAGTCCACCATTGCACCGACATTGCAATGTCTACAGCCGGCAGAACTGGAACTGCTTTTTTAAGACGTACAGCCATGCGCGCATCCTACAGCAGCTCTTACGTGCGAGGTATCTACTGCTCCGTATCGGGCCGCTTATAAGCCGTTTTCAGATACAGGCGTGCTTCGTTCAATGCTCCTTGCGTGTTGTCGTTGGTCTGTACGGCCTGGCGGTACTCATTCACCGCGCGGTCGCGCTGGCCGGTGACGTCGAAGATTTTGCCCAATGCGATGTGGCTCCACACCTGCGTCCAGGCCGGTTCGCCGTCGCCGCGCAGGGAATCGCGGTAGGAGTTTGCGGCAGCCTGGTAGTTGCGTTGGGTAAACAGCAGCTCGCCCACGCGGTAGCTGGCGAGCGAGCTGGAGGAGTTTGCCGCAAGCGCCTTTTGATATTCGACCAACGCAGCTCCTAAATCGCCCTCGCCCACCAGCTGCTGACCTTTCAGGATGGCGATGCGCACCTGCATGTCCGGCGAGTTTTTCAGAATCCAGTTATCCGGATCAATCTGGATGTGGCGCGGCGAGCCGAAGGTATCTACAAGATATTGCGAAGTTGTGCCTTCAATCTCAACCCGTTTGACCTCAGTTTTGCCCTCGGTCTGCACACGCAACTCTACCGGCATGCTGAACAGGTCCAGGTCCTGCCCTACAGTACCTACTGTTCGGAAACCCTTGTCATTGCCAAGCCGGTACACGGCGTACTTGTTCGCAAACTGCGGCGCGCCGGTGCCGTCGAGCCATTCGGAAAAGAAAGCGGTCAACTGGGTTCCCGGTACCAGCGCCTCAGCCTGCTTTTCAAAATCAGCCGTGGTGATGCCTTTATCTGTATTCTGTGAAAGCACGCTGCGGACGATCTTTAGAAAGCCGTCGTCGCCCGTTTCCCAGCGCAGCATATGGAAGATCATGGCACCTTTTTCAAGCGTCATCGACTGGAACTCAGGCGAGAAGATGGGCAGACGCCCTGCGGTGGCAAGCGGGATGGTGTCATAGGCCAGCGCACCGGCGGAAACGTCAATCACGGCGCTTTGCAATGCGGGCTTGCCGAGCTGGTCTTCAAGGTAGAGCAGCTCGCCGTAGCGAGCCATGCCGTTGGTGATCCAGGTATCGTTCAGGGTGGCCGGGCTTAGCTCGGAACCCCACCACTGGTGCGCCATGGTATTGGCCAGCAGCCGGTAGTCGGATTTGTTCGCCAGCCGCGAGCCTGCAATGGCTGCGATTTCAGGCGCCCAGGTTGCGGGGACTGTGTCATCCGGCAGTTCGACTACATTGACGCGCTGTGACTCCGCAGGGCCGAAGGTGCTGGTGAAAAAGGCGAACTCGCGGTTGGCGGTGTCCGCGTAGGCGGCTGCCGAAGCCTTGTGGGCGTCGGTAGTGTAAACGCGGATGTTGGGGGAGCCTGCCTCGGTGACCGGCGGCAGGAACTTGCCGACGACGAGCGTACCGGGGAAGCCCGGCTTGGTCCATGAGAAGTCAAACTCCTGGCCGCCGGGCAGGGCCATGGCGTTGCTTGACGGTGCCTGCGTACCGGAAGCGGCTTTGGCCTTGGCGGCTGCAACGCGCGCCGCGCGAGCTTTGGCTGCCGGTGTTGCGGGGGCCGGTGTTTTAGTGGCTGCGGCTGCGGACTTGGCAGCGCTTGCGCTCACAGGTGGACGGTCTACTCCTTCATCATCGTTCTGCACGGTAACGCCGTGCTTCGCGCGTTCTTCGCTGGCTGTCGTAGGGGCCTGACCGGCCGCCTCGCCGCGGCGCTGCAATTGCGGGCTGCTTGAGCCTGCCTGCCCGGCGGGTGCGGCTGCCTCGCGGTGCGCCTGCTCTGTGCTTACAGTAGTGGTTTTGGCATCGCCGCCGTGCGTTTCGCCGGAGCCGATCACGGTATAACCCGCGGGGACAAATACATGCATTTCTGCTGTAAATCGATCTGTGGTGTAGCCCACCAGCGGGAACCAGCGGCCTGAGTACAGCAAGTACGAGATAGGACTTTCCGGCGTGTCGGAGATCGAGGCGAGCTTCAAGCCTTCAACCGGGCCGCCGTCGGCTGTAGTCAACATGCCGCCATACTGGAACGTCCAGGTGTAGCTTTGTCCCGCGACCAGAGGCTGCGCCGGCGTCACGCGCACAGTTGCATTGGCTCCGCGCTCACCGTTCAGGGCCACGCCCGATCCATCCAGAACCTGCTTTACCTGCAAGGCTCCGTGCAGCTCAAAGACTGCCGCGTCGCTGGGCTGGTTGGCGGTAAAGGTGACCTTGGCCTGTGCCGTAAGTCCATGCGTGGCGGGGTTGATCTGCGCATCAATGACATAGGCGGTGATGTCAATCGGTTGTTTCACATCGGCTGCAAACGCAGGGGCAAACACAAGGGGGCCGGCGGCGAGCAGAAGAGCGGTCGTGGTCGTGCTGAAACGCTTCATAGGGCGAGGCTCAGAGGAGTATCTTTCGGCTTGATAGATGCAGACAGCAGGCGCAGGACATGCTCGGCGACCTGTTCAATCGCGCCCATGCCCCCTGTATGTATCTCCTGTTGTAAGGATTGACGAATCTCCGCGAGCGATAGCTTCATTGCAGCGCGTGCGGGTGTGGATTCAATCAAAGGGCGCAGCGCCGCGGCTACGGATTGGGGCGTGAAGGCGTCCTGGATCAGTTCCGGCACTACCCGATGCCCCGCAATAAGGTTGGCCATGGCAATGTGCGGAACGGTGACGAAGCGTTTGGCAACTGCGTAGGATGCGCGGGAAAGCCGGTAGACGACGATAAATGGATTGCCGATGAGCGCGGCTTCCACCGTCGCGGTGCCGCTGGCAACTACGTTGGCGCGAGCATGGTGCAGGGTGGCGCGCGCGTCGCGTGTTGTTTTTATGGGCGAACTGCCAAGCTGCGTCTGAATAGCTGCCTGGTGCGTGTCGGTCAGAGTCGGAGCAAGCGGCAGGATGTACTCATAGCCGTTGCCGAGCAGGGCAGCCGCGCCAAGCATCGCGGGCAGGTTCAGGGCGATTTCGTGTGCACGGCTACCGGGTAGCAAACCGATCCAGTGCTTGCCGGGGTCGAGCCCATGTTCGAGCGCAAAGTCTTCGCGCGAGATGGACGGCAGGGGCAGTTCCGCAAGCGGGTGTCCCACAAAGGTGGCAGCAACTCCGCGCTCGCGGTACCAGGCTTGCTCAAACGGAAAGATGACCAGCATCTCGTCAACGTCACGCCGGATTCGTTTCAAGCGATGCTTCTTCCAGGCCCATACCTGCGGGCTGACGAAAAAAATTACCGGGATGCCGAGTTCCTTGGCACGCTTGGCCAGCCCCAGGTTTACGTCCGGAAAGTCGATGAGTACGGCTACATCAGGTTTTGCGGGGTATGTGAGCGAACGCCGCAGCTTACGGTATTCGCGGTAGATGCGAGGGATGTGCCGTACGATTTCTGTGATGCCCATGACGGCGACATCTTCCGCGCGAACCACGCGCTCACACCCGGCTGCCTGCATGCGCGCACCGCCCAGGCCGTAAAAACTAACCTCCGGTAATTGTTGCCGGAGTGCCGCCATGAGCTGCACGGCATACTGTTCGCCGCTTGCCTCGCCTGCGGAGAGAAAGATGCGTGCCACGCTCCTAGTCCGTGCCAAGCGCCAGCGCGCGCTTGTCGTGGTTGAAACTGGAATCCGGTTCCAGCACGGGCGTAAACGCCTCATCCGCGGCCCCGGTTTCCTGGTCACGATATTGCAGCTGGTACAGCTTCCAATACAAGCCGCGCTGCGTGAGAAGCTGCTGGTGTGGGCCCTGCTCGCGTAGCTGCCCCTTATGCATTACCAGGATCACGTCAGCCCGCTGCACGGTTGAAAGCCTATGCGCGATCAGGACCGAGGTGCGCCCGGTCACCATGCGATCGAGTGCGGAGCGCACCCGCAGTTCCGTATCTGTATCGACGGATGAAGTAGCCTCGTCGAGGATCAGGATCGCCGGGTCATGCGCGAGGGCGCGGGCGAAATTGATGAGCTGTTTTTGCCCGGTCGAAAGGCCCGCGCCGCGCTCGCGCAGCAGCTCCTGGAAGCCTGCGGGCTGCGCCTCGATAAAGTCGAGCAGGTTCACTTCGTCGGCTGCTTCACGCACGCGGGCGTCAGAGATCGGCGAGCCCATGCGGATATTCGACTCGATGGTGCCCGAGAACAGGAATGGGTCTTGCAACACCACGCCGAAGCGCGACCGAAGAGCATAAAGATCTTGCGCGCGCACGTCTACGCCATCGATCAGCACAGCGCCGTGCTGCACGTCATAGAAGCGCATCATGAGGCTGATGATGGTGGTTTTGCCTGCTCCGGTATGGCCTACGATGGCTGCGGTTTCATTCGCGTTGATCTGGAAGGAGACCCCGCGCAGTACCCAATCCACATCTTTTAAGGAAGACGGACCGTCAGTGCGCGCCTGAGTCTGCTGCTCGTCGGAAAGCTTTCCGTATGCGAACCACACGTCGCGGAACTCAATGGACCCGGCACCGTCCTCGCGTAATGCAAAGGCCGGCGCGGTTGTGTCAGGGGAGCGCACTTCCGGTTGGGAATCCAACAGCTTGAACACGCGCTCGCTGGCTGCCATGGCCGCCTGCAGAATGTTGTATTTTTCACTGAGGTCTTGAATGGGTCGGAAGAAGCGCTGCGAATATTGAATGAACGCCACCAGAATGCCGACCGTGACCGTGCCGCGCATCACGCCCGCGCCGCCGATCCATATGACCAGTGCGATGGCAATAGTGCTCAGCAGTTCCACGCCGGGATAGTAGAGTGCGTAGGCCAGGATCGAGTCTTTGAAAGCCTGCTGGTGCTGGGCGTTGATGGCGGAAAAGTCATCAAATGCACGCTGTTGCCGGTTAAAGAGCTGCACCAGGGGCATGCCGCTGATGTGCTCCTGTGTGTAAGCGTTGATCCGCGCCACGGCGGTGCGGATGCGCCGGTAGGATTCGCGCACATACTTGCGGAAGATGCGGGTGATGATGAGGATGAGCGGCAGCACGGCGAAGGTAAGCAGCGCAAGCCACCAGCTCATCGACAGCATGACAGCGACAATCCCGATGAGTACAAAGACATCTTCAAAGATGGCGAAGATGCCCGAAGTGAACATCTCGTTGAGCGCGTCCACATCGCTCGTAAGCCGCGTCACAAGCCGTCCCACCGGGTTCTTGTCGAAGAAGCCGATGTGCATGCGTTGCATGTGGCTGAAGATCTGCCGGCGCATGTCGAACATGACCTTTTGGCCCATCCATTGCAGCACATAGGTCTGGCCGAACTCGAGTATGTAGGAGATGGTGAGCGAGCCCAGGTACAGCCCGGCGAGCTCGGTAACGCCTTGTGCCGCGTGGGAGCTCAGGTAGCGTGACAGAAAGGTGTGCTTGGCACCCGCGCCCTGATCAGGAATAAGGTAAAGATCAAGCGCGACTTTAAACAGGTAGGGGCCAAGGACATCAAAGACCGCCTTGAGCAGAATAGCCACCAGTGACACAAAGGCGATGGTCTTATAAGGGCGCAGATAGGTAAGCAGCCGCCGCATCAAGCGTCCGTCGTATGCCTTGCCGACTACATCCTCGTCCTGGGCCTGACCCTGAGTTTGCTGCGTTGCCTCTGCCATGTTCCCTTCTATTTTAGCGAGGTGCGGAGTGCGAGTTACGCGGCGGTAGAAAATAGAAGGTATGGAACCGGTCGGGTTGTACATCTCGGTACCGTTCTGCCGCGCCAAGTGCACCTTTTGTAACTTTGCCTCGGGCGTGTACCCAGTCTCGGCCATGCCCGCGTATGTGGCGGCATTGGTTGCGCAGCTGCGCGGAGCGCATGCGTGGGCCGGGGCAAACGGGTTGTGCCTGCCTCGGCGAGTGGACACGATCTACCTGGGCGGCGGCACGCCCTCGCTGCTGCCGCCTGAGTTGCTGCGCGAGTTGTTCGCGGCTATCCGAAACGAGTTTGAGGTAGACGCGGACGTCGAGATCACGCTTGAGGCCGCTCCTCTGCAGCTGGAGCCTGCCACGCTTGAGGCCGGGCAGCGGGCGGGCGTGAACCGGGTTTCCTTTGGAGTGCAGTCATTTGTTGAAGGCGAGGCCCGCGTCACGGCCCGCACCCACTCCGGCGCGCAGGCGCTGGCAGAGATTGCCCGCATGCGCGCCGCGGGGATCGCGCATGTTTCGGCGGACTTGATCGCCGGGCTGCCGGGGCAGACGGGAACGAGCTGGGCTTTATCGATAGAAGCACTCGCCGACGCACAGCTCGATCATGCCAGCGTGTACATGTTTGAACTCGATGAGGACTCACGGCTAGGCGCGGAGGCGTTACGAGGCGGGCTGCGATTCGGGGCTGCGTTGCTGCCGACGGACGATGCGGTTGCTGACTGGTATGGGCAGGCTTGCGAACGGCTTGCCGTAGCCGGGCTGGCGCAGTATGAGATTTCAAACTTCGCCCGGCATGGAGGTCGGTCGCGTCACAATGAGCGGTACTGGCTGCGCACGCCGTACCTTGGATTAGGGGTGGATGCGCACTCGATGCTGCGGACCGGCTCAGGTGCAGCAGCACGGTTTGCTGTAGAGGATGCGCTTGACAGCTATCTTGCCGGTGGCAGCTGGTCCGCGCCGGAGATGCTGACTCTACGGGAAGAACTGGAAGAGTGCTGGTTCCTGGGTCTGCGGAGAACTGCCGGGGTGTCGCTTTTGAACTTGCGAAGGCAGTTCGGCGTGGAGGCTGTGGAGGCATGTTTACCTGTGGTGAAGCAGCTGGTTGAGGATGGCCTGCTGCGATTTTTGAAGACGGAGACGCTTGCGCTCACTGCTCACGGTCGCCTGCTTTCAAATGACGTGTTCAGCGCCCTGTTGGTGATGTCAGCAGAACCTCGTCATCCTGAGCGGGCATCCTGAGCGGGCGTGCAAGTATTTACTTTTCAGAGTTCCAAAACATTGTGTCATCCTGAGCGGAGCGCAGCGGAGTCGAAGGACCTGCTTTGCTTTTGATTTTGCGACACTGCCCAGCAATAGCAGGTCCTTCGACTGCAACTGACGCATATGCGTCAGTTGCCGCTCAGGATGACACAGAGTTGAGAAGATTTGGAAAAAGCACCCTGAACACCTCCATAGCTGACAGCTCCCTCGTGGATAATGAGGGAAGCCATGGCCCTCGACATCGAAACCGACATTCTCATTCCTGCTCTGCTACCACTTGAGCGGGACGCCGCCGTCACCACCATCGACCTGCGCAGTGACACCGTGACCAAGCCCACCCCGCGCATGCGCGCCGCCATGGCTGAGGCTGAAGTCGGTGACGATGTGTACGGGGAAGACCCGACCATCAATGCGCTCGAAGTCCGCGCGGCGGAGATATTCGGCCGCGAGGCCGCCCTGTTCGTCCCGACCGGGACCATGGGCAACCAGATCGCCATCCGCCTGCACACTACCCATGGGCAGGAAGTGTTGTGTGAGGCGCGCGCACACCTGGTCGACTGGGAGATGGCCATGGTGGCGGCTTTTGCAGGTTGCCAGCTGCGGACCGCTTTTGCCGAGGACGGTATCTTTCGTTGGGAGCATGTTAAAAGCCTGATCGCGCCCAAAATCTACTATCGCCAGCAGCCTGGGCTGATTTCGCTTGAGAACACGCACAATATGGCAGGCGGCATTGTGACGCCGCTTCCTGTATTTCAGGAGATATGGGAAGGTGCGCGTGAAGCCGGTTTGCCGGTGCACCTGGACGGTGCGCGCATCTTCCACGCTGCTACGCACCTGGGTATCGGCGTAAACGAGCTTACAGAAGGCTTTGATTCTGTCATGTTCTGCCTCTCGAAAGGCTTGTGCGCACCGGTCGGCTCCATCCTGGTAGGTTCTGCGGAGTTTGTTCAAAAAGGCCGCTCCGTGCGTAAAGCACTGGGCGGCGGCATGCGGCAGGCGGGTATCCTGGCCGCGGCGGGGCTCATTGCGCTTGAGGAGATGCCGGCGCGCCTGCATGAAGATCATGCAAACGCCCGCGTACTGGCCGAGTGCCTGGTATCGCACCCCCAAGTCGAGCTTGATATGAACTCTGTGCAAAGCAATATCGTGATCTTTGCTTTGCGCAACAAGGGCGATGCGGGGACGGTAGTTCGTGAGCTGAAGCATCGCGGCGTTCTGGCCGGTGCGGTAGGGCCGCATGCTGTCCGTTTTGTGACGCACCATGATGTTGATCGGAATGCTTGCCTGGAAGCAGCGCGGATCGCTACTGAAGTTTTATCCGCACAAGCCTGATTCCATCCAAATGCAAGCATGCAGCCACGGAGCATGCGGCAATGCATCCCACCGGAGTAAGGAGACTACGCATGGCGCTTCGCAATTTTGAGGTTCGCAAAGTCGGTGAAAGTTACATCTTATCGGAGCAGTCCGGCTCGAACTACCACACGGAGATGGCTACGCACGAAGCTCCGAATCGAGAAGATGCGGCAAACTGGTTGCGCAGCCAGGGCGGTGCACCGGATTTGGTGGATCAAGCGCTGGAGGATGCAGGCTCCACGGAGCGCGTCTTTTTTCAGATGGTCGGCAATTATTCAAACTCTGAGGATTTCCCAAAGCTCTGAAGGCTTTAAGATAAAGCACCCTGGAACTACAGGTATAAACTTGTGCAATGCCCAGGCATTCGATTGTCGTTCCGTTCCACAACGAAGAGGAGAATGTCACTGAACTTTATGACCGTTTGAAAGCGGTTATGGAGCAGGTCAGCGACTCTTTTGAGCTGGTGCTGGTGGATGACGGTTCGAGCGATCGTACGTATAAGCTGCTCGAAGAAATTGCGGCGGTGGACAGCCGGGTACTCGTGGTGAAGTTGCGCCGTAACTTCGGGCAGACTTCCGCACTGGCGGCGGGCTTCGACCATGCGCAGGGCGAGTTCATCCTGGCAATGGACGGCGACCTGCAGCATGACCCCAATGAAATCCCGCGTTTTTTAGAAAAGCTCGAAGAGGGCTATGACGTTGTTTCCGGCTGGCGCAAGGATCGTATCGACAGCTTTGTCATGCGGCGCATACCCTCACGCTGCGCTAACTGGTTGATGGCCAAGCTATCCGGTGTGGATATTCATGACTTCGGCACGACCTTCAAGGCATACAGGCGAGAGGTTATCCAGGCGGTGCCGCTTTACGGCGAAATGCACCGCTTCATACCGGCATTGGCCTCCTGGTATGGGGCCAGTATTTGTGAAATCCCTATTAGAAATGTGAATCGTGAGCGCGGCAAAAGCCATTACGGTATCGGCCGCACATTTCGGGTGTTCTTTGACTTGTTGACTATTCGTTTTTTGCTGAAGTACATGACGCGCCCGCTGCACTTTTTCGGGTCGATCGGGGCCTTGTCAATGCTTGGAGGCAGTGCGCTTGCGGTCTTCCTGCTGCTGCTCAAGCTCACCACGCACCAGCATGTCATGGATCAGCATGGACCATTGTTTGTGGTGGCGGGCATCCTGATCCTGGCGGGCATTCAGATGCTGGCGATTGGGCTGCTGGGCGAGCTCCAGGTGCGGCATTATCACCATTCCGGGCAGCGATCTCCGTATGCTGTGGACCGGTTGGTGCGACTGCGCGCGCCGGAAGAGCCGCGCATGCTGCGTGAGAATTAAACACAAACTTGAGTTTGTGCTGATACACCTTTGTTGAAGATTTAGGCCGGACGGCTGTGAACCGCCCGGGCAGTGAGCACTACCTCTTCAGTAGCACTCTGGCCAGGATTGCTAAAGCAATAACGAATCTCCAATCTATGGTGATTCGTACTACCAATTTAAATTGGAGAGCCAGCGATACGGCCCTCTCGGCGTCAAGCACCACCTCCTGACACCGGCCGGTCCATAGGATGTTTTGCCACGACCTACGGACCTCGCCGATCTTTTAATCGCGGGCCGCGGCCGCTCATATGGTCAGGAAGCAGACTGCACAGTCTATATACAGTCACCTTTACTTTTTGCGTGCGGTCTATCCGGGTTGTAACCCGCTCTTGAAGAGCTTGATGGCTGTCAGCCGGTGCTCTGCATCCTACTCTGCGATATGCCGCTTACAACCTTTGCATCGCTCATTCTCGGATTCGGATTTCTCAATGGTCTACGTACCATTACACCTGTTGCCGCAATTTGCTGGGGAGCCCGTCTACATTGGATTTCGCTTGAGCAAACGCCGTTTGCTTTTCTTCAAAACCCGATTTCTCTAGGTGTATTTTCTGCTTTAGCAGTTGGCGAACTGGTAGGTGACAAACTGCCCAAAACGCCTCCCCGTACAGACACGTTCCCACTACTTGCCCGAATTGCGTTTGCAGCCGGTTGCGCAGCGGCGCTTACCTTTGCCGTTGCCAAGCGTGATGAGGCATTGTCTCCAAGCGTTACATCCGTGGCAGCTATAGCGGCGATTGCAGGTATCGGTGCACTGGCAGGTGCTTTTGCAGGCTTTCTGGCGCGTCGCTCGCTTACAAAACAAACCGGGTTACCAGATTTTCCCGTAGCTCTTGTCGAAGATGCGATTGCTATCGGCGGCTCACTGCTGATCGTCTCCCGTTTGTAAATCACGAAGCATACTTTAGAGGACATCCGCATGGCAGAAGAAGTGGACGCGATCATTCTCGGCTCGGGCCAGGCGGGTAATCCACTGGCCCTGGCTTTTGCTAAAAAGAGCAAACGTGTGGTGGTGATTGAGAGCAAGCACGTCGGCGGCACCTGCGCGAACGAAGGCTGCACCCCTACAAAGACCATGATCGCCGGCGCCAAGGTGGCCGAGGTGGCACGAAGCGCGAGCAAGTTCGGTGTGCATGCAGGCGACATTTCCGTAAATATGCGCGAGGTTCGTGACCGTAAGCGCGGGGTTGTCGATGTATGGCGCACGGGCAGCGAAAAGAGCCTTGCCTCGGACGAACATATTGAGCTGGTGCGTGAGTTCGGCAGCTTTTCCGGCCCGGCAACTATCCAAGCCGGTAAACGCAGCTTTACCGCGCCGTTCATCTGCATTAACACGGGACTGCGCTCGGCAATTCTGCCGGGGCTGGGGCTTGAGAGCGTGCCATACCTCACCAATGAAACGATCATGGAGCTCGACGAAGTGCCGGAGCACCTGCTGATTCTGGGCGGCAGCTATATCGCAGTCGAGTTCGCGCAGATGTTTCGACGTTTTGGGGCACAGGTCACCATTGTGTCGCAGGGGCCACAACTGCTGCCGCGCGAGGACCCTGATATTGCTGAAGCGCTTGGAGAAATCTTCAAGGACGATGGCATTGAAGTTTTGCTGGGAGCTAAAGCTACGAAAGCCGCTTTTGTAACTGGAAGTGTTTTGCTGACTGTGTCCGTCGGTGACAAGGAGCAGCAGCTGCACGGCTCGCACCTGCTGCTGGCAGCTGGACGAACCCCGAATACGGAAAAGCTTAATCTTCAAGCCACCGGTCTCATCGTGGACGAACACGGCTTTATCCCGGTTAATGAACGGCTGGAAACTGCGGTGCCGGGCATTTACGCAGTGGGTGACGTCAAGGGCGGTCCGGCCTTTACACATATTTCCTATGACGATTACCGGATTCTTGCAGCCAACCTGCTGGAAAGCGGTCACCGCACCACGAAGGACCGTCCAACCCCCTACACCGTCTTCACCGACCCGGAGCTGGGCCGCATCGGCATGACCCTGAAGGAAGCGCGGGATGCCGGCCACATGGTGCGGGTAGCTAAAATGCCTGCGGCTTCCATTGCACGGGCTTACGAGACAGGCGAAGATCGCGGTCTTGTCAAAATTCTGGTGGACAAGGAAACGGAGCAGATTCTGGGTGCGGCCATCCTGGCAGGGCAAGGTGGCGAAATGGCTGCCATCGTGCAGGTTGCCATGCAGGGCAAGCTGCCGTACACGGCGCTGCGGGATGCGGTCTGGTCGCACCCCACCTGGGCTGAGGCGCTCAACACGGTCTTTTCAAAATGGGAAGATGAAAGTTAGAACTACATACTTCGAACTTTACAAACCAGGCAGAAAAACAGGGGTATGACAGAGTAGGATGGCACAGCAGGTAACAAGTTCCTGGGCGAAGTTCTAATTGCCTTATCTTGTCTTGCAGGCTGTTCTATATACCATGACTCGTGATAAAGGATTCTGATGGCAGTAGCAAAACGAACGCTCACCAAGCCGGACAATGGCCGGAACCGCATCGTCATTGAGCAAGTGACTCCCGAAATCGATGCAGGCCGCTTTCCCGCCAAGCGCGTCGTAGGTGAGAGTGTGTCGGTGACGGCCAACATTTTCGGCGATGGCCATGACCATGTTGAAGCCCGATTGCTGGTACGTGGTCCCGGTGAGAAAGGCTGGACAAGCACCGCGTTTGCCCCAGACGGCAATGACAAATGGAAGAGCAGTTTTGTCGCGGAGCGCCAGGGAACCTACGAGTTCACCGTGGCCGCGACCGTGGATCACTTCGACACCTGGCAGGACGGTCTGGCCAAGAAGCTAAAGGCAGGGCAGGACGTGGCACTGGAGCTCCAGACCGGCAGCCTGCTGGTGGAGGCAGCCGCGGATCGCTGCACGGGTAGAGATACCAGGGCTCTGAACAATTTCGCCAAGCTGCTACAGACCAACGGAAATGCGCTCGCCTCACTTGAAGCAAGCGGCCATGCGGAGGCGGAACGCGCCACGCTGTGCGCCCCGGCGCTCACAGCTGACCTGCTGGAGCTAGTCTCGCGTTACCCGAATACGGCGCTTGAAACGCGCTATGACCGCGTGCTGCATGTGGATGTAGACCGCGAGCGTGCTCGCTATTCCACTTGGTATGAGCTGTTCCCGCGCTCCCAGGGAGCAGACGCACAAACACACGGCACCCTGCGGGATGTGGAAGCAAAGCTACCCTACCTGCAGCAGCTTGGTTTTGATGTGCTGTACATGCCGCCCATTCATCCTATCGGCCGGTCTTATCGTAAAGGCAAAAACAATAGTGTGACCGCGCAGCTGGATGATGTGGGAAGCCCCTGGGCCATCGGTGCGATAGAAGGCGGCCATACGGACATTTTGCCTGAGCTGGGCACGCCGGCCGATTTCGAGCATTTGCGCGTGACAGCTAAAGAGCACGGCATGGAGCTTGCACTCGATATCGCTTTTCAGTGCGCGCCTGAGCATCCATGGGTCATGGAACATCCGGACTGGTTTAAGCATCGTGCGGATGGTTCGATCCAGTATGCGGAAAATCCGCCGAAGAAGTACCAGGACATCTACCCGATTGATTTTGAATCCAAGGACTGGCAAAAGCTGTGGGACGCACTTGCTGAGGTATTCCTGTACTGGGCAGAGCAAGGCGTACGCATCTTTCGCGTCGATAATCCGCACACCAAGGCATTTCCCTTCTGGGAGTGGTGTATCGCCGAAGTCAAGCGGCAGTACCCGGACTCGCTATTCCTGGCGGAGGCTTTTACCCGTCCGCGTGTCATGGAGCAGCTGGGCAAGGTCGGTTTTTCGCAGAGCTATACCTATTTCTGCTGGCGTACCACCAAGGCTGAACTTGAAGAGTATCTGACAGAGCTTACACAGACCGAGCAGTGGGAGTACTTCCGGCCCAACTTCTGGCCGAACACGCCTGACATCAACCCTCTTAACCTGCAAACCGGCGGCCGGGCTTCCTTTGCACTGCGCCTGGTGTTGGCCGCCACGATGAATCCTTCTTACGGTATTTATGGCGGCGTGTATGAGAACCTGGTCGATGCGCCGTACCGGGCAGGCGGGGAGGAGTACCTCGACTCAGAAAAGTACGAGATCAAGCACTGGCCGCTTTCGCTTGAAAACCCGATCGCCAAGCTGATTGCCGCAGTCAACACGGCACGGCGTGAGCATCCTGCGCTGCAAACATTTGACCAATCACTACGCTTCCACACCACCGACAACCCCCAGCTGATTGCCTACAGCAAACGCTCGCGTGATGATGAAGAAGTGGTGCTCACAGTAGTAAACCTTGATCCGCTTCAGCCCCAGAGCGGCTGGCTGTATCTTGATACAAAGCAGCTTGGACTTACGGATGAGTCGGCTTACACGGTTGAAGACGCATTGACAGGCGCAAGCTACAACTGGTTTGGGCCTAGCAATTTTGTGGCATTGGACCCCAAGGCGCAGCCGGCGCACATCTTTACAATTTCCAAGTAGCGCGGTTTCTAAAAGAACAGGTATTGGAGGCAGGCTTGAAGCGGCAGGGAAGCGTATCGGACCCACTTTGGTATAAAGACGCCATTATTTACGAGCTGCATGTGCGCGCATTTGCTGACTCGAACAACGACGGCATCGGCGACTTTCCCGGCCTGCTCTCCAAGCTCGATTACCTGCAAGACCTGGGTGTGACTTGCATCTGGCTTCTGCCGTTTTTCCCTTCGCCCCTGCGCGATGACGGCTATGACATCTCCGACTACCTTTCAGTGAATCCCAGCTACGGCACGGTTGAGGACTTCAAGGAAGTGCTTGACGCAGCGCACGCACGCGACATGCAGGTCATGGTTGAGCTGGTCATCAATCACACCTCGGATCAGCACCCGTGGTTCCAGGCCGCACGCAACGCTGCTCCGGACTCCCCTGAGCGCGATTTCTACGTGTGGAGCAACACGGACAAGCTCTATAAAGATGCGCGCATCATCTTTACCGATACCGAGAAGTCCAACTGGACCTGGGACCCGGTGGCGAACGCCTACTACTGGCATCGCTTTTTCTCGCACCAGCCCGACTTGAACTTCGATAACCCGCGTGT
The DNA here is from genome assembly GCA_964235655.1 of uncultured Acidobacteriaceae bacterium. Lineage (GTDB taxonomy): Bacteria > Acidobacteriota > Terriglobia > Terriglobales > Acidobacteriaceae > EB88. The sequence continues at coordinate 14,888 of CAXSBB010000015.1, forward strand.
TTTGCAGGAAGTGATCGATGTCATGCGCTTCTGGCTCGATATGGGCGTGGACGGGCTGCGCATGGACGCGATTCCATACTTGATTGAGCGCGACGGCACCAATTGCGAGAACCTGCCTGAAACCCACGTCGCCATCAAGGCGATCCGTACTGCCATTGATGAAGGCTATGAAGGCCGTCTTATCCTGGCTGAGGCAAACCAATGGCCTGAGGACGTGCGCCCCTACTTCGGCGATGGCGATGAGTGCCATATGGCGTTCCACTTTCCGCTGATGCCGCGCATCTACATGGCGCTGCGGCAGGAAGACCGGTTGCCGATCACGGACATCATGGCGCAAACGCCGGGTATTCCGGAGAATTGCCAGTGGGGTATCTTTCTGCGCAATCATGACGAGCTGACGCTTGAAATGGTGAGTGACGAAGAGCGTGACTACATGTACCTGGCCTACTCAGCCGATCCGCGCATGCGCATCAACATCGGCATTCGCCGCAGGCTCGCGCCGCTGCTTGATAACAATCGCCGCCGCATTGAGCTGCTGAACTCCCTGCTGTTTTCCTTTCCGGGCACGCCGATTCTCTACTATGGCGACGAAATCGGTATGGGTGACAACATCTACCTGGGTGACCGCAACGGCGTACGTACGCCGATGCAGTGGTCGGGCGACCGTAACGCAGGCTTCTCTCGCGCTTCGCCCGCCAAGCTGTTTTCGCCGGTCATCATGGACCCGATGTGGGGCTACGAAGCAATTAACGTCGAGGCGCAGCAAAGCGATCCTTCAAGCCTGCTGAGCTGGATGCGCAACATGATTTCATTGCGCAAGCTGTTCCAGGTGTTCGGCCGCGGCACGCTGCGTTTTCTTGCGCCTGACAACCGCAAGGTTCTCGCATACATTCGTGAGGATGCAAACCAGACGATCCTGTGCATCGCTAACCTGTCACGCTTTGCGCAGCCGGCAACTCTCGACCTGACAGAGTTCGAGGGCATGGTGCCCATTGAGATGCTAGGCTATGTCGAGTTTCCAACGATCACCAAGACTCCATATAATGTGACGCTTGGCTCCTACGGCTTCTTCTGGCTGGAACTGCAGCCGTCGCCGGACCGGCAATCTGTTGAGTACACAGGGACACCGGATGCTGTGGCACAAATTTCTTTGCGTAACGAGCATGACTGGGAAGGCGTGTATGCTGCCGCCGGGCGCTTGTTTGAAGAGCGGCTGCTACCGGACTACCTGCCTCGCCAACGCTGGTTCGGCTCAAAGAGCCGGTCCATTGTGGGTACCTCCATTACAGACTGGGCGCCGCTCATCGCTGCCGCGGAGTCGGCCATTTCACTTGCACTCGTAGAGGTGAGCTACACTGCGGGCGAACCTGAAACCTACCTGATGCCCCTGGCGCTGATATTTAACGAAGCGGCAGATACATTGCGAGAAGCTGCGCCAAGCGCGGTTCTCGGTGCAGTACTTGCGCCGGGTCGCAGCGGTGTACTGGCTGATGCCATGTATGCAGACGAGGCGTCCCTGGCATTGCTGAACCTGATTGGGCAATCGGGCGAGTTGCCGATGCGCAAAGGTGCCCTGCGCGGTGTGCCTTCTTCCATATTCACAACTTTGCGCGGCGAAGGCCAGCTGGTGCCACGTCGTTCCTCTGCCGAGCAGAGCAATACCTCCATCTTTTTCGGCGATCGTCTCATCATGAAGTTGTTTCGCCGACAGCAGTTCGGACCCAATCCCGATACAGAGATCGGTCGCTACCTGACGGAGGAGTCCGCTTTCCGCAACATCGCACCCTTCGGCGGGTCGATCGAGTACACGCCTGCTGATTCTTCTCCAGGTGCGGGCGAACCGGCAACAGTTGCCATGCTTCAGGGTTTGGTGCAGAACGAGGGTGACGGCTGGCAATGGACGCTGGAGGAATTGGCCCGCTACTACGAAGGTGCGCTGGCCTCGCAGTTCCCGGAAGCCCAGCTGCCGCAACCCGGTAAACCATTGGAGCTCAAAGGACCGGCTATGCTGCATACACGTGATGCCGCCGGTTACTATCTGGAAGCGGCCTGCACACTGGGCCGCCGTACCGCGGAGTTGCACCTTGCGCTCGCGCAGCCTACAAGCGATCCGGCATTTGCCCCGCAATCCATTACCGTTGCAGATCTGCGTGCGCTGGAAGATGGACTTTCCGCGCAAGGCTCGCGTGCATTTGATGTTCTACGCGGCAGCCTCTCCAAGCTGGGAGAAGAGACCGAAGAGAACACGGTGGAGCTGGCAGGCTTGCTGCTGAGCCGGCGTCGAGCGATCCTGGCCAAGTTTTCTGTGCTGTCGGGCATTGGGGCAGGCTCACTGCGGACCCGCGTACATGGCGACTATCACCTGGGCCAGGTATTACGTTCGAAAGGCGACTTTATCCTGCTCGATTTTGAAGGGGAACCGGCACGCCCGCTTGAAGAACGCCGTGCCATGCAGTCGCCTATGAAGGATGTAGCAGGTATGCTGCGCTCGTTCTCCTACGCCGCTTATGCCGGGCTGATGCGCATCACGAACCGTCGTCCGCAGGATTTTGAAACGTTGGAGCCGTGGGCACGCCTGTGGGAAGCTGCGGTCTCGTCCGAATTTCTCGGGTCTTATCGTAAAACCATTGCCGGCAGCAGCATTGCGCCTGCTGATGACCTCGCTTTCGATCAATTGCTCGATGTGTACTTGCTGGACAAGGCATTGTACGAACTCGTATATGAACTCAATAACCGCCCTGCCTGGGTCCGGATACCTCTGACCGGTATCCTGCAACTTTCACGCGACTCTGTGTAGCAGTTTCTACCTTGGAGCAAGGCTGCGGTCTTTTCTCAAATAAAGCTGCAGCCGATCTCAAACTGCAACTCCGCAGCAACAGGAAAACTGCTTTAGCATGGGGGTGGAGTAGTCCAGTATGTCCGAGTTTTTAACCGAGCGCCCACAGTCCGAGCTTGCCCCGAGCCCAGTTCATCAGGCCGGGCAGCCCGACACCATTCAGCGCTCCACCACCTTTTTCATCGGCATCTCCGGCTCTGTCCAGACAGATGAAATCCAGAGCCGTATGCAGGCGCTTGCTGCTTCCGGGTTGCTGGGCGGCATGAAGCTGACGCTTGCTTACCCCGGTGCGGATAGTACCCGGACCGCGGTAGACGATCAGCTGGAAATCCTGACCTACCCGCTACCTACCGCCGAGGGCACCAACTCCCCCTGGGCACATGCTTCGGCTGCACAAGGCGCGCTGTTGGCACTTGCCGGGCAAGTGCAAGCACAGGTGATCCTGGTGGTGCATCCTGATCTTGCCGCGCTAACCCCCGAAGCCTTTTCGCGGCTCGTTCACCCGGTGCATGCGCGAGAGGCAGAACTGGCAGTTGCCGAGTACACGCGCGGACCATTTGACGGTTTGTTGAACAGCAGCATTCTAGCTCCGCTCACCCGTGCGCTATATGGCCGGAAAGTCCGGTTTCCGCTGGCTCCGGATTTTGCCGTGTCCCCCCGGCTCGCCATGCGGCTTGCCATGATTGCCGCCGGTCGCACGCAAAGTGGAGTCACGCCCATTCTATGGCCTACTACAGTGGCCGCCGGTATGGATGCAGTGGTTGTTGAAGTGCCGCTTAGCATCGACCATCCAAGCCCGCTTGCTGATATTGACCTGGCAACTGCAATCGCGCAGATTGTAGGCTCAACGTTTGCGGAAATGGAGACCCACGCACCGCTGTGGCAGCGGGTGCGCTCTACACCGCATGGGGCACCTATCCGGTCCGCTACAATGCGCAGCGGCGCAGCCACCGAGGCGGCCAAAATCGACCTTTCGCCCATGATCAAGTCTTTCAATTTGGGCGCACGCAGCCTGCAGGCTGTATGGGGATTGGTGCTGCCGCCGGTCACCCTGCTCGATCTGAAGCGCATGACCCTGCTCGCACCGGAGAAGTTTCGCATGCCCGACGAGCTCTGGGTTCGCATCCTCTACGACTTTGCAATGGGCTACCGCCTGCGCACTATCAACCGGACTCACCTGCTTGGGGCGCTCACTCCGCTCTACCTGGGCTGGGTAGCTTCCTTTATCAATGAGGCCTCTACAGACCCGGCATTTGATGCAGACGTACGCACCGAGCGGCTGGCGCGCGCCTTTGAAGAAGGCAAGCCCTACCTTGTGCGGCGCTGGCGCTGGCCGGATCGCTTCAACCCGTAATACCCGGCGCAGCAAATTTGTTAGAGGCGTTACGCCGGAGGCAATGAGAGGAGCACCATGGGGCAACAGATTACACAGTCGCTACTGGATTCCATAGGGCGGGTCGTTACCAAGATCGTGATGCTTCTGCCCGGCCTTGTCGCCTTCGTGGTAGTTCTGCTCATTTTTTTGGGCATTGGGGCAGGGCTCGCCTGGATCACGCAGCGCATTCTTGCCGCGTTGCGCTTCGATGCCCGCTTTGAGCAACATGAAAATCTGTCGGAATGGACGCACTCGCCTTCTCGCCTGGTTTCGCGGATCGTCTTCTGGAGTGTTCTGCTAATCGGCGTTCTAGTCGGTATCTCGGCTTTTGAAGCAGGCTCATCCTCAACCGGTGTTTCAGAGTACGTGTTCTCGTACGTGCCTCGTGTAGTCGGCGCGTTGATCCTGTTCTTCGTCGGTACCTTGATCGCCCGCATCCTGGGTAGATCTGTACTGATCTCAGGTGTCAACATGAACCTTCAATACGCGCGCGTGCTGGGTACCGGCGTCAAGTGGCTGGTGTTGGTGTTGACCTCTGCTATGGTGCTGGATCACCTTGCCATCGGAGGCCGCATTGTGGACCTTGCTTTCGGCATTCTGTTCGGCGGCATCGTATTCGCGCTCGCTCTTGCGGTCGGTCTCGGCTCGCGCGACCTGGTAACGAGGTCGCTGGAGCGTGAGGTGGTATCCCCACGTCCGACACCGGTTGTCGTTGAGGAAGAGCGAATTCATCACTTCTAACTGAGTTCATTGAGACCGGCTATAAAAGGAAGCATGGTAAAGAAGTTGAAACCTGCTCCAGCCGGACATGAAGTTGACGAGCAGTTAGCCCGCTACCGCGCCATGCGCGACTTCAGCACGACAGCGGAACCCAGCGGCGGTACAGGCGCAGATTGGGTTCCTGCCGGAGGCTTGCCGTTTGTCATCCAGAAGCATGCGGCCACGCGGCTACACTATGACTTTCGCCTGGGCTGGCGCGGCGTTTTGAAAAGCTGGGCCTGTGCCAAAGGTCCCAGCTACAACACCCATGACAAGCGGCTAGCCGTGCAGGTGGAAGATCACCCGCTGGAATACGGCGGCTTTGAAGGCACTATCCCCAAGGGCCAGTATGGCGGCGGCACGGTGCTGCTATGGGACCAGGGTACATGGGAGCCGCTGCCCGGAACCGACTTTGACGAAGGGCTGCGGAAGGGGTCGCTCAAGTTCACCCTGCACGGCCATAAACTTGAAGGCCGCTGGACGCTGGTGCGCATGGGCGGTCGTGCGGCGAGCGAGTCCAAGCCGAACTGGCTGCTCATCAAGGAACACGACGGCAGGGAGCGCAATGAGGAGAGCACGCCCGCCATCATTGATTCCGCACCGGAATCCGTAGTAACCGGACGTGATCTCGCCGCCATTGCCGAGGCAGAAGATCACGTTTGGAACTCGCACCCGGCAGAAAACGGCAAGGCGCCGGCGAACCACTCGCGGCTGGCGCAAAAGCTTAAGGACGCACACTTGCATGGCACTACGCCTGTGAGCGCATCCAGCGTAACTACGCCCGAAGTGAAAGAGGAGCAGCCCGCTCCTCTCAAAAAACAGGCTGCTCGCAGGACGGTGGAAAGCAAAGCGCCCACCGGGAAAAGCATACCGACTGCAAAGGCGGCAGGTGCATCGGTTGAGGCTATGCCGGCCTTCATCCCACCCCAGCTCGCCTCCGTATCTGACTCGGTTCCGCCGGGCACGGGCTGGCTGCACGAGCTCAAGCTCGATGGCTACCGAATACAAGCGCACTTGACAGTCGGAGCAGGAGGCAAGCGGCAAGTCACTCTGTTCACACGCTCCGGCCTGGATTGGACCCATCGCATGCCTCCTATCGCAAAAGCTCTTGAAGCAGTCGCGGTCGAACAAGCGGTGCTCGATGGCGAACTGGTGGTGCTCGATGGTGAAGGAAAAAGCAGCTTTAGCAAGCTGCAAGGAGCTTTTGAAAAGGGTGAGCTCCAGGCGTTTACCTACTTTGTGTTCGACCTGTTGCACCTGGACGGCTATAACCTGCGCGGACTGCCGCTTGAGGCGCGCAAAACTCTGCTGCAGCCGCTTGCCGAAGCAGTCGCCTCACCCCAAATCCAGTTCAGTCAGCATCTTGCAATAGACGCAAAGGAGGTGCTGGCCCATGCCTGCGGCCTTGGTGTGGAAGGCATTCTGGCTAAGCAGGGCAGCGCACCATACAGCAGCGGTCGCTCGGATACATGGCTGAAACTGAAATGTACGCACCGGCAGGAGTTTGTAGTTGCCGGTTTTACGCTGCCTAAAGATGGCGGGTCCGGGCTGGGCTCACTGCTGCTGGGGTATTACCACGAAGGTGCATTGGTGTACTGCGGACGCTGTGGGACCGGCTTTTCGCAAGCTTCAGCCCGCGCTGTGCGCAAGCAATTGGAGCCCTTGCGACAAGCCAAGTCACCCTACGCGGCACCGCTGAGCCGTGAAGTAAAGAAAAATGCAATATGGGTGCGCCCTAAGCTTGTATGCGAGACCCGGTTTGCAACCTGGACCGAAGATGGGCTGCTGCGCCATGCATCCTTCCAAGGCATGCGGACCGATAAGCCTGCCGCGCAGGTGGTGAAGGAAACCGGCACTCCGTTGAACGCTGACGGGGTTGAGGATGAAGCACCTGCTACGAGCAGTAAACCGGCGGAGCGCAGGGTCCGGGTTTCGAATGCCGGGAAAATAGCAAGATTGACCCATCCGGACAAGGTTCTTGACCCTGCCGGCGGCACGACAAAACAGCAGCTTTCCGACTACTTGGCCGCGGTTGCACCGGTCATGCTGCCGCACATTGCCGGTCGTCCGGTCTCTATCGTTCGTTGTCCGAACGGCACCGGTAAACCTTGCTTTTTTCAGAAACATGTTGCCGCGGGCTTGCCGGCCAGCCTCGGGTCCGTGGCTGTACCGGATCATGACGATCCCGGACATAGTGAGCCGTACATTACTGTTGATTCTGCGGAAGCCCTCGCCGCGCTTGCCCAGCTCGGTGTCTTAGAGTTGCACCCATGGGGATCGAAAGCCGATACGCTGGAGCAGCCGGACCAATTGATTCTGGATCTTGACCCGGACACAACCGTTCCGTGGGCAACACTGGTGGAAAGTGCGCTGACCATCCGCGCGTTCCTGAAGGATCTGCAACTAGAGACCTGGGTGAAGACCACAGGCGGTAAGGGACTGCACATCATCGCGCCGTTGGAACCATCGGCGGAGTGGCCGGAGTTTAGACTTTTTGCGCGCGGGATTGCCGCTGCCATTGAGAGCAGCGCGCCCAAGCTCTACCTCATCAAGATGACCAAGGCGGCGCGTAAAGGACGCATCTTCCTGGACTGGATGCGGAACGAGCGCGGTTCCACAGCGGTGGCACCGTGGTCGCCGCGTGCACGGGCAGGTATGCGCGTTGCGATGCCGATGGATTGGGACGAGCTCGGGAGCGGGCCGCCGGCATTTGCTGTGGCGAACTTCAGCGAGTGGCGTAACCGCATAACCCGTGACCCATGGGCTGCCATGCGCCCGCAGCGGCTTCAGCCCGAAGTGCTGCAAGCCGTGCTGGCTCAAAGCGAGTAGCGTTCACCAACGCCGCAGCGCCGCCTGTGCCGCGTGGTACCCGCACATACCATGCACGCCTCCGCCGGGCGGCGTGGAGGACGAACAAAGAAACAGGCGCGGATCCGGCGTGCTATAGCCTTGCCAAGTGGGCCGCAGCAGCAACTGGACTACATCCATTGCGCCGCCGCTTACGTCGCCGCCGCGCAGGTTGACGTCCAGTTCTTCCAGGCGCGTGGGTCCACTTGCGCTGCGCGCCAGCACACATTCTCGAAAGCCCGGTGCAAAACGCTCGATCTGCGCTTCGATCTGCTCCGTCGCGTCTTCCCGCGTACCCCATGGCACATGGCAGTACGCCCATGCTACGTGCTTGCCGGCGGGGGCACGTGTGGGGTCGGCAAGTGTCGGCTGGGCCAGCAGTACATAAGGCTGTCGCGGTACCCGCCCGCGCAGCATGGTTCGCTCGCTGCGGGTGATCTCCGCCAATGTGCCGCCGAGGTGAATTGTGCCCGCGCGGCGGCAAGCCGAAGCTGCCCACGGGATCGGCTCACTGAGTGCATAGTCGAGCTTGAAGGCTCCCGGTCCGGGGCGGAACCGCCGTAGCTTACCGGCGTACATCCTTGGAAGTCTTTGCTCCGCCAGTACCGCCAGCTTTGCGGGTGTTGTATCGCATAGCACGATAGCGTCGTCCGGGTAGTCGCGCCCGAATTCATTCACGGAAGTCACCGGAGAAGCCGTGCGCAGGGTACCGCCTGCTGCCGTCAGCGCTCCATGGAGCGCTTGCGTAATACTGCTTGATCCGCCCTGCGGAATAGGCCAGCCAACGGCGTGCGCCGCCGCACCCAGCACCAGCGCGATAGCGGAGGAAAACGGCGCGTCAAGCGATTGGAAGGAGTGCCCGGCCAGCCCCGCGAACATGGCTCGAGCCCGCTCTGTACGAAATGCTGTGCACGCCAACAGTCGCGCCGGCATAGCCGCAAGCGCGCCGAACCGCGCCAGGCGCAATGGATGTCGGGGCAGGTGCAGTATGGGGCCAAGCAGCTCAGGCACGAGCTCCTCCCAGTGCTCCACCAGTGGACCCACCATTGCGCGCCACGCCGGGCCATCTACGCCCAGTTCAGCAACCGCGTCATCCAGATTTCGCTCCAGGGTCACGGCTGTGCCTCCGTCGAGCGGGTGCGCCAGCGGTGCCTGGTGGTGCAGCCACTGCAGGCCGTACGCTTCAAGCGAGAGCTGCCGGAAGAAAGGCGAACCGGCGGCCATAGGGTACACGGCAGAGCCGAAATCGTGCAGGAAGCCGGGCAAAGTAAGAGGCAGGCTGCGGCAGGCACCGCCGACGGTAGCTTGAGCTTCGCGCACCTCCGTTGCAAATCCTGCGCGCGCCATGGCGATGGCCGCTGCCAATCCGTTCGGCCCTGAGCCGATTACGCCGACCTGCGATGGTACGTGTGTGTTGTTTGCCAAATACTCTCCTTCTCTGACCGCACCGAGTTCCGGATTGGGACTCGCTTCTTACCTTGGTACTGTTCGGTGCCTTTACAAACGAGCAGAAAGCTTGTCGAGGCAGCCTATGCTGCCAACAAAGCCATTACAGCCAAGGAGGTCGAGTCTGAACTCAGCAGCGACACATGCGTCCGTCAGCGTGGTGATTCCAACTCGCAATCGTCCACAGATGGTTTTTGCAGCGGTGCGCAGTGCTTTGTCTCAAACCTTGCCCCCTGCGGAAGTAATCGTCGTCATCGATGGTCCTGCAACTTTGGATGCTGCAGGCCTGCAGCAGAGGGCAGAGGATGGAACACAAGCAGCCTTGGCGCAGGTTACCGACATACGACTGCGGATTCTCGCCCTGCCCTCGCAAGTAGGTGGCGCTGAGGCGCGCAATATCGGTGTCCGTGCGGCTACAGGAGATTGGATTGCGTTTCTGGATGACGACGACCTATGGCTGCCCGGCAAGTTAGCCGCCCAGCTTGGCTTTGCAGCCGCTTTGCCGGACAATATAATGCCGGTGTTGAGCTGCCCGGTACTAGCCCGCAGTCCGCAGTGGGAAGAGCTCTGGCCGCGCGAACCGTATAGTTCGGGGCAATCTATGGCGGAGTACCTTTTTTGCCGGTGCGGATGGCGGTACGGCTCGGCTCTGCTGCAGACTTCCACTCTGCTGACACCGCGGGAACTGCTACTGCGCGTTCCCTTTACCATAGGGTTGCGCAAGCACCAGGATTGGGACTGGCTGCTTCGCGTAACGGCTGAGCCGGGCGTAATTGTCTACCCTGTCGGCAAGGTGCCACTGGCAATCTTCCATGTGGAAGGGGAACGCAGCAGTGTCGGCCGGGCCTGCGACTGGCGGTTTTCATTTGCCTGGGCTTCCGAGCGCAGGAACTATTTCACACCTCGCGCTTTTGCCGGCTTTCTCGTCACAGAGTGCGCGGCTCAAGCCGGCGCGCAGGGTCGGCGCGAGCGGGTCGCCTTTGTCACGGCTTTGCTGCATACCGATTTGCTTCGCTTCACACTCTGGCAATTGCTGCAGCTTGCTGTGTTTCTGCTGCTTTCGCAAAAAGCACGCAGAGGCATGCGAGCAGTCTTGCAAATACTGCAATCAGCACATCAAGACACAGGCGCAGTATGTCAGGCACCGACCTGCCAAGTTTCAACTTCACTCGGTTCACCTGATGCCGAGACTTTACACCTAAGCTCTGAGAGCTTTTCGAAACAGTCCTAATTTTCCTGGTCGCTTCTAATTTCTTCACCCGTCTGTCCCTCGGGGTGCAGCAAGGCATAAACTTCAGGGTCAAAGCCGGTTTCAGAGGCGATTCGTCGTACGGGTGGCGCTGCGGCTGCCTGATTCCGCAGCATTTCCGCTAAAGCGTAATCCTTACGGCGTTGCCCCCACTCCCGGGCGGCAATTAGCGCGAATTCGAGATTGCCGATCAGGTACCGCTTCCAGAGTCGCCGAGGCTCCATGACCAGCCGGTACAGCCACTCGGCTCCGATGTTATGGGTCCAAGCCGGTGCCCGCTTGCGCAAACCTGCCAAGGTGTCGAGCGCAGCCCCGACTGATAAAGCAGCACCGATCGGAAGAGAAGGCACCTCATCCCACATCCAGATTTCCTGCTTGGGGGCACCCAGCGCGACACAAAGCAAATCTGGTTTCACGGCGGCTATGCGTGCGAGTACCGCTTCATTGAGCACTTCATCCTGTTCAAAGTTTACGGGCGGGCAGTCCGTGCCCGCGATTTGAAGCCCCGGATAGCGGGCAACCAAGGTACGTGCCGCGCCTTCAGCCGCGCCGGGCAGCCCTCCAAGCAGGTAGAGCGAAAGGCCATGCTCTGCGCACAATGCGGCCATCCTCTCCATGAACTCGCCGCCCGGCACGCGCTCCGGCATCGGCGTACCCAGAAAACGCGCCGCCCAGACAACTGACATGCCGTCCGGCAGGCACAGGGACGCGCATTGAAGTGCTTTTGCAAAATGGCGGTTCTTGCCTGCGAGTGTGACCAGGTAGGCATTAGGCCCCATAATTTGTAAAGGTGCCTGGGAGGGCTGGATATGTCGGGCTTGCAAGGCACGCAGCAGCCAGCTTAAAGCTGTTTCGAAGCTCACGGCATCGATCGGTGCCGCCCCGATTTTCGTCCGCTGCGCCGGAACTTTCCAGGTTATGTTTTGTTCCGCGAATTGTGAGGACTCATGATTTACGAATGTTGTGGCCATAACAAGTCTTTTCTTTGCTGAAATAGGTGCGGTTCGACACCATTGCTGATCGCTTCCGCTGTGGGTAGAAACTCATCGCGTATGCGCTGCAGTACATAGTTTGGAGAGGCTGCTAAAGAGCTGAATAAAGCTCGCAGAGCCAACCATTTTTCACCTTGACCCAAGTGCATGTTGAACAAGCGCAACTTTTCCTTGGCAATCAGGGGCGTCTTCGACATGAGCTGTAACAATTCCGCTTCCACATCACTGAGTCTTTCCGGCACGCGGCTTTGCAGTTGCGATAGCAGCAAGTACTGCACGTAAATGCCGTGCAATGCCTGCTGGCGTAGATTTTTTGAAGTCAGGCTATTTGCATTTTGACGGTAAAGCAGCAGTACTTCAGGGATGAACTGAATATCATGAGCTAGCGCCATGCGCCACCATAGATCCGCGTCCTCACACTGGATGCCGGGCCGGTAGCCCCCTATAGCTAGCGTTTTTTCAACGTTCAAGGCAGCACTTGGATGGCATATAGCCGGTAAATACCCGGCTTTCGCCACAGAGCGAATTTGGTCCGGCGTCCCTCGCGTACACCGGTAGAGTCCAACGGCTTTGCCTCGCGGATGGTAGGCAGCGTGCGAATAAAACATGCCCGCATCCGGGTGTTCTTCAATGGCGCGAGTGATCTTCGCAAGTCTATCCGGCGTGGAAACGTCGTCGGCATCCTGCCTTACCAGCCACGGAGTATTGCATTCACGCAGAATACGGTTCAGCGTAAAGGTGATGCCGCAGTGCTGTTGCTCTACCACACGGAGCCGTGCATCACGAATGGAATGAAGATATTCGAGGCTTCCATCCGTTGAGCCGTCTACGATGGCAAGTAGCTGAAAGTGCGGCTCAGACTGCTGCAGAATACTTTCAATTGCTTGTGGGAGATAGGGCATCGCATTATGAACCGGCAACCCTACGGTTAAAAGCTCTTGCCTGAACTCAGTACTTTCCATGCGCCTCCTTTCAGCACAATTTTGAACTGCTGCATTCCATGCAATCTTCTATCGAGCAAACTGTACCTGTATCTATTCAGAAAGCTCTGTATCTAGTCAATTCTTCTCATAAAACTTGTAAAACTTACGTAACTTTGCCGGCCCCACTATAAGTGCTAACTTCGGCACATAAATCCTTTTGACTTGAAATGAGCCATGCGTTGTGCAAACGCACGGCTATCGAATCGGTGCCGATGAACACTGCTGCCGCTACTTCCACGGTTGATGACTCACTGACACTGGCCTCAGTGTTGGTTGTGTTTCGGCGCCGTAGAAAATTGATTACCTGGCCGGTTTTATTACTGTTCCTTGCAGCAGCGGCAGGCGCTCTGCTTGCCACGCGGCGCTATCGCGCAACGGTAGAGGTGCAGGTCCTAAAAGAGGACGGCGGTGCTTTTGGTCTTGAAAGCACAGTAACCGGGATTGCCGGTGCAACTGGAAGCGATTCGCTCGACTACAACATGACGCTTCAAACACAGGTCGGCGTCTTGCGCTCTCCCGCGCTTGCGCTAGCCGTGATCGAGGCTGCCCGCCTTGAGCCGACACTGGACTACTTCGCTCCCCCGGTTCAGGGGAAAACATCCACAGCCTGGAAAGTTTCACTGCCATGGAACAAACCGCTGGAGCCGTTAAGCGTGCCGCTTGCCCGGGCACCAAACCGACGCTATTCGGCTGAAAAGATCTTCAAGTCCCACCTGAAGGTACAGCCGGTTGCGGGAAGCCGTTTGATCGACATTTCTTATACAGATCGTGACCCGGCCCGCGCTGCGATGGTTGCGAACACGGTAGCGCGTGTGTTGGCCGATATGGCATTTCAACAACGCTTTACAGCAGCCTTGCAGGGATCAACGTGGCTTTCAGGGCAACTTGAAGATCTACGGCAGCGCACTGAGCAGGCGCAGGCACGGGCTGCGGCGCTGCAGCGCGGCACCGGTATGTTTGGCCAGGATGGGTCCAGAAACGTTGTCCTGGAGCGCCTCGACAGTCTGAACCAGAACCTCACAGCTGCTGAAGGAAATCGAATCCTGAAAGAGGGAATTGACGCGGTAACCGCAACGGGCAGCCCGGAGCTGATTTCGAGCTTGGCCGGTAATTCCAGCACCGGTTCGGTCGCTTCCATTCAAACATCACTTTCACTCATTCAGGGTTTGCGGCAGCAGGAGTCGCAGGTACGTTCTGAGCTGGCGCAGGACAGTGTCCGTTACGGACCCGCGTACCCGAAGATCGGCGAGCTCAATGCCCAGGTCGTCGGGATTGCTGCTGCCATTGCTGCAGAAAATCATCGGCTCGGCCAGCGAGCGCATACCGATCTGCTGATTGCCGCCCGGCAGGAACAAGAAGCGCGTGCTGCCTTTGAAAAACAGAAGGAGGTAGCCACACGGCAGAACGAGTCTGTAATTGCCTATACCCTTGCGCGCCAGGAGGCTGAGAGTAGCCGCGATTTGTATGAAGGCCTGCTTGCCAAACTCAAGCAAAGCAGCCTGCTGGAAGGTTTGCGCGCAAACAATATATCTGTCGTAAGCGCCGCTGAGATGCCTGCGCCGGATCACGCCACCTCGCCTAATCTTCCGCTTTGGCTGGGTGGTGCGCTCGTGGCGGGTCTCATGCTCGGTATCGGCTTTGCCCTCATTGCTGAGCTGACGGATACTTCTATCTGCTCTTTAGCGCAGCTTGAAGCTACGCTAGGTACTCCACTGCTGGCTGTGCTGCCGGCGATGCGCGGAACTTCCCTGCATGCTTTTCCCAAGGAACAGGGCTTGCGGAGATGGCGCGATCCTTTCGGACAGCGGCAAAGTGCCAAGCCGCCTACACCGCAACCTGTACCAACAATGGAGAAACGCTCCTCCATTTTTGAGGAGGGGTTACGCTCGCTGCGCACCGCGTTGCTGCTGTCTCGCAGCGGCGAGCTGCCGAAGGTGATTCTCGTTACCAGCGCCTCATCGGGAGAAGGTAAAACGACTATCGCGTACACTCTGGCCGCTTTGCTTGCGCAAGGCGACGCACGAGTTTTGCTGGTTGATGCCGATTTGCGCCGTCCCTCACTTTATCTTTACGGGCACGACGGCGCTGGACTTGCCTCGGCACTTTCCGGAACTGACAGCATTGCCATGCAGCAGCCGATTCACTCCTTGCCGAAACTTGAGATGCTAGCCGGTAGCGAGATGCCGCCGTTCCCATCCGAGCTGCTTAGTTCGCCCCGCATTCGGCAGCTGCTGAACCATTGGCGCAATGAGTATGACTTCATTGTGCTGGATTCCCCTCCAGTATTGCCTGTGACGGATGCTGCACTACTGGCTCAGCATAGCGATGTAACGCTGCTGCTTGCTCGCCACCGGCAAACGCCGCGACAAGCATTGCGCCGGGGTATTGACACTTTACAAAGGCAGTCTTCGCCTCATGTTTCCATAGGCATCGTGCTGAACGATGTAGCTCGCGGCTCTGCCGAGTTCCATGAATACTTCGGCTACGGAGGAGGCGTCCATGCCGGTTTTCAATCGTAAACAGATTTCATGTTTAATGCTGTTTCTAACCGCTGTCATCCACGTCGCCGGAGGCCAGCAGCTGCCGCAAAAGCCCGGTGAAAGCCTCTTGATCGGTCCCGGAGACCTGCTTTCAGTGCATGTATTCCGTGAAGGGGATCTTGACGCCAAGGTTCGCGTAAAAGATGCCGGTACCGCGACGCTGCCCTTGATCGGCGTCGTTCAGGTAGCGGGCATGGCTGCCCCTGATGCTGCCGAACTGATCGAGCGCCGCTATAGCGAAAGCGGCTACCTCAACCATCCGCAGGTTGCCGTACTGATTGAAGAATCTGCGACACAGCAGGTTGCCGTGCTGGGCGAGGTGGCACATCCGGGAACCGTGCCGCTCCACAGCCCCCGCAGCTTGTTGGATGTACTTGCTGAAGCCGGCGGAATGCTGAAAACAGCCGACCGTCGTGTCACAATCCGCCATCCAAACGCACCCCCTGCTACGGTACTGATCGGCAATGACGCCGCCGGGCAACTCGCATCGGCAAACCTGATGGTGGCCCCCGGAGATACAGTACTGGTGCCTCGCGCAGGCACGGTATATGTGCTTGGCGATGTAGCTCGACCGGGTGGATACCTGATGCAGGACGATGCACGGCTGTCGCTGCTACAGGCAATTGCGCTGGCAGCCGGGACCACAAAGACTGCTGCCGAAGGGAATGCCCGGCTTATACGCAAAGTAAATGGGGTAACTACCGAACAGCCGCTTCAGCTCAAAGCCATGGAGCGCGGTAAAATTCCCGATCTCGCGCTTCAAAACGGTGACATTGTCTACATTCCGTTTTCATTCGGGCGCAACCTTGCGCTTGGGGCATCCACTATCGCCGCCTCGGCTACATCAGCGATCGTCTACGCAGCTCCATGAACTTTATGACGAAAACATTTGGCGGCGTCCACCTCCAAGAGATCGCAATCGTACTTGCGCTCATATTTTTCGGTGTTGCCGGTTCTATCCCGGGCGTGGCACCGAACCAGGCAAACGAGATGACGGGTGCAGCTGCCACCGGCATGCAAGTGGTAGTAGGGCTGGGCTCGCAGGCGCTTGTGAACGGAGTTCTACTGCTGCTTCTGTTCCGCCGACGAAAGCTGCTGCTGCAACAAAGAGCCGCATTGGCATGGCCGTGCATCCTTGCCCTCTGGGCTGTAGTCTCTATTGTCTGGTCGCAGGATAGGCTGCTGACAGCCCGGCATGCGCTTCCATTTGCGGTAGCTGCCGGCTTCGGCTGCTATCTCGCTGTGCGTTTGTCACAGCAGCGGCTGTTGCTTCTTCTTCAGATCACTTTTGTGCTGCTTGCTTGCTGGTCTGCCGTGCTCGCCATCGGCTTTCCTGCTGTTGGGCTGGATGCGTCGACCGGACATGCCGGGGACTGGCAAGGTGTATTTACTCAAAAAAATGCCTGTGGACGAGCCATGGTGTTCGCTGTGGCAGCGGTACTTGCCGGTGGGCGGCTGACACCGGCACGCTGCGCGATGCTGGGGCTATTCGCGGCGGAGCTGGCTTTGAGCGGTTCCCGAGGTGCATGGGTGCTCGGTACCTTGATCGCTGCTGCCATCGTGTTGTTTCGTGTCAGTTGTCGATTCGATCGTGCGTCGCGCACCGCACTGCTTGGCCTGTTTGTAGGTGCTGCTGTCTGTGTCACTGCAGTCGGCACACTGGAGTTTTCGACCCTTGCTCCGCTGACCGGACGCACTGCCATCTGGCACGAAGTATGGCTGTCTATTCTGCGCCATCCCGCGCTGGGCTACGGTTTTTCGGCGTTTTGGCGAGGCATGCAGGGGGCGTCCTGGGACGTGATTGTGGCGCTGCACTTCGTGTTGTTCCATGCTCACAACGGCTTTCTTGAAATCTGGCTGGAACTTGGCGTCGCTGGTTTGCTGCTGTTCGCCGCCGGTTTCGCGCGTGGTTTACTGCTGCTGGGGCCCGAGCTGCGTGCCGGTCGCTTTGCGGAAGCAGCGTGGCCTATGGCAGTGCTGCTTCTGATTGCCTTGTATGACTTTGATGAAAATACCCTTCTATCCTTCAATGGTTTGTACTGGGTGCTCTACACGGCAGCTTTCGCCAAGCTGGAGCTGCTTGCCGCCGAGCGCGGGCAGGTGCGCGCCATGCTGAGCCGAGTACCGTTGACGGCCAGCTTTCACGGCGGTGCGGAGGAGAGCACAACAGTTCCTCCAATTCATTCCACGCGGCCATGGTGGGCACTACCGCCTGCGAACGCAACAGGTACAACAACCGGCGTTTCGGGAAGCCCATGGCTGTAGCGCAAGCATTGCCGGCGGCCGAGTTTGAAAAGGAGTCAGCCGCAGTTCGCAAGCCCCGCGAACCGCGCTTCTACCGGTCAGAACTGGATATTCTGCGCCTGTTTGCTTTTCTCATGGTCTGGTCGGCTCATGCGCTTATGAGCTTTGCCGGACTGCTCCCGGCCCGCGCCCTTGCAGTGGCTGAAGGTGTCGGCAGTTGCGGGGTGCCGATCTTCTTTTTTCTCTCCGCGTACCTCATTACAGAGTTGCTGCGCCGCGAGCAGCTTGCCTCCGGTCAACTCCACCTGCGTTTCTTCTACGCGCGTCGCACGCTGCGCATCTGGCCGCTCTACTTCGGGGTGCTCGGTTTGTACGCGGTACTGGGTTTGCGTTTTCATGGGTTTCGTATTGAACCGGGCCGGCTGCTGGCCTCCTGCTTGTTGGGCGGGAACTGGTACATCGCGTTGCACCCGGCTATTACCACGCCCATGCGCTCCCTGTGGAGCATTTCTGTCGAAGAGCAATGGTATCTGCTATGGCCGGTGCTGCAGCGTAAGCTACCCGCTCAGAAGCTGTTGGGAGTTTGCTGCCTGATTGTGGCATGTGCACACGTGACATTGATCGCACTGGTCTATCGGAGCCATCTAGGCCATAGTGCCGACCCGGCTATGCTCCATGTCACCGCATGGGTTAACAGCGCCGTGCAATTTCAGTACTTTGCTTTGGGAGCGGCCTCAGCCCTGCTACTCAACGGGCACATCCCTCGCCTTCGCGGCTCCCTTCGTACCCTGCTGGCAATCTCCGGAGGCGCAGCACTGCTGCTGGCTTCAAGTGCGTACCATATCAAGCAGGTTAATATCCCAGCCTCAGCAGCATCGCTCCTGTCCGGCTATTTATTGGCAGGTGTGGGTACGGCGTGCTTGTTCTTCGCGGTGCTAGGCATCTCCGCCGCGCCGTGGCCGCGCTTTCTTGTACGTTTTGGGCAGCTCTCCTTCGGACTGTACGTCTTCCACGAAACCGGCTTTTTTCTTGCCGATGCCGCAGCACGTCATATCCACGCACCGGCTACAGCGGTATGGCTCATCTGCAGCAAGGGGAGCGCGCTTGCGCTTACTGCGGTGCTCGCGTTTATCAGCTACTACGCCTGGGAACTCCCATTTCTGCGCGTCAAGCAACGCTGGACCATCGTGCGTACTCGGGAAGCACAATGAAGCCGCGCGTTCTGGTATTCCGCGCCGACCTGTTGCCGCCATCGGAGACTTTTGTCGCGGCCCAGGCGGCTGCACTGCGCCGGTACCAGGCTGTCTTTGCCGGTTTGCGCCGGTGCAGCCCCTCGCTGCCGCTTCCGGTCGCGCATACATTCCATCCAGGCGGCAGGCTGGAGCGCCTGCTCTACCGGAAAACAGGTTTTGCTCCGCGGCTGGTTCAGCCTCTCCGGCAGCAATCGCCGTGCCTGCTACACGCGCACTTCGCAGTGGATGCCGCACTTGCGCTTCCTCTCAGGCGTTCGCTCCGGCTGCCGATGGTGGTTACGCTGCATGGCTACGACGTGATGTGCACTGATGCCGCGCACAGCGGCACACGTGCGGGCCGGCTCTATCTCGCACGCAGGGAGCAGCTTTGGCGGGAAGCTGAACTTTTCCTGTGCGTTTCCGATGCCATTCGCCTGCAGGCGGAAGCGCGGGGCTTTCCAGCGCACAAGCTGCGTGTACTGCCCATAGGGATCGACTTGCGAACGATGACCCCAAGGTATGGCTCTTCAGGGGAGAGAGAGCCGGTCATACTATTTGTAGGCCGTTTGGTTCTTAAAAAGGGTTGCCGAGAGTTAATCGAGGCAATGGCGCTGGTGCAGAGAGCCATACCGGCAGCGCGTTTGATCCTTGTCGGCGATGGGCCGGAGCGGCCCATGCTAGAGCGCGCTGCCACCGACCTGACGATCGGCACGCGCTTTCTCGGCACGCAGACAGCGGCTCAGGTACATGCGCTGATGCGCGCTGCACGCTGTCTTGCCGCGCCTTCTATAACAGCTCCCGATGGTGATGCGGAAGGTCTGCCTACTGTTCTTTGCGAAGCCCTGGCGCTGGGAGTTCCGGTGGCAAGCACGGTTCACTCCGGCATTCCGGAGCTTATCCGGCATGGCGAGCACGGGCTTTTGTCTCAGGAGGGTGATGTCGGGGCTTTGGCACAAAACCTCATTCAACTTTGTTCCGACACCTCTATGGCCGAGCGTCTTGCGCATGCCGGGCGGCTTCGTGTCGAGCAGTCCTTTGACCTGCACCGGCAGACTGCCTTGCTTGAAGATGTCTATGACAAGGTTGCCGCTTCGCAACAGCACATGCGGAGTACGCAGGAGCCGCGCATAGTTGCCGCACTTGCTGTATCCCAAGAAAACGCGCTACATAGCTCGGTAGCGGAACAAAGCCCGTTCGCCATCAGGCAAGACTCAGGAAGCCGACTTGCCCAGGCAACAGCCCCGCCGAAAGTAAAGGCGGAAGGCCGCCTGCGCCATCAGGCTGCCTGGCTCTTATCCGGTAATGGAGCGACCCTGGCGCTCCAAGCGGTATATTTCCTGCTTATCGGTCGATTGCTCGGTGCGCGCGAGTACGGCGGTTTTGTCGGTGCCGTTGCACTGGTCAATGTGCTTTCGCAGTTTTCATCGCTCGGCATGGAAATGGTACTGCTGCGAACTATCGCGCGTGACCGTACGGCCTTTGCGGTGACATGGGGACGTGCCTTGGCGGTTTCCAGTGCGGGTTTTATCGCTATGCTGCCGGCTCTTTCCCTGTATGGACACTTCTTTTTGCCTGCTGCGTTGCTGCAGCTGCTGCCATACCTGGCGCTCTCTGACGCACTGTTCGGCAAGCTGACGCAACTGAGCAGCCGTGCTCTCCAAGGTGCGGGCATTATCCGGTGGAGTGCCAAGCTCGGGGTTATGACCAACTTTGCGCGTACCCTGGCGGCAGGGCTTCTCTACGTCTGGGCAGGGCACAGCCATTCACAGGTACACCTGCTTACCTGGGTCAGGCTGTACTGCGGTGCTTCTTTCATCGTGGCGCTGGCAAGCCTCGGCTCTGTCACAAGGCTGTTGGGCCGCCCTCACTGGGCTCCTATCCGGCGGCACCACCTGCTTGAAGGGTTGTCTTTTTCCTTTTCGAGCTCTGCTATTTCGCTCTACAACGATCTGGACAAAGCCATGCTGGTTTCCTACGGCATGTTTGCGGCAGCCGGTATTTATGGAGCAGCCTACCGCGTAATCGATGTCGTCTCTACCCCGATTGTGAGCCTGTTCGCCGCAGCCTCTCCCCGACTTTTCCGGAGCGGCGCCCAGGCAGGTCCGGCTGGGGTCGCACCGGAGACAACCCGGCTGCTTCGCTGGGGTACCTGCTTCGGTTTGCTCGCAGCCCCCCTGCTGGCTGTGTGCGCGCCTTTGCTGCCGCGGCTTTTCGGGCACTCCTTCGCGGCTTCCGCCGGAGCGCTCCAGTTGTTGTGCCTGCTGCCGCTGCTTCGCGGTTTGCACTACGCCTGGGGAACCGCCATTACAGCCTGCGCAAGCCAGTGGCTACGCACGGGAACGCAGGCCGGTGCGGCTTTGCTCAATCTGCTGCTGAATGTGTGGTTCATTCCGCGGTGGGGTTGGCAGGGGGCTGCCGCGGCAAGTCTGCTGACGGATGGCGTACTCGCGCTTGCAAGCTTCGCCATCTTCAGATTCCTGATAGCTCGCCAGCAGGCCATGGGACCCGTCCTCAGCCAGGAACTCGCGCAGGCTTCGCGGGGGAGCAGTCCGCTGCAGATTTGACGTTTCGCTACTACCCTCGCTACCGCATCAGCAGGAGCAGTTTGCCGGTATGGCCGCCATCTTCCATGGCCCGGTGGGCTGCCGCAACTTCTTCCAACGGGAATGACGCATGGACAACGGGCCGTAGTTGCCCGGTGGTTAACAGGGACCAGACTTCGCGTGCGATCTCGTCGCGCAAAGCTCGTTTTTGTACGGGAGACCGGCTACGCAAGGTGGAACCGGTGATAACCAGCCGTTTCTGCATCACTGTGCGCAAGTCAAGCGGTACCTCGCTGCCCTGCGCGGTGGCAATGTGGGCCAGCCTGCCTCCCGGGGCAAGCAGCGCGAGGTGCTCGGCAAAATATGGGCCGGCCACCATGTCGAGGATGCAGTCCATGCCATCCGGAGCCCAGCTGCGAATCGCGGCAGCCCAGGCTCCGCGGTAGTCCGTGGCGAACTCGGCCCCGAATTCCAGGCAGCGCGCGCATTTATCTGCAGAACCTGCTGTAGCCGCGCAATGGACGCCCCGCGCTGTCGCTATCTGCAATGCGACGGAGCCGATGCCGCTGGTACCGCCCTGCACCAGCAGGCGTTCGCCCGCCTGCACTCGCGCCGCCGTGGCCTGACCCGGTGCAGTCGCAAACAGGTTTGCCCAAACGGTAAAGACCGCCTCCGGTAGAGCGGCTGCGTCAAGGAGATCAAAACCGGCAGCCACAGGCAGGCAGCTACCCGCATCGGCTACCGCGTACTCGGCATATCCGCCACCGGGCAGCAGCGCGCACATACGGTCGCCAACCTGCCAGGAGTCCGCCGAGCCCGGTCCGAGCCCGGCAATCTCCCCTGAGACCTCAAGTCCCAGCAGCGGCGAGGCACCTGGAGGGGGCGGGTAATGGCCTTTGCGCTGCAGAAGATCAGCCCGGTTTAGCCCGGCTGCGTGGACGCGAATCAGTACCTCGCCGGGTCCAGGCTGTGGCGTGGGTAGTTCGGCAATCGTAAGCTGTTCCGGGCCGCCCGGCTGGTCAAAGACAATCGCACGCATGCATCGGTAGGATGCGGTCTGAAGGGTGCTGTCGGGCTAGGAGCTGGGTTGCAGCAGCGCCCACGCAATTACAGTTTCGCCGGTGATACCCTGCACAGCGAGCTCAGTATCAATCTCCGCTTCAAGCTCATGGTGCCGTAGCTGCATCTCGCCCGCCAGTATCTGC
Organism: uncultured Acidobacteriaceae bacterium; assembly: GCA_964235655.1. Classification (GTDB taxonomy): domain Bacteria; phylum Acidobacteriota; class Terriglobia; order Terriglobales; family Acidobacteriaceae; genus EB88. The sequence continues at coordinate 37,139 of CAXSBB010000015.1, forward strand.
GCTTCCGTGGCCCCGGTGTAGCACAGTTCGCAGACACCCAGACCACCGCCCTCGTTTAGAACAGGCGGCCCAAAGATACGGCAGGTCAGCGGGCGCGACGTGTACAGCTCGCAGCGGCCGGTGGCCGGGTCGAGAACCGGGCAGGCACCATCGGCTTCAGGTAGATCGGCAAAGCGATCCCAATCATCCTCATCTTCATTTAACAAGCCTGTGACGGTGTTACCGGGGAACTCAGACTTCAGCGATTGCACGGTTTCACGGGTGCGCGCCAGCAAGGGTTCCGCTCGTTCGGGCTGCTCCTGCGCCAGTGTCGCCAACCCGTCTCGAAGCCGCGCCGCGTCCAGTTGCGAGATGCGAAACACTCCATGGCAGCAAGGTGTGCAGCCCGGCTTGCAGGCGAGCCGGCCGCCGCCGCGTGCGGCAGCGTCAGCCAGGGATCGATCGACGATTTGTACCAATTCGGGATCGCGCGCGGGAAGCATCATTTCTATTGCTTCTATTGTCTCCTGCAAGCGCTTGCCTCCGGTAGCATGTGCCGAGGAGGAGTTGCCACGGATGGTGAAGAAAAAGGTAGCGATTCTCGGCTTTGGTACGGTCGGCTCCTCAGTGGCGCGTATTTTGCTTGAAGGACCGGCCGCCACCGAGCTTGAGCTGAGCTATGTGTACAACAGGGATGTTGCGCGTAAGCGTGCTGCCTGGGTGCACAGCTCCGTGCATTGGACTGAGAACGTGGATGACGTTCTACGCTCGGACTCTGACATCGTGGTGGAGCTTGCCGGCGGTCTTGACCCGGCGGGTACCTGGGTACGTCGCGCGCTCGAAGCGGGTAAAAGCGTTGTCACAGCGAATAAAAAGCTCATCGCTGCCCAGGGCATCGCCTTACACGCCCTGGCCAAACAGCATGGTGCCCACCTGTTCTATGGGGCTGCGGTTGCAGGTGGCATTCCGGTCATTCCGGGCTTGCAGCAGGGTCTTGCCGGGGAGCGCGTGCTCAGGATTGAAGGCATCCTGAACGGCACCTGCAATTACATCCTGAGCGGCATGGAGGCCGGTGCCGAGTACGGCACCATGCTGGCCGAAGCGCAGGCGCGCGGCTATGCCGAGGCTGACCCCACAGAGGACGTCGGCGGCTTTGACGCCCGTGCCAAGCTGGTGATCCTTTCCCGGCTCGCGCTGCGCACGGATTTAGCAGTGGAAGCCGTGCAATGCCGTGCCATTACCCGGCTGACAGCAATTGACTTCGAGTATGCTCGGTTGCTGGGCTGCACGGTGCGGCAGGTTTCTCGCGCCGAGCTCGCTCCGGACAGTTCTGTGATTGCCCTGGTCGGTCCCATGCTGGTGCCGCTGCGGTCGCCGCTTGCCTGGTCACGCGGTACGGAAAACATGGTGCTGATCGGCGGCGCATATGGCGGTGATGTTGTCTTCTCCGGCCATGGTGCGGGCGGCCATCCTACGGCAGTGGCCGTTGTGTCAGACCTGCTGGCAATCGCGCATGGTTCCGGTGCGGTTGACCTGCCCAGCCGCAAGGCCCAGGTCACCGGCGATCTGCACCTGCGACATTCAGTCCGCTTTATAGTGCGCGACCGGCCTGGGATCGTGGCCGGGATTGCCTCGGCACTGGCCCGTGAAGGAATCAACATTGACGCGCTACTACAGCTGCCCGGGCACAGCAAAACCAGTATGCCGTTTGTAGTCACAGTCGAGCCGTGCTCGGGCTCCGCGCTGCGCCGCTCCCTGGCAGAAGTTGAGCAGATGGACTGCTTACTTGAACCGCCGCTGGGTATGGAGATTCTGGAAGGGGAGTAATAGGCCCGTCTCGTAGCCCTGACATCCCTATACGAATCTTATGATTTTGACGGCTTATAACCTTTTGTTTATGAAATTGCGAAGCCATGTTGACGAGCTGGAGACATGGGAGCTGCAGTCAGATAGCATCCTTTAAGAGGGAAATATGGAATCCACACCGCACACTGCCGCTTCGATGGGCATGTCCCAAGGTATGTCAGCGACACACCCGCCAAATCCTGACAATCTACCCGAATGCTCCATCAGCGTGAACGGGCAAGAGATTCATGCCTTGGCCGGTGAACGTCTTATCGACGCTTTGAAGCGTACCCTCGACGGTACCAAAAGCGAGGTGCCGCACGTTTGCTACCTGCCCCAGCTGGGCCCGATTCAGACCTGCGATACCTGCATGGTCGAAGTCAACGGCAAGCTGGTACGCGCCTGCGGAACGACCGTTGCAGCCGATGCACGTGTCGTGACCGAGTCTGCTCGTGCCCGCAGTGCCCAGCGGGAAGCATTTGACCGTATCTTGGGAAACCACCTGCTGTACTGCACGGTGTGCGACAACAACAATGGCAACTGCACGGTGCACAACACCACCGCTTTGCTTGAGGTAGTCCACCAGGAGCACCCATATCTAACCAAGCCATACGACAAAGACGAGACGAACCCGTTCTATCGCTATGACCCGGACCAATGCATCCTGTGTGGGCGCTGCGTGGAGGCCTGCCAGAACTACCAGGTCAATGAAACGCTGTCGATCAACTGGGAAGACCCGCATCCGCGCGTGCAGTGGGACCATGGCCACACCATTGCCGGTTCAAGCTGCGTAAGCTGCGGCCACTGCATCACCGTATGTCCCTGCAATGCGCTCATGGAGAAGTCCATGCTGGGCGAGGCCGGGTACATGACCAAATGGCCCGTACCGGCGCTTGAGAAGATGATCGACCTGGTCAAGGCGATTGAGCCCGAGATGGGTTACGGTCCCATTCTTAAGGTCTCGGAAACTGAAGCAGCCATGCGCGAGGTGCGCACCACCAAAACCAAGACGGTATGCACTTACTGCGGCGTGGGCTGCTCTTTCGATATCTGGACCAAGCCTGACGACCGGCACATCCTGAAGGTCGAGCCGAGCCAGGGTGCGACCAACGATATTTCAACCTGTGTCAAAGGAAAATTCGGCTGGGATTACGTGAACTCGCCGGACCGCTTGCAGAAGCCGCTGATTCGCAATGCCGATGGGCAAACCTTCCGTGAAGCAACCTGGGAAGAGGCTTTAACGCTGATCGGGCAAAAGTTTTCAGCCATCAAGGCCGAACATGGGCCGGATGCGCTGGGCTTCATTTCGTCTTCCAAGACGACCAATGAAGAGAACTACCTCATGCAGAAGTTGGCGCGTGCCGTGGTCGGCACCAATAATGTTGATAACTGCTCGCGGTACTGCCAGTCACCGGCTACATCAGGCTTGTTCCGCACCGTGGGCTACGGCGGCGATTCCGGTTCGATCCATGACATCGGCAAAGCTTCGCTGGTACTGTGCATCGGCACCAATACGACAGAGAGCCACCCTGTGCTGGCCACCCGCGTCAAGCAGGCACACAAACTGCGTGGGCAGAAGCTGATTGTGGCCGACATTCGTGAACACGAGATGGCGCGTCGCGCGGACATCTTCTTCCGCCCCAAGCCGGGCACCGATATTATCTGGCTCTCGGCAATGACACGCTACATCCTTGAAAGCGGCTTGGCACGCACTGAATTTATTGAGCAGTGGGTAAACGACCTTGACAAGTACCGGGAAAGCCTGCACTGGGCCACCATGGAATTTGCTGAGAAAGCCACGGGTATCGCGGCTTCCGAGCTGCGGCGCATTGCAGAAATCATCGCCAAGGAAGAAGCAGTCTGCGTACTGTGGGCCATGGGTGTTACGCAGCATGTGATGGGGTCTGATACCTCGACTGCCATCTCAAATCTGCTGCTGGCCACCGGCAACTACATGCGTCCCGGCACCGGTGCGTACCCTTTGCGCGGACACAACAATGTGCAGGGTGCGAGCGACTTCGGCTGTATGCCGAATATGTTCCCCGGCTACGAGCACACCGACGACGAAGCCGCGAACGCACGCTACTCCGCAGGCTGGGGCGCGAAACTGCCCAAGCCGCGAGGCCTCGACAACCATGAAATGATCGATGCCTGCTACGATGGCAAGCTGCGCGGTGCGTACCTGTTCGGCGAGGATATGTACTCGGCTGACTCGAATGCAAACCACGTTGCCGGCGGCTTTGAGCGATTGGAGTTCTTCGTCGTACAGGATATTTTCTTTTCTGAGACTTGCCGCTTCGCCGATGTCGTTCTACCGGCGAGCCCCAGCCTAGAGAAGGACGGCACATTTACCAACACAGAGCGGCGCATTCAGCGGCTGTACCAGGTGTTTGAACCGCTTGGTGAGTCGAAGCCTGATTGGCGCATTATCCAGGACATAGCCAACCGTCTAGGCGCGCACTGGAACTACACGCACCCCAGTCAGATCATGCAGGAAGCAGCCTCATTGGCGCCGATATTTGCCGGAGTAAATTACGACCGGCTGGAGGGGTATAGGACCTTGCAGTGGCCTGTAGCGATCGATGGAACAGACCAGCCATTGTTGTATACGACGGGCTTCCCGTTTGAGGACAATAAAGCCAGGTTCTTTCCCTTAAAGCTACGTGTACCGGCTGAAGTTGAGGATGCCGAATACGATCTGCACCTAAATAACGGGCGCTTGCTGGAGCACTTCCACGAAGGCAATATGACGATGCGGGTTCCGGGTATCTATCAGGAGACCCCCGAGCGCTGGATTGAGGTCTCGCCGGAGCTGGCCAAGGAACATAACATTGCGACGGGACAGTGGGTTGATATTACTTCTCGCCGCGATACGCTGCGCTTGCAAGTGCTAATCACAGACCGTGTGAAAGGCAACCAGTTGTTTGTGCCGCTGAACACATCAGACGGAACACAGCCGGTGAACAAGCTGAGCAGCAGTGACGTTGACGATATAACGCACACCCCGGCCTACAAAGAGCTTGCCGTCAAGATGAAGGTACTACCATGGCGAGGTGAAAACCCGTTACGCGCTCTCAACTTCCGCAACGGCAATCCGAAGGCGCAGAACGGCGTGGAAGTGGAACGTAAGTGGGCGCGCGCCGACTATCGCATGCCGGGCTCAACGCCGGAACTGATCCAGATTGGCAACAGCAACGGCCATAGTAATGGAAAGGTGCGGTAAGCCATGGCAAAGGCAATTAAGTTTCGTCCACATATCGCACCGGCCATCGAGGAGACGCAGCGCAAGCTGGATGCGGCTCCCCTACAGCATGCCGAGGCGCTGCTGCAAGCCTACCGACTGCTGCAAACCATGCACGACACGGGCACCCTGGACTTTGTACGCGGGGCTCTGGGAGCGGGAGATACAGTGCTGAACGAGGTTGTGGATATCGCAACTTCGCCGCAGTCCACGCGGGCCATCCGCAACCTGCTGATCGTAATTAACCTGCTGGGCACGATTAACCCGGAAGCGCTGCACCGTCTTGCCAAGGCTGTGACGCCCGTACTAACAGGACAGCAGCCGGCGGAGCCGCCGTCACTGTTCGCCCTTACCCGGCAGTTGTTCTCAAAGGATGTGCGCCGCGCCCTGGTAGCCGGCATCGTCGTATTGGGAGCAGTCGGCTATGCCCTTGGGCGCTCCGAGAAAGAAACTCACTCACTCGGATAGTGGGAACCTGTATCTATCAAAGGTCTATGTTTCCGGTAGACCTTTGATTTCTCCCCTGTTCCCATGCTTTGGCGTACTTCCAGCTCACATAGCCGGCATGGTACAGGTGCTGTAGCAAACCTTCCCGGCCATCAAGGAATCCGCCGCGTAGCAGGTAGTTGTAGGCGAAAGTTGCGGCAGGGTTTGCCACGACGCCTTTCAGAAATGCGGGGAGCGACTCGATTTTCTCCATAGCTGGAACAGCAGCGCTGCTGTAGCGATTCATATGTTCGATATAGAGGGAAAGTGCCGGGTAGGTGTGATGGATCAGATCTCCCTGGAGCGGAGCTACCGGGCCATCCGCAATCATGGATTCATGAACTACCCGGTCCTGAAAGCGGGCGCGGCCTTGACGAAACAGGCGCAGCTTGCGATCAGGGTAATAGCCGCCATGCCTCAGCCAACGACCCAGAAACAGGTTGCGCCTTGACATGCTAAAGCCGGCAAGCTCCGGTGCAGCGGTTAGTAAAGCACAGTGGATGTTGTCAGCCAGTTCGGACGACAGTACCTCATCTGCATCTAGCGAGAGAATCCACTCACCCGTGCACTGCGCGACAGCAAAGTTTTTCTGCGCACCGAAGCCAAGCCAATTTTGGTGCAGAACGCGAGCTCCAAACGCCTTGGCTATTGACACGCTGCCATCTATAGAACCGGAATCCACCAGCACAATCTCAGGTGCGAGCTCGATGAGTGAAGACAAGGTTCGCCGGAGGTTTGCCTCTTCATCCTGGGCGACGATGGCAACCGAAAGCAGCGGCAGATTCACGCAGCCATAAACTGCTGAATCAACCGGACCATAAGTGGCTGGAGCGATTCACCCGTTTTCGGCAAGATGAACTGCGAGGAGGCCTCGTTCCAGTCCAGCTTGAAGGAGGTCGAAAGCGCGGAAATCCATATTTGACGCACAGGGGTGTTTGGAGTTACGACAAATTTGCTTCCGGGCTGCTCAAAGACGACATTCAGTACGCCGTTGTTCTCTTCGACATCGAAACCGCCCTCGGCTTCCTGCTCAATGAGAGCCTGCTTGAGAGCTTCTATGGAGTGGTCGGCGTGGCGGCGGAACTGGGTTTCGTCGAGCATGGCATAAGTGTAGCAACCGCCGCCTGCGCCATCTCTAGGCTACGTCCCGAATGGCATCCTTCACATGCTTAACGGCTTCTTCTTTCAACTCAAGATGGTGCACCTTGAAGGCATGGTCTTCAATCTGGGGCAGCATCTCTGCTTCAGAATTGCCTTCCAGGTGCCACTCGCACTCTGTATAGCCGACGTTTGCACAGTGGAACTGCTTGGTTGCCATAGAAACTCCTTGGGGATGAAATATTTTGCGATATACGCTTACTTGGATGTACGCAGCCCAGGGTACGGGTTTAGAAAAGTTATGGCTGCCGTGCATATTCAAGTTGGGCAGTGAATCGCCCACTCTTTGAACACGCGAGTGCTGTATCCAGGATGAGCGTATTTGCGAAAGATGAATTGGGTGAGCACCCGTTTGCAGTCAGGACGGAAAAACCCACAGAAATAGTAAGTAGTCATTGAACGATCTTCTGCCGTCTTACAAACTTTAGTCACTCATCGTCCTGAACAGGAAGAGGTGAGTTGCCGATAAGAAAAAAGATTTCGCAATCTGCGGTAACACTCAAATAAGTCGAGGGTTTTGGCATGGATATTCTATTAGTCGACGATAGCAAAACAATGCGCCTGCTGGTGCAGCGAGCCATACGACAGGCTGGCTTTCGCAGGCTTGTGGTCGGCGAGGCGGAAAACGGAGTTCAGGCTTTGGAGAAGCTTCAGAGTGAACGCCCCAAAGTCATTCTTTCAGACTGGAACATGCCGGAAATGTCAGGCATTGATTTCTTAGTGCGAGTCAGAGCTGCAAAAAATACAGTGCCATTCGGCTTTATTACCTCTGAAAGCTCGACCGAGATCAAAGACCTTGCCATGAGTTCGGGAGCAAACTTCTTGCTTACAAAACCTTTTACCCCTGAAGATGTCCAAGCGGCTCTGTCACCGATCCTGGGGAGCAATTAATATGTCAGAACCGACAGCGCATGCCATGACCCAACTTTTTTCTCAGCTGATGGGGCGAAAGGTCTCCTTCGCTCAGGCAAAACCTGCGACAGCGACAAATGTAAAGCAGATGTATGGCTTGTACACCGTGCTTCCAAACGAGACTGTAATCGTCGTCAAGGCTGATCTGCCCTTGCTAGGCTCTTTTGCAGGTGCCCTTGTAGGGCTACCGCAGGATGCGATAAAAGAGCAGCTTGCGGAAACGCCGTTGAGCGAACTTCTACGGGATGCAATCCACGAAGTTCTAAATATCGCTTCTACCGTGGTCACAAACGAAGGACGGGCAGTATTTAAGAAAATGGCGGCCGATCCTGTGTACTTTGACAGCCTGGATGCTCAGTTCTTACAAAAACCGGACCGTAAAACTTTGTTTGATGTTTCCATGGAAGATTACCAGGGAGGCAAGTTCACAATTTTCGCTCAGTTGTGACGATTGTCTTTAAGAACAATGACAGCAACTCCAGAGCTCGGTCAGACTTGGAAGCAGCCAAAGAGTCTTGCCGGTACATGGCTGCATGTATTGAAAGTAGACGGTAATGTTTACGGCACCGTCAGAGAAGTGGAACAAGAAGCGGTCAATCAGGAATGTATTCCCGCCGAACAGCGGACACCTGATTCATTTCAGTTCCAATCATGATGGAGTTGCGACCGATCGTCTACAGCCTCTATCAACAACCGGATCTATATCGTTCAAATTGTTTACACCAGAAGAACTTTGACATGCAGTTCTAAACAGTTTCGGGTGCGACGCAGAGTACTTTTCAAATATTGACAATTCAAAGCGCGTTTTTCAATGCAAGCAGCATCAGCAGTAACCCTTCTCACCCTAGTTTAAGCCATTACGTGACCCCGGTAATGTACGGGGGGGTAGTGTAAGCGGCCATGTAAGCAGATGATCGTAACAGTGAGGGAAGCGATGATTTCGGGGATGAAAACGACAGTAACGAATAAAGCACACAATACTGTCGACCTGCGCGCGGGCAAGTATTTAATCTTTCAACTGGGCGATGAAGAATTTGGGGCTGGGGTGCTGAAGGTTAAAGAAATCATGAAGATGCAGGAGGTCACGAGCGTTCCGCAAACGCCCCCCTTTGTGCAAGGCGTGATCAACCTGCGCGGCAAAATCGTGCCGGTTATCAACCTTCGACGCAAGTTCAAGCTTCCCGAGCAGGAAAATACTGAACGTACCTGCATCGTTGTCGTGCGCATGCAACTGAATGGGATAGAGCAGCCTATGGGGATCGTAGTGGATGGAGTAGTCGAGGTACTGACACTAAGTTCGGACGATATCGAAGATACACCTGACTTCGGGCTGGGCGGCATCATGCCCTACGTACAAGGCATGGCCAAAATAAAAGGCAGAGTCAAAATCCTGCTGGACATAGACCAGGTTTTGAGTACGCGGGATGCAGACGCACTTGCCACCTTGCACATGTAACAGCCATTTATCAAATTCAGGAAAGCTTTTTAGGCATACACATGACGATAGGGAAAAAGTTGTACATGGGTTTTGGAGCTGCTCTGGTAATTACTTTGGTGATGGGAATAGCTTCTATCCGTAATATCAGTGCGCTTGGTAGTGCAATTGATGCTCTGGCGCGTATCTCTGCACGCAATCTTTTTCTCGCCGGAATGATCGACGACCTGACCTCAGACTTCATGGCAGCCCAGCGCGGCATGCTGGTATGTGCCCATAGGAATGACAAGGAAGGTGCGCGCAAGCTGTACGACCACGCACTGGAAGACACCGCGACACTCAAGAAGTATGGCGCTGAATTTATAGAGCGCAGCACCAAGCCTGAACTGCGGGATTTAGTCCAGACGCGCGTGCAAGACAAGATCGAATCCATGCTGCAAATCCAGTCGGACGTATATGACATGGCTTTAAAAGGCGATCTGGCAGGCGCCGACGCAATGTCCACCGACAAGTTCTCGCCTATCGCGCAGGCGGCCAGCGATGCAGGCGACGAGCTCGCTGCCAAGGAGTATCAGCAGGTGATGTCAAGGGCTGACGCTGCTACGGCTACAATCGGGCCTGCGCGCAACCTCAGCATCCTGATGATGGTTTTATCGATGGCTGTAGGTGCCGGTGTTACCTGGATTATCCGCGGGATCAACAGCACCCTTCAAAGCAGTGTAGGTGAGCTGCGGGACGGTGCCGAGCAGGTAACGAATGCCGCCTCGCAGGTTTCTTCCTCGAGCCAGTCCCTGGCACAGGGTGCCTCGGAGCAGGCTGCCTCTCTCGAAGAAACATCAGCTTCCTCAGAAGAAATCAACTCGATGGCTCGGAAAAATACCGATAACTCCCGCGCTACCGCCGAGTTGCTGGCCCAGTCCCAACAAAAAGTAAACCAAGCGAACCATCACCTGGAAGATATGGTGACTTCCATGAATCAGATTACCGATTCGAGCGGCAAAATCTCGAAGATTATCAAGGTCATCGATGAAATTGCTTTTCAGACGAATATCTTGGCTCTAAACGCAGCCGTTGAAGCCGCTCGAGCCGGTGAAGCAGGGATGGGGTTTGCCGTAGTGGCCGATGAGGTGCGCAGCTTGGCACAGCGCAGCGCCCAGGCTGCCAAGGACACAGCCATCCTGATCGAGGACTCCATCGCTAAATCCAGCGAAGGTAAGGTCAAGGTGGACCAGGTAGCCCTTGCAATCAAGGCAGTGACGGAGGACTCTACGCGGATCAAGGTGATGGTGGACGAAGTCAGCCTGGGGAGTGAAGAGCAGTCGCGTGGCATTGACCAGATAGGCAAAGCTATCGCCCAGATGGAGCAGGTCACCCAGACAACGGCGGCAAACGCAGAAGAAAGCGCAGCGGCAGCCGAACAGCTCAACGCACAATCGGAGGCGATGAAAGACGTGGTTGCTCAGTTACAGGCAATGGTAGGTGGCGCAGGAAGCAATTCGAGACCCATGTTGCGGATCGCTCCCGCACGCGCTACACGAATTTCGCGGCCATCCATCCAGGGAGCCTCTTCGTTAACAAAACTTTCCAGGCCGATCTCGCTCCAGAAAGTGAAAGTCAGTCATGGAGGGAGTACTCCCGTAAAAAAACAAGCAGTCGAGTCGGACGAGTTTCCGATGGAGGAAAGCTTTCAGTCGTTCTGATGGAGGAAACAACGAGATGAAGCGATGAGCCTCTTCCTCCGCACGGTGTGTCGAGAGTGGTTCAAGCTGTGAAGAATCCACTTTCAGGACAAGCTTTGTACGCGATTGTCTGCGTCGCAAAGTACATCGTGAAGATTGACAAGGCATGGGTCAAGCTGTGAGATATGGAGCGCTTCGGCTAGCGCTCTCAGGGTGTAAGTAGGTTTCGGGTCGCACCCGCTGCCTGGAACTACAGCAAACCGGCTGTCACGTGGACCCACACTGCGGAGAGGATTGGCAAAGAGGCGCTATGTCTGAACAGGAAGAGAAAGTGCCTAGAGCGATCGCAGTTTGGGAAGCGAGGATCGACGAACTCGCGACGGGGTTAATGATCGACGGCATAGGGCCAGCGATCATGGCAGACCTTCAGTCTATTGCAACGGGGGCCGAAAACGTCGGTTTTTCTCAAAGTGCTGCTCTGGCCCGTTCGTTAGCAATTTCAATCGAGAACAGCACTGCTGAGAACTCGGAAGCCCTGCTCAAGGAAGGATTCACGCAGCTACGGTCATCCATGCAGCGCGAGAGCAACAGTGTGGCTTACACGGCCGAGCCTGCTTATGGCTCGCTTGGCGACGATGCCGAACTCGTAGCGGACTTCCTGGTCGAAGCACGCGAACATCTTTCACAGATCGAAGGTCAAATGCTCGCGCTTGAGCGCGATCCTGCCGCGATGGAGGTGATTCACACTGTCTTTCGTGCCTTTCACACCATCAAAGGGTTGGCAGGTTTTCTCGGCTTTTCGGTGGTGCAGGCAGTCTCTCACGAAGTCGAAACACTGCTTGACTTGGCACGTAACGAGAAGTTGACGGTGGATTCTTCCATCGTGGACGTAGTACTTGAGAGCGGCGATTTTCTTTTGGCAGAAATGTCCGCAATCGATCTCGTTCTGGCAGGTAGTGCATCTTTGTCCCCGGCCGACAACAGGGCTTTGATCGCCAAAATTAGACATCTAGCTGTTCCACAGCAGTTGCATAAATCGATACCTTCTCCAAAAGTGCCGGAATCTACGGCGCCTATAAATAATCACACCGCTAGCGCAATCCACTTTGAGGCAGACCAAGATAATTTCTTTTCGCCGGAGCTTACGAGTGTGAGTGGAGCGGCTTCGCAACTGGCATCAGAAACAGCTGCGTCAGCCTTTTTAGATTCCATCATGGTGCAGACCGCAGCATCCTCCATGGATGCTTCCACCGTAGAGATCCTTAAATCTTCCGATCAAACTTCGAAGATAGCATGCGCTATAAAACCGGCAGAAACTATCCTAGTAGCAGATCCGTCAGCGAGCTTTACAGCACTGCCCAAAGCTTCCGAAGTAGTAAGTCCAATCAAGGTAGTGAAGATTTTCTCGACGGCACACCCGGCTGAGCCAGTCGTAGTTACCGAACCCTTACGCACGGTGGTGCCTGCCAAAGTTGTAGAAACGCCGCGCGTTTTAGAACCGCCTAAAGCTCCGGATGCCAGCTCGGTACGGGTGGAAACCGCGAAGCTTGATTACTTAATGGATATGGTAGGCGAGATGGTGATCGCCCAGTCGCTCATTCGGCACAGCCATGTGCTGCTTTCCGCGAATGACTCTCGGCTGATCGGCGACCTTTCGCACTTGGCTCGCGTTACAGCCGAAGTACAGCGAGCAACCATGAGTATGCGCATGGTTCCCGTAAGCCAGATGTTTCAGAAGATCGAGCGTCTGATCCGCGACCTTTCACGCAAAGCCGGAAAGCAAGTGGTACTTGAAACTTCCGGTACAGATACTGAAGTCGACAAGACTGTTGCCGAAGAGCTCTCCGATCCCCTTCTGCATATGGTGCGCAATTCTGTGGATCATGGAATCGAAGAAGCCGGTGAGCGCGAAGCCGCAGGCAAAGATCCTACGGCGCGCATTCGGCTGGCCGCCTACCATCAAGGCGGCCAAGTAGTCATAGCAATCGCCGATGATGGCCGAGGACTCAATTCTGAAAAGATACGCAAAAAAGCTGAGCAAAAAAATCTCGTTACTTCCACTACCTCGCTGACCGAAGCAGAAATCTACCAACTCATCTTCGCCCCCGGTTTTTCGACCGCCGAAACGATTACGGATGTCTCGGGACGCGGCGTGGGCATGGATGTTGTTCGCCGTAACGTAGAAAAGCTTCGCGGACGCATCGAGACGCAGTCGACTCTTGGCCTGGGAACGACTTTCCTGCTCAAACTGCCTCTCACGCTGGCCATTATTGACGGTCTAGTCGTTGAGGTCGGCATCAACCGTTACGTAATTCCTCTGCCTGTAGTGCGGGAAATATTTCGGCCTCTTGAAAATACCCTGTTCAGTGTCATTGGGCGGGATGAAATGGTGCTTGTGCGCGAGGAATTGATGCCAATTGTCCGGCTGAACCAGCGGCTTGGCATTCAGGCCCGAGCGACGCTCCCGAGTGAGGGTCTACTTGTCGTCATCGAGTCGGAGAGCAAACGCTTTTGTCTGCTGGTGGACGATCTTTTAGGCAAGCAAGAAGTTGTCATCAAGTCCCTGGGAGAAACTTTCAAGGACGTTTCCGGTTTTTCAGGCTGCGCAGTGTTGGGCGATGGCCGCGTCGGATTGATCCTCGACACAGATGGTATTTACCGCGGGAGAAGACGATGAACAATACTTCAGCAGCTATGCGGGAACAGGCGATGCGCCCTCGCGAGTTTGATCTCATCCGCCAGATGGCTTACGACTATTGCGGCGTAGATTTAGGAGGCAAGCAGGTCCTGGTTGCTTCCCGGCTCGGCAAACAAGTACGCGAGCTTGGATTTCCCTCTTTTGAGACATACTGCGATCATCTGCAAAAGAATGGTCGCGGTGACTTATTTACAGCCATGATTGATGCGTTGACCACGAATCATACGAGCTTTTTTCGAGAGGCGCGTCACTTCGTTTTCCTGCGTGATATCGTTCTGCCCGCTCTGCCTGCGGGTAGTCCTCTACATCTGTGGAGCGCGGCTTGCTCGACCGGCGAAGAGCCCTATACGATCGCGTTCGCGCTTATTGAAGCTATGGGCAGCGAAGCATTCTCGAGAGTGTCTATTACCGCAACCGATATCTCTACCCGTGTACTCGAAAAAGCGGAGCAGGGCCTCTATCCTGCGTCAAGCCTGCGTGATCTGCCTATCGCCATGATGCGGGATTGCCTGCTGAAAGGTACGGGAAAGTACGCGGATCAATGCCTGGTCAAGCGTGAGGTAAAAAACCTCGTCAATTTTCAACAACTGAATTTGCTCAAGGATTGCTCCTCAGTAGGTCCTTTTCAAGTCATCTTCTGCCGCAATGTCATGATCTACTTTGATCAGCCGACACAACAAGCAGTGGTGAACCAGCTTATTTCAAGGCTCGTTCCGGGTGGTTATCTGCTGATCGGTCATGCCGAAAGTTTGAACGGCATCACTCATTCGCTCAAATACGTCTGCTCCGCCACGTATCGCAAGCCTGGGTCATTTCCAAAACTCAAGTCATCCGAAACATCGGCTGCCTTGCCTCGGAATGCGCAATGAACCCGGTTCATACTGTGGGCATCAGTGACTGCCTGATATCTGGAGACCCGGCTGCTGTGCTTACTACGCACGCTCTGGGTTCCTGCATCGCCGTCGTGATCTATGACCCGGCAGTACGGGTCGGAGGCATGCTTCACTACATGCTTCCCGACTCGAACCATGACGCTACCAAGGCTAGCGAGCGCCCTTTTATGTACGCAGACACGGGCATTCCCTTACTTTTTCGAACGGCATACGACTTCGGAGCAGTGAAGTCGCGGTTGATCGTTTCCGCTATTGGTGGGGCACAAGTGATAAGCACGAGTGACACTTTCAACATCGGCAAAAGAAATTACATGGCCATGCGCAAGATTCTCTGGAAGGCAGGAGTGATCGTGAAAGCGGAAGACGTAGGCGGAACGGTGCCCCGCACAGTACGCCTGGAACTTGAGACCGGACAAATCCTTATCTCGATCGGCCGAGAGCAACGAGAACTTTACCCGCATGTCCCGGAACGGAGAAAAGAATATGCCAAGTAATGTACTGATTGTCGATGACTCCCGCGGCATGCGCAACGTCATCCGCCGTGTCCTGCTGCTGTCAGGCTTTGAAACGGGTCTGTGCCTGGAAGCAGGCGATGGCCTGGAAGCCCTGGAAGTGCTGGAGCGCGAAAAAATAGATATCGTGCTGACCGATATCAACATGCCCAATATGAACGGCGAAGAACTCGTCGAAAAACTATTTGCCGATCCATGGCTATGCCGCATTCCGATACTCGTCATTTCGACCGATCGCAGCGACGAGCGTATGCAAAGAATGCTGGCGCTTGGGGCGAAAGGGTATGTGACGAAGCCCTTTGTTCCGGAACAACTGGGTGCCGCCCTAGCCAAGCTGATGGAGGATGCGTAGCATGCAGGTGAACGATTTTGAACCATGGCTTGAAGGCGCCGTAGCCGAAGTGCTCGAATCGATGTGCTTTCTTTCAACGATGGGGGAAGTTGCCGAAGCCGGCTGTGACTCGAACTGGGTTTTAAGCCAGCTTAATTTCAAAGGTGTTTGTAGCGGCAGTTTCGGTATCGGCGCCCCCCAGGCGACGGCGCAGCTGATTGCAACGAACTTCCTGGGAGACGATGAGGCGACTTTGACAGAAGATCAAACGGCCGAGGTCATCGGCGAAGTAGCGAACATGGTTTGTGGAGCGCTGCTTGCCCGCATCGAGTCCGAGAGTGCATTCGCGCTTACTTCGCCGGAACGCAGCGTTGTTTGCACGGAAGTGCCGGTTGGGTCCGATCGAATCTCTCGCACGCTCGCGCTCGACGAAGGCATTCTGCACGTCTGGCTTGAAATTAGGAACAGCTTATGAGCCCATCCTTGAACAAGATCAAGGTGTTGGTGGTAGACGACTCTGCCATCGTGCGCAAGATACTCGCGGAAACAATTTCCATGGAAAGCGATATGGAAGTCGTGGGTACAGCGCCTGACCCGTTCGTAGCGCGCGACAAAATTCTTGCGCTCAAGCCGGATGTATTGACGCTTGACATCGAGATGCCGCGCATGGACGGGCTTACTTTCCTTAAGAAGCTCATGGTGTACCATCCGATGCCTGTCATTATCATTAGCTCCCTGGCGCAGTCCTCCTGCGAGATCTCGCTTGAAGCTTTGCGTTGTGGGGCAGTTGAGGTAATGGCAAAACCGGGCGGCCCCTACTCAATCGGAGAATTGCGTGAAGGCCTGGCGCAAAAGTTGCGCGCCGCAGCGGGCGCGCGGGTGGCTTCTATAAAATCTCGACGGGAGGCTACGCCTGTTCTCCCACCGAAACCAAGCAATGCAACTTTCTCTTCCGATACTGTAATAGCTATCGGTGCTTCCACTGGAGGGACCGAGGCAATCCATGACGTGTTGATCGAGTTGCCGTCAAACACGCCGGGTATGGTCCTGACTCAGCACATTCCAAAACTCTTCTCGACCTCATTCGCGCAGCGCTTGAATCGCTTGTGCTCCTTCGAGGTAAAAGAAGCCCAGGATGGCGATGAACTTGGCCCCGGACGCGCCCTGCTGGCTCCCGGAGACTTTCATATGGTGCTCCGGCGCGTTGGGTCCACGTATCGAGTCCAAATACAGGACGGACCCAAAATTTGCTATCAGCGTCCGGCTGTTGACGTCATGTTCAGCTCCGTTGCCAAAGCTGCGAAAGGGAATGCGATTGGAGTGCTGCTGACCGGCATGGGTTCAGATGGAGCGCAGGGTCTGCTGACCATGCGCAATGCGGGAGCCAGAACAATCGTGCAAAATGAAGCAACCTGCGTTGTATATGGTATGCCGCGCGAAGCAGTACGAATGGGAGCAGCAGAGCAGGTCCTCGCCTTATCGGCAATTCCATCGGCCATCCTGAAAGAGGCCGCACGCATGCGCCAGTAATTACTCAGCTAATACCATTTGGGAGATGGAGGACTTATGAACCACGAACGTCTCGGCTGAAGTTGTCCTAGTATCCGTGTAGTACAGCAAAACCCTAAAGTATGACATGCAGGAAGAAAAACGCTGGCGTGTGGTGATGCGAAAATCAGCAAACCTAAGAAAGCGTAAGAAAATGGCTGCCAGCGCATAGAAGCTTCTCAAGCTAGAATATTGCGCCATAGATCAAGCTTGCAGTTTCTAAAATGACTGTGTACGTGGGTACAACTAGATTTGTCTTTAACCAACATTCAGAGGAGTACGATCCTCGGGAATGATGCCGATGCTATTACTTCGGCAAAGCCTTGATCAGTATCTGTCTTAGAATAGCTGAAAATTTACTTCTAAATGAATCGCCACAGCAACCGGATTTCCCTTTAGCATTCCCGGCTTAAATCGATATTGACTCACCGCCTCCACAGCTTTATCGTCCAAACTTTTCGCGGCGACTCGATACTTCGGATCTACTGTTTCGGCAAGTGAGTGGGATACCTTTACCTCCTGCGGCTTACCCTGCGCATCTACCACTAACGAAATTGTAGTGACTCCCCGCAAATGAGGCTTCCGAGCCTCCTCAGTAAACTCCGGGTCCACTGCGTATATCAACTTGGGAGAGGTAACCTCGCTGCTTGCCTGATATACAAGGGGCTTGGCTGCCGGAGCGTTTGGAAGCGAGCTTTGCGCTGAAGCGGGAAAAGCCTGTAGCGAAAGATAGCCGCCCAATAAGACTTTACCTAAATGCATGTTGAAAGCTCCCTTTCATACACGAAAACTAGCGCCTTAATACATTCCATTCTTAAGTGTATGTAGTAACTGAAATTCGATGTGCTTTCTTTTCTCTAACACAATGCGATTTAACGGTACCCGACAACCTAATTTTATAAAGCTTAATCACTGCATCTGCTCGCACGGTACCATTCAAAACGGAATGTCATCATCTGTAATCTCCGCATGTGCGTAGTCATCCTGTGGAGCGGAAGAGCGCTGATCGAAGGAAGCTGTACTGCTTGCATTGCTCCGCGAGTAGCTACCCGGAGAACCGCTGTCGCCGCCTTCACGGTCGCCCAATAATACGAGCTCATTGACCAGAATCTCTGTACGGTAGACCTTCTTGTTGGTTTCTTTGTCGTCCCAGGATCGTGTAGTAAGCTTACCTTCGATATAAAGCTTTTTCCCTTTTTTCACATAATCGCGAACGATTTCGGCAGTACGTCCAAAGGCAACCAGGTTGTGCCATTCAGTTTTATCGGTATAGTTTTCTGTCCCTTTTTCCTTGACTCGGTCTGTGGTAGCAAGGCCAAAGTTGGCGAGTGCCTGCCCGCTGGGTAGAAATTTGACTTCAGGGTCTTTGCCGACATTGCCGAGCAGAGTGACTTTATTGACTGTTTTCGCCATGGCAGGTACGTGTCCTTCAAAGTTAATATGTTGTGCAAAGGATAGCAGCCGAAGGCATGGGCAAGGCCCAGGAACCGGTTAGCAATCAGTTACGCAAGGTCAGATCAGTAGTTCGCTCCAACAGCTGCATGCAGCATCAGGTATACTACCACACCCGTTACAGACACATACAACCACAAGGGAAATGTCCAGCGGGCAAGCTTTTTATGCTGAGCGAACCGGCCTGACAGAGACAGGAAGAATGTGCTTAGCACAATTGGCAGTGCGATGATGGAGAGCAGGACGTGGCTAGCCAGCAGTGCCAGGTACGTTGTGCGCAGGGGATTGTGCCGGGGGTAGAGCGTGTCACCGTGGATGGCGTGGTTGGTGATGTATGACACCAGAAAGATGGATGAGAATACAAAGGCCGTCAGCATGGCGGCACGGTGGCGAGTGATCTCGCGGCGGCGAATGAAGATGAACCCGGTAGTGAGAGCGATTGCGCTGAGACCATTGAGTATGGCATTAAGCGCCGGAAGAAAAAGCAGGCGGCCTCGAAACTCCGCCGGGGCATGGTGAACATACAGCAGCCACAGCAGGAACAACGTAGCCAGCACACTGACCAGCAGGATACCCAGCACGCCATAGGTTGCGGGACGATTGTTGACCGGACCACCTACAGGCGGTTGAAGGTGCGTCAGTGCGGTGTCGTTCATTAGCAATCCCCCTTTCAGGCAGCAGGCTTGTGCGAGCGGCGCGTGACGACAGCCCACGAAGCCGCAAAGCAGAGCAGGCAGAAACCGGCGGTTACAAGGAGGTTGACGGGCAGGGAAGCATCCGTATGCTGGAGCGGGAAGAGCAGGTTTCGCAGTGCGTCGACCCCATAGCTAAGCGGGTTGGCCCGCATAATGGCATGCAGCCATGGCGAGGCACCATCGGCAGGGAACAGCGAGCCGGACAGCATCCAGAGCGGCAGCAGCAGCAAGTTCACAATGGCGTGGAAGGCTTGCGGTGAATCAAGCGGCCAGGCGATGGTGAAGCCTAGCGCCGTAAGCTCAAAGGAGAGCATGCCGATGACAGCCATGCCCAGCAGCACTGCTCCGAAGCTAACGTGTACGCCCACAAACGGCGCGAAAAACAGGAACACGAAGCCCTGGATGGCAGCGAGTGTAGCACCGCCCAGTACCTTCCCCAGCACAATGGCCGTGCGCGAAACCGGCGCTGCCAGCACCGAGAGCAGAAAGCCCTCGTTGCGGTCCTGGATAAGCGACATCATGGAAAAAATAGATGTGAACAGCACGATCATTGCAACGGAGCCGGGGAAGAAGTACCCCAGATAGTGGCTGTTGCCGCCGCTTGTTCCGGAGGAGTGGAAGGAGTTCGCAAAGCCTGAGCCGAGGACCAGCCAGAACAGCAGCGGTGAGGCAATGACGCCGACTACACGCGCCTTTTGCCGGTAGAAGCGGACAATCTCGCGCCGCCATAGCGAATAGGCTGCGATGGCCGTCGACGGACGGGCTGGGGCAATGGAGCGGCTGGAGATGCGGGGTGCCTGTGTAGCGATCGTTGCCATAGTTGCTTTCTTATAGATCTAGAGCGGGTGCTTGAAGCTTTCGCGTGTTGCAACAGTTTTAGTCAGGGCATCCACTTCAGCATTGACCTGGGCTTCCGCATGGGCTTCAGCCCCCTGCTCCTGCCAGAAGCGGTGACCGGTACGCTGAATAAAGACATCTTCCAGAGACGGCTTTTGCACGCGGATACCTTCGATCAAGCCCGGGAAGGCCTCAATCACGGTAGTGACAAATCGATGCCCCTCTTCATGCTCCAGCCGCAGACTTGCACCCAGCACGGTGGGCCGTACTCCGTAGCGGCTTGTCAGGCGCTCTTCCAGAAGCCGTGCATGGGCTGTATCGCGCGTATCGAACGTTACGATGTCGCCGCCGATCTCATCCTTCAACGCAGTGGGCGAACCCAGCGCGACCAGTTTGCCCGCGTTGAGAAAAGCGAGCCGGTCACAGTGCTCGGCCTCCTCCATCAGGTGCGTGGTTACCAGCACGGAGACACCGTCTTCATCGCGCAGAGTGCGCAGGTACTGCCACAAGTCACGACGCGCACCCGGATCGAGGCCAGTTGAAGGCTCGTCAAGCAGTAGCACCGCAGGGGAGTGGATAAGTCCCTTCGCCAGCTCGACCCGGCGTTGCATACCACCTGAAAGGGTCTCGACAAAGTCTTTTGCCCGGTCGCGCAGCAGCACACGGCCCAGCACCTCGTCGATGCGGCGGCGTAGCGCCTTGCCGCTCAACCCGTAGAGATGACCCTGGTGCATCAAATTTTCTTCAACGGTTAGTTTCAGGTCCACAGACCGGGCTTGAAACACGATGCCGACACGCGCCCGTACTTCACGCGGCTCTGTCGCGGCATCAAAACCGGCGATGCGGGCATGTCCACCGGTTGGCACCATCAAGGTTGAAAGAATGCGGAACAAGGTCGTTTTACCGCTGCCGTTGGGGCCAAGCAGTCCAAAAATTTCGCGCGGCTGCACACTGAAGGTAAGCGCATCGAGCGCCTTGCGAGCACCGTAGTGATGCGTTAAACCGGTGAGCTCAATCGGCGCGGGGTCGGCGGCTATTTGCGAGTCGGAAGTATATTGTGAAGCCAAAGCTGTTGCCATGTGACTCCCCCGTTCAGCGGCTGCGTGCGTCCAGCATCAGCACCAATAGCAACAGCGGCAGATAGATCACGCTGACCTGTAGCAGGTCGCGCGCGTACATCTTGCTTTCTACCTTGGAGCTTGCTGTGACAATGCGCCGAAACCGCAACGAATAGATGAGATAAACAAGCGAAAGTACGAGCGCCGCGACACCGTAGATGCGTCCTGTCATACCGAGGTACACCGGCACCAGGCTTACGGGAACCATAAGTACGGCATAACTGAGGGCCTGGCGCACTGTCGAGACGCCGTCAGGCTCTACCGTCGGGAGCATGCGGATACCGGCACGGCCGTAATCTTCGCGGTACATCCAGGCTATGGCCATAAAGTGGGGAAACTGCCAGACAAACAGCAAAGCAAACAACGCTACCGCCGGCCACTCAATGTGCCCGCGAGCAGCTACCCAGCCAAGCAGGGGCGGCATGGCACCTGGGAATGCACCGATGAAAGTGGCAAAGGTAGTGACACGCTTGAGCGGGGTATAAACCAGCACGTAGGTAGCGGCGGTCAGTAGGGTCAGCGCGGCGCTCCAGGCATTCGCCTCGCGCAGCAACAGGGTTGTGCCGACAGCGGTTACAGCAAGCGCCAGCCCGACACCATGGACGCGGCTGATGCGGCCTGCAGCCATGGGTCGCCGAGCGGTACGGATCATGCGGGCGTCGGAGCTAGCCTCCATGGCTTCGTTGAGCGCCGCAGCGCCCGCGCTTACCAGGCCGATACCGAGCAGCACAGCGATCAAACCCGGCTGCATGCTGCTGACACCCGACCGCAAGGAGCCAAGATAAAAACCGGCCCAGGCAGTCAGCACGATCATCGCTGTGACGCGCAGCTTGAACAGTTCCGAGTAATCATGAATGCGAGAAGCGGTTTCTCCGGCGCGCAGCGGTTGAGGAGCGATTGTCAAAGGGCCAAGGTCCACTTGTGGAGCCGCTCCAGGCTCACGCTTTCTCGCCGTCGCGGATGAAATCACGACTGAACTCGACGGGATAGCACGGCAGATGCCGCGCCCCTGAGACATGCTGCCGCGGCAATTACAAAGGCTGCTCTCACTCCTCTATCGTAGCAGCGGCTCGCTGGGGTACGGGGTTTGCGCGGGCAGTGCTGTTTGCGTCGTCAAGGCTGCTCCTTACCGTACCTTGGCAGCAATCAATTCGGCTAGCGACTCGGGCGTTTGCGCTTCGGTAGGGAGGATGAGATCAGCAGCTTCATAGAAGGGTACGCGCCGGGCAAAGCGCAGTTCCAGCAACTCATGGTCACGCAAAACAGGCCGGACTGCAGCATTTGGTTCTGCGGCGCAGCGAGCAAGTGAAACCGCAAGCGAGGTTTGCAGATATACCAGTAATGTACCCGGGTTGGCCGTGAGGGAGGCGCGGGTACCGGCATGCTCCATCGCGCCCCCACCTAAAGCGATCACAGCGGTTTCTATACGAAGCAAATCGGCAATTAACCCGGCTTCATGCTCCCGAAATAGAGGCTCGCCAAGCCGTGCAAATAGTTCCGCGACACTCCCGCCCAACCGGGCAACTAACAGCGCGTCTGTATCAAAGAACCGCCAGCCGAGCCGGGAAGCAAGCAGGCGGCCTACCGTGGTTTTGCCTGCCCCCATGAAGCCGGTAAGCACCACCCGCCGGTACGGCACACTAGCTCTTGGAATCGGGTGTATTGAGAGCGGTCTTGATATTCTCCCACACAGCCGGTGAGGGATTGTGAATCGGCATCAGCAGCTTGGCCTGCTGCGCGATGTACTCGAGGTCTCGCACCAGTTCAGCGCAATTTTCGCAAGACTCCAGGTGCGGCTCCCGGCTGAAGTCGGTTTCCGCTCCGAACAATTGGGGCAGCCGTTCTTGAAATGCAGCACAGTCAACGCTTTTTTCCATCATTCCTGTACTTCCTTTCGCAGACCGGTTTTTAGAAGATCACGCAGCTTCATGCGTGCCTTATGCAGTTGAGATTTGCTGTTGCCGATGGAGCAGTCCAGCATGCCCGCGATCTCGTTATGTTCGTAGCCTTCCACGTCGTGCAGCACAAATACCAGCCGGTAGCCGGGCGGAAGGTTCTCCACAGCCCGCTCCAGAGTGACACGGTCGATAGAGCCTGAAAGCTGAAGGTCGCGCGCTCCAATGTCCTTGCGCGGACCGTCATCGCTTGAAGGTTCAAGAGTTTCCTCAAGCGAGACCTGCGGCAAGCCTTTCTTGCGCAGGTGCATCAGCACTACATTGACGGCCAAACGGTGAAGCCAGGTGGAAAAGGCGGAATCGCCGCGAAAGGTGCCGATTTTGCGATAAAGCTGCAGAAAAGCTTCCTGGGTCAGGTCTTCCGCCTCAGCCACATTACCCAGCATGCGGAGGCATAGGGAATACACTCTGCGCTTGTGAAGTGCATAAAGGGTTTCAAACGCCCGGCCATCGCCGCTCTGTGCGGCGGCAATGGCTTCTGCCTCGCCGGCAATCGGCGGATTGCGCCGCATGTGCTGCACCGGATTTTTTGCTTGTTGTGTAGGTCCTGCTGTGCTCACGGCACTCCGATCCATAAATCCATCTTTGGTGTCACGATTTCGGGGAACTACCGGCTAGCATATGCGCGTCATAACCAGCGCTGTGACGCCTGTACCGGATACATGGTTGCACAAGCCGCATTTACAGGAAAGCGATCCCATTATGTTCCCAGAAAGCGCGCATACAAGGCGCGTGCTCGGCTGATGTCCGTCGTGCCCTGGATCAGGGTTCGGCCATCGGCGAAAACAGTGAGTATATAGGGTGCATAGGTAAACCGCAGCAGAAGCTCATTCCAGCGTACCGCACCGAGAGGTTCCAATCGCTGCGCCAGTTCGGGAAAGTCCACCGCCCGGCTGTGCTCATGGATCTGCACAGAGTTACGCCCGCACAGGGTAATGTGCGGCCTGCCTTCGCCGCGCAGGTGCGTGAACTCTCGCGCCGAACCGCATACCCGGCAATCAGGTCTGGGCAGGCGTGCGATCCCGAGTTCCGACCGCTCATTCGTCCATAGGTCGTATGACAGCAGGGTGCGGCGCATAGCCCCATGCACACCCACCAGGTATTTCATGGCTTCTGCTGCCTGCACGGACGCGGCAAAGTTTACCGCCATGCCAAGGATACCTGCCGTTTCACAAGTCTCAATGGGTCCGCTCGGCGGTTTGGGGAACACACAGGCCAGGCATGCGGTATGCCCGGGCAGGATGTTCATGGAGACGGCATAGGCACCCACGGCACCGGCATAGATCCAGGGTTTGCCGGTTGAAACAGCGTAGTCGTTCAGCAGGTACCGGGTTTCAAAGTTATCTGTTGCGTCCAGAACGAGCTCCGCGCTGTCAAGCAGGGCATGGATGTTCCCGGGAATCAGGTCCGCAATATGGGCTTCAACCATGATCTCGCTGTTGAAGCGGGCAATCTGCCGCCGGGCTGCTTCGGCTTTCGGCAGTCCATGCAGGGCGTCATATTCATCGAAGAGCACTTGCCGCTGCAAATTGCTGGGCTCGACAAAGTCGCGGTCAATCAGCGTAAGGCGGCCCACACCGGCGCGGGCCAGCAGGCTAGCCGTCGCGGCGCCGGTAGCTCCCACGCCGACAATGGCTACATGGGCCGCCCCCAAGCGGGCTTGGCCCACAGCGCCAATCGGTGCAAACAGGACCTGCCGGGAGTAGCGATCAGGAAATTGATCTGTAAACTTGGTACCTTCGTCTGGATTTTCTGGTCCGCGACAGCCTTCCATGCGTCCTCATCATTAGTATAGGGAAGCAGGAATCGACTATGCACCCGGAAGCCTGGATCGCCCGTCCAAGCAAGACCAGGCTCAAGATGACCCAAACCCAAGGACCGCTGCCCTTTGCCGGGGAGCAGCCTGCGGGCAGAAGTGGACCCATGAACTTCATGTTGCAATTCCGAAGCGGCTCACCGCTCTCTTCTCGCTCCATACGCCTCTTCCGCTTACGAGCGGTGCCGACACTCGGGCTTTTGCTGGGTGCGGTACCCCTTGTCCTGGCGCAGGGTTCCATCTCCCCCAGCGCTCAGTCCACGCAGCAGATTCCATCCGGCAGTGCCCCACCGGCCGGGCAGACGCTGCCCGATGCCACCAAGCTGCCTTCCTACGATGAAAGCCACCCGCTGAACACCGCGCCGCCGCCCGGCGAGGGGAATGCCGGGACAGAGAACCTGCGCGCGTGGCAGGGCCTGCATGTCAGCAATATCGAATTTCGCGGTGTTCCCGTAAACCGGTTGCAGCC
Organism: uncultured Acidobacteriaceae bacterium; assembly: GCA_964235655.1. Taxonomy (GTDB): domain Bacteria; phylum Acidobacteriota; class Terriglobia; order Terriglobales; family Acidobacteriaceae; genus EB88. The sequence continues at coordinate 62,198 of CAXSBB010000015.1, forward strand.
GCTCCAGGGCGAGCTTGCACTGCAGCTCGGCATGCCGCTGGACCCGGCAAAACTACGCAGCAGCCTCCGCCGGCTGTACGCTACCGGGCTTTACGGCACCATTGATGTGGCCGGTGTCCGCACAGGCGATGAGGTCACCATCATCTTCGACGGCCAGCCGCAATTGTTCATCGGACGAGTGAACGTAAATGGCGTCAATGATGAAAACCTGACCAGCTTGCTCCAGGGCGCTTCCAAGCTAAGCCCAGGCACTTCCTACAGCCAAGCCAAGTTCGATCGCGGTAAGAAGCTGATCGAGAACCTGCTGACTACGAACGGCTACTACCAGGGGCAGGTAACCGAAGGCAGCTCGGTCGATACAACCAATCAGCAGATCAACCTTGAATACATTGTGACCCCGGGCAGGCAGGCGCGGGTAGGCGCACTGCGGCTTACCGGCGACAGCGGCTTGAATGACAAAAGCCTGCGCAAGATTACGAAGCTCAAGCTAAATTCGCGCGTGACCCGCGATACGGTGAACTCCGTGCTGGACAAGCTGCGCGCTAACTACCAGAAGCAGGAGCTGCTTGAAGCCAAGGTTAAGCTGGACAACAAAGAGTACGAGCAGCCTACCAATCACTTGAACTACACCTTCAACATCAACAAGGGCAACAAGGTCATTGTGGTGGTAAACGGTTTGAAGGTGAGCAAGGGCAGCATCCGTAACCTGGTGCCGGTGTACCAGGAAGGCGCCGTGGATGAAGACCTTCTCAATGAAGGGAACCGGCGCATCCGCGATCTATATCAACGGCAGGGCTACTTCGACATCCAGGTTTCGCATACCGTTGCGCCGCAGTCGAACGGGCAAACCCTGATTACGTACAACGTGATTCCCGGCAATCTCCACGACGTCGATAGTGTCACCATAACCGGTAACAAGTACTTCGAGACAGCCCTGTTTGAGCCTCGGCTCAGCGTGCACCCGGCAAGCTTTTTTGAGCGCCGCGGTATTTACAGCCAGGCCCTGGTGGCAAGCGATGTCACCACGATCACTGCGCTCTATGAGGGCAGCGGTTTTTCGCATGTCGAGGTTAAGCCGGTGGTCAAGGACGAAGACGTAGACAAGCAGGGCCGTCCTTCTAAAATCTCCCACATCAATGTGACGTATGTAATTACTGAGAACGCGCAGCAGCGGTTCGGCTCTTACAAGCTGGTAGGCAATGTAGCAGTACCTACCGGCACGCTGCTGCCGTTGCTCAACACGCAGGTAGGCCAGCCGTACTCCTCCACCAGCTTGACCGGCGACCGCGATGCGGTCCTGACCTGGTACCTGGGCCATGGCTACGACCAGGCAGCTGCTAACCTGAAGCAGGCCCCGGACCCGCATGACCCTAACCTGATCGATGTAACGCTTGAGGTGACCGAAGGGGAGCAGATCCATGTAGGAAACGTGCTGATCAGCGGTCTGAGCAACACGCGCCGCAGCACCGTCGACTCGCACATCCTGGTGCATCCGGGCGATGTGCTGAACCAGACTGCGCTGATCGACACGCAGCGACAACTGTATGACCTGACCTTGTTCAACGGCGTGAACACTGCTGTACAGAATCCCAGCGGCGACCAGCTGCGCAAGGACGTGCTGCTGCAGTTTACCGAGGCTAAACGCTGGGATGTGACCTACGGCATCGGCTTCCAGGTGCAAACCGGCACGCCCAACAATACCAACGTGCTCCAGAACATCCAGCAAGGCCTGCCTGCTTACACCAGTCCCAATGGCAATTTCGGAGCCAGTGAGCTGCTTTCGCTCAATGTATCGCGCATTAATCTGCGCGGCACCGATAACAGTGTCTCGTTGCAATTGAAGTACGGCTCCCTTGAGCAGGTGGAGCTACTCTCATTTGCTGATCCACACCCTTTCGGCAAGAAAACACTCACCTTGTCTATCGATGGCGGTTACACAAACGAGAGTGATGTCAGTACATACAGAGCCTCACGGCTGGTAGGAAATTTGCGGCTTGTCCAGCGTGTGGGCAAGCCGACAACCTGGATTTATCAGTATCAGTTCCGCCGCATCAATGTGAATCCCAACTCCTTGCAAGTCGCACCGGAAGAAGTTCCTCTGCTCTCGCAGCCGGTTACAGTGGGCGGTCCGGGCGTTACTTACATCCGCGACACACGGCGTCCTTCATCTCTTAACGCATCAGGCGGCACGTACAACACCGTGCAGGAGTTCTTTTCAGAAGGCAAATTCGGGTCACAGTCCAACTTCAACCGATTCGACGCTACCAATGCGACATATTACCCATTCGGCAATGTGCACAGGTATGTCTTCGCGCGGCAGACACGCTACGCTTTCGAGCGTTCCTTCGGCACCGGCCTTACCGAGCTGATCCCACTGCCGGAAAGGCTGTACGCGGGTGGCGCGGAGTCGCATCGCGGCTTCGGCATCAATGCAGCCGGACCGCGTGACTCTGTCACCGGCTTTCCTATTGGGGGTGCGGCGGCATTCGTCAACAATTTTGAGCTGCGCCTGCCGCCGCCGGTCTTGCCGTATGTCGGCAGCAGCGTCAGTTTTGTTCTGTTTCATGACATGGGCAATGTATTTGTAAGAAACAGCGACATCGCGCCCAGCTTCCTGCGCTTTCGCCAGCCCAACCGTGCGGGCTGCCGCGACCTGAACCTGGCCGACCAGCAAGCGCCATCCCCGGAACCGAACAGCATCGGCCTGACCGGACAATGCTCTAATAACTACTTCTCGCATGCACTCGGTCTAGGTGCGCGCTACGGTACCCCGGTCGGACCGATTCGAGTGGACGCCAGCTATAACCTGAACCCGCCGATCTACCCGCAAATTCAGAGCTTCAATTTGACGAACAGCGGCTCGGCACCCCCGCCGCCGATTGTAGGCCAAGCCAATCACTTCAACTTCTTTTTCAGCATCGGACAGGCATTCTGATGCGGACCTTACTTATTTCTCTTTTCGGGTTGCTGCTCGGAGTATCCGCGCAGGCGCAGAACGCCGCACCGGTACAGCAAGAGACGCAAACCCACGTCACTCCGGGTCAGAAAGCCGCTGCCTCCGGCCAGGCACAGCAGGCTGCAACCACGCAAAGTCCCGGCGCCGGGGCACCTCAGGGCCAGCCTATCGTGCTCGATAGCGTGGTCGCCATCATCAATGGGGATGTTCTTCTTCAAAGCGACGTCGAGCAGGAAAAACGCTTTGAGTCGCTGCAACTACTGTCAACTACCGAGAACACGGATGTCCGGGCAGCGGAGCATCTGATTACGCGCACGCTGATCCTGCAGCAGATGAAAGCGCAAAACCAGGCTCCGCCCAGCATCACAGCTGCCGACACGGATAAGTTCATAGCCGAGCTCAAAAAGCAGCTGCCCGGCTGCGTAGCGGCCCATTGCCAGACCGATGCCGGTTGGACAAGCTACCTGAAAGAACGCGCCATGACTCCCTCAGACGTTGCGATGCGCTGGCGGCAGCGGCTCGTCATCCTCGACTACCTCAATCAGCGCTTCCGTACCGGCGTTCGCATCCCGACCGACCAGGTGCAGGCCTACTACGACAAAACATTGGTACCGCAGTTTGCCGCCAAGCATGAGAAGCCGCCGGCGGTAAAAGCCCTGCGACCGCGGATTGAGGAAATTCTGCTTCAGGAACAGGTAACCAAGCAGATCGACGACTGGGAAGCAACACTGCGACAGGAAGGCAGTGTACAGATTCTGGTGCCTACGTACGGAAAAAGTAGCGGCAACGAGGAAAGCAACGCACCGGGAGGCGGCGCATGAGCACAACCCCAAGCTCGTTTTTAGGCCGTCGCACGGGCGGGCAGCTGTCAGGCAGTGATAGACCGGATGAGCCGCAGCGCAAACGCCACCTCGTGCTTCGCATTCTTCTGATTGCAATTGTTATTTTGGCGCTACTGGTGGCCGGGATCAGCTGGTATGCCTCAACACCGCAGTTCGCCAACAAGGTGCGCGCGGAGCTGATCCAGGTGCTGGGTGACTCGACCGGCGGTCGTGTGGAGCTGGGTGCGTTCCGCTGGCGACTGCTGCACCTCCAGTTTGAAGCCGACAACCTCACCATCCACGGACTGGAAGGGCCGGGGGAGGTGCCTTACGCGCATGTGGACCGGCTGCGGGTGCAGGTCAAGATCATCTCGTTCTTCCATGCCAAAGTCGGTCTCAATTATCTGGGCATGGACAAGCCGGTTGTACATTTGATTGTTTACAAGGATGGCTCTACCAACCAACCTGTACCGAAGAAGAAAAGCGCGCCTACCGACCTAAACAAAACCATCAACCAGGTGTTTGACCTGGCTGTAGACCGAGCGGAGATCAACGACGGTACGGCACTGGTAAACCAGCAGGCTATCCCGTTCTCGCTTGCCGCCAACGACCTTGAAGTCGGCATCAACTACCTGCCGGCAACAGACCAGTACAAGGCGTCAGTCTCTATCGCTGACCTGACCGCGCGTCGCGCCATCGCGGCCCCCATCCACTCTCACCTGAGCGTGTCGGCCATCATGGGTCGGCACAACCTGAGCATACCGGACCTGCAGTTCACCGCGGGCAGCTCTACGCTAGCCGCACATGCCGATGTGAGCAACTTTGCCGACCCGCACTGGCAGCTTGCGGCCAAGGGTACGGTAGACCTGCGTGAAGCTGGAGCCATAGCTGCTATCCCGGGACTCAATAGCGGCGTGGCCTCGCTGGATTTGCATGGACAAGGAACCAAGGCGCTGTTCACGGTGGATGGCGAAACGCGCATCGCGGATGCTGCCTACAAAAGCTCGGGTGTCAATCTCAACGGCTTAAATGCGGCTACCCAAATACATCTGGACCAGGACCTGCTCGCGCTCAAGGGCCTGCACGCGACGCTTGCCGGCGGCGGCCTTGTGACAGGCGACGCCCGTATCGATCACTGGCTTGCCCCTGCACCGCCCCCGGCAAGCGCGCCGAGTGTTCAGCCCGGCGCAAAGACTGCTGCTGTAGCCCAGGTAGCGCGTGGGGCGAACCGGACCATTGCCGATGCAACTAGCAATCCTGCCGTTCCCACAGGCGCGGTCAACCTCAAGCTGCAAGGATTTACGCTGCCTTCAATCCTTGCCATTGTGGCCCCGCCCAAGCTCCAGCACCTGGGCTTCTTCACCACAGCCGGTGGTACCGTGGAGCTCAACTGGATCGGCAATATTTCAGACCTCGCTGCCGATGCACATATCACTCTGAACGCGCCCCCAACTCTGCCGAACGGCGATATACCGGTGAACGGCCTTGTTGACGTGCACTACGCAGGCCGCACCGACAGCCTGCTGGTGCGGCAGCTGAACGCCCACACGCCCGGCACGCAGCTCACCGTTACCGGCGGAGTCGGCTTGGCGGCGGGTGCGCGCTCATCTCTACAGACGCAGCTCACAGTCTCAAACCTGGGTGAGTTCAACAAGGCGCTCGCAACCTTCGGGGTCGGCGGCAAAAGCGGCTCGGCACTGCCCGTTGCGCTGCACGGTCAGGCCAGCTTCAACGGCACTGTAACCGGCTCGCTCGCCGCGCCGGACGTAACCGGCCATCTGGCAGTCAACAATTTTGATCTACTGCTGAACAACGCACCCGCCGCGGCAACGGTTGCCAATGCGGCGAACCTGCCCACCGGGCCTGACGGCAAGCCTGTACCGGTACCGGTTGCTACCAGTGTGCAGCCCTCCGTACCCACGGCCTTCCATATCGATTCGCTTGCAGCCGATGCCGAGTACTCGCCTGCGTTGATCTCCGTACAAAGTGCCCTCATTACGCGCGGCAACACGCAGGTGCATGCCTCGGGCCAGCTGCACGCGCACCGCACGCGCCGCAAGGGCTACGCCTATGACAAGGACGCCCTTATCAACGCGACAGCTGGCATCAACAACGCGGGTATTCCGGACTTACTCGCGCTTGCAGGCCAGTCGGCGGTTCCTGTCACGGGCACCCTCAATGTAAATGCAACCGTAGGCGGCACATTGGGCAGCCTGAACGGCGGCGGGCATCTCGCTGTCACAGGAGGACAGGTGTATGGCGAGCCGTACAAAAGCCTCAATGCTGACCTGACGTTTACGGGGCAAGATGTAGGTGCTTCCCAGTTCACCTTTCTCATCGGCGGCGGACAAATCACTGGCGACGGCGGGTACAACCTCACCGGCAAGCGCTTCCATTTCAAAACGCAGGCCGCCGGGCTTGACCTCGACGCCTTCCAGTCGCTTAAAAAATCGCCGCTGATTATTCATGGACAGCTCGCGCTGAACGCAACCGGCTCAGGCACGGCACAAGCGCCGAACGTGCAGGCCGCAATCCATCTCACCAATCTTGCTATCGCCAATCCTGCGGGCGGGCCTGCCTCCACCGGGGAAGTGGACCTGACAGCCCACACACAGAACGGCTCGGCAATCGCCGACCTGAACGCGCACCTTAACGGTGCACTTGCTACCCTGCACGCGCAAACTGCCCTCAGCGGCGAGTATGTGACGCAGGCCAAACTCACTCTATCGAACCTCGACATCAACCCGTACTTGCAACTGTTCAATGTGGCCGGTGTTAAAGGCGACACCATCCTGACCGGCACCGTGACCGTGAATGGCCCGGCTGCCAAGCCGAAGCTGTTGAACGGCGACGCCGAGCTTTCGCGCATCGCGGTCACTGCGCAGGGGATTCTAATTGGAACCGAAGGCGGTTTGCGCGCGTCCCTGCATGACGGTATCGCGGAGCTGCAGCCGCTTCACGTCACCGGCGGCGGCACGGATCTCCATGTAGGAGGCCGGGCGCAACTGTTCGGCACCAATCGGCTGCTTGATGCCAAGGCTGACGGCAGCCTGAACCTGGCAGTCGCCCACACGCTGGTGCCTGCCATCGACAGTACCGGCAACATTACGTTTAACTTCACAGCCGCCAATACGCTTGAAAAGCCGGACCTCGAAGGCTCGGCAGACTTCCATGAAGTTAACCTTGCCTACGGTGACTTTCCGAACGGCGTCAACCATCTGAACGGATCACTAGCGTTTGACCAGGGCAGACTATCCGTCAAAAACCTTCACGCGACCAGTGGAGGCGGCGACATCGTATTCGGCGGTTTCGTTACGTATCAGGCCGGCATTTATGCGGATTTGTCTGTGACTGCCAAGCAGGTTCGCGTACGTTACCCAGCCGGTATCAGCACTGTATTTGACAGCAAATTGCACCTGCAGGGTACCGCCGAGAGCATCCTGGTCAGCGGGGGGGTGCTGGTTACCCGCTTTGCTATCAACCCTGGACTTGATGCCTCAAGTCTGTCTTCAAACGGCATCTCACCGCCGCCAGATCCGACAGCTTTCGGCAACAAAATCAGGCTTGACGTACACGTCACTTCGGCCCCGCAACTGGACATCAACAACAGCTATGCCAAGGTGGCCGGCGACATCGACCTGTTTGTGCGCGGCACAACAGCGGAACCCTCTGTACTTGGGCACGTCTCCATCACCGAGGGTGAGGCGACCTTCGCAGGCACGCACTATGTGCTGCAGCATGGCGACATCTATTTTACGAACCCGATCAAAATCGACCCGACCATCGACCTTGAAGCCAGCGCGCATGTGGAGGATTATGACGTCATCATTGGCCTGCACGGCACTCCGGCCAAGCTGCAACCGACCTTCCGGTCGGAGCCGCCGCTTTCCGAGCAGGATATTTTCTCGCTGCTTGCGCTTGGGCGCACGCAGGAGGAGCAGGCAATCTACTCTGAGCAGCAAACTCAGGCCGGTGTGAACTCGACAGCTGACTCCATCCTGGGTGGCGCGTTAAACGCTACCGTATCGAGTCGTATCAACAAGCTATTCGGTGGCGGCAACGTCAAAATCGATCCAACTTTTGTAAGCGGAACCGGCAACTCTACCGCACGTATTACTGTGCAACAACAAATCTCAAAGAATGGAACCGTTCAATATGCAACCAATGTCAATTCAACGGCACAGCAGTTGATCCAGGGACAATATAACTTGACACCGAATGTATCCATTGTTGGATTGCGCGATGAATCGGGCGTGTTCAGCTTACAGTTGAAGCTGCATCAGCGATATCGCTAACCGCTGTTTGCGGTCGAACATCTTTCCACGCGAGTCCGTGTTCCTATGCAATGGGGAGTGGCAAGCTGCTCCCGCAAGGAGAACGGGCATGCGGACACTATTGAATGTAGCGACTTTGCTGCTGGTGTTAGGAGCAGGTGCAAGCTCCTCCATCAGCGTGGCGCAGGGAGATTCGTCGGCAGAGCAGGCTGCGCTGACCAAGGCGCTCAATAAAAAGCAGCTGAGCGGCGTACAGGGTACAGTCCAGGGTAACGTGGCTGTGCTGAAGGGCTCGGTTGATGTTTTCGATGCAAAGGAAGAAGCAGGGAAGCGTGCGCGCCGTGTCAAGGGTATCAAGTCCGTCGACAATGAAATTGAGGTAGCCGGTCCGCAGGTACCCGATGCGGAATTGCAGCAGAAACTGCTGAAAGCCATTGAGTATGATCGTGTCGGGTATGGCACCACGGCTTTTAATGCAATTTCTGTGAATGTACAAAATGGCGATGTCACTCTGGGCGGCCATGCTTACGGGCCGGTCGATGCAGATTCCGCTGTGGCTGTAGCCAGCAATACAAAAGGCGTACGTGACGTCGTCAACGATATCCAGGTAGATCCAACCTCGCCGTTCGACGATCGCATTCGCCTGCAGGCTTTCCGGACTATTTACGGTTTTCCGAGCTTGAACAAGTATGCCGTTGACCCCGGCAAGCCGATCCGCATCTCCGTTGTGAACGGCAATCTGACCCTGTACGGTGTTGTCGATACGCAGTCCGATAAAGATGTGGCGGCCCTGCGTGCAAACTCTGTTCCGGGCGTCTTCAAGGTAGTCAATAATCTACAGGTAGCCGGCAAGTCCGAAGGAAAATAGAGTAATAGTAAAGCCGCTCTCTTACTGCAACATAGGGTCAATAAGTTCAGGCATGGTTTTCCATCCAAACGCTATGCCGTGAAATGGAAAGCATATACCTATGGAAAAGCGGCTTTAGACTAGAGGTATGGCAATTCTAGGCTCTATCGGCCACACGCTCGAAATGATCAAGTGGGAGCACTCTATCTTTGCGCTCCCTTTTGCCTTGACAGCGGCTGTGCTTGCCGCTGACGGCTGGCCGCATCCCATGCAACTGGTCTGGATTACAGTTTGTATGGTCTCGGCGCGGTCAGCGGCCATGGCATTTAATCGCTGGGCCGATGCGACTCTGGATGGTGCAAACCCCCGCACCGCCTTCCGCGCCATCCCGGCAGGCGTGCTCAGCCGTAAGTTTGTGGGCGGTTTTACGCTGGTCTCTGCCGTGCTGTTTCTCCTGGCAGCCTCGCAGCTCAACCGACTCACGCTCATTCTTTCGCCGCTCGCGCTCGCTGTAGTGCTTTTGTACTCCTACACCAAACGGTTTACACGCTGGTCGCATGTGTTTCTCGGGCTTGCGCTGGGTATTGCGCCGGCAGCGGCATGGATTGCCGTGCGCGGTTCGCTGGATGGGCGCATCCTGGTCCTGACTGCTGCGGTTCTGTTCTGGGTAGCAGGCTTTGACGTGTTCTACAGCTGCCAGGATGCGGAACATGATCGCGCATGCGGGCTGTACTCTGTCCCGGCGACCTTTGGAATTCCGACGGCCTTCCGGGTTGCGCGGGCCATGCATATCACCATGTTGGCGCTGCTGCTATGGCTGGTACACCTGTTTGCGCTCGGCGTGCCGGGTATTGTCGGAGTTGCAGTGGTGGCAGCTCTGCTGCTGTATGAGCATTTTGTGATTTCGCCAAAGGATCTTTCCCGAATGAATGCGGCTTTTTTTACCCTCAATGGCATTATCTCGATTGTTTTTTTTGCGGCGATTACCCTTGCCGTATTCCTTGAGCGGCCTCACGCAGGCTGAAGCCGCTTGAGTAAGCTCTAAAGAACCGAGCGGCGACCGGAAATAATCTGGATGAGCAAAACCACAATAGCCAGTACCAGCAGGATGTGGATGTAGGCACCGACAGCATGAAAACTGACCAGACCCACAAGCCATAAAACAAGCAAAACAACAAAGATGGTCCACAACATGAAAATACCTCCCGTAAAATTTACGATCTCGGAATAGTATGTTGCATCAGCTTTCTGTTTGGGTGGGTTGTTGTGACTGTTCCTGTATGAATAGGTACCTGCTGCTCTAAAAAGAGGCATATGCGCATAGCGATCCAGGGTGAGCTTGGCTCTTTCAGTCACGAAGCAGCTCTGCTGTTTGCACCGGAACTTGGCCTGGAGGATGAGGCTCCAGAACTGCACACTTGTGCGCTCTCGGCTGAGGTCTTCCAGCAGCTCGTAAACGGCGATGCCGATGCCGCCGTGGTTCCTATTGAAAACTCCCTGGCAGGCTCCGTGCTGGAGCACTACGACCTTTTGCTTGCCTCGCCGGTTCGCATTGAGGCAGAAAGGCTGTTGCGGATTCGCCACCAGCTGATTGCCGCACCGGGAAGAACGCTTGAGGAGATATGCGAGGTCTACTCGCACCCGGTAGCATTAGCTCAATGCCGCCGTCTTTTTGAGGACCATCCCGCGCTTAAGGCCGTGCCGTATTACGACACCGCAGGTTCAGTGGCCCATGCTGTGAAACTCGGCGGCTGCACAGCGGCAATTGCCGGTCAATATGCGGCACAGGTATATGGCGGGGAGGTGCTGCTGGCTGATGTGGAAGATCACGCGGCCAACTACACCCGCTTTCTACTGCTTCGCACAGATGCTGCTTCGGCTATCAACAAACCGGTCAAAAATAAGGTATCCATCGCGTTTGCTGTTCCAAACCGACCGGGGTCGCTGGTAGAGGCGCTTGCGATCTTCGCGCGCCACGACCTTAATCTCACTCGCCTGGAATCGCGGCCTGTGCCCGGCTCTCCCTGGGAGTACGTGTTTTATGCCGATTATCAGATCGGCGGCGAAGAACAGGCGGCGCAGGCCCTGGCCGAGATGACGCAGGTCTGCTCGCTGGTTAAAGAGCTTGGCCGGTATGCTGCAGCTGTTTCCATCCGTTAGGCAGCACCTCTTGTAGTTCGCCGGTAGATGGAGGAGCACTGTGCCGCAGGTACCAAGGTTTTGAACTCTGAGCCTCTTGGGAATCTGGGGTACCTTGGTGCCGGGTTTCAAGCTTTTTCCTGATAGTTTCTTCTATTTTCGCCGATACAACTGGAAATACGAGAGCAGCCGCAACTCAGGCTTCCAGCATACACATTCCTCCGTCCGGCAGGTCACTGCGAAAACAGATGCAGTGACTTGCCGGAACTTTGTCGCATCGAATCTCAAGCTGCGGCGTCCAATAGAGGTAATTTGATAGAGGTTGACTCAATGCCGAGTGATTTTTTAAGTATTATCCGCCCCAGCGGTCCGACCCAACGCACGGATCGTAGTGAGCAGAGCTCTAACAAGAAGCGAACGTTGCCTGTTCTTCCTTTGCGCGACACCGTATTGTTTCCGCATGCTGTTCTACCGCTTACCGTAGGCAGAGAAGGTTCTATCCAGCTCATCCAGTCACTGGGTGAGGAAAAGACCATTGTTGTAGTGGCTCAGCGTGATTCGCGTATGGATGCGCCGCAGCCCTCAGACTTGCACACCTACGGCACAGTGGCGACAGTGCACAAAGTCGTAAAGATGCCGAATCAGAGCCTGTTTGTCTTCACAGAAGGCGTAGAGCGGGTTAAGCTGACTGATTTTGAACAGCTGGAACCGTTTATGACGGCCACAGTTGAGCCTGTGCCGGAGAGCGGGTCGCCGACAGGGCCGGAGCTTGAGGCTTTGCTGCGCAATATCGTCTCTGATTTTCAGCAGATTGTTGCTGCTTCACCCACCTTGTCGGACGAACTGCAGGCAATTGCGGCGCAGATTGATGATGGAGCACGGCTGGCTGATTTTGTTGCCTCATCCCTGCCGTTTCTTTCAACAGCCGACAAGCAGGAGCTTCTGGAAACTCCGGACATTCAGGCGCGCCTGGAGCGCGTGAACAAGCACTTGGCCAAAGAGGTTGAGGTCCAGTCGCTGCGCAACAAAATTCAGTCTGAAGTGCAGGATCAGGTACAAAACTCGCAGCGCGACTATTACCTGCGCGAGCAGATGAAGGCGATCCAGAAGGAGCTTGGCGAAGGCGACGATGGGCAGCGTGATATTGAGGAGTTGCGCGAGAAAATTGAAGCGTCCGGCATGCCTGCCGATACGCTGAAGGAAGCTCTGAAGGAGCTGAACCGGTTAGCGCGCATGTCGCCTATGGCGGCAGACTACTCGCTGACTCGCAACTATATCGAGTGGCTTGCAGTGCTGCCTTGGGCCAAGAGCACCGGCGGCACTATCGATCTTGTCCTAGCTAAGGAAGTGCTGGACGAGGATCACTATGAATTGCGTAAGGTTAAGGACCGAATTCTGGACTACCTTGCGGTTCGCAGGTTGAAGCCGGACATGAAGGGGCCGATCCTGTGCTTTGTCGGACCTCCGGGCGTGGGCAAGACCTCGCTGGGCCGGTCGATTGCGCGCTCGCTGGGCCGCAAATTTCAGCGGCTATCGCTTGGCGGTATGCACGATGAGGCAGAAATCCGCGGGCACCGGCGTACTTACATCGGCGCGCTGCCGGGGCAGATTATCCAAAATATCAAACGCGCGGGGACGAACGATCCGGTGCTGCTGCTTGACGAAATCGATAAGCTGGGCCGCGATTTCCGCGGAGATCCATCTGCGGCGCTGCTTGAGACGCTGGACCCGGAGCAGAACTCGACGTTCCGCGACAACTACCTCGACCAACCATTCGATTTGTCGAAGGTGCTCTTTATCTGCACTGCGAACCAGCTCGATACAATCCCCGAGCCGCTGCGTGACCGGATGGAGATCATCGAGCTTTCCGGCTACTCCGAAGAGGAGAAACGGAACATCGCGATGCGCTACATTGTGCCCCGGCAAACCAAGGAGAATGGGCTGACGCCTGAGCAAATTGAAATCCCGGAGGACTCTATCGGCTTTATCGTGCGGCACTACACACGCGAAGCCGGAGTTCGCAGGTTGGAGCAATTAATCGGTACAGTGTGCCGCAAGCAGGCGCGCCGTATCGCAGAAGGCAAGACAGACAAGCTGGTAGTGACTCGTGAGACCGTGCAGGAGTTTCTGGGCGGTATCAAGGTACGGGTCGATATGGAGTTGGCTGAGCGTACCGCACGGCCCGGCGTTGCAGTCGGCTTGGCCTGGACGCCCGCCGGTGGTGATGTGCTCTTCATTGAAGCCAACAAGATGAAGGGCAAGGGCGGTTTCACCATGACCGGGCAAATCGGCCAGGTCATGCAGGAGTCCATGCAAGCCGCGCTCACCTGGGTCCGCTCCAACGCGGTCTCGATTGGTTTATCGGAGGACTTTACCAAGGACATCGATTTGCACATCCATGTGCCGGCCGGTGGTATCCCCAAGGATGGCCCCTCGGCGGGCGTCACCATGGCAACTGCCCTGGTCTCCCTGCTTACGGACCGCCCGGTGCATCCATTGATTGCCATGACCGGCGAAATCACACTATCCGGTAATGTGCTGCCGGTCGGTGGCATTAAGGAGAAGTTCCTTGCCGCCAAGCGCGCCGGTGTCAGGCACGTCATCCTTCCCGCGGATGTGCAGCAGAATGTCGAAGAGGATTTGCTGCCGGCACAAACTGAAGGTGTGACAATCTACTACGCGAGGCGAATTGAGGATGTGCTCGCCATTGCTCTGCCGAAGAACCCCGTAGAGGTTCAGGTAGATGAGCTTGTGCGTGAAGAAGTACTGGAGCACGCGGACGCATAAAACAGTTTGCCCCTTAGGAAAGAGTTCCACTGCGGAACTCTTTCCTGAAACTGGAATGCATCTTCAGTCCGGTCTTAGCACCTTGAAAACTCGCTAAGTTTTTACGGGATAATGAGGACACCTGTGATGGACCTCAAAGAGCCTCAAGCCACTGTAAGCGGTCCGACCACATCGGCGAAGCCTTCTCTCCTTTTACGGCACATGCCATCGCTGGACTCCCTTCGCGGAGTTGCCGTGTTGATGGTGGTCTTATTCCATGGTTTTGCCGGCTTTAACTGGCGCGCAGCATACGGCGGCTTTTGGGGCAGCCTCCTGGCTTCATTGGTGAACTGCGGGCAGTTCGGCGTGGATGTTTTCTTTGTACTCTCAGGCTTTCTCATTACCGGCCTGCTTCTAAAAGCGCGTGAGCAAACTAACTACTATAAAGATTTTTACATCCGCCGCATCCTTCGTATTGTTCCGGCGTACCTGCTCCTGCTCCTGATCCTGAAGCTCTGGCACATTATCGACTTCCGATTTGTACTTGCTGCTGTGCTTTTTCTTGCCAACTTTTCAAGGCTGTTCGGTGCGCCTTTGAATGAATATGGATCTTTGTGGTCGCTGGCTGTGGAGGAGCACTTTTATCTTCTTTGGCCTGCTTGTGTACGGCGTTTTCGTCAGAGAACTTTGTTCCATCTGCTTGCTGCCACGCTGCTTGTAGAGCCGCTTCTCCGGCTAATTGCCATCCACATCAGCGAGCACATCGATATTCATTACAAAACACCTTTTGTACTTGACTTTATCGCCTATGGAGCCCTGCTTTCGTTGCTCGTGCAATCAAAGTACATACACCGGACGAACGTGGTACGAATCGGCAATGCCTTGGTGGCGGCTTCCGGCACGCTGGTTGCAGTGTTGATCTGGATGTCTGCGTTTCACCATAACCTGGCTGTATTAGCCCTGGCAGATCTGCCGTTTACATGGGGTACCTGTGGACTTATACTGCTGGGTTTACAGCGAGACCATTTACAGCTGGAGCGTACTGGAAATACCCAGTCAAAAGGGTTTTTACCTTTTTACGGCTACATCAGCTACGGCCTTTACCTTATCAATGTGCTTGTCTATGACAGGATGAAAGTGTTTGTAAGCCACCGCATCAGGCCGGAACTTTTCGGAAACCTACTGTTTTTCTCATCAGCGATCTTGGTGTGTATCGCAATTTCTACCGGCCTTGCCTACCTTTCACGGCGCTATTTCGAAGCACCTATCATGAGCCTGAAAAGTCGTCGGCAGAACCGGTTTTCAAAACCTGAAGCAGCGATGCCAAGCTAAGTGAGCTATCGCATAAAGCTAAGCGAAAGCAAGCTCCCTCTGCGGCCGGTTCCGCGATCCGCTTCGTTCCTCCAGCCGTACGCTGATGAGTTTAGAGACACCGGGCTCCTGCATCGTGACGCCGTAGATCATGTCGGCACCGGTCATCATGCGTTTGGAATGGGTCACCATAACAAACTGCGTGTCACCGGCCATGGAGCGCAGCATGTCCGCAAGGCGGCCCACATTGGTCTCATCAAGGGGTGCATCCACTTCGTCCAGCACACAAAACGGGGCGGGTTGAAACTGGAAAATTCCCATCAGCAGCGAAAGGGCGGTGAGAGCCTTTTCTCCGCCGGACAGTAGGAAGACATTCTGGAGCTTCTTGCCGGGAGGCTGCGCCACGATGTCGATGCCTGAATCCACTGAGTTGTCCTCATCCGTCAGGCGCATGGAGGCCGTACCACCGTCAAAGAGCCGCGCAAAAACCTCAGTGAAGTTTTCATTGATCCGCGCGAATGCTTCGTCAAATTTCAAGCGTGAAATCCCGTCAAGCTCCTTGATGGTGGAACGAGTGTTTTCAATGGAGTCCAGCAGGTCCTGTCGCTGTACCTCAAGAAAGCTGTGCCGCTGATGGCTTTCCTCAAACTCCTCAAGCGCCATCATGTTCACTGGACCCATGGCTTCCATGCGGCGTTTCAGCTCACGGCAGGCTTCCTCTTCCGCTCCCAGCAGCTCAGGCGCAAGCGGTTTGAATCCGTCTTCGAGAGTACCCGCGCGCAATGCATCGACATCCAACCCCAGATCTTGAAGGGAAGCTTCGGCCAGGTGGGCCAGCTCGGAGGTGAGCCGGGCTTCCGCTGTGAAGTGCGTTCCGCGTTGCTCACGAGCAGCCGTAATCGCACTGCGAAGTTCCCTCAGCAACGCTTCTGTATCGCTAAGCCGTGTTCGCAGCCCCGCTTGCTCCTCGGTCAGAATATGCACCCGGGCTTCCGCCGCTTCCCGCATCAGCCGCAGCTCCACTTGCCGCCCAGCCAGAGCTTCATTCTCCTCTTCACGCGTCGCTTGCTCCGTCTCCGCACCGGCTAGCTGCTGCTCAAGCTGGGCTGCGCGGCGACCTGCTTCGGCAAACATGCGATCGATGCGAGAGAAGCTTCCTTCCGCGCCGCGCCGCCGTTCCTGGAGCCCCGCAAGTTCAACAGCAAGTTCGGCGGCAGCAGCCTGCGCTTCATCGCGGGTTAGCCGGGCCACGGCGACAGCCTGCTGCAATTGCTCCTGGCGCGCCTCAGCGGCCTGATGCATGTGCTCCAGTCGCTGCGCGTCTTGAGCCTTGCGGCCAATCAACGCTGCTTTCTCCTCGCGCTGCTGCCGTGCCCGCTCCTCCTGTAGAACGCATTCCCCTACCCGCCGCTCAAGCCGTTGCTTCTCGCCATCCATCTGGCGCAGGGCTGCGCTTTCATGTGCAACGGTGCGCTCAGCATCTCGGCGCTGCCCGGTGCCCGCTTCCAGCTTATGTGCCAGCTCCCCAACGGCTTGAGCCATTGCAGCAGTCCGCAGCTCCACATGTGCAAGCTCAGCTTCGGCGGTGTTCAATCTGGCTTGCGCCTCGCGCAGCTCGCGCTTGAGCGCCAAAGGTCCCTCAGCGCGTGGTTTGCCGCCGCTTACCGTCACGTTGTGGAAACACTCGCCGCTTGCAGCCAGGAAAAAAGCGCTTGGGTGTTCCAGTGCCAGCGTCCGTGCCGCGGCGGTATCCTCTATCACGTAGCCCTCGCGCACTTTGAGCAAGATCGTTTCAAGCGGGGTGTCAAAGCCATCCAGCACCCGGATACAGTCTTTCAGCCGTATGGCTCTCTCGGGCAGACTTATACCGTCATTCGCGCCGTCATTCGTGCCGTCATTCGTATCCAGGCCCGCGGAGGACCGGGCGTGTGATGCTTCCGGATGCACCAGGAAGGTAGCGCGCCCATCCAGATCGCCTTTCAGCAGCCGCACACCTTCATCCGCGGCTTCCCAGCTTTTTACAACAAGGTAGTTGAGCTCGTCGCGCAGAAACTCATCAACAACAGCCTCGTACCGATCGCTGACTTCCACAAAGTCGGCTAACGTACCCATCGGCTTCAGCCCGCCGGACAGCGAGTTCGCCCGGAGCAGCTTTTTTACAGTGTCGGTTGAGTAGCTATGCTCACGCAGCAACGTATCAAGCGAGTTGCGCCGGCCCGTGAGTGTCGCCTGCTCTGAGCGCAAGCTGTCGCTTCGCCGACGGTTCTCCCGCTCCTCGACCTGTCCGGCGGCAAGCTCTGTCCGGGTAGTGGCTATTTCAGCTTCAAGCTGCTTCAGAGCTTGGGTGGCGGCCTCAAACCGTAACGAGATCCGTTCCCGCTCTATGCCAAGCGCTTGCAAGTCCCGCCCGGCAATTTCGAGCTCACCGGCAACACGGCTCCTATCGCGGTCCATAGAGGCAAGCGACTCTTCGGCCTGCACCTGTTCTCGCCGAGCCTGCCCCAGCTGATGCAGGAACTGCATAGCCTCACGCCGGGCGCCTTCCACATTGCTTTCCAACAGGCTCACCGCTGCAAGCGCTTCGCGTGCCCGATTCCGGCGCGCTTCGGCCTCTGCCTGAATCGTTTCTATCTCCGCTGCCACGGTTTGTAAAAATGCCTGCCCCTGCTTACGTTCCACTTCGAGCCCGACAAGCTGCTCGCGCGCCTGGGTTAGATCCCTTTCCCCTGAAGCGGTGCGCGCCTGCAAGTCCGCGATGCGCTCCAGATTAGCGGCGTGGCGGCTGCGCGCCCGTTCAAGCTCCACCGCGCTCTCATTGGCCATGCGGTTCTGTTCGCGGGCCTGGGCGTCGAGCGCATAGCCTTCTTGCTGCCCGGTTACTACTTCGGCCTGCAAGCCCTCAATCTCATTAGCCTGCTCGTTGATTTGTGAAGAGAGCTCCGCAATCTCCAGGCTAAGCGTTTGCGCTTCCCCCTCCATGCCCACCAGCTTGCCGGCCAGCACAGTGTGTAGCCGCGTGCGTAGCTCATCGCGCATCAGTCCATAACGCTCGGCTTTAGCGGCCTGGCGCTTCAGCGTTGCCATCTGTTTTGCCACTTCATCGAAGATGTCGTCGATGCGGGCGAGATTTTGCCGCGCCTGCTCCAGACGCAGTTCCGCCAGGCGCTTTTTCGTTTTGAAGCGTGTGATTCCGGCGGCTTCCTCGATAATGGCGCGACGGTCATGGGGCTTTGAACTCAGCAGCTGACCGATTCGTTCCTGGCCGATGATGGCGTAGGACTCAGGGCCGAGTCCGGTGCCCATGAAGATGTCGCGGATATCGGCCAGCCGGCACAACTTACCGTTGAGCAGGTACTCGCTGTCCCCGGTGCGAAACAGCCGCCGAGTGACCACGATCTCACCCCGGCGCGCCGTCTTCTCGAACTTGCGACGGCGGATTTTTAGTACGACATCGACATCGGGATTGCTGTCTCCAATGTCGGTTGTTTCCTCCGTGCCATCGGCAGCAACTCCGGCGGCAACTCCAGGCTGCGACTGCGCGATCCACTGCTCGGCTTCCTCAGCATGGCTTTGGCGCAGCTTCGCCTCATCCCAGTCAGCGTCGCCTGCCTTGCCTGCAACCATTCCAGGCACAACCGGCAACGGTCCATCCCCATAGATATCAGGGTCAATCAGGGTAATGGAGACCTCGGCCATGCCCAATGCTTTACGGTCGCGGGTGCCTGCGAAGATGACGTCTTCCATCTTGCCGCCGCGCAGCGACTTGGCGCTTTGCTCGCCCAGCACCCACGTTACCCCATCCAGGATGTTTGATTTGCCGCAGCCGTTCGGTCCTACAATGACAGCGATGCCTTCACCGGGCAGGCTTACTTCTGTCCTGTCGCAAAAGGATTTAAAGCCCAGAAGCTGAATTTTTCTAAGTTTGAGCAAGGCCGTTGCAACTCCTTGGAAAGGGGAACATACAGCAAAGAGTATGCGGTGTCACGCTTCCGAAGCAAGCACACCTCCTGCGAGGTAACCCCTCAGACTATTTCCAATCACGAATCGTGCGGCACGAAACGCAATCCCGGTCGAAATGCCGGATGATTTGCATCTTCTCTTTCATGCAGATAGAGATTCAGGAGCCGCCTGTGCAGCAGGTGCTGACGCAAAAGCGTACTGCCGCGCTTACACGGTTCCAATTTGTACTTGCCCCTGTGTGTTACAAGGCCTTGCCGAAAGTGGGGCTCCTACTCCTGTACCTGCTGGCGACAATCCAGTTTGTAGGCTCCTACCTGTATCTTGAGTACCCGTATGTAAACATCCACCTGTGGGAGCGCGGCTACGCCCCGCTGCCCTTCCAGACGCGGCTGCTGCTGACACCGCTCTACCGCTGGGCCGACACAAATACCCGGGCGATCCACTACACCTCAAACCTGGCGCGCAATCATTACTTCTTTCCGCATGGTATCGGACCCGATATGGTGCTGGAGTTTGCAATCGGCATCTTGTGCGTTCTGTTCAGCGGGGGGGTGGCACTGCGCATCTATGACGCCGCGACACAACGCGGGTTATTGCGGCCGCTGGTATACCCGCTGTTTCTGGGTTTGTGCACCATGGCGTATGTAGTGCATACCGTACAAAATTTTCGTTATGTGTATGACATGCCAAGCCTCGCCGCGTTTGCGTTGGGCTTTTACCTGATCTACTTCCGCAAGTCTGTACTGTGGTTCATTCTTTTATTCGCTGTAGCTACGCTCAACCGCGAAACCACTTTGCTGCTGCTTCCATTCTGGGCTGTATCGCAGGCGATAGGACTCGATGGAAGGTTGCACTGGCCCGTGCTGGTGAGCCGCCGCGTTCTGCCGGTGGCTGTGCCGCTGGCGCTCTACTGGGCTCTATGGCACCACGTGGTGTATTCCATCTTTTCTGGAAATGCGTCAGAGTACTACCCGCGGCTCCTGTTCAACCTGCACTGCTTTCTCCGCCTGCGCTACTGGCCGCAGCTAGCCAGTGCTTTCGGATTTCTGTGGCCGTTTCTTATTTTGTAC
This sequence comes from uncultured Acidobacteriaceae bacterium, assembly GCA_964235655.1. Classification (GTDB taxonomy): domain Bacteria; phylum Acidobacteriota; class Terriglobia; order Terriglobales; family Acidobacteriaceae; genus EB88. Next base: position 82,342 of record CAXSBB010000015.1, read on the forward strand.
CGGTCCCGTTTACGGGATGCGCAGCTGCGCGGCTGGCTGCTGGTATTGCCGCTGTGGTATGGGTTCATGCTGCTGTGGGCCATTGTTACGGAGACTCGTGTATTCGGCGAGCTACTGACCTTTGTTGCGCCTACGGCAGCCATTATGGCGGAGGAGGTGCTGGCGGCCCGTGTGCAGCGTCGAGATCTGTTCTACAGGGAAGAAATTGCAATACGCCCGAAGGATTCAAGGCGCGCCGCATAAGCTTCAGCTTTTAGCTGTAGGCCGCAGCAATACTTCGCTCACAAAGCTTTGCGATTGTTGCGTTACCAGCATCTCCACCACATGCGCCACGTCGTCCGGCTGGATCTTGCGGGCGGCGCGCTCCTTGTCTGCATTGTCTCCGCCGCCGAAGCCGGTATTCACCGAGCCCGGTGCCACTACTGACACACGTACACCATGCGGCCGCAGCTCTTCTGCCACGCTGTACGTCAAACCATTAAGCGCCCACTTTGAAGCAGAGTACGCTGCCCCGTTCGCTACAGGATTGTGTCCGGCAAGTGACGAGATGTTGATGATGTGGCCGCTCTTCCGCGCGATCATGGTGGGAGCAAACGCGCGAATCAGCAGAAAAGGCGCACGCAGGTTGGTTTCCATGGTTTCATCCCAGGTTTCAGGCGACATCTCGTGTAACGGCTTGCCGAAACTGCCCATGCCGGCATTATTTACCAGCACATCGCAGCGTCCCCACTGTTTGTTCACGTCCAAGTCAAGCTGCTCAATGGCTTTGTCGCTGCGCAGGTCGGCTGGGTACGCTGTAGCCTTTCCACCCTCCGACTCGATCGCTTGTTGTACCGCTTCAAGCCGAGCCTTGTCCCGGGCTACCAGCACTACATGGGCACCAAGCGCCGCCAGCCGCAGGCTGATTGCCTCGCCGATACCGCGCGCTGCCCCTGTTACTACCGCCACCTGCCCCGAGAGTGTCGTATGCTGTGCCATATATAGACAGATGCAGTTGGCGGATTACTCGCGGAGCAGGCTGATGAATGTGTAAAAGTAAAGACAGACGGGCTTCCTAATGTTTCTAACTGAGCATATTGTGCGTTATAAGAGGGAGAACGGTTCCGGCTGGATTTGTTCGTTACCAAACGAACGCAATCTGTGCAGACACTGCATTTTCTGAGCATTCCCCAGATTTCCCAGATTTTCTAGGAGCGTTGCATGAAGAAGGTTGTTGTTGCCTCGCTGCTGGCATTTGCCACCAGTACTCTTGTTGGAATTTCTACCGCGTCAGCTCAAAGCACCACCACTGCACCCCCTGCGCAGACGACTACGCCAAGTGCCGCCACATCGCCGACTCAAACCAGCACACCGGCCGCCGGCACTACAAGCGGTACGCAAACCGGCACGGCAAGTGGACAGATCACGATCAAGGACCCTGCCGAGTACAACGCCTATACCAATGCGGTAGGCCAAAGCTCCCCTGCTGCCAAGGCACAGGCTATTGAAGCTTTCCTGACGCAGTACCCGAATTCTGTAGTGAAGCAGGAGCTGCTGGAGCAGCTGGTAGGTGCCTACCAGCAGGCTAACGACACACCGAAAACTGTGGATGCCGCCCGGCGCTTGCTGGTGGTGGACCCCTCAAACCTGCGTGCGTTGACCTTTATCGTGTACGTGGAAAAGCAGCAGGCTCAGGGGGATGTGACCAAGCTGGACGATGCTGCGGCGTTGGCGCAAAAGGGATTGGTAGCCACCAAGCCCACGACGATGAACGATGCTGACTACACCAAGTTGAAGGGCTTAGCCACGCCGATTTTTGAAAGTGCCATTGCATCCGATGACACTGCCAAAAAGGATTACAAGGGCTCAGTTGATGCCTACCAGGCAGAGCTGAAAGCCTATACAGACCCTGCGCAGACTCAAACAGGCGTAGGCCTGCAGGACACCTACCAGTTGGCACAGGCCTACCTGCAGGAAAGTCCGCAAGATCTCCCAAATGCCATCTGGTATCTGGTGCGCGCGGCCCAGTTTGCACCGGCGCAATCCAAGGATCAGATCGAAAAGACTGCTGAGTATTGGTACAACAAGTACCATGGCGGCCTGGATGGGCTGGACGGAATCAAGACTCTGGCGCAAGCCAACCTGATGCCGACCGCCGACTACAAGCCGGTACCGGCACCACCGCCACCCTCGCCCGCGGATTTGGCACATACAGCTGTGACCAGCACGCCCAACCTGAAGACTTTGTCACTGACAGACAAGGAATTTGTATTGGCGAACGGCTCGACTGAAGATGCGGAAAAGGTTTGGGCGACGCTGAAGGATCAGACTTTTGCCATCCCCGGCAAGGTTGTGACTGCGACAGCGGATTCTGTGCAGATGTCGGTTTCGCAAGATGCCCAGGAGTCAAATAAGGCTGATTTCACGATCAACATGAAGGAGCCTTTGAAGACCGTACCGACAGCAGGTTCGTCCGTAACTTACACCGCTACTTTCGACTCGTATACACAGAACCCGGCGCAAATCATCCTGAAGGATGGAGCACCTAAAGCAGCTGCCGCGACCCCGGCGCGCCGCTCAACCACAACCCACACAACTCACAAATAGCTATACCGGTATTCCCACTATGGGAAAGAGCAAAATGGCGGCCCGCTGAGGGCCGTCTTTTTTGCGCCGCAGCGGTGTACAGTGGATATCGGATGAGAGTTTGCTTTATAGTCGCTATCTGTCTTTACCTGTTAACTCCAGGATCGTATGCCCATGCGCAAGGGCCTGCACCGGAAACGACGCAGGCCACGCGACCTACGGAACCGGGCACCGCCGGCTCAAAAATTAGCCCTGCAAACAAGGCACCCAAGCCTGTACAAGGCCCGGACGTGCGGCTTGACTCGAAACCGCACACAGATATTGACAATTCCGTGGACTCATCGCCTGAGCCGCCCGACCTGGGTCTGGGCGCGAATGCCGGGATCGACCTGGGACATGATATTGTGCCTTCCACTCCACCCGGCATGCTTTCACGCAGCGATACAGACAACCCGCATGCAGTGTTTTACTCCCTGCCGCACCATCTTGAAGGTGAATTAACCCCCGATGATGCAGGAACGCTGACTGCGCGCCAACCGGACCTGCTCCAGGTTGCCGCCAAGCGGGGCTTCGACCTGAAGCAGCCCGGCTGGAGCTACGCCCAGGATGTGTGCCCGGCCACCCAGCCCAATGCGGATCAGCTCGGCGATGTGCCAGTCGGTGAGGGCTCGCTGCTGCTGCACTTTCATCGTACGGAGGGTGACCATACCTCCGCCTTTACCGCGATTGTGCCTCGCGCAGCCGGACAGCCGGTGCAGGTGGTTACAGTTGCAAAACGCAGCCCGGATGCAAAGCAGAAGAAGCGTGAGCTGCTGCGAGTCAAAACTGATCGCCGCATTGTCAATGATGTGATTCCACCAGAAGCGCTCTACGGCGATTTACAGCCTGAGCAGGGATGGATTTCCACATCAGCTTGTCTGGCCGCGTTCAGCGGCGCATCCCCAAGCATTCCTAACGAGCCTTATCTGAGCGAAGACATTATTACGTCACCGGCGCCGCAGTTGCGCCTCTTGTTGAACGGCGATCGCAAGATGGTATTTACCGACCGTGTGAGCGATAGCCGTTACGTAATCTGGGACGAGCATGTTTCACGGCGCGGGCGAATGCTGGAGGCAAAAAATACAACCATGCGCATTGTGCCGCATCCGGTTACCAACCCTCCCATACCGGCTACCCGCGTTATTACAAACATCCCGGAACCGCCGGTACGTACCGGTCCTATCCCGCCAAGTCCAATTTCCGGAACGAAGCAGTAAGCATTTTAGGGCGTGTCATCAAATGAGCCAGATGGTTGCAGCTGCGAGATGAATGGCTGCG
>CAXSBB010000016.1:0-68979 GCA_964235655.1 uncultured Acidobacteriaceae bacterium
AAACATAAAAGAATGAGAACAAACGCATATAGCTAATTTGGTGACAGACCCTAGGTTTGCTGTAAGAAACTTATTAATTCGCTGAACGAGAACAGGTCAGGGCTGCTCGATGACATTTTTATAAAACGCCTCATACTGCGGAATAATCCGCGTTGTGCAAAATCGATCCTGCGCGTCCTTGCGCGCCGCTCCCGCCATGCGGTCCAGCTCGGTTCCATCACGCAGTAGCTCCACCGCAGCCAAAGCCATACCTTCCACGTCCCCGACGGGCAGCAGCCGCCCGTTCACTCCATCAGTGATCAGCTCCGGCACGCCGCCCTGACGAGTGGATACGGTCGGCACTCGGCAAGCCGCGGCTTCAAGCGCCGCTAAGCCAAAGGCTTCAAGCTCGCTGGGCATCAGCATCAGGTCGGCAAGCGGAAGCAGCCGGTGCACCTCATCCTGCTTGCCCAAAAAATGCACACGGTTTTGCAGGCCGAGGCTGTGTACGGTGTACTCGGCATTGGACCGTTCGGGCCCGTCACCCACTAACAGCAGGTGCGCGGGGAGTTCCCTGGCGACACGCGCGAAAATCTGCACCACGTCTTGCACACGCTTGACGGGTCGAAAATTAGATAAGTGGACCAGCAGCTTTTCATCAGGCTGTGCATAGCGGGCGCGTGCCGCGGCTTTCTCTCCTTCGGGTAAAGGCATGTAAAGGTCACAGTTCACAAAGTTCGGTACCACGGCAATGGGTCTCTGAATTCCGAATTCCTGCACTGTTTTTTCGCGCAGGTAGTCTGAAATAGCTGTTACACCGTCGCTATTTTCAATGGCAAAGCGTGTTACCGGCAGGTACGACCGGTCCTGGCCGACCAGGGTGATATCGGTCCCGTGCAGAGTCGTTACAAAGGGCAGCTTGAGCCCGCGCGCAGCCAGCATCTGCCGCGCCAGCAGCGCACTCACCGAGTGCGGAATGGCATAGTGAACATGCAGGATGTCGAGCGCGTAGTACTCGCCTACCTCGCTCATGCGGGTGGCAAGGGCAAGATCGTAGGGCGGGTATTCGAAAAGCGGGTAGGTAGGCACGGCGACTTCATGGAAGAGGATGCCGCGCTCGCGCCCGGTGAGCCGGAACGGCTGCCGGTAGGTGATGAAGTGAACCTCGTGCCCCTTGGCCGCGAGCTCAATGCCGAGCTCCGTAGCCACAACGCCCGAGCCGCCGTACGTGGGGTAGCAGGTAATGCCGATCTTCATCTGTCCACTCTTTCAGGCGTTCGTGTGCCTGTATAAGGACGCGCTTCGGCAGGCCGGCGGTCCAGAAATCTTGCCTTGCTAGAGATCGGCGAAGGTAACCAGCATATTTCCGTTGGTCGCAGCCCAGGCCGGAATGATTTCCAGCAAAGCTGCACGCTCCGTCTCGCGCTGCCTTCGCAGGCGGGTGGGTTGGGCATCGAGCGCCGCATCGTGGAAACCGGGATGGCATACCAGTTCGTAGCATTCGCCCGGGCGTGCGTGGCGTTCCATCGCTCGTAAAAGCCTGCGGATAGCCGAGGCATCAAGCGTACCGGTTGCAAGCACACCGAGGACGCCGGCAGTGGTGCGCATGCCGGCGCGATCTACCTCTTGTAAAAACTGTGATCGGTAGCCGTGCAGAAGCCGCACCTGGGCGCGGCGTACCGGTGACGCACCAATAGTTGCGCTGCGTGCCCAGGCCGGTTCAAACGGGTTGCGGATTGCGCCGATGCCGCACTGCAACGCAGCTCGCAACAGGGGGCGGAGCACGCGCGGGAACAGGTGCGTATGCTTGTGCGTGTCCACATGGGTCAGCTGCAAGCCGCGCACCTGTAGCGCACGTATCTGCGCGACGGCTTCCGCTTCGATCTCTCGGTCAAGAATACGGCCGCGCAGCAGCGCAGCGGTAAAGCTGCCCAGGCTTTGCCGGAAGTGCTCTCCAGGTGTGCTGCCGAGCAGTGATGGCACAGCGCCAGCTGCGGAGCAAGGTCGGCCATCTACGAGAACCACATGGCAGCCTGTACATAGGCTACCCGGCAAAGGTGTGCCATGTGTACCGGGTGTTGCCATCGCCGTGGTGGACGATAGCGCCGAGGCTGCACCGAGCGTGAGGATAGCGCGGCTGACTCCAGGGGTATAGCCGAAATCATCCGCGTTCACGATCAGCCGGATCACCTGTAAAGTGTAGCTGTAGAAAGCTTGCAAAACTATACTTCTATAAAGGTGAAGGACTGCTAGACTGCATGTGACCCCGAATGCGCTGCTAAAAGCGCAGGCGGGATTTTAGAGGGGCGGTTAGCTCAGTTGGTTAGAGCGCCTGCCTTACAAGCAGGATGTCGGGGGTTCAAGTCCCTCACCGCCCACCAAGTTTGTCCCGGTTGTTGTGGATGTGTAGGAGTTTGCCGGATCGGACCCTGAACAGGGTTGAAACAGCGTTCTGTACAGTTTGCAAACGCGTGCATGCCCATAGTAGGGTTGGGTCTCGCGCCGCGAGGACGGATGCGTCAGACACTCTTCATCAACGTCATCATTCTAAGTTTTTTTGTACTTCTCTTCGGCTCGATTTACCGTAGACGCCCTTCGGAACGGCTCCGGTTATGGATTGCCGGCTGGATTTGCACCGTTGTCCACTTTGTCGTTTTGCTGTGGCAGCCTGCCTCTGAGCAAGCAAGCCGTTTGGCTTATTTCGCTGCGGTAAGCGCTCTTATGCTTTGCGGGATCTGTTTTGTGCTTTCTGCAAAAGCGATCGAAGCGAAGCAAGCGCGTCGCATCGTCGCAGTCGGATTGATTGTGCCCATTCTGGCACTTACGGTATGTATCGCTTTGGAGGTCCGGTCCCTGAGCATCTACCTGGCGCTCGATCTGCTGGGGCAGGCAGCCGGTATTGTGTTTCTATGGCGGTACAGCCCTAACCGATTAATTGTCGCAATTCCATGTACATGCCTTATCCTCGCTTGTTCGCAGTGGAGCGCGTTTGAGCTTTTCGGCCATCATAGTGATTCGGCTCTATCGGTCATCCTGATGGAGCTATTTGCTCTTTTTACCCTATTTTTCGCCTATGATTTTCGGCGCCGTTCAGCGGGTGTGGGAACAACCATGGTCGGCTTGCTGGCTTGGGCGCTGGTCTTTCCCCTCGGCATGCTGTTTGCTTCCCGCTGGCCGACAGTAGATGTCAACCCTGAAATATGGAATATACCCAAGGTCGTAGTTGCTTTCGGCATGCTGGTGGTCTTGTTTGAGGACGAACTCACTCTTGCGGAAAGCGAGCGGGAGCAATACCGAAGTCTATTCGACGGCAACCCGGTGCCGATGTGGATCTTCGATAAGGATTCCATGCATTTGCTGGAGGCAAACCTGGCTGCGGTTCGAGAGTACGGCTGGAGCCGCGAGGAGCTACCGCAGCTTACGGTAAGCGACCTGGTGGCTGAAACTGAAACCTCGCCGGTAGGCCTAGTCGAGTTGAACTGGCGGCTGGCCGGTGCCGCGGCTGGAGCTGAAGCACCGCAGGTCCTACTTGGGGAAAGGGAAGTGCGCGTCAATTCCATGCGGCTGCAAACGCAGGAAGGACAGGAAATCTTTGCAGAAGTAACGCTGCAGCGAGTCGGCTTCCACGGCAATGAAGCCAGGTTGCTGATGGCTAGGGATGTGACCGCACAGATGCGTGAACACGAGCAGCTAATTCACTTGGCGAACCATGATCCGTTGACGCAGCTGCCAAACCGCCTCCTGCTTGATGACCGCTTGCGCAGTGCGGTAGCCGCTGCTCTACGCCATGGCACCAAAACAGCCATTATCTGCATGGACCTGGACCGTTTCAAGCATATCAATGACACCTACGGCCATACCGCAGGGGACAGTTGCCTGAAAGAAGTTGCCGGCCGCTTGCGTCAGCGTTTGCGGTCGGTAGATACAGCTGCTCGCACAGGGGGTGAGGAGTTTGTCATTATCCTGGATGACATTGGTAACATGTTTGACGCGGAACGTGTAGCAAATGACCTGCTGTTTACCTTAAGTGCTCCGCATATTTTTGAAGGTGAAAAGATTCAGCTTACTGCAAGCATTGGGATCGCGTTATTTCCAGATGATGGTGAGGATGCAGCCACGTTGTGGAGCATGGCCGATGCAGCTATGTACCGGGCGAAACAAGGAGGCGGCAATCGCCACAGCTTCTTTTCTCGTTCCTAGATGGCTGCCGCAAGAGAGATGGTGCGCAATGGCCGCCCTTCCGGGATGTACAAGATGCTTCAAAGGGCCAAGCTATGTTTGACCGTTTCAGGCATCTTGGCTAGACTCGGGCTCAGGCAGGTAAAGCGGGAGTGGTAGAGTTGCCCCACAGGGTACGTTCGTCGAGATTGTTCGATGGTAAACGTCTAACCCTGGATAGATTCTCAGCTTGGAGGGGCGAACAGGCTCTAGGCATAGCGAAAGGCGGAAGCATCTGCAGCAGTTTTCCCACCCTGGTACACACGCTGTGACTCTCGTTCCAAAAATGAAAAATTTCCTTTCACCTTCAGCTTCAAACATGGCATTGTGCAAGCAAGCTTATGTTTAAGGTTTTGCAGCCGCGCGCGGGACCTTTGTGGAATGTAGGAGTGCGACGTAAACAGGCATTGAAGGCTACTGCATCGGGTGGCAGCTTTAAACGTCTTCTCACTAGCCTTGTAGGCTGTACTCATTTGCAGATGTATCTGAGCGGTATGGATGTTCAAGGAGCGCACTAAGATGGAAGGCCCCGCAATACAATCCGAGAGGCAGATGGCGGCTGCACCTCTGCTTGCCCCGGAGCAGGCAATTATCACGCCGAGCGATGTCCGCAAAATCCTGATCAAGCGGAAGTGGCTTATCCTCGCCGGGATTGTTGTCGGGCTTGCGTTCGCCGCAGTGTACATACTGACTACCATTCCTCAGTACGAGGCTGTGGCTCTTCTCGACATCAATTCCGGCAAGCAGAGCAACATAGGTATCACAGACTTGGTACAGCAGCAATCAGGCGGAGTTGAAGGTAGCTTGATAGAAACGGCAACACAGATTGCTATCATGCAAAGTCAAACCGTTTCGCTTGACGTCATCCAGACCCTTGATTTGTACAAGAAAGAGCCTTTCGCTCAGGTATTTGTGCGTCAGCCGTTTACCGGCAAGCTGAATCCGAATCAGCGTGAAACCATCCTGGCCATCTTCAGAGGCTCGACAAAAATTGCCACGAAGCCGGGCACGGACTTGGTAGAAGTCCACTTTCGCAACCAGAGTCCTGCTGTGGCAGCTACCGTGGCAAACGCCATTGTTGACCGCTATGTGGATCGCAGTCTGCACGTACGCTATGACGGCACAACACGCATCTCCAAGTTCCTGGCAGGTCAGTTAAACAACCTCAAAGACCAGGTCAGCGATGCACAAAATAAGCTGTCACAGTACCAGAAAGACAACAATCTGATTGGTGTGGACCCAAATGGAAACGGGGAAGACCTCACGGTTGAAAACCTCCGTACCGCCAATCAGCAGCTTTCAGAAGCGCAAGCAGACCGCTTGGTCAAAGAGGCACGCTACCGTATGGCGCTGACGGGCAATCCGGAGCTGCTGCTTTCCGTCGCGCCCTCGTCCACCTTGTCGCAGCTCCAGCAGCAGGAAGCCGCACTTACCGTGCAGCAGGCACAACTGCAAGCGAAGTTCGGGCCTCAATGGCCCCGCTTGCGCGAGGTTCAGTCTTCGCTAACTCAGGTTCGACGCGATATCAATAGCGAGGTGCAGAATACACAACGACGCTTTGATATTGAGTATAAAACTGCACAAAGTACAGAAAACCTGATGCGGGGGCAACTGGATCAAGCCAAACAGCAGGCTTACCAGCAAAATCGTTCCTCTGCCGAGTATGAGATTTTGCGTCATGGTGCTGAGTCGGCTTCTGACCTGTACGACGCCCTGCAGACCAGGCTCAAGGAAGCCGGCATTACTGCCGGATTGAATGCCAATCAAATCGACGTGGTAGATCGTGCTACGCTTCCCGCCCGTCCGGTGTTCCCGGTGAAGCGCAATGACGCCGGGATCGGCCTTGGCGCAGGACTGGTCCTTGGTCTGGCACTTGCGTTGTTTGCAGAAGTAATTGACGACACGATCCGAACCTCGGACGATGCTGAGTCTGTGACAGGTCTACCGGCGCTTGCTGTCATTCCCCATTTTGAGCCTACACAGAAGAAGGTTTTAGCGGCTGCCGGGACACCGGCCGCCGATGCCGAGCGGGAGCGTATGGCACGTGTCTCCCCGGATCTGATCTCGTATACCGAGCCGCAATCCTATGTTTCAGAAGGTTTTCGTACACTACGCTCCTCGATCTTGTTGTCCGCAGTCGATCGTGAACCTAAGCTGCTTTTGCTGACCAGTTCATTTGCAACAGAAGGTAAGAGTACCTGCGCGGCCAATCTGGCGATCTCCTTTGCACGCCGCTCCGCGCGCGTGCTGCTGGTAGATACGGATCTTCGTAAAGGCACCTTGCATATGAAGTTCCGCACCTCCAACCGCTTCGGTTTGTCGACGCTACTGGTACGTGAAAATGAGAGCAGTAGCTATGAAACTCCACTGCCCGACCTGCCGAACCTGACCCTGGTGACACGCGGTCCGGTAACGGTAAACCCGGGTGAGGCACTTGCATCCCGCTCTATGGAAGAGTTGCTGCGGCGTTGGCGCGAGGAATACGATCACATTATTCTTGATACCTCGCCGGTTCTGGCTGTAGCAGATACCTTGAGTCTAGCGCCCCAGGTAGACGGCTGTTTTATCCTGGTTCGCTCCGGGGTAACTCGCAAAAAAGCCTTGCTCCGTGTCCGCGAACAGATGCGGCGTGTCAATGCCCGCGTGCAAGGCATTATTGTGAACGATGTGGATCTACGACTTGAAAATTACTATACCTACTCCAAACGCTACAACTACAGCTACAACTCGACCTATGGTGCTGGATATGGCGGAGGCATGGATGCGGAACAGTAAAATTCGGCGGATCGCAATACTGTGCCTCCCAATCTTCTTTGCTACTGCTTTAAGCACTCTGGGCCAAGTGCCCGTGGCAGCAACGGGTACTCAGCCAAGTTCCTCTTCAGCAGTGATAGCACCGCCGGCTGACGAAGCCCCATCTATCCTTATCGGACCCGGCGACTTGCTAAATGTAGTTGTATTTGAGACGCCTGAGCTAAGCACGTCTGTCCGCGTCAATCAGGACGGTGATACAAGCCTGCCGGTGCTGGGCGCAGTGCACGTTGCCGGTCTCAATTCGCAGCAGGCATCAGCTGCAATAGAGGATGCGTACCGCTCAAGGGGACTGTTGCTCAACCCCCACGTGACAGTTTCTGAAACCGAGTTTGCTTCGCAAGGTGCTTCGGTTTTGGGTGAAGTACGCTCGCCGGGTGTGTACCCGACACTTGGCTCACGCCATCTGCTCGACATGCTTTCACTGGCCGGCGGCGTCAGCTCAACCGCTGGCAGGCTAGTTTCCATCGTCCATCGTAACGACAGCAATCACCCGGTGCAGGTTGCATTACAACCCACCCCAGCCTCATTGCATGCACAGCAAAACCCAGTGATTCTCCCTGGAGATACTGTTGTTGTAGCCAAGGCCGGTGTGATCTACATCATTGGTGATGTTCTGCGGCCCGGGGGTATCCTGGTGGACAACAATGAACGGCTGAGCATCATCGAGGCCCTTTCCTTGGCCGGAGGCATGAACAAAACAGCTGCCCTGTCGCAAACTAAACTTGTACGAAAACTTCCGGCCGGACGTGAACAGGTTGACCTTGATCTGAAACACATTTTTCTTGGTAAGCAGGCTGACATCCTGGTTTCTGACGGCGATATTCTCTACGTTCCTTCAAGCCTTGGGAAAACCTTTCTTTACCGCGGTCTTGAAGCACTATTCGGTATTGCCGGTAGTGAAGCACTTTACGTTCATTAGTTAACAGCTGCCGGCATATACAGTGTTGGTCAGGAACCGAGATGGAGCATGATACAAACTCTTACACTGGTGCAGCACGGGCAACGCTTCCTCGTTCAAGATTCGAAGCCGCGGCGTCTCGGTTCATTATTTGTACCTTTACGGCGAAGTTACATGCTTATCATGCCCGGCATACTCTTCGCGGGTGCTCTCTTTTGCTGGACGCTTGGTACAGATTTATCTTTGATCGTGGGTGCCTGCGTTCTTAGCGGTGTTTCTTTATATCTACTATTTGATTTGCTAGGTCGCCGCGCTCCTCTGCGCGTTTCCACTTTGCTTGCGATCACTCTTGCTCTTGCATATGGTTTGGGGAGTGCAAATACCTGGTTTACATTGCCGCGAAGCGACGAGACACTAGGCGATTTTCTAGGAATCAGTACTCCTACTCTTGCTTATGGCATTGCTTCTGTTCTAGTTTCATGCGCCTTTCTTCTCAGCTTGGGAGAACTATTTGAAAAGCCTTTATTTGGAGAAGACTTCGAGCTGAAGTTTAATAACCGTTCCCTCGTATTGCTGACACTTGGTGCAGCAGCCCTGGCTGCCTCCTTTGCTCATGGGTCTACAAGTTTCATGGGGGAAACAGCAGCTCAGGGGCCCGACGATTATGGCCGTATTAGTGTTCTGGGCAGTTTATCAGCGTGGCTTTCCGGTCCATTGCTGGCTTTATCCGTTTGTGTTGCCCTCAACCTCAAGAATCGTTTCGGACGCACATACGCCGCTGTTTTGTCCGTAGCGCTTTTTATAATGATTTTTCCTCTTGGCCGTCGCATCTTGATTTATGCAATGGTTCTTGCTTTTATCGGGTTGCGTTTGGGACGCTATCAGATCCCCTGGTCTCCCTTAAAGAAAATAATTGTCTTGGCGGTGTTAGCAAGTTTTCTTTATACAGCGACAATTGGTTTTTTCTATCTTCGAATCGCCGGTTATGGTCAAGTTCGCCTCACTCTATTACAGAGAGTAGGTGCAGCTATAAAGCTTGCAGAAGAAAAAAGCTATTCCGACATAAAAGAGCAATTTGCGAATAATGTACAGAAGAGAACTTTCATATTAGGCTTCCTGTCACAGGTGGAGGCTTATGCAGCGACAATGGAAACTGGTCATGGCACCGATTTATCGGGGCAATTTCAGCTAGCACTTCCCTCTATACTCTTTCCCTCTAAAGATGTTCTCTTTCAAGAAGAGGGCTATGCAAATCAGCTGTTTGGATCAAACTATATCGATGAAGCGAACTCGATCTTGACAGTAGGAGCTATTGATTTTGGAATATGGGGAGTTCTTATTTATCCCTTGCTTTTCGTTATTATGATTCGAGTTTTTTTTGAAGTGACAGCTCAAACTCTGCCTGTCTTTGTTTCATGTTTTATCATTTTAGGTTCCTGTTCCACATTGCTAGAGCCCGAAATTACTGCGACGGCATACTTTCTTATTATTCGGAATGGACTGCTTTTCGGCTTCTTTGTATGGTTTGTCATGGCTTTACCAGAGTTCAAAATTAAGAATGTGGGTTTATGATGAAGAGAACTTCACGGCAATTCGGAATACAGCTTCCCATTTTCTTGCTGGTATTTTCTTGCTCACGATTGCACGCCCAGAGTTCCATCTCTCCAGGATTTTCACCCGGATTGAGTGATTCGATTTCGCAAAGCAGTCAAACGGCAGGCTTCAATGGAACTCTTGATCCATCTTCCGCAAACCTGACTAGCGATAACGTACGCGCCGATATAAATGATGCGACACACTCTCAGCTGCTTGGCTCGGCACTTTCTCCTGTGGACCTGTTTACAGTGAACTCGATGCCGCAGACAGCATCAAGTCACGAGGTGCTCACCGATGCACAGCAGGCGGTCGGAGCTGGCAATCCCCTTTTTGGAGGTAGAGCTAACCATACATTTACGCCGGGTGGAAGCGCAGGTGTAGAAGCCGCAGCCAATGGTCGAAGGATGTCTGCTGCAAATTTCGGCATGCAATCCATGCAAGCCGCTTTTACAGGCGGCGTCAATGCGCGTGCTGCTTTTTCAAATGCTACAACGGCAAATATTGCCGCAGTACCTGCTTTTTCCGGCAATGGTATTGCCCAGCCACGTACCACTACGGGGATTGGTTTAACTCAAACCCTTATTTCATCCAATGGCCCGGATGTAACATCGATATACAACGCAACAGATCCTCTTTTAAGCAATTCGACATCCGGATATATTGCGGATCTGCAAATCAATGGTGATATACCCTCTCCCTCGAGCGTTGTTGGAAATGAGTACACTACAGATTCCGCACCGAAACCGAGCTATCAGTATGACGATGGGCAGACTCCCTTAAATACTGTACAAAGCAGACCAGGCCCGATTATCGGTACTGCACCGGAGTATGGTGTTCCTTCTGGAGGCTTTCCTGATTCGACAAAGGGATTGGCAGGTCTGCCGCCTGAAGCTTCACTTTCAGTTTCACCCTTCCAATCGTTCCGAAACTCGGGGACTTCTCCATTCGCACCTGTAAGTGACGGTACAGTGTTCAGTATTCAGACAGGACTTCACCCGGACTTGCACAGAATGGTGTCTGCGGCACCTCTTGGTTCTTTTGCACGGTACGAACGGCGTGCTCAACAAGCTAGAATGCACGCAGGCCTAAACATTAGTCAATCGTCAAGCCTTCGGGAACAGGATCGAAGAGATTACCAGCGCAGAGCAGAACATCGTCGTAGACCTTCAAATATCACTTTCGAGAACAACACTGTAGACCAGACGCTTTTAGGGCAGTCCACGATTCGATAGAGCAGAATTCAGTACCTAAATTCAAGGAGCCGGAACAAATATGAAGACTTCTATCAGCATTGCGGTTGTCGGATCAGGGTATGTTGGGCTTGTAGCAGCAGCATGTTTCGCGGAAATAGGGCACAGGGTCATTTGCGTTGACAATGACGAGAACAAGGTAGCCATGCTTCGTGCGGGTGGAGTTCCCATTCATGAGGAGCATCTGAAGGAGCTACTAGACAGACATAGAGGAAACTCCATCAGCTTTACCTCGGATCTTGGAGAGGCGACACGCGAGGCTGATGCAATCTTTATTGCTGTCGGTACGCCACAAAGCGGTACCGGGTCTGCGGATTTATCGTATGTTGACGCTGTGGCAAGTGAAATCGCGCGCTCCATCGATAGCTATAAGGTGATTGTTGAGAAAAGTACGGTACCCGTTTACACCAACGAATGGATTCGGCGTGTTTTTGAGCGCAATGGTGTTCTACACGAGTTATTTGACGTTGCTTCTAACCCCGAGTTTTTGCGCGAAGGCACAGCAGTAGAAGATTTTCTCCATACTGACCGTATTGTGGTCGGTACCGATTCGCCCCGAGCAGCTGCGCTGATGAGCGCGATCTACGAGCCGTTGACCGGCGGGTCTTACTATACCTCAGCGAATAGTATTCCGGGCATCTGCAATGTCCATGCGCTACCGCCGATCGTGCATGTTTCTACGAAAGCTGCGGAGCTCATCAAGCACGCCTCAAACGCATTCCTGGCTGTCAAAATCTCCTTTATCAATGTGGTGGCAAACATCTGCGAAGCTGTCGGTGCAGACGTAAAGCAGGTCGCGCACGGCATCGGTATGGATGCGCGTATCGGCTCGAAATTTCTCCAGGCAGGGATTGGTTATGGGGGCTCCTGCTTTCCGAAAGATGTTGCGGCGTTCCGCTATGTTGCCGAGCAATGCGGTATTCCGTTCGGCTTGCTGACTGAAGTGGAAAAGATCAATGCCGAACAAAAGCGGCGTTTCTTTCAAAAAGTGCGTTCCGCACTTTGGACTTTCCGGGGTAAAAAGCTCGGCGTGCTTGGCCTGGCTTTTAAGGGTGGTACAGACGACATTCGCGATTCACCGGCCATTGAAATTGTGGAAATGCTTCTCCGGGAAGGCTGCTCCATTGATGCTTTTGATCCCGCTGCTATGGAGCGTACTGCTGAGGTATTGCCTCCATCGAGCTGCATGCATTATGTCGAAGACGCCTATGCAGCTGCGCGTGATAAAGATGCCTTGCTCATTTTGACTGACTGGCAAGAGTTTGCTGAGCTCGACCTCGACCAGTTGCATGCAAGCTTACGCTACCCGATCATCCTTGATGGCCGTAACCTTTACGATCCCGAGCATCTGGCAGCAAGCGGTTTCACCTACCTCAGCGTAGGCCGCCAGGATGCGCCGGCAAACAGGAGAGCTCAAAAACGGGCAGACGCTCTTGCCGAAGCTGTCCATCTGGGCTAATGTTTGCGCCTTTCTGCTTACGAACGTGTCATAGAGGGTTTCTTCATGCTTGACGTAGCGACAGGCTGTAGGAATACTAAATTAAACATTTAAAGTCAAAAACAGGCATTACAGGTCGACCAGGTATAGCCAGCTTGCTTGTCAGAAAATATAGATATAGGTAGGGGTGTAGCAAATGAAGTTAAATCGAGAAAGAGTAGTGGTATGTGGCGCGGGAGGATTCATCGGTGGCCACCTGGTTAAAGACCTGCTCAATCAAGGTGTGAACGTAGTCCGTGCTGTCGATGTAAAGCCTTTGAACGAGTGGTACCAGACCTCAAAAGAAGTTGAAAATTTATCGCTCGACTTACGAAATCGTGATAATTGCCAGACTACTGCCGACAACACGGATGTTGTTTTCCAGCTGGCTGCCGATATGGGCGGTATGGGCTTTATTGAAAACAACAAAGCTTTGTGCATGCTTAGTGTGTTAACCAACACGCATATGCTGATGGCTGCACGAGAAGCAGGCGTGGAGCGGTTTTTTTTCTCCTCATCCGCTTGTGTGTACAACGGGGACAAGCAAACCAACCCGGATGTAGTAGCGCTCAAGGAAGAAGATGCATACCCGGCATTGCCGGAGGATGGTTATGGCTGGGAAAAGCTGTTCTCTGAACGTATGTGTCGCCACTTTGAGGAAGATTTCGGTTTAACGACCCGTGTCGCTCGGTACCACAATGTGTACGGTCCACTGGGCACCTATGAGGGCGGTCGAGAGAAGGCTCCGGCAGCCATGTGCCGCAAAGTAATTGAAGCCAAGCAGAGCGGTAAGCATGAGATTGAAATCTGGGGTGACGGCCACCAGACGCGCTCATTCATGTATATCGACGACTGCACCAAAGGTACACGCGACATCCTCGAAAGCGACATCAAGGAGCCTATCAATCTCGGCTCAAGCGAATTGGTCACCATCAACCAACTGGTCGATATCGTGGAAGATATTGCAGGCATCAAGTTGAAGCGTAACTATAACCTTGGCGCTCCCAAGGGCGTTAACGGCCGCAACTCTGACAACACGCTGATCCAGCAGTACCTTGGCTGGGAGCCCTCTATCAAGCTGCGTGACGGTATGGCGAAAACTTACGCATGGATTGAAAGCCAGGTGCTCGCTCCGGTAGGGCGCTAGTAAGCGCGCCTGAAATTGGCGCTTTCATGGGATCAGCATTGTCTTCGGAGTATCAACAGGACTATTCCTCGCCAGACGCCGGGCATGTTCCACCAAAAAACTTGCCCCGCTAACCCCAGAGGAACGCAATTTATACTGATGAAAGTCCTTCTCATCTCGAACTACTTGCCCGATGAGCAGGAAAGCATGTTGCGGTATGCACGCCTTCTGTTTAGCGAGCTTCAGGCAAAGGGTGTTGACATTTCGATTGTCCACCCGCCTGTCATCGTCACCCGGCTTACAGGACGCCGGGGTTCTTTGGGCAAATGGGCCGCATACTTTGATAAGTATTTGCTGGCTCCTGTCTTCCTGAGAAAACATGCCCGAAATGCCGATGTCGTTCACATCTGCGATCACTCCAACTCCATGTATGCATCTTGTGCCGGCACCAAACCTTGCATTATCACCTGTCATGATTTGTTGGCCGTATTTGCCGCACAAGGTCGTTTTCCTCAGATCCACGTGGGGCTTACCGGCAGATGGTTACAGCGCTGGATTGCTAATGGGCTCAAACACGCGCAATACCTTCTTTGCGTTTCTCAAAAAACTATGGAAGACGTCAAAGAGCTGTGCGGCAATCAGCCACCCATGCTCACGCTTGTGTACAACCCCCTCAACTGGCCGTACCACCCGGTAGACAAAGCGGAAACAGAAAAATTTTTAGCCGCACGCAACCTGGAGACTATGTCGGAGTACATACTTCATGTCGGTAGCAACTCCTGGTACAAGAACCGGCGGGCCGTAGTTGCTATTTTTACGGAGCTGAAACGTGACCCTCGATTCCAACAAACCAAATTGCTGCTCTGCGGTAAGTCTTGGGACAGGGAGCTAGCCCAAGCAGTAACGGTTAGCGGCCATGCGCGGGATATCACCGATTGCGGCCAAGTTACAAACGAGGAATTACGCGCCCTCTACAGCGGTGCTTTCTTATTTCTATATCCGTCCTTGGAGGAAGGCTTCGGCTGGCCGATTCTGGAAGCTCAAGCCTCCGGCTGCGTAGTAGCCACTACCAACCGGCCACCTATGACTGAGGTAGGTGGCCGCGCAGCCATTCTGATTGAACCCACTGATTATCAAGCCGCCTCTGCGACAATCCTCCAGGCGCTTCCCCGATTCGAACAGCTGCGCCGGGAAGGGCTCGTTCATGCGGCAACCTTCACGGTCAAACGTTCCATGGACCAGGTGTATACCCTGTATGAGCAGGTTTTAGCGGCAAAGCAAATATAAGCGCATTGCGAGCTCATGCCGCATAAAGCATTGCTTAAAGGTATCAACCATGTACATCGTTACCGGCGGAGCCGGTTTTATCGGCAGCAATCTTGTCCATGAATTGAACGGTGAGGGCATCACCGACATCCTTGTTGTCGATAACCTTGCCGATTCGCGCAAGTCGCTCAACCTGCACGGTGCCAAGTTCGTCGACTACATGGACAAGCACGAGTTTCGCCGTGCGCTAGTCGTTGGCTCGCTTGGGCTGCCTCGTGTAGAAGCGATATTCCACCAGGGCGCCTGCTCCAACACGCTGGTCGATGACGGCGTGTACATGATGGACAACAATTTCACCTATTCTAAAGAGGTGCTGCGCTACTCCATCGCTATGGACGCACCGCTGGTATTTGCTTCCACTGCTGCAGTCTATGGTCTTAGCGGTCCGGGCAAGTTCTCACCGACTCACGCCAATGAAAGACCGTTGAACGTATACGGTTTTTCGAAGCTGGTCTTTGACCACTACGTCCGCGACTTGTTTCAGAAGGGCGCTGTACCCACCACTGTGGTCGGACTGCGCTACTTTAACGTCTACGGCCAGCACGAGCAGCATAAAGGCCGCATGGCTTCGGTCATTCACCACTTCACCAAGCAGATGCTAGAGACCGGCAAGGTGCGCCTGTTTGCAGGCTCGGGCGGCTACGCGGACGGTGAGCAGCGCCGCGATTTTGTCTACGTGCGCGACCTGTGCCGGTTGAACCTCTTTTTTGCCGGTGTCGGCGTCGCGGTGGACAAACGCAAGAAGTACCAGGCTATTGTGAATGCTGGCTCCGGTGTATCGCGTACATTCAATGAGGTCGCCCGCGCTCTTATGCAGGTCCATGGCAAGGTGCCGATCGAGTACATCCCGTTTCCACAGGATCTTGACGCGCGGTATCAACACTTTACGGAAGCCGACCTGCATGCGCTGCGGGAGGCTGGCTACGACCAAACCTTTGTTTCTCTTGAAAATGGCGTTAAAGAGACTTTTGAGACACTCACCATAATTTAA
Source organism: uncultured Acidobacteriaceae bacterium (assembly GCA_964235655.1). Lineage (GTDB taxonomy): Bacteria > Acidobacteriota > Terriglobia > Terriglobales > Acidobacteriaceae > EB88. The sequence continues at coordinate 15,676 of CAXSBB010000016.1, forward strand.
TCTACACAAATTTTACATGAGGGCGACCATGTCGTGGCTCAATACCCCTTTACCAAAGGTCTACACAGCAGGGAACGGAAAAGTAATTGCAAGCCTTGATGATGTGCCGGAGATAGCGTCTCTCGCAAAAAGACGTACATTTCTCATGAAAGGGTACAAGATTTTTGCTCTTGCTCCTTTTGGGATGGATGTATTTATAATCAGTAGATACTTTCCAGCCTCTCATAGTTGGTTTGCTGTCGATTCTCTATCGCTCTGTTTAGCTTGGTCGATAGCGGTTGCGACCTATACCTTTTATCTGACATTTTGGCTTAAATGCCCTTCATGTAATGAGCGCATAAGTTCCGATCAAAAGCTGCCGCTCTTGTGGTCTCCCAAGACATAACCAGTCGAAATATTCTCTACTTTGAACAAAGCTGACGATTAATCTTTTAATTTCGCGTACAACCACATCAAACTTGGTCCGGCACCCAGTTCCCATGGAACCCGAACGGCACCCGCACCGGCAGCGAGATCGTTGCCACCGCATCGCCGGAAAAGCCCTGCGCGTCCAGGATTACAACGTCCGAAGCATCGCGCTCACCGTTATGGACATACGATAAAATCCACCCATCGTCCTCGGCTGTCGCTCCCTGGCGCGCCACGAACACAGGTTCCAGCGTCATGCATCCCGCGCCATAATCGTGTATTTCAGTTTGCCCGGTGGTCATGTCGTGTTTGTACGCAGGACCTATGCGCGCACTTTCTCCCACGGCAGTGGTGTAGCCGTAGCGGTACTCCCGGCCTCCGAAGGCGCTGTTGAACCGTGGAAACTCACATCCACGTTCTTCAAGCACCGTCTCATGCAATGTGCCTGTCCCAAGGTCAAGCCGCCAGCGAACCAGCTTGGGGTCGCCCTGGCTTGGTCCCCTCTGCTTCTTGTCGAAGGTGCGGGGATGGCGAACGACATCCATGACCACTGTGTTGCCCTCGTCAAAGGCGTTCATGACGTGGAATACAAAGCAGGATGGTGCTTCAATCCAGCGTAGACCCGCAAGGTCGCCATTGCGCGGTACAAGGCCGATTCGCGGCGTACGCTGCTCATTCCAGGAAAAGCGAAAGCCGGGGTTTCTGGGATCGAAGGTGACGGGAAGATCCAGCACAATGGCCTTGGTGGCAGTAAACGCCATGTCATGCACCATGGGGCAATGCGGGGCGGCTATCTCCGCAACGGTGCGGGAGCGGCCATCCCCATCCACAACCAGGTAGCTTAGCGCCTGCAAGCCCGGCTGGTAGGTCATCACATGGAAGATGCCGCTTGCCGGATCGTATTTGGGATGTGCTGAGAAGCCGTGGCTCAATGTACCGTTCAGGCTTGACCGGGCAGCACTCTCAAGTGTGTAGCTTAGTTCCACCGGCAGGCTACCCGCCTCGACAATGGCGTATGTGCGGCCGCCCATGTCCAGAATATTGGTATTCGCCATGTTGTCGCGGTCCCCGTTATGGGGGCCCGGCAGTCCGGGATGTCCCAGTGTCCCGGCGATACTTTCAGAAACAACAAAGCGATTTCGGTACCATTCCGCTTTACCTCCACGCAAACGCAGCCCGTGCGCCATACCGGAACCCATGAACCAGTGGTAAGCAGCCTCATTCGGCACGCTTACCGGGTTGGGCCCGATGCGAAGCAGCCGACCCTCCAGCTCTTCTGGAATATGGCCTTTCACAGGCAAGTCAAACGCAGTGGTTTCGACCTGAACGGGAGCGAAATTACCTTGAAGGAAAGGGTTTCCGTGAGGTGCTTGCGCGATAGGTTCTTCAACTTCAGGCATAAGCTTGCCTCCAGGCTGCTTTCAGTCAACCATAATCTTTATACGGGCGCATCACTCAATTCCGGCGCAAAGTACTTATACAAGCACTGCAACCGCTTCTATCAACGACCCGCACACCGCTCCAGCCATTCCCCGCGCTGCCTCCGCACCGGCTTTTTGCCGCTCCGGTTCGTCATCAATGAAGATGGTACGCATGCCGAGGCGTATCCCGGCTTCCATATCGGAGAGCGTGTCGCCCACCATCACGCTCAGCTTGAAGTCAACCTCCGGGTGCAGCGCCTGTGCCTGCTCGAACAATCCCGGCCTCGGCTTGCGACAGCCACACACGCCTTTATCATGCGGACACACAAAGATGCCGTCCACGTGCGCGCCATGCGAGCGCATCTCCTCCTGCAATCGCATATGCAACCGGTTCACATCGTCCATGGTGTACAACCCAAGCGCCACACCGCGCTGATTGGTCACTATATATACAGGCAGGCGCGCCTCGTTCAATCGCCGTACTGCCTGGATCGCGCCCGGCAGCGGGTGGAACAGGTCCCAACGCGATACGTACTCGCCTTCCGCCGCTTTACGGTTCAATACGCCGTCCCGGTCGAGAAATACAGTTCGGATACCTGCGTAGCTTTGAGCGTTGTCCACACGGGGTATCATAGCGAAAGCTTGAGAGCCGCGAGAAACGCATGACGACGGAACGAACCGCCAAAGCAGTGTTTGCGTAATGCCTGCACGCGATACGGACTGTGTGCAGGAAGGTCACATTGTGTGCGGCCATATGCTGTGCGACTGGGTAGAGCTAACCTGTTGCCGACGATATAACGTGAGCAGCCATGATGGATGACCTGCACGCGATCGTATCGCGCATTGAAGGCGACTGGCGCGAGACGCGCGTCCTGGTGGTCGGCGATGTCATGCTCGATTGCTATATTTGGGGCGATGTGGAACGGATTTCGCCCGAAGCACCGGTGCCGGTAGTACGCATGGCGCACCGCAGTGAGCAGTCGGGCGGCGCGGCCAATGTGGCGATGAACATTGCAGGGCTGGGCGCGAAAGTTACACTCTGCGGCTTTACGGGGCAGGATGAGGAGCGTGCCACCCTGGAAGCTTGCCTCGACCAAGCAGGTGTTACGGTGCAGCTGACTCCTGTTGCGGGCTACCCTACCACGTCCAAGCTGCGTATCCTGGGCGGACGGCAGCAGATTTTACGGCTTGATGTGGAGACCACAAAGGGTTATCCGCAGGAGGCGTATGACACTTTGCTTGCGAGCGTACGCCTGGCTCTGCCGACTGTGCGTGCCGTTGTGCTCTCCGACTACGCCAAGGGTGTTCTCTCCGAGGAAGTTTGCCGCGTGGTGATGGATGCGGCGCGCGCAGCCGGCGTCCCGGTGCTGGTAGACCCCAAGCACCGCGACTTCAGCCGTTATCGCGGCGCAACGACCATCTGCCCCAACCTACAGGAGCTTGCAAACGCAACCGGCATCGCGCCCGGAGAGACAGAGCCGCTGCTTGCTGCCGCGGCAGCTATGGTGGTTTCGCTTGACCTCGAATACCTGACAGTTACGCTGAGCGAGAAGGGAATAGCGGTAGTTAGCGCGAATGGTACGCGTACGTTTCCCGCAGTCGCGCGGCAAGTGTTTGACGTTTCCGGCGCGGGCGATACGGTAATTGCAACGCTTGCTCTTTCGCTTGCAAGCGGGCTGCCGATTGAAGCCGCCGCAGCACTTGCAAATATCGCTGCCGGTATCGTTGTCAGCAAGGTGGGCACAGTGCCCATCACGCGCAACGAGCTCATTACAAACCTGATGCCGGAGATTGAGCTGCAAGCCTCCGAAAAGCTTTTGCCGCTGGACAGGTTACAAACTCGCGTCCATGCCTGGCGCTCCCAGGGGCAGCGCATCGTCTTCACCAACGGCTGTTTTGACCTGCTGCATGTGGGCCACATCACGCTGATGGAGGACGCTCGCAGGCAAGGAGACCGGCTCATTGTCGCTATCAATAGCGATGCGTCTGTCAGCGAACTCAAGGGGCCCACGCGGCCTGTAGTGTCGGAGCGTGACCGCGGACGGGTGCTGGCCGCACTCGCCGCTGTGGATGCGGTAATCGTCTTCAGCGAGCCCACGCCGCTGGCACTCATCATCGCAATCAAGCCGGATGTGATTGTGAAGGGCGGCGACTACGTGGAGGATACCGTAGTCGGTGCCAAAGAAGTCCGTAGCTGGGGCGGCATAGTCAAGATCGTGCCGATTGTGGAAGGGTTTTCCACCAGCCGCATGATCGCCCGCGCTGCGTTTCAAGAAGCTTAGTCCTTTGAAAACAGTCGCTCAGAAAGACCGACAATGGGAGGGAGCAGGCTTTGCTTGCGCACCTATGCTGCATGTTGATTGTTAAAACAATCCTGTTTTCATATGCTGCTGAGCTTGGATGAACTTAAATCAAGCATGATTCCTAACCACACATTCTTTCGTCAACTCGAAAGCACCAGCTCTATCACACCATCCCGCGCAAACATCTGCCGCATGCAACGCAGTGCCTGCCGCGTACGCTCTTCATTCTCGATCAGTGAAAAGCGCACATGCCGATCCCCGTACTCGCCGAAACCGATACCCGGCGACACTGCGACTTTCGCCTCGCGCAGCAAGCGTGTGGAGAAGTCAAGCGACGCAAGCGGCTGCGCCGCTTCACCCTCGTACTCACCGGTGAGATATACCTGCGGTACCGGTGCCCATACAAACATCGTGGCCTTGGGTAAAGCTACCTGCCAGCCCATCTTGTTCAAACCGGAGACCAGGCAGTTCCGGCGTTTCTCGTAGATTGAAGTAATCTCCCCAACACACTCCTGCGGGCCTTCAAGCGCAAGAATGGACGCGACTTGCAGCGGCGTAAATGTTCCGTAATCGCAATAGCTTTTAAGCCGAGCCAGCGCGTTTACCAGCTTTGCATTGCCGACCATGAAGCCCACGCGCCAGCCGGGCATGTTGTAACTTTTTGAGAGCGTAAAAAACTCAACCGCGATGTCCTTGGCCCCTGGAACTTGCAGGATGGATGGAGGCTTGTACCCATCAAACGCGATATCGGCATAAGCCAAATCGTGCACCAGGTAAATGCCATGCTCGCGACACAATGCGACCACGCGCTCAAAAAAACTCAGATCCACGCACTGCGTCGTCGGGTTCGCGGGGAAGTTCAGGATCAGCATCTTCGGCTTGGGATACATCAGCGGGATGGATTGTTCAAGCTCCGCTAGAAACGTATCAGTATCGTGGATGGCGACAGAGCGAATGCTCGCGCCGGCAATGACCGGGCCATAGATATGGATAGGGTAACTGGGATTTGGCACCAGCACGACATCGCCCTTGTCGAGCGTCGCCATGCACAAATGCGCAATCCCTTCCTTGGAACCGATGGTGACAATCGCCTCCGTGGCAGGGTCAATATCCACGTTGTAGCGTCTGCCGTACCAATTGGCAATAGCTTTGCGCAGGCGCGGAATGCCTTTTGAAAGCGAATAGCGATGGGTCTCCGGCCGCTGCGCCGCTTCAACCATCTTGTCGACAATATGCTTCGGCGTGGCACCGTCCGGGTTTCCCATACCGAAGTCGATGATGTCTTCACCGCGCTTGCGAGCCGAGGCTTTCAGCTCGCCGGTGATGTTAAATACGTAAGCGGGCAAGCGGGCAAGACGTGGGAACTCTTCCAAGGCAAGTCTCCAGCGCCGGTGCGCCGGCGCTCAAAGAAAGACTACCGCAGCCGCGGCGCCGACAATCCTCAGCAGCGCACGATCGTATTACTCTCGATACCTTTCGTTGCGTTGCGTGTGTCAATCACAAGCTGTGACTCGCGCACAATACGCGCGTAATCGTACTCCGAATGGTCGGTCGCAATCAGCACACAGTCGTACTCGGCAAGGCCTGTCAGCGGCGCGCAGTCGAGGTTCAGGTCGTAGTGGCGGCCATGCCCTACATGGGCAAAGTAGGGATCGTTGTAGGCGACCTGGGCCCCCCGCGCGCGCAGCATCTCGATAATCGGGAGCGAAGGCGACTCGCGCAAGTCATCAATGTCGCGCTTGTACGACAAGCCCAGCACCAAAATCTTCGATCCGTTAAGCGGCTTGCGGCGCTGGTTGAGTGCCTCCATGGTCTGATCGATCACGTAATAAGGCATCGCTTCGTTCACCTCGCCGGCCAGCTCGATGAACCTGGTGCGGAACCCAAATTGCTTTGCCTTCCACGATAAATAGAACGGGTCGATCGGAATGCAATGGCCGCCCAGCCCCGGACCGGGGTAGAACGCCTGGAAGCCAAAGGGTTTGGTTTTGGCTGCCTCAATGACCTCAAAGATGTCGATGCCCATGCGCTGGCACAGCTGCTTCAGCTCATTGACAAGCGCGATGTTGACACAGCGATAGATGTTTTCAAGCAGCTTGGTCATCTCGGCAGCTGCCGGCGACGAGACCGGCACAGTCCGGTTGAAAATGGTCCCGTACAAGGCCGCTGCCAGCTCGCCGGCAGGCTTGCCGTAGGCACCGATCACTTTCGGGATATCGCGGCGAGCCACTTCATCATTGCCCGGGTCCTCACGCTCCGGTGAAAACGCCACGTAGAAGCCGTTCTCGCCTTCACACGCGGCTTTCAAGCCGTTCGGCGCACCTGCTTCCAGCAGCGGGATCAGCACCTCCTCGGTGGTCCCCGGATAGGTTGTGCTTTCAAGCACAATCAACTGCCCGAAGCGCAAGTGCGGTGCCAGTGAGCGCGCGGTTTGCTCGATGTAGCTTAAATCCGGCTCATGGTGTTCCGACAAAGGTGTCGGCACACAGATGATGACGACATCCATAGCACGCACCGATGTAAAGTCTGCCGTCGCCTGAAAACCGGCGCGCTGCGCCGCAGCGATCTCCGTGCCTGGAATGCGGATGATGTACGACCCTGCTGCATTGAGAGTGTCAATCTTTACCGGGTCGATATCGAAACCGGTCACAGGAAACTGCTGCTCAGAGAAGAGAAGTGCAAGCGGCAGCCCAACATAACCCATACCGACAATGCCGATATTTGCCTCGCGGTTCCAAATGCGCTCAAGTGTTGCGGTATGCGCGGATTCTTCCACTGCTGCTGTAGGGGTGCCTTGGTATGCCATAGTCTCCACTTCCTTCAGCTCACTAGACGCAGTTATCGCCGCCAGAGACGCCCCGGTCAGGAAACATATGGAAACTGCTACAGCAGGTTATGGATTCAACATCTGCTCAGCGATCGTGCCCCGCTTACTCGAGGCTAAGCTGGGTAGCCGGTCAGCTGCCTGAGTCCCTATGCCGCGTGGACAGGCTTCCCGCTCTTCTCCAAAGGCGAAACATCCGGTTGGGTGTGTTTGGCGCTTCGCTCCGCAAGCTTCCTGCGCAGCTGAGCTATGGGCTGCTCAATGAGGTAGAAAGACAGTAACCCAGCTACGAAAACTGCGAATACAATGCGCTCTGGACTGTTGTCCCAGGTTATACCGCTGCCCGCCTGTATCAAAGGCATTTGGTACAGGTAAATGCTGTAGGAGGCCAGGCCTACCAATACAAGCGGCTTCCAGTTCAGCATGCGGCCCACAGCTGCCATTGGGTTCCTCGTGGCCCATAGGACGAAGTAGGCAGCTGCCAGTGACTCCAGTGTGTAACCCACTGTGAAGGTATAAGCATTGCCCAGCCCCAGCCGCAAAAACGGAGACACCAGCAGTAGAAACACCGGTGCCAGCCACCAGTACCTGCTGACAAGCCCGTATAGCCGTTCAAAGCGTTTGTTCTCAATCAACAGCGCAATGAGGCAACCTGAAAAAAGGCTATCCATGCGGGTAGGCAGCAGTACAGCCTGGTGGTGCGACAGCGCACCCATAGGAAACACTGTGAATGCAATGCGGAATACAGGGCTTAACAGTATCAATGCCACTGCGGCCTGTGACGCCCGGCGCCGTCCACCGTGGCGTAGCAGCAGAACCAGCAGCAACGGCCAAAGCAGGTAAAACTGCTCTTCCACGGCAAGCGACCATACATGGCTGGTGAACAGGGAAGCGCCGTGCGGATCGACATTGCTTACAAATAACCCTGCGCTGAGCAATGACCCCCACGGAATCGCCTGGGCTGTGCAAACGCAGAGAAGTCCCACAAACGCTAGATAGATGTAAAACGGCGGCAGGATACGCAAGATGCGCCGCTTATAGAACGATGGAAGATCGATCTCGCCGGTATCCGCCTGTTCCCGCAGCAGCAGCAGCGTGATGAGGAAGCCGCTCAGCACAAAGAAGATCTGGACACCGTCAATCGGCGGTAGGATCGCGGTTCGCAATGGAAAGCGCTGCGCAAGATGGCAGGCGATGACTGTACCGACCGCCAAGGCTCGTATGCCGTCAAGGGAGGCGATGCGGGGGTATGCCGGCCTCATCATTTACGTAGTTCTACCGTTTGTGTCGATTGGCAGCAACCGGGATGACAGTCCCTCATCAGTACAAGGCAGCATGTGGGCAACAAGTACACCGGTTCGTATTGCAAGCGAAGAAACATGGGAACTGTAGGTCCTGTCGGGATGGGGAATGTAAATCTGTACGGCAGACGCATGTATCTTTGAACTATGTGTCAAACTTAGCAAAATATACGCACTTCTGCTTGTCAGCGCCATGTTACTTCCGTGTTGTCCTGGAGTAGTACAGCGAGTAACCGGGTGAGTAACAAGGTACAAGGCCGTGCTTCTTTAGATTCATTTGCCAACAAACGCATGTCTTCTACAGTTGTTTGTCGATTTCTGTTGTAGCTAGCAAGCTTAATTTCTCAAAAGATAGGGCTCAAGGTAAGCAGAGGAGCAGTTACAAAGGTGGCAACTGCCTGTACCCGCTACACTTGAGGCAGTCTATGAGCCACTCCCCGATTCACGCCACCAACGCCCTCGGCTCCGCTGCCTCCGCATACCTGCGCTCCGCCATGCACCAGCCTATTCAGTGGCACGAGTGGGGGCCGGAAGCATTTGCGCTCGCCAAGCGGCAGGACAAGCCGATTTTGCTCGATATCGGCGCGGTATGGTGTCACTGGTGCCACGTCATGGACCGCGAATCGTACGAGAATCCTGCCCTCGCCGAGGTCGTCAATCAGTATTTCATCGCGGTAAAGGTGGACCGGGATGAGCGCCCCGATGTGGATGCGCGCTACCAGGCGGCCGTGCAGACCATGGCTGGGCAGGGTGGTTGGCCGCTGACGGCAATCCTCACTTCCGATGGACGCCCGTTCTTTGGCGGCACGTACTTTCCACCCGACGACCGTTATGGAAGGCCCGGCTTCAAGCGCGTACTTGAAACCATGGCCGGGGTGTGGAAGGAGCGGCGCAAGGAGCTCGACGCAACCGCCTCGCAGGTGCTTGCGGCAATCGATCATGGCGAAAGCTTCTCCGGGCGTTCCGGCTCGCTGGGTCCTGAACTCGTGGACGCATTGGTCGGCAGTGCCATCGGCTCGCTTGACGGGGAGCATGGCGGCTTCGGTACGGCACCCAAGTTTCCGCACCCTGCGGCGTTGGATCTGCTGATGGACGTGGCCGCACGCACCGGCGCTGCCGACGCGCGGCATGCGGCGGTATTTACGCTTGAGGCGATGGCGCGCGGCGGCATGTACGACCAGCTGGGCGGCGGCTTCCATCGCTACTCAGTGGATGAGCGCTGGATCGTACCGCATTTTGAGAAAATGCTGTACGACAATGCCGGGCTGCTGGCGAACTACGCGCACGGCTTCCAGACCTTTGTAGAACCGGAGTTTGCGCGTATCACGCTCGACATCCTGCGCTGGATGGATACAACGCTCACGGACCGCGAGCGCGGCGGTTTCTTTGCCTCGCAAGACGCCGACATCACGCTCGATGACGACGGCGACTACTTTACCTGGACCCTCGCCGAGGTCGAAGAGGTGCTCGGCAGCTATCCTGACGAGCTGCGCCTGGCTGTCGCGTATTACAACGTACGCGAGCACGGTGATATGCACCACAACCTCTTGAAGTGCGTGCTGCACGTGCCCCGGCCCTTTGCGGAAGTTGCAGCGGCAGCCGGTCTGGAGCCGGAGCCTGCCGCAGAATTGTTGCGCTCGGCTCACGCCAGGCTTCTAGCCGCCCGCAACGCCCGGCCTACACCGTTTATTGACCGCACTGTATACACCGGCTGGAATGCCATGGGGATCTCCGCCTACCTGTCTGCGGCAGAGGCGCTGGAGCGCCCCGCTCCTCGCCAGTTCGCCTTGCGCACGCTCGACCGCCTGCTGCAAGAGGGTTGGGACGCTTCCACGGGGCAGCTGAAGCACGTCATCGCCTACGCTGATGGCCATACGCTGGCTGCACCCGCGCCCGGGCTGCTGGAGGATTACGCTTTTATAGTTCATGCCTGCCTGGACGGCTGGCAGGCAACTGCCGAGCTCGGCTACTACACGGCGGCCTCTGCAATCGGGGGCGCGATGGTCGAGCGTTTCGCCGATCGTACCGGCGGCGGCTTTTTTGACGCACAACCGGGTGCAGGCGAGCCGTTAGGTGTGCTGGGTACCCGCCGCAAGCCGCTTCAAGACGCGCCGACCCCGGCCGGCAACCCTGTGGCAGCCGCCGCATTGCTGCGTCTTTACGGGCTTAACGGTGACGAAGAGTTGCGCGAACTTGCTGAAGACACCCTGGAGTGTTTCGGGGGGATCGTGACGCAGTACGGCCTGTATGCATCGAGCTTTGGGCTGGCGCTGGAAAGGCTGCTGCTGCCGCCGGTGCAGGTGGTTATTATCGGCGAAGATGAGGCAGCCAGGCACTTGGCTATATCCGCGACCGCGCGTTTCGGCGTCAACAAAAGTGTATTGCGGCTTCGTCGCTCGCAGGTAACAGCTGAAGCACTGCCGCCGGTGTTAGCTGAAACGCTACCGCACCTGCCCCAGCTCACCGAGGTAGGGAGCTTCGCAGTGGTGTGCAAAGGTGCATCTTGTCTACCGCCTGTGCGCGATGCGGAAGCATTGCTGGTTGCATTGCAAGGAGCTTAAATAGCAGAAGCTTCACTATCGCTGGTACCTTTCACACATGCAGATCACTATCACAATTCCCGATGAACTCGCATTATAGGTGCAAGCGTACGATTTGGAGCTGGATGTCTAAGTGTCCATTTTTATAGCAGAGAAGCTTTCCCAGGAACTTGCTGACCAAAACCAACGACACAGAGCCGTGGAAGCCACGCTCAGGTTTGCAGGCGATCATGGCTTTACTGCAGATGGCCAAACTCTGAAGAGCATGGTTCATGAGGGTCATAACTGTTAATGTCTTCTATGCCCAAGTTAAGAAAAGCTATTTGCAACGAAAGGGCACTACGTGATTAAACTAGCGTAAGGTTCTTATGACTTCATCCACTGGAAGCAGCTTAATAGAGTTCTTTTTCCAAAGCTAATATTTCGACTTCAACTCGTTCTTGCCTGAGCTTATGCTCATTGGGCACCCAATCGATATTGCGCATAATGCGACGCCGGGTGACATCGAATGATTTGCGTTTTTGAATTTCATGCATTAAGCGTTGTTCTTTGCCAGCATAGTAAGGTGCGTCCAGTCTCACCTCAGATGCAGAGAGAAAAGGTTCACCTCTGCGCGCGAATATTGCTCGAGGCAAACATTGGCTCGCAACAACAGCTGATGCTGCATCATGCGTAACAAATATTGCATGACTCAAAATGCCATCAACCTTGATTACTCTAAGTAGATTTTGGACCATCCAACAGTACCATGCATCCCAGGCTGCTCCCCAACATGCATCAAGAATACTTTTCTTTCTTGTCACTTTAATTAGGCTATCTACGTTATGCGAGCCGCCAAATATTAAGGCAGCGGCTTGAGAAAGTATTCCTACGTGGCACTCCATCTTTTCGCACCAGTCAAAGAATTCTATATAGTTGTTAACTGCACGACCCTGTAGACTTCCTCTTGCCCGAACTTGAGCAATTTTCAAAAAGCGCAGTAGAAATAACGTAATAATGGATAAAATGATGTCAATTCTGGAGTTTGTTTTGGCTTAAATATTTGACCTGTACCCGGAAGATGCCCATGCGCTAGCGACCACTCAGTTTGGTTTAGAGCTCTGTTAACATTTGTTGCAAGCTGCGAGAACTTTGCTAGGTCAATGCTGTCACAATTCTTGTGAGCTGCTAGCTCCATGCAACCCAGAAGCGGTGCTACATCCAATTTTGCGAGTTCCACAGAGAGCAGAAAATGACGAGCATCAAAATCTTTTTTGGCATCCTTCTGTCCTTGAGCATAGGTTGCTAGTTCAAGGCACACATTAGCATCAAGAACAAGGATGGTATGTATACCGCGTTCAGCATCTTGCTGAACAGCGTCAGCAGATGGAAAATTCCTCTCCCCATCTGCATCTACGTAGAAATACACATCGTGGGTTAAAAGAGATTGTTTCAATTTTAGCTCCTAAAGTTTGTATAAGTGCAATGTCAGGCAAGAAAATAGAAAATCTTATACGCAATGTAAACACTAACTATTTACTTCTTAGGTATAGCAGTATGAACTCACAACCCCTCCCCCGTAAACGGATTCACCTCTTGCGGCTTCAGCGTAGTCGGGTCGGGCGCGTGCTGCGCCACGCTGTCGTTTTTGCCTGCGCCCTGCGCCACCTGCGTGGGCGGCAGGTGCATGTTATACACACGATTTGGGTCACCCGGCAGCATATCGTTTTCAAGCAGCGCGATGCGGATACGGCGCTGTAGCTCACGTTTGGCACCCCACTGCTGGTTAGCGCGAGTCTTCAGAACAATCGGGTACGTTACCTGCGAGCCCTTGATGGCGTCCACACCCAGCAGTGTCGGATCGGCCAGGAAAGCATCGGCAAACGCCGGATCATTACGCACGCTCATCGCGGCCTCGCGCAGAACCTTCATCACCTCATCCGGATTCGCCGAAAAATCCACATCCACATTGATCGTCGCAACCGAGTAGTCCCGCGTCATATTGGCTACTGTTGTAATCTGCGAATTTGGGATGATATATAGCGTGCCGTCCCCATCACGCAGCGTGGTCTTGCGCAGGCTCATGGCTTCCACTTGCCCGGAAAGGCCAGCCAGTTTTACCACATCGCCTACGTTGTACTGGTCCTCCACCAGCACCAGCATGCCGTTCAAACAGTCTTTGACCACCGTCTGGCAAGCCAGCCCGATCGCAACCCCGGCAACCCCGGCTGAGGCCAGCAGCGGCCCCAGATTGAAGCCGATCAAAGGTAAAACTTCAAGCACCGCCAAAAAGCCGATGACCCCGATGCCGGTAGCGCGCAGTACGGAAGACAGGGTACGCGCCTGCGAGATACGGGTCGCCGAGGCCGCGTGCTTCTCTGCAACCCGGGCCATGCGGTCCGTAAAGAAGCTGAGCACCCGGATCAAACTCCAGGCAATCGCCAGAACGATTAGAATCTTGGGCAGCACATCGATCAGCAGGTGCTGCGCGGCACGGAACAGCAAGTCAGGTGAAAGCAGATCACTGAGTTTGTGCGAGTGCCCGGTAGCCGTGGCTGCGTCTAACAGAAATGGCATGCGGAGAGTTCCTTTGCAGGCAGGGGATGGATGCGATGCGACACCAATTGCGTTTCAGAGGCTTATCGAGGCTGCACTTGTCTCACAGGTTCAGCGTAGCAGCGGCACTACCGCGAAGGCAGGCTTGTCTGCTCACTGTAATGACTCTGGTACTGGCTGCGGCTGCATTGGCAGCCCCCGCGCAACATAATGGACCGGAACCGCCGCAGGGGATCAACAGCGGCCTGGATGGTGACCGTGACAGGAATGGCCCCGGTATAAGCCCGCAGATGCAGGAGCAGCAAGCAGAGCGCCGCAACAGTGATCGTCAAAGGCAGCTGATAGCCGACACGGAGAAGCTGTTTCAGCTGGCAGGGCAGCTGCGCGATGAAGTGAGTAAAAGCAACAAGGAGCAGCTTTCCATTCCTGTCATCAAAAAGAGTGAAGAGATAGAAAAGCTGGCAAAATCCGTCAAAGAGCGTATGCGCGGCTTCTGACATCGGCGTACCGCTGCAGGGGCAGCCTGCGGAGTTATAGACTGGCTTGGTAGCCGCCCTTAGCTGCGGCATGAGGAGCAATGCATGGCCGCGGGAGAGATCGTTATGCCGGCAGCACAGGCAGTGCAGTTTGAGGAAACCGAGACGGGGTTGAGTTCCGAGCAGCTCGTTGCGATGTACCGGCTCATGCTGCTGTCGCGGCGAACAGACGACCGTGAAATCCAGCTGAAGCGGCAGCAGAAGATTTTTTTCCAGATCTCCTGCGCCGGGCACGAGGCCCTGCTGGTAGCCGCGGGCATGGCGTTCCGACCCGGCTATGACTGGTTCTTCCCCTACTATCGGGATCGGGCGCTATGTCTAACGCTTGGTTCCACCGTGGAAGAGCTTTTTCTACAAGGCGTGGGAGCAGCTGCGGACCCGTCCAGCGGTGGCCGCCAGATGCCCTGCCACTGGGGTAATCCTCGGCTCAATATCGTTTCTACTTCCTCTGTAACAGCAACCCAGTGCCTGCACGCCATCGGCTGCGCCGAGGCAGGCCGCTACTTCTCGCGCCATCCTGAAGCCGCAGCCAGGCACGAGGGCGACTACCGCGCATTCAAAGATGTCACCTTCCACGGCGATGAGGTCGTATACCTGTCGATCGGCGAAGGCTCAACCAGCCAGGGCGAGTTCTGGGAGTCCCTCAATACAGCCTCGAACCAGAAGCTGCCGGTGGTCTACGTCATCGAGGACAACGGCTACGCCATCTCAACACCCGTTGAGGTCAATACGCCGGGCGGCAACATCTCGCGGCTGGTTCAGAACTTCCCTAATTTTTTCTTTGTTGAGGTTGATGGCTGCGATCCCATCGCCAGCTATGCCGCACTGACCGAAGCCGTGGCCTGGTGCCGTGCCGGCAATGGCCCGGCCTTTGTGCATGGCCATGTCGTGCGGCCTTACTCGCACTCTGAGTCGGACGACGAGCGGGTATACCGCAGCGCCGATGAGATTGCCGCAGACGCCCTGCGCGACCCGCTTCCGCGCTTCCGCGAGGTGCTGCTACATAGAGGTTTGCTGGACGAAGCTGCCTTGACGCAGCTTGAGCGCGGCGTAAACGCCGAGGTGCAGGAGGCTTCAGACCGCGCCGTTGCGGCGGCATTGCCTACAATCGCCAGCATCCCGCTCCACATCTACTCCGAACAACTGGACCCCACCAGTACTTCGCTGGCTACAACGCCTGCTCCCGCAACCGACAAACTCCGCACCATGGCCGACCTGATCAACAGCTGCCTGCACAGCGAAATGAAGCGTGACGAGCGCATCATTGTCTACGGCGAAGATGTAGCCGACGCCAGCCGCGACGAGGCTCTGCGCGCGGGCAAGCTCAAGGGTAAAGGCGGCGTCTTCAAGCTTACGGCCGGCCTGCAAACCGCTTTCGGCTCGGAGCGTGTCTTCAACTCACCGCTTGCCGAGGCCAATATCGTGGGCCGCGCACTGGGCTACGCCGTGCGCGGCATGAAGCCGGTAGTGGAAATTCAGTTCTTCGACTACATATGGCCCGCTTTGCACCAGATGCGCAATGAGCTTTCAAACCTGCGCTGGCGCTCGAACGGCACCTTTTCCGCACCGCTGGTGATCCGCTGCCCCATCGGCGGCTACCTGACCGGCGGCGCCATTTACCACTCGCAATCAGGCGAGGTCATGTTCACCCACACGCCCGGCATTCGCGTCGTGATGCCTTCCAATGCGCTCGATGCGAACGGCTTGCTGCGCACGGCGATCCGCTGCGACGATCCTGTGCTGTTTCTCGAACACAAGCGCCTGTACCGCGAGCCGTATGGCCGCGCTACCGATCCCGGGCCGGACTACACCATCCCGTTTGGAAAAGCCGCGATTGTGCGTGCGGGTACAGACATGACCGTAATCACCTATGGTGCGGTAGTGCCGCGCGCATTGCAGGCGGCGCAGCGTGCGGAGCGTGAGCTGGGTCTGCAAGTGGAGCTGCTGGATCTACGCACACTAAGCCCCTACGACTGGGAGGCAATCGCTACCTCCATCCATAAAACCAGCCGCGTGCTGGTAGCGCATGAGGATATGCAAAGTTGGGGTTACGGCGCTGAGATTGCCGCGCGCATCGCCGATGAGTTGTTTGATGAGCTTGACGCACCCGTGCGGCGTGTAGCAGGCATGGATACCTTTGTGGCCTACCAGCCGCTGCTTGAAGATGAAATCCTGCCGCAGCCGGAGCGTATTTTTCGCGCTATGGAATCGCTGGCTAAGTACTAAGCTTCTTATACTGACGGCTTTTACTACAACTTTCTTCGCTTGAACGAGTTTCCACAAGCGGAGAGTTGCAATGGCGATCACACGGCGGGTGTTCATGCGCGGCGGCGCAATGGCGGTAGTAGGCACAGCAATGATCCCGACACTGCTGACCCGCGCGGTACTGGCGCAAACAGAAGGCCTGCGGCACGGCGGCAAGCGCCTGGTAGTGATCTTTCAGCGTGGTGCCGCAGATGGGCTCAACATGGTTGTTCCATACCGGGAGAAGAACTATTATCAGCTGCGATCCTCTATTGCTATCCAGCCGAAGGATGTGCTCGACCTTGACGGCTTCTTCGGTCTGCATCCTGCACTCGCCTCACTCAAGCCGCTCTGGGATGCGAAGGAGCTTGCAATCGTTCACGCTTGCGGCTCGCCCGACCCGACACGCTCGCACTTTGACGCACAGGACTACATGGAAAGCGGCACCCCTGGGGTTAAAGCAACACCTGATGGTTGGCTGAACCGCGCATTGACTGCGTCTCCGTCCTCGGGACCTCAGAGTGCGTTCCGTGCCATTTCCATGGGCACGAGTGTATCCCGAACACTTGCAGGTCCTGTGCCTGCCATTGCCATCGGCGACATCCATAACTTTGGAGTACATAACCAGGGTGCTCTGGACGGCTTTGCAGCCATGTACGCTGACAGCGTGAATAGCGTGCTGCACGGAACCGGCAAGGAGACCTTTGAGGCTATCCGCATGCTGCACGCTTCCGCTCCGGACCGGTACCAGCCCGCGCATGATGCCGTCTACGCAAAGAATCTATTTGCTGAGAGCATGAAGGGCATTGCGCAGTTGATGAAGGCCAACCTGGGAGTAGAAGTTGCCTTCGCCGAAATGGGCGGGTGGGACACACACCAGAATCAAGGTGGTGCCAACGGGCAGTTGGCTGCACGGCTGCGGGAGTGGAGTGATGCTTTGGTTGCCTTCCGCCGCGACATGGGCAGCGATGGTGACGACGTTGTCCTTGTCACCATGTCGGAGTTTGGCCGCACCGTACGGCAGAACGGCACCGGCGGCACAGATCACGGTCATGCAAATGTCATGCTGGTACTGGGTGCGCCGGTACAAGGCGGTAAAGTGTACGGAGCATGGCCGGGACTCGATGCCGACCGGCTGAATGAGGGTCGTGATCTGAAGGTCACTACCGACTTCCGGCAAGTGCTAAGCGAGGCAACCGCAGGGACACTACAAGTTCACACCATGAAAACAGTATTTCCAGATATGTCGTTTGAAATGAACAAGAAACTGGAGCTTCTGAAAGCTCAGGTTGAAGGACTCAGACGGGTAAACGTTTGATAAATCCATTTAACGCTTGTGCAAGATAACCCACATGGAGAAGGCACCTACCAACATCGCCAAGCCGAGAATGGCACCTAGTGTTCCATAGATCCAGCTGCGGGGAACTGCCCGGGATGCGGTGAGCTGGTTTGCTTGCATGGGCTTCGTCAGCGGCTTTGCATTGGGTACAGTGGGAACAGGCTTGACTGGACCTCGGCTCAATCGATTGCTCATGCTGTCTCTCCTATTCGCCTCTATCCAGCTTAGCCCGTACCATGGTTGGCAGGGAGACCAGCAACTTGCCATTTGTGAGGCTATGCACACAGGCCGAGCTACCGCTATCAGGATCGCTACAGGAATTTACTGTGAGCGGACGCCAGCTTTGTGTCGCCAACAGTAGCGGCACGATTTCTGCAATCGACAACATCTGCCCCCATCGGCAAGGCCCTCTGGCGGAAGGCACGCTCGAGAACGGCAAAGTGCTGTGCCCATGGCATGCTTGGGCCTTCGATCTTCAGTCCGGCAGGGCAGATCACGATCCATCGGCAGTGGTCGGGGTGTATCCGGTTGAGGTGCGCGGCGATGAAGTTTTTGTCAGCTTCGGGTAGTTCCATCACTCACTATTTGGCGGCATGTGCTGTGCTAGGATCAGTCGTCATCCCACCCCCTTACACGGTTTGGCAACAGGAAGCTTCTTGCGAATTCTCTTTGTAGGTGATGTATTCGGGTTTGCAGGTCGCCGTATTGTGCGCGAACACTTGCGGGCGCTGGTTGAAGATCAAGCGGTGGACCTGCTGGTGATCAACGCGGAGAACTCCGCAGGCGGCTTCGGCGTAACGCCGTCAACAGCCGACGAATTGTTCGACCTTGGCGCGCATGTGCTCACCACCGGCAACCATGTATGGGACAAGCGCGAGATCATCGAGTACCTGCAATCCGTCGATGCAGCAAGCCACGAGCGCCCGCGCCGCCTGCTGCGCCCTGCCAACTATGTCGAAGGAACGCCGGGCTTCGGCTGGTACCAGGGTGTGCTGGCCGGCGGGCAGCAGTACGCCGTTATCAACTTGCAGGGGCGGGTCTTCATGGCGTCAAACGATGACCCGTTCCGCACGGCTGACAAGCTGCTACAGCAGATCACGGCACCTGTCATTCTGGTCGACTTCCACGCCGAGGCAACCAGCGAGAAAGTGGCGTTGGGTTGGTACCTGGATGGCCGCGTGACTGCCGTGCTGGGCACCCACACGCATGTGCCCACGGCGGATGATCGTGTGCTGCCGGGCGGTACGGCCTACCAGACAGATGTGGGCATGAGTGGACCATACGACAGCGTGATCGGCGTAGAGAAGGACATGGTGCTGCACCGGTTCCTTACCGGCATGCCCGCGCGGTTTGAGCAGGCCAAGGATGACCCTCGCATGAGCGCGACGCTGATCGAGTGCGACGGTGCGACAGGCCGTGCGCAAAGCACACGCCGGTTTTTGCTGGGAGAGTAGGGCTGCTGAACCTTTCGAACAAACCAGTATTGTTTCAATAGAGCGTTATCTTGAAGCGATGAAAGATGTTCTTACGGAGTTTGCCCTACACCGGTATCATCCTGAGCGCAGCGCAGCGGAGTCGAAGGATCTGCTTGTCTTAGGTACAGGCGCAAAGGTCAAAAGCAAAAGCAGGTCCTTCGACTTCAACTGACGCTTGCGCGTCAGTTTCCGCTCGCGCGTCAGTTTCCGCTCAGGATGACACAGTGTTTACGTGTTTTACTCAGGACGACACATACCTCAGGAGGATTGCTGCGGACGTAGCAGCGGAAAAAGAATCACATCGCGGATGGAACGCGCGCCAGTCAGGATCATCGTGAGGCGGTCGATGCCGATGCCTTCGCCTGCGGTGGGGGGCATGCCGTACGAGAGGGCGCGGATGTAGTCCTCGTCCATGGCATGAGCTTCGTCGTCGCCGCGGGCTCGCTCGCCGAGTTGTTGCTCAAAGCGGCGGCGCTGCTCGGCGGGGTCGTTGAGTTCGGAAAAGGCATTGCCTAGCTCGAAGCCGCCGATGTAGAACTCAAAGCGCTCGACCCATTCCGGGTCGTCGGGCTTTTGCTTGGAGAGCGGTGATACGGCGAGAGGGAAGTCGTAGATGATGGTCGGCTGGATGAGATGAGGTTCCGCGACTATCTCAAATACGGTTGCGATGGTTTTGCCGATCGGTTCGCCTACCTGAAAATCAATCGAGATATTTGCTGCGCGAAAACTTTGTACCAGCTCTTGCATTTGTCCGGCATCAGCAAACGTGTCCGGCGATGGAGCCGCACCTGCCTGTGCAGGCCAGAACGCGATAATTGCTTCACGCATGGAATAACGCTGCCACTTGGCCAAGTCAATATCTTGCCCGTTGAAGCGCGTCTTGGTCGTCCCATTCACCTCCTGCGCGACAAACTTGACCAGCTCTTCCGTCAAATCCATCAGATCGTGATAGTTCGCATACGCCTGGTAAAACTCAAGCATTGTGAACTCAGGATTATGCTGCGTTGAGGTCCCCTCATTGCGGAAGTTTCGGTTGATTTCGTAGACGCGGTCGAGGCCGCCGACTACCAGCCGTTTGAGATACAACTCCGGCGCGATGCGTAAAAACAGGTCCATGTCGAGCGCGTTGTGGTGCGTAGTAAATGGCTTGGCCGCGGCACCGCCGGCGACAGGCTGCATCATCGGCGTTTCCACTTCCAGGTAGCCGCGCTCATCAAAGAATCGCCGCAATGCCCGCAGCACCTGCGCCCGCTTGACGAATACCTCACGCACACGGATCGCCGGCGTCGCGGTTGCAGCTGTCACCGGTGCCGATGCGATTGCGCTTACCTCAAGCTCACCACGCGTCTCATGCTTGTCATGTTCGCTGTGAGCGTTTTCAGCCCCGGCAGGCGCGGCGTCTTCTGTCTCAAGCTCCGTATTCATGAACAAGTCGACGTAGCGCTGGCGGTAGCGCAGCTCCACATCAGCCAGGCCGTGATACTTCTCCGGCAGCGCCAGCATGGCTTTCGTCAAAAAAGTAAGCGTTTCCACGTGCACGCTCAGCTCGTTGGTGCGCGTGCGAAACAGATAGCCGGTTACGCCGATGTGGTCGCCGATGTCGAGCAGCTTGTACAGAGCAAAGCCCCCCTCACCCACCGCGTCTTGCCGCACATACAGTTGCAGACGGACGCCACCCTGTTGCAGGTGCGCGAAGCCCGCCTTGCCCTGGCCGCGAATCGCCATCAGCCGCCCGGCAACAGAAACTTCAATGCGCGGCGTCTCCAGCGTTTCTGACGAAGAATCGCCGTACTGCTTCACGATCTCCGGAAGCGTGTTTTGAAATCTGTAGCTGTTGGGGTAAGCTCCCTGGCCCAGCTCTGTGATTTTCCTGAGCTTCTCCTGCCGAAGCTCCTGCAGGCTGCGCTCGAACTCTGAATCGGACACGTGTACTTCCTTGAGCGAATGAGGTATGGGCCGAACGGCGATTTAACAATGAAACAGAAAACCCGCACAAAATCTTGTGATAAAAAGGCGCGAAAGCAGCGAGTCTTCCATATGAAAACAGCTTGCTCATACACCGATTGATGTTTTACCGCAGGCTTTAATTCTTGCCGGTCTTTAGATAACGCGGCAGTGCTTCAGCTACCTCGTCCGGAGATAGGAAGTGAATGCCGTTTGCTTCCGCGATTCTCATAACCGCATTCGGGTCAGTGACTGCGTCATCCATAGCGTTTTCCGGCATGGTTCCGCCAGTGGCCGGAGTAACCAGCTGTAGGAGAAAACGGTCGGAGCTGACGGCATGCTCCCCCGCAGCCTGAGCTTGAACGAGCAAGCGAATCGATGGAGTTTTGCAGAGGAAGACGTGCGCGATCCCCTGAGGCAAAAAGACAAGCTCGCCTGCGCGGACATGAAATACGTCACTACCGCAGTACGCTTCCATTTCACCGTCTATGACGTAATAAAACTCGTGTTCCCATTCATGAATATGAGGCGGCGGCTCTGTGCCTCTCTTTACCTCGCCCGTCATAAGCGTGAATCGTCCTTCCGTATCATCGCCTCTGGCTAAAAGAGCCACCACCGCTCCCATGTAGGACACACTTGAACTTTGATCGGCGGCACGATGGTAGGCTCGAAGCGGACTTGCGGCAGGTGTTGCCATGGATGGTTCCTCCAATTGAAGCTACAGTTTGGTGTGCGGGACCCGCGACTTTATTCGATCTTACCGACACAATTTCCGGTTTTAGATGTCTTTCGGCAAAGCCCGGCTGAAATAACCTGAATCAGCCTTGCCCAATTCGCACTGAAACCGCTTTGAACGAAGGATGATTCCAGGCCGGCTCCTCGCACAACTTCTTTGTTCTGCTGCAGCTCAGACTCTAAGTATAAGCGGGCTCGATACCCTCGACACCTTGGTAGAGTGGGTAGAGTGGAAGCAGACACCATGCCTATGACACCACAACCCGGCAAACCGAAACCCGTCCGCAATCAGGGCAGCATGCAGGCGCTGGTCAAAGCGGAAAAGCTGACGCAGCTTGCGTTTGTACTGCCGGTCTCCGCGCTGGTGGGCTGGGTGCTGGGCGGCCTCATCGATAGGTTTACGCATCAGCACTGGTTTTTCCTGGTGGGGTTGGTGCTGGGTGTGGTTGCAGGCTTCATCCAGTTGTTCCGCATGGTCAGCTCGCCCGGGTTCCTGTCCGCCACGGCTCCTGATCCTGAAACTGATACCTCCGGTACAAGCGGGCTCGGCTTCGATGAAAATCACCCAAAGAAAATTTCCGAGCGTGACCAGTGAGCACACCGCCGCTGATGCCTGAAGCCGCGAACGAAGCCACTCCGCAGCTTACCGAAATTACCGACGCGCACCTGCGTACAGCCATGTTCCGTGCCATGCGGCTGGTCGGTATCCTGTCCATTGTGATCTTCCTGGTTCTACTACCTACGGCGGGCTGGCAAACGGCCATGCTGCTGCTAGTGGGTGCGCTGATTTCTATCAGCGGCTTGTGGGAGTGGCAAAAACTGATCAGCTTGATCCAGCGCAAGCTTGACAACCAGCAGAAAGCAGGCGGAACCCGCGTGATTGTCGGCTTTTTCGTGAGGCTTTTTGTCGGCGCGGCGATTCTGTATGGTAGCCTGAGATGTTTCCACGGGTCGGTATATGCGCTGCTAGGCGGCCTTACGCTGGCTGCACTGGCACTGGCGATTGAAGCCTCGCGGCTGATCCGGTCGTAAATGGAACACGATGCTAAATTTCCGCAAGTGAAGGAACGATGCTTCCCCTACTCGACGCTCTGAGCCGATTCTTGAACGGGCTGTTTGCCGGCCCGGTTGATGCATTGCTGCACCTGTTCGGCATCCATCCTGCGCATCCGCGGCACCCCATTACCAACACCCTGACACTTGAGCTTGTTGTTTTTGCCATTTTGCTGGTGTTCTTCGTGGCCGTTCGCGCCTCACTTTCCGTAGAAACACCGGGCGTAGTGCAGATGACAGCAGAAGCTGTTTTCAACTTCACCCATGAGCAGGGCGAGCAGATCATCGGCCATGGCTACAAGCGGCACATGCCCTTTGTCACGACCATTTTTTTCTTCGTACTAATCTGTAATCTCATCGGCCTACTGCCCGGCATTGAAACGCCGACATCAAGCCCTGAAGTCCCGCTGGGCATCGCGCTGCTTACATTTATCTACTACAACTCGGTCGGAATTCTCAGTAACGGTCTCATTGGCTACTTTAAGCACTTCCTGGGACCGATTCTCTGGATCTCCTGGTTTATGCTGCCGCTTGAAATCATCTCGCACCTGGCGCGTATCCTTTCACTCACGACCCGGTTGTACGCAAACATGTTCGCCAGCGATCTGCTGACACTGGTGTTTTTCTCAATCGTTCCTATCGGCATCCCCATCGCGTTTCTTGCGCTGCACTTCGGCGTCGCATTGATCCAGGCATACGTTTTCATGCTCCTGGCCATGATCTACCTGTCAGAAGCTGTTACACACCAGGAGTCGACGATTTAACAGGTTCCTACCGGGGAGCAACGCTTCCGCCTCGGTGCTGAGAAGGTCAACAGCGTGAGGGATCGGCCTATGGACCGGTTCAACCACCTACTGCGGGCTTGCAATCGAAGGAAGCGATACGTTTCAACAAGGAGAACGAACGCAATGAAGCAGCTTCAATATCTATTCATGACACTTTCCGTCCTGCTGCTGGCTTCGCCGGCCTGGGCACAGACCACAGGCAACGGCGGCTCAGCGAGCCTGGTGCCGCTCGGCGCCGGTATCGGCATGGGCATTGCATCCGCAGGCTGCGGTATCGGCCAGGGCTTGGCCGCTGCCAAGGCAGCCGAAGGCTTCGCACGCAATCCCGGCGCGCGCGCCGGGATTCTGCTGTTCTACGTGCTCGGTCTCGCCTTCATTGAGTCGCTCGCCTTGTTCACGCTGGTCATCGTCTTCGCCAAAGTTAAGTAGTCGGTAACCAGGCTCCCGTAAAAAGCCCTCGCTGCGGCGGGGGCTTTTCCATGCCCGCATCATCCAAGAGGAACAGTGGCAGCCAGGCTTATCTTCGAGGGCATCAGCAAGCACTACGGGCGCAGCGTCGTGCTCAATTCACTCACACTCGCTGTGGAGCCGGGTGAGATCTACGGCTTCCTGGGCCCGAACGGCGCAGGCAAAAGCACGGCGATCCGTATCGCCATGGGCTTTCTCCACGCCACGCAAGGCCGCGGCGAGCTGCTGGGGCTGCCGTTCGCGCAAGCTCGCGCCGCACGAGCCTCGGTCGGCTACGTAGATGACGCACCCGTCTTCTTTGCCGGGAGCGCGCTGGACTCGGTGCTGTTTGCCGCTCGGCTCAATGACACAGAGCAGCGCCATGCCACGCCGGGGCTGCGTGAGCGTGCATTCGACCTGTTGCGCTGGCTTGACCTGCCACCTGAAGGAAAAGACACGCGCAAGTTTTCGCGCGGCATGCAGCAGCGGCTCGCCCTGGCGCAGGCGCTGGTGCTGCGGCCCAAGCTGCTGATCCTCGACGAGCCCACTTCCGCGCTTGACCCACCGGCCATGCTGCTGGTGCGTGATGCGCTGGAGCGTGCCCGAAGTGAGGGTGTCGCCATCTTTTTCTCCTCGCATCAATTGCAGGAGGTAGAGCAACTCTGCGACCGCGCGGCGTTTCTCGATCATGGGCGTCTGCTGCACGCCGGGCCCATGGCTTCGCTGCTGGAGGAAGGTGCGACCGCGCACATCACGCTGCGTGGACTTGAAGGCATGGAAACGGCACTGCAACCATTTACAGCCATTCCGGTCTCACATGGAGGAGCAGGCCTTGTACGCGGGGACTGCATGTTTGCAGTTCCCGTAGCCGGGCAGCAAGCTTTTCTGGAACGTGCCTGGGCGGCTGGCGCGGAGTTGGTGCGTGTGGAGCGGCAGCGGCGCACGCTGGAAGATTTGTTTGCGGGCAATCGCGGCACACAGCTTGCGGCAGTTGAGCCGGGGGAGAGAGACCGATGAGCGGCAGTCTCCTACGCGTTTCTCTGGTAGCGGGCAAGCTGATGCGCGGGAACCGCATTCTGCTGATCTTGATGCTGGTATGGCCCTGTGTGCTGACCGGGATTGTACTGGCTAGCGCGCAGGGGCATCCGGCTGCGGAGGACGTTGCCTCGATTTTAGAGCAAGAGCTTTTTTATGGGCTCGCGCTGGTCGGCTTGGGTGCGAGCCTTGCCCTGGGTACCGAGCAGCGCGCCAACCGCACGCAGCAAGTGTTGAGCCGCGCGGTGGGGCGGGGTGAGTACTTGCTGGCGCTGGGCTTGAGCGCCTACCTGGCATTTGCTGGGTATGTGCTGGTTTGGCTGCTGAATGCTGTGCTTTTGAGCGGTATGCTGCACCAGCATGCACCTGCCTTGTTTACTGTGCTGCTGGCGGAGCTTTCGGGTGGGGTATTGTTATGCGGCTTCGGGTTGCTGTGGTCGGTGGTGCTGCCGCAGATGTTCGCCGCCGGGGGCACCAGCATCGTGCTGGGATTGCTGCTGGTGGCGGGTATGCATGGGTTTCAGGGTGTGGCAGTGTTGTTCGGCGTGATTACCGGCTCGGTGCAAATAAGGCCGTCGCTCTTTTTGTGGGGTGATGTAGGGCAGGCAATTGCAGGTTTTGTAGTGCTGGTTGTAATGGCGGTGTTGTTGTTCACGCGTAAAGATTTATGAGTTACTTGAAGTTGTAACTAGACAAAATTGTTCTTTTACCGCGATTGCTTCTAGTCGCCTGAATCGGATGCCGGCAAATTTATAGGAGATGTCAATATAGGGGCGCAACGCTTGTATTGAATGGACCCAACAATATCAGTGGCCTCCTTGATAACTTGTTCAAGATGCTTATCATTTGCAAACGGTAGCTGGTTCGGAGTCTTCGCTGTTGTTGTGAGGGAGTATGCTTTGGACTGGCAATCTTGGTCCGGTTGATTCTCATCGAAGAAGTAACTTCCATCTACTGCGGTAAAATACCCTCCGTACCAACGCTGTCTGTCTCCTGTATAGAGAGTTGAGCCACCAAGATTTTTTGGAATGCCGCAAGTGGAACGTACGTGTTCATCATCTGTATTCAGCAAAAGATTATCAAACAGGAGTGACCGGCTAGCTGGTTGCGGAATACGAGTTAGGATTCCAAGACAACCCCAATCATCGCCATTGATGTCCCATGGAATCTCAAATATCTCGATGATGCGACCACCGATGATTCCACTGGCATGTCCTGTTCTGTAGCCTATACCAAGTGTATAGTTACCTTTTTGTAAAAGCAATGTGCCTTGTAACTGTATAGGAGCTATGTCAGACAATCCTACTCCTAACACATAGCTCGCATGCAGTGACGGTTGAGGCCCTGATGCACGAGCCCAACCAGCAGGTATCGCAATACGAACTGCGTCATCCTCGTAAACGCTTGAGCTTACCTGTTTATTGGCATTGTGCGGAGCTTTTTGAGCTGGTGCGATCGCAAGTGTCAGACCGACTATTAATGGAGCCAGTAGTCCACATCGCAACATGAATTTATTATGCACTTAGATGTATCGCGGTTAGGCAAACGTTACGCTTCAGCACGCTTTAGCTCACGAGTTCAACGTTTAATTAACTTTCTATTTGGGTTGCGGCACTTCTGCAGCTTTCACCAACGTAGGCGCCGTGTATACCGGATGCGCGTGCGTCATACCCGAGGTTTCAGTAATGCCGAAGGTATACGCAGCCGCGCGTGCCGCATCGAGGAAGCGTCCAGGCACCACACCTAGCATCAACGTTGCGGTCGCAGTTAGAAAAATAGCAAACAGCATGGAAGTCTGAACGCGCGGCATGGTTTGAATCGGCATGTTTTCCGCCGGTCGAGAATAGACCGAGGCTAGCAGGCGCAGGTAGTAGAACGCCGCTATGCCCGAATTGATAAGTCCGATAATCGCAAGCGAAACTAGCCCGGAGTGCAGCGCCGCGGTGAACACATAAAATTTGCCGAAGAAGCCGCCCGTAAAGGGAATACCGATGAGCGAAATGAGAAAGAAGGCCATCGCGCCGCCCAGCAGGGGGGAGCGGTAACCCAGTCCGCGGTAATCCTGCACTGTAGTCAACCGGTCGTCGTAACCGCCTGCATGCGAAATCACAGCGAAGATACCGAGGTTCATCGCGGCATAAGTAACGGTGTAGAAGCTGGCTGCCGCGACGCCATCCGATGAAAGCGCGGTAAAAGCAACCAGCAGGTAGCCCGCATTGGCAATAGACGAGTACGCGAGCATGCGCTTGACATTGCGCTGTTTGAGAGCGCCCAGGTTGCCGATGGTCATGGACAGTACAGCCATCCACCAGACAATCGGCTGCCAGTGCGCGTAAAGCGTCGGAAAAGCCACAAAGAGGATGCGCAGCAGTACGGCGAAAGCGGCAGCCTTGGGTGCTGTCGACATCATGCCGACGATGGGCGAGGGTGCACCTTCATAGGTATCAGGCGTCCACACATGGAAGGGAGCAGCGGAGACCTTGAAGCCGAGCCCGATCAGGATCATGCCGATACCGAGCGTTGCGAGCATGGGCGTGGTGCTACCGGCAAGCTGCGCGGAGATGAGGCCGATTCGGGTGGTGCCGGTTGCACCGAAAGTAAGCGCAATGCCGTACAAGAAAAAAGCCGTCGCAAAAGATCCCAAAAGGAAATACTTGATGGAAGCTTCGGGGCTCTTGGCTGTCTTACGGCGAAACCCGGCCAGGATGTAGCTGGAAATAGACGAGATTTCAAGCGCCACAAAAACCAGCAGCAGCTCGACGGCTGAGGTCATGAGCATGGAGCCGACCGCGCCGAAGATAGTGAGCGCGAACAGCTCACCCAGGTTCTCCTGGTCCGGCTTGACCGAATCAAGCGTGACCAGCAGTGATACCAGCACAATGCCAGCGATCAGAACATGGAAGAAAGCAGAAAAAGCATCCGTCTGAATGGTGTTGTAGTAGGCCGTTCCCGCAGGGATGTGCAGCTGCTGGATAGACGCAAACAGTGCGAACACCGTGCCGAAAAACGCGAGCCAGCCCATGGATTTGCGGTTAGCGGTCTTGGGCAGAACCGGGTCGATGAGCATAATCAGAACGCCGGTAATGGTGAGGATAACTTCAGGCAGGATGCGGAGAAGGGACGCGTTCATTGGGCTCCCTCATGGTGTAACGGCGAGACTTGCCGAACTACGATAGGTGTGGGAGTGGACAGTCTAGGGGCTCCGGCAGCATAGCCGGTGATGGCTGGATCAATGGCGCGCATCCAGTAGGGAGAAGCGATACCCATCGCCAGCAGCAGCACCATGAAGGGCCAGATCGTCAGGTGCTCGCGCGCGGTCACGTCCGGGATACCGAACCGTCCCTGCACCAGCGCCGACTGCTTGCCGTAGAACACTTTCTGCACCATGGTAAGCATGTAGGCAGCACTCGCAATGACGCCCAGCGTTGCTACCGCACCCCAGGCCGTGTGCGTTGCAAAAGCGGAAGACAGCACCAGGAACTCACCGACAAACCCGTTCAGGATCGGCAGGCCGACCAGCGCGAGGCCGGTGATGACGAAGAAAGTTACCATCCACGGCAGCTTCGCAGCGAGACCACCGTAAGCCGCCATGTCGTAAGTGCCATACCGCTCATAGAGAATACCGAGCAGGATCAGCATGGAGCCGCCGATCAGCCCTTCGTTAATGGTCTGGTACAGCGCGCCGTCAAGCCCGGCAACGGAAAAGCAAAAAATACCAAGCGTGCAGAATGAAAGTGCAGAGACGGTTGCAAACGCAACCAGGCGCTTCAAGTCAGTCTGCACCAGCGCATTGAGCGCGCCGTAAAGGATACCGATGACTGCAAGCGCGATCATCCAGGGTGCCTGCTCGCGCGCCTGGGCAGGGAACAGCCCTAAATCAAAGCGAATCAGCGAATACAGCCCTAGCTTGCCTGCTACCACCATCGCCATGGCTGTCGGCGCTTCAGAGAACACATCACCGAGCCAGCCGTGCAGCGGAAACACAGGAACTTTGACAGCAAAAGCGAACAGGAAGGCAAATGCCGTCCATCCAAGCGCGGCATGGGTAATGCCGAGCTGCCCGTGCGAGAGCATGGCTTGCAGCTCAATGAAGTCGAACGTACCCGCCTTCGCGTATATGTACAGGATGCCGACCAGGAACAGCGCCGAAGGAATAAAGGTATAGAGGAAAAACTTAATAGCTGCCTGAGTGCCGCGGGTGCGGCCGAACATGGCAATCAGGATCGCCATGGGGATGAGCGAAAGCTCCCAGAAGCCGTAGTACAAAAACAAATCGAGCGAAGCAAAAACGCCCAGCATCGCGGTCTGCTGCAGCAGAAAGAAGAAGTAGAACTCCTTGGTGCGCGTGGCGATCGCGTTCCAGCTGGCAAGCACACCGAGCGGCGCGAGGAAGCCGGTAAGAACGATAAGCCACAGTGAGATGCCGTCAATACCGACGTGGTACCGGATGTTCGGGCTCTGAATCCAGGGATAGTCCTCAACGAACTGGAACGTGCGTGCGTTGTAGTCATAGTGAAACGGCAGGTGCAGCGTCAGCGCGAACGTCAGCAGGGATACCAGCAGCGCGCACCACTGCACTGCCTTACCCTCCCTCGGCAGCAACGCGATGAGCAGCGCGCCGAGAACCGGGACAAGGATCGTGATCGAAAGAATGTGGTCGTTCAGCACGGGTTCGTATCCTTTTCTAAACTTAGCGCGGTGTCAGGTGGGTGCCGAAGCCGAAAAACGTAAGTACCAGCAGCACAGCCGCACCGAAAGCCAGCCAGCCCGCATAGGAGCGAATATTGCCGGACTGCATGCGCTGTGCAACCGAGCCGAGGCCCTTGATACCGACCCCAAGGCCGAAACCGCTCCCGGTGATGATGCCGGTATCCACCACACTGCCCAGAATGTACTTGGAGGCGAGCAGCAGGGGACGCACCAGGACTGCGTTATACAGCTCGTCGATACGATACTTATCGAGTAGAAGCAGGTACGCGCCGCGGAAGCGGGTTGCCAGTTGCTCCGGCAGGGCAGGCTGACGGACGTACATCAGGTAGGCTGTGCCGACACCGGCAAGCGCGGTCAGTGTAGAGACAACGGCAAGAATAACTTCCAGTGAGCCATTCTCTTCCGGTTCAATCCCGCCGGTGACATGAAGTACTGGGGATAGGAAGTTGTGAAGGAAATTGCCTTTGCCGGGCAGCCCAAGCGCGCCGCCTGTCAGCGCAAGGAAAGCAAGGATCACCAGCGGAGCCAGCATGGTCCAGGGGCTTTCATGCGGCTCATTGCCATGTCCATGAGGGTCAGGCGAGTGAATCGCAGCATGCGGTGCAGCGTGTGACGTGGATGCCTCAGCCATACCGCGTGAAGCTTCGGGACTGTGGGTCGGCTCGGGTGTATGCGGACGTGCTGCTACCGTGCGGCTCGCACCGAAAAAGGTCAGGAAGTACAACCGGAACATGTAGAAAGCTGTCATACCGGCCGTCAACAAACCGATAAACCACAGCAGCTTGGCACCCGGCATAGGCGAGGTAAACACCTGGTACAAGATCTCGTCCTTCGAGAAAAAACCGGAAAGCGGCGGAATGCCGGAGATTGCAATAACGCCCACTGTCATCGTCCAGAAGGTGATGGGGATCTTGCGCCAGAGCCCGCCCATGACACGCATATCCTGCTCACCGGAAAGCGCATGGATGACCGAACCGGCAGCAAGAAAGAGCAGTGCTTTGAAAAATGCATGCGTAACCACGTGGAAAATAGCAGAGGAGTAGGCTGCGACTCCGCAGGCCAGAAACATGTAGCCGAGCTGCGAAACCGTCGAGTAAGCCAGCACACGCTTGATGTCAGTCTGCATGAGGCCGATGGTCGCTGCGAAGAATGCCGTTGCGCAGCCCACTACCGCGACACAGCCGAGTGCAAAGGGAGAGCGGTCGAAGATCGGGTGCGCGCGCGCAACCATGTACACGCCCGCAGTTACCATGGTGGCCGCATGGATGAGCGCGGAAACGGGCGTAGGACCTTCCATTGCATCCGGCAACCAGACGTACAAGGGAATTTGCGCAGATTTACCGGCTGCACCCACCAGCAGGCAAAGTGCAATAGCTGTGAGCCAACCGCCCTGGATGGCAGGCTGTGCGGCCAGCTGTGCCATCACGGTCGGGAAGCTCAACGTGCCGAAATGCACGATGACCAGGAACATGGCCAGCATGAAGCCGAAGTCGCCGATCCGGTTGACGACAAACGCCTTTTTCCCGGCGTTGGCTGCCGAGTCACGGTCAAAGTAGTAGCCGATAAGCAGGTACGACGCCAGGCCTACACCCTCCCAGCCCACAAACAGCAGCAGGAAGTTTTCCGCCAGCACCAGGGTAAGCATGAAAAACATGAACAGGTTGAGATAAGCGAAGAAGCGCCAGAAACCTTCCTCATGCGCCATGTACCCGGCAGAGTAAAGATGGATCAGGAACCCGATACCGGTAATAACCAGCAGAAACACCATGGTGAGCTGATCGACAACGAGCGAAAAGTCGGCATGGAAGTGCCCGGCAACGATCCACGGCGCGATGTACTCAATGTGCGGCAAGGCCAACAAGTGAAACTGGAGTGCAATGTTGGCTACCAACGCGAACGAAAGCCCGGTACTGAGCAGCGCGATGGCTGAGACAGCAGTGCGGGAAAGGTGACGGCCAAAAGTACCGTTAAGGAAAAAGCCCAGGAACGGCAGCAGCGGAATCCAGAGCAGATGGAGTGAGGAAGTACCGTTCATAGCCCCGTTCATAATTTCATCAGGTTTACTTGGTCGACGTTGAGCGTGTTTCGCGCGCGGAAGATTGCGATGATGATGGCGAGACCTACTGCAGCCTCAGCCGCGGCAACCACCATAACAAAGAACACAAAGAGCTGGCCCGATACCTCATGCCGCTGGTGCGAGAAGGTGATAAATGCCAGGTTGACCGCGTTGAGCATGAGTTCAATGGACATGAAAATCGTGATGATGTTGCGTTTTATTAAAAACGCACCGACGCCGATGGAGAACAGAATCGCACTCAGGATGAGGTAGTACGCGATAGGAACGCTCAGGCTAGGTCTCCTTACGCGCAAGCGCGACAGCGCCGAGGATGGCAATCAAAATGAGCACGGAGGTGACTTCAAAAGGGAGCAGCAGGTCACGAAACAGCACGCGCGATAACGCGGTTGTGGTGACGATCTGATCGCCTAGTTGCGTGGTGCCGAGCTGCGACCGGTTCTCAAGAAAAACGTAGGAGAGCAGGCACACCAGCGCCGCAACACCGGGGAAGCCTGCGGCGGAGGCAACCATGCTGGTGGACTTGGAGCGGTCTTCCTCGCCTGCGTTGAGCAACATGATGACAAAAGTAAACAACACCATGATCGCGCCCGAGTACACGATGACTTGCGCAGCAGCCAGGAATTCTGCCCCGAGCAGCAGGTACAGCACAGCCAGCGAAATCATGACCACGATAAGCGAAAGCGCGCTATTGATCGGATGCTTCTGCAGCAGCAGGTTGAGTGCGCCTGCGACGCACAATGAAGCGAAAACGAAGAAGAGGAAAACGTACATTCTGAATCCACACTCACTGCGCGAGGGAGTCGCGGGGGATGGTGCCCTTTGTTGTAGCCGATTGTAAATCAGTCATGTGCAAAGCGAATGCCTTGCACATAACCGGCGCAAAATTTACAACACAAACCACAGACTGCTGGCTACGATGTTGAGCACGGCAAGTGGCATCAAAAACTTCCAACCGAAGCTCATCAACTGGTCATAGCGGAAGCGGGGCAGCGTACCGCGAACCCAGATGTAGAGAAACAGGAACAGAAGAACCTTAAAGACAAACCAGAACACCGGCAGCAATGCTGTGAGGATAGGGCCGCCGAAGTTGTCAGGCAGTAAGTGCCCCAGCGGACTCAACCAGCCACCGAAGAATAGTAGGGTCGCCACACAGGCAACTGTAATCATGTTTGCATATTCTGCCATGAAGAACATTGCGAACTTCATCGAAGAATATTCCGTGTGATAGCCGGCCGCTAGCTCAGTCTCCGCCTCTGGAAGATCGAACGGCGTCCTGTTTGTTTCAGCGTAGGCAGCCATCAAGTAAATAAAGAAAGCGAGAAATTGCATGCCTCCGAAGAAGTTCCAGCTCCACAGGCCGTGAGCCGCTTGCACATTCACAATGTCACGTAGACGCAATGACCCGGCCCGCATGATCACGCCTACCAGCGACAAGCCCAGTGCCAGCTCGTAGGAGACAAGCTGTGCGCTGGCCCGAAGAGAACCGAGCAGCGAGTACTTATTATTTGAAGCCCAGCCGCTGAGAGCGATGCCGTATACGCCGACAGAAGTTACACCCAGAATGACAAGTAGCCCAATGTTGAGATCTGCAATTTCAAACAGGTCAACACCGTGGAAGCTGATTTCTTTTCCGAAGGGAACGACGGCAATGGATGTCAATGCGCAAACCAGTGCGACAACCGGAGCACCCACGTAGAGCGCCCGGCTCACGTTGGTCGGCATCAGGTCCTCTTTCAGAAAGAGCTTGATACCGTCTGCAAGCGGCTGCAACAAGCCGAAGGGTCCTACGCGGGTGGGCCCCCATCGGTTCTGAATGCGACCGACAACCTTGCGCTCCAGCAGCACCGTGTAGGCTACCGCTGTCAAAAAGATGACAAACACCACTGCGATCTTAATGAGGCTCAGCAGGGTAAAGATCAGGATTGTCGACACGGGTTCAGCCTTCTATCTTTCCGGTTAGGTTCAGCATCAGTCAGCCGCAGTTTGGACAGGGGCGGTCTCCCGGCTTTCCAGAACCTGGTGCAGCACACTGGAGTAACGGCCCAGTGTACCTGAAGTGAACAGGGTGTCACTTGAAGCAAGCACCAAGTCGGCGCGATCCTTGGGGAACTCGCCGATCTGCACCAGGTCGGCGCGCATTGGCTTGTCCGCGCCTGAGAACAATTCGAAGCGCGAGATGGCGTAAGACGGAACCAGGCGTTGAATTTCATCAAAGGTAGCGAATGGATCAAACGGACTCAGTTTCGGCTCGAAGTTATTCGCGGCTAACCACACCGCATGCCGGTCCGCCTCGCCCGACTGCGCGCCGCGCGATTGTCCCATATCACCCCGCAAACCCTTGCCGAAGGGTACAAGGGAGTTGGCCTTGGCACCCATCTTGTCCGCAATGCGCACGATAAGTTCAAAATCCGGGCGAGTGCCGGCGGTGTCGGATGCTTTCTTCACCAGCTGGATGTCGCCGTAAGTATTGGTGACCGTACCGGCCTTCTCGTAAAGGTACGAAGCCGGCAACACCACATCCGCCAGCGCCGCGGTCTCGGTTAGAAACATATCCTGCACCACGAGAAAAGTGTTCCGCAGCGCTGCGGGATCGATGCCGTAGCGCGAGACCGGGTTCGAGCCGACCACGTAGAGCGCGCCGAGTTCGCCGCGCCCGGCTGCGTCCATCATTTCGATCAGGTTCAGGCCCGGCATGGTGGGCATGGCCGTTCCGTATTCTTCGGCAAAAGCGCCGCCTTGTGCCACGGGCAGGTAGCCTGGCAGGTAATCCGGCAGCATGCCCATATCGGCAGCCCCGCGCGAGTTGACATAGTCGCCCAGCGCGGCAAACTTTATGCCCGGCAGCGCACTGCCGAACTCGACCAAGGCCGCAACATCACGACCGCGAATCTCCGAGCCGAACGCAACCACCAGTGACTCCTCCTTGCGCAGCGATTCGCGGAACTTCTCCGCCGTCTCATCCGGCACAAAGTCAGACTGCTTGCCGCTGAGATACGCAAGCAGGGCCGCATAGCCGTGCGAAGGAATTTGCAACTCGGCCTTAGCCTGCCGACGCAGCTTGATCTCCGTGTGGTTAATCAGGTACAACCGCGCACGGTTCAGCCGGACATTGGTGCGGATTGCGTTAGCCAACAGGGGGTGCTGCTCAGTAGGGTCATTCCCAATCACGAGCATCGCCGGAGCCTTCTCAAAGCTGCGCAGGCTGGCCGTGGCATCTGCCTTGCCGCTGAGTGCTGCCATAAGCGAAGGGTAGTCCGCAGTGCGATGGTGGTCGATATTGTTGGTGCCGAGCACCATGCGAGCAAACTTTTGCAGCAGGTAGCTTTCCTCATTGGTTGTCCGGTTGGAGCCGATCACACCGATAGCTTGACCGCCGCGTGTATCGCGTATCTCGCGCAGGCGCTTGCCAGCCCGATCCAGTGCGACCTCCCAGGTCACAGGTTCCAGCACCCCAGCCGCATTGCGCACCAGGGGCTTGGTAATGCGATCTTCACGGCTTGCGAAATCAAATGAGTAGCGGCCCTTGATGCAGAGAAAATCGCCGTTAATGCCGCTCTTGTCGCGGTTGTCGCCGCGCATGATCTCCGAGCCTTCATTGTCGGAGCGGGTGCCGAGCGTGGTTTTGCAACCGTCACCGCAGTGGGTGCAGATGGTGGCTGTATGGTTCATCTCCCATGGCCGTGTTTTATAGCGGTAGGTGCCTGAAGTCAGTGCGCCGACCGGGCAAATGTCAATGCAGGCCCCGCACTCTTCGCAGTCCAGGTGGTCGCCCATGTTCGGTGCAATCACAGAAACAGCGCCGCGATTCTGCACACCCAGTGCCCATACATCCATTCCTTCACCGCACACGCGCACACAGCGATAGCACAGGATGCAACGCGGACGGTCGAAGAACACCACCGGCGACCATTGCTGCTCCTCGCGATGGTTCTTGACTTCGGTATAGTTCGATTCGGCGGCACCGTACTTGAAGGTCATGTCTTGCAGTTCGCACTGGCCGCCTGCATCACACACCGGGCAGTCCAGCGGATGATTGCCCAGCAGCAGCTCAAGGATTCCCTTGCGCGACTGTGCGATCTCCGGGCTTTCCGTTGTTACAACCATGCCCTCAGCAACCGGCGTAGTGCAGGCGGTTTGGAGCTTGGGCATCTTGTCGACGCGGACGACGCACATGCGGCAGGCACCCTGCAGCGACAAGCCCGGATAATAGCAAAATGAGGGCACATTGATGCCGACCGACTTGCAGGCATCGATGAGAAGGGTACCGGCGGGAGCGGTGAGCTGTTTGCCGTCAACGGTAAGGGAGAGCATCTTTACTTCAGCCATGGTGTTTCTTTCTAAATTGGGTCCTGCCTCAACCAAATTACTGGATTAAGCCGGAACTTTGACGTCGACTTCTTCTGCTACAGATGTCGGTTCCGGAACCTGCTCGCCCCGATCCCTCAAGAGTGCGATATGCGCCGCAATACCTTCTCGAATTAGCTGCTTTGTAGAATCCAATGATGATGCTACAACGCCGAGTCCAGGCAAATCGGGGACATAGGCACCGTAACCTGTTTCAGAACGTTCATAGATGACTGTATATCGCATCTTTATCACCTCAGCTTCAATCCAGCCTGCTTCAACATGCTCCTGAGAGTCCCTTTTGGGATGTCCTCATTTGGATGACCTGCTACTGTTACGACACCCGGCTTCATCGAATGCTCAAACTGCCGATGACTGCCGGTTGTTCGCGTGTGATCCCAGCCGTCATTGTGAATCAATCGAATAAAATCACGAACTTTCAAGTGTTCCTATCCGACAGTTACTCAATGCGCCGAAAGCTGTACCAAGTTCGGTGCCTGCTGCAGGATAAGCCCCGGCGTTGGTGGATTTTGAGCAAGAAACGCCTCAAACTCATGCCGAAACTTCGTGATAAACCCAATCGTGGGCATGGCCGCAGCATCCCCAAGCGGGCAGAAAGTTCGTCCCATCATGTTTTCAGCCAGGTACTTGATGTTGTCCAGATCCTTCGACACTCCATTGCCCTGGTAGACGCGCGTAATGGTCTTCTTCAACCAGTCCGTACCCTCACGGCAGGGGATACACCAGCCGCAGCTTTCATGCTGATAAAACTTGATCGTCCGCAGCGCAAATTCAACCATGGACACTGTTTCATCAAGCACTACCACACCGGCAGAGCCGAGCATGGTTCCGGCCTTGGCCAACTGGTCAAAGTCCATACCGACATCGATCTCGTCTGCCCGCAGCACCGGCGTAGACGATCCACCCGGAACTACCGCCTTCAAAGCACGGCCGCCGGGAATACCGCCCGCGACCTCGTAGATCGCCTTCCGCAGCGAGTAGCCCATGGGCAGCTCATAAACACCGGGCTTGTTCACATGCCCGGAGATGCCGAACAGCCGCGTGCCGCCGTTGCGGTCCGTTCCGATCTTCGCGTACTCCGCGCCGCCCAGCCGCAGCACATGCGGCACACTGGCTATGGTTTCAACATTGTTGATGACCGTCGGACCGCCGTAGAGGCCAACCACCGCAGGGAAGGGAGGTCGTATGCGCGGGATGCCGCGCTTGCCTTCAAGCGACTCCATCAGGGCCGACTCTTCACCGACCTCGTATGCGCCCGCGCCGGTATGCGACATGCAGTCGAAATCCAGACCTTCAATGCCGAAGATGTTCTTGCCGAGGAAGCCTTTGACATAAGCCTCTTCAATACACTTGTCCATGATCTCAAGCAGGTAGCGATACTCGCCGCGCATGTAGATAAAGCCGCTTTTCGCGCCGGTTGCAAGACCGGCGATGATGGTGCCTTCTATGACAGAATGCGGATCATACTGACAAATCGGGCGATCCTTGCACGTACCCGGCTCGCTTTCATCCCCGTTCACCAGGATGTACTTCGGTTTTTCGGAAGTTTTCGGCACAAACGACCACTTGAGCCCGGTCGGGAAGCCTGCACCGCCGCGACCGCGCAGGTTCGATGCTTTCAGCTCATTGATGATCGCCTCAGCGCCCATGCCGATAGCTCGCCGTGCCTGCTCATAGCCGCCGAGCTCAATATATTTGTCAATCTTTTCGGCACCCTGGCCGAAACGGAAGGAGATGACCTTGACTTCATCAGGATGGGAAACCAGGTACATAGTGCCTCCAAAATGCTGTGTTGCATTATATCGGTACTACTGAATTCGCGTTTGCGCCGCATACGACGCAATGGCAGCGTCCATCGAGGCGGGGGTTACATCTTCAAGAAAGTCATAGTTCACCTGCACGGCAGGCGCCCAGCAGCAAGCCCCGATGCACTCAACTTCCTCAACTGAAAACAAGCCGTCCTTGGTAACGCCTTTATTCTCGTGGATGTCGAGTTTTCGATTGCAGTGCTCCAGGATTTCGTAGCCGCCGCGCAGCATGCAGGAAATGTTCGTACATACCTGGATGTGGAATTTGCCCAGAGGTTTCGTGCGAAGCATGGAGTAATACGAAAGCACATTGCGGACATCAAGCTCGGTGATGCCGACCCGCCGGGCTGCTTCCTTGACAACCGCGTCCGAACAGTAGCCGACCTCATCCTGCGCGTACAGCAGCATAGGGATCAGCGCCGATCGTTTGACCGGGTAGAGGGTCACCAGACGGTCAAACCGTGCTGCGAGCTCCGGAGAGAAGATTGTGGCTTGTGTGCTCATCTATGATTATCCTTCTAACTAGCTTTTTGCTCTTTTTGCGCTTCCAGCCGCGTTAATCGCTCTTACAGAGCCGCGTATTGAGTGAGGTGGTTCAGTGCGGCCATGACTTCATTATGTTGTGATCGCATCGTTTGCTCTACTGAGTCAAAGCGTGCTTTTGTTGTTTGTTCCACTGAGTCAAAGCGCGCTTTTGTTGTTTCCTCTACCGAGTCAAAGCGTGCCTTTGTTGTTTCCTCTGCTGAGTCAAAGCGTGCCTTTGTTGTTTCTTCCAAAGCGCCTATGCGTACAGCTATTGCCTTCGAAGCGCGACTTCGTAGTCTCTTCTAATGCCTCAATGCGAACCTTGATTTCGCGCAGCTCCGGGGCTAGGAAGTCCTGGACCAACTTGCGTGTTTCATCTACAGCACCCATATAACTCTCCTACTCTGTGGTGTCCAAAACCAGCATGACTAAAGCCTCCGCTACGGCATCCATCTCCATCCGTCCCGGCTTACCGCTCCACTCAAACTGCGCATCGAGCCCCAGCCGGAATGCGCCCTCATTGAGCGGCAGCTCATCCTCAACTTCCGGTTTGCCGTGGATCACCCAGTAGCCCTGCCCTGTGGCTGCTGTCAGCTCCAATCGTACAGAGCGCTCGGCACCTACAATCTGCAGTACATCCGCTTCCGGCTCCGCCAGCAAAACTTGGGGAATCTCAGCCCCGGCCGCGCCCGCAGCCAGGTACGCCTGCAGCAAGCCGCGAAAGGAAATCCAGATCTCCTTTCGCGCCGCTGCATCTGTCGCGTTACCGGTCAATTTCGCCCAGCACAATATCGATCGAGCCGATCACAGCCACAACATCGGCCAGCAGGCGACCCTTACACATAGTTTCAAGCGCCTGCAAAGTCGCAAAGGATGGATTGCGCATGTGGACGCGGTAGGGTTTCGCGGTGCCGTCTGAAACCACGTAGTAAGCCATCTCGCCGCGCGGAGACTCAATGGCCTGATACACCTCGCCCGCCGGTACCTGGAAGCCTTCCGTCACAATCTTGAAGTGGTAAATGAGTGACTCCATTTCCGTCTTCATCTTGTCACGGTCCGGCAGCACTACCTTTGGCGCGTCGGCTGTGATGGGTCCTTCCGGGATGCCGTCAAGCGCCTGCTGGATAATCTTGACGGACTCACGCATCTCCTCCAGACGAACTACATAGCGAGCCCACACGTCACAACCATGACTGATCGGCACTTTGAAATCGAACTTTTCATAACCGGTATACGGCATATCGCGGCGCAGGTCCCAGTCCACGCCTGAAGCGCGCAACGGCGGCCCCGTTACACCAAGTGCGATAGCATCTTCGGCGCTCAGGTAACCGACTCCCTTCAGCCGGTCTACCCAGATCGGGTTGCCGGTAAGCAGGTTTTGGTACTCGTCAATCTTTGAAGGCATGCGCTTGATAAACGTCTGTACCATCTGGAAGAAATCGAGCGGCGGTTCCAGCGACACTCCACCGATGCGGAAATAGGAGGTCATCATCCGCTGCCCTGCAACATGCTCAAAGATACGTAAAACGTCCTCACGCTCACGAAATGTGTAAAGAAAAACAGTCAATGCGCCGATATCCATCGCATGCGTACCCAACCACACCAAATGCGAGTTCAATCGGGTCAACTCGTTCAGCATGACGCGCAGCCACTGGGCGCGTTCCGGAATTTCAATCTGCAGCAGCTTCTCCACGGCCAGGCAGTAGCAGAGATTGTTGCTCATGGGGGACAGGTAGTCGATGCGGTCGGTGAGCGGGACAACCTGCTGGTAAAACTTTGCCTCGCAGGTCTTCTCGATCCCGGTGTGCAAATAGCCGATATCCGGCACGAGGCGTAGCACGGTTTCGCCGTCGATCTCGACCACCAGCCGCAGCACGCCATGGGTAGACGGGTGCTGCGGACCCATGTTCAGGATCATTGTCTTGTCTTTGGTAGGGTCCTCGGGACGCGGCGCGATCAGCGACGATGTTTCTGTAAATTGGCTCATTAGCGGTATCCCTCCACAGGGAAGTCCTTACGCAGCGGGTGGCCGACAAACTCATCCGGCATCATGATGCGTCGCAGATTGGGGTGGCCATGAAAGCGAATGCCGAACAAGTCGAACACTTCACGTTCGTAAAAGTTCGCTGACGGCCAGATAGCGGTGATGGAATCGGCTCCCCCAATGACAGAATCAACAAACAGGCATAGCCGCAGGCGCTGCTTGAGCGTGTACGAAACAATGTGATACGTCACCTGGTAGCGCGGCTCGGCTGGCAACCAGTCCACCGCTGTAACATCTTCAAGAAAGTTATAGCCTGCAGCCTTGGCTTTCTCAGCAGCTTGCCGAATGTTTTCAGGAGCGACAGTAATCGTCAGCTCCCCACGATCAAATTTGGCATTATGGATCAGCTCAGGGCCAAGTGCGGCCACAGCCGGATGGGCAGCCATCTCACGAAGTACACCGTCGCGGTCAAGCGTTATCAGGGGCTTCATGCCCGGGTTTTCCTGCATGCTCGGGGTCGTTGCCATTACAAATCCGCCTTATCTGAAGACCAGTCGAGAATGCCTTTTTTCCAGATGTAGAAAAAGCCCACCAGTACAAAGCCGAGGTAGACAAGAATCTCCCAAAAACCGAACAAACGCGAGCCGGTAATTGCCGGTAGCTGACGATAGATGACCGCCCATGGCAGCATGAACACGGCTTCGACGTCGAACAGGATGAACATCATGGCAACCATGTAGAAGCGCACAGAGAAACGTCCCCGCGCATCGCCTTCTACCGGGATGCCCGACTCATAGACCGCCATCTTGGCCTTGCTGACATTGCGTGCACCGATAAAGAAGGACCCTATGACCATGCCGCAGCCCATGGCAAGTGCGATAAGCACCTGGATCAACAGCGGCAGGTAGTTCCAGAAGTAATGCGGAGCGGAAGACACGTATGGGTCACCTGTGGCAGTGGTCTATTGTCAGATTAGTGGGCTGTCTAAAGGGCGTCAAGGCAGGATGGAGCAATGACTTTGCTCACCCAAATCAGAACGCGATGCACCATGTATGGTGCCAAAACGAAAGTCATAAGCCCCGCCGCGTTAGACCCGGATCGGGAAACAGGCGAAGTTGAGTCCCAAAACGAGCCACAGGTGCAGATACATAGAAAATTCCTCATAGTCTGCCGTGAAACTGCCGATAGAGTCTGGGAACAGGAAGGAACTTTTACTATGCATACAGCTCAGCTCACCCCGACACACTCTACTCCGGGCAGCACCCCTGATACTCATAGCCATCCCGCAACCGTCCTTGGCGGTCTACCGGAGCTTGCAAATTGGAAAGTTCCCGGCAAGCCGCATACCCGCGATCTGGATGCTTTGATCCATCTGGGTTTTCCGGAAAAGCAGGCCCCAACACGCAAAGCAGCTCCGTTGCCGGAGGTAGCGTTTGAAGCCGTGCTGGATGCAACGCCCGGTATTTTCCTTGGTTTACGCCTGGCCCTGATGTTCAATGCCGGCCTTGGTGTGGCGGCGCTGGTTCTATATGAAGGCTGGATGATGGTGGCTCGGTAACCGCCGACCGGCTTAACTTTTCTGAGCAGTGCTGCGAGGCCTTAAGCGCACAGATTTAGGATGAGCCTCCGCGGCTTGCTCCACCAGGGTGCGGATGCGAGCGGCGCAGTTTCTCATAGAGAATCGTCGCTCAAAAGATGCATCCGTTCGGGATGCCATGGCAGCTTGCTCTCCCGGTGTAAGAGCAAGCCAGCGTTCCAGCAAACGCAGTGTTCCGGCTACCGTGTCGGGCTCCACAAAGCCTGTACCGTCTTCCGTCACATAGTGCCAGATGTTGATCTTGTCTGAGATCAGCACGGGCAAGCCGCAAGCAATTGCCTCGGCCAGGGCGATGCCGAAGTTTTCCTGGTGTGAGGGCAGTACAAAGGCTTCAGCCGCATAAAAGGCACCCCACTTTTGATCGCCTTCAAGCATGCCGGGCCAGTGCACCCGTGTGCCGAATCCCTTGCCCCGCGCAAGGGGTTCCAGGGATGCCCGCAGCCCCTCCTGATCCGGCCCGGCCAGTACCAGGTCCAGGTCCGGGTGCCTGGCTGCAACATTGCAAAACGCTTCCAGCAACAGGTCACAGCCCTTTTTCTTATGGATGCGGCTTAAGAACAGCAGAAATTGTCGCCCTTTCAGGGCAGGAAAGGTGCTCAGGAAAGCTTCGCGCTGCTCGTCTTTATTGCCCTGCGGCCGGCTTGTCCCCAGCGGTACAACAGCACCATGCCAGCGATGGGGCCGGAAACTTTGCGGGGCCAGCTGCTGCTCAGCCTCGGTAGTAAAGATCACGCGCGCGGCATCCTGCATAACGCGCCGCTGAGCCAGCCACCAGAAC
This sequence comes from uncultured Acidobacteriaceae bacterium, assembly GCA_964235655.1. GTDB lineage: Bacteria > Acidobacteriota > Terriglobia > Terriglobales > Acidobacteriaceae > EB88. The sequence goes on from CAXSBB010000016.1 coordinate 58,445, forward strand.
AGCTGCTTTTTTACATGCTTGAGCGGGTAGGTACGGCGAAACCATGGGTCCAGCATGCCATGGGGAAACACAAAGTAGGGAACTGAAGCGCGTAGCGCAGCCGAGCGAACCGCCAGCCCCAGGTAGAACCAGAGCCCATCAATGAGAATTGCATCGTAGTCAGCGGCATGTTTATCGAGCCAGACACGCGCGGCATGGTTGTATCCAAAGCTTGAAGAAGTTGGGCCAAGTGCATAAATAGGAAAGGGATAGCGTCCTAGAAATGGAGCATCCGGTGCATTGAGCGACAATGCTTCCATGGATATGCCGACCTGCCTGTAACCTCCGGCAAGTTGCAGCAGGTTCTCCTGCGGACCGCCGCCGGCTGGAGATAGATCGTGAATGACGTGCAGCAGACGCATGCGTGGTAACAATCTCCAGGTAACAAAACAACTGCATACCGAGCATACCCGGCTTTGAATCGGATTACTTCGGTCCAGTTCCGACTTCGCCCGAATCGACGTGTTCAGACTTGTACAAGCCGCCGCGCGTGCATGGCGATGATTGCATCCTCATTGGCAGGCAGTACCCGGATCGGTGCTTTGCTGCCGGTTGCCTCAATGCTGCCCTGCTGCCCGGCATTAGCTGCCGGATCAAGCTTCAATCCAAAAGGCGCCAACCGCTCCACTACAGCTGCCCGCAGTTCTGCGCTGTGCTCGCCGATACCCCCGGCAAACACCAGCAGGTCCAGCCCTCCCAGGGAGACAGTGAGCGATGCAATTGCCTTGGCAACCGCGACGGCAAACATTTCAAACGCCAGCGCAGCATCAGCTTTCTCCTGTGCATTGCACAAAGGATCATTCATAATTTTCTGAAGTTGCTGCATATTACCCGACCCGCCGGAAACAGCCGCGAGACCCGCATTATGATTCACGAGCTGCTCCAGCGCATTCACGTCGAGCTTGCCCTCTCGCGCCAGGAAGAACAGCACTCCGGGGTCGATGTCGCCGGTGCGAGTCGCCATGGGAACACCGCCGGCCGGGGTCAGACCCATGGTGGTGTCAATGGATGCACCGTCCATCACGGCACACAGGCTGGAGCCACCCCCCAGGTGCGCGCAGACGACCTTCCTGGGCAAACCCGACGGCTCTGCCTTGAGCTGTAGCACCAGTGATTCGTAAGAAAGCCCATGAAACCCATAACGCTCCACACCCTGCGCAGCAAACTCCTGCGGCACCGGCAAGCGCCGGGCGACTGCCGGCATGCTGTTGTGAAACGTCGTATCGAAGCAGGCCACCTGTTGTACCTGGGGGTACAGCTTGCTGGCTTGCTTTACCAATTCAAGAGAGCCGGGCAGGTGCAGGGGCGCAAAATGCACGGACTGCCGCAATATCGTCAGCACCTTGGCAGTGAGCAACGTGTGTTCTCGCAGGTGCGGGCCGCCATGCACAATGCGATGTGCCACGGCAACCGGGCTTTTCCCTTCACTGTGTTGGCGCAATACTTGCGCCACTTGCGCCAGGCTTTCCCCTTGCGAGCCCGGAGTATGGCTGTCGACAGAAAGGGTATTGCCGTCGCCGTCCTGCACCTTGAGCTGACCGCCGCTATGCCCGATGCCGCTAGCCTCTGCTACCAGAACCGCACGCTCACCGGCAAAGATTGTAGACTTGCCGGTTCCATCCAGCACAAACAACCCTGCCTTCAGCGAGGAGGAACCGGAGTTCAACACCAAAATCGCATCATCTCCCGTGCGGCTCATGCGTTGTCGCCGCCGGTGTCATCAGCATCCGCGTGTTGAGTGTCGCCCCATGCCCAGTTGCGTACCTCGGGCAAGTCCTCACCATGGTCAGAAACGTACAGCTTGTGCGACTGCATCTTTTCAGAGTGGCGCTGCTCCGCCTGCGCCACCCGCGCGGCTAACTTGGGTGTACGCTGCACCACGTCAAGCACCAGCGTAAAACGGTCGATATGGTTCAACACGCACATATCAAACGGCGTGGTGGTAGTGCCTTCATCGCGAAAGCCATGGACATGAAAGTTGTGCTCATTGGTGCGCCCATTGATCAGCGAGTGGATCAGCGCGGGATAGCCGTGGAAGTTGAAGATCACCGGCTTGTCCGTAGTGAACAGGCGATCAAAGTCCTCATCCGGCAAACCGTGCGGGTGCTCGCTTTGCCGCTGCATCGTGAACAGGTCTACCACGTTGATGACCCGTACCCGCAGCTCCGGGTAGTGCTTGCGAAGAATGGATACGGCTGCCAAGGTTTCAAGTGTCGGCACATCGCCCGCGCAAGCCATCACGACGTCGCAGCTTTCACCCGGCGTCCCCGCGCCGTCCGGTCCCGCGCTGCCGTCGCTGCTGGCCCAGGCCCACACGCCAAGCCCCGCCGTGCAATGCCGCACCGCATCCGTCATGTTGAGCCAAACCGGCGCAGGCTGCTTGCCGGCAATGATCAGGTTGACGTAATTGCGTGACCGCAGGCAATGGTTCGCAACCGACAGCAGGCAGTTCGCGTCCGGCGCAAGGTAGATGCGCACAACCTCGGCTTTCTTGTTAGCAACGTGGTCGATAAAACCCGGATCTTGGTGCGAAAAGCCGTTATGGTCCTGCCGCCATACGTGCGATGACAACAGGTAGTTGAGCGAGGCAATCGGCTTGCGCCATGCCAGGTCACGGCACACTTTGAGCCACTTGGCATGCTGGTTAAACATCGAGTCAATGATGTGAATAAAAGCTTCATAGCAGGAGAAAAAGCCGTGACGCCCGGTCAGCAGGTAGCCTTCCAGCCACCCCTCGCACATGTGCTCGCTCAGCACCTCCATCACGCGCCCATCCAGCGCCAGGTTTTCGTCAACGTCCTTATACAGCGCGTCCCAGCGTTTCGGCGATACCTCGTAGATAGCCTCCAGGCGGTTGGAAGCAGTTTCGTCCGGCCCGAACACGCGGAAGTTGCGGCTGTGCAGGTTAGCCCGCATCACGTCTCGCAGGTAGGTACCCAGCACGCGCGTGGCTTCAGACTGCGTCGCGCCCGGGGCCTCGATCGGCACTCCATACTCCTCAAACGACGGCATCTCCAGCGGCTCCAGCAGCAATCCACCATTGGCGTGGCGGTTCATGCCCATGCGCAGTCGGCCTTTCGGGGCAATGTCTGCCAGCTCCTTACGCAGTTGCCCATGCTCATCAAACAGCTTTTCAGGCTGGTAGGACCGCATCCAGGCTTCCAGCTGTTTCAAGTGCTCCGGGTTGGTCTTTACCCCTTCGAGCGGCACCTGGTGCGCGCGCCAGGTGCCTTCCACCTGTTTGCCGTCCACTGTTTTTGGCCCCGTCCAACCCTTGGGCGAACGAAAAATAATCATGGGCCAGCGTGGGCGATCTGCCGCAGCCTCTTGCTTCCCCTCTTGCCGAGCTTCTTTCTGGATTTCCCGAATGCGTGCATACGCCTGATCCAAAGCCTCGGCCATGGCCTCGTGCATGGGCGTTGGATCATCGCCCGAAACAAGGATCGGCTCATAGCCGTAACCTTTGAAAAGCGACAGTAGTTCCTCTTCAGGAATACGCGCCAGCACTGTCGGGTTGGCGATCTTGTACCCGTTCAGGTGGAGGATAGGTAGAACTACGCCATCAGTCTTTGGATTTAGAAATTTGTTCGAGTGCCAGCTGGTAGCCGCCGGCCCGGTCTCCGCCTCGCCGTCGCCGACCACGCAGGCGACGATCAGGTCGGGATTGTCAAACGCGGCACCGTAGGCGTGGAGCAGGGCATAGCCGAGCTCGCCGCCCTCGTGGATCGAGCCCGGAGTCTCAGGCGCGGCATGCGACGGGATGCCATAAGGCCAGGAGAACTGCCGAAACAGCCTCTTCAAGCCGTCCTTGCTGCGCTCGATGTTTGGGTACACCTCGGTGTAGGTCCCCTCAAGGTACGTCTGCGCCACAAAGCCCGGACCGCCATGCCCCGGACCCATGATGAACATCATGTCTACTTCGTGCTCGCAGATAATGCGGTTCAGGTGCGTATAGATAAAGTTGAGACCGGTAGTAGTACCCCAGTGCCCCAGCAGCCTCGGCTTGATGTCGGCAGGGGTTAGCGGGCGCTCCAGCAGGGGATTGTCCTGGAGGTAAATCTGGCCGACAGTAAGATAATTGGCAGCAAGCCAGTACGAGTTCATCTTTTCAAGCAGATCAGGGCTGAGTGTAGACATACCATTCTCCAAACCATGTAGCCGGTATGCCTCAGCATCGGCGTTTCATGTAGACCGCAAGTAAATTCAAGCGTTCTGAATGAATAGGATGCGCCGGTCCCGAGAGCACGTACAGCAAACCGGATGCTACCGCCTCTGTGGTAAAGTTTTCGCAGGCCGGAGAGATGGCAGAGTGGTTGAATGTACCGCCTTGGAAAGGCGGCGTACTCGAAAGGGTACCCAGGGTTCGAATCCCTGTCTCTCCGCCATAAAATAATAGAAGCCGCTGATTTTAAGTTAAATTTTACAAATCATTAGGTTTAGCTGCTTCCAGCTTCATCTGGAAACCGTGTAAGAAGTCTAACGGAATGCGCTAACGCGGGCTCTGGTAGCCTAACTACTGTTTCCATGCCCATTCTTGCATTTTCAATCAAATCGATCTCGCTTATCGTGCTTGCGACTGCTTTGCCTGCGGTCGCTCAGGTAAACGTTGGCGAACTTCACCTCAAAGTGACAGATTCGCTGGGACTTGGCCTCAAAGCCTCTGTCACAGTATCGAGTGAAACAAACCAGTATCGGACCGTGTTCACCACCAGCGACGCAGGCGAGATCGATGTAAAAAGGCTGGCGTATGGAATATACGTGGTTGATACTGAGAAGAACGGGTTTACAAACACTACAAAGATACTCGAAGTAAGGTCGGCTATCCCCATTGACGAGTCGCTGATACTTGAAGTGGCTCCAGTCAAAGCATCTGTAGACGTAAGCTCCGCACCTCTGATCGACCCATATCGTCCCTCCGCGGTAACGCAGATCGGCTCGCAGCAAATCCAGGAGCGGGTAGGGTCGCTACCGGGACGATCCGTGCAGGACCTGGTCAACTCTCAACCGGGCTGGCTTTACGAGGGCAACGCTGTCCTGCATCCGCGCGGCTCTGAGTACCAGACCCAGTTTGTCATTGATGGCATTCCTCTTACCGACAATCGCTCCCCCAGCTTCGGCCCGGAGATTGAGGCCGACGATCTCGACTCGGTCAGCATTTATACCGCCGGTTTTCCCGCTGAATATGGCCGCAAGCTGGGCGGTGTGGTGGAACTCAACACCCACCGTGAAACCGGTTCAGGCCTGCACGGACAAGTGGTTCTCTCCGGAGGCAGCTATGACACCGCTTCCTCCTATGCCCGTCTACAAGATGTAGTGGGAAAGAACACCTTTACAGCGAGCGCTTCGGGAAGCATGTCCGCGCACTACCTCAATCCCGTGGTCCCGGAGAACTACACCAACCGCGGAACAACCGGGGATTTCTCCGTCCACTACGAACGGGACATGACGGAAAGCGACCGGTTGAGTTTCAGCGTTCGTCACGGGCTCTCTCGTTTTGAGATTCCCAATGAGTTTGTGCAGCAACAAGCAGGCCAACTACAAACCGGCAGCAACTTTGAAACTATCGGAACGGCTAACTATCAGCACATTTTCTCACCCGACAGCATCGGTACGCTTGCCGGAATGGTGCGCGATAACGCGAATAACCTTAACTCCAATGAAAATTCAACACCCATTATTGCCTTTCTGGGGAATGATTTTCGAGAGGGCTATCTCAAAGCTACATATTCCTTGCACCACGGCAATCAGGAGTTCAAAGCAGGGGTGGAATCGGATACGACATTTCTGCATGAAAGATTCAGCTATCTCGTCACCGATCCCACGCAGTTCGATCCCGACACTCCCCCAAGTCTGAACTTCGCCGCCGACCGCCCCGATCTGGAGCAATCTGCTTTCATCGAAGATATGATTCGGCTCGGCCTTTGGACAGTCAGCGCCGGCCTGCGATGGGACCACTATCAGCTGCTTCTCAATCAGAACGCATGGAGCCCCAGGCTTTCCATCGGTCGCTATTTACCGTCACTTCACATGGTCCTGCATGCTTCGTTCGATCGTATCTACCAAACGCCTTCATTCGACAATGTTTTAATCTCCAGCTCAACGCAGATTGATGCGCTGAGCGGTCAATCTGTGCGATTACCCGTGCAGCCGTCACGGGGCAATTACTACGAGGGGGGCTTTACGGAGGGATTTAGCGACCGCATGAGCGTCGCAGTGAACCTGTACCGCAGGGATGTAAGAAACTTTGCCGATGACGATCAACTGTTAAACACCGGCGTCAGCTACCCAATCGCTTTTGATAAGTCAGTAATCTATGGCGCGGAAGGGAAGCTTACCCTCGTTCGCCTAGGAAAGTTAACCGGTTTTGCCAGTTACTCCTACATGGTGGCTAACGTCTGGTTCCCGGTGACCGGGGGGCTTTTCCTGGGCGACAATGCCGCCGCTGCTGTCACTCAGCTCACCGGCCACTTTCCCGCCTCGCAAGACCAGCGCAATACCGTACGGACTCGTTTTCAATACCGAATCATGCCGCGCCTGTGGCTCGCCTCCGGCCTCACCTCCGGTTCGGGATTGCCGTTCGCCTATACCGGAAATCAGGCAGACGCACTAAGTCAGTATGGATCGCAGGTAACTGGTCGTGTCAACTTCGACCGGGGTCGCATTTTGCCGTCCCTTGCTGCAAGTGCCTCCATCGGCGCTGAAATTTATAAGAATGACCGCATCACCACGCACTTCCAGGTGGATGGAGATAACCTCAATAACTGCCTCAATGTAATCGACTTCGGCGGTCTTTTCTCCGGCAATGCAATCGCTCCCCAGCGCAGCTTTGCGCTCCGTCTTAACATGAGCTTCTAATATAGGGCAAAATCCTATATCCTATATCCTATATCCTATATCCTATATCCTCTATCCTCTGATCGAAGGTTACGTCCCTTGCGATAGGCAACTTACTGTCGGCGTAACATGCCGTTCCATGTTCTAAGAGGCACAATCTATACATTGCACCTCCTCGCCATGAATAAAGCTCTCAACTTAGTTATGCTTGCCCAGCAAGCCCCCTAAAGCGCCTTTCACAGAATCACCTACATTCTTAGCATTCGGAGTCGCCGATGTACCAGGCGCCGCAGCCCCAGGCTGACCCTTCTGCAAAAAGCCCTGCGCCGCTCCTGCTCCAAATGTCGAGACCAATCCGCCGATATTCGGAGTAAATACCGGGTTGCTTGTGGTTCCTGTAATAGCAACCGGGATTCCGTTTTTCATGCTCCCACCCAAAGTCTTACCGATCAGTCCACCTGCCGCACCGCCCTCGGCTCCGCCTATCAGCCCTGTCAAGCTGCCCAGTGCCCCTCCACCAGACGCTGTTCCTGCTGCCGGTGCAGCCGTGCTACCGGCGCTTTTACCGAACAGCACAGGCTTAAGAATAACGTGGTAGTTAAGCGCCCCACCCGCCCCCACGCCCCCACTACCGGTGGCCGAGCCTAGTCCCGGCATATCCAGTAGCAATTTATCAGTTTCAATAACAGGACCCTGGTCACGCAGGTCCATGCTGAGCAGCTTCACCTGCGTCACAGAACTCGGCGACGCCCCGGTAAGCTGCGTAAGTACATGCAGCTTCGAGGCTAAATCGAAGCCCTGTAGCTGGGTATTATCAAGGCGAACCGGGCCGCTAAGTATAGGGTTAGCACTTGATCCGGACACATTAAGTTGTGTTGTTAATGTGCCGCCTTGGAGCCGTGAACCCGAGGGTAACTTCACCCCAAGCGCAGGTAGAAATGCCTCGAGTTCATCGATCGGCATAGCCTGTCCATTTACCTTCATGTTAAGCGCCGTAGTCGCGCCGCTTGTCTGATATGTGCCTGCGATGCCGATAACAGCACGGCCTATTGTAATGGTGGCGTGTTCAATGTTACCGGTAAGTGCCTGCTCATTTTGACTGAGTGCAAACTCAACATTCACCGGCTTCTGCGATGGTGTACCGGTTTTTGCCAGGCGAATGCCGTCAATCTGTGCCTGGCCGTTTGCCTTCAATATCTGGCCGTTCGACACAATTTGAGCATTCGCATTTGCCGTGCCGCCCACACCGGCATCCGGTGCAATCATGCCGCTGGTTTGCAGGTCCAGGTGCTTGACAGAAACCTGAGCCTGCAAGGGTGTTTCCACATTATGGCCGGCATTATAAGGACCGATCTTACCGTTCGAGCTCAACTGACCCCCGCCCGGCAGCTCAGCGCTTAGCGTAAAAGGTGAAGCATTTGTAGCCGTTAAATTGTTTAAGGTAGCACGTATATTCTGATACACAGCCGGCGGCCCACTCTGGCCCGCGGTTGTCATGGTAAGTGAGCCGTTACTTACCTCGGCGCTATCCACGGTAAGCTGCTGCAATGGAGATTTTGCACTTACTTCAGCTTGCTTTGTAGTTTTGGGCGTACGGCTGCGAACCAGGGTAAAGTGCGGCCCATCCACCTGCAGTTTGGTCACATGCAGCAGCTGCCCGGTCCATGAAGCATCAAGCGTCAGGCTCTCCAGCGTCCCTGACAGCCCGGACGAAGCATCCACCAGGCCCGCCGCAAGCGGGTCAATGTGTTTGGCTTGCACGTGCCCGCTAAACGGTGTTGCCGAAGCATCAGCTTGGTTTACCGGCCCTGCTGAGCCATTAACACTAATAGTGCCGGCACCCGGCAAGCTTACCGAAGCCGTAAAAGGGAAGGACGCCGTAAAGGAAAACTTCTTAACATCAACGTTAACTTTGTCATAAATTCGGCTGCTGGCGGCAACGGCGTGCGCAGGTTGTGCTTCCGTAATTACAGTAGCCCGGCCATCTTCGATTTGTAACTCACCGATTGTTAAATCGGGAAAAGTACTTTTCGATTCCTCGTCATGCGCAGCCGGGCTGCCTGCCGCCTTGCCGATTGTTGCGTAATTCCATTGCCCGTTAGCTCCCTGGATAAGCTTGACCTGCGGCGCATCGAGCACAAAGCCGCTTACCTGGATTTGCTTCCTGGTAATTAAAGGCCATAGTGCAACATGCACCTTCACGCTCTCCGCTTGTACAAACGGCTGAGAGCCGAAATGCGGATCGTCGGCAATGCTGAGATTTTGCGCAAGGAGTCCGCCCGACAAAATAGATAGCTGTGCTTTCTGAATGATTACTTGGCGACCAAGGGACTTGGTAAGTGTGGATTCAATCCTGGCGCGAATGCTTTCTGTATTCAGAAATAGCGGCAAAGCTGCTATAACCACCACAATAAGTACAATAATCGCAACCAATGTAAGGAGTAAACCCCGTGAGCGAGACGTCATCAATCACCTCAAAACTGACGCTATGATGAGCAGGGAAGCCTCGCAGTTGCTATCAACCGCTTTGAGAACCTACGGCAGCATATTTCGACAGGAAAAATATCCTGAGTCAAAATGCCCATGCAGATGGCGCTGTATAGCTGTCAAATTCCGGCTTTGCCGGCAGAGCAGCGGCAAGCCCTGAAACTGTCCGGCGTCGGTTTGCAGAAGACTTCAAGGTGAAAGTGTAGGAACCGAGCATAGCCTGGGCTTCAAGCGCCTGCATCTGGCACGTCGCATCCTCACAGATAAAATCGCCCGATAGAAACCGAATATCGCAGATTTCACACCGTTCTGACTTTTCCCGGCCCCAAAATAGGCGGCGTACCTGTCGTAATGTCAACATGATGTTCATGGAAGCCTCCATTCAGAGTCAGAGGCTGTATCGGCACAATGCCGAATTCCATGAGCATCTGCATCCGCAAGGGTATTCCTGAGACATAAAGTGCATAGGGCACTGAGCTCGCCAATCCGGTTTTAGTGAGTAGATCCACCCATTCAGCACAAAACCGGGCGCCTACAGAAGAGTTCAATCGTGTCTGATAATGCATATTCTGTACTTACGCTTTACCAAGCGCCCTCATTGAACCTTGCGTCAGTAGCATCACTACGCCAAACGTCAAAAACTCACGCTAACAAGTTTCTAAATCCTTTGATAACGCTGCATCAACCAAACTCCCGCGCTGTTTTACACTGCCGCCGTCCTCATCGAAGGACCCAGTCCGCAAAGGTCCAACGGGTACGTAGGTGCTGATAATGATGCCGCAGGCCCCGGCTTTCGTGCCGACGAGCCTGAGTTCGCATGGCGGCGCTCCATCCGAAAAGAAACGCTTTCCTTTGCCCAATAGGATCGGATAAACAAGCAGCAGAACCTCATCCGCAAGCCCATATTCGAGCAGCATAGACGTCAATGTCGAACTGCCCCACACGATCAGGTCCGGCCCGTCCGTCGCCTTGATGCGGCCGGCGCCCTCGACAATGTCCGGTCCAAGCCCCTCAAACGGCCCCCACCCCAGGCTCTCCGGCCTGTGGGTCGCAACATATTTCGTCGCCGCGTTTAGGCTGTCCGCCATCGGGTTGTCCTTGATCTTCGGCCAAAAGTCCGCCCAGATATCGTAGGTGCGCCGGCCAAGCAGCAGATCGAAGCCGGCACCGTGCGC
>CAXSBB010000017.1:0-68828 GCA_964235655.1 uncultured Acidobacteriaceae bacterium
TTTTATGTTTGAAGGATGGGCGTTCGACGTTACGGGTTGCGGGATGATCAGTGGGCAAGGATGGAAGGGCTTCTGCCGGGGCGTGGCGGGACGGTAGGGCGTCCTGCGGTAGATAACCGGCTCTTTGTGGAAGCGGTGTTGTACCGCTACCGGGCCGGGGTTGCGTGGCGGGATCTGCCGGAGCGGTTCGGCGACTTTCGCGTGGTGCATACGCGGTTTAGCCGCTGGGCAGGGCGCGGGGTGTGGAAGCTAATCTTCGACCACCTTGCTCAGGATGCGGACAACGAGTACGCGATGATGGACTCCACCATCGTGCGCGCTCATCAACACAGCGCCGGAGCGCTGAAAAGGGGGCGGCCAGGCCATCGGGCGCAGCAAAGGGGGGCTGAGCACCAAGATTCATACCGCCGTCGACGCGCTCGGCAACCCGATCGGCTTTCACCTGAGCGGCGGCCAGGGCTGCGAACTGGACGGGGCCGATGTGTTGCTGCCTCGGATCAAGGCGCGTACCGTCATTGCCGACAAGGGCTTCGACGCGGATCGACGGGTGCTGGAACCACTTCTGCGAGCCGGAAAACAGGCAGTAATCCCACCGAAGACCAATCGCAAGCAACAGCGGTGGTACGACAAGGAACTTTATAAAGCCAGGCATCTGATCGAGAACTTTTTCGCCAAACTCAAGCTTTTTCGAGCTATCGCCACGCGTTACGACAAAACCGCTCGCAACTTCCTCGCAGCCATTCATCTCGCAGCTGCAACCATCTGGCTCATTTGATGACACGCCCTAGGTGATGGATTCCAAGAAGCGGCGATACGTGCCGCTTCACGCTCGAATTTTGAGTATTCCTACAAAGCGGTATGAGGAGCAGCAACGCTGAGAAATAGGCCTCGAGAATATGGATAGGGTTCCTACCGGGGCTCCGATCCATACCTTTATCGATAATGGATCAGAGCAACGAATACTCGATTCGGGAGGTAAGCCATGCCAGAGTGTAGCTGTTGCCGGAGCAGCGGATTTGTTACTGAAACTGCCTCTAAGACGCGTTACTCAGCTGCTCAAGGCTATATAAGCACGATTTCTTGTGCCGTCCGATATCAGCTTCCGTCTTGAGAATTTTTTCCTGCCGTTGATGAATACGGTTACGCTTCCCGGCCTCACTGAGTCCCGCAAGTAAAGCCGGTGACTCCGGACGTTGAGCTGACTGGAGAAACTGTTCAAGTTCAATGCAAATGCGGCATCCCATAAGGTTTCCTTCTCTTTGTTCTGGCATCACGACGGGTCCGTCTCATTCTCGGAACAAGGTTTGCCAGTTGAGATGCTACAAAACAGTTATTGAAGCCCAACTTGGCGGAGCCCTGTTCCCTTAGAAAGATGTTCAGTCATTGTTGCGGTAGCCGAAGATGCGAAGCACAGCAAGAAAGATATTCAGTCCATCGAGGAAGATGGACAATGCAAGCTCGACAGCAGTGGAGCCGCCGCCGCCTGCTCGAACCCTGGCAAAATCCCCTACTGTGAGCAATGAGAAAACAGCCAGAACCAGCCAGCTGAGAGTGGTTGGCTGCACAAAGTGGAAAAACATGGTGGCGAGTGAAAGCACAATCAAGCCGATCAGCAGGAAGAATGCAATCGACTGCACCTTGCGATAGTTGACCGAGACCGCGTAAGCGATAGTACCCAGCATGGCCATGCCGACGGCTGTGGTTAGCGCCGCATTCTCAATCAGCTGGATGCCGCCGTGTCGCAGGTAGTGGTTGATGGTCGGGCCAAGACCGACGCCTTCAAGGAAGGCAAAGACGTAGAGCAGGGTCACCTGCCGAGCCGGGTTCGCACGTACTGCCTGAATGGCAAACAGAGTGCCGAAATTGACCAGCATGATGATAAGAGCAATACCGGGCGGAATAGAAAGGGATACATAGCTACCGGCTGCCGTAAGCCCAAAAGCTACAGCTACCATGCCAAGAACTTTGCCAAGCAGCCGAGACGTAGTGTCAGTCTGCCCTATGACCTGGCCACCGTGGAGAACGCCATAGCCCGAAGAACCGAGGAAGCTGTTTGTTTGCCGCATATGTCTAGTGTAATCCGGCCACGGCTCTGTGGCTCTCACATACGGCTTAACGCATATCTTTAACGGTATTTCTTCGATAGAAGCAACAAAGAAGATTAAGAACCGGCAAGTAAGCCTGAGAGACAGGCAATTGAGAAAGTACCCGGCTTCACCGGGTTGGAGAGATTGAGGAACCAAGTACTCTCTGACTTGGTCTAGTCGGTTAAGACTAGGCAGCAAGCGCGAGCGCTGGGGCTACCGACTTGGTCGGGAAGCTCACAACATTCGACTTACCGGCGAAAACACCCTTGTTGGCATGTGTCGTCTGTGTGTCCGGTAACGGAGGCCACACCACCCGGCTCGTCAGCTCTGCATGCTCCATCCCCGTCGAAGCCGTGACGGGCCCACCGCAGCACTGGTATTTGGAGCTCCAATGCCATGGTGGACCCGGCGGGAGTCGAACCCGCGTCCGAAGAAGTGAATGAGAGTCTGTCTCCTCACGAGCGTTACACTCCCTTGAAGGGGAAGCTTGACGGTCGGCTTTTCCAAGCCGACCCAACTTTTGCAATCTTGATTGCTCCATAAGAGTATCATTCAGCTCGCAAGTTGTCCTAGAAGACATTTTCATCTCCGATCGGTGCACCCGGCGGCACTTCAAGGACGGGCTTGATCTGGAACTTCTCAGGTTCCCGTTCAAAACCTGCAATGCGACGCTTGATTTCCTCCCCTGAAGCAGTTGCCGGCTGCGACTCTCCCAAGGCGTGCAGCTTGGCCGCGACGATGGCTTGCGCGGCAAACGAGGTCTCAGGATCAGCATCAAGCCGGAACAATGCTTCCAGGATGCGAGCCTTGACGGCTGTTGCCACAAGGCTTGTAAGCCCGTCGCTTGCGGAAGCTGTACCCACAGGTTGTAAGGCGGCGTCAATGACATCCTCAAGTGTGGGCTGTGTAGTGTCTCGGGCATGATACTCAACCAGGCGGTTAGCACGTTCCGGGCGAAACAGAACAGCCAGCGTCAAGTCTGCCGCGCTCTCCGCGGTAGCTACAGGGTCAAAGGTCACAGAAGTATGGGAGATAAAACTTTCAGCCGTTCGCGGGAGCCCGGGCGTTCGCGGCGGAAGCTGCCGCAAAAGCGATTCCGGAAGGGTAAGCGTGGCAGGCGAAAGTGTCTGGATCACAGCGGCAAGAGCCTTGCGCTGCTCAGCCGCAGGTACGATCTGCGGCCCGGCTTGCTTGTCGCCGCGTACGGTGTATCGATAATCGAGGCCGCCGATACTCTTCGCCGCGGCCTCCATCTGGTAGCGGTACAGCAGATACAAGGGCACCAGCGTGTCTTCCATCTGCGATATCGGCGTTCCAAGGCGGATTGTGTCTTCGCCGAACCGCTTGAGGGCCGCTGCGCGAACCGAGAGAAGACGGTTCAGCTCGTCGGCATCGTCGGTCCCGTTATCCCATAGGTGTGCCACCGGGCTGGCCGAGCCTGGGGGCCGCGCATCCTGGTCCGTCAGGTACAAAATGCCTTTTGCCTCTGCCGTATGCAGGATCGCTTCCAGTGCGGCGGCGTCTTCAAGCGGCTTTCCATCGCGGTCAAACTCGCGGTAGCCGTAATCAATGGCCACTTTGTCCCAGACGCCGATATTCACCGGGTAGGCATGGCTCAGATCCGGCACACCATTTGCATCCAGAGTGATCCAGGGGTGCGGGTACTCCATGACGCTCATAGTTTGGTCAGGCGGGTGCGGCATGGTGCTGGCGGCGTAGTTGTGCGACAAGCCCAACGTATGACCGGTCTCATGCGCGGCCAGCTGGCGGATGCGCGCCAGCACCATAGCCAGCGCCTGATCGTGGGCTGCATCCGGCACCTTGCCATCCTTGTACGGTGCCAGCAGCGCCTCGGCGATCAGGTAATCCTGGCGTCCGCGCAGGCTGCCCAGCGTGACATTGCCCTTTAGAATTTCGCCGGTGCGCGGATCGGCAATTTCAGAGCCGTAGCTCCAACCGCGATTCGCCCGGTGAACCCACTGAATAATGTTGTAGCGCGCATCCATGGGGTCAGCGTCAGCCGGGAGAACATCGACAAGAAACGTACCTTTGGCCCAGCCTGCCGCCTGAAACGCCTGGTCCCACCAGCGGCAGCCCTCAACCAGGGCCGAGCGCAGCGGCTCGGGTGCGCCGCGATCCACGTAATAGTGGATCGGCGCAACGGCTTCGCAATTTGCGCGGCAGCTTGGGTCCCGCTTTTGCAACCGGTGGCGCGTGATGAACTGCCGGTTGATGTCAACGCCAAGCGGCGTGTTCATTTCGCGGTAGCCGATCTCAAAGTAGCCGGCACGCGGCGAGTAGCGTCGGGGCACAAAGCCCGGCTCGGGCAGTTTGAAGAAGCTTTGCCGCTCATGCACCGTCACTGCATGGACGTCAGGTGTGACATCGGCGAGGATGCGGGCTTTGCTCGGGTCGTCCGTGACGAGCGTCAGCTCGGCTTCTACTTCTGTGTTGCCGGGGAAGGCTTTTGAGAACTCCGGAACGATGGTGGATCGTTTGGAGTCAACCTTGTAGCTGCCTTGCTTCGTGCCCCCAAGCACTTCCGCGACGTGGTGGACGTCTTGAAGGAAGTATTCGGTCGCATCGACGACTACGAAGCCGTTGGTCTCGCTGTCGATTTTAAAACCCGCAAGAATCGAAGACGGGAAGGACTGCTGTACAGCCAGCTGCTCGGCAGGGTCAGACGATGCTGTACGAAACATGGTGTTTTCCTGCACGAGCAGCAGCTTGGGCCCGACACGTTCAAAGTGAACCAGGCGCGGACCGCCGCCGAGGCTTGTTCCGGAAAGCACTTCAATTTGTCCGCGATCCATGCCGAGGTCGTTCTGGCCGACACCATTCGGCAGCGAGTCAGCCAGAATATATTGAGGGGAAGCGGTACCGCCCTTCTCTGTCAGCCGCACTCCGAGTGAAAGCGTGCCGGTTTTCGCATCCCAGCGGACCGGCAACATCGCGCTTTCCTTTTGCATGCCCTCCGCAACGGCTGCTGCCGTCGGCGGCTCTTGCGCAAGCAGGATAGCGGAAACGCTGAGCAGCAGGCTTACCATCATCGCTCGCCAGCTTTGCAGGCGTGGAAGGTTCATGGGAGTTTGTAGCATGGCAACTGCCCAGTGAGACCGTAAATCGGGCCTAGCGCCCAATAGTGGACAAGCTCCCGCACTCGGCTCATCGTGCAGGCTCTCCCCAGAACACGCCGCGTCCGTTCGTCCCGAAGTACACCCGCCCAAACACCCGAGGATCGCCGGTAATCTGCTCGATCCAGGCATAGCGGTGTTCCCTGTCGTCAATCCGCTCCCAGCTCACTCCGTCATCAAGCGAGCGGTACAGTCCTCCGCCACGGCTTTGGCCGGGTGGTGCAGGAGCTGCTTCGGGAGTGCCGGTAAGCGCGCCCGCCATGTAGATTGCAGGCGCAACCTGCCCGGGCGCGGCTTTGCCGAACCCCACCGCGTACGCCGCCGCAACACCGGGCACCGGTATCCACTCCCCGTTACCGGTGTCTGTTTTCCATTGAAACAGTCCTGCATCACTTGCGATCCAGAGCACGTCCGGCTGTGCCGCCGCGATGCGCAGCTTGCCGTTTTTTGGCCCCCCTTTATAAATCGGCGTGATTGCGCCACCGGCACCCACAGCATCCAGCTCTCCACTCCCTGGGTGGTACATCCAAAAGCTCTCCGGCTTGCGCGTATCTGCCGAAACCTGCACGGGTTGGCCGCCGGCGTCATCAGGCAGCGAGCGCCAATGCGCTCCACTGTCCGCGCTCATTGCCAATGGACCGCCGCGCACTGCCCATACCAGCACCCGGCCATCGGCTGAGATGGCCGCATCTCCACCCTGCTCTCCGTGCGCAGGCTCACCGGCAAACGGCGTCCAACTTTTACCGCCGTCGTGCGACACAGCTCCGTGCGGTCCGGGCGTCCATGAGCGGCCTACCCGCACCATCTCCTCCGGCTTGCCGGCCGCGAGTGCAATCGCATCGCAATTTGAAAACTCAGGTTTCATCGCGCCGCCGAGCGGGGAGCGCGTCAGGTCATCGTGCCGAAAGCAGCCGATATCGCCCATGCCTGTATAGAGGTGCGGCTGCGCGTCGCCCGTCAGCAGCGGGCTTAACAGTGCGATGTTCGCAGTCTCTTCAATCCCCGGCGCGCCTACCTCCCAATGCGTAGTCGTGCCCTCCGCATCGTGCGACTCCCAGATGGTTTCGCCGGTTCCATACAGTACATGCGCCGGGTCGAACGGGTCGATCATTATTGCGCCGATCCAGTGGCCAAACGGAGCTTCTACAGCCGTGTGCTTCAGGTACGGTGCCAATGAGGCATCCCGCGCAGCACCTTCCTTTAGTGAGGTCCAGTGGGTGCCCGCATCGGTCGAGCGAAAGATCGTGTCTCCCGGGTGCCAGCGGTCCATCGTCGAAGCCAGCAGCGTGCCCGCGTGCGCCGGGTCCACGGCCACTGTGCCATATCCGAAGCCCTGCGCAGACTGCGGCGTTATGTCCTGCCACTTGCCCGTGCGGGGTGCATAGGCCCATACCGCACCATGGGTCATTCCGTTTGGACCGGGCGTGTCGCCGTAGCTCAGGTATATCGTTCCATCGGCGGCAAATACACCATGGTTCGGGAACATGCCGGTCGGGCCACCAACCACCGGTTTCCAGCTCTTGCCTGCATCGTCAGATCGCAGCAGGTTTGCGATGGGATCGTTGACACCGACAAGGATCACCGGGGTGGGCTGCCCCTTGGGGCCGCTCGATGCGTCAAAAGCCGCAAATGTCAGTCCGTCATCGCTCAACGGCAGTGCGGGAAAGCTCTGCACGCGGCCCCAGTTCGCGCCGCCGTTGCCGGAGCGCCACAGCCCTGTTTCGCGCGTAGCCAGCAGCAGTGTTTGCGGTTGATTCGGGTCTACCTGCAGGCGCTCCCCGGCAAAACGACCATCCTCATTGCCGCCCAGCTTGAACGGCAAGCGGGTGATCTCAAAATGCCTTCCCTCGTCGCTCGACCGTAAGATTGCCCCATTCGGGGTACGCGCATTCACGTAGGTTCCTGCAGCCAGGTACAGCTTTTCAGGGTCTGTCGGGTCCAGCGCAAGGCTTTCGATTCCTAGCAGGTTGCGCTCGCGGAACGGCAACCAATCCTCAAGCGGCGCCCACCCTTTTGCCTCCGCGTTCCATCGGTAGGCTCCGCCGATGTCGGTACGCACGTAGTACAGGCCACGCTTGCCAGGGTGCGCGGCAAACCCGGTGATGAACCCTCCGGCCCCTATAGATACACTTTGAAACCGATACGGCACCGTTTTTACACCCGGTGTACCGCTGCCGTGTGCCACTCCAACGGCAAGGGAAATGACGGCAAGCAGCCAAAGCAGTAAAGTTCTCACGGGTTGAGAGTACCCGATCCGCAAGCCTGCGCTTACGTCAAAAATGCATTGCACTGCGTGCTGTTCCCGTTACGGCACAAAATGGCTGAAACGGTCATTAACTTGATTGCTGCGGTCTTAGGATTTTTACGCTCAGAACGGCTGAATGCAACACCCGTAAATACCGGCAGAGCCGTCACACTGTCTAAAATCTTCGTATGCGCCGTTTTCTGCCCCTCTGCACACTCACCCTGGCCCTGCTTTGCTCTTACCCGGCAAGCGCCGCGCCGGTTAGCGGCTACAAGGTTATAGCCACGTACCCGCATTCAACGTCGAGCTACACGGAAGGTTTCTTCTACCTGGACGGACTGTTTTATGAAGGCACAGGTCTTGAGCGGCATTCCTTCGTCAAAGTCATTGACCCGGCAACCGGCAAAGCCGTGCAGCAGCTGGAGCTGGCACCCCAGTACTTCGGGGAAGGCATTGTGGACTGGGGACCGAACCTATACGAGTGGACCTGGAAGTCGCATGTCTGCTTTGTTTACGATCGCTTTACCTTGCGCCCGGTCAAGCAGTTCACGTACACGGGGGAGGGCTGGGGAATGACGCACACCGCCAAGCAGATCATCACCAGCGACGGCACGGCGACCCTGCGCTTCCGCGACCCTGATACGTTTGCCGAGGTGCGCAGCATTGCTGTCAAGGACGGCTCACAGCCCATCGACCAGTTGAACGAGCTGGAGTACGTCAAGGGTGAGATTTATGCCAATGTATGGCATGAAGACCGGATTGCGCGTATCTCGCCGCGTGACGGGCGAGTATTGGGCTGGATCGACCTTACTGGAATCCTGCCCGATAACCAGAGGATCGACGCGGAATCGGTGCTGAACGGCATTGCATATGACGCGCAGCACGACCGGCTGTTTGTGACCGGCAAGCAGTGGCCCACGATCTTTGAGATCAAACTGGTGCCGTCCGGACCTGGCAAGGCTATCCGCTAGCAGTTACAGAAACACCCGGCTTGCCAAAGCAGGATTAGGCGTACCGGTGCTTGCGGCACAACAAGCACAAAGTGATCCGTACAAAAAGATGAATGCCGGCAAAAACAAGTAAACGTCAAATAGCATGCGTGGTCCTGATGAAATGCTTCCTTCTAACGATCTGACTTGGTTGTGCGCCTGATTTAAGTAGAAATGTTCGATTACATGATGTGGCAAAATCAGAAAACTACGAATCGCTTTTCAGATTTCGATGAGGGTTTATGACCGAGCTCCGCAAGCTGCCGCCTGTCTGGCTGATGGGCCTTACCAATGCCACTTTCGGCATGTACGGCGGCTTTGCGGTGGTCACGCTGCCGGGCATGCTGGCGGCGCAAGGGGTTCCTGGCGGCCGCATCGCGGCTATCACGGCTACGGTGCTGTCACCGGCCTTCTGGAGCTTTTTGCCGGCACCGATCCTCGATGTTCGCTTCAGTCGGCGCACGTATGCTTTGGTGTTTGGTGCTCTGGCTGCTGCCGCCATTGCGTTTACGGTGGCGTTCCGTCCCTCTATTTTTCTCGAAGAGGTGGTGGTACTCACCGGCTATCTCGCGGCCTCGTTTGTGCAGGCTGCTGCGGGCGGCTGGGTCGGCAGCCTGATCCGCAAGGAAGATGACAGCAAGCTCGGCGCGTGGTTTGCTGTGTCAAATATCGGCGCGGGCGGGGTGATGATCCTCGTTGCCGGGCAGCTGATTTCACGGGTTTCGCCTGGGCTTGCCGGTGGATTGCTTGGATTGATGATGCTGTCGCCTGCGCTGCTGTACTTGGCAATCCCCGCGCCGCCGGCTGACCGGCGGCTTGCGCGGGAGAGTTTCAGGCAGCTGTTTGTGCAGGTTTCACAACTGATCCGGCAGCGAACAGTGGTGCGGGCGCTGCTGCTGTTTGGGTTACCGTGTGCCTCGTTTACGCTGACCAACGTTCTGGGTGGGATCGGTCGCGACTTCTCTACCGACGAGCGTACCGTGAGCCTGCTGGCCGGGGTCGGGTCGGCATTGGCGGGGGTAGCAGGCGGGCTGCTGTTACTGCCGCTGGCGCGCTCACTGCCGAAGCTGCCGCTGCGCGGGCTGTATCTGGGGATCGGCTTGTTTGGGGCGCTATTTACGCTCTCACTGCTCCTGCTGCCGCGTACACCGGGGACCTTTGCCATTGCAATTACCGGGGAAAATCTGTTGCAGGCGCTTTCATTTGCCACTGTCAATGCAATCGCTTTTGAGACTATCGGGTCTGAGAATCCCGTGGCTGCCACCTTGTTTTCGCTGCTGCTCTCGATGGCGAATTTTCCGATTATGTATATGGGCTTTGTCGATGGGCGGGCGTATACGTGGGGCGGGGTGCGCGGGAGTTTTGCGGTGGATGCGGGGGTGAGTGTGGCTGTTTGCCTGCTGCTGGGCTGGGGATTGTTTGCGAGTCGGGCTGGTAGGCGAGGCTAGGCGGTGAGGGTTGAATTGTAGGTTTTCCGGGCTTGGACCGTAGAAAGCTGTTCTTTCAGGGTCGGCTCGGGAGATGTGGAAAACGGCATTTTCTGCAATGTTTGAGGGAGTGCGCGGGACGGTGAAAACAGGTTGTTTATGGTTGAAATTGGTATTTTCTGTTTTAACATTCCTTTAACATTGCAGCTGCATTGGAGCTCCAGTTTTTGGAGTTATAAATCATGTGCCGGCTTATGTTGCACGTCCGTAACAAAATGTTGGCTCATAGTTACGGCTTCGTATGATTTCCGCATCCTGCTTGAAGACATGGTGACCGGCTTATGTTGCACATAATTTCAGAAACAGACTTGTAGCGTAATGCCATACTCACCCTTCCGTTTCAACATTCGCCCGACAGGGGCACCGGCAGCACTCCTAGCGCTGGGGCTATTTGCAGTGGCTTGCCATGAGCACACCAAGCCTCTCCCTCACCTTTCGCGCGCGTTTCCCGACCGCATGCCGCAGCGCGTGGTATGGGCATGGGAGGAGCCGGAAGACCTGCATACTTTGCCGCCCAGTGTTGGGGTCGCCTACCTTGCGGAAACCTTGATTTTGAGCGGCGGAGAGAGTGATAGAGGGCATGGGACAGGCGTGACCATCCTTTCTCGCCGTCAGCCGCTTCGTACTGCACCGTCCGCGCCGGTTATGGCGGTAATTCGAATTGAGACTACACGCACCTTTGTTACCACGCCAGGGCTCGCCGCTGCCGTAGCTGCGCATGTATGGCAAGTGATTCGTCAGCAGACGCAGAGTACCGGTCTGCGCGCCGTGCAGATCGACTTCGATGCCACGGTGTCTCAGCGACCTTTTTATACCGATCTTCTTCGGCAGCTTCGTCCGCAGCTTCCTACCGGGATGCCGCTTTCCATTACGGCTTTGGTCAGCTGGTGCGGTGAGCGTTCCTGGCTGCATGATCTGCCGCCCGGACAAATTGATGAGGCCGTTCCCATGTTTTTTCGCATGGGCGGTCCGCGTGCCTTAGCCGGTAGCACAGGGGCGCACCGCTATACGATTACGGAACCGCTTTGCCGCGGGAGCTTCGGACTGTCGCTCGACGAACCATGGCCGAGGGAAGTCTCTGATGCGGGCACCCGCATCTACTTGTTTGCTCCATCGCCCTGGTTGCCGAAACAGCTTGCCGCCGTAGCCGGAGTTCCGCTACAGTCGCTCGCAAAGGAGCTTCGCCCGTGATGCAGAGAAATCGGTTCCAGTGCTGCAGGCTGATTGTCTTTGCTGCTTTCCTTGCCGCGTACATCCTGGTCAGCAACGCCTGCGGGCCCTTCTTTGCGGAAGCAGTTTTTGTGCAAACCACCGGGCCCGATGGCGCGTACAGCCGCTACGTTGCAGGCCATATCGGCATACCTCAGCCTGAATATCGCATGCGGCACCTGGTTGTGGCGTATGACTGGCTCAATGGGAGCGGTCTAAGCCCCGGCGAGCAGGAGCAGGCTCTTGCCCTCGATACCGGGTTGAATCCAACATCGAGAGACATACGAGATGGCGCTCAAACCATGGCTCCCGGCATCACCGGCTGGCTTACCGCACGCCATGCGTTTGGGCTGCCCGACGAGCCCAAGAATGTGTATGCACGACCGGACCAACCCTCTACAGGACCTGCCGCCTTTAACAGCAATTTCACCTTCCAGCTGACGGATCGCAAACTGCCCGGCGAGGATTATGAGACATTTCCCAACTGCCTCGATGATGCCTTTACCGTCGCGGCCAGAACCCTTGCGGATCGCAAAGCAGCTCACCCGAATGACCTGCCGGCGCTTACGGACTGGGTTCGCGGACAGGATGCTGTTTTCGCCAACTGCCCCGGCACGCACGATTCCCTACCGGCGGATGCTTCGGCGGACGCACCCTTGTGGCTGCGGCAAGATCGTGCCTACCAGAAGGCCGCGGCGAGTTTCTACCAGACCAACTACACCGTAGCCATGGAACAGTTGGGTACCGTTGCCGCGGATCGGGCTTCGCCGTGGCATGGGACGGCACGCTTTGTGAACGCTCGAGCGACCATCCGGCTGGCTACCGTGGGCCAAGCCGGCGATGTACCGGTAGCCGCGCAAAGCCAAGTGAACGCGCCGTATAGCCGGCAACGTTACGATGCTTTACAGGCGTACAAAAACTCTGTCGCCCAACAGAGGATTACGCACCTCAGCGAAGCCCGAACACAACTACGGGCTATGCTCGCCGACCCTGCGATGGAGCCGTTCCACCACTCTGCTTCCGGTTTGCTTGACCTCGTTACGCTGCAAATTGATCCATTTGCACAGGCAAATACCCTTACGCAGCGACTTACCGGTCCCAATCGCTCGCAAGCACCCGGCGTGTTCGGTCAGGCGCTGATTGATCTGAGCCGCTTTCCGGGCGGGTCTGAGCCTGAGACGGATGCGCACCGACCGGCTTCGTCCCTTGCGCATTCGGAACTGCTTGACTGGATTCGTGCCATGGCTGCTGCCAGCCCGTACAACTCGGAGTTGTCGATTTCCCAGCAGTATAGCTATGCAGGGCAAGCAGCTGCACGGCGAGCCCAGACCGCGCAGCAGGCAGTTGCCGCTTGGCGCGCGCATGGGACTACACCCTGGCTGATCGCCGCCCTTACTGCGGTCGGTCCTGAGGATGCCGCCGTGCCGGAGCTGCTGCATGCCGCTGCCATGTTGCCGCAAGGCTCGCCCGCTGCTTTGGACGTCGCCTACCAGCGACTGCGATTGGCAGGCTCAACGCCTGCAGCCCGGACGGAACTGCTTGCCTTGCTCCCAGCCATTGCCCAGCAGGGAGAATCCCGCTCCACGATCAACCTGTTTACCATGCTGCTCCGGCGTACTTCGCCTACGCTCGAGAGCTTCCTCGTCACTGCCGGAACGCTCCCGACAAGCGAAACCTTTGACATGGATGAAACGGAACCCCTATCGACCGCGCCCGCTCCGGATGGCCTGTGCCATACCACTACGAGCGCTGCCGCAACACCGCTGTTTGACCACGATGCTGCCACAATCCTGAATACCCGGCTGCCGCTGCGGCTGCTGGCACAGGCTGTAACAAACCGTTCCCTGTCCGCCAACCTTCGCTTCCAGATAGCCCAGGCAGCCTGGACCCGTGCCGTGCTGCTGAATCGTCCGGATGTGGCGCGCGGTATGACTCTTGCTCTTACCGGCTGCTATGCAAGCTGGCAATCGGTGCTGGCGCAGTATGACAGCTCCGCCACTGCCGAAGACCGGGAGGCAAATGGCCTGCTTGCCCTGATGCGCTTCGCTTCGACGGAACCGATCGTTCGCGATGGAGAACAGCGCCCTGAAGGTTTTGCCGCTTACAGCCCGTATCGTGACAACTGGTGGTACGGGAGTGACCCCGGTGGTGGGCCGCCGCGAGGGATGGACAGTGCCGCGGATGTGGGTCCCCGGCTTCCCGGATTGTTTAAGACTGTGCCTGCACCCCTTGCCGAACTGCCTGATCCCGCTTTCCTGACCGTGGACGACCGCGCTGCGGCTACTCAGGAAGTGAAAGCACTTCGTGCGGTTCCTTGTGCTTCAGACTATTTTGCCCGGGCTGCCCTGGCCTGGCAGCGGGGGCACCCCGCAGACCCTCGAACTGCCGACATCCTCGGCAATGCGGAACGTGTGATTCGCAGCGGTTGCAGCACCGATGCTACGAAAGAGCTCAACCATCAACTCTTTGTAGTGGTGCAGACAAAGTATGCCGGGAGTGCATGGGCCAGAAAGTACAACACCTGGGAGTGAGCAGCGGAGTAGTTAGTGGGCTTGCAGTGCTGCGGAGTGCAACAGCGGTAGCATGAGGTGGTGACAAAAACGGTGGGATCGTTTGCCGGGCAGCATCATGAAAGTCATGATGGATCGCCGAAGCTGCCGGGTCGCTGGACTATCCAGTCCACTCGGTCCACCTCCAATTTATTCGGCAATGCAGAGTCTCACGACCTCCCCAGCAAGCGGCGAAGCCTGTTTGAGCTGGCTGTGGGTTACGGACTGATTTTGCTGGTGATCTGGACGCCTCGGCCTTGGCAGCAGGTGGTTTACCTTATCGCGGCGGTGTACCTGACTACGGTGACGTGGCTTGCGTATCGCGGGCTGGGGGCGATGGGGATTCGGGCCGCAGGGTTGCTACGGTCGTCCTGGATCGTGGCGATAGCTGGGGTGCTTGCGGCAGCGACCGTGCTGTGGGCCTACCGGCGGCATGGGCTGCACCTGGTGGGTGGGCCGATGGATTTTGTGCGGCGGTACTGGGGGTACGCCATCTGGGCATTTCTACAGCAGGTGCTGCTGCAGGACTTCTTTTTGCGGCGGCTGCTGTGCTTGGTGCCTGGGCGTCCTGTTTTGGCGGCGGGCGCGGCTGCGGGGATTTTTGCGTTTGCGCACTTGCCGAATCCGATTTTGGCGCCGGTGACGCTGTTTTGGGGGTTTGCGGCTTGTCTGTTGTTTTTGCGGTATCGCAACTTGTGGCCGCTGGCGGTGGTGCATGCTCTGTTTGGGATTATGCTGTCGGTGACCATGCCGCCGACGGTGGTTCGCGGGATGCGGGTGGGCTTGGGTATGTGCACCATCAGGTGCGCAGGCCGATGCGGGTGGCGGAGTGGCACGAGCCGATGCTCTACCGGCAAGCGGAGTAAGTACGAAAGCAGGTCCTTCGACTTCGCTGCGCTCCGCTCAGGATGACACGGTTGCGGGGTGGGATTGCGAAAGCAGGTCCTTCGACTTCGCTGCGCTCCGCTCAGGAGGACACGGTTGCGGGGTGGGATTGCAAATTCTCTCAAGCCGGGAGGCGCTCCACAGCGGTGTGCTCCTCGGGCAGCCGCAGGGTGGTGGCAATGCCTGCGGCCAGTACGTAGAGACCGGCGAAGATCCAGATGACGCCTGAGACGCCGACCCTGGGCAGAAAAATACCGGCAATGGCGGGGCCGAGCCAGATGCTGGTGCCTGAGCCCAGGTTCATGATGGACATGGCTGCGCCGCGCGACTGGGGGGCGAGCGTGGCCATGATGGCGCTCAAGGGGACAAAGCCTGCCAGCGTGATGCCGTAGGCCATGCCGGCGAGCATGACCAGGGGGTAGTTGCGTCCGAAGTGGTCAGGGACGTAGAAGAGGCCGAGGGTGGCGAGTGCGCAGCCGCAGGCGCCGACAAAGGTTACAGTGCGACGCCAGCCGATGCGGTCGCCCACGTAGCCCCAAATGAAGTTGAAGACGACATTGGTGGCAAACATGACGCTGAGAATCTGCAGCCACTGCACGAGTGAAAAGCCGATGGTGTGGATGTAGTAGACAGGGAGAAAGAGCAGGAAGCCGAACTCGGAAGTCGTGGTGATGACGGCGACCAGGCCGCCGAGGCCGACGCGGGGCTTGGTCCAGACAATAGAGAGGCCGGAGAAGAGCACGGCAAAGGGGCTGCCGGCGCGGTTGACTTGCAGGCCGCTTAAACCCTGTTTCTCGTGAATGCCGAGCAGGGCGATCAAGCCGCCGATGAGGACAAAGCCGGTTGAAAGCCAGAGTGAGGTGTAGGCACCGTAACGGGGCACGGAGAAGCTGGCCAGCAGGGAGCCGAGGGTGGGCAGGCCGCCGGTGCGTGCCACCCAGAACCAGCCGACGGCGGTGGCGAGATAGCTTTTGGGCGTGACCGCTGTGACCCATACCAGAAAGCTAAAGGCGAACAGCGGGTAGCCGAAGCCTCGGATCATGTAGGAGACGGCGATGACCGGGTAGTTGGCATGGGCCATGCCGATGAGCAGAAACGGGATTTCGCAAATGACCCAGATAAGCAAGCCGGCCCACATAACTTTTTTAGGGCCGTAAAGGTCGGAGAGGGTGCCGCTGAGCCAGGCGGCGATGGCAGCGGTAGCGCCGTAAAGGGTAAAGACAAGCGCAACTCGTGAGGCGGTAAAGTGCATGTCACGGAGCATGGGCGAGAGAAAGCCGGCCTCAACGCCGTCACCGATCATGAACAGGAGCAGGCCCAGGTAGCCGATGGCGAGCTCGGGGTAGATGCCTGCTTTTTCGAGGCGTGTTGCGAAGGCGGTCATGCTGTTGTACCTGAAAGATATTGACGGATGATAGCGGGGGCGCTTTGTGTGCTCAAAGCGATGAGGGCCTGTTCAACTTGTTGCACGAACGCTTGATTGGCTGGGAGAGCTTCGCCGAAGATGGAGCGAATGGCGAGCATGGTTCTGGGGTTTGTACCGCCTGCCGCGGCGGTAGCCCGGAGTTCGGCGGCGCGGGCGTCGACAATGTCGAGCGTGTTGCCGCGCTCATCTGTTCCGGCCTGAAAGTAGTGTATCCAGCTAGCAATTACGAGACTGAGCAGTGGAACCGGACGGCCTTTTTCAAGCAGCTCGACGATGGAGGGCAGCACCCACTTGGGCATTTTCGCGGCGCCCTCAGAGCAGATGCGCGTGACCTGGTCATGAATGCCGGGGTTGGCGAAGCGCTCGATTAAAGTCGCTTTGTACTGGACGACGTCGGTGCCGGGTATGACGGGGACAACCGGGGTGACTTCCTCCATAAACTGCCGGATGAAAGTGACGAAGAGCGGATCATGCATCACCTCGTGCACGTAGGTATAACCGGTGAGCGCGCCGAGGTAGGCCATGGCCAGATGGCTACCGTTGAGCAGGCGCATCTTCATCAGCTCGTAAGGTGCGACGTCAGTGACGAGCTCGGCACCTGCTTTTTCCCAGGCCGGGCGGCCGCTACAGAAATGGTCTTCAATGACCCATTGCTTGAAGGATTCCGTCATAACGGGCCAAGCGTCGTCATAGCCGTACCGCGCTTTGAGGGCTGTGCCGTCTTCGGAGGTAGTGGCGGGGGTGATGCGGTCGACCATGCTGTTGGGGAAGGCTACATTGGCGGCGATCCATTGTTCGAGTGCGGGGTTTCGCAAGGCGGCGAAGGCGAGCATGACGCTTTTGAGTACGTCGCCGTTGCCCTGGAGGTTGTCGCAGGACATGAGGGTGAAGGGCGGCAGGCCCTGCACACGGCGGCGGTCGAGCGCGGCGGCGATGAAGCCGATAGAGGTTATGGGCTCCTCCGGGTGAGCAAGGTCGTGCCGGATGTCGGGGTGGCCGGCGGTGAAGGCGCGCGTGCCTTCGTCGATGAAGTAGCCGCCCTCGGTAATGGTTAGCGAGACGATGCGGGTGTCGGGTGCGGCGAGCGTCTCGATGGCGCGATTATGATCGTCCGGGGCAAGGATGAAGTCTCTAATGGAACCGATGATGCGGGCGCGCTGGGCCTCCGCGCTTTTTTCGACCACCGTGTACAGGCAGTCCTGCCCTTTGAGGGCGTCGCGCATGCGGCTGTCACCGGGCAGCACGCCGAGGCCGCACTCGCCCCAGCGAGGCTCATCGGGTATGTGCAGCAGGTCGTCAAGGTACACGGCTTGGTGGGCGCGGTGGAAGGCTCCTACGCCGATATGGACTGTGTGCTGCCGGAGCGCGGCACGGTCGTAGGCCGGCGTTTGTACGTGCTTGCTGAGGCTGGGCAGCACTGCATCTCCGAGCCTGGCACCTTGTTCCAATGTATTTACTTCATTCACGCGCTTGCTCCTCCGACTGCCCAGCAAACATAGCTGAAGCATAGGAGCCTTCACAAGCAACTCGTTGCGACCCCTGCTGTTATTCGAGGCCTTCGAGCACTTCTTTCAGGATTTCATCGGAGAGTTCCGGGTCGTCCACAACGCGAGCAAGCATGACGCCGCCGACCATGGAGGCCAGAGCGCGGATAGCTTCCTTGCGGGCATTGCGTCGAGGCGTCCAGGGAAATGGTCTGCCATTTTTGCGATGAGCCCGCGGATATAGTTCGTCACCACCGTACGAGTCGCAGACTGACTGCGGAAGTCCGTCGCAAGCGCAGTCATGATGCAGCCGCCCCCGGGATTGTCGCGGTGCTGTGCGCTCAGGTAGTCGCGGTACATGCTCTGCTTGCCTTCGTGGGACTTTGTGAGGCGATCCACTTCAGCCAGCATAGTTTGCGAAGCATGTTCAAATGTTTAGGCTCGCAGGTCTTCCTTTGAGTCGAAGGCAATTAGAAGCGACACATCAGTAACAATGCTGATCAACAATGCCGGGACCGACAAAGTAGGACCGATGGGGGATCTCAAGTGGACAGAACTTGAAGCTATGGGCCGTGTCAATGTCACGGCTCTTACGCGGCTGACGCTGGCGGTACTGCCTGGATTCAAGGAATGTAACCGCGGCGCTATCGTCAATATGGCTTCCATAATGGGCTTCTACAGCTATCCCGGTATCAGCATTTATAGCGGCAGCAAGGCTTATGTCGTCAACTTTACGCAGGGGCTTCAGGAAGAGCTTGCAGGCACCGGGATTGCCGTCCAGCTGGTTGGCCCGGCAGCGATCGTGTCAGAGATTTAGAACACCCAGGCCTCCCGTTATAGGCCATACCGCGGAGATCGTCATGACGACAGAAGACTGCGTAGATGCATCGTTGGAGGGGCTTGCGATGGGAGAGAAGACTACGTTGCCCTCGGTCCATGATGCCCAGATGCTTGCGGATTATGATGCAGCGAGTTCCGCGCTGTTTGAAGCTTTACAGCAAACCGGTAAGCCCGCCCCCGCTATAAAGCGACATAGTAAAAAGCAGCCGTGATGCGTGAGCCAGTGCATCAGGGTGCCTGGGATGTGCTTATATCGGGTGCATTTTGTCGATCAGGTTCTGGTCAGATAGCATTCAGGTTTTGAGAATGTTCAAGCGCGTTCAGCCGTGCTAGACTTCCGCGCATGCAACTTATTTTGATTCTCGTTGTGCTGCTGCTGCTTTTTGGGGGCGGCGGTTATTACATGGGTCCCGGTATGGGCTACTACGGCGGTGGCGGCCTCAGCCTAATTCTGCTGATAGTTGTGCTGTATTTGCTGCTGGGTAGAAACCGCACGCGGTTGTAACTCGTCAGCTGTCGCGACGGTACAGCAAATCGCGGATCGCACCGCGACGAGCTTCGTTGGCTTCAGCGGTAGATTTGCGCTCATCGGCGTCCATGCGACGCTTGGGAGTGCCGTCTTCCGCGTCAGAGGAGCTGCACTCCAGGCAGCGATTGGCGAAGCCGGGTTTGCCCGGTTTCAGCTCAAACTCCTCACCGCACGCAACACATACTTTGATTGGGAATGCCATATCTTCTCAAGAATAAAGGATTTCTTTAAGCCGGGGAGCCGCTTTCTTATACCGTAATCGAAAACCGATACATGGATGAGGCGTAGTAACAACCCAGCAATTCCCATAGGGCGTCATGATTCCGAGCCCGTGAAGGTGATCCGCGATGGCTCGAAGCGTAAGACTTTGCCGGCATTGCTGCTGAACGATTTAGACCACCTGCGGGAACAGGAGAACGGTTACGGACTTCCGGGCGAGGTGTAAGGTTTCCAGCGTGGATTTCCTAGCCGAGTACTGCGCTTCTTCACCTTGGCAAGCGCCACCTTGGTCCCGGTGGAGAATCATCTCGCGCTTATGCTCTGCGACGCTGCGAGGATGTGCGCGGTCAACCGGTTTGCATGGGCATGTTTACGGCTACAAACTCAACGCCTGCCTTCATCAACCCGGAGATGAAGTGAACATCACGCGCAAACCGATCCAGCTTGGCGATGACCAGCGTCACCTTCTGCTTGCGGCATAGTCTATGGCTGCGGTGAGCTGAGGCCGGTTAGTGTGGCTCTTGCCGCTCTCGATTTCCGGGAACTCGGCCAGCATGGGTTCGGCGGCGACATAGCGGGAGACCGCCTCGCACTGGGCATCGAGCCCTAGGCCGCTGATGCCCTGGCGGTTGCGGGAGACGCGGTTAGTAGGCGACGAAGCGAGGCATGTTGCCCACTATAACGTCCGTTTCAGGAGTAACAAGACAGTCGGGCACAGCTCGAATGCACGTCTCTTTAGCTAATGAAATCGTGGTTGCATTGGCTCCGACAGTCTGATTCGATTAAGGGCATGACATCGACACGCAACAAACTCGGCAAAGCACACCGACTGATTGGATATGTAACGGCTTTCCTAGTCGCGTCGCTGTTCTATGTGGGATGGTTTACGGTCGCAAATAGAGCACCAGGAAGCGATGTCACTATTCTGTTGCGGATCGGCGTAGCAGTTTTCTTTTGGGCATTCGGAGGAGTTGCCGCTGCGCTCGTATCGATGGCTCTTCCGTGGTCTCTAGCCGTGATCTGCGCTAGCCGACTCAGGCGGTTCAGCTTAGTGTACTTTCTAGTCCTCGGTGCGGTACTGATGATCCTTTTTGGGTGTGCCGCTTCATCACTCGCTCCAAAACCACTTTTTATTGAAGACCAGACCTTCTCCGAAGGCTTTGTGATCGCTCTTCAGCGTCAAGGCATTGCTCTTCTCTTAACCGGGCTGCTATTTGGACTGATGTACTGGTATTTGAGCGAACGAGGTCGTCCTGAACCCTCTGTCCAGGATCTCTAAATCGGATTAATTCCGCTTTGCTTGAGAGTTCCGGCGGCTTGCCCATCATCATGACTGAAACGATGGTTTCGGTGAGTACAAGATCGGATTTAATCGACTAATTGTCATGCCTGGAAAGCGTAGGAGTGTGGATCTTGCAAGGTAAATGCCAAAGCAGATACTGCATAGCAAGCCCCACACCCTACAGTAGGATATGGGGCCTCGGGTTACGTTACAGAGGCAGTTTTACGCCGTTGCCTTTTTGGCAGGTGTTTTTCTTGTTGCGGTCTTTTTTACTGCGGTGGACTTTTTTGCGGCAGTCTTTTTAGCAGCGGGCTTGGCTACAGTCTTCTTTGCCACTGTCTTTTTTGCTGCTGTTTTCTTTGTTGCAGTTTTTGCTGCGGCTTTCTTTGTTGTCTTTGCAGCAGTTGTCTTTGCAGCTGTCTTTGTTGCTGATTTTTTAGCGGCTGTCTTCTTGGCAGCTGTTTTACTTACACTGCGTCGTTCTGTCGCGCTTGGGCTTTTTGCCTTGGCCTGCTTGGCGCGCGTACCGCCTGCGGAGACTTGTTCCTTACGCGAACGCTCGCGGTCGGGTGCCTTCCCATTGTTCTTTGATTTTGCCTTTGGCTTGCAGCTGCCCTGCTCGCCCTCACTCTTACCCGGAACAGGCTCAAACCCGGGCCAGCATCGTGATGTTTTCTTGTCCTTCTTTTCTGCCATTGCGCTCTCCTCAGCCAGCTTCAGCTCAAAACCGGTTGTCCATGAGAATGCAGTATTGCACCATATGTTGTGCGAAATGCGGCAACTGCATTCTCATAGTGAAAAGAGGTGTGACTTTGGTTTGGAATGTGACCGGAAATATTTAGGGGACTCGCTTGATCGACCGTTTGGCAGCCGACCGCACTCGCCGAGTTGTAGGCAATGGCGCTTCGGTGACAACTACCTTCTTGACGGGCCGCCGCCGTGTCACCTTTCCCAGTGCTGCAATTTCCTGCTCATCCAGCTCGCGCATCTCGCCCGGCGGCAGGTCCAGAACCAATGGACCGAAGCCTACACGCCGGATTTTCTCGACGTGGTGGCCGACTTCCTCGAACATCTTGCGCAGCTCGCGGTTGCGGCCTTCAATCAGGGTCAGCTCGTACCATGGGTTTTCCGCGTCTTTGAGCAGCTTGATAGTTACCGGAGCTGTCATAACACGACCTTCGCGCGTGCCGTAACGCCCCTTGTCAATCATTACGCCCGTTCGCAGTTGCTCGATAGCCGCATCCGCGGGCTTACCGCTCACCTTGACCAGGTATGTTTTTTCCACCTGCGTTGAGGCTTTGGTGAGGAGGTTGGCGAGCTCGCCGTCATTGGTCATCAGCAGCAGACCTTCGGAAAGATAGTCGAGCCGCCCGACCGGGTACACGCGACCCGCGTTCTTGACACGCTCGAAAAACTGCATGACCGTGGGGCGGCCTTCCGGGTCAGAGACGGTAGTGACGTAACCGCGCGGCTTGTTGAGCATGTAGTAGCGGTGCCGCTCCGGGCCTTGCAGCAGCTTGCCGTTTACGCGGATGTGGTCCTTTTCGAGGTCGGCTTTTGTACCGAGCTCGGTCACCATTTGCCCGTTGACATGGACAAGTCCCTGCACGATAAGCTCTTCTGCCTTGCGGCGGGAGGTCACACCGGCGGCGGCGATGATTTTTTGCAAACGTTCTTCAGCCATTTTCATCTCCCTGCGGCCTTGGGATGCTTTCGGAGTCGGGCTTCGCCGTTCCGTTTAGCGTCACGGAAATACCCGGCGCTACCGGCTCCTCTAGCGTAACTACAATCGCCGAGGGAGCCAGTGTCGGCTTCTCACCCCGCCGGGACTCTTCGACAGATACCGGCTCGGGCTCTTCAGCTTTGTGTGTCTTTTCTGTTTTCAACTCTTGGGTCATTGCATCCTCGGGGGCGTTCAACTCGCCCGCCATCTTTTCAAACTCTTCCATTGAAGGCAGCTCCGCGAGGTCCTTCAAGCCGAAGCGCAGTAGAAACTCTTTTGTTGTTTTGTACAGGATGGGCCGCCCGACAACAGGTTTGCGCCCTGCGGTAGTCACCAGCTTACGGCTTACCAGCGAGCCCAGAACACCGCCTGACTCTACCCCACGTATCTCTGCTACTTCAGGCGCGGTGACCGGTTGTTTATAGGCGATGACTGCGAGAGTTTCCAGCGCCTGGAGAGTCAGCTTCATGACCGGCTTCTGGCTCTTCACAAAAGCTCGCACAGCTTCGTGGTATTCGGGCTTGGTGCCGATGCGGTAGCCCCCGGCGATCTCGCGCAGCTCCATGCCGCGCCCGTCCAAGCTATATTCAGCCATAAGATCGTGCAGCGTAGACAGGATGCTCTCCCGAGCTTCACGGTCGCGAAGACGGCCGGCGCGCTTGTCTGCGTCCGGGTCGCCTACCCTTATCGGCTCACCGTGCGCCTCAAAGGCTTCAGAGATCTCGCGGTCGCCGGTTATGTCTAGAACCAAGGCGGACGGTGCTGACGGTTCTGGGGCCGGCAGATTTTCCGGCTCTTGCCGCGCTGTAGTCATGCGCTCCGCCAAGGCTTCCTCGCCGAACAGAGCTACCAGCTGCGCCAGCGTTACCGGCTCTTCGGCTGCATAGATTACTGCTTCGACTTTGCCTCGTATGCCCATTGCCCCTCATGCCGCCGCGAAACGGCAGCTCTTCGGCTATGGTATCGAAGCTGCCCCGTGTGGGGAAAGGGCGGAAAGCAGGTCCTTCGGCTTCGCTCAGGGTGACACAAATTACTGGTGCAGTTTGAGCGAAAATGTGCTGCCGGGTACCCCACATCTCAAACGCGAGATGTGGGGTACCCGGTTTTTGATTGCATGTGCTGCTGCAATGCATCAGTGCAGAAAGAGCCGGAAGCCCCAGAAGAGAATGCCGGCAAGCAGCGCTGCCGCAGGCAAGGTGACCACCCAGGCCAGGACAATGTTGCGCACGGTGGACATCTGCAACCCGCTGCCGTTGGCCACCATGGTACCGGCCACGGCAGACGACAGCACATGTGTGGTGGAAACCGGCAGGTTGTACTGGCTGGCCATGATAATCGTCGCCGCAGCCACAAACTCAGCCGATGCACCTTCCGCGTATGTCAGGTGTGTTTTGCCGATTTTGGAGCCGACCGTGATGACGATGCGCTTCCAGCCCACCATGGTGCCCAGGCCGAGCGCCAGGGCGACTGCTACCTTGACCCAGGTAGGGATAAACTTGGTGCTTTTGTCCAGGTTGCTTTTATAGTTGGCGATCACCGGCGCTTCCTGCGGGGTCCATTTCACGGCCTTCTGCTTGCCTACTTCGCGGAGTGCTTCGCTTTGCAGATACATGTCATTGCGTACATTTCGCTGCTGTGCGGGCGGCACGTTGGCGAGGGATTTGTACTGGAGCAGCTCCTGCTCAATCTGCCCGGACATCTGCTGGAGGCCGACCATGGTTTCCGGCGTAAAGTGCTTGGTTCGCACATAATCCAGCAGGGCTGTACGGTCCTTCTCCCCTAGCGAGCTGCCCTGGGGATTCGCTGCGGCAGGGTCGCCAGCCTGCCCGGTACCGGGGGTTGCAGGCGCTCCGTTTGCCTGCGGCACAGTAACTACAGGCGGCGCACCGGCGGGGGCATGCGCCGCGAACACCCGTTGCGCCTGCTCGCTGATGGCGGAGAAGGTCTGCACCTGGCTGAAGCCCATGGCGTGGTTGAGCGCGTAGGCGGTCGGCACCGTGCCGATCAGGATGAGCATGATGAGGCCCATGCCTTTTTGGCCGTCGTTGGAGCCATGGCCGAAGGAAACGCCGGTGCAGGTCAGGATGAGCAGGCAACGAATCCAGAACGGCGGTGGGGCGTCACTTTCGGGCGCTTTATAGAGCTCGGGCGACTTGATGAAAAACTTGAGAGCCAGCAGGCAGATCGCCGCCAGACCGAAGCCGATGAGCGGGGAAAAGATCAGGGCCTTGAACACGCCCGCGGCTGTAGACCAGTCCACGCCGCTGGTGCCGTTTTTGCCGCTGATGAACTGGTTGGACAGGCCGACGCCGATGATGGAGCCGATGAGGGTGTGCGAGCTCGATACCGGCAGGCCGAACCACCAGGTGCTTAGGTTCCAGATAATAGCCGCGATGAGCAGCGAGAAGATCATGGCGAAGCCTGCGCCGGAGCCGACCTTGAGGATGAGTTCAACGGGCAGCAGCGAGACGATGGTGTAGGCAACGCCGCCGGAGGAGGTGAGCACGCCGACGAAGTTCCAGAAGCCGGAATAGACGACGGCGATATGAGGCTCAAGGGTGTGGGTGTAGATGACGGTGGCGACCGCGTTTGCCGTGTCGTGGAAGCCGTTGACAAATTCAAAGCCGAGCGCAATAAGCAGGGCTACACCAAGCAGGACATAAGGCCAGATCGTAGGCTGCGGCGAGCGGGCTAAATCATGGATAATCTGTCCGGCTGCATAGCCGAGGCCGCCGAGCAGTGCGATGGCGAATACGATCATGCCGATCTTGCCGGGCCGCTGGTCCATTTTGCCGTGCAACAGGGATTTGGGATCGGCGGGGTCGTACGTCTGGGGCTTTGCGGGAAGGGGAACAGAAGTCTGGCTCATTGGTACCTCGTGTCTATAACCGCAAGGTATCAACCCTGGGCAGGTACTTGCATCAACCAAGCACTGAGCGCAGATGAATATTGTGTAAACACGCGCGGGAATTCGATGGTGTAAGGGTAAGGCTAAAACCAAGTCCTTCAATTTCACTCAGAGGTGTGCGAAGTTGCCAAACTACTATCCGGTGTCATCCTGAGCTGAGCGCAGCGGAGTCGAAGGACCTGCTTTTACTTGGGTGCAGCGTGAAAATCAAAGGGAAAACAGGTCCTTCGGCTTCGCTCAGGATGACACCTGTTGTTTGTTCCAACTTTATACACACTCTCTCAGGATGACACGGGCGGTTCGGCCATCAGTGCGTCGAAGCCTTCATGTTTTTTGATGAACACTTCGGCGAAGTTCGCGTCCTGGCGCAGCAGGATGGCTTGCAGGCGCACCAGCTCAAGTAAAGCTAAAAACATGCAGATGAGGGCTTGCTCCGAGCGAGTCCCTGCGAGCAAGCGGCTTAGTGCGACCGGGCGGTCTTCCAGCACAAGGCGTCGGCGTAAGTACTCAATCATCTGGCCGACGGTAACGGAATCTTCCTGGATGTCGAGGATGGGACGTTTGCGCAGGCGGTCCATGACGTCACGGAAAACGCGAACCAGGTCAGGCACATCGGCGGCGATTTCGCCCGGTTGTGTGTCGGTTTTTTGAAGGGCATCGGCGAGCGGACGGGTCCAGGTGGCGGCTTCAATTCCCTGTTTTTGCAGGAGCATCTGTGCGGCGTTTTTGAAGCGCTCATGCTCGAGCAGGCGCTCGACGAGCTCCATGCGAGGGTCTTCGTTTGCTGCCTCCGGGGAGTCTGCCGGGGCGCGGGGCAGCAGCATGCGGCTCTTGATGTGGATGAGCAGCGAGGCGGTATAGATGAACTCCCCCGCGTTGTCGACGTCGGTTTCTTTCAGGCCTTCGACGTAGGCAAGGAACTGGCCGGTGATGCGGGCGATGGGGATGTCCCAGATGTCGATGTCCTGCTTGCGGATGAGGTCGAGCAGGAGATCTAGGGGGCCGTCGTAGACGCGGCCCACAGTGACGGAGAAAGCGCTGGTGGTGCGAAGAGCGCTTTGAGCACTTTTTTCTCCGGCGACCGTTTCAGGCTTTCCTGCCGATGCGTTGTTTGTATCGGGCCGATCCGGCAGGCCGAAGGAGGTCACCTTAAGACTCCCATACCCATGGCTTCGCGCACCCGCTGCATGGTTCCCTCGGCAATCTGCTCGGCGCGGCGTGTGCCTTCGATCAGGATGTCGGTGACTTCGTCCGGCTTGCTGAGGTAGTAGGTGCGGCGCTCCTGCATGGGGGCGAGCTCGGCTACGATGGCGTCTGCAAGCCAGCTTTTGCACTCAATGCAACCGATGCCTGCTGTGGTGCAGCCTTCCTGGACTTTGGCGAAAGTTTCTGCTGAGGAGAAAACCTTGTGCAGGTCGCCGACTGGGCACTTGTCGGGGTCACCGGGATCGGTGCGGCGAATGCGGGCCGGGTCGGTGACCATGGGTTTGAGCTTTTTGCGAATTTCCGGCTCCGGATCGGAGAGCAGGATGAAGTTGTTGTAGCTTTTCGACATCTTGCGGCCGTCGGTGCCTGGGAGTTTCGGGGTGGGGGTGAGGAGGACTTGAGGTTCGAGAAGAATGGACTGCCACGGCTTTATTGCAAGCGTTATTTTTTCTATCTCCTGCTCGATATTCGTCGGGTTGGGTGCGATGGTTCGTCCCAGCACGCCAGGCTTGGGCTGCACAATACTGCCTACAACATCTTTCGAATACAGGAAATTGAAGCGCCGCGCGATTTCGCGGGTGATTTCCACGTGCGCTACCTGATCTGCGCCGACCGGCACATGCAGCGACCCACCCGCAACGCCGTACAGCAGGATGTCGGCCGATTGCAGCAGCGGGTAGCCGAGAAAGCCGTAAGTCGCTAAGTCCTTTTCCTGCAAATTATCAATCTGGTCCTTATAAGTAGGTACGCGCTCAAGCCAGCTGAGCGGTGTGATCATGCCCAGCATGCCGGCTAACTCAAAATGCTGTTTGACAATGTTTTGCACGAAGATTGTGCACTTATCGGGATTAAGTCCAGCCGCCAGCCAATCCAGCGCCACTTCCTGCGTGTACTCCGCTATGCGCGTCGGGTCCGCGTAGTCCGTCGTCAATGCATGCACGTTTGCGATGAAGAAGAAGCACTCATACTCATGCTGGAGCCGCACCCAGTTGTGCAGCGCGCCCATGTAGTTGCCCAGGTGCAGCTTGCCGGTAGGGCGCATGCCGCTAAGCACGCGGCGCGGTGCGGGTGCAGTTTGCGGTGGAAAAGATAGTATGACGGATTCGGGCACGGAACCTCATGCGGCTGGAGTTGAAGCCTTATTGTACGAGGGGCGAACCGGATCAAAAATTAGGGTCATCCTGAGCCGGTACGTGCGAAATGGAAAACAGGTAGCAGGTGTCATCCTGAATAAGCAAAAGGTGTCATCCTGAGCGAAGTCGAAGGATCTGCTTTCGCCTTGGAACTTTGCGCTTGTACCCGAGGAAAGCAGGTCCTTCGACTTCAACCGACGCTTGCGCGTCGCCTTCGCTCAGGATGACACGGTTTTGGACTTGGTTTGAACGCCGCAGGTTTTGCACATCAATTTCAATGCTAGGCAGACAACAAAATGCGGTTGACGACCTCCAGCACAGGGCCGACAAACAGGTTTACCAGCCGTCCACCGAAGATGAACATCAGGATGAGGCTGATGATGCCGAGCTGGTCGTAGACCTGGAGCATGCGGGTGGGCAGCAGGTGGCGGATGAGGTGGGAGCCGTCGAGCGGCGGCAGCGGCAGCAGGTTGAAGAAAGCCAGAAAAAGGTTGAGGGTGAGCGCCATGTAGAGCAGCAGCACCGCCGGGAACAGCGCGGGCGCGGCCTGGATCAGGCTGGGGTCAAAGCCTCCGTAGACCAGGCTGCGCACCAGCACCGACGCATCAGGAGAGAGCTTGGCCAGAGCTATGAGGGCGATAACGCAGACCAGAGAGATGAGCAGGTTGCTCACGGGACCGGCAAGCGTGGTGAGCACGTCGCCGCGCACGTAGTTGCGGAAGTTGCGCGTGTTGACCGGCGTGGGCCGCGCCCAGCCGATCAGGAAGCGTCCTCCGTATGGGCCTAAAAACAGCATGGCCAGCGGCAGCAGGATGGTGCCCACCGGGTCGATATGCTTGGCGGGGTTGAGTGTGACGCGGCCCAGCATGCGGGCGGTCTGGTCACCCAGGCGCGAGGCGGTCCAGGCGTGGGCTGCTTCATGGAGCGAAAGCGAGAACAGGAGCAGGACAAACTCGAAGATTTTCAGAACGATTTCTTGCTGGCTCATATGGGGCAGGGTGATGCTAGCACGGCGCGCTTATACCCAAACCCTAAATCCAGATATTATCGGGCGCGGTGCGTTCGCCGCCTGCGCTGCCGGTGTTCACAATCCCGCGCGGTTCAATGAGCAGGACGTGGCACTCGCGCTCGGCACGCGGCTTATGTTCGACGTTTCGCGGAACCACT
Source organism: uncultured Acidobacteriaceae bacterium (assembly GCA_964235655.1). Lineage (GTDB taxonomy): Bacteria > Acidobacteriota > Terriglobia > Terriglobales > Acidobacteriaceae > EB88. Next base: position 28,503 of record CAXSBB010000017.1, read on the forward strand.
AGTAACTCTCCGGTGCGCACAGTCACGGTGCGATCACGAAAGTCCATAGAAAATTCACCGGCGATTACGAAGAAAACTTCATCAGCTTCGGCGTGGCTGTGCCAGATGAAGTCGCCCTGGAGCTTGGTGAGCTTGAGCTGGTTGTCATTGAACTCACTGATCACGCGCGGGGACCACTGGTCCTGAAACAAATTCAGCTTGTCTTGCAAATTGAGAACTTGCAGCTGCCCACGGTCAGTGTTTGGCATGGGTGTCCTCTTGTTGAGGGTCTTGATGCTCGTCGGCACCTTCAAAGCGTTTGGCCTGGTCTTTTTTCTTGATCTCTCTGGCCGGAATGCCGCCGACGATGGAGTGATCCTCAACCGTGTGCGTTGCGACACCCATGGCACCGATGGTCGCGTCTTCACCCACATTGACGCCGGCCATGATGGCTGTATGGTACGTGAGGCGTGCGCCGGGGCCGATCTCCGTCTTGCGGTTCTCGACCAGTGAGCTGTCAACCGGATCATGCGCATGCGAATAGATGGCGGCGAAGTCCGAAATGGAGGTGCCCTTCTTGATAATAATTTCGCCGCGGTCATCAAGGATGGCATAACGGTGGATGACGCAATCGTCTTCAATGGTTAGGTTGTAGCCGAAGGAAAACTCGACGCCGTGGAAGATTTTTACGTTGTTGCCGATGTGCTTGAAGATGTGCTTGCCCAGCATGGCGCGGAAGCGGAAACCCAACCAATGGTTGAGCCCGACCGGCGAGCGGTCGAACATCTGCCAGAAGTAGATAAGGGGCTTGATAGAGGCGTACTTTTCTTCGTCGACATCGCCGTAGTATTCAGCTTCAAGCGTGATGTTTTTGGGGTCGAGCGACAGCTGGAGCACGTTGTAGGCCAGCTCACTGTTGAGGTTGAAGTTGAGCCGTCCGCCCTTGGGCGAGCCGAGCTGCATCTGGTGCAGGTTGTCGAGTACCAGCTCCTCGCGCAGCGCGGGCTTTTTATGTTTGCCGATCTCGCGGTCCAGAAACTCGAGCCAGCGCTCAAAGACTTCCTTGGCTTCGCGCGTCGGTTCCAGCTCTCGGTAGCCATAACGGGGCATGCTTGGGTGCATCTCCTGTGCGTTGCTTCATTGGTTCTGATGCGCAGGGGGGCAGGAGGTCGCAGGGTGGGCGTTTGCGGCGCGTTATTGGAGGGAGAAGACGGCTGAGACGGTTGCAGAGCGGCGGACCATGGGGGCGTTTAGACTGAGTTTTTGCTGTTCGATTGCACCGGCGGAAGGAGCAGAAAGCTGAGCAAACCTGTTCAATCCTCGCCCGTTTATTGGTAGATCACGCAGCTGCTGGGCCTCATTGCTGGCAAACACCAGCGGGCCAAGTTTCGCGCCAAGGCCTGACGCCATTTGCTCTGCAATGGTTTGGGCGTGCTTCAAGGCTTTGCCTGCGGCCTCGGCGCTTAATGAGGCTTCGTCTGCAATCGACCAATCAATGGCTCCACTCTGGTTTGCGCCAGCCGCGACAGCTGAAGCCAACACCTGCGAGGCTGCGTCCGCGCTTGTGTGTACGGTCCAGCTCTGCTGTGCTTGAAATTTGTGCTCGGCACGTTCCTGTGGAGTCAAATTGCTGTTTTGGTAATCTTGCGTCTGATTCGTGCTTTGCGATTCGCTCTCAATAGCATCTTTTGCTACACCGGCCCGCGCCAGTGCTGCCATGATTGCCTTTGACGCCGTACCCGCCTGAGTATTTACTTGCGTGGATGATGATGCGTACATCTGGAAGCCGATGTGCACAACAGCTATATCGGCGCGCCGTGTGGCTTCTTCAGTAGTTGTGATGGAAATGGTGCGGTTGGCTCCGCTCACCTGGATTTGTTGTGCGTGCAGGTTTGCCGGCTGGAAAACGATTGTTGAGATTCCCAGCAGAACGGAATATGTACGTGCAATCGAGCCTATCTTCATTCAGTGTCTCCACTTTGAAAAGCACGTAGCCGCGCCAGTACTTGTGCTGCACGGCTACTATCTATGGCATTCGTGGCTTGTGCAAGCCCTTCTTCCAGCGAAGCCGCAATCCCGGCCACCACCAGTGCCGCGCCTGCGTTCAGCAGGACGATGTCGCGTCGGGCGCTAGGGTCTTCACCGGTCAGGATCGCCTCGATTATCGCCGCATTCTCTTGCGCCGTTGTGCCGCCGCGCAGCTCGTTCAGGTCGGCGCGGCGCAAACCGTATGTTTCAGGTTGGATCGTGTTCGTCCGGATGCGGCTTTCGGTTACTTCCGCATACACGCTGGGGCCGGTAGTAGTGAGTTCGTCTAATCCTTTGGCAGGCCCTTTTGCCGAGCCCGCGACTTGCCCATGGACGACCCAGGCATGGCGGGTGCCCAACATGCGAAGCGCCTCGGCTACTACCGGGATACGTGCCTCCGCATATACCCCGACAACCTGCGCGGAGGCTCCAGCCGGGTTTGCCAACGGGCCTAGCAGGTTGAAGATTGTCCGGAACGGCAGCGCGCGGCGTACCGGACCGACGCGGCGCATGGCCGGGTGCAGATCCGCTGCGAGCATAAAGACAAGGCCGGTTTGCCGCAGGCACTCGGCAGCGGCTTGCGGGGGCAAGTGAATAGGTACGCCGAGCGCCTCCAGCACGTCCGCCGAGCCGCAGCGGGAGGTGATGGCGCGGTTGCCGTGCTTCGCGATGGAAGCCCCGGCACCGGCCGCGACCAGCGCGGCTGCGGTTGAGATGTTGAAGGTGTCGAGACCGTCGCCGCCGGTGCCGCAAGTATCGACCAGACGGGCGCGCTCGGCGTCAGTGAGCGGAATGGGCACGGCGGCCTCGCGCATGGCTTCGGCAAAGCCGCAGAGCTCCTCAGCCGTTTCACCGCGCTGCGCCATGGCTGCCAGCAGGGCGGCAAGTGGAAGTGCGAGCGCTTCCGGCAAGCTGTTCTCGATGCTGCCTGCATCTGTCAACAGCAAGGCCAGCACAGTGCGAGCTTCAGCGCGAACCAGCGTACGTCCATCTTCTACAACAGCCTTTACCAGCGCGCGAAATTGTTCTGCATCCACACCCGTATCGTAGCCGAACGTGTCTCCGGCCCAGGCGCATCCCACCCCTGAATAGGAGCAATCGTGGCACTTGAAAAAGTTTTAGCAATCGCAGAACTGCCGGCGGGTACGAAAAAGGCGATCAAGGTAGGCGAGACGGAAATCCTGCTGGTACACATCGAGGACGGGGGCCTGTACGCGGTAGAAGCTAAATGCCCGCATGCCGGTGGGCCGCTGGAGCAAGGCGCGGTGTGCAATGGTCGCCTGATTTGTCCGTGGCACATGGGTACGTTTGAACTTGAAGCCGGCGCGCCGGGCACGCTGATCGAGCCGCCCCCGCTGCGCTCGCTCAAACACTATGCAGTGCAGCGCGATGGCGATTCGATTTCAGTCGATCCGGTGGCGTTGAATTCGCCCTCGCTAGCCAACTACGACGACCACGCCCTTGTGGCCGCGACCGGCGCGGACAGGCATGTGGTGACCATAGGCAGCGGCGCGGCGGCAACGGCAGCCGTGTGCGCACTGCGGCAGGGCGGGTTCGGCGGGCGCATCAGCATGCTGGACCCGGTGACGTCTGAGCCGACCGACCGCACCAACCTGAGCAAGATGGCACTAGCCGGTAAAAAGCCTCTCGATACATTGCCTCTATGGAGCGCCTACGATAAAGCCAAGCTGAACGTGGAACGGGTGCAGGCAAGCGTCGCCACGCTGGACGGCAATGCGGGTACGCTGACGACTGATGACGGGCAGACGGTTCAGTTTGACGCCGCGCTGCTGGCTGTCGGCGGGGTCCCCGGCAAGCTCGGCATCCCGGGTGAGGACTTGCCGCATGTGCATTCCATACGCCATGTGACAGACGTGGAAGCAATTGCCTCGGTGATCGGGGATGAGCCGAAAGGTAAGCAGGTGGTGCTGATCGGGGACAGTTTCATCGCGTTTGAAGCTGCTTCTGCGCTCACCGCGCGCGGCTTGCAGGCGACGCTGGTATGCCGCTCACCGCAGCCGTTCAGCCGGAAGTTCGGCGAGGCTCCGGCGCAGACCATCCTGGCGCTGCATCAGGCGAATGGCGTCACGCTGAAGCTGGGCGCGGAAGCACGCGAGATCACCGCTGGAGCCGTAACGCTGAAGAGTGGAGAAAGCCTGCCCGCGGACCTGGTAATTGTGGCTGTGGGCGTGAATCCTGCCACAGGCTTCTCCCACGGTTTGCAGCTTGAGAAAGACGGCGGGGTACTTGTCAAGGAAGACCTGAAAGCTGCCGCCCGAGTCTGGGTCGCGGGCGACATTGCCGCCGTAAACGGTACGCGCATCGAGCACTGGCGGCTGGCACAGCAACATGGCCGTACGGCAGCAGCAGCCATGCTGCGCGAACCCGGCGTACAGGCTACCCCCGGCAATGAGCTATTGCACAACGTACCGTTCTTCTGGACCGCTCACTTCGGCAAGAGGTTTGGCTATGTGGGCCACGCCGAAAGCTGGGATGACATTCAGGTAGACGGCTCACTTGGCGAGAACAACTTTTTGGCCTATTACAGCCAAGGCAGCGCGGTACAAGCCGTGCTGGGCTGCGGCAAGGATGCGGCCATGGCCATGCTGGCTGAGAGCATGCGCAAAACGCTTACGCTGGAACAGGCGCGGGGTGTGGCTGCGCAGGCATAACAGGCACAGCCGAGTGAAGCCGCATTGTCGGCCCCGATGCGACCGTGACGGATGTCAGATTCGCGCCATGCCGCCGTCGACGAAGATCTCCATGCCGTTGACGAAACTGGAGTCGCCGGAAGCGAGGAAAAGAGCAACGGTGGCGATTTCTTCCGGACGTCCGAGTTCGCCGCGAGGCACGCAGGACCGGTAATGCTCCCTTGTTTCTGAAGGAATGCTTTGCAGGGGAGGGGTATCAATAGTGCCCGGGCTTAGTACGTTCACGCGAATGTTGCGGTCCTGCAATTCCACAAGCCAGGCGCGTGCGAAAGGAAGCAGCGCCGCCTTGCTCGCAGCATAGACGCTTCGCCCCGGCAGGCCCTTGATGGTACTTGCGAGAGAACCGTTCATCAGGATCGAACCGCCGTTGCACAATAGCGGAAACGCTTTCTGCACAGTGAAGAAGGTGCCGCGTACGTTGAGGTTGAAAATTGCATCGAACCTCTCCTCAGTGGTTGAGCCGAGCAAGGTTGGACCACCGAGGCCAGCGCTGGCGAAGAGGATATCCATGTAACCTTTTTCCTGCTTTACCGTTTCGTACAGCCGGTCCAAGTCAGCAAGGTTGGCAGCATCGCCCTGGACACCGGTGACATTGCGCCCTATCAGCGCAACGGCTTCGTCGAGCTTGTCCTGTCGTCGGCCCGTGATGAAGACATGCGCGCCTTCTTCCACAAACAGCTTCGCCGTGGCAAGTGCCATGCCTGAGGTTGCCGCCGTGATAACCGCTACTTTTCCGTCCAGCTTACCCATATGTCTTCATGTCCTCGCTATTCGAAGCTCATGGAAGTCAGAAGTTGCATTTCTTAGGCGGAGTGTGGCTGCGCGGGCGTAGAAGTTTATGTTTGTGAGTCCCATGGATTGAGGAGAGACACTTGGAAGCGGGTGAAATCCTTGATGTTGCGAGTGACTACAGTAAGCTTGTCTTCCAAAGCAGTTGCGGCAATGATTCCATCAGCTACCGGAAGAGTAAATCCAAGGGCATCTTGCTGACCTGCAAGACGCCCTAAACGCTCGGCTATGGGCTGAGTTACGGGTAGGATACGACCTTCAAACCAGGGTCTAAGTTTGTTATCAAGCCATTGCTCAAGCAGGGCACGTCGCGTATTTTGATCTAAACGAGTGATGCCTTTCAAAATCTCTGAAAGTGTCATTACGCTTATATACAACAGTGAGTCATCAACATCTTTGAGCCACTGCTGTACTCGAATTTCCGGTCGAGGCTTCGTCACTTCGGAGAGAACATTTGTATCAAGAAGAAAGCCGTTCATGGCTCAAAAGGTCGTAATCCATCTTTAGTCCGTGAAAACTCAAGATCAAGTTCTCGGAATGGAGATTCAGCGAAAAGTTCAGCCAAGCTTTTTCTTGGCAAAGATGATTTATGAAGTAAGCTTTTCTCTTGCTTTTCAAGCCGCGAAATAGCTTCTTGCACAACTTCATCAGCATTGGCAAAGCGGCCGCTGTTGACTCGGTGCCGGATAAATGCTTCCTGATCAGGATGAATGTGAACGTCCATGGGACGAGTATCGGAAGATGAAAACCTATTGTCAATAGTGTTGTCCGGCTGACACCCAGCAGCACTCCATCTCAGTGTCCGAAGTCGCTGCCTCGTCTGACAAGCGTTAGTGGGCGCCTGTACTATGAAGAGGTTCGCCGGGCTTGCTGCGGCGACTTCCTAACCCTATGAAAATTCATGAGTACCAAGCCAAAGACATCCTGCGGAAGCACGGTGTGCCAGTTCCCCAGGGTGAGGTTGCTAACACGCTGGACGAGGCAGTTGAAGTCGCCAAGCGGCTCATGCTCGGCGGCGCAACCGGAGTTGTTGTCAAGGCGCAGATCCATGCGGGCGGGCGCGGCAAGGGCGGGGGCGTCAAGGTGGCGCGCACGGTTGAGGAAGCGGAGCAGTATGCCTCGCAAATTCTGGGCATGCAACTGGTGACGCACCAGACCGGGCCTGCGGGGCAAAAAGTCCGGCGGCTGCTGATCGAGGAGACGGCTGCGATTGACCGCGAGCTGTACCTGGGCATCGTGTTGGATCGCGCACAGGCCCGGCTGGTCTTTATGGCGTCACAGGCCGGCGGCATGGAAATTGAGGAAGTCGCGGCCAAGGACCCAGGTGCCATATATAAGGTTACGATTGATCCGGCGGTCGGCTTTCAGCCCTACCAGGCGCGTGAGCTTGCTTTTGCCCTAGGGCTCAAACCGTCGCAGCTGCAGGCGGCGGTCAAGTTCATGAGCGGCTTGTATGACGTGTTTATCGCCACAGACGCTTCCCTGCTGGAGATCAACCCCTTCATCACGACCAAGCCGAGCTCGCCCGAGGCGCAGGACGCAAAACTGTTGGCGCTTGACTGCAAGCTGACCTTTGACGATAACGCGATGTTTCGGCACAAAGAGCTGAAGGAGCTGCGCGACGTAGCGGAGGAAGACCCTCTGGAAGTGGAAGCGTCAAAGTACGCGCTGAACTACATCAAGCTGGACGGCACCATTGCCTGTATGGTGAACGGCGCGGGCCTCGCCATGGCGACCATGGACATCATTGAGTATGCAGGCGGAAGCCCGGCCAATTTTCTGGACGTGGGCGGCGGGGCGAACCGGCAGCAGATTGAAAATGCGTTTCAAATCCTGCTGTCAGACCCGAACGTGCAGGCGGTATTTATCAACATCTTCGGCGGCATTTTGCGAGTGGACACGCTGGCAACCGGGGTGGTCGCTGCGGCGAAGAAACTGAATGTCACTATCCCTATCGTCCTGCGGCTTGAAGGCACGAATGTGGAGGAGGGTCGTAAGATTCTGGCGGAGTCGGGCTTGGCGTTTGAGGTAGGCGAGACCATGCTGGACGCGGCGCAAAAAGTAGTGGCTGCAGCCGCGCGCTATGCCGGGGCTGCGCGATGAGCGCGCATCTGGATACACATCCGGAAATTGAAGCGATGCTGTTTGACGTCTTCGGCACCGTCACCGATTGGAAAGGCTCACTGACTACGCGCTGCCGGCGATTCGGTGCCGAACGCGGGCTTATCGCGGACTGGGAAGCGCTGGTGGTCGAGTGGCGCTCACGCTACAAACCGGCCATTGAGCCGGTACGCGAGGGCAAACGCTCATGGGCTGACTTTGACGAACTGCAGCGGGAAGAGCTCGACACACTGCTCCCGCGATACGGGCTTGAAGCGCTCTCTGACGAGGACCGGCAATTTCTGGTACATGGCTGGCACCGGACCGAGCCCTGGCCCGATGCGGTACCGGCACTCCACCGGCTCAAGGAGCGCTACATTCTCGCTCCGCTCTCAAACGGCACCGTGCGGCAGCTGACGAACACGGCCAAGCACGCCGGTCTACCCTGGGATCTGGTTCTCGGGGCCGATATCTTCCACAATTACAAACCGGCATCGAAGCTCTACAAGGATGCACTCGCATTGATCGGCTCACCCGCGGGGAGAGTGGTGATGGTTGCTGCACATAATTATGATTTGGAAGGTGCGCAGGCCGCCGGGATGCGCACGGCTTTCATCGCAAGGCAAACCGAAGATCCGCAACCGACGGGCCGATATGACTTTGTAGCGACTGACCTTCAGGATTTGGCGACACAACTCGGCGCGGAAGAGCGCCCGTAGAGCTGCCACGGCAGTGGGGAGATGGTATGGCAGTATTGGTGGATCGAAATACACGCCTCATTGTGCAGGGGATTACAGGCAAAGAGGGCACCTTTCACGCAAAAGGCTGCGCGGAGTACGGCACGGAGGTCGTCGGCGGCGTAACGCCGGGCAAGGGCGGCACCACGCATGAGGGCTGGCCGGTGTTCGACACCGTGGAGGAAGCGGTGCGCGAAACCGGTGCCAATGCAACGGTGATCTTTGTGCCGCCGCCGTTTGCAGCCGACGCCATTCTTGAGGCCAATGCGGCCGGGCTGCCGCTGATCATCTGTATTACAGAAGGCATTCCGACCAATGACATGGTAGAGGTCTGGTCGGTGCTCCGGCATTCGCCGTCCGTGCTGATCGGGCCGAACTGCCCCGGGGTGATCTCACCCGGTAAAGCGAAAATAGGCATTATGCCGGGGCGTATTCATAAAGAAGGTTCGGTCGGCATCGTTTCGCGCTCCGGCACCTTGACGTATGAAGCCGTGTACCAGCTAACGCAACGCGGCATCGGGCAGTCGACCGCAATCGGCATCGGCGGCGACCCGGTGATCGGCACTACGCACACAGATGCTTTGAAGCTGCTGAATGAAGACCCGGAAACAGAAGCTATTATCCTAATCGGCGAAATTGGAGGCACGGCTGAGGAAACGGCAGCGGCGTATGTGCGTGAGCATGTACGCAAACCGGTAGTCGGGTTCATCGCCGGCCAGACCGCGCCACCGGGCCGCCGCATGGGCCATGCGGGGGCAATCATTTCAGGCGGGCAGGGTACGGCGGCAGAGAAGATGGCGGCGCTGGCTGCGGCCGGTATTCATGTGGTGCAATCCCCGGCGGCGATTGGGGAGATGGTAGCGCAGGTGCTGGGCCGCGCCTGAGAGGATTTATGAGGTACATACTGTGCCATATCAGCTTGAAGAGGTGGATGAGTACAGTCGCAGGCAACTGTGGAACTGCCCCCCGAGACCTGGAAGCAGCAGTTACATCACTAAATTGCAAAAGTTTCTGCTTTGCAAATGAGAAAGTTGCTAATAGAGAACAAGAAAATTTTCAGTAGTAATGTACACGCGTAATAAATGGAACTGGATTGCTTCCTTTTGTGTACCAGCTCCGCTTTAATCTTTTATAGGTAACCTGCATTGGCTAATCTCCTCTTACAGCGCAACTGCGCATGAGGAGCACTCCCAATGAAAACTTCTAATGTTCTGGCGATCGTTCTTTCTATGATGACCGTTTCTTCGTCCTGTTTTGCTACAAACAATGGACTTACAGGTAAAAAGAGTTTTGAAGCAGGTTCTGCAACTGTTACAGTGAGCGGTTTTGTTGTATCCCCCGTTAGTAACCTTTTTGCATCCTTTTTCGGTGACTGCAAGAAGTCTCATAACAGCCTGGCTTCTATGCCGTTCGGCTCTGCTCCGCGCCCGTCCAGCAGCCTGGCTTCCATGCCGTTCGGCTCCGCACCGCGTCCGTCCAGCAGCCTGGCTTCCATGCCGTTCGGTTCCGCCCCGCGCCCGTCCAGCAGCCTGGCTTCCATGCCGTTCGGTTCCGCCCCGCGTCCGTCCAGCAGCCTGGCTGCCATGCCGTTCGGTTCCGCTCCGCGTCCATCCAGCAGCCTGGCTTCTATGCCGTTCGGTTCCGCTCCGCGTCCATCCAGCAGCCTGGCTTCCATGCCGTTCGGCTCCGCCCCGCGCCCGTCCAGCAGCCTTAGCTAAACCTGGAGAAGCACTCCTGCGTTCTGCTACCATTTGTGGATAGGAGACATAGGATGCTATCGACTCTGGCCAGCGTTCTTTGGTTAACCAGCCCAGTCCTAGACATCCTTTTGCTAGGTAGCATTTTACAAAAGAAGCGTTGGAAGCAGTTTCCTATCTTTTCAACGGCTATATGTATAGATGCAGTCATTCAGATTTCCCTATTTTTAATAGACCCTTCGGCAAGTGGAGAGACTTATCGAAATGCCTATAGATCCGCAAGTGTAATCAGCTTTGTCACTCAATTAGCAATCCTTGTAGAGATTGCAAGAGCTGTACTACGCCAACCCAATCGCTGGAATGCAGGCGCTCTACATCGGTTGTGGGCATTTGGTTTTATTGGCGGCTTGTTTGCAATGTTTACTACGTGGATAGTAAATAGTGAAAGAGTTTTTGGGTGGCCTGTTGTTGTAGATGATATGCAGATTTTTAGTGGTCTGGCGACTTGTGAACTAGTGATTGCCGTCAGCCTTGCAGCTGGACAACTTGGTTTGCCGATTCGAAGTCACGTACTTGCAATTGGGCAAGGTCTCGCCGCCTGGGCACTTTTATCAGTCAGCATTTATGGAATCGAGACTTTCGTAAATATCCATAGCTCTGCCTACCAGGGACTGGAAATCCTACGGGCTTTGCTGTATCCGCTTACCGTTCTCTACTGGACTGTCTCACTTTGGTACGAGGAACCGGCCCGTAGACCGATTTCTCCGGCTTTGCGTAAATATATCGTTGCGCTTCACGATCAGGTGCAATACGATCTCGGCAAGGCAGGACACTGAGGTCCACGCACATGCACGCACTCGCTCCATTCGCTTTGTTTCTTCTAGCCATCGCCGGCTTCGCGGTTTTCGCGCTTTTTGCGCGTCGCTCCTCGATCAGGCTTGACAATTCTTCTTGGAATTCACTGCTCGCCAAGATCGAGCGAGTGGATTTTGAAGGTCTGCACTGTGTTGCCAGAGACTTCCTGGAGCCGCAGCCGGGACAGACTGCGATGGAGCCGGAAGTGATCTGGCATATGCTAGGTGGCGAGCTTGGCTTACGTCGTATGCGTGTTAATGCCGATCTCCTACTTCACATGGCTGCGTTTGCCGCTCAGTGGAATGATGAGGAAGGTGTCATTGTGGCCGAGCGTATGCGCCGTGACGCGCTCCGTCTGCGTACCGCTTTGCGTCAGGTTCGCCTAGGCATGCTCTCGCAGGTAGTAACCGGTAAGCATTGGGTGTCGGTTCCCTTCCAGTTGCAGGAAGCAGCATCAGCGTATTACCTGATGCGTCAGCGTCTGCTTGCTTTGTATGAGACAAGCCATGAAGGTCTGCTGCCGCAGCTAGCACTAGCGGTTTAGCCACTTGAAGGTTGCAAGAGGGTGCCGTATGCGGCACCCTCTTCGCACGTTTAAAACAATGCTGCCCTCTCAGCAAAGTACACTGAGAAAGCCTTCTATTTACCGGCAATATTTCAGTTTCAGGAGACTTCCAAGTGCCCCAACGCACCTTTAGCATTCTCAAGCCGGATGCCGTCCGCAAGGGCGATTCAGCCGCTATTCTGGCTGCCATTGAAAAAGCCGGCTTTAAGCTGGTTGCCATCAAAAAAATCTCCATCTCCAAGCAGCAAGCGGAAGGCTTTTACCATGTTCATGCACAGCGGCCATTTTTTGCTTCGCTGACCGAGTTTATGTCTTCCGGGCCTATCTTCCCCATGGTACTGGAGAAGGACAATGCCATTGCTGATCTGCGTAAGCTGATGGGTGCCACCAACCCGGCCAATGCTGAGGAAGGTACCATCCGCAAGCAGTTTGCCGCCTCTATTGAAGAGAATGCTATTCACGGTTCAGACGCTGAGGATACCGCTGCATTTGAGATCGGGTACTTCTTTGCCGGGTACGAGCTAGCCTAGTACTCCACTAGGATGCCGATACCTGTTTGGACTGCCTCAACCCCATTCCTGCGTTGAATGCATCCGGCGCAGGAATGATCTCGTCTTCTTCAAGTATGAACACTGTCTTTCAGACTGTTCCCGGCACGCTGCCCGCGACAGAAGACTCGCTACTTGCAACGATTGCTCCCTTGCGATTGCGCCTTGCCAATCACCCTCTCTATCGTTCTGTTCGTTCGCTTCCCGCGCTACGGCTCTTTATGGAGTCCCATATTTACGCGGTATGGGATTTTATGTCGCTGCTGAAAGCGCTGCAGCGTGAGCTCACTTGCGTCGAAGTGCCTTGGCGGCCCACTGCGGATGCTGCCGGCCGACGGCTGATCAACGAAATTGTACTGGGCGAGGAGAGCGATTTGTACCGGGGCGCAGCGATCTCGCATTTTGAGCTGTACCTCCAGGCTATGCAAAGCTGCGGCGCTGCAACTGTCGGGATGGAAAATTTCCTAGCCGCCCTCGGTAAGGATGCCGCACTTGAAACTGCCTTGAGCTTCCTACCTGCCGAGTCTGCCGACTTTGTCCGCTCTACCTTTGCAATTCTGGCTACCGGCGAGACGCACCGCATCGCGGCGGCCTTTGCTTTCGGTCGAGAAGATTTAATACCAGACATGTTTACCGCGTTTGTGCGCGAACTGGATGAGCAGACTGCAGGGCCGGTCGCGCCTTTCCGCTACTACCTGGAGCGCCACATTGAAGTAGACGGGGATGAGCATGGACCCATGGCCATGGAGATGATGCGACAGCTTTGCCCGACGGGTCGCCAGTGGGAGGAAGCTACCGATACTGCTCGTACGGCACTGGAGGCAAGGCTCGCGTTGTGGGACGGCATCCATGCGCGCATCGCAGGTGCCGCCTCCAACATCCTATAAATAAGAGTGGAGGAGAACAGGTATGGAGAAAGCAACATTTGGTGCAGGCTGTTTCTGGGGAGTTGAGGTAACACTTGGACAAATCCCCGGTGTGACGGAGACCGCGGTCGGCTACGAAGGTGGAGCACTGCGCAATCCTACTTATAAGGATGTGTGTACAGACCGTACCGGCCATGCTGAAGTGGTGGAACTGACCTTCGACCCGGCCCGTGTAAGCTACGCCACGTTGCTGGACAAATTCTTTGAGTTGCATGACCCCACCCAGCTTGACAGGCAGGGGCCGGACTGGGGAAATCAGTACCGCAGTGTGATTTTCTTCCACTCTCCTGAGCAGGAAGCAGCAGCACGTACTACCATTGAGCGGTTGACGGAAGCGAAACGTTTTCGCAAGCCCATTGTGACGCAGGTAGTACCGTCAGAAACATTTTGGCGAGCCGAAGATTACCATCAGAAGTACCTGGAGAAGCGCGGTGCCGTTAGCTGCCATATCTAGCCGGGTGAGAAATCCGCGTTGAGCGGTTTGTTATATGCGCCTTCACACACCGGCGCGGATTTCCAGCTCACTCTTCATCAATTCGAGACGCTCCTCAAGAATTTCACGCTGCGTTAAAGCCCCGTTTCCCGTTGCGAGCAAAGCTTGCAGCCGCCGCATGCGTGCTTCCAGCTGCAAGTTGGAGTACAGCTGAATGCGATGAATTTCCCGGCTTCTCTCTCCCATAGCCGTGTGAGCGGGAGCAGGCTTAACGCGCACAGCAGGTGCGATCTTGTCGCCTTGCAGTATGAGTCGCACATTTTCCGCAACAAAATCCAGGTTGGCGCGGATCTCATCCTCGCTCCGGCAATGAGGACCCGGCGGCAGCATGATGCGCAGCAGAATGCTGCCATCCGGCTGCAGCTGCGTGAACCACATCAGGATGCGCGAGTTCATCTTCCCGACAAATCGGAAGATGTTTGAGGAAATGAACTCTCCCTGTTCCTTATCTACCGCCAGCATCAGGCAGCCGTTCTGGCGCAGTAGAGACCGAGTGTGCAACAGTACGGCATGGTCGGTGCGGATAGCTTTCCAGTGCTCATCGTTCCAGGCAGAAACCTCATTGTCGCCCACCGGCTCGCGTGCAATTACACGCAGCTCACGTTCTTCCCCTACAAGTCGACGAACCAACGGGAGAAAGAGCTTGACGAACGGGATGTGAGCTGAGCAGCAGACAAAGCCGCCCGGCTGCGCGATATAGTCGCGCAAGTGTTCCTCACCCATCACCACTACCGGAATGGGGAAGTATTTTTTATGAGTGGAGAGCAGATCGAGAAAACGGTGCAGCAGCCGCGGCACCAGCGATGCCTGAGAAACGCCGTGGGATGAAGGGGCGAGCCACCCTGCGGTACCTGCCAGCAGGCGCGAAAGGGCAAGCGCAGTCCGGTACCAGCGGCTCTCCGGTAATAGCTTGGAGATCAGCCAACAAGTAAAAATGAATAGTTCTGAAGTGAACCACCGGTTTATCGCGCCCAGCTTTCGTCTCAAAGCCATGCCTTTACCACTCGACTCGCTAACTCATCCCAAGATAAAGCAATAAGAGCCGTACCGGCGCTATTACTAATACCAATTCAGTAACGCAGTCCAGCATGTGCCGGATTGAGACAACTGTCCCAAATTGGGAATATAGATTCGACGACCATGGAGGCTGAGAATGGTGCGCCCGGCAAGATTCGAACTTGCGACCTTCCGCTTCGGAGGCGGACGCTCTATCCAGCTGAGCTACGGGCGCGCGTCATTAAGACGGCAGCACCAGATTACTACGCTTCGCTTTTCTCCGCGAGTAAAGCCATGGTGGATTGGATCAGCTCCTTGGCGCCCTCAATGCCGGCAAGCACCGCCTGGAGGTCAAGCGCCGGCTTGCCGGGATTGCGGTTCGAGATACAGTACACACCGTGCTGGCCTACTAAAATTAGAGAATCCGTCAGTACGTCGAGTGCCACTGCGAGGCGTCCGCGTTCCTGACCAAGCATGAACTCGTACTTTTCCAATTCATCGCGACGCTCGGTAAACACGCTGGCAGCCATTACCACTCCTTTGCGGGGGAGTTATCCGGTGTGAGCGGAGCGCCGCCGGGGATAACAATAGGCGGCGCTTTCCAGCGCAGGATCGGCTTGCGGGCGGCACCGGTTTCATCAAGCCGCGATATGCGGGTTGAATGCGGCGCAGCCAGGATGACTGCCGGGTTTTCCTCGGCCTCGCGCGCGATCTGCCGCATGGCATCGATGAACAAGTCGAGCTCTTCGCGTGACTCCGACTCGGTCGGCTCGATCATGAGAGCGCCCGGCACGATGAGCGGAAAGCTGGTGGTGTATGGGTGGAAACCATAATCGATGAGGCGCTTGGCGATGTCGCCGGTCTTGATACCATTGCGAGTCTGGCGTTTGTCGCTAAAAACTACTTCGTGCATGGAAGGCGTTTTATACGGCAGCTCGTAGACGTCTTGCAGCTTGGCGCGGATATAGTTTGCATTCAGCACTGCGTCTTCGGTAGTTTGGCGCAGCCCATCTGGGCCGTTGGCCAGGATGTAGGCCAGCGCGCGCACGAACATGCCGAAATTACCGTAGAACATGCGAACGCGGCCAATGGATTGCGGCCGGTTGAAGTCGAGGCGATGGGTGCCCTGCTTGTCGGTGCGAACGATTGGCGTCGGCAGAAACGGTTCAAGAATTGCCTTGCAGGCCACCGGGCCTGAGCCTGGACCGCCGCCGCCGTGCGGGGTGGAGAAAGTTTTATGCAGGTTGAGGTGCATCACATCCACGCCGAAGTCGCCGGGGCGGGTTTTGCCCACCAGTGCGTTCATGTTTGCGCCGTCCATGTAGAGCAGCGCGCCTTTGGCGTGCAAAATTTCAGCAACAGCAGCGATCTCGTTCTCGAAAACCCCGATGGTGGAAGGGTTTGTAAGCATCATCGCAGCGGTGTTTTCGTCTACAAGCGCGCGCAAAGCATCAAGATCGACGCCGCCGTCAGCGTTCGACTTGAGGTTGACAACGTCATAGCCGCAGACCGCTGCTGTCGCCGGGTTGGTGCCGTGGGCAGAATCCGGGATGATGACGGTTTTACGCGCATTGCCGCGAGACTGGTGGTAGGCGCGCACTAGCAGGATGCCAGTAAACTCGCCATGCGCGCCCGCGGCAGGCTGCAGCGTGATTGCATCCATGCCGGTAATTTCAAGCAGGCAGGCTTCAAGGTCCTTGAGGATAGAGAGCACGCCCTGCGAAAGCGATTCCGGTTGGTAGGGATGCGCTTCGGCTAAACCCTCGATGCGGGCTACAGCCTCATTTACCCGGGGATTATATTTCATTGTGCATGACCCGAGCGGGTACATGCCGAGGTCGATGGCGTAATTCCAGGTAGACATGCGCGTGAAGTGGCGAATGATCTCGATCTCACTCAGCTCGGGCAAGCCTGCGGTGCCCTCGCGTGCTGCGTCGCCCAGCAAGGCGTGTGCGTTCACTTCCGGTACGTCGAGCGGCGGCAGTTTATAGGCGTGCTTGCCGGGGGAGGATTTCTCAAAGGAGAGCGCTTCGTTCTGAGTCTGGTGCGCGCGCACCTTGCGCGGGGTACCGGTGAATCCGGTTTTTTCTATAGCCGGTAGTTCGAGTGTCTGGCTCATGATTTAACCCTTTCGCGCTTGGGTACCGCGCGGTGCAAAAGCAGGTCCTTCGACTTCGCTCAGGATGACACGTTCTTAAGGCAATCGGAAGAAGGGCACATTTTCAAGCGGTGCAAAAGCAGGTCCTTCGACTTTGCTCAGGATGACACATTCTTAGTTCAATTCTAAGAGTGACACGCTCTCAAAAGAATGCTTCTTACACGAGACATTCTCAAGAGGATGACGCTAGAAGGTACCTGCAGCCATTGGTGCTGCTGCCAGCACGTTTGCAGCTCGGTTCATCTCCTCGCGCGTGGTCAGCTCTGTCGCGCACCACAAGGTTGCATTACCGAGTTCGGGGTACCACTTCTTCAGGCTGAGACCGCCGATGATCTTGTCTTCGAGCAGCCGGGCGTTTAGTTCATCGGCTGTTTCTTCAGTTCGCAGAACGAACTCGTGGAAGCGCGGAGTGCCCGCGAACAGCAGCTTGCCGTTTTGTGATGGCACAGCCAGTGTACGTGCGGCGTAATCAGCTTTCGCAAGATTGTGCAAGGCGAGCTCGCGGATACCTTCGCGTCCGTATACAGTCAGGAAGATTGTCGCCATGAGAGCGACAAGCGCCTGGTTTGTGCAGATATTTGAGGTAGCCTTCTCGCGGCGGATGTGCTGCTCGCGCGTGGAGAGCGTAAGTACAAAGCCGCGCAGCCCGTTCTTATCCTTGGTTTCACCGACGAGGCGACCCGGCATCTGGCGGAGGTACTTTTCCTTGGCCGCGATCACGCCGCAGTAGGGGCCGCCGTAAGAGAGTGCAACGCCGAAACTCTGCGCTTCGAGCGAAACGATATCGGCTTCGACCGGCGGTCGCACCGCGCCGAGCGAAACGGCTTCCGCAATGGAAACGATCAACAGCGCGCCTTTGGCGTGAACGATTTCAGCGATAGCGGGAATATCCTCAACGACGCCGAAGAAGTTAGGCGATTGGATCAGCACGCAAGCGGTCTCGGTTGTAATCTCGGCAGCAAGCGCGGCCAGGTCGATCCGACCCCCATCCTGACGGCCATCCGGCATGTAATCCACTTCCGTTTGGCGAGTTCCCTGGTGTTGGGCGTACGTCGCCATGACTTCGCGGTACTCCGGGTGTACCGTGCGGGCGACGATAACATGGTCGCGCCCGGTAACGCGGATAGCCATCATTGCAGCCTCAGCCGCACCTGTAGAACCGTCATACATGGATGCATTGGCGATTTCCATGCCGGTCAGCTCGCAGATCATGGTCTGAAACTCGAAGATAGCCTGGAGTGTGCCTTGCGTGATCTCGGCCTGATAGGGCGTATAGGAGGTCAGGAACTCGCCGCGCTGAACCAGTGAGTCGATGACAACAGGCCGATAGTGGCGGTAAGCACCTGCACCCAGGAAGCTTGTGTATCCGACGGCATTGCGCGCGGCGGCTTGCTTGAAGTAACCGATAATTTCCGACTCGCCGTGCTGGCGCGGAATGTCAAGGTCGCGCGTGAGGCGGAATTGCTCAGGCACTGTCTCAAACAGAGTGTCAATGGAAGATGCACCGATTTCGGCAAGCATGGCAGCGCGTTCGGCATCGGATTTCGGCAGGTAGCGCATCGGCGATTCTCCTTAACTCCTAGTGACCGGTTTCTTCCGATACAAACTTCTCGTAATCGGTCGCCGACAGCAAACCTTCAATCTCGCCGGGTTCACTCAGGTGGACACGCATAATCCAGGCATCATGGGCATGCGTATTGAGCTTTTCAGGGGTAGTGCCAAGCTCTTCATTGATCGATACGATCTCACCCGTTGCGGGAGAATACAGGTCCGAGACTGCTTTTACTGACTCGACGGAACCGAAGACCTTGCCTTTTTCCACCTTGGCACCAAGTTTCGGCGTTTCCACAAACACGATGTCGCCCAGTGTGGATTGCGCATGATCGGTGATGCCGATTGTGCCGATGCCTTCCTGCACATAAATCCACTCATGTTCGCGGGTGTAGCGGTACTGCTCGGGGTAGCTCATGCTTGTCCTCCCACCGGCAGCGTTACGGCTGCGGCTTTGGCTCGCTTGTAGAAGGGTATCGGTGTAGTCTGCGCTTTCACCATTGCGCCGCGAATCTCAACGAACACCTCGCGGGGCTGCGAAACATCCGCGTAGGCAGGCGGCAGGTAAGCCAGCGCGATGTTCTTCTTAAGGTATGGCGCGGGCGAACCGCTGGTGACTTCGCCGATCTGCTTGCCGGCTTCGTCAAACACCCGGTAACCGTCGCGGGCGATGCCGCGGTCCACCATCTCCAACCCGACGAGGCGGCGTGTGGGACCTGCTTCTTGAACCTTGCGCAGAGCTTCGGCCCCGGTAAAATCGACGCCCTTATCGAGCTTGGCGTAGCGACCCAGACCGGCTTCATAGACATTGATGGAGTCTGAAATTTCATGCCCGTAGAGCGCCATGGCCGACTCCAGCCGGAGCGTGTTTCGCGCGCCTAACCCGCAGGGCACAATGCCGAACTCCGCACCCGCTGCCAAAATCTCGTTCCATACGCGCGCGCTGGTGGTCTCGTCCGATGGGATGTAAATCTCAAAACCGTCTTCGCCGGTGTAGCCTGTACGCGCCACCATGGTGTTGTACAACCCGCACACCTTGCCCCAGCGGAACCAGTAGTTTTTGATCTCGGCCAGCGGCAGGTCGGTCAGCTTTTGCAGCACATCGATCGCGCGCGGACCTTGGATAGCCAGCTGCGTGTACATGTCGGAGTAATCCGAGACATGGCATTTGAAGGGCTGTGCCTGCTGACGAATCCACTGGTGGTCTTTCTCGCGGGTACCGGCGTTGATGACAATCAGGTAGTCATTGTCTGAAAGCTTGTGAACGACAATGTCATCGACGAAAGTGCCCTGCGGGTACAGCATAGCCGAGTACTGCGCCTGACCCACTTGCAGCTTTGAGGCATCGTTCATGGAAAACTGCTGTACGGCGGCAAGCGACTGCGGCCCACGCAGCTGGATGTCGCCCATGTGGCTTACATCGAACAGGCCGACACCGGTACGCACCGCCATGTGCTCGGACGTAATGCCGGCGTACTCGACCGGCATGTCCCAGCCGCCGAAGTCAACCATTTTGGCGCCGAGCGCGCGATGCATGGCGTTAAGAGAGGTAGTGCGAAGTGCTGTTTCGATCACGGGCGGCAGTTCCTCGCCGGGGTGCTGGCTACCCCAAACACTTTAACGGTACCATGCCGAATTCGGCTTGTATCAAGCAATACTTGTAGTGTTTGCATTTGCTTAATATCACATGCGATATTATAAAAGTGAAATTTGTATTGGACACCTCCATACTTGTGGCCGCAGTTCGCAGCTCGGCAGGAGCGTCTAATCTGCTGTTGCGAGCTGCCTTGGAAAGAAAATTTATCCTTCTTGCCTCCGTACCCCTTGTACTTGAGTATGAAGCGGTTTTGACACGAGCTGAGCACCTGGAGGAATCGGGTCTAACACTAAAGGAAATGGAAGTGCTGTTGGACTCTCTAATACAAGTTTCAGTTCCGGTGCGTATAGCATTTTACTGGCGTCCCATATTAAAAGATCCAGATGACGACATGGTGCTTGAGACAGTTGTTAACGGCAAGGCAGATGCATTGGTGACATTCAACCAACGAGATTTTAAAGAAGTGGCAAGCCGGTTTGGAGGCGAGGTTGTATCGCCGAAACAAGCCTGGGAGAAAGTGAGAAGGCTATGAGGCAGAGTAATTTTGCGTTACGACTACAGACTTCCTTGCTGGGCGAAGCCCGCAAGTTAGCCGAGGATGAAGGTGTTGCCTTGAACCAGCTTATCAATGTGGCATTGGCTGAGAAGCTGTCGGCCCTACGTACTGAAAGCTTTTTCGCAGAACGCGCGAAACGGGCGGATATTCCGCGAGCGTTGAAGATTTTACAAAAAGCGGGTAAGGGGTGCGCTCCGCAGGTAGACGACACCCTTTAGCCACGGCTTGCATGTAGCAGCAGCCTACTCGTGCGACACCTGCCAACCGTCATTCGTATTAATTAGCGTAGCTTTATCTACCTGCGTCGTCGCCAAATCCGCCTGCACGGTTGGAAACGCCGTCTTCATCTCGGCTGTCTTGGCCCAGTCCGCTACGCCGGCGATGTTGTAGTGATAGTCAATGTTGGCTACCACCGCGCCATTGCTGTCATTGGACGTAGTGTAATTATCGATGGCAACGACCTCGCGATGACCGAAGCAGAAGTTGCCGTAACCGGGCTGCGTCTGGTCCGGGGTCCAGGTGGAGCGGCCCTTTGAGGATAGATCGTAGTCGTTTACCTGCTTGGAACCGAAGATGAAGACCTTCTTCTGCGCGGAGGTCCGCGTCAGCAGCCCGGCATCGGTAAGCGCGTCGTAGCCGGCGGTCTGGTCGCCTGCCTTGGGGTCCGCCTCAACCGGGAACTTGACCGGGGTAGACCACACGCAGACCGGATGCGCGTTGTAATAGTTGCCTATGGCGGTTTTGAAATTGTCCTTGGACGCAGCCTTCTTGCCGGAGCAGCCCACAGAAGCAAACAAGGCAGTGCAAAGCAGGGCGGATACAACTCGTTCTATACGCATATGGGGTCGTTCCTTTCTCACGGGTATGGGATGCTGAAGACGCTACCTTTGCATAGAGGCGCTGCTGAAACCCTGGGCTATACTAAACCGGTTTCCAGCCTCTTTACCCGATTGGAGAAGCCAAGCAACGCCGCAGCCTATGGCCGACACCGATCCCTCACTCCCGCCCACCGCTCGCTGCACGATCGTGGTGCCCTGCTACAACGAGGCCGCGAGGCTGCGCACGGATGCATTCGCCCAGTTTCTCAGCAGCCCCGCAAGCCTGGGCATCCAGCTGCTGTTTGTCAACGACGGCAGCCGTGACGCAACCCTGCCTATTCTGCAAGCCCTGCGATCGCGCTTCCCTTCGCAAATCCGCGTGCTCGACAAGCAACCGAATGGCGGCAAGGCAGAAGCGGTGCGATACGGGATGCTGCATGCGCTGGAACTGGGCGGTTGCGAGATGACCGGCTTCTGGGATGCCGATCTGGCCACACCGCTGGCACAAATTCCGGATCTTGCTGCCGTACTATTGCGTAACCCGGTGCTGACCATGGTATTTGGCGCGCGGGTGCGCCTGCTGGGCCGCGAAATTCATCGCCAACCGGTACGTCACTACCTGGGCCGCTGCTTTGCTACGCTTGCTTCCCTGCTGCTGCGCCTGCCTATCTACGACACGCAGTGCGGGGCCAAGTTGTTTCGCGCTACGCCGGAGCTGGCGGCGGTGCTGGCAGAACCGTTCCAATCCCGCTGGATTTTTGATGTGGAACTGCTGGCCCGCTACATGGTGCGACACCGCGGCGGCTCAGACTTGGTGCGCGACCACATCTATGAGTACCCGCTGCCGGAGTGGACCGATGTGGCAGGCTCCAAGGTGCGACCGGCTGACTTCTTCAAGGCAATGGGTGAGCTGTACCACGTGTACCGACGCTACCTGGCGCGCTGAAGTGACGGTTCACTCACTCGCATGCGGGCCAATAAAACCAGTGACAGCACGATCCCTGTACCGGGAGCCAGAAACGCGAGCATACCCAGCAAGGTTCCATGGGTGAGCTTTACGGCAACCGAGTCAAAAAAGAAGCTGCCGAGCTCAACCGAGCAGAAAGTAAGCAAAAGCAACGCAGTGGTTGTCACCTGCTTGCGAAAGGCTTCTGCCCAAAGCAGCGCCAGGGGAAGCAGCGCGACCACGTAGGCATGCTTCCACGAAATGGGCGCTACGCAGACACTGAGTAGGGCAAACAAAGCCAGGGTCATGCGGCGGTCGGCAAACACCATATGCCTGCCCAGGCGCGCAACCAGTGCGAGTGCAATGAACAGGAGAGCCAAAGCGACGGCTTTTGCCGCGGACACCAGCACCGGGGGCGTTGGTATCGCAACATGCTTGACCACGCCCCCGTGCAGGCCGACATACAAAAGCTGCATGGACGAGAGCAGTGACTTGTTCTCAAGATCAGGCGTGCCGCCGCCTGACATGGACGGAATGACGTGTACGAAGTAGTCGGTAAGCGAAGCAGGGGTGTTGAGCAGGCAGACCAAACCCACCAGCGCAGCCAGGGACACCGCGTAAGCACGCAGCCAGCGCCACTCACGCCAGAAAAAAAATGGCGCTACTACCAGCAGCGGCGTGAGCTTGATGAGTGTAGCCAGCGCGAATACAAAAGCCGAGGCCCCTTGCCAGCCGCGCTGGTACGCAAACATTCCAAAAGCCCAGAGAAGCAGGAGCAGGACGGTGATCTGCCCCCATAGCAGGGCCATACCTGTTGAAAACAGCAGGAACACACCAATAGTAAGCAGGAGCGACTGGAGACTGAACCACGCCGCGCCGAGCATGCGCGCCAGCAGCAGCGCCGTGAGCACCAGCGCCAGCAGGTTAAAGGCGAGCCAGAGCTTGGCTGCCGTAATAGCGGGCACAAAGGTCAGCGGCAGCAGGATGTCCGCAAGAATCGGCGGGTAGATGTAAAGCCGTACCCGGTCAATACCGATATGGTTGGCAGCCTGCGCCAGCGGCAATGCCGGGTTTACAAACTTGAGCTCAAAAAGCGCACCTGTATCCGCGTCGTCATACATATGGACGCTTTTACCTTCGTGTACGACCTCCGCCGCTGCGTCATAGACCTGGAAGTCGGCAAACTCCGTCCGGTGGAACTGCCGGAAGGTCATGCCGAAGCAGAGGATGAGCGTCAGCAGAAAAGCGGCTTTGGTGCGCTGCATGAGGTAACGGTAGCACGGCAAACCCGTAGTGAGCCTG
This sequence comes from uncultured Acidobacteriaceae bacterium, assembly GCA_964235655.1. Taxonomy (GTDB): domain Bacteria; phylum Acidobacteriota; class Terriglobia; order Terriglobales; family Acidobacteriaceae; genus EB88. Next base: position 51,855 of record CAXSBB010000017.1, read on the forward strand.
CCGCACTACCGGCCTAGCATCAATGAAACGCTTCGGGCCGCTCACCGACAGCTTTGGGCATAGTGGACAACACACTGCGGTTTACTGTCAGTGAAGCAAAGATCAGCCCCGCCATGCATACAAGCCCGCTGAAAAACTGGGCGTGCACAATCGGGAACGGCTCAAACCTTCTCAGAATCCCGCCAAGCGTCTGGAAGTCGAAGTTGAAAGCCAAGACCAGCAGCACCGTTCCCAGCATGATCCGGGATTTAGCTCTCATCTCCGCATCCAGCAGCAGCATGAGCGGGAAGATCAGGATGACGTAATAGTGCGTCCAGGCGATTGGGGTAAAGATAGTGGCTCCAAGGATCGCCAGGGCCGCTCCATAGGGAGGGTGTGCAGCCAGTGAGGAGACTGCTGCGTCCGGCGAGTCGGGCGAACCTGTAGGCCGGTCTGCCCGGCGATCCAGGTAGCCGCCCAGAAGAGTCGTGCCTACCAGGAGCAGGGTGCAAACCAGTTTGAGTGCCGGGGGCAGGGGCAGGCTGTGCCAGGCCTGCTGCTCGCTTACCGGGTAGCTTGAGCCCATCCACAGCCCTGCAAGGGACTGGTTGTTCCAGGCTACGAGCAGGATGTTCGAGATCTGCGACAGGTTATGGAGGAACGCCAGGTTCAGCGCCAGACCTGTGGTGAGCACACTCGCCGCCGCAAGAGCAGCGGAGAACCCGAGGAAGCTGATCGAAGCACGCCACTGGCGGTTCACAAGCCAGTAGAGCAGCAGAAAGCCGGGCGTGATCTTGACCGCTGCCGCAAGCGCAAGCAGTGCCCCGGCCCAGACGGCATGCTCCCGGCGCGCGCACACCAGCGCAAGGAGGGTGAGCAGGGTAAAGATGATGTGAGTCTGGGTAAGCACCATGGCGTACTTGTAAGCCTCAGACACGTACAGCGCGGCGCAGACCAGCGCAATCCAGCCGGGATGGTACAGACGCGGCACCCAGATGCGCGCGACCAGCCAGATGGTTGCCGAAAGGCAGAAGCTGACAAAACATAGAAAGATAATGTTGAACGCGGGAAACTTCATGTGTGTGCATAGCGGCTGAAGCGACCAGGCCCACAGCGGCGTTTGCACATAGGGATGAATTTGTTTCTCGTGGTACAAACCGGCCGCCAGCCCAACCTGGGTCCACACGGGGGTGTTGACTTCGTCGTAGTTGCGGGGGTCCCTGTCGTAAATATGGTCAGGTTGGCCCGATGCAAGCAGGCTGCAGGCGCAATAGGACGAGGACAGGTCGGAGCCCAAAGATCCCAGATGACGCACAGCCGTCAGCATGGCGAACAGAAACAGCACACCTAAAATCAGAAGCTCGTTTTTTCTTTGCATGATCCTCTTTTTCCGAACTTAATCGATACAAGCCTGACTCTTGCAGGCAGGCAAACTATTACTCGCGGCCCTTGCGAACGCACAAAAGCGACCAGCTTTGCGGACGCCTGCAGGTGAACTCAGCCGCATCGTGCGGCCCCAGGTAGTCGACCAAGCCGTGCCCCAGCTCTTCATCCGTGCCGGCATACGTAACAATGTTGCTTTTTCCGATGAGTTCACGGACCGGCTCGGCAGGCAGCAGGATATTGAGGCGAGGTGGAGGGTCCTGCGCAATCAGTTCAATGATGGCAGAAGGGTCCCTGGCAATCACTGCTCCCGGAGTGACGCGGAGTGGAAAAGTGGAGAGCTGCAGCCAGGGCGCGTCCACGGCCAGGTCATTCTGCTGAATGATGGGCAGCAGATTGGCCCACATGAAAGGGTTGAAGGCGAGGTCGTAGTGGAAGCGAAGAGTGGGGTTCAGCATGGGGCCGTTGAGCAGCAGTGCGTTGGTGTGCGCAGGTAGCGACTCCATCTCCATCCGGTGCACGCTTTCGGCAATAGGACGTAAAGTACGTTCTGCCGGCACAAGCGTAAGTACGGTAAAAACAGCACCGAGCACCACGCAAAGCCGGGGCAAGTTATCGTCCGTCTTGTCGCCGGTCGCATGGTTAACGGCACGGCCTGCGGCAGCCAGCAGAGCAAACACCCACACCAGGATGACCATGCGCATGGCAAAGAAGCCGCCGCCGCTGACCCGGTCCGGCAGGAACGGCAGCAATACGGCCAGCAATACGGCATACACAAGAAAGGCCGCGCCGGCAGACAGCTGACGCTCGGCAAGGCTGCGGCGAAGGACCTGTACACCCCAAACGAATGCAAGGATGAGCAGCGTGTACAGCGCCAGCCGGTACCCATTGACCCACACGTTATGCGAGCGCGTGTTGTAAGGAGATAACCCTGTAAGCAGAAGCACAGTGCGCAGAAAGGGAAGATGGAAGCCGATATCGTGGACCGTGGATGGGTTTTGCGAGTGGTCAAAAGAGAGCGAGGGAAGCAGCGAAATCACCAGGGCATACAGAAACCCGGCAAGCTGCTTCGTGTTTGCCTTGAACCAGCCGACAGGTGCATGCGCGACAAAGAAACGGCGGCGCACAAGGTCGCCTGCAAGGAATGCAACCAGGAGGCCCAGCGGGACCGGATGCGAAAAGGAAAGCACAAAACCGGCTGCCGCAAAGCCCAACATGGCCCAGTTCGACCTGTCGAACCGAAGCCAGAAGCCCGCCGCGAACAACGCCAGCCCAAGACCGATGCTGTAGTTGTAGAAACCCATCATCAAGTACCAGGGCAGGAGCAGAGGCACAACTAGAAGCGACACCCAGGCCCCGGCGGGACCGACCGCAGTGGCGCAGAGACGAAGCCCATAGGCGAAGCAGAGGATCTCAGCGCAGGTAAAAACCTTCTCAGCCAGATCAAAGGAAAACATGCGCGAAAGCGCAAGAAGCGTGATGTACTGCGTGGCATACGGAGGAAACGGGTGCCGGATCGAATACACAGAGTATTGCGGCTGGTGCGCCATGACCTGCCCCAGCGCGTGCGTGTAGTAGCGGTGCATCGGGCTGTCCTGCGTAGGAAAAATAGGCAGGCTGAGAACCCATACGCACACGATGCCGACAAACAGGGCAAACCATAACTGCGAAGATCGGGAACGAAAATTATAGGTATTTGCGTACATGCTCTTCCCGACTGTATCCGAACGAGCTTAAAACAGGTACATCCTAGCGCGGAGTTCGAAAACCACTATAGCGAATTCCACATCTCTGGACTGTTTTGGAACACAGAAAAGCCCGGCTTTCGCCGGGCTTTCCCTGGGTTTTGCGCGAAGCGCAATTGGCCCCACCGCAGGTGGCTACTCGGAAGCTGCCAGCTCTTCCGCCTCGCCCTCTTGCCGCATGATCTCAAGCTCACGCTCTTCTGCCTCATGCTGCGCCTGAACTTCCTGCTGTACACGCTCTGCCGCTTCCTCAAGCTCAGGAGAGAGCTGGATATTGCGGTAGTACTCCATGCCTGTACCTGCCGGGATAAGACGACCCACAATGACGTTTTCCTTGAGCCCGCGCAGGTTGTCGACAGCGCCGTTGATAGATGCCTCGGTCAGCACGCGCGTAGTCTCCTGGAAGCTTGCGGCCGAGATGAAGCTATCGGTCGAAAGCGACGCCTTGGTAATACCGAGCAGCAGCGGCTTGCCGGTGCATGGCCGACCGCCGTCAATGGCAACCCGCTCATTTTCCGCGCGGAAGCGGAACCGGTCCACCTGCTGTTCCAGCAGGAAGTTCGAGTCACCCACCTCGTCGATCTTGACCCAGCGCAGCATCTGCCGGACGATCGTTTCAATGTGCTTGTCCGAGATAGCCACGCCCTGCAGCCGGTAGACCTCCTGGATTTCGTTCACCAGGAAGGCTTGCAGCGCATTCTGGCCGAGTACGGCAAGAATGTCATGCGGGTTCAGCGGACCATCCATCAGCGGATCGCCCGCATGCAGCTTTTCACCTTCCTGCACGTTGACGTGGGTACCGCGCGGTACGGAGTACTCCTTCTCCGTGCCGTCATCAGCCGTGACATAGATCTTGCGCTGACCCTTGGCAACTTCACCGAACCGGACCACACCTTCGATCTCCGAGATAATGGCCGTCTCACGGGGCTTGCGGGCCTCGAAGAGCTCGACCACTCGCGGCAGACCGCCGGTGATGTCTTTGGTACGAGTGGTCTCGCGCGGAATCTTCGCCAGGATGTCGCCCGGGAAGACCTCCTCGCCGTCCTGCACCATTAAGTGAGCGCGGCTCGGCATCAGGTACCGCTTGTCCTTTTTGCCTTCCACCTTGATCAGGATCGTCGGCTGACGCTTTTCATCCTGCGCGTCGGCAACCACGAGCCTCGACAGACCGGTGACTTCATCGATCTCATCGTTGAGCGTGATGCCTTCCTGCAGGTCCTTGAACTGCACGGTGCCGCCGATTTCCGTCAAAATGGCGAACGTGTACGGGTCCCACTCAGCCAGGTCCTGCCCGAGCTCGACCTGCTGCCCGTCAGTGACCTTGAGCTTGGCACCATAGACAACCTGGTAACGCTCCTTCTCGCGTCCGCGATCGTCGATGATGGCGATCGAACCGGACCGGTTCATCGCAACCATGTCGCCGATCTTGGACTGCACGGAGACGATGTTGATGAAGCGGACAGTACCGTTGTTCTTCGCGTCCAGCTTCGACTGCTCGTTGACACGCGACGCTGTACCGCCGATGTGAAAGGTACGCATCGTAAGCTGCGTGCCCGGCTCGCCGATGGATTGCGCTGCGATCACGCCGACTGCTTCACCGAGCTCAACCAGACGTCCGGATGCCAGGTTGCGCCCATAGCAAAGGATGCAGACGCCGCGCTTCGACTCGCAGGTGAGCACAGAGCGAATCTTGACCCGCTCAATACCGGAGGCCTGGATTGAGGAAGCCCAATCCTCCGAAATCTCCTGGTTCACATCGACAATCGCGTTACCCTCGAAGTCCTTAATGCGTTCGAGCGAAACGCGGCCGATGATGCGATCGCGTAGCGGCTCGATGATCTCGCCTGACTCAACAATCGGCCCAACGTAGATACCGTCTGAAGTGCCGCAATCGAGCTCGGAGACAATCACATCCTGCGCTACGTCCACCAGGCGGCGGGTCAGGTAACCTGAGTCCGCTGTCTTGAGCGCCGTATCGGCAAGGCCCTTACGCGCGCCGTGCGTTGAGATGAAGTACTGCAACACGGTCAAGCCTTCGCGGAAGTTTGCCGTGATGGGCGTTTCAATGATTTCGCCCGAAGGCTTGGCCATCAAACCGCGCATGCCGGAGAGCTGGCGAATCTGCTGCTTGGAACCGCGGGCACCGGAGTCGGCCATGATGTAGATCGGGTTCATGGTTCCCTCCTTATCCGCGTTCTTCATGTTGTTGAACATCTCATCGGCCACCCGCTCCGTGACAGACGACCACAACTGAATGACCTTGTTGTTGCGCTCGCCGTTGGTGATCGCACCGTCAAGGTACTGCTGCGTAACGGAGACAACCTGCTGCTCTGCCTCGCGTACCACTGGGTACTTCGACTCCGGGATAACCATGTCATCCAGACCTACTGATAAGCCGGAGCGCGTGGCATAGTGGAAACCCAGATCCTTGACGCGGTCCAGCATTTTGACCGTGGTCTCAAGACCGAGGTTCAGGTAGCAGTAGTTCACCAGCTGCCCGATACCCTTCTTCTTGAGCAAGCCATTGACGAACGGCATACCCGCAGGCATCGAATCGTTCAAGATCGCGCGGCCCACCGTGGTCGAAATGTACTGGCGGTCATACTGCACCGGCTCAGTGTGCGTCAGGTCCTGATCATCGTAGGCAGTAGTCATATCGAGCACCGGCCCCGTGTAGCGCAGACGAATCGGCGTCAATGTTTCGACCGCCTTCGCTTCAAGCGCCATCAGCACTTCTTCAGTATTGGCAAACGTGCGGCCTTCGCCCACGCCGCCCTTCTTGGCTTTTGTCAAGTAATACAGACCAAGCACCAAGTCCTGCGTCGGCACGGTAATCGGCTGACCGGACGCCGGCGACAGGATGTTGTGCGAAGCCAGCATCAGCACGGACGCTTCCACCTGCGCCTCGGGCGACAACGGAATATGTACGGCCATCTGGTCGCCATCAAAGTCGGCGTTGAAGGCGGTACAAACCAGCGGGTGAATCTTGATTGCCTTGCCTTCAACCAGCACCGGCTCAAACGCCTGAATACCCAAACGATGGAGTGTCGGCGCGCGATTCAGCAGCACCGGGTGATCCTTGATGACTTCTTCAAGGATGTCCCAGACCACAGGCTCTTGCAGCTCGACCATTTCCTTGGCCTGCTTGATAGTGGTGCAATGTCCGGTCTGCTCCAGGCGGTGATAGATAAACGGCTTGAACAGCTCAAGCGCCATCTTCTTCGGCAACCCGCACTGGTGCAGCTTCAGCTCGGGGCCGACCACGATGACCGAACGGCCTGAATAGTCCACGCGCTTGCCGAGCAGGTTCTGGCGGAAGCGACCTTGCTTGCCCTTGAGCGTGTCGGAGAGTGACTTGAGCGGACGATTGTTCGCGCCGCGCAGCACGCGACCACGGCGGCCGTTGTCGAACAGCGCATCCACAGCTTCCTGCAGCATGCGCTTTTCATTCCGCACAATGACTTCAGGCGCATGGAGGTCCATGAGCTTCTTAAGGCGGTTGTTACGGTTGATGACGCGGCGATACAGATCGTTGAGATCGGACGTAGCAAAGCGGCCGCCATCAAGCGGGACCAGTGGGCGCAGCTCAGGCGGGATCACCGGGATCACGTCGAGGATCATCCACTGCGGCTTGTTGCCTGACTTGCGGAAGGCCTCAACGACCTTCAGGCGCTTCGAATACTTGAGTCGCTTCTGCAGCGAAGTCTCAGTCTTCATGCGCTCGCGCAGTTCAATCGAAAGCTCCTGGATCTCAACGCGCTTGAGCAGTTCCTTGATCGCCTCGGCACCCATCATGCCTTTAAAGCCGCTGGGACGGTACTGCTGGTCGAGTTCGCGGAACTTGGTCTCGTCCTTGATGATCTCGCGCTCCTTGACCGGTGCGTCGCCCGGATCGACGACAACATAGCTCTCGAAGTAGAGAACAGACTCAAGGTCGCGCAGAGAGATGTCGAGCAGGTGGCCGATACGCGACGGCAGGCCCTTGAAGAACCAGACGTGCGAGCAGGGCGAAGCTAGCTCGATGTGACCGAGCCGCTCACGGCGAACTTTGGACAGGGTAACTTCAACACCGCACTTGTCGCAGATCACGCCGCGGTGCTTCATGCGCTTGTACTTGCCGCACAGGCATTCCCAGTCGGTTACAGGTCCAAAAATGCGGGCGCAGAACAAGCCGTCACGTTCCGGCTTGAAGGTGCGGTAGTTGATGGTTTCAGGCTTGGTAACTTCACCATGCGACCAGGAGCGAATCTTCTCAGGGCTAGCCAGCTGGATACGAATGGCGTCAAAGTCGGTGATGGGGCCGGTCAGTTCAAATGGGCTGGAACGATACAAGGGTGTTCCTCCTGCGCCTTGTGGCGCTTTCGGTCCCGGGGCTTGTGATGATCGGGCTACTGTTCGCCCCCGGGAGCGCTTGCTCGCGGAACGGTAACCCTTTTTCAAAACTTTCCAAAATGGTGTCATCCTGAGGAGCGAAGCGACGAAGGATCTGCTTTACCTTCACCGCTTCGCTTTCTAAAGGATTACGCCTAGTCCGCGGCTGCCAGCAGCGGCTCCGGCGCTGGCAACTTGGCCGCATCCAGATCCGACTGCTTCATCAGCTCGACGTCAAGACACAACGCCTGCAGCTCGCGAATCAGCACATTAAACGACTCCGGCACACCCGGCTCAATGGCCGCCTCGCCCTTGACGATGGCCTCATAAATCTTGGTACGGCCAAACACGTCGTCAGACTTCGCGGTCAGCAACTCCTGCAAGATGTACGCGGCACCGTAGGCTTCAAGCGCCCACACTTCCATCTCGCCGAAGCGCTGGCCGCCGAACTGCGCCTTGCCGCCCAGCGGCTGCTGGGTGATAAGCGAGTACGGCCCGATGGACCGTGCATGGATCTTGTCGTCGACAAGGTGCGACAACTTGAGCATGTAGATGTAGCCCACCGTTACCGGCTGCTCAAATTGGTCGCCGGTCATGCCGTCAAACAGCGCCGTCTTGCCCGAGCTCGGTAGCCCTGCCGCCTTCAGCAGTGCCTTGATCTCGGTCTCACGAGCGCCGTCAAACACAGCCGTACCGAACCAGATGCCGCGCTTCATGCCCAGGCCCACACGCATCACCTGCTCGTCATCAAGCTCAAGCAATTGACGCAGTGCCGCCGTGCCTGCAAACGCCTCCTTGAAGACTTCACGGACCTTATTCGCACCATCCGTCTGGTCCTGATGCTGCTTCACCAGCTCAGCCACCTTGGCACCGAGCGTGTGCGCTGCCCAACCGAGATGCGTTTCCAGAATCTGCCCTACGTTCATACGAGATGGAACGCCGAGCGGGTTCAGCACGATCTCAACCGGTGTGCCGTCGGGCAGGTACGGCATATCTTCCTCAGGCAGGATACGCGCGATCACACCCTTGTTGCCGTGACGGCCCGCCATCTTGTCGCCGACAGACAGCTTGCGCTTCATGGCGATATACACCTTCACCAGCTTGATGACGCCCGGGGAAAGCTCGTCGCCCTTTTGCAGCTTTGCAATCCTGTCGTTGGTGATCTTGCGCAGCACATCGATCTGACGCGAGGTCATCTCCTCAATCTCGTCGATCTGCTCATTCACCCGCGGGTCTTTGTCGTTGTAGCGGATGCGCTTCAGGTTTTTGGTCGAGATCAGCTCGATGGCTTCACGGTCAAGAATCGCACTTTTGACAAGCAAACGCTTGTTCGTGCGTTCGTCATGGAGATCAGACTGCACTTCCTTGCCGCCCAGGATCATCTCCAGGCGCTTGAGCCGCTCGTCGGTGAGAATACGAATCTCATCAGCAAGGTTCTTCTCAAGTTTGGCAATCTGCTCAGACTCAATCTGAAGCGCACGCTCATCCTTATCCTGCCCCTTGCGGGAGAAGATGCGAACGTCCACGACAGTACCTTCAATTCCAGGAGGGCACGTCAGCGAAGCATCACGCACATCCCCGGCCTTTTCGCCGAAAATGGCACGCAACAGCTTCTCTTCCGGTGTCAGCTGGGTTTCGCCCTTGGGCGTCACCTTGCCGACCAGGATGTCGTTGTGCCGGATCTTGGCACCGATCCGGATGACTCCGGACTCGTCAAGATCCCGCAGCGCATGCTCTGAAACGTTCGGAATATCGCGCGTAATCTCTTCCGGCCCCAGCTTTGTATCGCGCGCCTCAATCTCGAACTCCTCGATGTGCACCGACGTATAGTAGTCGTCACGCACCAGCTTCTCCGAGATCAGGATCGCGTCCTCAAAGTTGTAACCGCGCCACGGCATGAACGCGACCAGCACATTCCGGCCCAGGCCCAGCTCGCCCTGCTCCGTGCAAGGACCATCCGCGATCACCTGCCCCTTGATGACCCGGTCACCCTTGCGGACAATCGGCTTCTGGTTGATGCAAGTGTTCTGGTTCGACCGCTTGAACTTGATGAGTTGGTAGATGTCAGAGCCAACCTCACGCGACAACTGCGTAGGGTGGTGCTCACCTTCAACCCGGATGATAATGCGCTCGGAATCGACAGAATCGACCACACCATTACGTCGCGCGGAAATAACAGCGCCGGAATCGCGCGCCGTTACCCCTTCCATACCGGTACCGACAAATGGGGCTTCTGCAACCAGCAACGGCACAGACTGCCGCTGCATGTTTGCACCCATCAATGCGCGGTTCGCATCGTCGTGCTCGAGAAACGGCACCAGCGAAGCGGCTACGGATACGAGCTGTTTCGGCGAAACATCGACATAATCGATCTCATCACGAGACACCAGAACGAAGTTGCCCTGACGCCGCGCGTTCACAAGCTCCGCAGTGATCTTCAGCTCATCATCAAGCTCAACATTTGCCTGCGCGATGGTGTGTCGGTCCTCTTCCCAGGCGGAGAGATAAAACGAGAACGGCTCAAACTCGATAGGCCGCTTGCCGGCCCCAACCGCCTCCTCGTTTTTCGAGATCGCCTCCAGCTTTTCGAGGTGATCCCCCACACGCAAACCGCTTTCGCCGGCATTTGTCACCTGCACATAGTCCAGCAGCTGCGCATTCCGCACGCGACGGTACGGCGACTCAATAAAGCCGTACTCATTGATACGTGCAAAGCACGAGAGTGACGAGATCAAGCCGATGTTCGGACCTTCCGGCGTCTCAATCGGGCAAATACGACCATAGTGCGTCGGGTGGACGTCACGAACTTCGAAGCCCGCACGCTCACGCGACAATCCACCCGGCCCAAGAGCCGAAAGACGCCGCTTGTGCGTGATCTCGGAAAGTGGGTTGGTCTGATCCATGAACTGCGACAACTGCGAAGACCCGAAGAACTCGCGGATCGCCGCCATTACCGGCTTGGCATTGATAAGATCGTGCGGCATCGCCGTCGACATCTCCTGGTACACGCTCATCTTTTCCTTGATGGCGCGTTCCATACGCACAAGCCCGATGCGGAACTGGTTTTCCATCAGCTCGCCGACTGCACGCACCCGGCGATTGCCCAGGTGATCGATATCATCCACAGCGCCGATATTGCGACGCAGCTTGAGTAGGTACCGGATCGTCGAGTAAAAATCGTCCGGGGTCAGCGTCCGGTGATCGAGTGAGGTAGCGTCCTGGTTCTCATACAGCTTGATGTTGAACTTCAACCGGCCTACACGCGAGAAATCGTACTTGCGCGGGTCGAAGAACATACCCTCGAACAATGCGGTTGCCGTGTCGAGCGTCGGCGGGTCGCCTGGACGCAGCTTACGGTAAATCTCAATCAACGCCTCTTCAGGCTTGCGAACCGAGTCGCGCCGCAGCGTATTGGTGATAATGTTGCCGACTTCATCCCTCTCTGGGAAAAAGACCTGAACCTCAGTAATGCCCGCCTGGATGATCTTGTGCAGCTTGTCCGGGGTCAACTCCAGATTCGCCTCAAGAAATACCTCGCCGGTCTCTGTATCGAGCACGTCCGCCGCGATCATGGCGCCGTCAAGCTCCAGGCTGTCCACTTCAATTTCTGTCACGCCGCCTGCACGCAGGTTCTTAAGCAGCGAGGGTGAAATCTTGCGCCCGGCCGGAACAATCTCCGTCCCATTGGCCGACGCTGCAGCCGTCGGTTTAACACCAAGCAGGTTGGTCGGTACAGCCGCATCGCCGCTCAACGCCCAGAACATCTTGCCGTCACGCAGCGCGATCGTATCTACCGTGTAGAAGCTTTTCAGAATCTGTTCGTCTGTACGCAGACCTAACGCACGCAGAAAGATGGTGCCCAGGAACTTGCGCTTGCGATCAATGCGGACATATAAGGTGTTCTTCTGGTCGTACTCGAACTCGACCCACGAACCGCGATACGGAATGATCTTGCCCAGGAAGTAGGTACGATTGTTCGCCGTCTCAAAGAAAACGCCGGGCGAGCGATGCAGCTGCGAAACAATGACGCGCTCCGTGCCGTTGACGATGAAAGTGCCGTTCTGCGTCATCAGCGGAATATCACCGAAAAACACTTCCTGCTCCTTGATGTCGCGCACGGACTTGGCACCCGTATCCGGGTCCTTGTCGTAGATGGTCAGGCGCACAGTGACCTTAAGCGGAGCCGCGTAGGTCATGCCGCGCTCTTCGCACTCCGCCTGGTCATACTTCAGCTGCAGCCCGACCGGATCGCCGCACTTGTTGCAGAAGTCCGGAGTGTTCTTGTTGTAGGTACCGCATTTGTGGCACAACACATCGCCCGGATGAAACGGGTCTGTAATGACCATGGCTCCGCAGTTGCAGCAAGCCGTACGCAGGTGATGCAAGCCCTTCAGATGACCGCACTTGCACTCCCAGTTTCCGATCGAAAAGTCTACGAAATCCAGCTGCGAGATATTGCGAAAGTCTGTAATCGGAAATACAGACGTAAATACCGAGTGGAGACCATTGTCATCTCGTTCGCTCGGCAGCTTATCCATCTGGAGGAAGCGCTCGTAAGATCGGCGCTGCACTTCAATGAGGTTAGGGATCTGGATCGGAGTGGGTATCTTGGAAAAATCGAGTCGGCTGCGCAGGGCGCGGGTCTCGTGTGGCATGGTGGCTCCTCATGGCCCGGAAACACGAGAGCGAAGCAGGCTGCCCGGGACCGCGCAGTCTGCGTAAACTTGCTTGATACGGAGCGCATCCTATTACCGGCTGCCTCGTTTCGCCGGAAACCGCTACCGCAAAACTTGCCCTTATTATTGGCGAATCGTGTCAACTGCTCGTTGAAGCCACGCTATCGACGCGAAAACGCCTGCAAGCCTAAGGCTCCACAAGCGCGGGACGTTCGACCTCTATAAAGTTACAACGGAATAAGGCGCAATCTCCTGCCGCATGGAGTGCGGCTTGTATGTCCATCGCGAGCGCGGATGAACAGAAGACTTCACTTTGCCTGAAGTCCGGAAAGATGTGAAGTTACAGGTCTGATGCAAAAAATCAAGCGGCTTCTTGGAAGATGCTTGCACAAGCTTTAATGTACTGCATTTCTATGGCCATAACAAGCAGGTTTTGGAAAGAATTTCTCCTTTCCAGAACCTGCCGCATGGAACTACTTGATTTCGACTGTTGCAACACCGTCGAACTTCTTCTTGACAGTCTCTGCTTCTTCCTTGCTGACATTCTCCTTGAGCGGCTTCGGAGCGCCGTCTACAAGGTCCTTTGCTTCTTTCAAGCCAAGTGCTGTCACTTCACGTACTGCCTTAATGGTATTGATCTTATTAGCACCGGCATCCTTGAGGATGACAGTAAACTCTGTCTGCTCAACCACTGCCTCTGCTGCTGCCGCACCGCCGCCGCCCGCTGCTGCTACAGGAGCCGCTGCCGCCGCGGAAACGCCGAGACGCTCTTCAAGCTTCTTCACCAGGGCTGCCGCATCCAGCAAAGTCAACCCAACAATCTGTTCTTCTAACTGCGCGAGATCTGCCATATGTCTTCTCCTTAAAACTTGTTCAATTTACCCGAGCTATTGAGGCTAGGGTGTTCCTGCGTTTTCAATCACCAGTTACCTGGCCGGTGTCGCAGTGCAATCCGGTTTCCGACGTGCCAGACCAGCACCCCGGTTTACCTGCTTCACACAAACTTGTCCTACAAACATAATGGGAACTACGCGCCCTCTACCGGTGCCTCGTTCGAGGCAGACTCAGTCTGCGACTCATCTGTAACTTCAAGATCAGCAGGTGCCTTCACTATGTCTGTCGTCTCATGCGAGGCAGGCATTGCAACCCCCTCCACCACGGAGGATTCCATTTCAGGAGTGGCTTGTGATTCAAGGCCGGCCTCAGGAACTGCTTCTTGAGAAACAGCTTCAGACACAGGTGCGGAAACAGCTTCTACAGGCGCTGCCGTTTCTACAAATGGCGTTTCCTCTACAGGTGTAGCTGCTTCTACAGATGGCGTTTCCTCTACAGGTGTAGCTGCTTCTACAGATGACGTTTCCTCTACAGGTGCTGCCGCTTCTACCGGAGCAACTGCACCGGCAGCAAACTTTTCCTTCTCAACGCCTTGATTGAGCACCACAGCCAGATCACGGCCTGTCGCCGCCATAACAGTCGCAAGACGCTGCGCCGGTGCACTGATCAGGAACAGCAGCTTGGCAAATATCTCTTCCTTGGCCGGCATCGTGGCTAGGGACTGAATTTCTTCAATCGTAATGACTTTGCCGTCGACAATGCCTAGCTTGAAAGTAAATTCCGCATTGTCTTTAACCCAGGCTGAAAGTACCTTGGCAAGCGCCACCGGGTCGCCGCTGGTATAAGCAACAGACGAGACACCTTTAAGTCCCTGCAAAGCCTCTGCAATTCCGGTGCCTTCTGACGCACGACTGGCTAGCTTGTTCTTGACCACACGATACCGACCGCCAGCATCGCGCACCTTCCGTCGCAGATCAAAGTCTTGCGAAACTGTCAGCTTGGTAAATGTTCCTACAATTGCGCTGGTCGAACCTTGCAGTTCCTGCGCAAGCTGTTCAACCTTTTGCGTCTTCTTTGCTCGTGTCAGTGCCATTTCAACTCCTCATTACGCTCTAGCCGACTCAACGGATGCCGCAGGCGGGGCAGTGCGGCTAGCAACTTGCCGTAAACCTGTTTTTTAATAGTAATTAAGCCTTGGCGGCAGTGTCTGCGACCGAGCTGTCGAGAGAAATACCGGGCCCCATTGTGGAGCTTAGCGTAATCCCCTTGACGTATTTACCTTTGGCTGCGGAAGGTTTAGCACGCATGACACTTGAAATCACAGTCATGGCATTTTCAATCAACTTTTCAGGCGGAAACGAGACTTTACCGACAGGGCAATGTACCAACGCCGTTTTATCTGTACGGAATTCAATCTTGCCAGCCTTGATCTCGCGGATTGCAGCCGTTACATCGCTGGTGACAGTACCCGTCTTAGGGTTCGGCATCAAACCACGCGGCCCCAATACTTTACCGAGCCGACCTACGGAGCGCATCATATCGGGTGTAGCAATAAGAGCGTCAAAGTCAGTCCAGCCTTCTTTCTGGATTCGCTCAACCATCTCTTCGCCGCCGACAAAATCCGCGCCTGCAGCTTCAGCTTCCTTCAAACGCTCACCGGTAGTGATAACAGCTACGGTCTTCGTTTTACCCAACCCGTGCGGCAGAACCACAGTGCCGCGTACCATCTGGTCTGCATGACGAGGGTCTACGCCAAGACGCAGAGTAAGGTCTACAGTCTCATCGAACTTGGCAAACTTGATTTTTTGGAGAAGCGGTACAGCATCAGTAAGGGTATAAGGGCGTGCTTCAACCTGTGCACGCGCTGCTGCCATATTCTTGGTAACTTTTTGTGCCATGGTATCCCGTCTCCCACCGCTCAGCGTTGCTTCACTGGCCGTGGTGCTGTTGACATTGCTTATACTTTCGTACAAGCAATCTCTTGAGTATCCTTAAAATTTGTTTGCGGCGCAAGTACTGCGGTTAGGCAGTGACGTCGATTCCCATAGATCGTGCCGTACCCTTGATGCTTCGGATAGCACTGTCAACAGACATTGCATTCAAGTCGGGCATCTTCTGGGTAGCAATCTCACGGATTTGTGCCTCTGTGACCGTGCCCACCTTCGTCTTGTTCGGTACGCCCGAACCCTTGGCAAGCCCGGCCGCTTTTTTAAGAAGAACCGCAGCAGGCGGCGTTTTCGTCTCAAAAGTGAAAGTGCGATCTACATACACCGTAATAACTACGGGAATGACGAGCCCTTCCATTTCCTTGTTCGATGTGCGCGCATTGAACTGCTTGCAGAACTCCATAATATTGACCTGCGCCTGGCCCAGAGCCGGCCCGACCGGCGGCGCGGGAGTCGCTTTTGCAGCAATAATCTGGAGTTTGACGTATGTCTGTATTTTTTTTGTTGGAGGCATATTCCTAATCCTTTTTTGTATTGCCCTGGTAGCAGGGCACGTGTCAAACTTCGTAGCGGTAAATCTCGAAGCTAGGCTTCAACTCGTTCCACTTTGCCGAACTCAAGCTCTACAGGGGTAGAACGACCGAAGATGGTCACCATGACCTTAACTGTCTGGCGATCCTCGTTGACTTCATCCACCAGGCCGTTAAAGTTCGCAAATGGCCCCTCGGTGATACGCACAGACTCATTCTTTTCAAACTTGATCTTAAGCTGCGGTCGCTCCTTGGAAGCCTCAGACCGAAACAGCAGTGAGGAAACATCCTCTTCGCTCATCGCTACCGGCTTGTCCCCTGTTCCAAGAAAACCGGTCACCCGGGGAGTGTTCTTGATGATGTGCCAGAGATCATTATCAAGATCCATCTCAATCAGCACATATCCCGGTAGAAACACTTTCTCGGTAATCTTCTTCTTACCGTTTACCAGCTCGGTATGCGACTCCAGTGGAATCTCAATCCTGCCGATCCTGTCCTGTAGACCGTAGGAATCTTTACGCGTCTCAATGGCTTCACGCACCTTGCGCTCAAAACCTGAATATGCATGTATGACATACCATTTGAAACGCTCATTAGCCGGCGGCTGCAGTACGGCAACCGGCTCCGCGCCGGATTCAGGCAGCACACCCGTCTCGTCTCCCGATACCATTAAATTGTTTCCCAGCTCGTCCGCCATCGTTTTCGCCTCAATGCCGTTGTGCTACCTGGCTATGCCCCGCCCAGTGAGTGCAGCAGAGCTTGTAATACATATCCCAGTACCGTGTCGACTAGGTAGAAAAAACCCGCGAACACAAATACGGCAAAAATAACAACCGTGGTAGTTGCCTGCACTTCTGCCCTCGAAGGCGAAGATACTTTCTGCAACTCCCCTCGAACATCGGAGAGGAATGCTCGCCCGCGAACAAGGGCGCTCTCACGCCGGGGACTCGATTCAGGTACCGGCAGTATGGCTGCTTTTGCCATTCCCTTTTCTCGCTCTCTCACGGCCATCAACCTACTCCGGCCGTCACTGGTACGGCATGGCACCACTCTACTCTTGTTACAACATGGCGGGGGCGCTCGGATTCGAACCGAGAAGTTCGGTTTTGGAGACCGACAGTTTAACCGTTGAGCTTACGCCCCCGTAATTGACTTCAAACCTGCATTTTCAACTGAAAATTAGCTGAATTCCCCAACGCTTACACGAGAGTGCAGAAGGGGAGATGGTTTATTTGGTTTCCTTATGAGGAGTGTGCTTACGGCAGCGATTGCAAAACTTCGAGAACTCCAGCCGACCCGTAGTCGTCTTCTTGTTCTTTGTAGTTGAGTAATTCCGCTCTTTGCACTCCCCGCATGCTAACGTCACAATTTCACGCATTTTCTTATCCTATCTGAAGGCATCTCACTTGCCTAATGGAAACGAACTCTCAAGCCCGTTCCCTACAAGCGTTATTTCATCACCCTAAGCAATAATCTCGGAGATCGTCCCGGCACCCACGGTCCTGCCACC
>CAXSBB010000018.1:0-66741 GCA_964235655.1 uncultured Acidobacteriaceae bacterium
CTGAGTGCTGCTCTGGGCAGCCTGAGTGCTGCTCTGGGCAGCCTGAGTGCTGCTCCGGGCAGCGGCGGTCATCCATTACTTTAGATATATGCGCTTGAAATTAAGCCTGTCATTTTCCGTCGCCTTCTCGGTTTCTTCTCTCGCTACTGCGCATGCGCAAACGAGCATATGGCAGCGCTACCAGGCGCGTGTGGAGGCTACCCAGGTAAACCAGCCGCACTGGGCGACCCCGCTGATAACAACAAACGCGAGGATTGAGCAAGGGCTTCGGGCTGATTTTTCCCGGCAGACTGCGCCGAACGGCCAGACGACATGGAATTACGGGAACAATCACGGTTTGCAGATTATCCCGTTCGGTCGAACAGAGTTTCGCGTGAGCGTGCCGCCGTTTTTCACCCACTCAAGCCCTCGGATTCTGGATGGTTTCGGCGATTTTGCACTTCGCGTCAAGTACCGTTTTTACGGCAGCAATGAGCAGCACCATAACGTCATTGTGACCGGCTTGATCGCGGCAAGCCTGCCGACCGGCAAGCAAGCAAACGGAAGCTGCTGTGCTGTTCTTACCCCGGCCCTGGAAGTCGGCAAGGGATTCGGCAATCTTGCCCTGACTTCTGCCGCAAGCGGAGCGCTGCCGGTAACAAATACAACAGGTCTAGGCCGTTCTGTGATCTGGAATAATGCCATCCAGTATCGACTTACAAAGCTTGTTTGGGTTGAGACCGAGTTTAACTCCACCTTTTATAAAGGCGGTCGCAATGACGGGCATGCGCAGACGTTTACCACTCCGGGCATTATCGTCAGCCGTATTCCTTTCAGGCGCGAACGTGTGTCGGCGAGTACTCCGCTGTCGTTCACGCTAGGGGCCGGAGAGCAGATTGCCCTGACTCACTTCAACACCTACAACCATGCACCGATATTTAGTGGGCGCTTCCGGTTTTGAGGAGGCTGCTTTTCTTGATGTCTTTCTAACTTCAACGATGTTGCAGGCATATTTCTCTTCACCCTCCGAGGCCGATCCCCAATGCATTCTGAACTCCGTACCCTTGGCCGCTCCGGCCTACTTGTCAGCCCGCTTGCGCTCGGCACCATGACCTTCGGCAACAAAGGCTGGGGTTCAACAGACGAGATTTCACAAGCTGTCTTCAACGCCTACGTGGAGGCAGGCGGCAACTTTTTCGACACGGCGGATGTCTACAGCGGCGGCCGCAGCGAGGAGCTGCTGGGCGATTTTCTTGCGGAGCGCAAGCTGCGCGACCGAATCGTGCTAGCCACCAAGTTCAGCTTCAACGGCGGCAACAGCCGCAAGAACATGCATCGCGCGCTTGAGGGCTCGCTGCGCCGCCTGCGTACAGATTATGTGGATCTGTACTGGATGCACGTGTGGGATACGGTGACGCCGCTTGAAGAGGTACTGCAGGCCATGGGGGAGCTGGTGCGGGCAGGCAAGATTCGCTACTTCGGGTTGTCAGACATGCCGGCCTGGTACGCGACTCGCATGGCGACGATGGCCGAGGCGCAGCACGCTCCCGGCCCTATCGCCATGCAGATGGAGTACTCACTTGTAGAGCGCGGCATTGAGCGTGAGCATATTCCTGCGGCGGTAGCATGCGGCATGGGCGTAATGCCCTGGAGCCCGCTTGCCGGAGGCTTTCTAAGTGGCAAATACAGCCGCAGCGACCAAGCCGCCAAGGGGCGCTTGAGCGGCTCCAATCCATTTCAAGGGCCGTTCAGCAAGTTTACCGAGCGTAACTGGCGTGTACTGGACGCGCTGCAATCCGTGGCTGCTGAGCTTGCACAACCGCTTGCACAGGTGGCCCTGGCTTGGACGCTGGGCCGACCGGACATCAGCTCGCCGGTGTTGGGAGCCAAAACAGTCGAACAACTTCAAAATAATATCGCGGCGTTGACGCTTCAGCTAAGCGACGAACAGCGGAAAGTGCTTGATGAGGTCAGCATGCCCGAAGGCGGCATTTCGCACGCGTTTTTCGGGGACGGATTGCGACGGATGATCTTCGGCGGCGCGGCAGTGCGGGGCCGGCTCTAGCGTTGGCGTTATACCAGCGCCGTGCCTGCAATCTGTTCCAGCACTGTCAGCGGCGCGTGTTCCGGGGCGACCTGCGCCCCGCGCTCTACCAGGAAAGTTTGCTCCAGCGCATACTGCCCGGCCAGCACTGCGTGCGGCACCGTATCAGTAAATACCATCCAGCTTGAACCCGGCGCAAACTTGAAAGCCTGCCGAGGTACCTCCCGCTGCCAGCTATCGTTTTCCTTCAGAAAGTTGTGGAAGCGCATCATGAAGTCGTCATACGGGGTCCGCTTGACGGCGGGTAGAACCGCGCTTAGCCCAAGTGCCCGAGCCGCGCCTTTTGCCGCGCGGCTCGCTGCGCTATCCGGTTGCGGCGCGATCTGCGCCGGTGCAAATCGGGGTGCAAGCTGCCGGAACGGCTCGCTGACCACCCAGTCTCGCGTGCGCTCCGGGTGAATGTTGTTGAAGAATCGCAGGATGCGCGCGCCGTGCGTGGGCCGGGTGGGGAAAGCGTCTGTGTGCAGCAGGTCGTTACGCTTGCGCAGAGGCAAGTCGCGGTTCTGCTCCTCCTGCGGGCGAAAGCTCGCGTAATCACGCCGCATGTGGCCTGCGTAGGGCTCCAGCAAACTGCTGAGAAAGTCCGTCACGGTGTCGGAGTACCAATGCATAACCCCGCGCAGTCGTTCCGCCGCTGCACCGCCTGCATCCAGGCCGGTCAGCACATCGGCTGCGGGCTTGTAGGCGATGTTTTTGTGCAGGGAGGAGTCAGCCTGCTGCCGGCCCAGCAGGAACGCGATATTGTCTGCGGTCAAAGGCACCGGCGTTTGCGGAAAGTAGAGAATCGCGCCCGCTTCCAGCTGCGCGCACCATGCCCGTTTTTCTGCCGCGCCTGCTGCTTGCAGGGCTTTGAGCCCAACTTCAATGATGGCCATGCCGCACCTCTGTTTTCAGCATACCGGGCATAGGACCTGCGCCGGTCCGGGGCATGAGGATTACAAGCAGGCTTTTGAGGAACCTTACTTTGACAAGCAGACGCGCCCGCCACACACTGTGGATAGCTCGCAGCATCAGTTACGACTTGCCGGTAATTTGGAGAATTCTATGACTCGCTTCACCTGTCTGTTTGCACTCACCCTAGGCCTTCTGCCAGCCGCCGGTTACTCATCTGCCGTCGTCTTGCAATCCCCCGCCTCAGCCGACAAGCCGCTGCCAAGCCCCGCCGCCGATGCCGATGTCATGCTTGACGGCAAGCCGGTCTCCATCCACTACAACGCTCCATCCGTGCGCGGTCGCAAGATCATGGGCGACAAGGTTCCTTACGGTAAAGTGTGGCGCACCGGTGCCAACCCGGCCACGGCTTTCAAAGCAGGCACGAATCTCAAAATCGGCAACGCAGAGGTTCCGGCAGGCACCTACACGCTCTACACACTGCCGTCCGAATCCACCTGGATGCTGATTGTCAACAAGCAAACCGGCCAGTGGGGTACGGAGTACAACCAGTCGCAAGATCTCGTGCGCATTCCTATGAAGAAGGCCGTTCTGCCGCAGCCGCAGGAAAAAATGAGCATCAGCTTTGAAGACACTCACGGGAAAAGCACGACCCTGCACATTCGCTGGGAGACTACGGATGTGTCTGTGCCGGTGGTTGCGGAGTGAACATACCTTCATGGATAGCGGGTCTTCCAGATTCGCTATCCATAATGTTTCCAGGTTCTATCGAGAGGATGAGCTGACTCTGTCGAGAGAAGCGAAGGGAGAAGAAGATGAAAGTTTTGATGGTCGGTGCGAGCGGCACGTATGCCCGCTATGTGTTGCCCGCGTTGAAGGAACATGGCGCAACAGTAAGAGCCCTTGTCACGAGTGCGGACAAACGAGCAGAGGTCATTGCCCAGGGGGCAGACGAGGCCGTCGTAGGAAATCTCAAAGATGAACAGAGTTTGCGGAGTGCCGCCGAAGGCGTGGAAGGCGTCTTTCATATCAACCCTGCGTTTCAACCGAACGAAGCCGACCTGGGCATAGCGATGGTCAATGCAGCGGTGGCTGCAGGCGCCAAGAAGTTCACTTTCTCCGGTGTCATTCACCCATCCATTTCAAAGATGAGCAATCATGCAAGCAAGCTTCCTGTCGAGGAAGCACTCTGTGAATCCGGCCTGACGTTTACAGTGCTGCAACCGACGATGTTTATGCAGACACTCGCAAACGGCTGGAAGGAAGTGACCGAAAAGGGTAGCTTCTCCTTGCCGTACCCGAACAACAAGCAGGCAAGCTATGTGGACTACCGCGACGTAGCGGAAGCAGCGGCTATCGCACTTACCAGTGACAAGCTTGATTATGGAACGTTTGAGCTTTGCGCACCGGGCATGGTGGATCGCACAGAGCTGACCCAGATCATGTCTGAAGTTCTTGGCCGAACGATCACACCCGGCGAGATCACCTTTGACGAGTGGGTGGAGCAAGCGCACATTCCCGAGGGATCGTTCCGAGACGGCATGCAACGCATGTACGCCGATTACGCCAAGTACGGTTTCCCCGGTGGCAATGCGCTCATCCTTCGCGCTATCTTGGGCCGCGAGCCGCGTACTCTCAAAGCATTCCTCACTGAGCAAGCGAATAGATAAGACTAGCCATGTTGAGCAGAAATGCAGCCGGCCCAATGCTTTGATCTTTTCAGGGTGTACTAAGCATTTTCGGCTGATAAAGGCGATTTTCCGTAAGGCTCTCATAGGGGAGATGATCAGGGCGCCAGAAAGTTTCCTTCAAAGCATCCCAGGGTGTTTTGAAGTACCAAATACGCTCACCCCGCTTAGCCTCTTAGCCTCAAGTGCTCTTTTAGGGACCCTTGATGTAGAAGAGGTATTGCCCACGATCCAGACCAGGCCCGGATCGATGGAACCGACCTGCTCCGGCGATGCATTGAGAGGCACGCCGTTGACCTTTGGATCAGTAGTTTGCTTCAGGAAGTATCTGTTGGTTCCGAGCCAGATCCCAGGAGGCAGTCCATATGCGACGGTTGCATTGAAGTAAACAGCTTGGCTGCCCTAGGTTGAACAAGCAGTGGTTTGAATCGGGGGTGAGTTATTCACTCCGTTGTAGAGGTAATGCGTCATCTAATCCACTACATCGCACTTGCTGAAACCAGGCAGTTCACCGCAGCTAGACGAGTGAACGTGGTGCAATCCGGCCTTTCAGTGATGATCAAGGAATTGGAAGAGGAGATCGGCTCCAAACTGGTGAACAGAACCACAAGAAGTGACGCTGACCGAGGCAGGGGAGTGCTTTCTGGCCTATGCACGATCAAGTCTTGGCTCACTTCACGAGGGAATCACAGCTGTGAGGTCGCAGGATGGGATTGTGCGCGGGCGGCTCAATATCGGAATACTCCAAAGCCTCACGCCGTATGTCAACCTTCCCGCGGTGTTGCAGCGCTTTCGTGCAAAGTACCCGCAGGTCGAATTTGCCGTACATACCTTAAATACAGATGGGGTTCCTGCCCTGGTGCGCTCCTAGAATATAGATTTGAGCTTTCAAGCCGTTGTGCACAAGGCGATTCTGAACGGGCTGGAGACGATCCCCTTTGCACATGACGTTCTCGTCGCCGTCTGCTCGAAGCAGTCTCATTTAGCTGCAGGACGAAGCGTGAGCCTGGACTCCATCAGCAAAGAGGAATGTATTGATTTAGTTGCAAAGCGGGCTTTGAGGGTAATGCTGGATCATGTCTTTTTGGAAAGAAGCTTGAAACGGGCCGGCACGTATGAAGTAAGCGATGTGGAAACGCTGCTGCAGTTCGTGTCTTGCGGCCTGGGCGTGGCTATAGTGCCTGCCGCTCTTGTCAGGTTTTCAAGATACGCGAGTCAACTGCATGTTCTTACAATCAAGCAGGAAGACCTTGCCATGCCGAAATGGCGCATTGCAATTGTTACCCGTGCACAAAAACATCAACCGCACGGGAATATCATTGTTCAGTTATTTCTTGAAACCTTGTCGGAAATTCAAAAAACGACATGGTAAGCCGGAAGCAGCTACCTTTTTCTTCCGACTTCCATAGCTACAGCTTTCCTCGTGACAGAAGTAATTAGAATCGAATCAGCTGCTTATGGCACTTGCAGCACTTGGAACTAGATAAATTGTACGTTCCAACCGTCCTTCAATTGGCTTTTAAGTTATAAGCTTGCATGCAGACCGAACCTTGTGCTTTGTTAGTAAATGCTACCTAGAAGTGTCCGGTTTTTCCCCAACTACTACAGCGGCAGAAAGAATGTACTCACGCAGGTTTGGGATGGAGCCTAGGATAGCTACTTCGACGATCTCTGTTTTCGGAAAGGTGGGAAAATCGCGCAGCGGGATGAACGATTCCCTACTGCGGCGAGCGGCTTTGCGAATGACGGAGCCGGTGTTGATACGGGTTATCGCTGTTTGGTCGAGGTAGCGGGTGAGCAAAGGGCGTGCGTCGAGTTCGAGCAGGAGTTGAGGCTGTCCGCGATACTCCCGAGCATGCAAAAGCTTATCGGCGCGTGCCCGGCTGGCCCATAGGAAGACATGGGCGTTGAGAAGCTGGAGCCACTCGGATGGAATGATACCGTCGAGGCAATTTGCGAGAGCTTTGGCGTGTAGAGGCTTCTGGTCGCGCAAGTAGAAGCTGCCGTGTACGGGATGGTGCAATGGTACCTGCTCTGGACGGCGCTCCGCTATGAGTACAGCACGTTGCTCTTCAGAGAGCTGAAGCAGCTCTACGATGGCCTGCGTACTCAAGAGACCATGGCGCTGAATCTGCGGTAATGCAGAGGCATGTGCTGCATGGTACAAACTGGGATGGCGCTTGCAGAACTCGTCGATAGTCACAAGGATATAAAAGCGTTTTTATAGTTTTTGAAGATGCCGAAGTGCTGATTACCGAACAGTTGCTATCTTGCGGCGGTTCGATCGATAGCTGCCGCATAAAGCTTTTGCACGCTTGAATACTGCCGATTATTGCAAATAGCTTTTTCAGCATAGCTTGAATGGGTTACCTATTGAAGCTAAACATTTAAGAGTGCTCTAACTCTTACGTGCATCATTACGATTTAGGGAAGAATGTGCGAGGGAATGAGCTTTCTGATCGCAGAAAACTGCTTCCCTTTTGGCTATCACGGTTTTGTCTAGGTGTGCAGGTAGTAACAACCACTTGCACACCTATCTCCTAAACCGGATTTTCGACGCCTTGTATCAATCGGCAGGGATCAAGCAACTAGGTGCTTTTGATGTTGCCGTTGACACCGTTTGGGAAAAAGCCGCCGGATACTACTCCGGCATTGGTCATGTTGTACACAATCATTAGCACTTGCGATGTATTGCGAGTCGTGTTCAAGCCCGTGGTTGGACCGGTGTTAAAGGTTGTTACTGTTGCAGGATTGCTCCCGGAAGGAGCCACATAGGGAGGGAGATCGCCCGCATCCACAGCAGCTGAAACAACCTGATTGGCAATGCAATACTGCCGCAGGATACCTTCATGCTGGCCTTCGGTGTCATGGATTTGCGCAGCATAGGTTAGGGCAGCTGTGTTCGAGATGAGTGACGTGATTGCTCCTTCATAAGCACTGACACCGGTAGTTTCAAGCCGCCGTGCCAAGGCTAAAAACTGTGCATCCGTGGTCACCGGGGTTGCCGTTCCACCGGTCAGGTCGAGTGCTGGCATGTCCACTGGAGTCAAGTTGAGCGACTGCATAGTGGCACGAAGAAATTGCACATGTGCCATCTCGTCCGCAGCAAGCTGGTTTGCCAAGGCTTGTACGCCGGGATTTACAAAGGTGACACTTCCCTGGCCACCGGTGACAGCACCGGGGCTGGTGCCCATAGCCGCCGACGGCAAGCCGCTACCGGTAGTTACAGTGAGGTAGAAGGTCGCCTCAAGGTATTCGAGGTTAAGCGCAAAGTTAAGAACATCCGCAACGGAAGGTGTTGTACCGATGACCGGCGGTGATGTCACTCCCGTCTGGTTTCCTTCGCTACAACCTGCTAGGCCAACCATCCCTGCGGTAAAGCCTGCCTGCGCTAGAAAGCTACGCCGGCTGGAGCGGCTGGATTGGTGCTGGTGGATTGACACGTTCATTTCATGAGCAAACTGCTCGCCCGTAACATTCTCAATGGGCTGGAGCATGGGTGTATCGTGATTCGACATAAACTTCTCTCCAAACGATGACTTCAGCTGTGGAAGCAGGAACTGCTTTACGAGGTTTGTCAGTGGTATGCGCCTGGTCTACGTAGAGGTGACGTTGCCATTGACTCCGTTTGGAAAGAAGCCGCCTTTAAGGCTTCCAGGCGCAGGCGTTGTCGTTGTCGGCTTGGAGACGCCGTAGGCAACACCCAGCACTTGCTGCGGCGTACGTGCTATCCCAACTGCAGGCGCTGCGGCCGACAGTGGTGTAACAGTAAAAATTGCCGGAACGCCGCTAGCCAGAATGCTATTCGGAGGAACATCTTGTGCATCGAGCTGCAAGTCAGGTGATGGAGTTGTAATGCCAAGCGTAATGCATATGTAATTGACAGCACCGAGATGCTGGGCTTCCGCGCCTAAAATCTGGGACGCTGTTTCAAGGATGGCTGTATTGCTGATCAGACTTGCCGCGGCACCGGCATAGGCACTATTGCCCAGTGCGGTAAACTGGCGTGCAGCCGCGAAGTAAGCCGTATTTGTCGTGATAGCTGGCATGGTACCGCCGGCGCTGAAATCGATGCTGGGTTCCGTGATCGGAGTGCCGCCGAGGCCGAGGATGGCTGTCTGGAGACCTGCGATGTGGTGGGCTTCATCCTGCAGAAGAGCTGCAACAATAATCTGCTGGTTACCCGTCAGTGTCACTATAGGCTGGTTAGAAACATTGCTCGCCGTAATCGTCGGTGGACTTGCAATGAGCGGCGTTTTGCCCGCTGCAGTTGCGGCATTGCTGGCAGCGACATTCGCCATAAGAGACATGCCGGTCGAGCCGTAGGAATAAAACTCTGCTTCCAGGAATTCGAAGTTTAACGCAAAGTTCAAAACATCGATAACAGACGGCATGGGTGCGGCTTGCGCCTCAGCCCGAGCTCCCCCGAAGATTCCGCCGGCAGTAGCAATGGCTCCCGCTGCAGCAAGAGTCGAGAAGAAACGGCGCCGGTTCAGAACCTGTAGATTTCGGCCTAACGCTAAAATGCCTTCTTCCGTTGCAAGTTGCTCTCCGGTCACCTTTGTATGCGGAGCTAGAAGAGACGTAAAAACTGATTTGGGCATGCTCAGACCTCCTGAAGTATTGCGTACGTACTATGTGCGAGCGATATATCGCTTCGATGGAGGTCCAAGGAGCCTTTCACTTTCAAAGGCTCCTCGGACAATTAGCTGTTAGAAGCTGTATTTAAGGGAAAACTCCGCAATACGGCGACCGGTTCGCAATGGTGCCGCACCGAAGGTATTCGTCTGTGGGGCAGTTGCGACGGCAGTCCCGATGGGCTGTGCAGAGGTCCCCGTAGTCGCAGTTCCGTTGTTATAGTTGAGCACCAGCGCGTTGGGCTGTACAGATGTTGTGAAAGTGCTGTTCGCGTGGTTGATAAAGTTGAAAGCCGCAAACCGGAGCTGGAGGCTTTGGTTCTCATGGACGTGAAAGTCTTTAGCAGCAGTCAGATCCGTATCAGTGAAAGCCGGTCCATGAATGTAGGGCACACGTACCGTTCCCTGCTGCCCCAGCTGGGGCAGTGAGAATGCGGCACCGTTCACATACTGCTTCGACGCTGTATGAATCGCAGGATTCCCAGTCACGACCGGCTGTAGCAATACGTCCGGCGTACCAAGGAAATTAGTAGGGTTGACACCCAGTGTGGTTGGCTGTCCCGTAGGTGTCAGAACTGCCAGGTTGCCGCTCAACCCGAAGTTCGGCTGATTGCCTTGCGCAGTCAGGTTGACACCGCTCTGTATGTTTGTAATGCCTGAGACCAACCAGCCATTGGTCAGCCCACCGACAAACCTGTTCGCTACAACTTTACCGACAGTGTAGGAGTAGGATGCATTGAAAATATGCGTCCTATCGAAGTCGAGCGCCTGGTAATCATCGCGGTAGTTGAACGGGTCTACAGGTTGACCGGTTCCTTCACCATTTGGACCGCCGCCAAGCACACCAAGCACTTTCGAGAAAGTATAGTTAACGCCATAAGTAGCGCGACCTTGCTGCTTATTCCACTGAGCCTGAAGTGAGTTGTAGTTGGCATACGCGTTATGCTGCGAAACACTCAACGTGTGATATAGCGGGAACGGGCGATACTGGTCAATCTGGTTTGCGCCGAGATTGGTAACGCTGTTCGCGCTATTGCCGTTATTGATGGAGCCGTTCGCCGGCAGCAGAGGGAGTGTAACCCCAGTGATTGGGTTTGGACGGAACAGAGAACCGATTGGAAGAGCGTTGATATTATTTAGCGGTGCATTTCCGCCGCCGTCATTTAGAACATGCTCTGTGCGGTTGCCGACATAAGCAATTTCAAGAAACGAATTAAAGAATGCCTTCTGGTCCACTGCAAAATTGTAAGTAAACACCTGCGGCATCTGGTCGTCACCTGCCAGCAGCGCGCTGGCACTGGTGCTTTGTACAAAACCTGTGCTGCTGGTAGCTGCTGCCGCCTGCGAGCTTACAGAAGAAAGCAGGATGTTGTTGACAGACGCACTACGTTGTCCATCCACAGTGGAGATGCCTGCGGTTACGTCGTTTGAAGAATCATGAGAACGGTAAATACCGAAACCGCCGCGGACCACTGTTTGTCCAGTGCCGTAGGCATCCCAGGCAAAGCCGACCCGCGGCTCTGTGTAAGCCCACTTTGAAGGTACGCCGCTCAAGGGAACATTCGGGTTGATAGCGTGCCACTCGATACCGGGCAGCGATGGATTGCTGCGGCTCGCATATGCAGTTGGGTCCCAAATAGGGAGACCTAGTTTATGCGCATCGGACCATGGCGAGAGATGGTCGAAACGAACGCCGTAGTCGACAGTGAGGTGCGGCGTTACGCGGAAGTGGTCCTGGGCATAGCCGTCGATATTCCAGAAGTAAATGTTTGGTGTCGGCGCAAGGTTTACCTGGTTATAGTTGAAAACACCGCCTTCCAGGAAGTTGGCTAGATAATTGCCGCCGTTGCCGCTCCCAATAGCACCCGTGTAATGCACCAGACCCTGCACCGGGTCGGTAATAGTTTCCGGGAAGTAGTACAGCTGGACAGCCCCGTTTGTCGGAAGGAAACCGGTGACCTGTTTGTTAGTATCGAGCTGGCCGAAGATGCCCACGCGGAAGGTATGCTTACCGATTACCTTGGTCAGGTTGTCGCCGGCCGTGCGCACGAACTTTTTGGCGTAAATACCGCCAAAGCTGCCGTCCGACTCAAGATTAAGGGGAAGCCCGTCATTTCCATAATCTTGAAATTCAGGAATCGCCCTTGAGCCGTTATTGAAGAGACCGGGATTGCTATACGCGCCATTCGCAGTGGTAGCGGCAAAGTTTACCGGTGTAAAGTTCTGAAGTAGATATGCTCCGGCAATGTAAGCTTCGTTAGTGATTGTCGGCGAAACCACTGTAGTGTAGTTCAGCGAGCCGATCTCGGAGTTCACGGTGCTTACCAAGCCACCGCCGGGAGCATCGACACCGCCAAGATTGCCGCGCGGTGAGTAGTACTGTACTTGCGGTACACCCTGCTTGCCTGTTTCCTTACTGTATAAGACAAATAGCTTGTTTTTGTCATTGATGTCGTAGTCAATGCGCCCGCGAGCTTGCCACAGGTTATTGCTGATCAGGTTGGTTGTTGTGTAGTTGAAACCATTGGCGCTTGTTTCATTCGGAAGCGGCAGCGTATTGAGCAGGGCCTGAGCTTGCGGGTCTATACTTACGACTTTACCGTTGGTCAGCATTGAGCCATCTTTACTGGTCAATGGAACGGACGCGATATTCGCATATGTACCGCTACCGATTTCATTGCCGAGATACTGGGCGATTTGTGCCTGGCTAAAATCGCCGGTACGCATTGCTGCAGTCGGCACCAGGGCACTTAGAATGGCGCTTCCGGCGCTACCGTAAGCATAGGCATTGCGCTGCGCGTATTGTTCCGCACCGACAAAAAATGTCAGGCGCTTGTTCTTGTTGAAGTCAAGATGAGGCACATAGATAGGACCTCCGAGCGTGAAGCCCGGATATACCTGCCGGTCGGGCGGCTTGCCGGTGCCTGTGTAATTGGCCAGCCAGTCAGTGGAATCTACCTGGTACGTGCGGGCAAAGGTGTAGAGCGAACCGTGAAAACGATCACCGCCTGATTTACCGACCGCGTTAATAACGATCGGTCCTCGCGCTTCATCGGCGGTAAAGCTGGCAGTCTGAACCTTAACTTCGGCTACCTGCTCGTAATTGATGTTCTGAAAGGCGGAGCCGAAATTACCGGGGTCCGTGACATCCGCGCCGTCTGACAGGATCGCAGTGCCGTTGACATTGTTGCCCGCACCGGCAAAGGCACCGAGAGCACCGCCGATAGTGACCTGGGATGGATCATAGCCGGTATTCAAACCGCCGCCTGCATTGCCGGTGATAGCGAATCCGGGCAGGATTTTCAGCAGCTCCGTGACGTCCCGGCCTTCTACAGAAAGATGAATAATGTCTTGCGCAGAGATCAATGAACTCTGCTCACCGGAATCAAGCGTGATCGAGTTTGTCGCTTCCTTTACATCAACCTGTGTAGCTTGTGAGCCCGGTACCAGCTTCAACTCGTGAAGGCTCCGCTGGTCACCTGGGTCCAGGTGGATTCCACTCTCTTTGAACTGCTGAAAGCCCGGTGTCGTTACGTTGATTTCGTAGTCGCCGACCGGAACTGCTGAAAATGTAAAGTCGCCTGAACCATTACTTTTACCTTCGCGAACGTCGCCGCTGGCGGCATTCCTCAGCGTGACAGCTGCATTCGGAATCACAGCACCAATGGGATCGGTGACTGTACCGTTCAGGGTTGCCGTAGTGCCCTGCGCATACACTGCGCAAGGTGCGAGCAGCATAGCTGATAAAGCCGCAGTCCGGGATGCAGTGCGCATACGTTTTTCCTTCACGCGTATGGAGCGACGGTACAAAACAGCCATTATGGTGCCTCCTTAAAAGACTTCAAAAGCAATGTGTTAAGCGTTACTGATTCGCGCGCTTGCCATTCAGCAAGCACATCGGTCGAGTAACAACCTTGTCGCAATCTACGCGCGATACGGTGTACAGCATCATTTATATAGTTTGTCGCACCTTGAGTTGTCAAGTTACTTTTGAGGGGTAGAAGATTCATCACAGCTTTGTGTCAGCGGTTATTAAACCGAACGCAACCATCCAAGGACATGCTAACCAAGGACATGCTAAGTTCTAAGTTGACCATGTAACCTCAAAATCACTGTGGTTAGAATTCAATATGGGACAAAGGGTTTGCTTCAAGGAAGTTTTAACCAGCCTTTCGCTTGTGCAGAATAGTTTTTCCAAGCGTTTTATTGGGCCGCTTCCTTGGGTAAGGATCAATGATGGCACCCCTCTCACCTCAACCGGTACGAAGACAACTTCATCTTTCGCATGTCAGCTTGTACCCGCTCAACCATTAAGTGGACAACCCTCTAGTGCGAAGCTACCTTCATCTTATGAAAAATAAATTTGCAAGCCGGTTGCAGGCTGCCATAATTTGGACGTGGCTTTCCATTTTGCGTAGTACCAGCTACTGAATATGATGCTTGAGATGTTACAGAATCGACGATAAGAGCATCGTACCCGCTCCGAGCAATCTAACAAATATTTCACCTACAATATGTATGTTAGTTACACGAGGTCTATCCAAGAATATGGCGGAGAGCGGGGGAGACTCTTTATAACAACAATTGATTTTGATTTCAATAATTTACAAGCCACCCTGGATATGTTGTTCTATAGTTGCTTGATAAACCTTATCGAGGCGGGACTGGTGGCGAGCAAAGCGGTCACATTGATGCGGCGGTGCAAGACGGAGAAACGATAGCGGAGATATCCCGTTGTGTTAGGTAAGAACGGGCGGGTGAGGCCAAGTTAGGTGATCGTTTGCGAGGAAGAAAAGCACTATGAGACCGGCGCCTATGAGGTTCGCTATTCGAAGGTACGATGCCTGTGTTCAAGGCAGCGGGGAATGCGGCTTCTGAAGCCCTTGCCATGCGAGACCGGATCGAACGCCAGAGGGTCGCGCGGGTAATGGCTGCGGCAGCTGGCATAGTAGTCGAGAAAGAACAACGTCCGCGTCTTCCACATGGGCCTTGGCCAAGGCCCATGTGGAAGACGCGACACAGAGGGGTGCCATCCTACGTATCGCCAAGGGGCGGATGTATTTGGTACGTGCGGTGGCCCTGAAGATGGGACTCCGAGAGCAGGAAGTCGAATATATAGAGTGGAGTGACATCAATCAGCGAGAGCAGATTGAGCAAGGCGCTCACCGGGGTCAGCTCGCCTGCGGATTTCTACGACGGCGCAGCAGCGCGCATGGTCGCGGCTGTTCAGGCCGGGGTGGGCAGCCTGGGCGACCGGCAATTCGATCGGCATCGCTCAGCGACTCTTGCCGACCACCTCCGGAGCGCGAAGCATGAGTCGCGGCGCGCGCTTGCGAGCGCGGTGACCTGCGAGGGCAGGAGCCAAAATCCGCGCGTCCGTGCCGGGGACGCGGTTGAGGTGGTCGGGCTACCCGGAGTCAACGGGGTACGGGGTTATCGAGGCTGAGCATCGCTGGACGCACAAAGGCTACGAGAACCGCTTTTTGGCTACACCGGCCAAGACCTGGCTCCCTGCCGAGCGACCCTTGCGTCCGTCGCTTGATGGGTTGTACCCGGCGCGGGTGACGGCGAATCAGGACCCGCACAACCAGGGCGCATCCGGGTAAGCTACTACTGGCAGGAGGGTGGCGAGACGATATGGATGCGCCTGCTGGCACCGCATGCCGGACCAGGACGCGGGTTGCTGTTCCTGCCCGAACTGGGTGACGAGGTACTGATTTGCTTTGAGGAGGACGATCCGGAGCGACCTTCTGTTGTCGATTCGGCCTGGAACGGAGTGCACCAGCCGCCGACCTCGGGCTTTCACACGCCCGGCGAGCCGAATGGAGCTGAGTTTGCCGGGAACAACATAAAGCGTCTGGTAACTAAGAGCGGCCACCGCATCACCATGGTGGACACGCCCGGCAAGAAAGCGGTGTCGATTGCTACGCCGCAGCACAACCGGCTCATGCTAATCGAATACCACATGTATACAGGACGACCTGCGATCGTGGTTGCAACGGCGGGCGATCTGATCCTGTCTGCGCTTAACGGGCGCATCCACTCGCACTCGGCTACCCATTCCAGAGAGGTGGGACGGCGCAGCTTGATATGCCTACACTAGTTTTCACACTAAAGCGATGCTGAGACCAACTAATCCTCTTAGCAGCATTGCACCTCCATCAGAATGCTAAAGAAACGCGAAAATGATGACCATGTTGAATCCTTACTGTCGCCATCAAGTCGATTCTGGACGGGAAGGTCTTCGTGTAAGTAGCAGGCCGCCTCATTTTTAGCGTCGTACTGACCGCTTTTCTTTCAGCGGTAAATCGACGTCTAAACACAGCGATGTTCATAGTTTCCGCTGCGTGCGAGTACTTCGCAATGGCAAGGATCACCTTAGATGGCCTGTTCTGGACGACTATAGATCGATCTGAAAGCGTCAACTATTCAAGCGCTTAGTTCATCCAGACCTCATAGTAATCCTATGGGTATAATTACTGCGTCTTTTATTAACCCGAGCAGGCAGAAGATGCCAGAGCTTACCGTTGTTCTATCCTGCGTTCATTGTTCGATTTTTATAGCTTACAGCAGGCTATAGGACGGGATACACAGGTTTTACGGAAAGGGCTTAAAGAGCTAAACTCTACAAAAGATAAGGTTTAGCTATGGAATCAACAATTTAGAAATCTTTTGGCGGAGAGTGGGGGATTCGAACCCCCGATAGAGCTTTTGACCCTATAACGGTTTAGCAAACCGCCGCCTTCAGCCACTCGGCCAACTCTCCAGCGCGTGTGTGCAGATTATAGCCCGAACATGAGCCTTTCGTGCGGTTACCTGTGCGCAGGCCGACTACGACGCATCCAGACTGCATCACACAGGAAGAAATCGGCAGTATGGAATTGAGATCAGGAGGATGTGCATGGCTACATCAATTGGGGATCGCGGCACGGTAGTTGTAGGGTATTTTTCCGGTGGAGATGAGGCGCATCGTGCCATCAACGCGCTGGTAGATGAGGGTTTTCTACCTACCGAGATCGGCGCGGCATTCCATGTAGGCTCACAGAGCAGCGGCAGCAACCTGGGCCCGAGTAGCGGCGATGAGACTCGGCAGGCAAATGTCGGCACTAGCATGCGTGAAGAGTTAGGCACTACGCATCCCATTGCGGACTCCTATGCTTCGGGTAGCACTTCAGGCGGAGCTGCTTCCGACTCCAGCATGGTCCAGTATGCGGCGCTTGGCGGTGGAGCAGGAACCCCATTTGACGGTGCCGGCCGTCCCGGTCCTATCACAGGCAGCAGCCTTGCGAATACGGGTCTGCCGACCGAGCTTAAGAGCGAGCTTCCGCATGATGCCCCCCTGCCCCGTGGAGAATATGCGACTTCAACACCTGCAACGGCTATGGACACATCCATGCCTGGGCAACCGGCAACCTCTTTTCAGGAAACTGCTATGCCGACGCATGCAGGCGTCCAGGCGGGCGTTAAGGAAAGCTGGGGTACCAAGCTGAAGCACGTCTTCGGTATGGGTACCCACGATGAGCACGACGAGCAGGAAACAGCGAAGGGACCTGCTACCGCGGAAAGCCAGGCTTTCGGCACCGGCGAAGGCCACATCATCTTGAACGACGCGCCTTCCGGCCTGCGTTACTCGCAACCTGCGTTTGAGCATTCCTTCTCCAGCTCCGGTGTGCAGCCGGAGCATGCACGTCATCTTTCACGCCGCATCGGCCATGGCGGAGCCATTGTGACAGTACAGGCTGCCGGACGCTCTGCCGATGCCGAGCGTGTGCTTGAGGCGCACGGCGGCCAGGTGCGCTTCTCCGGCACCGGTGAGGACTCGCCGGTAAGCGAAGGCCAGGGCCAGGTTGAGGTGTTCGGCACAGTTCACCGCGCCTACTCCAGCTACAACCGGTAGCCGCTCTGCTGTACCCTGCTTGCTGCGGCCATATGCCTTATATGGCCGCGCAGGCAGGAGGGTATCCGTCATTTCTCAGCAGCCGCGTATGCGCCTCGCATCCCTTGTAGCGGCTACTTCCTTCATGGTTTCCGGGGGTCCTTACGGTATTGAGGACATTCTCGGCGGTGCTGGCTACTTCGGCGGTCTGCTGATCCTGCTGATTCTTCCCTTCATTTGGACCCTACCCACCACGCTCATGATCGGTGAGTTAGCGAGCGCTCTGCCGGAAGAGGGCGGTTTCTACATATGGGTGCGGCGTGCGTTAGGGCCGTTCTGGGGCTACCAGGAGGCGTGGCTCTCACTTGCCGCCAGCGTGTTTGACATGGCTATTTACCCCACCCTGTTCACCCTGTACCTGGGCAGGCTGGCACCGGGGTTTGTGGCGGGTCGGTACGCATATGCCTGGGAGCTGGGGCTGATTGCCGCCTGTTGCGGCTGGAACCTGCTGGGAGCGCCTTCTGTGGGCCGCGGGTCCATGTGGCTGTTTGCCTTGTTGCTTGCGCCTTTTACCGTACTTATCGGCTTTGCGGTGGCGCATGGGCTGCGCCACCCGGCACCGCCCGGCACCTGGAGCCTGGCACCGAAAACGGGTAGCAATTTTTCACTTGCTGTGCTGGTAGCCATGTGGAACTACATGGGCTGGGATAACGCTTCGACGATCGCCGAGGAGGTGGAGAATCCTTCGGTGACGTACCCGCGAGCTATGCTGTGGAGCGGAGGCCTGGTTGCACTCACGTACGCTCTGCCGCTTGCAGCCATGGGTTTCGCGGGCTTGCCTGCGGGGCAGTTTGCCACGGGTGCCTGGGCAGATGCGGCGCGTATATTGGCGGGTCCCTGGCTTGCAATTGCAATCGTGGCCGGCGGCATGCTCAGCAGTATAGGCATCTTCAACGCACTTACGCTCTCATACACGCGGCTGCCCATGGTGCTTGCGGAGCAAGGGATGCTGCCGCGCCAACTTGCCGGGCGCAACCGGCGCGGGGTGCCTACCGCGGCTACGCTGGTCTGCGGGGTGGCCTGGGCGCTGGCGCTCAGCTTTACGTATGAGCGACTCATCTCTATCGACTTGGTTTTATACGGCTCAAGCCTGCTGCTTGAGTTTGCGGCGTTGCTGGTGTTGCGGGTACGCGAGCCCGGGCTGCCGCGCCCCTTCCGCATGGGTCCGCTGCCGGTAGCTGCACTGCTGGCTACCATGCCGGTGATGCTCATCGGTTATGCCATGTGGGCTTCGCGCGGCGAACGCCTGTGGCACCTACCGGCGCTGCTGTTTAGCGCGCTGATTGCTCTAGGAGGAGCTGCTGCATACAAGGTATCGAAGCCGGCGCGCCGGACGGCTTGAAGCACCTACACCGTAAACGTGAAAACGCAAGATGCAGGCGCTTCGATTGCCGCGTCGGAACTACTTCTTTTTATTGGCGATAAAGCTCTCAGCGGCACTGGTTACACGCTGCTTGGCATACTCGGCGTCATGCCAACCGTGCACTTCCACGCGCTTGCCTTCCAGATCTTTGTAGATCGAAAAGAAGTGTGTAATCTCACGCAGGATGTGCGGGTAAATCTGCGTGTAGTCACTGACTTCGTCATAGCGCGGGTTGTTCCTGCCTACGGCAAGGATTTTTTCATCCAGCACGCCCTGGTCCAGCATTTCGAGTACGCCGATGGGTCGCACCTGCGACAGGCAGCCGCAAAATGTAGGCTCGTCCACCAACACCAGCACATCGAGCGCATCCCCATCCTCGCTGAGCGTAGAGGGGATGAAGCCGTAATCGCCCGGGTAGTGCACCGGGGAGTACAGGTTACGATCCAGCTTGAAAACGTGCAGTTCCTTGTCGTACTCGTACTTGTTTACGCCGTCTGCTGGGATTTCGATTACGGCATTTACCACTTCGGGACTGTTGGTACCGACCGGCAGTTCCAGGTAGTTGACCATTGCATTCCTATCTTTCGGATTTACGCTTCTCAGACTGTACCCGAGAAGCTGCTCCATGTGCGCTCTTGGGATTGCGCTGCTCTATAATCGGGCACGATGAAGGCTCATGTCTATGTTGTCTCCAAGCGAACCGTGCTCGACCCCCAAGGGCAAGCGATTCAGAACGCGCTCAAGAAGTTGGGCCATCGCGGCATCGCGGATGTACGCCAGGGCAAATACTTCATCCTGACGCTTGATGACTCGCTTGAGGGTGCTGCTGCCGAAGCCGAGGTGAAGCGGATCGCCGCCGAGGTGCTGACCAATCCTGTGATGGAAGAGTTTACATTCCGGCTGGAGTGAAGGCTGCCGCTTCAAAGCGCTCGTGATCTCCCAACCAGTTCCTCGAAACTCTTGGGCGGATCGCCTGCCTCCAGCATCGCCTCAAAAATTGCATATGGGTCAGTCTTCGAACCGCTTTTACGCAGCGTTAATTCGTGGTTCATCCAGGCGTAAACAATTGCCTTGTTTGCTGTTGAAAACCGAAAGAAAAGCCGGTAGCGCAAATGGAACTTAGCCCGGAACCATTGCCGGTTCTGCTTGCCGAGGGTGTTGCCCTGGCGAAAAGCGGGCGCGGCCGGGTTTTCTGGAATTAATTCCTGGGTTTGCCTACGTATTTTTGTCAGCAATTTAGCAGCCGATTCGCTCCGATACTCTGCCGGCCTCGCCTTCCTGGCTTTTTCGACTCTGTCCTGAATCGCCGCTAGCTGGTCGTCGAAGAGAGGGTACAGATACAGAGTCCAGTCGTTCACGACCATGACAACAGGTCCTCATCGCCTAAATCTTCATCGTCGTCCACAACCACACCCTCGGTTAGTTCGGCGATCCTGCGCATTCTTTCCTCGTCCAATGGTTTGATCTTGTGCGGGTTCTCCGCCATATCCTTGGCGATCAATGCCAAAAACGGGCCGAGAACCGGGTCGTCTTCCTCCGCTGTCTCCCCTTTCGGAAGGTCGGCTTCCACCAGCAGCCGCCCGGGTCCGAGAACCCGCGCCCGCACGGTGCCGCTGAACTCCGGATGACTGCGGAACAGCGCGCTCTCAAATCGGAAACCCATGGAGTTACCCGTTTTTGTGCGTTTGCCGATGTACTCGACCGCGCCCGGAGCCGGTTCAATCGACGCGCTTTTTGTGACAGCTTTACGCTTTTCCTGTGTTTGCTGACGAGCCATGTGTTCCACCTCATACAAACGTTAGCACTCTCTTAATCCTTCAAGGAACACAGGTGGGATGATTTTGATGCTATCTGTGTTAATGTGGGTAGCGGTGGCGAAATACAGAAGAACTGCTAAAAAGCTGCATAAGACCACTGACGAGAGCGCCATGATTCGCTGCTCTGTAGGAATGGGTGAGCTTAGAGTGGAAGTCTGGATGGATGCTTTTGGTAAATAGGTTCGCTATAACCTGGCCTTCATCAACCATCACTTGTACGCAAAGGATAATGGCCGCGTGCTTGGTTACGACACGGCGCATGGCTTTTTGCATCGTCACTATACCGGCAGTATCGAGAGGATCGATCCCGCGCCTTATGTTGAAATCTTCGATCGCTTTCTTGCCGAAGTCGAAGAATTGAAGAAAAGGAAGACGCTATGAAGACGACGATCCATACCGATGGAATGGAAGGCTGGGCAAAACGAGCCCGGGCTCGCGCAAAGCTTCTCGATGCGGGAAAAAAGCCGGTTCCATCGCGCGGTATTACCTTCGAGAACGCTTCAGAAATGGCTCGCCTTCTCACCCCGGCACGGCTCGAACTATTTGAGTGCGTGAAGGCTCGTCCCTACCCGATGCAGGACTTGGCTGTCTCACTCAAGCGAAACGTGCGGGCAGTGAGCCGTGATGTATCGGCGCTTGAGAAGTACGGTATTGTTCAATCCAGGCAGGTTGTAAATCCTGGGCATGGACGGATTCGGGTGGTGTCGGCCCCGACGCGCATTACGATTTCCGCCCAGCTATAAGCGTATTCAGGGCTGTGCGCTGCGCAGCTTCGCCTACAATAAGCCGCATGTGCGGTATCGTCGGTTACGTCGGTTCTCAACCTGTAGTCCCCATCATCGTGGAAGGTTTGCGCCGCCTGGAGTATCGCGGCTATGACTCGGCAGGTATTGCGGTCGGCTCCCCTGACATTGACGGCTTGTCTCTGCGGCGCGCCCCCGGCAAGCTCCGCCACCTGGAAGAAGCTATTCGGGAGCACCCCATTGAGGGTACCTACGGCATCGGCCATACTCGCTGGGCTACACATGGCCGCCCTACGGAGGAGAACGCCCACCCGCATCGCGACTGCTCCGGACGGCTGGTGGTGGTGCATAACGGCATTGTCGAAAACTACCTGAAGCTCAAGGCGGAACTGGTCGGCAAGGGCCACACTTTCCTGACTGAAACGGACACCGAGGTCATCGCGCACCTGGTGGAAGAGGAGTTGAAGGCAGCCCCTAACGCGAAGGGCTCCCAAGCCTTAGCCACGGCTGTGCGCCATGCAGCCAAGCGGCTGACCGGTGCTTTCGCTGTCTCTGTCATTTGGGCGGACGCGCCGGACACTATCGTGGTCACGCGTATGGGTCCGCCTGCGGTCATCGGTATCGGTAAAGACGCGGCAGGCAACGGCGAGTATTTTGTCGCCTCCGATGTGCCCGGGGTGCTGCACCATACACGCGAGTTTATTTTTCTGGCCGACGGCGACATGGCCGTGCTGACCCGCGCCGGGGTTACGCTCATCGATTTTGACGGCAACCCGGTAAAGCGGCCCGTGACCCGCATTGTGTGGGACCCGATCCAGGCGGAAAAAGGCGGCTACAAGCACTTTATGCTCAAGGAGATTTTTGAGCAGCCGCGCGCCGTGCGTGACACCACGCTGGGCCGCATTTCGCTTGAAACGGGCCGCGTGTTCCTGGATCAGATGGGGATCACGCCCGAGGAGTTTCGCGCGGCCACGCAGCTGCGCATTGCCGCCTGCGGCACCAGCTGGCACGCGGCTACCGTAGGCAAGTTCATGATTGAGCGGCTGGCGCGGCTGCCCGTAGAGGTGGACTATGCCAGCGAGTACCGCTACCGCGACCCCATCGCCAACCCCACCGCGCTTGGGCTGCTGATTACGCAATCGGGCGAAACAGCCGACACGCTCGCGGCGCAACGCGAGATGATCGCCAAAGGGTCAAAGACGATTGCGATTTGCAATGTAGTGGGGGCCGCGGTGGCGCGTGAGGCGCAAGGGGTGATCTACACCCATGCCGGGCCCGAGATCGGTGTTGCCTCTACCAAGGCATTTACCGCGCAGCTGACAGCTTTGTTTGTGCTGGCGCTGCACCTGGCCCAGGTGCGCGGAACCATAGCGGATGAGGAAAGCAAAAGGCTTGTGAGCGAACTTGCCTTGCTGCCCGGCAAAATTGAAGCCATTTTGCGTACAGTTGACAGCGAGTGCGAGCAGCTGGCCA
Organism: uncultured Acidobacteriaceae bacterium; assembly: GCA_964235655.1. Lineage (GTDB taxonomy): Bacteria > Acidobacteriota > Terriglobia > Terriglobales > Acidobacteriaceae > EB88. The sequence goes on from CAXSBB010000018.1 coordinate 22,632, forward strand.
AACTGTACTCGAATGCGACGGACTTCCTGTTTCTGGGCCGGGGGGTGCACTACCCCATCGCGCTGGAAGGCGCGCTCAAGCTCAAGGAAATCTCCTACATCCACGCCGAAGGCTATCCTGCGGGTGAAATGAAGCACGGGCCGAATGCGCTGATTGATGAGCGGCTGCCGGTGGTGGCGCTTGCCACGCGCGACACCAACGATGCGGGGTCCATGGTGCGCTATGAGAAATCCCTGTCGAACATCCAGGAGGTCACCGCGCGTTCCGGCAAGGTCATCGCCGTTACCACGCAGGCCGATAACCAGGAAACGGACGAAGCGGTAGGGGAGCTGCGGCAGCTGGTGGACCATGTCATCACCATTCCACCCGCGCCGGAGCTGCTGCTGCCGGTGCTTGAAGTGGTGCCGCTGCAGCTGCTGGCGTACCACATTGCCGTACGCCGCGGCTGCGATGTGGACCAGCCGCGAAATCTGGCAAAATCTGTAACTGTGGAGTAGTCAAATCCACTAACTTAATAAAATCGCAAAAGAAGCACACCGCATCGAATAAAGTATGCAGTCGCTAAAGCTTTAGAGCGACTTCAGCCAGCTTTGTTTGATAAGGAGCCCCCATGCGCAACACTCTTGCACTAGCCGGTCTGTTTGCAGCCGCGCTTACCGCGCAGGCACAGTCCACACAGCCTGTGCTTACCGGCCAGGATGCTTTTACCGATTACAACAAGTCGCAGCCCGGCGTGCGGCACCACATCACTGTGGCTGACCTGCCTACACCTTTTACTACGCCAAGTGTCGACGCCGGATCAAAGATTGTGCCGCGCCCCCAGGACGCCTGGCCCAAAGCGCCTGCGGGCTTCACCGTAACCCAGTACACCACCGGACTTGATCAACCGCGCCTGATACGTACTGCACCCAACGGCGATATGTTCGTAGCAGTTTCATACAGTAACAAGATTATGGTGTTTCGCGGTGTAGGCGCCGACGGCAAACCGAAGCAAGTGTCGACCTATGCCGAGAACCTGAGCCAGCCTTTCGGTATCGCTTTCTACCCGGCTAAAAAGCCCAAGTACGTCTACATCGGCAACACGGACTCGGTCGTACGCTTCCCGTACAAGGACGGCGACATGGTAGCGAGCGGCCCGGCGGAGCACCTGGCTAACCTGCCAGGCGGCGGCAAATTGCGCGGCGGCGGCCACTGGACGCGCGACATCGTGTTCACTCCCGATGGCAAGCACATGCTGGTCTCTGTCGGCTCGCATTCAAACATCGACGACCCGGACACCCACCCTGCCGAGGAGCACCGCGCCGACGTGCTTGAGTTCACCCCCGATGGCAAGTTTGTAAAGGTATATGCCTCAGGCATCCGCAACTGCGTAGGTGAGGCGATCCAGCCGGGTACGGGCGACCTGTGGTGCTCGACTAATGAGCGCGATAACCTGGGTGATAATTTAGTGCCGGATTATATCTCGCATATACAGGAAAACGGCTTTTACGGCTGGCCTTATTTCTACATGGGCGGCCCGACAGGTGGGCGTCAAGACCCGCGTTTAGAAGGTAAGCATCCTGAATTGCAGGCTAAAACGCTAACCCCTGACATTCTGCTGCAGCCGCATTTCGCCTCGCTTGAAATGATGTTTTATGAGGGTAACCAGTTCCCCACCGGCTACAAAGGAAATATTTTTGCAGCTGAGCATGGTTCGTGGAACAAATCGCACCGGGCAGGGTACGAGGTAGTTATGGCCCCCGTTGAAAACGGCAAGGCTACCGGTGAGTTTCAGGATTTCCTTACCGGGTTTGTAACGGCAGACGGGCAGGTTTGGGGTCGGCCTGTAGGCGTAACAACCGCCCAGGATGGCTCCCTGTTTGTCACGGACGATGGTTCAGGATCAATCTGGCAGATCAAGTACACAGGTGCCGCCACATCCACAGCAAGCGGCAACTAGCAAACCCGTCGCTCGTCTCTATCGCCAAATATAATCCCGCAGGGCTAGTACATAGCCCTGCGGGATTTTTATTGGAATGATGCTGTTGTATTTGTTTCAAGCTCGCTTCGATAACGAAGCACCTTGTTATGTGGACCCAGGTACGCTACCCGGCCTGAAACTTTACTTACTCCGCACGATCAGAATTCACCGGCTGGAATGCATGGCTCCAGACCCAGTCGGCAACGTGGCGGCCTTCGATCACTCCCTGGTCCGCATCAAATTGCCAATGCACGCCTAAGTAAACGCGGCTTTCGGCATTTTGATACTCCGCATCGCTGAAGCTGGAAAAATAGAGCGGGCGCAGCGGACGCGGTTGACCGGTAACAGCATCCTTGTTCAAGCCGTTCCACTCATCCGATACAAAGGTGAACGGGGTAGCGTCAGGGTAGTAGTGACGCATGGTTTCAAACAGCGCGCCTCCAATCGTCGCATGGCCTGAGACATACGCCGGGAACGGCGGCGTAAAGTTCGGACCGCGCGTGTTCGTTGCCTGGCCGCCGAGCGGGTACCAGCTCGGGTCGGGTACCACTTCTCCATTGCCACCTTGCTGAAGAGAACGGATAGCTGTCACCGGACGCCAGTACTGGTAAAACCACTTCGAATCCCATGCCGAAATAGCGGCATCGGCCATGGAAGTATTGATAAGAGCCAGCATACGCGCTGCCTCGGATACCCTGTTCAGCCCATGCTGCAGCACAATGGCGCGTGCCACCTGGTTGTAGAGTCGCGGCGGTGCGCATAGCGCCGGAGTACCGTCATACGACCAGTAAATAGCATTGGTGGTTTCCGCCTTGGTGCGAGTTGTGGCTGTACCGAGGCGCGGATCACCCCCATCGCTTTTTACCTGCTTGAAGCCTTCTGTGTACACGGAGTCTGTCAAAGCAGGCGGCGGTGGGGCACGAAACTGGTCGGCTGAGTTCAGAGTGAACGGTTTTACCTTGCTCCAATATGCTCCGAGATAAAGTGTAAGACCGCTGACAGGATCAGGCGTCCAATGGCCTATACCGCCCATAGGGGTAAATGGGCCCCCTACACTTGGATCGGGAATTTGCGATCCATCGTTTGTACGCAGGGTAAGTATCGATTTTGCCGCCGCTGCTCCAAGTGCCTGACCCGCCGCAAGCCTGGCACTGCCGCCCGGAATACGCGCTATATCTACATCAAAAATTGCGTCGAGTCTTGCCTTCTGAGAGGGATACAGACTAACTAGCGTATCGTGCGCTGCCTCGGCAATTGCGTAATCTACAGAAACATTGTCGCCCTTAATCGGCGGTAAATGGGTATAACTTTGATAATCATGGGTAACTGCATCGACTGCCTCAAACATGGCAATGTGAATCATAGCCATGGCACGGCTTGCCCTCGGCGGCCCATATTGCTCACCGAATACACGCGATTCGCCGGGCTGCACAGGGGTGTGATCAATTGCGGTCGTATCGAGGGCAATCTCGTTCCACATAAAAAGCCGGTCGAAAGTATTAGCCGGGGTGCGTGGCGGGGTGCGTTTGTTGAACAGTACAGCGATTTGCTGTTCCTGTACCTGGAGGAGTTTTTGCAGTTCAGCGGAACTGGCGGGCTGGAGAGTGGACGAGTCGGGACCAAGCGCAAATGCTGGGGAAGCAAGGCTTGCGAACAAAGCTGAAAGTTGAAAAAAGCCTGTAAGGCGTTTTTGCAACGTCATATGGGAACCTCTTTATTTCTGGGGAAATTGTACTGCAAGGCAAATACATGCAGTGGCTGTATGGAAAACATCAGACCATCAGTGAAAACAGGTATTGCATGGTGCGTGAATTTAGGTATTCAGCATCCACCATGTATTTAATACCAAACTATAAGCCGGCATAGCAACTATTTGTAAACTCTGCAAGCTGGATTCTAAGTTGGATCAGTTTGAGACGTTTTGTGACATGCGCTTGCTTCAACGCCATGTAGATACATATCTTGTGCGGAGTTCAAAGCAGCATGCGCGTACAGTATTCGCGATGAAATCTATATCTGCATGATTTCAGCTTCCTTTTTCTTGCTCAAATCCTCCAGCCGTTTGATCTCTTCGTCAGTCATTTTCTGGATTTCGTCGAGTGAGCGCTTCTCTTCATCGGCGGATATTTTCTTGTCCTTGCTCGCGGCTTTAATCTGTTCGTTGCCGTCGCGGCGGATATTACGTGCGGCAGTCTTATACTCTTCAAGCACACGGGCCAGCTGCTTTACCACGTCGCGGCGGCGCTCCTCTGTCATCGGCGGGATCGGAACACGGACCAGCTTGCCGTCGTTTTGAGGGTTGAAACCATACTCCGAGCTGCGCAGGGCTTTTTCAATCTCGCCGATCATCTTGGCGTCCCATGGCTGTACTACCAGCGAATTGGCGTCGGGCGAGGTCAGTTGTGCGATGGCGCTCAATGCAGTAGGCGTTCCGTAGTAGTCCACGCGGACACCATCAAGCATCTGTACGCTGGCCCGGCCGGTGCGGATGGAAACGAGATTGTGCTGGAAGTCGCTGACGGACTTTTCAAGCCGCGTCTTGATCTGCTGATGAGTATCTTTAAGCGCCGGGATCACGGCCATGGCGGAAGGAGGCATCGGTAAAATCCTGGGTACAGAGATTCGGGCGAACACTCCAGATTGTACCTGCCGTCAGCCTGTAGATGGGCGCAGGAGAACCGCTCAAGGTGTTGCAAATTTCTTTTCCGCTTCGCCCGAATGCTTTTCTCGCCGGGGATGCATGCGCTCCAGCCGCTGTCGAATCTGACTCGATACGATGTTGCTGTAGTCACCTCGAATCGCACCTGCCTTTGTACGATAAAAGACGTTTCAATGTAGTCTAAGAAACACAGTCAGGCGGTCACCGACCGCAATCGCCGCAGAGACAATTTAGCCTCTCGACCTAAGATTCGCTCTTCCCCCCTGAAGACGCTCTCTGAAACCACCATGAACTCGTTCTGAGGAAAGGTACGGTCGCTTGAGAGTCCATCTCATCAATCCCAGTGACAACTCGTTTGGAACCGCCGTCATTACTCCCCGGTGGTTGTTTGTACTGGCTGCTGCTACGCCTGACGTTGCAGGCGACCCGATCCTGGTCGATGAGTCGATCGAGCAGGTCAATCCCGAAACCATTCAGCCCGGCGACATTGTCGGCATCAGCGTGCACACCGGCAATGCCCTGCGCGGCTACGCGGTAGGCCGCATGGCACACAGCCGCGGCGCCTGGGTCGTGTACGGCGGCATCCATGCGACCCTGTTTCCGGAAGAAGTGCTGGAGCTGGGCGCGGCCCATGCCGTGGTCAAGGGAGACGGTGACGTTGCCTGGGGCAAGGTCGTGGTCGATTGCATCGCCGGCAACCCGGGCCGTATTTACGAGGGCGGCCGCATTGAAGGCAAGCAGTTTTTGCCGGCACGCTGGGACCTGATGCAAGCCGACAAGTATATGTGGGCCTCCGTGCAGACCATTCGCGGCTGCCCGAAGCATTGCTCGTTTTGCAGCGTGTGGCGTACCGATGGGCAGCAGCCCCGGCAGCGGCAGTTTCAAAGTGTGATTGATGAGATCGTTGACCTGCGGCGGCTCGGTTTCCGGTTTATCGCGCTGGCTGATGACAACTTCTACCCGGTTACACTGACCGACCTGCGCCTGGCGCGTGAACAGAACAACACCGCCCGCATTGAAGAGCTGACCGCAATTCGTGCCGAGCGCTACCAGCTGATGGAAGAGCTCTCAAAGCTGCCGAAGGACATGGTCTTCTTTACGCAAATCACCATGGAGGCCGCCGAGGACACCGAGTACCTGGATGCCATGCGCAAGGCCAACATCAAGGGCGCGCTGGTGGGTGTCGAGGCGGTAACGCCTGAAGGCTTGAAGGCGGTATTTAAGGACTTTAATTACTCCGGCGAGGCGCTTGCCAAGCAGCTGCAAACCTTCAAGAAGCACGGCGTGCACGTGCTGGGCTCATTCATTTTCGGGTTGCCGACGGACAAGCCCGCGACCTTCGACGCGACAGTTGAAATGGCGCTGAAGTCGGGCGTAACCTTCGCGCAATTTGTGATGATGACACCCTTCCCCGGAACCGTGGACTTTGGACGCTGGGAGAAGGAGCAAGCCAAGGACCCGACCATGGTGGGCGATGTGCCGATCACGCGCTACTGGCTCATCCCGACCGAGACGCGGCCTAAAATGTTTACGCCGCACCCTTCCATGAGCTCGGTCGAAATCAGCGACCGTACGCAGGATGTCTGGGACAAGTTTTATACCTGGAAAGCAGTATGGCAACGCTCTGCCTGCACACCGAACTTGAAGGCACGTGTCGCATTCATGTTCCTGTCAAAGCTGTACCGGCAGATGTATGCGGGTACCGGCATTTCAACAGACAGTGCGCGCCGCAAGAAGTCGAAGGTGATGGCACGGTTTATGGCGAAACAGACCAAGCGGTTGTTCCAGGCCAAACCCATGCCGGGTCTCAAGTCGCCCGAGTGGGGACTTGGGTTTACTTCAGCGGCCAGGCGCAAGCCGGTGGTTGTGCAGGCTGAACCGGCAACACCGTTTGTGGTTCTGCCGCGCAGTTGATGGCGCAAGTGGAGAAAGCAGGTCCTTCGGCTTCGCTCAGGATGACACTGAAATGATGGGTCATCCTGGGCCAGGTGTGAGGCAGGTTATAGCGGTTGTAGAGGCAGGTTATAGCGGTTGTAGAGACAGGTTATAGCGAGGGTGAAAGTAGATTATGGCGAGGGTATGGCAAGGTTGGGCAAAACCGTGTCATCCTGAGCGAAGTCGAAGGACCTGCTTTAGCTTTTGAACTTCGTGCTATGCAGGGTCAGTAAGCCTGCGCAGCACCGGCCTGCTCGTGCGCATGGTAGCTGGAGCGCACCAGCGGGCCGCTCTCTACGTGGCGAAAACCCATGGCAAGTGCTTCGGTCTTCATGTAGGCAAACTCGTCCGGCATATAGTAGCGGGCCATGGGCAAGTGATCCTTTGACGGTCGCAGATACTGGCCGATAGTCAGCACATTAACGCCTACTGCCGCAAGGTCACGGTAGACGGCAAGCAGCTCATGCGTCTCCTCGCCGAGGCCTACCATCACGCCGGATTTTGTGACCATCCCCGGCGCAAGCTCCTTGGCAAAGGCGAGCAGCCGCAAGGTACGCTCATAGCGAGCACCGGAGCGCACGGCGCGGTACAGGCGCGGCACAGACTCCGTGTTGTGGTTCAGGATTTCCGGGGCGGCCTCGACCACGATGCGAATCGCATCTTCATTGCCCTGAAAATCAGGAATCAACACCTCAATTTGGCAGCCCGGTGCCTGCTCCCGAATGCGCTCGATCACCTCGGCGAAGATGCGCGCGCCGCCGAGTACATCGTCGTCACGGTTAACGCTGGTAATAACGGCAAACTTCAAACCCAGCTGCGCAACAGCTTCGGCGACACGGCGCGGCTCGTCATGGTCGATCGGCTCAGGGCGGCCTTTGGGCACCGCGCAAAAGCCGCAGCGCCGCGTGCACAGGTTGCCCAGCAGCATGAAGGTCGCGGTGCGATGTGACCAGCACTCGCCGATGTTGGGGCAGTGCGCCGACTCGCATACAGTGTGTAGATTGAGCGAGCGAGCCAGCTTTTTCAGATCATGGTAGTTCTCGCCGGAGGGCGCGCGCGCCTTCAGCCACTCCGGTTTTGGAGCGGGCTTGCGCGGGGAGAGATCAATCTGGATAAGGCCCGGCGCTGCACCGGTTGCGAGCGTTGCCATTGGCTTCCAGTGTACTTCAGTCGCGGGAGCTTACAGCCGCCAGCTTCCTTGTGACTTCGGGTCGCCAATGCTCCTGCGCGGACGGCTCCATATCAGCCACACGGCGCATAGCGACTGTGTAGGCCGCGCGCGCCCCTGCCGGGTTCCCCAATGCTGCAAATGCGTCGCCGAGCCGCAGGTTGGCGTCAAAGCCGTTCGGCACCAGCGCGACAGCTTGCCGTGCCGCGATGAGGGCTGCTTGCGGGTTCTTCTCAAGGGCATCCGCAGCCTTCTGCTCATATGCAAGCGCTGCGGCTTCCGGTAGCGAGAAATCCCCATTGAAAACAGCGACACCGTTCGCAATCACGGCATCGGGCTTGCGCTCGAAGAGCTTTTGATACGGGTTCCGCACTTTCGTCCCGAACTCAAACCCGTTCAGGTCGGCGAAGCTGATCAGCAGCGGCCCATGGACTACCGGCGGCAGGAGAATGTCCCCCTCGCCCATGGTGTCGTCGGTCGGCAGCAGCTTGCAGGGGATGCCGTAGTCGCTCGGCAGCAGAAACGGCGCTGGAAAGTAGGCGAACCAGCATTGCTTGATACCGCGTGCGTCGAGCCATTGCTTCGTCCATTTCAGCTCTTGCCCCCACTCCGTGGCGGAGTCGGAAAAGTACAAGTGCGTGTTCGCCGGGCCGCCCCATAGAACGTTCGCATAGGGCATGTAGTTGGGGAACATGCGCATTGAATCCGCAACATGCCATAACAGCAACACGCCGACCGCATAGCTCCACACCCGGCGCTGCTGCACCAGCCACCCCGCACCCGCGCCTGCCAGCAGAAACACGAACGGAAATATAGGCAGCACATGGCGCACACCGATGTTGAGCGGCGAAGCCATCGCGGTTGCAAGATAGAACAGCGGCGGCAGCGAGAGAAAAAATACCTCGCGCGGGCGGCGCACCTTTCCGGTTGCGAAGGCACCTATAGCAAGCGCCAGCAGCCCCAGTACGCCTACGCTCCACTTGAGCGAGAGCAGCGCCGGGAAGTAAAACCATTGTCCATGCGCGTAGAGCTTGCCGAAGATATACGCAGGCATGCCGTTGCCGACTCGCTGCACGTCGACAAGGCCATACAAGTAGCTTTCGGGCAGCAGGTGGTGCTGCGCGCAAAAGACAATCACACCGCGTATGCCCGGCGACAGTGATGCCATTTGATGAGCAAGCGGCGGCATCTCCACGCCTTGCGGGTGCATGGCGTAGCGGAAGCTGTACACACCCCACAGAACGAAAAGCGCCACTGCCGCAATGCCCGGCATACCTGTAAGCAGGGGCACAGCCGTGCGGCGCGGCCACTTTCCGGTAGTACGCCATTGACCTGCCAGCTCACCGGCAGCGAGCAGGAGAAACATCGGCACCAGTGCAACTGCCGAGTGCTTGGCTGCCAGCGCCAATCCCACAGCCACGCCGCACACAAGAGCGCGCCGCCAACCCGGCACTTTCACAAAGCGGTAGAACGTGTACACGGAAGCGAAGAAGCCGCACGCCGCGCCCGTATCTGTCGTCACAAACGGCGCGTTTGTCAGCACCGTGGGGTCAAATACAAACAGCGTCATCGCGATAAGCCCGGCAGGCACACCGAACATCTCGCGTCCAGCCAGAAACAACATCAGGGCAAGCAGGAGCGCGAAGACCAGCACCGCCATGTGGATACGAAACAGCAGCGTGTCCGCGCTGTAGCGACCGCCGTATTTGGGGTCGTTGCGAAACAGCAGTTCACGGCCGCCGTAGTACGCCTCAGACTTGAAGTACCTGCCTTGCCGGGGTGCGATTTTCAGATGGAGCGCAAGCAGCGGCAAGGTGGCTACCAGCTTGACGAGCGGAGGGTGCTCCGGGTTCAGGCTGTACTCGCGGTGCTTCCAGTTCATGTAGCCGGAGTAGATGTGGTCGCCCTCATCCCAGGAGAACGACTCCTGCCGCGTTGAGAGCGCAACCTCAGCCACCATGACCAGCAGCAGGAACAAAACCGTTCCCCAAACCCTGAACTTACGCAGCATACCTCCGTATACCTCCGGGCGCGCCGCGTGGCAAATCCTTCAGCTACAGCGGCTTCGTGGGCAGCTTTTCCGCTGCAAGCAAAGCAAGGACGCGTTCACGCACTTCATCGCGGATGCTTCGCACTGCTTCCATAGGCATGCCCTTGGGGTCAGGTAGGGGCCAGTCCAGGCGACGCAAGCCAGGTACATAGGGGCACTCATCGCCGCAACCCATGGTGATAAGCAGGTCTGCTCCTTGCGCAAGCTCCATTGTCAGCTTCTGGGGCTTGGCCGCTGCAAGGTCAATGCCCACCTCTGCCATAGCAGCCACTACGACAGGGTGAACCTGCTTCGCAGGCTGTGTGCCTGCGGAAACAGCATGCGCCAGCCGCGCATCCGCCAGCCGGTTGAAAAAAGCAGCGGCCATCTGCGAGCGGCCTGCATTATGTATGCAAGCGAAGATGATCTTTTGCATGGAGCTCCTTTCGAGGTACGCACCTTATGGATAGGGTCAAGTTGATACCGTCAGACTTTCAAGCGCGGCTTGATCGCGTACACCTTCACACTGGCTGCAGCGGCGTTCACGTCGTATTGCGAAAGCAGCGTTGTAAGGTCTGCATGCAATGACAGCTCGGCAGCTGCCGGGGTGCAACAGGCCGCCTCGATGATTTGAAGCGGGTTGCCGCCGCTCATGGCGGGCGAGCAGCAACCGGCCTGGTTCTCAACCTTGGCATAGGCGTTCAGGTCCGCGCCGCTGTCCACGATCTCGATATGCTCGAAGCCTGCCGCGAGCAGTCCATCCATGTAGTCATCGATCAGGATCGCTCCGGCGATGCAGCCGACGTAGGCGGCCATACTTTGCGCAACAGCCTCGGGCAGCTCATGCTTGAGGGCAATGTCGCTGACAGCTACGCGTCCGCCGGGTTTGAGGACACGGGCAATCTCCCGGAATACGGCCGGCTTATCAGGGGCGAGATTGAGAACACAGTTTGAAATGACGCAATCGACCGAGTCGGCAGGAAGCGGAATGCGGTCGATGGTGGACTGATAGAAATCGACATTGGTGTAGCCACCGGCCTCTGCGTTCGCACGTGCCCGCTCGATCATGGCCTCCGTCATGTCGATGCCGATGGCGCGGCCTTGCGGGCCGACCATCTTTGAGGCAAGAAATACATCGAGACCGCCGCCTGAGCCGAGATCAACCACAGTTTCACCGGCTTTCAGATGAGCCGTTGCAGTGGGATTGCCGCAGGAAAGGCCCATGTTGGCCTCCGCCGGGATTGAAGTCAGTTCCTCAGCCGTGTAGCCGAAGGCTTCAGCCACCGCGCGCACGCCGGCATGGTCATTCGATAAGGTACTTTCCGCAACTGCCCCGTACTTCGACTTCACCAAATTCAGCAACTGCTCTGCCATGGTCGTTCTCCCAAATACATTTGTTAAGCCAAATATATGCCTTGCTAATATATTCGTCAATGCGTATAAGTAAGTCATGGCAGCAGAAGCAGCACCATTCCCCATACTGCGGTTTTTTCAAGCCCTGGGTGACGTAACCCGGCTTCGCCTGCTCAACCTTATGGGAGAGCAGGAGATTTGTGTCTGCTATTTCGTGGAGATTCTGGCGCAAGGTCAGCCAAAGATTTCGCGGCATTTGGCGTACCTGCGCAGTGCAGGCATCGTTGCAGCGCGGCGCAGCGGCAAGTGGATGCACTACCGGATTGTGATGCCGCCGAATATCGGAGCGGCCCAGGTTCTGCGGCAAACTCTTGCCTGGTTGCAAGAGGAACCCTTCATGCAGGCAGACCGCGCGCGCCTTTCCAAAGCTTGCTGTAGTCCAGCTACGTTTACTACGTTGCAAGGTGCGCCGTTGCCTATACCGGTAGCTAAACTCGTTCTGCCTGAAGTTCACTAATGGCCGCTACCCCCTACACGCAGGGGCAGATTTGCGCGCCTGCCGCACGCAAGGAGCTTTCCTTCCTGGATCGTTTCCTGACGCTGTGGATTTTCTAGCCATGTTGGCTGGGGTGGCGTTGGGGCACTTTGTGCCGTCTACAGCTGCCGTAGTCGGTCACTTCCAGTCAGGCATGACCAACATCCCCATTGCCAGGCAGCCTGATCGTGCGGCTGCCGCTCGATGTACTTAGAATCGCGGTGCCGCTGGTAATTTATTTCGTCGTTATGTTTCTGGTCAGCTTCTGGATGGGCAAGCGGCTCGGCGCGGACTACACGCAGTCGGCGACGCTCTCGTTCACCGCGGCCGGTAACGACTTCGAGCTCGCCATCGCTGTGGCAGTTGCTGTCTTCGGCCTTAACTCAGGCGAGGCGTTTGTCGGCGTGGTAGGCCGCTGATTGAGGTTTCGGCGCTGATCGGGCTGGTGCGTGTAGCATTTGGTTGCGTCAGCGATACTTCAGCACGGCAGCCGTCATCCTGAGCGAGTCGCAGCAGAGTCGAAGGACCTGCTTTTCTTTCAGGGTGGAAGTGCAAAAGTCAAAGGCAAAAGCAGATCCTTCGACTTCGCTCAGGATGACACAACTTTTAGGGTCATTTTATTTTAGTTCGAGCTAATCGTGCGGTAATATGCGCCGTTGCGCAGTATTATCACCGGCCCGGGTACTGCCACAAAGATGGGCACTACAGGCGGCGGCGGCGGTAGATACCCATAGGCAATCGGTTGCTGGAACTCGACCGACGGCGCAGGAGCGATGTAATGAACCGGTGAGCGACGGGTGAGACCCGACGCCGTACGCGGCAGCTCTGCTCCAAGCGGTACGCCGATATCATCCATGATCTTGAGCGTCAGCTTGGTTTCTTCCTTCAGCTCCGGGCGCGGCCCGCGGCGCGGCAGAGAAATCAGATCAAGCGGCCACAGGATAGGCAGGGACCATTCAATGACATCGCGCACGGGGTGCCCTTTGCCCAGGATTCTTCCCTGCTTGTCCACGTTATAACCGCGCACGTACACAACCTTTGCGGCAATCGGGATGATCGTGTCGGGCTGAATGACCATGCGGTCAAACTTCAGCTCCATAAAGCCCTTGCCCACAAAGTGGCCCGGGTCCTTGTAGTCCTCAAAACGGCCTACCAGGTAGCTGCCGTAAGGGAAGGTGGCGCGGCCGTACATCTCCGCATGGCTCACCTGGCAAAGAACCGGGTCGCCGATGTCGGCTGTTTTGGACGAAAGTTTCGGTTCGGCTACCGTGCACTGCACAATGGAGCCCGCGGGGATGAGCTGCTCAGCAGCTTGCGCGGCAAGCGGCGCTGCTAACAATACTAGGAGAGCGGAGAGACTGGCCTTCATTTTGGAGACTCCTGATGTGGAAGGGTCTAAAAAGGCTCCGGGTAAGGAGCCGGCTGCGTGCCGGTTGCATACGGTTCGAAGTCGCTAAGATGGGGCGAGAACGAGAAGATGTGGGAGCATCCGGTCGAACAAAGCGGCAGCTTCACCCGGTAACATCAGAATGCGGCCTATCTTATACAAGCGTCAATGAGATTTTTCTGTTGTTAATCAGGCTTTGGAAGGGTGTATTCACCACAAGACACAAGGCAGCCCGGCACTGGCTTATGCTCATCCCATGGAATGCATTTTTTGCGAAATCGCTGCAGGAACTTTACCTGTACCCGCACTGTATGAGGATGAACAAGCAGTTGCCTTCCGCGATATCGCGCCGCAAGCCCCGGTGCATTTTCTTGTGATTCCGCGTGCGCACCTGCAATCCCTGGCACACACGGCACGGGAGCACTCAAAGCTGCTGGGCCACTTGCTTGCTGTGGCCGGTGAGATTGCAGCGCAGCAAGGTCTTACTGAAGGTTTTCGAACTGTTATCAACTCCGGCGAGCATGGTGGGCAAACTGTTAACCACTTGCATGTGCACGTACTGGGCGGACGCGCCATGGGATGGCCGCCCGGATAACTGAGCATAAAAAAAGACCCGCATTTGCGGGCCTTTTTTATGAATGGTAAGTGACTATGCCTCGAGCATTTCTTCTTCTTCCGCAAAGCCATGCCGCCGAAGCAGATTGGGCAAATTTTGCGAGAAAGCGGCCTTGGGCATTACGGAATCACAGCCGGCCTCGGTTGCCTTCAGCTTCAGGTCGCCCTGAATGTGCTGCAGGAAGCCGATGATGGAGGTGGAACGCTTCAGCTTTGCCTTGAGCTTGGGAATCAGCGTTAGCGGCTTGGCGTTGGCATTATTTAGGTCGAATACGATGAGCGACGGCCTATCCGCTTCCGGGGCATCCGTAATAGCGGCAATCGTTTCCTTTTCAGCCTTGGCAAACTGCACCTTGATGCCGAGTTTGCGGGCTGCCTCCTGCATTTTCGCTACGACAAATAAATCTTCAATGAAGCAGATGATGCGCGTTCTTGCGCCGGTCTCTATAGCTGGGGCAGGTTCCCCTTGCGGCAGGTCGTTGCGGCCATGGATGTTGCCGTTTGCCGTGTTGTTGCGGAAGTCCATGGTGGAAGGCGCGCCGTCAGCGACATTGCCGTTCACCATGCGATAGGAATGATCCATGGGCCCCACAAAGCTGGTTGGGCCGCGACGACCGAACTTGCCTTTGCGTCCGCCGCCTCCATTGCCCGCGTTTGCGAAAGGCTCACTGCCGAAACCGCCTCGGGCACCTTCGCGATTGCCGTCGGGGCCTTCACTTGTACGCTGCCGCCATGGGGGCCGGGGAGCACTTTGCGAGCTGCCTCCGCTTTGCGAACCGCCGCCATTTTGGGAAGCGCCATGAGGCCGCCCCTGGCGTGGACCGCCATTGCCCGGTCCGGCACTGGAAGGCGGTGGGTTTGTACCGCCCCCGGTGCGTTTGCGGCCATTCTTACGTTTGCTGCCGCTATGGTTATTTTGATTGTTTTGGCTGTTCTGCCGAGGAATCTGCCCTTGAAAGCTCTCTCCCTGCATAGGCGGCTGGCTGGGTAAGGGGGTAGGTTCGACATCTTCCCCAGACTGCTGCGGGGCAGCAACGGCTGTTGCCGGGCCTTTACTTTTACGGCGACGGCGCCGTCTGCGACTGTTGTTCCCGAGCCCCTGCGCCGTATGGCCGCCGGGTTCCCCTGCCTGCGAGGCAGTATCCGCGCTGCCTGCGCTATGCCCATCATCGCCGTAGGTGGCGGTAGGCTCAGTGTGTTCTGTACTCATTCGTGCACGTCCCTCGTGCGTACCTGCGGCCGGATGTGCGCCTCCAGGAAAATTACTACTACGTATTCAGCAGTGGTGATTGCCGGTTTCCCAACATCTCCAGGTCATACCTAAATATATGTAGATGCCGGTGAGCGGGTACTCCAATAGTTCCGAAAGGATAACCTGGCTGCGTGGAACTTTGAATCCCGTTGACTACTGTGTCCACCTGAGCTGCCAGCCTGTCAGGGCGGCGAGCACTTTCGCGTCCTCTATAGACAATGCTCGCAGGAGTTCAAACCTGATACTACCCCTACCTGCCATAGTCTGCAAGCGCAAGCAGGCAAGTTCGAATGAAAAGTTTGAGCTTGGGAAAGCAAAAAAGCCGCCAACTGGCGGCCTTTTTGTATGGCCAGTCACTGGCCTCCTGAAGATCGTTCTCAAGCCTGACCCAATGTATTGCTTGCGGTCAAGGTGTCCACCAGCCGCAGCCGGGGAACGAGTCATTCTTACATCAGGGTTTACGGGTCAGTGCCCGAAACCTCCAACATGCTCATACCGGGTATAAGCAATTTTTATGCCGAAGATGGAGTCTATAAAAATGAACAGCTTACGTTCGATTGAAACTTGATTTCTTCCAATTTTCATAGATATGCTCGGCAGACTCTTTCAGAAATCAGATTCTGTAATCTGCAACAGAAAGCCTCATCCTCAATGCTGGCACTTGGCACAGCTGTGCGTGCCGCGGCCTCCCAACACTGTGCGGCGGATCGTACCCTTGCCGCAGGTAAGGCACGGCAGCCCGGCGCGCGCATATACACGGTGCTCCAGCTGAAAGAATCCCCGTACCCCTTCGGCATCCACGTAATCCGATACGGAGGAGCCGCCGAGCGCAATCGCGCTACGCAGCACGGACTGCAACTCTGTGTGCAGGCGACGCAGGCGCGGGCGCGAAACCTTGCCGGCAGCGAGCGAAGGCCGAATACCCGCGCGATGCAGGCTTTCATCGGCGTAGATGTTACCTACCCCGTGCAGCAGCGACTGGTTGAGCAGGGCGGACTTGATGGCAACCGACCGCCCCACAAAGAGAGCGATGAAGTCTGCTTCGCTGACAGTCAGCGGTTCTGTACCGGGGCCGGCAAACCCGCCCCTATCCGTTAGAATGCGCAGCTCCAGGCGTCCGAAGCGTCGTGCGTCGACAAAGCGTAACTCTCGCCCGGACGATAGCGTAAGCTGCGCATGCGTATGCGGCGGCAGATCAACTTCAGGCTGCGCTACCAACAGGCGGCCCGTCATGCCGAGATGAATCAACAATTCCGACTCGATACGGCCATCGGCGGCTGCAAGCTCGGCTACGATGTGCTTGCCGACGCGGCGCACACGGGCAATGGTCCGGCCCGGCAGCGAGTCGGCCAGCAGCATCGGAGCGGTCTTGAAGGGCTCCGGCTTGGCGCTGAACCAGGCCGACAGGATCGTTTCTCCCGCGACGCGGGCGTGGACACCATTGGCTATGGTTTCCACTTCAGGAAGCTCAGGCATGGAGGTTGGATTCCCGAGAGCCGCTTGCGGATGGAGGTTGCAAACTTCTGCGTTGCAATTTCGAGCTTTCCCAGATCGTCTCAGCGGAGAACAAGCTTTAGCAGGCACGGCTTGCCCATCCGGCTGGAGGTACGTCGTACCGGAGTTTTGGGGCAACAAAAGAGCGCAGCAGGCGCTGCGCTCTATGCGGAAAGACTACAAATCGGTTAGCTGTCAGTAGCGATCCCCGTCATGGCGGTAGCCGTCATCATGCCCGCGCCAGCCGTCACGGTCATGGCTGTAATATCGCTGCTGCTCCCACTGCTCATGACGCCACTGGGCGGCGCGCTCGGCTTCAAACTGCTCATGCTGCTCGTGCTCGATATACTGCTGACGCTGCCACTCCCGGCCTGCGTACGGGTTCCCGTAGCCCTGCTGGTAGCCGTATGCGGGGTAGCTGCCTACCTGGATGCCGAAGCCGACTTGTGCCTCGGCCTTATGCGGAGTTGCCACCACGAGCGCCGCTGCGAGAGCCGCGCCGGTAAACCACTTTGCGATTATTGCTGTCTTGAAGTTCCGCATAGTGCACCTCGATCTTGCACTAGAGGAAACACATAGGTGCCGAAACGGTTGCGCGCAACTTTATATTGTTTCGGCTGTTAGGAGGCTTGCTCAGCGGCCCAGCAGTGCTTCAAGCCGATCCACTTCCACCTTGCTGCCGACGATGAGTGAAGTGCGCTCGTGGATATTTTCAGGTTGGATATCGAGAATGCGGCCATGGCTGCCCAGCGCACGGCCCCCGGCCTGCTCGGCGATCCAGGCCAGCGGATTGGCCTCATACAGCAGGCGCAGCTTGCCTTTCGGTTGCTTTTCTGTCGGCGGGTACAGGAACACGCCGCCCTTGAGCAGGGTGCGGTGGAAGTCAGCCACCAGCGAGCCGATGTAGCGTGAGCTGTACGGTTTGCCGTTGAGCTTGCCCGCGCGCAGCTCGGTCAGGTACGCCTGGTACTGAGGCGAAAACGTGTCGTAGTTCGCTTCATTCACAGAGTAGTACTGCCCTTGCGCGGGCATCTGCATGTTAGCGAACGACAGCACATAGGCGCCGATAGCCGGGTCGAGCGTGAAGCCATGGACGCCGTTGCCGGTGGTGTAAACGAACACCGTGGAAGGGCCGTAGACCACGTAGCCTGCCGCGACCTGCCGGGTGCCGGGCTGCAATAGCGCGTCCTCAATGCCGGTGCCGGGTTCGCGGCGAAAGATCGAAAAGATGGTCCCGACGTTCACGTTGACGTCAATATTGGACGAGCCGTCGAGCGGGTCGAACACGATGATGTACTTGCCCTTGTGACCGGAGCGGTCGAGGAAAACCGGCTCGTCGTTTTCTTCCGAGATCAACGCGGCCACCGAGTCGCGCAGGCCAAGGCAGTGCAGCATGGCTTCATTGGCAAAGACGTCTAGCTTTTGCTGTGCCTCACCCTGCACGTTGGTTGCCCCGGCTGCGCCGTAGACATCATTGAGGCCGGCTTTGCGGATTTCAGCGGCGATCATTTTTGTGGCGAGCGTGATGCCGGAGAGCATCCAGGAAAATGTACCGGAGGCTTCGCCCTGTTGGCGCTGCTGCTCAAGGATGTGGCTTTGGATAGTGGTGATGATCGGGCTGGGCACGAAGCCAGCATACCAGCGCGGGACAGCGGTAACCAGGATCAGGTAGAGACATGCGTTACGGAGTGTGTAGGTGCCACGTCCCTGCGAAATATGGGGCACCCGCTTTTCCCCGCGCCGCATCGGAGTGGAGATGAGCAAAGAATTGAACATACAGACACAAACCAAGTTTGGCGAAGCCATCAACTCAGGCAATCTGGAAGCCATGCGCGAGCTGGTTTCGCCCGCTGTTATCGAACATGATCCGGGGCCAACCCAGGGTCCCGGCGCGCAAGGTTACATCGACCTGTTCGCAGAGATGCGCACAGCCTTCCCGGACTTGAAAGCGACGCCTGAGCACATCACCGCCGACGAGGATACCGTGGCACTGGCGTACACCATTACCGGCACGCACAGCGGCGACTTCCAGGGCATTGCGCCTACAGGCAAGACGATCAAGGCACGCGGCGTGCAGATTGCGCGGTTTGAAGGCGGCAAGATGGTGGAGAGATGGGGATCGTCGGATGAGCTGGGGATTTTGAAGCAGCTTGGGGCGGAGCCGAAGAAGGGCGGGATTATGGAGAAGCTGGGAATCGGCTAGACTCATGGTAGGAGGGTAGCCATGTCAAACAGTAACGCGGTTTACTGGAACATTGAGGTTTCCCAAGAAACTCATCAAGCCCTGCAATCATTTTTTGAAGATCAAGGTATGGACGCAACTAAGCAGTCAGAGTTTGTTGAGAAGGCTGTACTTATGCGTGTTTTTCATGAGGCTGTAGCGGAAATTCATGCTCAAAACCGCGATCTCGATCCTGATCAGGTTCAGACTGAAGTCGATGCTGCAGTCAAGGAAGTGCGACAGGAAAGACGTCGCGAGTTGGAATTGGCAAAAGTAGCTAACCCCAAACAGTAGGGGTTGCGGCACATGCGTGTAATTCTTGATACAAACATCCTGGTGTCTGCTTTGTTATCTCCGGCCGGGATACCAGGATGCATATATCAAGCCTGGCTTGATGGCCGATACAAGTTACTCACTTGTAACAGTCAGATTATTGAACTTCGCCGTACATTATCGAAACCTTTTCCTGCTGCAAACATCCGTTCTCGTAATGCCGGAAGACTTATCAACTTTCTTCATAGATCGGCTGAAGACATCGATCCGTTACCATATGTTGCAAGATCGCCTGATCCTGATGATAACTTTCTGCTAGCCATGGCAGAAGCTGGGCGATCTGACTACCTGGTTACGGGCGATAAGCATGGATTATTAGAGCTTGTCCGCCATGCTGGCACTCGCATCGTTTCCGCAAGAGAGTTTGCGAAGTTGCTGTAATGGATTCAGCTTTTCTGAAGGAAGTAAGCTTTATGAGCTGTAATGCGCTCTTCCATGCTCTGCTTTACTTCAGTATGAGGAATAAGCTGCTCTACATCTGCCTGTCTCATACCGCGCTCAATGCTTGCGCGCTGCTGCTCTTAAAACCATAAATAGTTACCGACTGCCTCATCAAGCAAGCTGCTGCGGTCTAACTGCATCTGCTCTGCCAAATGATCTATTGCCGATAGCTTGCTTTCATCGACGTTAATAGTGATTGTTGTGAGTGGCATGGAGTTAGTCTAGCAAAACTCCAAAGGACGTTAGTTGAGGTTTTCAACGGCATTCTGCGGTACAGGTTTGCCTTGAAGGAGTGCGTCATCGGCTAAAGACGCGTCTTTAATTTGTACGTAAAGAGTGAACAGATCTGCCCTCCACATGCCGCATCGCTCAGCGAGCGCCGAGGCCGCTTCAGCATTTAGATTACCTTTTCCGGACGGATCATATCTCGAAAGAAGACCTACAAATGCAGAGACATCCGTCGTAATCTTCTGTTCCGCTTCAATGTAGTCTGCATGGTTTTGGTATACGTCGGCGTACCGCTCTGCTTCGTCGTACGGCATGTAGCCGAGCGCCCCGGTAGCCTGCGCTGTCTTCCATGCCGTATCGCGCAGACCGATCCCTCGAAGTGTGGCACGTAAATTCTCGTTTTGAGCGGCTTTATCAGACGGGTTCTCCTGAATGCGCGCTAATGCGTGAAGATTGGTATCGACAATCGCACGTTGCTCCTGCACTTGTTCGAGAGCTTTGTGAAACTGCGCTGCGTTGTAGACGAGTTCGGCATGTAGCGTTTCCTGTGCTTTCTCCACTAAATGCACATGATGCCGCCACTCTACTAACCCTTCAAGGCTCAATGCGATCAGCAACCCGACTGTGATGGTCAGCAGGTGCAGTAGAAAATCCTGAAAACCCGCTATACGTTCATGTGGAGCGTGTACATCGAGCATGAAGTTCCTCGCCAAGCCGCGCCATGCACAGCCACAATTCGCCCGTTATATCATCAGCGTGGCATCCGAGCTTCCTTGCGCCGCAGCGCAGCTACATACAAAGGGGAGCTGCGCTGCCGGGAACGCGGGAACACTTTCAGAGAAACGAGCACTTCGCAATCTCAATGCAAGCAAAGACAGCAATCGTTTTAGGTGCCCAGTGGGGCGATGAAGGCAAGGGCAAGATCGTCGATGTACTTTCGGGCTCGTTCGATATTGTGGCGCGGTACGCGGGCGGGCACAATGCCGGGCATACGGTCATCATCGCGGGCAAGAAGTTCATTTTGCAGCTCGTGCCGTGCGGTGTGCTGCGGCCGGACTGCCAAGCGATTATCGGCAACGGCGTGGTGCTGGACCCGATGGCATTTCTCAAGGAGATCGGCAAACTGCGTGATCTCGGTGTGGACGTAGACCGGCAGCTCAAGGTGTCAAACCGCGCGCAGGTCATTCTTGAGTACCACCGCATGATCGAGCTTGCTGCCGAGTCCGCACCGGGCCGCCAGAAGATCGGCACCACCTCGCGCGGCATCGGCCCCGCGTATGAAGACAAAATGGCCCGTAACGGGCTGCGCGTGGTGGACTTGCTGAACAAGGACTTGCTGCGAACACATATTGAAAACGCCTGCCGCGAAAAGAACACGATTGCGCAGGCGCTGTTCGGCACGCACCCGCTGGACCCGGCGCGGATGTATGAGGACTATGCGGCGGTGGCCGAGCAGATTCGCCCGTTTGTGGTCGATACGGCCAAGCTGCTGAATGACGCGATTGACGCGGGCAAAAGCGTGATGTTTGAGGGCGCGCAGGGCACCATGCTTGATATCGACCATGGCACGTACCCGTTTGTGACCTCATCCTCGGCCACGGCGGGCGGCGCGACTACCGGCACGGGGGTAGGCCCGACACGGATCGGCACTGTGATCGGCGTGACCAAGGCGTATGTCACGCGGGTGGGTGAGGGGCCGTTCCCGACAGAGATCCACAGTGAGGCGGGGGAACAACTGCGCACGCGCGGCGCGGAGTTCGGCGCGGTGACGGGGCGCCCGCGGCGTTGCGGCTGGCTTGACCTGCCGCTGCTGCGCTACTCCAACATGATTAACGGCACGGAATGGCTGGTGGTGACCAAGCTGGACGTACTGGACACGATGGCGTCTATCCCGGTCTGCACCGGGTATGAAATCGACGGCAAGCTGGTCGATACCATGCCTGCGGACGTGCGCGGCATTGAGTCCATTGAGCCCGTGTACACCGAGCTGAAGGGCTGGGAGCAATCTACCGAGACCGTGAAACATTACGACGAGCTGCCGCAGCTTGCCAAGGATTACCTCAGCTTTCTGGAGCGGGAGTCGGGTGCGAAGATCGGCATGATTTCGACCGGACCGGACCGCGACCAGACGATGGAGCTGCCGGGCTTTCGCGCGGCGCTCAGGGAGTTGCATGGGGAAAGGGCCTGAGACCATGGCAGGAACTGTGAGCTTTCTGGTACGCATGCGCTTTGCCCCGGAAGACCGCCAGGATGTGACGGAGTGGCTGCGGCAGCTGACCGCTGAGTCTCGCAAGGAGCCGGGCTGCGTAGCGTACATCCCGCACTGGAGCGAGGAAACATCGGATACTGTGCTGATCTATGAGCAATATGCAGACCGCGTTGCGCAGGAGGCGCACCGAGCTACGCCGCACTTTCAGAAATATGTAGTAGCCGGGTTGTACCAGCGCATGAAGGAGCGCGCTGTCGAAGACCTGCACGCTATAGCCTGAACGCCGGAGTGACTTTAGGCATGTGCATCACGTATAAAACCGGCGCATAGATATGCAATTGCTTTAACGTATAAGATATCTCCTGTCGGGTACCTGCCATCCCGTTTAGAGATACGCATATGGGCATTCCAGGATCGCTAAATCGATTGTCGAAGCATCATAGGCATGGCATTGCGCTGCTACTTACGCTCCTGTTGTGCGCGCTGACGGCCCCTGCCATGAGGCTTCCTGTACCCGGTACAGGGCATAAAGATTCCTCGCAGAAGCAAATTGAGGAACTTGAAAAACAGTGGCAGACCGCCCTGCTGGCCGGCGACAATCACACAATGGCAGCCCTGCTGGCTGAAAGCTATGTCGCTATCGGTCCAGACGGTACGATGGAGAGTAAAAGCGACGAGCTGCAGGCGCGGCTCGGCGGTCAGCAAAGCATCAACCAATTGAACGTGATGGATCGCAAGATCCGCATTTATGGCACCACCGCGGTTGTAACCTCCAAGGTCCATCTGCACGGGTTGTACAGCGGCAAGCCGATCGAAGGGGAGTTTCGCTACACCCGTGTGTGGACGTTGGTGCAGGGCCAATGGCACATTGTAAATTTTGAGTCCAATCATGTACACGACGCAAGCGAGAAGCGCGAGTAGCCTTACGTGGATTCATCTTGCAAGAGAGGGCGTTTCACGTCCAGCACGGCATCGGCGATTGCGGCTGCTTCCAATGCGGGCCGTACCTGGTGCACCCGCAGCAGACTAGATCCGTTCAAAATGGCCGCAACAGAAGCGGCAAGGGTGGCTGTATCCCGCTGCGCGGGCGATACGGCAGGGAGTTCAAACCGGCGCTCCAGCGTCCTGCCCAGAAACGATTTACGCGAAACTCCGGCCAGCAGGGGCCGACCCAGCGGCAGCAGATCATGCTGGCCTCGCAGCAAAGCGTAGTTCGCCTCCCATGCTTTGCCGAAGCCGTAACCGGGGTCCAGCGCGATCCGGTTTTCTTCTACGCCCGCTGCCTGTGCGGCGGCCAGGCGACTGCTCAACCCATCCAGTACCAGCGGGACCACGGTACGGGGCGGCAGAGCGGGCAGGCTGCGCCAGTCATCGGGCTTGCCGCGCGTGTGCATCAGGATGACGCCGCACCTGGCCGCAGCGCATACGTCAGCCATGGCCGGGTCCCATAGAAAGCCGCTGACGTCATTGATAATCTCCGCCCCGGCGGCAAGGGCGGCCTGCGCGGTGGCAGCCCGGTAGGTATCGACTGAGAGAACGGCGTCGGGCCGCTCCCGGAGAACGGCTTCAAGCACCGGCAGCAGCCGGTCCTGCTCTTCGGCAGGGGAAATGGCATGGTCACTGCCTGCGCCGGAGTTCGGTCGGGTGGATTCGGCACCGATGTCCAGCAGGTCGGCACCGGCATCGAGCAGGCTGAGTGCATAAGCTACAGCACGGCCTGCCTCGCGCGGCAGTGCCCCGCGGCTGCGCTCGCCCAGCAGATGAATGCCCTGCGCGCCTGCGCGGGTCTCGTTGAGCGGTATTTCCGAGGGTAGAAGACCATCGCCTGAAAACGAGTCCGGAGTGAGGTTGACGATGCCCAGGATCAGGGTCCGGCTCCCGACCGGGAGCGAACGAGTACGGAGCTGCCAGTTCATCTGGAGGCGTTGGGCGAAAGGCATACGCATGAGGTTACATGGAGCCAAGGGCATGCAGACCGGATGGCACTTGCTGTTTGTGCGACGGTGTGAAGTTCCAAGGCGAAAGCAGGTCCTTCGACTTCGCTCAGGATGACACCGGGAGAGGCGAAAGCAGGTCCTTCGACTTCGCTCAGGATGACACGGGTTACTTTCTGACTTCTTGTTTTGCGACTTCGCACACATTTTCTCAAGTGACACAAACGGGCAGGCGGGATGAAGGACCGGTGCTACACTCCGGGGCACGATGCGCATTCGCTTTCATGCCCTGCTGCTGACCTTTGCTCTGCCCTTTTCGCAGAACGGATGGGCGCAAACTCCTCAGCCCGCTCGCCCCATGGCAGCTGTTGCGGAGGCCCTGCTGACAACACAGGCCGAGCTGCGCACGCACTGGGGCGTTTCTGTTGTAGACGCGGCAACCGGTGCGGTGCTGTATGCGCGCCGTGACGGCGAACTCTTTGAGCCTGCCTCAAACGCCAAGCTGTTTACCACCGCAGCCGCGCTGGCTCTGCTTGCGCCCACGTATACCCTGGGCACCCGGGTAACGGCTGAAGGCACTGTGGATGCGGCAGGTACGTTGCACGGCGACTTGCGGCTGGTGGGCGGTGCAGACCCTACCCTTTCAGGCAGGGTGTACCCGTATGCGGGCAAAACGGAGCGGCCTAATCCACCTTTAGCCGCGCTCGATATGCTTGCCGCGCAGGTACTTGCCGGCGGGATTCGCTCGGTTGAGGGGTCGGTGATTGCGGATGACACGCTGTTCCCGGACGAGCGCTACGGCGCAGGCTGGGGATGGGACGATCTGCAATGGGAGTACGGGGCCGCGATCTCTGCGCTACCGGTAAACGATGATGTCCGCTACCTTGCCGTTGCGCCCGGCGCTGCGGCGGGGCAGCCCGTAGCCGCAAGTTGGCTGCCGGAGGTACCCGGTTTGGAAAGCGGGCTGCTGGTTACCGCGGTGACTTCAGCCGCCGGAAGCATGCCTGCGCTCGGCATTGCGCGGGTTCTTGAAGGCGGCTTGCGCGTCTATGGGAGCTTGCCTGCCGGGGGAACGCCGGTCCACCTGGCTATTGCACTTGACGATCCGGCACGGTTTGCGGGGCAGGCGTTTCGCGCCGCGCTGATGCGGGCGGGCATCTCTGTCGCGGGCGGCGCGAGCGTGGAGCACCGCATGCCTGCGGAGACACAATCGTTTACAGCCCAGACGCATGCGCCCGTGGTGCTGCGCACATTGCCTGCCGGGTCAACATCCCTTCAGCCTGCGACAGGTGCCGGGCAGATTGTTGCCGCACGAAGTTCGCCGCCGCTGTCCGATCTGGTGATGGTGACGAACAAGGTTTCGCAGAACCTGCATGCCGAGCTGCTGCTGCGCCTGCTGGGTCGGGCTGAGGGGGCCGACGGCTCCTCCGCGCAGGGTGCGCGGGTGGTGCGGGCGTTTGCAACCGTGCAGGCCAGGGTGCTTCCGGATGATTTTCTGCTCTATGACGGGTCCGGTTTGTCGACGAAGGACCAGGTGACACCGCGTGCGCTTACTACGCTGCTGCGCTATAGCCTGACGCAGCCCTGGGGGGCCTTGCTGCGCAGCTCCCTGCCGGTTGCCGGGGTGGATGGAACGATCGCGGGACGCCTGCCTACGCTGCACGGTCGCGTGCAGGCCAAGACCGGCACCCTGGGAGAGGTGGACGCGCTGAGCGGCTTTCTGACGGCTGACAGCGGCAGGTTGCTTGTGTTTTCTGTGATCTGCAACGACCATCCCGGTGCGGGTGCGCGCGGGGTCATCGATGCGCTGGTGCTTGCCATGGCACAGAACTTTTAGAGCAAAGGCGGAGACTGTACCCTGCTGTTTTCCGGGTGTCGGCGCGAAGGTCCAAGGCAAAAGCAGGTCCTTCGACTTCGCTCAGGATGACACGGGTTTTCTTACGTGATACTTACTTTGCTTTTGCTCTGCTTTTACTTCGAGAGCGTTTTTCTGTTGCGTTGCGAAAACGGCTGTCGCAGAGTAGGGCCATGCCTCGCAAAACGCTCTACCTGATCCTTTTTATCGCAGGTGTTGCCGTTCCAATGTCGGCTTTTCTCCCGTGGCTTGCGGCGCATGGCATGAACTTACGCTTGTTTGCGCAGGAACTCTTTGCCAATCGTATCAGCACATTCTTTGCGCTTGACCTGCTGCTGACTGCGATTTGTGTCCTGCATCTCGCGCGGCTGGAACGAAAGCGTCTGCGACTTTGGTGGGTACCCGTGCTGGTTACGGTACTCATCGGAGTTTCTGCCGGGTTGCCGTTGCTGCTGTATTTGCGAGCCAGTTCCAACAAGGGTCAAACGAACGGCGAAGCGGGGTAAAATTGCTTCACCGCTTCAGTTTCGCCGCTGTTGCATCCACGTCAAATGCATCCGGCGGTACCGGCACGTTATAACTCACATGCGTCAGGTAGCGTTGCGCGGTCATGTCGCCGTTGTGGTAGATGGTCTGGTTCAGCGGGGTGGGGATGCCTTCGACCGGGTGGTAGTCGGCGAACTCGACCGCGTCCTCGTCCTTGTCTTTGTAGAGCGGGTTGCGCGAGGTAAATGAAATCTTTACCGGCAGGTGCGTGTCCGCGTCGAGCTGCAAGGTGATGTTGTCATTGCCGGCATCGAGCATGTTGATTTCGTCGATCAGATGGCGGTCGACAAACTTGTGGCCTCCGAAGAACAGCACCGTGCCGGGCTCGTGCTGCCAGATGCGAATGGCTTCGTCGAGCGAGTGATCGCGGCGGCGAAAGCTTGCGCCGTACTCCTCGGGGGGCAGCAGGCGCTTGCCCCGGTAGGTGATCTCCCAGGCCTGGTCGGCGAGCAGGATAGTGACCACATCACGCTTTTTGGTGAACTCGGTGCGCTGCATGCCGGCGTCGGTGCGCGATACGGGTACCGTTCGCAGGGAGAAGAACTTGCCGATGGACCCGGTGGGTTTGCCCTGGTAGAAGCCCGAGGTCATGCCCTCTTCATACACGTTGTGGATGCCCAGCCACTTGGGACCGCCGAGCGCGGTGAGCATTTGCGCCATCAGCGTGACGGCTTGCGGGTCGCTGGTGTTGGCGTCCGTGGCGGGCGCGGTCTGCGGGACGCCGGATAGAGGCAACAGCAACAAGCCCACGATTGCGAATTTTGATAGAAAGCTCACGCTAGCCCACCAGCACGGCGCCGCCGTTGACGTTGAGGATTTCGCCGGAGATGAAGCCCGCATACGGGGTGCATAGAAACAGGATAGGAGCTGCCACCTCTGTGACAGTGCCGACGCGGCCCAGCGGGATGGTGCTGAAAATTTTGGCTTTGCCGCTGGCGGTCGCAAGTGCGGGGGCTGACATATCGGTGGCAACCCAGCCGGGAGCTACACAGTTGACCAGGATGCCCTGCCCTGCAAGCTCACTCGACAGGCTCTTGGTGAAGGAAAGCAGCGCGCCCTTGGACGCGGCATAGTCGGCATGGAACGCTTCGCCGCGCTGCGCGGCGGTGGAGGCTACCAGCACGATGTGGCCGCCGTTGCCCTGGGTCTGGAACCGCGCCACTGCTGCCTGTACTAGCCCGAATACACTGTCAAGATTGATGCCCATGGTGCCGCGCCATTGCGCGTCCGGCATGGTGTCAATGGGTGCGTCATGCGAGGGCCAAATGCCGTGATTTACTACCAGCGCATCGAGCTGGCCCCATTGCACAATCGCCTGCTCGACCAGGGTGCGGCCCTCGTCGCTGGTGCCGAGCTCTTGCTGAATTGCGCGGCACCGGTCCGGGCCGCCGCATTCGGTCGCAAGCGACTCTGCTGCGTCGGCTGCCGCACGATAGTTGAAAACGACCCGTGCGCTGGCCTGCGTGAACAGCCGCACGGTTTCTGCTCCGATGCCGCGTGAGCCGCCGGTGATGAGCGCGACCTTGCCGGTGAGGGAGAGCGTGACTGCCATGGCTTTCAGAATATCAAGAGAACGCGGTTTTCCCGCCTGCCCGGTGGCTGCCCAGAGAGCGTTGCTCAAACACAGGGAACAAACCAACCTCACAGGTCACCACGAGATCGGTGAACCAACGGGTGAGATCACGCTCGTGCGAACATGATGGAGTGGTTGTGACATGAAGCGTACGTTGATACTTCTGGGTTCCTCGCTCACGTCGGTAGCAAGCGGCTTCATCATCCTCATGCATTTCCGCCATGAGCCGCACTGGCCGCAGGACCGCTTCGGAGGGACGCTCGGAGCCCTGGCCCTTATCCCCATCTGTCTGCTTTCCTACATCGTGAGCTGCTATTGCTTTAACCAGTGGTTGCATCCCCTCGTGTTCCCCCGTATGCGGGCTATCATCCCCCGACCCGCACAAGAACCGCCACCCAACCCACGAAAATGGGCGCTGACGAGTCTGGGCTCCTTTCTCTCCGGCACGGTGAGCGGTGCCATCGTCATCGTGCACTTCTTCCATCAGCCACAATGGCCCCAACACACTTTCGGAGGGACGCCTGGAGCCGTGGCTTGTATCCCTATCTGCATATTCTCCTACAGCTTGTGTTTTCACTGCGCTCACCAGTGGTTGCGCCCCATTCTGTCCTCCCATCTGCTTGCTAATCCCCCAGGCCGACCGAGGACGCGCTAACCGACCAGCGCAGCCGTCCAAGTCAGCCACTGTAGATCAGAAGTGAGCTAGACCAGCTTAAGCCGGATGGGGCCTTTAGCATGGCTCGGGTTTACCGAGTGCCCTTGTTGCATGATGACGAGCCGCCCGGCGGCATGGAGGCGACGAGCGGCGGCGCGGGCGGGCTCCATCAGAGGCTCCCAGCTTGCGCGGTCCTCAGAGCGCGGCGCGACGCGGCGGGCGGCTTCTGACGGGCAGATGGTTTTACCCGCGCCGCGTTCAGCCAGCAGCGCCAGGATCGCGGCTTCCAGCGCTCCATCCTCGCCGCTTGCGGTTGTGGATTTTGCCCTGCGCCGGCAGCCGTCGGAACAGTATTTGACTTCAGGCCAGCTACGCTCCCATTTCTTACGCCAAGCGATCTCACGGCCGCAAACGGTACAGCTTTTTGAGGCTGGAGTTGCCATATTTTCCTTCTCTAAGAATAGACCGTGGTCTGACGTTGGAGGCTTTGTGCCGTCAACAGCAATTGCCCGATGCTACCGACTACGTGGGCACAGCCTCTACATCTTGATGTCACAGTCTCGACATCTTAATGCTCGACATCTTAATGGTCGTTCGATCTTGAACATAAGGAGAAACATATATGGCTTCCCCTACCCTGGACGCGACAATCCAGGCTCTACAAAACGGCCCGAAAAAGGTTCCGGTACCTGCCGCGATCCAGAACATTGATACCTGGGCAACAGAGCTCGACGCAAGCAAGGACGAGGGCCTCAAGTCCATTGCCAGCGACCTCAAGAACTTGAAGAGTTTGCTTCAGGCCGGCACCCCGGACGATGCGGCGATCACCACCTTGCTGCAGAAGCTAAGTAAGTCGACCACCGCGGCCGGCGGCCCCAACAGCAAGCTCCAGGAACTCGGCACGCTTCTCGCGAGCTAATCTCAAACGACTTACATTGCGATGGAGAGAGCCTGCATTCGTGCGGGTTCTTCCATGTTGCGGTATCGAGTCTATGTCTCGCCTCTATACTGGGCCTTCATGGAATCGATAGACTCGATGGACCCGATAGAACAATCGCCCGGCCTGCGCCGGCCATCCCTCCGAACATTCGCTCCGGTAGAGGAACAGCTCGACCTGCTGCAGAAGGGCGCAGCCGAGATCATCCGCGTCGCGGACCTGCGCGAGCGGCTGGAGCAATCCCGCAAAACCGGCACACCGTTGCGGGTGAAAGCCGGTTTTGATCCGACCGCGCCCGACCTGCACCTGGGCCATACCGTGCTAATGCGCAAGCTCAAGCACTTTCAGGATCTTGGGCACCAGGTCATTTTCCTGGTCGGCGACTTTACTTCGCTGATCGGCGATCCGACAGGCCGCTCCGCCACGCGCAAGCCGCTCACGCGCGAGCAGATCGATGAAAATGCCAAATCCTATACCGACCAGGTGTTTCGCATTCTCGACCGGGAGAAGACAGAGGTCCGGTTTAATTCTGAATGGCTTGACAAGCTCGGCTTTGAGGGCATCATCCGGCTTGCGGCACAATTCACGGTTTCGCAGATGCTTGAGCGTGATGACTTCCACAAACGCTGGGAGGAGGAGAAGCCGATTTCGCTGCACGAGATGTTGTACCCGCTGGCGCAGGGGTATGATTCTGTCGCGTTGCAGTGCGATGTCGAGCTCGGCGGCACGGATCAGAAGTTCAACCTGCTGATTGGCCGCGAACTGCAGCGGCACTACGGCCAGCCCTCGCAGATTGTGCTGATGACGCCCATCATTGAAGGGCTGGACGGCGTGCAGAAAATGTCGAAATCGCTCGGAAACGCTATCGGCATCCATGAGCCCGCGGGAGAGATGTACGGCAAGATCATGTCTATTTCAGACGCACTGATGTGGCGCTTTTGGGAGCTGCTGACCGACACACGCACGAGCGAGATTGCCGCGATGCAGGCTGAGATTGCAAGCGGCACACTGCACCCGATGGAAGCCAAAAAGCGGCTGGCACGTACTATCGTCGGCGGCTACTACCCGGCAGAGGCGGTGCGCGAGGCAGACGAGGGGTGGGCGCGGCAGTTCCAGCGGGATGAAGCGCCGGAGCATGTTGAAGAGGTTGCCGTACTCGCAAGCGAGGTCGGCTGGACCGAGGCCGCACAACAAATTCGGCTTGATAAGCTGCTGTTGCAGCTTGGCTTGGCCGATTCTGCCACGGACGCAACCCGCAAGCTGAAGCAAGGTTCCATTCGCATCGCCGGGGAGGTGGTGGGTACCCCGTATATCGCTGTCGGCAGCCTGCCCGCGACCCTGGTACTGCGTGTGGGCAAGCGCATGCGTGCAGCCGTGTTGCACGGGTAAAAGTTCCCTTGAAAGTGCCTCATAAGATTGCCCTTACTGGAAACAGACGCCTGGCGGATATCCTGTTCCGGTTAAAATGACCCCGTTCCGCCACGGCAGTTCCCTTCAACCCGGATTCACTGGAGTTCCCTCCCCTGATGCGCATTGTCACACTGGAAGAGCACGTCCTGACCGCTGATTTTGCCGCAGCTACACGCAAGCTCGCCACCGGCCCACCGGCAAAACTGCGCGCACGCATGGAGCCTGCCCTGCTGGAAATAGGCGAAGCGCGCATACGGGCTATGGATGAGGCCGGGGTGGATCTCCAGGTCCTCTCACTGACAGCCGACGGCCTGGATGCGCTGCCGTCGGATGAAGCGACGGCGCTTGCCGCAAGCAGCAACGACCAGATTGCTGCTGCCATTGCAGCCTACCCGGACCGATTTTCAGGCTTTGCCACAGTTGCTCTCGGCGACGTCGATGCCGCTGTGCATGAGATACACCGCGCGATTACGGAGCTGCGGTTCGCGGGTGTCCGGCTATACGGCACGGCCCATGGAATTTCGCTCGACGATGAACGTTTCGAGCCGGTATGGGCGGCTGTGGAGGCCCTTCAGACGCCGGTATACCTGTACCCCGGACCGCCGCCGCCGGCAGTGGAGCAGGCGTACTACAGCGGCCTGTCCGGGAATACGGCCAAGCTCATGTCCATTGCTGCGTGGGGCTGGCATGCGGAGACCGGTGTCCATATCCTGCGGTTGATTGTTTCCGGGCTTTTCGACCGGCATCCCGGCTTGCAGCTCATCGTGGGGCATATGGGGGAGAGCCTGCCGACCTCGATTGCCCACGCAGGCAGCGTACTTGACCAGATCGGTCAGCGGCTCCATCTGCCTGTCGAGAAGTACTTTCATCAGCACTTCTGGATCACTACCAGCGGCTACTTTTCTCCCGCTACATTCAGCCAGGCGGTGGAGTCGATCGGCATTGATCGCATGCTGTTTTCTATTGAGTATCCATTCAGTTCCATGATCCGCGGGCGTGACTTTCTGGACAGCCTGGTTCTATCACTGGAGGAGCGTGAAAAGCTTGCGCACAGCAATGCAGACCGCCTGCTGAAACTTCCTGTGAATATCAGAGAGCCGTCCCCCCTGCCGGGGCGGCATTAACCGTGCTTGCTGCCGGGGCATCGGGTACTGCGGCATCGGGACTTGCAGGCGGATGGTGCAGGTGCCGGGATGCCGCGCGGGCGTTTGGCGCGTCGGTTCGTTCTATGGAAACGGTGTTGACTACGGCTGGATCGTCGCGCAGCTTTGCGAACAGCTGCCCATTACTGGCATGGGGCACATCCAGGCTGCCGGCCGCGAAACCATCGGGGACGGTAACAGGTTTCAGGAACTGGGACTCCGCGGAGACAGATTGCAGCAGGTACAGGCCATCACCGGTGAGCGTGCAAGAGCCCGTATCCGTGGCGCAGGTATAGCCGGTAAACGTGGGCAGGCGCACCAGCGTCGCTACCGGTACCCAGTCGCCGGTGGTGCCGTCGGCCAGGATGGGCCGCATGTGCAGCGGTCCGAACGCAGATGGGTTGAAGCTTTTCGCCGGGTCCAGCGTCCCGATTGCTGTTTTTGCATCCTGCAGCACCAGCTGGCCGGATGCGATGGAAAAGGTTACGGATGAAAGTCCGTCCACGGTCGCAACTTCAATGGATTCGCCTTTGCTAAAAGTCTCCGGAGTTTGCGATTTGATTGAAAAGGTTAGCTTGCCGTCGAGCGGCAGCTCATCGGGTGTGCCCAATCGCATGAGGACCGCCGGTGCAGGCTGCGTCAGGGGTGCGAGTTGCACGTTCTTGTTGAGAAGCGTGATGGCAGGCCGGGCTGCGTCCACCGCGACAGGGACAGTGACGCTGCGACCGTCTTTGAGTGTTAGCTGTGCGGTACTGTTGGACCCGGCTGGGAGATTTTTAATGCTGTCGGCGCCGGGAACAGACGTCAGTTCCAGCGAGTCCGTACTACCGGTACGCGACAGCTTGCCGGGAGCAAAGTGCTCTCCGTGCAAGTCCAGGCTTGCGACTTCGTCCAAACGGGTGCCGCTCAGCACACCGCCGGGGTCGCCGACATGGAGAGTGAATACGCTGAAGTTGCCGGCCTCGGCAAAGCTGGACACGTTCAAAATTTGCGGAGCAGGCAAACCGGATTGCCGGATAGAAAGTAGAACAGGCCCGGGCTGGGCACCCTTTAGCGGCACGGTCGCCACAATGCCGTCAGCCCCGTCGAGCTTGAAGCCGGCTTTGCCGTCCTTGCCGCTCGCGTCCCGGTAATCTACTTCGTCTACACAAGCCGCGGACGGACTGCGCAAGTGCAGTTCGTCGTCACGACCCACCACCAGCGCGTTCTTGTCGGCATCAGCCAGGGTCCAGTTCGCATTCTGTGTAGACCGCAGCTTGAACGAGGGGCCGGTGTACGGGTCAAATCCCCAGTAGCCGTGCACCGTCGCCTCCACCTCAGTACCGAGGTTGGCATTTTCAAGCACAGGCGCGGGCACCAGGAAACCGCCTTCAGCGGCATCGGGATGGGTCGGTAAATCGACAGACTTGCCGTTGCCGCTTTGCAGGTGCAGCGTCAGGCCGTGCGCGAAGCCGGTTGAAAAGATCGCGGGCGCGCCATCGACGGGTAGGATTAGCGGACTGCGCCCCATGCAGAAAACCTGTTTCGGGTCCACGGGGTGCAGTTTCGGTGCTTCCGCTTTTTTGATAGGAGGCAGCGCCACCACCAGCACCGACTTGGGGTTGTGGAATGACGGCGGCGCGTTGAGCCACAGGTTCATGTCCCCATCACTGGCGCTTGAAAGCGCAGGGATGTACTGGTACTGCGCGGTATGGAAGGTAGCCAGCAGGCGCCCGATATCGAGCGCGACCGCGATGTACGGATCGTACAGGCCCGCGGTGCTGCCTACAGTGGAGCCTGCTTGCAAAGCCAGGTCGCTGCTAGGGCCGTTCAGTAACCCTTGCGTAGCGCTGCTGCTGCCGTTATCGAGCACAATGGCGCTCTGGCTCTGCTGCAGGCAGGAGGCTTGCTGGTCCGCGGGTCGTGAAAAGCAGTCCCCGTTCAGTTTGAGCGACAGCGAGCGGGCCAGCGTGTTTGACTCGCTCTTTACTTTTTCCGGGTCCTGGATGTCTTTGAGCGATGCGAGGTATGTGTTGATCCGGTCCCGGTCTTCGCTGGCAATGTTCAAGTCCTGGCTGGCGCGCACAAACGCACCGGGCCGGCCGCGTACCGCATTTTTCAAGGTGGAAAAGTCACCGCCGGTCTCCGGGGCAAATAACACCACGGCTTGCTGCGCGCCGGGGGGCACCACAATGTAGGCGCCTTCCTCGATGACCTGCTTGTTCCAGGCTTCGACTTTTACAAACCAGTTGTCAGGCGGAGGATTTGTAGAGCCGCGCAGAAATACAGCGACCATCAGGTAATGCACAGACTCATGCTCACCCAGCACGGGGTGCAGCCAGAGCCGGTCCCCCTCATCAAGCGTGGGCACCTGGGCAATGGGCAGAGACTTGCCCGCGCGCTGGACCTTAACCTCAAGCGTGGGGCCGCGCAAGTCAAACTGCGCGGTTTCCGCGAGAGCATACCCGCCAAAAGCACAGAGTAGAACAGCCAAACAGGTCGTACGTATCAGGCGCGAGAGCATGTTGCTCCTTATGACTCCATTTTCAGTGCGGCGGACGCAGGGATCAAGCAGATAGCCGCCTTTGTGCGAAACAAGCGGTACTGGAGTCACCTTGCTTATCGGCAGATTTGTGGATTTGAACTTTAGAAATCGTGTCATCCTGAGCGAAGTCGAAGGATCTGCTTTGTATCGGGCGTGGCGTGAAGTTCCAAGGCAAAAGCAGGTCCTTCGACTTCGCTCAGGATGACATCGGATATTCAACGTCTTAATGAACGGCTGGCATCCTGCGCAGCTTCTGCTTCGCGTACTGGTTGACGAGGAACAGCAGGATCAGCACTGTCGGCACACATATGGTCCATAAGACAGTATTGCGGCGGCCATTGTTGATTTCTACGGGAAGGTCGCCGCTGAAGTGCGCTGAGCTGCCGGCTTGTACCGCAAGGGTCAGGGTGTAATCTCCGGCGGCGGGCAGGGGAACAATGGCCTCCAGCAGCTGTCCGCTGCTGCCGTTACCCGGCGTAAGGGTAAAGGCGACGGGCGCATGACCGGCAAGGGTGAGCTCACCATGCGTGGAGGCACCGGGTGTGACCGCGCTGTCACTTGTATTTTGCACTAGCAGAGCCAAGTCAGCGGGGCCGGTTACAAGCGGATCGGGCGCGGAAAACAGAGTGACCGTGATGTTGCCGGAAGTTCCATGGAAAGCAATGTGCGGGCCGTCTGCATACGCTGCACAGGCAGGCAGCAGGAATACCAGGAGCTTGAAGATATGCCGGCTCACATGCCTGCCATGCCGCGCATTTGCATCGGCTGCAGCAAGATCCAGATGCCTGCGACATAAAGCGCAATCGCCACACCGGCCCATGGCAGCAGCACCCGCCCGCGCGCCCAGACTGAACCGGTTGCCGGTATTGGCTTCATTTCGTAACTATTCCCGCTGCCGCCGGTCAGCCGCCAACCGAGGTACAAGGCGCCCAGCAGCCCTGCATCGAGAATAGCCATCTGCACTCCGAGCAGTGCATGGAAGTCGAGCAAGGGCTGTTCACCCATCCAGTCCGGTTGTGAGAGATGGCCCAGGTGAATACCTATCTTTGCAAAGTCATGGCCTGCCTGTAATAAGCCCGGTACAAGCGAGCCCCAGGCCGTGATGAGGTGAAAACTAAGGTGCGCCGCCCACATGCCGAGCCCCAGGGGCAGCAGCGCCAGGGTCCAGCGCGGTAGAGCTTGTGCCAAGGTGCTCTCAGGCAAGCCGGGCTGGCGCGCAGGGACGGTTTGAGGACGCATGAAGCGCGCAACCAGGGCCAGTGTGCCGAGCAGCACCGCAGGCAGCGCCGCAGCCAGCAGCAAGCCTGCCGTCATGTTGACGGCAGAGGCAAGCCGCGCGCCAAGCCGGTCCAGAGCATCGGCAACCGGCGCCACCATCACAGCGGCGCTCCCAAAGGCGGCAGCTATCACTGTTGCGGCAAGCACGGCGACATCCATGCGCTGCGAGTATCGGCCCACCGCCGAACGCTGCGGGTCACGCACCGCCAGCTGCACCAGATCGCGCGCGGGCGGCTGCACGAACAGGCCGACATTGTCATGGGGGCAGGCCTTGACGCAGTCCATGCACAAGGTGCAGTCCATGTTGCCCGCTTTTTCCGGGAGAAACAGGTGCAGCTCACAGCCTCTTTGAAACGGTTGTGCCGGGGTGGGAGCCTGCGGGTTGCCGTGTCCGGCGATACAGTCACGTGTAGAACAGGTTCCGCAAGTGTCAAGTGAGCGCGGTGCAACCTCAACCGGCGACAGCAGCGATGACACAAAGTTGAACTGCCCTAACGGGCACACATACTTGCAAAATGATGCGTCACGAAAGACCGAATCTACTGCGAACGCTGTAGCGAAATACGCCAGCAGGAGCCACGCGGTGCGCATGGGCGAGTTCCATAACGCCAATGCTTCGTACGCCCAGAAAAACACGGCAACCAATGCAACAGGGAGCCACTTGTTACGCAGGGGGCGCGGCCAAATCCGTTGCTCGATCCCGAAGCGGCGCAGGACCCACTTGGCTACCTCGCGCGGCAGGGTGAACGGGCAGCTCATGCAGAACAGGTTGCCGCACAGCAGCAGGGCGAGCACAAAAATGCCTCGGCCAAATGTCCATGGGATGATGCCGGCAAGGTTCATCGAGCCCACCTGTTGACCGAACAGGCCGTCAACGATGATGGCGGCCGCGATCAGCAGTGAGACAGCCTGGAGACTTTGCCTTCCATACCGTGAGCGGAGGAAGGCACCCACAGCAGGCAAGCGCAGCAGGTCCAAATTTGATCTCAGGCCTGTTCTCAGACCCATGCTGCGATTTATCGCAGTGCGCGGCTTGGTAGTTACAGGCGGGCCTTGCGCACGTCGCAACGCGGTAAGCCGCGCGTGAGCAGCTTCCATATCGGCACGGCGGCGCTCCCCCTTATGCGACAGCAGGTTGATGGTGATGAGCATGGCCGCGCCCAGAAATGAGATGGAGCCGATAACCCACATCAGCGACCCGGCGGCCACCTGGTCGTTCAGCACAGAGATGTTGAAAAAGCGCGGCACCGCCGCATACGCCGGATACACCACGCGACCGGAGAAACTGAGAAACGCGGAAAGACCCGTATTGATAATGTCAGCCGAGAGCAAAAACGGCAGCAGCAGCCAACGGCTTGCCTTGTAGGTGGTAGGCCACGGCGAGACGATATGCCACCAGAACAGCACGCTGGTAGACAGGAAGCAGATGTGCTCAAACTCGTGCCAGGAAGGTGAACGCAGCGCCAGATCATAGGACGCCGGTACATGCCATGCGATGAAAGTGAAGTTCATCAGCAACCAGGCGAACAGCCGCGAGGCAAATAGCCGCTGGAGGGCATGGACAGGTCGCAGCGTGAAAAACGGTCCCAGTCCTTCGCGAACAAAAAAGCGAGGCAATCCCCGCAGCATCGGCACGACAGGCGCACCCAGCACCAGCAGGGGCGGCGCGATAGCCATCAGCAGCAGGTGCTGGATCATATGCGCGATGAGCAGGACACCGGAGTACACATCAAGCGGTGACGCAATGGCCACGAACACCATAAGCAGCCCCCCCAGAAAGCAGCTCACGCGCCACAGGGGGATTTGCTCAGGGCGCGTGGCAGAAAGCGCACGCCAGCCGCGTAGATATACCCCCGCAGCCAGCAAAATAGAAAGTGCGGGCAGCTTGGGTATGGAACTGAAGCCGTAGGAAAAAGCGGCCTGTGTAGCGTCCTGCATGGAGGGTTTAGCTTTCCTGCCTGGCTGAAGTTGCAAGTAAAGTGAAACGGCAGCAGCCCGAAGGCCGCTGCCGCTTGATAGCCCCGATGAGGCGGGAACCTAGTGGCTGGGTGCCAGCATGCTGATAGTGGACGGAGACTTGCTTGCCTCCGCCCTGCTCTGTGTCACTGGCTTCTTGGCCGGTGCCTGCGGTTGGCTCTGACTTACCGTTGTCGGGCCACGTGCGCCTGTTAACGGGTCGTCTGTCTGATGGTCGGGATCTGTAGGTGGTTCAAGCGGGGCGGAGGCATCCCGTGCCGGCGGCTGGTTTGCAGGGTGCATTGTTTCAAGGAAAGCCACGATAGCTGTTGTTTGCGCAGGGGACAGGTTTTTGCCGTAAGCCGGCATGTTGCCGCCGCCCTGCAGTACTTGGCGCACTAGCTGGTCATAGGTCAGTCGGGTTGCTACAGCATCAAGCCCGGGACCGCGCAGGCCGCCTTCACCGCCGATTTCATGGCAGTTCCGGCATTGCTTGGACTGGAACACGATAGCTCCCGCACCCTCAAGCGGCATCTCCGCATGGACCTTGGCTACCGGTAGAGTGGCACCGCTCCAGGCTGTCATCTTCGGGCTCCAGGGCTCATACGTGCCCAGGTGATTGAGGATAGACAAACTGACTGCCAAAACTACCAGTGTGAGTACCGCTACCGGGCGACGGCTCCAATGCTTTTCGCCTTCTCCTGCGATAAACGGCAGGGCTACCAGGACTGCAATTGCAATTGGAGGAGCAATCAGCAGGAACGGTGTCTCCATCGAATTCGGCAGGTAGGACAGGATCGAGTAAATCCATAGAAAGAAGTAGTCCGGCTTGGGAGCTACCTGGATGATGGTCGGATCGGGCTGGCCGCCGGGCCCGAACGGGCCGAAGGCAACTGCGCAAACAGCCACAGCAGCGTAGATAGCAGCGGAGAAGAATAAATCCTTCCACGCAGCTCCGGGAACGAACGCGATGCCGTCCTTGTGTGCGAGCTCGTTGTACTCATGCACATACGTGGAGCGACGTACGATACGACCCGGCATAGGCCACTCATTGATGCCCAGCTTGAGCACCAGCCAGACATGAAGGCCGGTAAAGGCCAACAATGCGCTCGGCAGGATAAAAACATGCAGCGCGAAGAAGCGCGTCAGCGTGGCACCGCCGATGATGGGGCCGCCCAGCAGCGCTTGTACCGCGTATGGACCGATTACAGGAACCCTGCTGGCGATCGACGCTCCGATGCCGAGACCCCAGTATGCATCCTGGTCATAGCGCATGACTTGTCCGGTAAACGCCATGCCCATAGTCAGGAACAGCAGGCCGACACCGAGCAGCCATGAAAGCTCACGCGGAAACTTGTAGGCACCGAACAGGAACACCTGCGCCATGTGGACGACAACCACAGCCACCATGAAGTTAGAGCCCCAGCCGTGCATGGCACGGAGGAACCAACCCAGGGGGAGATTGTTATTGAGATAGTTCAAGCTCTGCCAGGCTTCACTGGCTGAGGGCGTGTAGACAAGTGCAAGCAGTATGCCGGTCAAAATCTGAAGCACCAGCAACGCGGTTGCTGCGGAGCCAAACACGTACCACCAGCTGGCAGTCGATTTCGGCACGGGATGTAGAGCAGACTCCTTGACGAAGCCTTCCAGCTGTACCCGGCGCTCTACCCAACCGTAAACTTCGAGTGCGGTCTTTTTAGCATTGATATTTAGCCTAGGCATGGTGGTTCCTTCTTGCTTGGATCGTTAAGGCGAGCCTGAGTGGACAATGTAGGTAGCTGACCTGCATTGATCTGAAGCTCACCGTTGACAAGTTTCCATCTATACTCGAACATGCCGCGATCCGGCGGACCGGCGGCACGAGAGCCGTCCTGGTAGTAGACGCCGCCGTGGCAGGGGCACATGAACAAGCCCGATTGCGGAAACCAGCGTACAGGGCAGCCGAGATGCGCGCAGTTGATGGCGAACACCTGAAACGTCTCGTCACTGAGCCGCCGCACCCAGCAAGCCGTATTGTCGGTTATGCCGTCGTCGGGTGCCTTGTACGGCGTGACAAAGGTAGCCAGGCGCGTCTGTCCATTCGGATAGCGATCCACTGTGCCCAGCGACACCCAGGACTTATAGAAGCCCTTTTTGCGGACGGCAGGGCCGATGATGTAACCGATTACCGGCGCAGTGATAGCTAGACCGACAAGAGCGTTCAAACCGACACCGATCCACATGAGTGTGCTGCGCCGGGTAACCGGGTGAACGTGTAAAGGTTTGTCTTGAGTTTTGTGATCCTCAACCTTGTTGTCAGCGACTTTGATCTGGTGATCTTCTGTTGTGCTCATTACTGTCCGGTCCTCCTTTGCAGTTCTGTTCCGGTTCCGGGATGCGGGTTGCCGGAATCCCCTTGCCGATGCGCGCTGAGAAAAGCAACGACATCTGTGATGTCAGTGTCACTCAACGGATGGCCCGGTATGTCGTTGCGATAATCCGGCTGACCCAAATCCGGTCTACCTGTAATGATGGTTGTACGTATCCCTTGGTCGCTAATCAGCGCAAGATAGGTTGGATCTGTTACAGACCCGTTTTTACCCGGATGAAGCACAACACCGTTTGCTCCCGCAGCCCCATGGCAGCTGGCGCAAGCCTGCCCATAGACCTGCGCGCCGTGCGCTGTATCTCCGGGGTGCGAGGCGGCATAGGATGGCAAGGTCATCCCTGCCAGCATAGCGGGCTTTGCCCAACGTTCGTGCATACCCTTTACAATAGCGTTGATCTGACCATCAGCCAGCAAACCGCCTGCCGTGGTACCGAAAGCCGGGCTCAGACCGCCGGGACCGCCATTAACGATGTAGTTCTTAATCAAGGCATCGGACGCGATGCCGAAATACAAAGGATTGTTCAGAGCAATTGCAGGACCGTTCAAGCCATTGAGGCCGTGGCAGGATGAACAATTATCTCTGTACAGGACATCAAAATCGACAATCTGGTCCGGGCGCGGCTCCACTTCCTTCATGCTTGCAGGTCCATTGATGAGCCGGTCGCAGCCGGTTGCGCCCAGTGCAAATACGGCAAGGGCTGCTGCGGACGCAATCTGTTTCCATGTGCAACTACGAGACTGCGGCATTAGCTGCGATCCTTTGAGGAATGCTCTTTTTCATTGGAATCCTGATGTCCAGCCGTTTCCAAACCTAACCGTAAGGCGAACGGCAAGGACCGCGCATGACGTACGTATTCGGACCGCGATACTACCAGCCCGGCTACCAGGCCGAACGTCAGCTGGGAAATAAGAAAATCAGGCCAGTTGATGTGTGAACTCATCATGGGATTGATGGTCGGCAGAGTAGCAAACAGCAAGCCGCTCCAGGCCAGCGGCGCAAGGATGCCGCCGAGAATAATAGGATGCTTCGGTAAAACCGGCAACACCGAACCGTAAAGCAGGCCGATCAGGGTGCAGGAGATTGCGTGAATGATGACAGCGATACCGAGTGTCTGGGCATGGAAAGCGCGCAGGTTTTCCATGCTCACGTCCTGCTGCACACCGGAGGTACCGATACCCGCACCGCCCAGCAGGTTCACCGGGTACCAGATAGAGTGCTGGAAGATGAGCCCGTAAGCAGCTGCCGGAATGATCATGGCAAGGCCGCCCGCAATCCCGCCTTTGAGCCCTGTAAGGACAGAGAAACCTGCAAGCGGCAGGTGGGCACGGTGCTCATCCCCTTTTGGAGAGGCGGTCAGATTGTTGGCACCGATGCGCGCTACAGTCTTGCGCGAACTGGCAATGGCAATTTCCTGTATCCGCACATCGACCGGCTCATGCGCCTCATGCGGCAGCACATCCTGAAACCATTTGACGCAAGCATAGGTAAGCATCAGAAAGCCGAAGATGCTGATAACGTAGTGCGTCAGAATCCCGGCTACAAGCAGCGTAAAGCCAAGCGCAGCCACAATGGGCCATGGAGTCGGGGCAGGAAGGTGCAATCCTTCCTCATGCGGTACTCCGTGCGTCTGAACCGCCTCGCCATGGGGTATTTCAATGGCGGATTGACTTGAATTGCTGGCATCCGCATAGTCGAGGGTGCCGGTTTTTTCTTGCGTGCTCATACATTGTCCTTGCGCTGCTTGAACTGCTTGAACCGTGTTCCCTGCTTCAACTATCTGCCTGATTACCGCCCGATGATGTACACAACCGCAAATACGACCACCCAAACAGCATCTACAAAGTGCCAGTAGTAGGCCATGGTCTGAATGCGCTCGCTGTTTTTGCGCGTAATGTGGCCCGTCATGGCAAACATCCAGGTCGTGATCAGCATGACAAGCCCGATGATGACGTGCGAAGCATGCAAGCCGACCAGCGAGTAGAAGGTAGTACCGAAAAGGTTGGTCTGAATAGTAAGACCATCGTGGTAGATCAGCTTGTACCATTCATACCCGGTACCGGCGAGAAAGATGCTGCCGAGCGCGATCGTGACGCCCATCCAGGCTGTGAACTTTTTGATCTGCCCATGCTCCACCGCCTGCTCGGAAAGCCAGATCGTGAAGGAACTCGACAAGAGACAAATCGTATTCACAATGGGTACGGAAAGCACTTCACGGGGCTGCGGACCCCACTGGCTCTTGCCGATATAGAACACGTATGCAAGCACAAAGATTGAAAAGATAGCGGTTTCGCCGATGATCAGGCAGATCATACCGACTTTGCCCTTGTTGGGCAGGTGCCAGGGCTGTTCCAGCTCGCGTGCGACGATCGGTACCGTTACGGTGCTCATGCAAACTCTTTTCGGACAGGGATGGATAGAGCCGTGGCACTGAAGCGGGCAGCCCAGGGCTGCCCGCTTGGAGAATTATTCGTACTTCCAATCCGGATCGTTCGGGTGCTTCAAGTCCCACAGGGGACGACGGCTTGAAACGACCGGCTCGGTAGCGAAGTTGTAGTTCGGCGGCGGCGAGGACGTAGCCCATTCAAGTGTCCAGGCGTCCCATGGATCGGGACCGGCGTCTTCACCATTGATTACCGAGTTCACCAGGTTGTACAGAAAGATTCCCGAGGAGAGAAACTGGAGGAATGCACCGATTGACACAATCAGGTTCCAGGTACCCCATCCGCGGCTTGCCTCATAGGTGTATACCCAACGCGGCATGCCCAAAATTCCGGGAACATGCATAAAGTCAAACGTGAGATGGAAACCGATGAGAAAGGTCCAGAAGTGCCATTTGCCCTGGGATTCGTTCATCATGCGGCCTGTGACTTTTGGAAACCAGTAGTAAATGCCGCCGAGCATTGAGAACACAATGCCGCCTACCAGTACATAGTGGAAGTGCGCTACTACGAAGTAAGAGTTGTGCAGCTGCCAATCCCAGGGTGACGCGGACAGCATAATGCCGGTGAGTCCCGAAATCAGAAACTGGAAAATAAAGGCTGTTGCGAACAGCATCGGCGTGGCAAAACGAATTTTGCCGCCCCACATGGTCGCAAGCCAGTTGAAAATCTTGATGCCGGTCGGCACCGCGATAATCATAGTGGAAAGCGTAAAGAAGGCGTTTGCGACGGATGTCATGCCGACGGTGAACATATGGTGCGCCCACACGCCGAGAGAGATAAACACAATGCCGACCGATGCGGCCACCATAGCCGGGTAGCCGAACATCGCCTTGCGCGAAAAGACCGGAACAATCTCATTGGCAACGCCGAAGGCCGGCAGCACCAAAATGTAGACTTCCGGATGGCCGAAGATCCAGAAGAAGTGAGCCCAGATAAGTGCCGACCCGCCTGCCTGCGTGTCAAAGAAGTGTGAGCCGACATAGCGATCCAGCTCCAGCATGACCTGTGCTGCTGTCAGCGGGGTGATGGCAACCAGGGTCAACGCGGAAACGCACAGCATGAGCCAGCAGAACAAAGGAATACGCATCATCGTCATGCCTTTGCAGCGCATGGAGATGGTCGTAGTAATGATGTTGATGGCCGCACCCAGGGTGCCCCATCCGGTGACAAACAGGCTCAGCGCCCAGAAATCAACCGCATGGCCTTGTGAGTAAGCGCGCGTAGTCAGCGGTGCGTACTCAAACCATCCCACATCCGGCGCGGAACCCTGACCGTACAGCCCGAAGCCGCCGATAAAAGAGTAGTACAGCAGGATGCCGCCAAACGCGGTCAGCCAGAAGGAAAGCGCGTTCAGGCGAGGAAACGCCATATCTCGCGCGCCGATCATTAGCGGAACCAGGTAGTTGGCGAAGCCGAACAGCAGCGGCATGCCCATGAGAAACACCATGGTAGTGCCGTGCATGGTAAACATGCGGTTATAGATCTCGGGGGATAGGACAGTCTGACCCGGCAATGCCAGCTGCATACGCATCGCCATGGCCTCGGCACCGCCGACGACCAGGAAGAAAAGCGCATAGATGACGTACAGAATGCCCAGTCGCTTGTGATCCACGGTAGTGATCCAGCCGTGGAGGTACTCGCGGAAAGTCCCTTCTGCTGTTTTCGAGGGGG
>CAXSBB010000019.1:0-60427 GCA_964235655.1 uncultured Acidobacteriaceae bacterium
ATCGTCCCTACATTCACG
The DNA here is from genome assembly GCA_964235655.1 of uncultured Acidobacteriaceae bacterium. Lineage (GTDB taxonomy): Bacteria > Acidobacteriota > Terriglobia > Terriglobales > Acidobacteriaceae > EB88. Next base: position 19 of record CAXSBB010000019.1, read on the forward strand.
TGCGGCTTGCTGCGGTCAAACTTTTCCTTGCCCATGACTTAGCTCCAATCCATTCTGTATATCGAGGATCTTATAGATCCAAAAATTAAATCTTGTTCTATTTGCGGCTCTCGCCCTGGTTACGCCCGATAATCTCTTCCGAGATAAACCGTGGTGCTTCTTCGTAGCGGGCAAACTGCATGGAATAGCTGGCTCGACCTTGTGTGCTGGAACGAATGTCGTTTACATAGCCGAACATTTCTTTCAGGGGCACCATTGCCTTGATGAGCTGAGAACCACCAACGTGTTCCATACCCTCGATGCGTCCGCGCCGAGAGTTGATATCGCCAATAATTGTACCCATATGCTCTTCAGGCACTGTAACTTCCACTGCCATCATTGGTTCTAGCAGTACAGGACTTGCTTTACGAGCTGCTTCCTTAAACGCCATGGAACCGGCTATCTTAAATGCCATTTCATTTGAATCAACATCATGGTAGCTGCCGTCGTAGAGCACTGCCTTGAAGTCCACCATCTCGTAGCCTGCCAGAATGCCGCCGTGTAGTGCTTCGCGGATTCCCTGCTCAGTAGGCTTGATGTACTCCTTGGGCACGACACCACCCTTGATTGCATCGACAAACTCGAAACCGCCACCCGGTTCGTTTGGCTCAAGACGAATCCGCACGTGCCCGTAATTACCCGACCCACCAGTTTGCCGGATATACTTTCCTTCGGCTTCTGCAGTCTTACGAATCGTCTCACGAAACGCCACGCGAGGCTCACCGACGTTAGCCTCAACCTTGTGCTCGCGCTTCATGCGATCTACCAGAATTTCAAGATGCAACTCGCCCATACCCGAAATAATGGTCTGCCCGGATTCGTGATCCGTTCGCACCTTAAACGTCGGATCTTCATCCGACAGCCGAGCCAATGCCATACCCATTTTTTCCTGATCAGCCTTGGTCTTCGGTTCAATTGCTACCGAGATGACCGGCTCAGGAAAGTCGATTGCGCTGAGCGCTACCGGATCAGATGGCGAGCAAAGCGTGTCACCGGTCTTGATGTCCTTTAGGCCGACACAAGCACAAATATCTCCTGCATATATTTCAGTGATATCCTCGCGCTTGTTCGCGTGCATTTTAACCAAGCGACCGATGCGTTCGGTTTTACCCGTACGCGGGTTCGTTATTGTATCGCCTGTCTTGAGGTACCCCGAATAAAGGCGGATAAAAGCCAGCTTGCCGAATGGATCATTGATCAGCTTAAAAGCAAGTGCCGAGAACGGTGAATTGTCTTCCGTTTTACGTACCAGCTCAATGCTTGCATCGGATGGATCAAACCCGATCAGGGGCGGCAAATCTAGTGGACTTGGAAGGTAGTCAACAACTGCATCGAGCAGTGTCTGTACACCCTTATTCTTGAATGAAGAGCCGCACAGCACCGGGAAAACCTTCATATCGATGGTGGCTTTGCGCAATGACTTCTTAAGCTCAGCAGCTGTCGGGGTCTCGCCCTCAAGAAATTTGTGCAGCATATCATCATCGTTCTCGGCGACAGACTCAACCAGCTGCATACGGAAAGCTTCTGCTTTTTTTAGCAAAGCAGCCGGAATCTCTTCCACCGTATACTCCGCACCCATAGTCTCATCACGCCAGACAATCGCTCGCATTTCCACTAAGTCAATGACACCGGCAAATTTCGCTTCAGCTCCGATTGGAATCTGAATCGCTACAGGACGCGCACCAAGTCGCTTGCGAATAGTTTCAATGACGTACTCAAAGTCGGCCCCGGCCTTGTCCATCTTATTGACAAAGCAAATGCGCGGTACCTTGTATTTGTCGCCCTGCCGCCAAACAGTTTCAGATTGCGGCTGCACACCGGAAACAGAATCGAATAGAGCAACTGCACCGTCCAGGACACGAAGTGAACGCTCCACCTCCGCAGTAAAGTCCACGTGGCCCGGAGTATCAATAATGTTGATGCGAATGTTATTCCAGGTGCATGTGGTTGCGGCAGACGTGATAGTGATACCGCGCTCCTGCTCCTGCTCCATATAGTCCATGGTGGCAGTACCTTCATGCACTTCACCAATCCGGTGCGTAATACCGGTATAGAACAGAATGCGCTCGGTTGTCGTAGTCTTTCCGGCGTCGATGTGCGCCATGATTCCGATGTTCCGGCAGCGATTTAACGGTACTTGACGAGCCATGGTATCTCTCTTTACATCTCGCGTCTTCTCAACGCCTGTTATGGTGCTTGATTTCGTGCTTACCAGCGATAGTGCGCGAAAGCCTTATTTGCTTCCGCCATGCGATGGATGTCTTCCTTTTTCTTCATCGCCGCGCCGCGCCCATTGGCAGCATCCAGCAGCTCATTCGTCAGCTTGTCGATCATTCCCTTTTCACCGCGTGCCCTGCCATAGGTCACCAGCCAGCGAATCGCAAGCGATGTACGACGTTCCGGGTTCACTTCAATCGGTACCTGGTAATTAGCACCACCTACACGCCGGCTTTTAACCTCTAGCAACGGCTTGCAGTTTTCAACGGCCTTCTTGAAAAGCTTCAAAGCTTCATCGCCGCCTTTCTGCTCAAGGTTTGTCATAGCCGTATAAAAGATACCTTGTGCGGTCGACTTCTTGCCGCCCCACATCATCGAGTTCACAAACTTGGTAACCAGCGTGGACTGATAAATCGCGTCCGGCACCACTTCCCTCTTCGCTACATGACCTTTTCTAGGCATCGGTTCCGCTCTTTCTTTGTTCTGTTCTCAGATCTACTGCTGAGTACCGTCCGGCCTTACACAGACCATTGCTCAGATCCTGCGTGTTTAGCGCTATCACTCAGTACTGCCAGCTCTACTTCTTCTTACCTGCTGCTGCCGGCACACCGGCTTTAGCCCGCTTGGCGCCATACTTGGAACGGCTCTGCTTGCGACCGGCTACACCAACCGAATCCAGAGTTCCACGTACTACGTGATAGCGGACTCCCGGCAGGTCCTTCACGCGGCCGCCGCGAATCAGCACAATCGAATGTTCTTGCAGGTTGTGCCCGATACCTGGGATATAGGTCGTAACCTCAATACCATTGGTCAAACGAACCCGTGCGACCTTACGTAGAGCCGAATTAGGCTTCTTGGGAGTTTGTGTATAGACGCGCGTACAAACACCACGGCGTTGCGGGGAACCCTGCAATGCAGGTGATGCTGTTTTATAACGCGGCGCCAAGCGCCCCTTGCGAACCAGCTGACTGAATGTAGGCAAACTACTACTCCTTCATAAACGCACGAGCAAATCGTAGGCGCAAGCGCCGCCAATTCATACCGGCATGACAATATGCCTGCACGGCCAATCTCCCTGAAACCAGGGTTAAAACACACTTCGGTGAATAACCCCGACGGTGACTATGCGTTCCCCTCATAACTCTTATGAGTCAAGATGGAAGCCCGGCTCCGTTTCGGTGGCCTTGTCCCCCATAGTCCACCAAGGTAGCGGATGTCGAAGGACATATGAATGCCGGTTCAGCGGTACTTCTACTGAACTATGGCTCTGGCTTTACAAGTTGCTTGATTGTATGGACAACTTGACCAGAATTCTAAAATTACGATGCTCTAAGAACTGCCAGCACCTCAATGAAGCATCATCCAAAGTAGATGCGCCTGCGAGGTGCCACAGAGCATAAGAGTAGCAAGAGCGAGAGCGACCGTCAATGCCACAACCGTAAAGCATGCAAATACTTTCTCATTTGAAAGAAATTTCGTTGCACATTGCAAAAGTACACCTGGAAAGCGCCTGCATGCGAATTGCGCTGCTACTATCCATGCCATGCCTTTAGCCCGCTTTCCACTCTGCACTGGTTTGTTGCTCGTCCTTATGCTGCCATTTGCTTTGGAGCTTGCCCAAGCGCAAACCCAGCCTGCTTCCGCAACAAGCACCCTGCTGGCGCAGCTGCGTCAGACAAAACGAACCGGCGATGTGGCCCTGCGGCCAGACGGCAAACTGCTTGCCATGGATCTTCCAGACGGCCTAACTGTAGCTCCGGTAAGCAATGTCAGCACCGGACACATAATTTCCCTATGCCCCGGCGGTAAAAAGGAGAGCAAACCGCAAATTAGCGGCCTCTCCTGGTCGCCTGATAACGCCCACCTCGCGGTGCTTGCGGATTGCGGCAATGGTCTCCAGATCCTGCTCACCACTGCCGAGACCGGGGCCAAGCCGCGTGTGCTCGCCTCCATTCACGGCTTTGCTAAAGGGCTTGAGTACGCGCCGGACGGCAAATCACTCGGCATCCTGTATGTCGAAGGTGCGACCCGGCCCTCCGGCGCGCTTGCCGCCATGAAACCTCCATCGGGTGAGATCGGCGTTGAGGGCCTAGAAGTGCAGCGTGTGGCAAGCATCGACGTCCAAACCGGCAAGCTGGAACAGATCAGCCCGGCCGCGCTCCACGTTTATGAGTTTTCCTACTCTCCTGATTCGCGTCAGCTTGCCTATGTTGCGGCAGCGCCGCCGGGTGAGAACAACTGGTGGATCGCAAAGCTCTACACGCAGCCAATAAGCGGCAGCGAGCCAAAAGTCATCCTCGATCCAAACACTGTTGAGGGTTCGCTGCATGGTCTTCAGATCGCCGTGCCGCGCTGGTCTCCTGACGGCTCCAAAATTGCGTTCATCGGCGGCCTCATGAGTGATCAGGGCGCAACCGGCGGCGACCTGTACCTGCTGCCTGCCGACGGCTCCGCACCGCCGGTCAACTGGACCAAGGGCGCGACTTCTACTGTGCAATGGCTGCAGTTCCTACCCGACGGCAAGCTGGTGGCTACTGAGATCGAAGGCGGCCACGAGCGCGTAGACCAGCTCAGCTTTACCTTCCCACCTGATTTTAAGGCTCCGGGCGGTACGCGGGTTGACGTTCGCAATCAGCTGACCGATACCCCCCTGCAAACCCTGCCTTACTCCATCAGCGATGGACGGCTGGCCGGCTCCTTTGCGCTTTCGCATGACGGTGCGGTGGCTGCCTGGTCCGCCTCCAGCTACGAGGCAGCGCCTGAGGTCTATGCAGGGCCATTCGGCACCATGGTTCTCCCTGCTGTCACACACCTCAACACAGACCAGAAGCATCCCTGGGGCAAAACCGAGTCCATCGAGTGGACCAATGAGAACTTCAAGGTGCAGGGCTGGCTGTTGTACCCGGCGAACTATGACCCGGCGAAGAAATATGGCCTCATCGTCATGGTTCATGGCGGCCCCTCTTCAGCCGTCACACCTCGCTGGCCACGGGCCGGCTTCGGCGCGGCACCGCTGGCTGCCTCGGGCTTCTTTGTACTTGAACCGAATCCACGCGGGTCCTACGGCGAAGGGGAAACCTTCACAGCGGCCAACCGCAAAGATTTCGGCTACGGCGACTTGAGCGATATTCTGGCCGGCGTGGATGCAGTCGAAAAGCGCGTCCCGGCAATCGACGACGCACGACTCGGTATCACCGGCTGGAGCTACGGCGGGTTTATGACCATGTTCGGTGTCACGCAAACACACCGCTTCAAAGCCGCTGTCGCCGGTGCCGGCATCTCTGACTGGCTTTCCTATTATGGTGAAAACTCTATCGACCAGTGGATGATTCCCTTCTTCGGCGCAACCGTCTACAAGGAACCAGCAGTCTACGCCAAAAGCTCAGCCATCAACTACATCGACAAGGTCACCACGCCGACGCTGGTCGTAGTGGGTGACCGTGACGGCGAGTGCCCGGCTCCGCAGAGCTTCGAGTTCTGGCACGCGCTCAAAGCGGCAAATGTACCCACCAGCCTGGTCGTATACCCAAATGAGGGGCATGGCTTCGTCGACCCGGAGCACCAGCGCGATGTCCTTGAGCGATCCATTCGCTGGTTTGATCAATATCTGAAGTAAGGGCAAAAACACGCGTTCACCAAACGCCTTGCTCCAGGCAATGCGAAGACTACAGCAATGTACCTGGCAGGTACAACAAATACCTGCCACACAGTGGCCGCAAGCCGCACAGGCAGTTTCAAGCCTGCGCGGCTTGTACTGTAAACTTTTTGAGCGGGCAACTCTTCTCCGGCACGATCCTCAGCGAGTGAGTGGCAACAACCGTCTGCGCACCATTTCCGGCAGGCGGGGAGGTTTCATGCAGCGGTTTTTCACCCTTGTAGCTTTGCTTTTCATTGCACTTCCAGTAGGCCTTTCAACCATCGGCTGTACGACTAACGTTTCCGCTTATTGCAATAACGCGGGCTATGGTCTCAAGGTTACCGACATCTATGCAGTTCGTTTGCCTGCCGCGCAGTCCGCTACCGGTATCTCGCTCAGTTACGGTCAGTCCACCCAGATCGGTACCATCACAGCCACCAGCTGCAAGGGCAATACTCTCAGTACCGGTGCCGCCACGTATGGCAGCTCCAACCTGCAGCTTGCCGATATCAGTCCGACGGGTATGATATGCGCCGGTACCTGGAACCGGACCAGTCCCGGTGGTATTCCTGACTTCACAGTGTGCTCGGCGCCCAGCGCTTCCGGCACGGCAACTGTCACCGGTAGTGTAGGCGGCGTCGCCAGCAATCCTGTCATAGTCTATGTACACCCGCAAATTTCCGCGATTAATATCGCCACCCCAACTGCCTGTGTTCCAAGTGGTACGCCGCTTCTTGCTCCTGGTGCTGCCCCGGATTCCGATATGGCAGGCACTTTTGTGCAGCAAACTACTGCTTTCGGCCAGGACGGCGTGCCGATTGAGGCCGGCGTGATCGGCAACATCAGCTACACCGCACAAACGCCCTCTATTATCACAATCAACAATACAAACATCCCTACAGGTACCGGGTCCGGCATCGGCAGCGTCAATCCGGCACCGAACGGCTCCGCTGTCGCCAACCAGCCGGGCGGTACCGTCATTACAGCCACCATCGCCGGTACCAGCGGCGATGCAGTCGGTACCAGCTCTGCCGCAGGCTACTTCTACACCTGCCCCCCGCAAACCATTTCGCTTTCCCTACCCAGCAGCGCCGGCAATAACGCTGTCGCTACCGGCATCGTCAACATCACGGCAGGTAATCCGCAAACCATCAACTCTGTACTTACTTCCTTAAATCCTGATGGAAAAACAACGACAACCATCACGCCGCTTTCCGGCAATGGCCCCGACTACACCTCCACTCAACCGCAGCAAGTCTCGGTCACAAGCACCGGCACCGTCACCGGCGGTGCCCTGCCCGGTTCAGCCACAATCAGCGGCATTTGTCAGCCGGGCGTCGCTACCAGTTCCACGACAAGCGCCTCCAGCAGCTCCAGCTCCGCTACCGGGCTCAACTGCAACCCCACTCCGCTGAACCGCCTGGGAACCTTCGGCACCGGGCTGCCCATTGTGGCAAACCCTATCCGCGTCGTTTCGCAGGGCGTCAACAACTACCAGCTTTGGGCAGCCTCACCCGACTCGCAGCAGTTCACCCCGTTTGACTTGAGCCTTGGCACTGGCGGCTCGCCCGTTCTGCTGCCATACCCGCCCAACTCCATGGTGCTTGACCCTACCGGCAGCAGCCTCTATTTCGGCTCCTACCGTGAGCTGATGATCTACAACGCCGCCACCAACACGCTTGGCACGCAGGACGTCACGGTACCCGGTGTTGTACTTGCTGTCTCTCCCTCGAATAATCAGGTTGTCATCGCCGACCAGCTCCGGCAGGTCATTTACCTTTACACTCCCTCCGCGGTCAATACAACCAGCACCACTGGAACCGGTACCTCGACCACTGCGTCTTCTGTCATCAGCACAGGCGGTTTGGCCACGCACGCGGTCTACTCGCCTGACGGTAAAAACGTCTACGTCATTGGGCCGAACACACTCTATGTACACAACGTAGTCAGTGGCTGGAGTACTTACCCGCTTACGGGTGCGAATGCCACTGTCAGTTGCCCGCTCGACAATACCGGCGGCGATCCATTCTGCTCTCCTGACGTGGCCATCACGGTACCTTCAGTAGCAGTGTTCATGACCGGCAGCTCGGTTGCAGCACGTTCCTTCTGTCCAGATATCACTACAAACCCGATCACCTACAACCCGCTTGCAGCCACCGTCACCGGTGCCTCCGCCGACCACTTGGCAGCCACCGTCGATGGCAACCACATTCTGGGTGCCAACACGACTCAGATCTTCGACATCATGCATAGTCCTACTACAGATGCGAGCCCGTTGATTGCTCCTATCGGCGCATGCCCCGGCCTCAACTCCACCCCCGGTACTCTCGGCATCCAGACCACGCTCCGTCAACTTGCATTGACCGGTATCACGCCCACGCAAATCGATCAGGTACTTACCTCACCTGATTCCTCGCGCGCTTTCATTACCTACACAGCCGCTACCGGCTCCGGCCTGTTGCCTCTCTATACCCCTTCCGCAACACCGGGCACGGCTGGAACGTTATCCAACATACAGCTCCCCGCCGGTGCAGTTGATCCCTTAGCGGGTGTCTTCAGCAACGACTCGGCACGCTTTTTCGTCAGCACCTCCGGTGACAACCTGATCCACATCATCAACACCGTTAGCCTGACGGACATCCAGCAGCTCAACCCGCAGCTACTCAGTGCCACTACAGGGCAACTCATTCCCGCACGCTTCATCGTGACTCGGGCTCGTCCTACGATTTAACCTCCCAAGTGTTACCTGCAAAGCCCGCGCCACGGTGCGGGCTTTGCTTTGTACTATCGGCCAACAACCCCCTTCTGTTCAGCATCAAAAGAGAATAGAAAGCGAAGGATTTCACAATGGAAGAATTGCAAAAGAACAGCATGATGGCCCACCTGATCGCAGCACTGGAAGAAGGCAAAGACATCGGTCACTACGGACGGTTGACGTTCGCTATGGTTGCGCGCCACTTTCTGGATGAGTCAGAGTTGTTGGCCATGTTAACCAAGGATCACGATTTTTCAGAAGCTCAGGCCAGCCTGCTCATTCGCCAAGTGGAAGGTAAGGACTACAACCCGCCCAAGCGAGACCGCATTCTAACTTGGCAAAAAGAGCAGGAGTTCCCTATCTGCCCCAATCCGGACGATCCGGATGCCTGCAATGTCTACAAAGACCTGAAGTTTCCAGACCATGTCTTCGAACACATCCAGAAGTATGTGGAGCAAAAAGCAGAATCCGGCTCCTGATAAAGAACGATACACAAAAGTACCCTTGGCACCCACGTTCCAGTAGGTTAGCTTTTGGCGTGTATGCCTCTCTTCTCCAGAAATGTGCGCGCTTCTCTGTGGGAGACAAATTTTGCTTTGCTGGACCGGCTACCCCGCCGGTCTTCGCGCGTTCTTCCGCAACATCTATTAACCGGTCGGGCAGGCGAAGAAGCGGCCATGTTCTACTTGCGGCGAAATGGGTTTATTGTGATCGCCCATGATTGGCAATCGGGGCGAGCTCCAGGCGACCTGGATCTGGTCGCCTGGGAATCAGAAACATTGTGCTTTATAGAAGTTAAAACACGGTCGCATCGTGGAATGGCATCTGCCGAGGCTGCGGTTGACGGTCATAAGCGCAAAACGCTACGACGGCTTGCGGGGCACTACCTTCGTCAGCTACCTGCTGATACAGCCACCCGCTTCGACGTAATTTCTGTTTATTTACAAGCGAATCATCCCCCTCAAAAAGCGGATATCGAGCTGTTCCGCAATGCCTTTTCTTGGGACGAATGAATTACTTGTGCGTTTCCTGCCACTCTTCGTACCAGGCCATCTGGATGGCTTCAAGCTTCGATTCATTTGACTTGGCGGGATCATCCGCAAAACCATTGAGTGCCGTTACAAGCTTATGCAGCTCTGTAAAACGAACCTTCAAGGGATTGAGCTCCGGATGCTTTTCCTGCAATTGAATGCCAAGCTCTTCAGCGTCGGCCCACATAATTTCCTGCGGCATGGTGTCTCCCCTGTTACTTACTCTCGCTTAGGGTAAGGGGTTTCCCCTCAGATACATAGTTTTTATTCCAGCTTGGAATCTCGATCACGTAATCACCCGGCTTTTCAATTACTGCTTGGCATCCCAGGCGCGAATTTAATTGCAGGCCCGGTGCCTTTTCCATCCGGTCCATTTCATCTTCCGTGGGTTCATTCAATCCTCGCTCACCGCCTTTCACATGAATGTGGCAGGTGGTGCAGGCACATACCCCACCGCATGCATGGTCCAGAAACACACCGTAGTTTTCCGCCACATCCAGAAATGACATGGGCAAGCCATGGTGGTCATACGGCATCGTCCCGAACGGGAACTCTACCGTACGGCCCTCCGGCTGAAAGGTTACCCGTACCATGTTCTCCGCTGGTGGCTTGCTTAGGTCGATACTTTGCTCCTGTACTACGCTCTCACTCATACCTTGTCTCTTTCATGTACTGCTTATTCAATTTCAGCTTTCGCAAATGGGTGCGGCGAACTCGGCCCTTCACCCAGTTTTTGGCCGGCCGATGTCATTGTCTCTCCACCGATCGCAGAGGTTACCGCCTGGTCCATCATCAACTCCGCCAAGTGCCGAGTCGCCTTGTCCAGCGCTTCGATGCTGCCGCGAATCGCGGCGCGATCTTCGCCCTCTTTGAAGATGTGCAACTCATCCACCACCAGGCCGATCTCGGTATGTTCTTCCATACTCAACCGTTGCCAGGCAGGATGCGTCCTTGCTTTGGCAACCCGCGTCAGGATGTCCTCCGCCTCTACCCGTGCCTCAATCAACTGGCGCTGCTCAAAGTCTGCCTCGGCGTTATCAAATGAATCCAGGATCATGGTCTCTACCTGTTCATCGGTCAAACCGTAGGTTGGCTTTACCTCAATCTCGGCTTCTTTGCCGGAACGCTGCTCCCGTGCCGACACATGCAGAATCCCATTCGCATCAATAAGAAACTTGACCTCAATCCGCGGCAGACCCGCCGACATCGGCGGTACACCTTTCAAATCAAAGCGCGCCAGCGAGCGGCAGTCTTTTGCCAGCTCTCGCTCCCCCTGCACCACATGAATCGCAACATTTGTCTGCCCGTCCACACCGGTAGTAAAGTGCTCCGTCTCGCTCGCCGGGATTGTCGAGTTGCGATGGATGATCTTCGCGACTACGCCGCCCAGTGCCTCGATTCCCAACGAGAGCGGCGTCACATCAAGCAGCAGCATGTCTGCCGTTGCCGCTGACCCCCCGGCAAGAATGTCGGCCTGTACCGCAGCCCCCAGCGCCACCACCTCATCCGGGTTCAGCTCGGTGTGCAGTTTACGCCCGCGCGCCTCCAGCCCAAACACATCAGCAACTCGCTGTTGCACGAGAGGAATGCGTGTAGACCCCCCCACCATCACCACTTCGTCCACCTGCTCCGGCGTTACCTTGGCATCGGCCAGCGCCTGCCGCACCGGCGCAAGCGTCCGCTCCACAATCGGCGCGATCAGCCCTTCCAGCTGTTCGCGCGTCAGCTCGCGCGTATACGGTTCCTGTCCAGGTAGCTCAGCGATAATCTTGGTGGATACCTGCAAGGAAAGTGCAATCTTGGCTTCTGTTACAGCCTTGCGTACCGCTTGCACTGTCTCTGCATTCCCGCGAACATCCTTGCCGGTGCTACCGGCGATGTCGTCCAGCGCAATCGTTAGCAGCAGGTTGTCAATGTCATCGCCGCCCAGGTGCGTGTCACCTCCTGTCGCAACGACCTCAAAGATGCCGTCCTGCAAACGCAGCAGGGAAATGTCAAACGTACCGCCGCCGAAGTCGTACACAGCCACCAGGCCTGCCTTGGCACGGTCCAGCCCATAGGCAAGTGCAGCAGCCGTGGGCTCATTCACCAGCCGCAGCACGTCGAGCCCGGCCATGCGGCCCGCGTCCTTGGTTGCCTGCCGCTGCGCGTCATTAAAGTAAGCCGGAACCGTGACAACAGCCTTGGTCACCGGTGCGCCGAAGTACCGCTCTGCGTTGCGTTTGAGCTGTCGCAGTACCTGCGCACCGATTTCAGGCGGCGTGTACTGGTGCTCACCTACCTGCAACCGTAGAACCTCACCCGGTGCCGCATCAGCCGCCAATTTAAAGGGGAACAGCTTCAGCTCGTCCTGCACATCTTCCAGGCCCCGCCCCATCAGCCGTTTGGCAGAGTACACTACGCGCTCCGCAGACTCACCCAGATACCGATGTGCTGCATTGCCTACAACAACCCTTTGAGCTCCGCCCGCCGGAAAAGCCACGACGGATGGCACCAAGTTGAGTCCATCCTCACCTGGAATGACTACCGGTTGCCCACCCTGCATGAAAGCAACCAGGGAGTTCGTCGTGCCGAGATCAATACCGACAATCCACTCTGCAATGGAAGAGTTGTCTCCGTTCATTTCAGTAGAAGCTGCCAACTTAATCTGTTCCACGCTCATTACCCTAGTGTAGATGCCTTGCCTCTCCACTGCTTGTTCTACGTTTGTCGCAGCTGAAGCGTGTCGGCACTATCCAAGTGCCTCTGTGATGAAAGTGAAGTAGGCTGATTCAAAAGCAAACACGAACATCACTACGCGAGTACCGCCTCAATCTCGCCAATCCCCCACTCCAGATCCTCCTGTGAGATCACCAGCGGCGGTGCCAGCCGGATTACGGTTGCATGCGTTTCCTTGCACAGCACTCCGCGGCGCTGTAGCGCCTCGCAGAAAGGCCGCGCCTCCGTGTTGAGCTCGATGCCGATCCATAGACCGCGCCCACGTACGTCCACTACATACGGGCTGCGTATTTGCCGCAGGCGCTCCAGCGCGTAGGCACCCAGTGCTGCCGAGCGCTCCGGCAACTGCTCATCCACTGTGACTCGCAGTGCTGCACGAGCCACTGCGCAGGCTAGCGGGTTGCCGCCGAAGGTGCTGCCATGGTCGCCCGGTTGCAGCACTCCCAGGATGGCCCGCGAAGACAGAACCGCCGATACCGGGTAGAAGCCGCCTGAGAGCGCCTTACCCAGGATGACTACGTCGGGGCAGATCCCTTCGTGCTCAAAGGCGAACATGGTTCCGGTGCGACCCAGGCCGGCCTGGATTTCATCAGCAATGAGCAGCACGTTACTCTCGTTGCAGATAGCTTCTACCTCACGTAAATAGCCGTCAGGGGGAAACACGATACCTGCTTCGCCCTGAATGGGTTCGAACAGAAATGCGCAGGTATTCGGTGTAATCGCATTTCGCAGGGCCTCGGCATCGCCAAAAGGTACAGTGCGAAAACCACCCGCAAACGGTCCGAAACCATGTCGATATTGCTCTTCAGTAGAAAAACCGATTACCGCAATGGTTCGGCCATGGAAGTTGTTGCTGCAAACGATAATCTCAACCGCGCCATCTGGAATGCCTTTGACTGTGACACCCCATTTGCGTGCCACCTTCAGTGCAGTCTCAACCGCCTCAACACCGGAGTTCATTGGCAGCGCCATCTCGTAGCCGGTCAGCGCATGTAATTCCTGAAGCAGCATCGGCAGCTGGTCATTGCGAAAGGCGCGCGAGGTCAGCGTGACCCGCTGTGCCTGCGCGACCATGGCGGTCAGAATGGCCGGATGACAGTGGCCCTGGTTTAACGCGGAGTAGCCTGCCAGCAGGTCCAGGTAGCGGCGCCCTTCGACATCGGTGACCCAGGCACCTTGCGCACGCTCAACCACCACATCCAGAGGATGGTAGTTGTGCGCGCCGTACTGCTGCTCCAATGCAATAAGCTCTGCCGCTGACTGTTCCGCGATTTGCATATGCCCTCCGCCCTGCCAGTTGTAGTGTAGGGTGATGAGCCGAATGACTCAATACTTACGCAAATGCCATACTCCGAGCCCTACCGCTAACCCGTATGTGGCAGGAAGAGAAAGCGTTTACTGGCCGAGCTTAAACCGGTAGGTGAACTGAAGATAGCCCAGCGTCAGTGGAGCTGCGCGCCCTGACGTCGTCAGAGCCTGGCCTGGGAAAAGGTGCCCTACTCCGACGTTAGTTACAAATACCTGGTGATAGATATACTTGGCCGAGGCATCAAACTCAGTCCCAATATCGTCGCTCACAAAGCCTCGCGTAGGCACGCGCTGAAGCACTCCGCCGGCACTGTTGTAGAGCGAGTCATGTTGTGTTGCCAAGTGCAGTGAGCCTGTCTGAAACAGCATCTGAAAGTTGCTTTCAGTTTTAGCTATAGGAGTAAAGGAGATATTCAAGCGGTCCTGCTTAATATTTTGGAAGCCGAACAGATCGACTAATCCGAATGCATTGTGGTTGCTTGGGTATTGCTGGTCGTAGGTGCTGATGCGGTTAAGGTTGCGCCGCGTGTTACCGGTGGCATAATCGTACTCGCCCTCAATGTGCGGCTGCCACGGCACTCTTTCCGCCACCCAGCCGCCACGAACAATGCCTGCTCCGGAGTGGATGGAGTTGCTGCTGAAACTGCCGCGCTGCAAGACGCCTGTCCCGGAAGACTGGAAGCCGAGCGGCAATCTGGTTTCGTAGTAGCTGCCGAAGGTCTCCTCTGTTTCCGTTCCGAACCGACCTTGTTGACTTGCTACACGGGGCAATGCCCGCACAATGGTAAAGGGAACGATTGTGGTCTTAGGAAAAAGGCCGGCCAGCGTCGCAAATGCTCCATGGAATGTGAGTCCTGCTCCATGCTTGTCCAGGCTTGTAGGGGTCACAATGACAACTGATGTTGTAAACAGGTCGATCCTGTTCTTGTCCCCAATCCGCAGGTCCGCTCCATCCCATGAGCGGCTGTTATTGGTCCAGTCGCTTGGTCCTATCACACGCTCATCGCCGAAGCGAAGAATCTGCCGGCCGACGAATAGATTTGTCTTTTTAAGACTGAGATTTACATAACCCTGAAAGAAGTCAAACTGATTTCGCTGATTAGCTGCTACGGTTCGCAGGGTAAGGCCAAGCGCATGCGTATCCTGAAACTGCAGAAATGCACTAAGCCATGGAGTGGGTCGCAGTATAAAGGCACCGCGTGCTCGCGTGAGCTCATAGTAGCGGCCTCTGCCCTTTACCTCACTTAGCGCGGACTGGTACTCCGAACGTCCACGCAATTCGCCTTCAAAGCTTAACCAGTGAGGCAACTGCTCTAAGTGCAGATCCTGGTCTTTACCTTGCTGTTTTGGATACAGCTCGCGCTGCCCATAAGCTGACGCAGTGAAAATAAAAACGATGAGGAAGAATAATGAAACTTTATGAAAACGCATGTTTTAACACCTTAGTGATAAACATGCATGTTTGACAAGGCAGAAATCTGTTTAGCGATAAACTCCTGCCTTGATCGGTATTTAGACAGGTGTAATAACTATTTCCTTCTTTCCGAGGTTGTTCAGGAAGTCCTCACCCGTGCCGAGATGCTCATCTACCAGTCGCGACGGCGTGTGCGCCAGCCAGTTAGTGAGCGAAATGTCTTCATACTCCGGGGTTGGGAAAATCTCGAGAAATACGAGGTCCGTTGTGCCGATGTTCTCGACATAGTGCGGCTTAGAAATCTCGATGTAACCCACATCCCCTTCGTGGAAATCCATGGTGCGCGCATGGCCGCCCGCGGCAAACACTGTCATACGGGCATCGCCTTTGACGTAATACTGCCACTCGTCCGCATTGGGGTGCCAGTGCAGTTCGCGCAGCCCGCCCGGCTTCAGGGTCACAATAGCGGAAGCTATGTTTGTCGCCGGAAAGTTTGACTTATCGATAATCTTGACGGAACCGCCCGCAGTTACCTTTGTCGGTTCCATTTTGTTTGTGAAAAAAGCGAAGCTGTTCGGTACCTGTCCGGTCACCGCGAAAACTGCCTTTTTCTCCTCTTCCAACGGTCGAGGCAGTTCGCGCTGAAAGATGAACAGCTCGCGCGTCGGCACATTTTTGAAGGTCGCTTCCGGAGTGTTGAAATTCTTTACCAGTACTTCTTTCGGCGTGTGGTGCATCCACTCCGTCAATAGAAAGGTGTCAAACTCGTTGAAGTTGCCATCATCGAACACCAGCAGAAATTGGCATCCGTCCGGCCCTAGCCCCTGAATCGAATGCGGAAAGCCGCCTGGAAAAATCCAGAGATCGCCCTCATGTACATCTTCGACGAAGGCGCGACCTTTGCCGTCTACCGCAGTGATACGCGCGCTGCCCGCTGTCATCAGCGCCCACTCTGAACCTACATGCCAGTGCAGTTCGCGGATGCCCCCTGAGACCAGCCGCATCTCCACGCCCGCCATCTTTTTTGAAAGCGGAAAGTCGCGCACCGTTACCTGGCGCGTCCAGCCGCCGGCTTCTACGCGCTTGTGCGCATAGGCAAATGGATATTTGAAGGGCGGCTGTCCGCCTGCATCGGTCTCCGGGGGCCATACAGAATCCGGCTCGGCACTTTCCAGTACCTTGTTCTGCGGACCTGGCTGCTGCTCGTTCACCCCGGTATGGGTATCTTTCGTCTGGTCTATCGTTTTCTGTGCCGAGGCCGCCAACGGCAAAGCAGCCGCTGCGGCCAGCATTGCTGTGCTCTTCCCTAGAAATACTCTCCGGCTCAGGCCGTCTTTGCTGTCCTGCTCTTGCATGCTGCTCTCCTAATTCTTATTTCAACGAATCCACAAACCTTCTGGTCGGGCAACGAAGCTTGCAGGCATTTAAGGCATGGAGCGAGCCGAACGCGATCATACTCGGTGTGAGGCAGGTTATGTAAATCCCAAGGTCTGTCGAACTGCTCAGAAAACTATTGCAACGTTAACATTGACTGAGTGTAGAGCATTGGCAGGTGCCTCCTACCGAAAAGCAGGTATGTCCATGGTTCGCGTGCTCTCACCTGCCTGCGACATGGCGGTCGCAACCGGTACCGGGCGGGTGTCAGATAAAATCACGCCATGGCCACATCTGCGCAACGCGATCTGCTCCCCGCCTCGGAAGCGGTCCGCGCTACTACTCTCGCCCATGCCAGCAATACGCTCCACTATGGGGTTTTCGGAGAACTGGAGACGACCGGGGACAGCCTGCAGCGCATCATTGAGGCTGTTCCGCATCCTGTCGCCGGTGCCTTGGGCGCTCACGCTTTTATTTTTGTGCCGCTGGCCATCGGTGAAACCGCCAGCGCCCGCGACACCGAGATCGCCCGAGTTCATACAGCAGAGCTTGCCGATCGCGCCATCTGCCACCGCACCGTTCCACTCGACGGCACCACCTACACCTTCATTTCAACGCGCCTGATGCAGGACCGTTTTGCGCTTGCATTTGAGCTTTTCATCAACGTGGGGCACCAATATGTGGATACGCTTACGGCTGCCAAGACGCCGCTGCCGGAGCGCCTGACCGCGCTGCTGTGGACGCAGGCGCTGGCAGAGGTACGGGGTGAAACTTCGCAGGACAGTTATGACGCACGCAAGCGTGCTTTCGAGCTTAACTCTGAAGCTGGACGCCATGCTGCAACCACCTCGGCCCCGTTAAAAG
This sequence comes from uncultured Acidobacteriaceae bacterium, assembly GCA_964235655.1. Classification (GTDB taxonomy): domain Bacteria; phylum Acidobacteriota; class Terriglobia; order Terriglobales; family Acidobacteriaceae; genus EB88. The sequence continues at coordinate 17,376 of CAXSBB010000019.1, forward strand.
GTGATGATGCCCTGTCACCTTTTGAGGAGCAGCGCAGCCGCTTTTTCGAGGCCGCTTTTGCCGACATCCTGGCTATTTACATGCTTTCTCTTGCCATCGACCTGGACTATGCCGATCTGCGTGAGCGCGAGTACCCGCTGCTTGCCGTAGCTTCACTTGCAGACCGCCTGCGCTTGGTCGCAGATTTGTATCCGCCGCCTCCCGGCTATGAGTTTTCTCTTCGTTACCGGCGCAGGCACTAGAGCCTTGCGGCATACCAGGAAAGACAGGCAATGAACCCCGTACGCATGGACAAGTGGCTTTGGGCCGCGCGCTTCTTCAAAACACGCGCTTTCGCCGTCAAGGCTTGTGACCTGGGCCGCATTGAGTGCAATGGGCAGACCAGCAAGCCTTCGCGCGATGTGCGCGTCGGCGACCTGCTACGTATCCGCAATGAAGCAGCGGAGTTCCAGGTCGAGGTGCTGGTAGTCAGCGACATGCGTGGACCGGCTTCTGTTGCGCAAACGCTATATCGGGAGACGGAAGCCAGTATTGCGGCCCGAGCAAAGGCTGTAGCGGAACGCAAGGAGATGCTGGAGATGGGAGCGATGACGGAGAGCCGACCGTCAAAACGTGAACGGCAGCAGCTTGGAAGACTGCGCGGGCACCCCTAGCTACAATCCAGAGTTTCAGTAGCGTTTGTTGTCTTTGAAGAAGCGCCTCATCACCTTGCGCACCATTGCTGACGGCAGCAAGGCGAACACCAGGGCTACAAGGAACAGCAATATGCCAAACGTTTGTCCAGCCAGTGCCCACACATGCATTTTCAGCAGCTCTCCTGTGACGGTTAAGCTAACCGGTCACTCCTTCAGCCTATGCACTTCGATGGGCTGTTATGCGCCGGAGGCTGCCTGATCCGCTAGCCGGATGCAGAACGCCGGTACAATCCAGCCATGATCGCCCACCTTCGCGGCACACTCCTGAGCTCTACCCCCGGCACCTGCACGCTGGAGTGCGCAGGCGTCGGCTACGAGGTTGCAATTTCCATTCCGTCCTACTCCGCCCTGCCCCCACCCGGTGCCGAAGCGCGGCTACATATCTACACGCAGGTACGCGAGGATACGCTGGCGCTGTACGGCTTTCTTGAGCTCAGGGAGAAGCGGCTTTTTGAGCGGCTCATCACTGTGTCCGGCGTCGGCCCGCGGCTGGCGCTTACTATCCTCAGCGGTCTCTCCGCTACTGAAACCATTACGGCTATTCGCGCGCAAGACCATGCCATGCTCACGCGAATTCCAGGAGTAGGTAAGCGGCTTGCGGAGCGGCTTGCCGTGGAGCTGAAAGAAAAGCTCGATGACCTGGCCCTGTCTGCCGCACCGGCGAGCAGCCCCGCTGTAGAAACCCCGGCAGCGAGCGATGTTCTTTCAGCCCTGGTGAATCTCGGTTACAACCGTGCCGCCGCACAAAAGGCGATTGACACGGCGCTGACACGCAACGCGGATATTGGAGAGCAGTTTGATACCTTGTTCCGCGCTACCCTGCTGTTGATCCGCTGACGCTTGCCATTCATAAGTCGCAAAACTCCTGTACGACAGGCTAAGTCTGAATGGCTTAAGCGTTTCATATAGGATTAGTTTCGTAGGAGTTATCCATTAGCCTCGCCATCTAGCGATGCACCACCACTATGAGTCTGACTTATGCGCAAATGCACGACCGTGGGAGGAACCATATTCGAGCTACTCTGCTATGGGCAATCTTTATGTCGGCAGCACTAGCCGTACCTCTGCATGCCCAGCAGGCACTATCTCTCCATGATGCGGTCCGAATGGGCTTGGCGCAGGCACCGGAGGCGCGCACGAGTGCGGATCGCGTAGAGGTGCAGCGTTCCCAGATCGTCCAGGCAAAGCTGCGCCCTAACCCGCGGCTGTTTCTTTCGTCAGAAGATTTACGGCCCGGAAGTAATGATTTTTCTTTTGTTAACAACACGGAAGATTTCGGCTACATCGGCGATAACTTCGAGATGGACGGCAAGCGCGGCAAGCGCATCGACTACGCACGGAGCGGATTGCGGCGCAGCGAGGCACAGCATGCCTTTGAGCTGGGCCAGCTGAGTGGGGGCATTGCAAACGCGTACTGGACGGTAGCAGCCACGCGCGAGGCTGCAGAGGAGTGGCAGCACCAGCTTGGAGACTTCAGCCGCATCGTGCAGTATGAAACCGATCGTGTGCAGTCCGGTGCCGATGCGGGCGTGGACCTGCTGCGGGTGGAGATTGAACGGGATCGGGTGGCCCTTTCGGCTGCTCAGGCCGCGCGCGATGCTCAGGCAGCATCGATTGAGCTTGCGCGCCGTACTGCATCTCCTTCTGCACAGACCGCACAACTTACAGATTCGCTGGAGCAGGAGCAGCCTATAACGGAAATGTCCGCCCCTGTGGCGATAGAGCAGCGAGCCGATGTTGTTATCGCCCGTGAGGCACTGATGGAGGCACATGCTGACCTGCGCCTGCAGCATGCTAATGGGGTGCCGGACCTGAACTTCCTGGGCGGCTACAAGCGCAACTCCGGCGCAAATACCGGGTATGGAGCTTTGCAGGTAGACCTGCCTTTCTTCAACCGAAACCAGGGCGGTGTCGCTCTGGCCAGTGCCGACAGTCAGCTGGCTGAAGACCAGCTGGCGTATAACCGCCTGGCTGCCGCTTCAGAGATTGCTACCGCTGTCAGCACCTACCACCGGGAAGAGGCTCTGGTACGTTCCACGCTGCCCGGTATGGGGGAGCGCGCCGCGCAGAACGCGACTATCATCGGCGAGGCGTACCGATCCGGCGGGGCCGACCTGCTGCGCTACCTTGACGCCGAGCGCGTGCTGATTGAAACCCGGCTGCTTGCCATCCAGACATGGGCTGAGTACCAGAGAGCTGTTGTGTCGCTCAAGCTTGCCTACGGAGAACCGCTATGAAGCTTCCTGTCATTGTTCTTGCCACGCTCCTTATCGCCAGCTGCGGCTGTTCCCCGCCGCCTTCGGGTGGCATGCGCCCTTCGTCGGACGCCAAAGGTGGAGGAGGCTCGGGCAGCGCAGATCAGAGTGGCAAAAGTGGTAAGGGAGGTCAGCAAAGCGATAAAGGTGGTTCAGGCTCGAACTCCGGTTCTAACTCCGGCTCAGGCGGTACCGGCTCAAGCTCCAGCGACAATGGCAGCTCCCCAGCCAACGACACCACGGTTACCGTCTCACCGGATGAGCAGCGGCTCGGCGGCATTCGCGTCGTCGAGCTCGCAGCCCGCATGGTTCCGCGTACACTCTTTGTTCCTGGGCAAATCATGATGGATGACCAGCGCACAGCGCACATCGCCCCATACTCTGACGGCCTTGTAATCGATGTCCTCAAAGTTCCCGGCGACTTTGTCCAGCGTGGCAGCGTACTGGCTCACCTGCACAGTCATTCCGTGCATGAAACTGTCGGAGCACTTGCCGTCAACTTTGCCAATTTCGACCGCCAACAGGCTGCTGTTGCCTACGCCACCGCAAAGCGCGACCGGTACGCTCATCTCTACTCCATTCAGGCTGCCTCGCTTGAGCAGAAGCAGGTTAGCGACCAGGAGCTTGTCGCCGCTGTTACAGATCTCGCCAATGCCAAGGCAGCCGTCATCATGGAGCGCGAGCATCTTGCGGATATCCTGCAAATAGAGCCTGAAAGCATAACTCCGGCCACGCTGTACACCTACGAGAACGTGCCGGTAAAGGCACCAATGTCCGGGACTGTCATTACCCGTTCCATTACGCCGGGTATGGCGATTGCAATCGGCCAGGAGGCTTACACCATTTCTAACCTGGGCGAGGTTTGGATGGTAGCTTCCGTCAATGAGACAGAGCTGCCGCACCTGCGGGTAGGCCAGCACGTCACGGTCCGCACCGATGCGTGGCCGGGGCAGACTTTCAGCGGAAGCGTTACCCTGATCGGCAGTTCGCTTGACCCGACAACCCGCACGATCCAGGTGCGCGCCACAATGCCCAATGCACAGAACAAGCTCAAGCCGCAGATGTTTACTACGGCAACGCTGGATGAAACCGAGTCGCGCCGGGCTATTTTCGTTCCTGAAAGTGCATTGCAAGACGTCAACGGGCTCCAGGCTGCCTTTGTGACCAGTGACGGCACCCACTTTACCGCGCGTACAGTCAAAACGGCAGCACCGATTGCAGGTCAGGTTGAGGTCACCGAGGGACTTCAGCCCGGGGATCACATCGCCGTTACCGGAGCGTTCATGCTCAAGTCCGCCCTGCTTAAAAGCACCATGGATTCGGAGTAGCCCCTGTGAAAAGCATCCTTGGTTTCTTTCTTTCCAATCGCTGGATTGTACTGATTGCCATGATCCTTCTCTTGGCCGGCGGCGGTCTTGTCCTGAGTCGCCTTCCGCTTGAGGCGTTTCCAGACCTCACCAACAACCAGGTCGTGGTCTCCGCCAAGGCTCCCGGCATGAGCCCTGTAGAGGTCGAACAACTCATTACGTTCCCGCTTGAGTCTGCCATGCTGGGCCTGCCGCACCTGCAGGTGGTGCGCTCGACCTCAAAGCTCGAAATCACGCTGCTCACCATTGTTTTCGATGACAATATTGATTTGTACCGAGCTCGCCAGCTCGTAGCTGAACGTCTGAACCAAGTGCAGGGCACCATGCCGCCCGGTATCACTCCCGTCATGGGTCCCATGTCGACCGCTTTCGGCGAGATTTACCAGTTCACCGTGCAGTCCTCGCAGCTCTCGCTCATGCAGCTCAAGACACTGCTTGACTGGAATATCCGCTACAAGCTCGCCACGGTTCCGCAGGTCTCCGAGATTAACTCCTGGGGCGGCCAGATCAAGCAGTACTCCATCCTGGTCGACCCGGACGCGCTGCGTCGCTACAATCTCACCCTCCACGACGTCATCATGGCGGTCCAGAACAACAACGCAAACTTCGGCGGCTCGTACATCGAGCACGCCGAGCAGACCTATGCCGTTCGCGGACTTGGCCGCGATGCTTCACTCGCCGACATCGGCAACACGGTTGTAGCTACCCGAAACGGCACACCGATCCTGGTGAACCAGATTGCCAAGCTTGAAAACCTGCCCATGATCCGCCAAGGGGCTATCCTTCACGACGCAAACGGCGAAACTGTTTCAGGTATGGTGATCGCACTTCGCGGTGCAAACGGCAATAAGGTTATCGAGCAGGTCAAGCAGAAGATCGACGGCATGCACCTGCCGGGCGGGGCCAAGATCATTCCCTTCTACGATCAATCCAATGTCATCAACGCCACCATCGCTACCGTGCGTGAAAACCTGCTCGAAGCCGCGGTTCTTGTCATTGTCATTCTGCTGGTGTTCCTCGGTAACTGGCGCGCCGCGCTTGTCGTCGCCTGTACCATCCCTCTTTCGCTACTGTTTGCCTTCCTGGGTATGGCTACATTCGGCGTCTCGCTCAACCTCATGAGTCTTGGTGCTATTGACTTCGGTACGCTGGTCGACGGTTCCGTCATCATGGTGGAAAACTGCATGCACCGGCTTGAGAACGGAGAAGAGGGGGAGCCGGGTGCTCCTCCCAAGCATGGCGAGGATGAGCCGGGCGGCAGCATTCTTCCTACAATCCGCGTTGCCTTGGCTGAGGTCGCCCGTCCCATCATCTTCGGCATTCTTATTATTCTTGCCGTGTACATCCCGGTCCTCACCCTGCAAGACCTGGCCGGCCGCATGTTCCGTCCCATGGCTGTCACGGTCATGTCGGCGCTGATCGGCTCGCTCATTGTCGCGCTTTTCGTCGTTCCCACCCTGTGTTCTATCGCGCTGCGCCCACGCAATCGGCAAAGTAACCCCGTAGGCAACCGTTTCGCTCGCCTTGCGCCTGTTGCCGCGTTTCTCCGCTTCCGCGAGCGCACCCTCGCCCGGTTGCCCTGGAACAAACGCAAGGAGGGTCAGGCTGAGCATGAAGGCTGGTTCGACCAGCTTCGCAACCGTTACAGCAGCTCGTTGGATCGCGCTGAGTCGCACCGCAAACTTGTCCTCGGCACGGCAGCCGTGCTCGTCCTCGTGTCCGTAGGCTCCCTTTTCTTTATCGGTACCGAGTTCATGCCGACCCTTGACGAAGGCTCGCTCGTCATTACCTCTAAAAAGCTTCCCGGCATTTCCCTCACGCAATCCATCAAGATTCAGGAAGAAATCGACAGTGCTATCCGCTCTTTTCCGGAGGTCTCCTCTGTTGTCGCCAAGATGGGTCGCCCGGACCTTGCTACGGAAGCGATGGGCGTTTACGAAACCGATGCCTACATCAACTTTTATCCGAAGGACACATGGCGTAAGGACTTCGACACCAAGCAGAAACTCGCTGACGGCCTGGAAGCTGCGTTGGATAAAATTCCCGGCGTGTCCTACGAGTTCACCCAGCCCATGGAAATGCGTATGGATGAAACGCTTACCGGCGCTCGCGGCGATCTCGCCCTTAAAATTTTCGGCAAGGACCTTGGCACGCTGGAGCGGCTAGGCCAGCAGGCTGACCAGATTCTCGGTTCCATTTCTGGTGCCTCACAACCGCAGCTGGAGCGCATCGGCGGTGCTACCAACCTAGAAATTCAGATCAATCGGGCTGAAGCTGCGCGCTACGGCCTGAACGTCTCCGACATCCAGGAGGTCATTGAGTCCCTTCTCGGCTCACGCCAAATCTCTGAGCTGGTCGATGGTGAACAGCGCTTCCCTATTGCCGTTCGCCTGCCCTCAAACCTCCGCAACAACCTCGATGCTATCCATACCCTCCAGCTCAAAGCTCCATCGGGTGAGCTCATCACGCTCGATCAAGTCACCGACATCCGGGAGGTTTCGGGACCCATCCTCATCAACCGTGAAGACGCACAGCGGCGCGTCCTGGTCTCCACAAATGTTGAGGGACGCGATCTTGGGTCGTATGTAAAAGAAGCACAGCAGAAAATCGCCCAGCAGTTGCCCCTGCCTCCGGGCTACTCGTTGCAGTGGGGCGGCCAGTACCAGAACGAGAAACAGGCTGAAGCACGGCTTGCTATTGCGCTCCCCTTGTCGCTCTTGATCATCTGCGGCCTGCTTTACGCTTCGTTTCAGAACCTTCGCCAGACTATTCTCATCCTGCTCATCGTTCCTCTCGCGCTGGTCGGCGGTATCGCCGCCCTCTGGATTCGCGGCATCAACCTCAATCTGTCCGCCTCTGTCGGCTTCATCGCCCTGTTCGGCGTTGCCGTGCTCGACGGCGTCGTGATGGTCTCGCACATCAACAATCTGCGGGAGAAAGGTCTAGAGATGGCGAAAGCCGTTCGCCAGGGCGCGTCGGACCGGCTACGACCTGTGCTCATCACCGCAACGGTTGCGTCGCTTGGCTTTATCCCGATGGCGCTATCCACTGCCCGGGGTGCGGAGGTACAGCGGCCGCTTGCCACCGTTGTCATCGGGGGCCTGATTACCGCGACGTTGCTTACGCTGTATGTGCTTCCGGTACTATATCCGGCATTTAGCAAGCATTTGAAGCTAGGACCGGAAGACGGTGACTCCAGCAGTGACGTCGATCGCAAGAAAGAAACCGGTAAGCCGGAGCACGAGCGTGAAGTAGCACACGCCTGAAGCGGATGTTCTTTTATGCTTCTCTAAAAGAGGGCCGCTTATTACGGCCCTTTCTATAGTGCCCTCTAGCTAGCACTCTGACTAGCGTGCGATAACTCGTACCGGGCTTCCCAAGCCATCCCGGACTCCATCCACAACACTCAATACTTCCTGCATGGTAGCTTCGTTGACATTTACTGCGTTGCCGTAGGTTTCCTCGGGTAGGCGGAACAGGATGCGCCGAACCACCTCAACTCCCTGCATGAAGGCATGGTCCTGGTTCGAGATTTCATACCGCCAGGTGCCGAAGCGCCCCCGGCTGTATACCCCTGCTTCTTCAAGCGTCGGCTGCACTTCAGCAAGTAGAGCGTCACGGCCCAGAAAAGGCACCGGGTAGCCATGCTCGATGGTGTACTCCCAGCGGGATACCAGCTCTTGCCCAGGACGGCCTACCAGGCCCATGCGGTACAAGCTTTCTTCCACTTCAGCCCTTAATTCTTCCACTGCCTTAGCCGGCTGCGCGGCCGGCTCGCTTACCTCGCACAACATGGAAAAGCAACCGTCCGGACCATTGCCTGCACTTACATTCATAGGGAAATTCATACGCCAGAAGGGCACATCGGCATCTGTGACCTGGCAAGAATGCAGCCCGGCATACCGGGTAGCGATGGGACCCTTAATGCCGAAGCCGAACAGCCGGGAGCGCGCCCGCACAAAGCGGTCGGCTTTACTCGTCAGCTCCGGCCGGTCGTCAACAGAGCGCAGCAGAACATCGAGCGGCATGGTTGAGACAAAATGCTCCCATACTACGGTTTCTCCATTGCTTAGCAGCGCCGTCTTTTCTTTGAGCGACACCGCGCACACACGCACGCCAAGCAGCATTTTTTCTGCCGGTACGGTGCCGGCTACCGCAGACCAGATCGCACCCGAACCGCCTTGTGCCGGGTAGGTGACCCGCGTCTCAGAGGTCCAGCCCGGATCGTCTTTACCCAGAAACAGGTTGCGCAACATCTTCATAACTTCCATGTCGGCGACATTGCGTATGGTGGAACCCGACCGATGCCGAACCCATACATCGGTGAGCTGCTCCGGCTCGTGCGCCCACTGCTTGCGATTCAGCGGCTCCATTAGCAGCTTGGTGATATATGAGCCGAAACGGCTCAGCAGGTAGCTACCCAAGTCACCGGTTTCTCGCTGCTCCGGCAGTACGCCCTCCTCCGCAGTGCGTAGCCTGTGCATCACGACACTACATAGCGCGCGCACCAGTTTGCGCAGAGGAAGGCGCTGCAAGTTGCGCTGTGCGGGATAAGGTAAAAAGCGTCCCTCTACCTGTACACCACGTTGCGGTACCGATGATGCCCATTGAATCGGCAGCTCCTTGAGCAGCTCCGCGAAACGCATGTAGTGCTTGTGGGGAAACAGTACATGGCCGCCGAAGTCAAAGGTGAAACCATCTTTTACACGGGAAGAAGCCCAGCCGCCGGGCTTCGTACCCGGGTCAACAATCAGGAAGTCCGCATTGCCGCCATCGCCGTTTTCCATCATCTCAAGCGCGGCACCCAGGCCACATGGTCCCGCGCCGGCAATTAACACCTTTACATTGCGCATTAGACGATGCTCCATGAAACAGGATTTGCTGCAAAGCCGGCGAGACTGGTCCGGCGGGAGCTATCCGCGGCACTGACCGGCAAGGCTACTTCTGAGGCAATGTTGACCATAAGATCCAGGTCCATGCGGACCGGCGAGAATGCCTCGCATATGCCGCGGTAGTGCGGCCACGCGCGATGCCGACCGGCGGCTTCAGCCCACTCTACCGTGCGCACCCGTTCACGCTGTGACGCATGTGCCAGCAAGCTTTTAACCTTTGCATCCCAGTGAGGAGCGATGTTGATCTTGAGTGAAGCGGAAAACTCGAGCGTAGACGGACCTTCAAAGAACAGAATGCTGGCATGCCGGCGTGCCGCAGATACCAGGGAATCGCTGAGCACTCTGTGGTCCGCATGCGAGTCGGTCGGTGCATGGGTCAGGATCAAGTCCGGCTTATGCAGATCCAGGCTCAGCTCCAGCAACTCTACAGTTTGCCGCCCGCTCATGGAGCCATCGGGAAGATGCCCGAAATCGAGATCTACATCCAAAATCTTTGCGCTTGCGCGCTCTTCCTCCAGGCGAAGCTTGGGATCGCCACCCAGCTCACCATCGGTCATTGTCAAAAATGTGACATGCCACCCTGACTGGCGCAGTAAGACAGAAAATCCAGCGGCTCCCAACGCGCAATCGTCCGGGTGAGCTCCAATTACCAGTGCTTTTTTTATTTTTGTCATTGCTCTTGGTGTCCTTTGGCGAGTCAACTACCAGTTTTCAGTTGGCCTTCTCTCGCTGGTTGCTCTATCGGCAGCTCTGCGATTTGCATGAGAAGAATCTTTTTCACCGGACTGTGTGCAAGCGTCGTACTGCGGTCAAGTCATAGATAGCGGCTTTTTCTCGATAATGCTCAAAAAAGTCACAGCACGTTGGTAAGGATTCAGTTCGTTACTATGCAGTATTTGCAGGGTTAGCCCCGGATCGCGTATGAGCTCACGTAATAGCTACTCCTGTTCTTACTATTTCTTCTCACTTTCATACGTATGCCCTTTGTTCAGGAAGCTAAAGCCATATTGGAAGAACGAGTACAAGCTGTATAGAAGGGATATAAACCGCTAAGACTTTAAGAAAACCGAAGGTACCCAACAAAACCCGCATAAAACCGGCTTTTCTATTGACAAGGAGGCCAACGAACCGCGAAGGTAAATTTCGATAGGCTTTGCGGAACCTGCACCATTGCTAGGGAAATCCGCATGGGACGTTCCCGGGAGCCGGAAAAGTTTGTACGCAAGGAGAACTACACACCATGGCAACAGCCCTTACCAAGACCGCCCTCGTCCGCCAGATGGCCGAGAAGCTCGAGCTTACCAGCAAGCAGACAGTCGGCTTCTTTGACCTGCTCGCTGAAACCGCCGTGGACGAAACCAAGAAGAATGGCGTCTTCGTCATTCCGGGGCTCGGCCGCCTGGTGAAGGCAGAGCGCAAAGCCCGCACCGGACGTAACCCGCAAACCGGGGAAGCGATCACGATCAAAGCGAAAACCGTGGTCAAGTTCCGCATCGCCAAAGCCGCCAAGGATGCAATCGCGCCCGTGAAGAAGGTTGCGGAAAAAGCTGAGAAGCCGGAAAAGGCTGAAAAGCCGGAAAAGGCGGAAAAGCCGAAGAAAGCTGAGAAAGCGAAGAAGTAGTCCGTAGTGCTTAAGTTTTAAGACCGCATGGCTCTCATACTGTCCAGGATAGGTATACCGGGCATTGCGGGAGCCATTGCTATATAACGAGCTCCGCAGCGTGCTGCTCTATCTTTGAGACCTGATGCCTCTCTCCATTCCAGACTTCGTCAATCGCTGGAAGATTAAATCCCAGTCGGAACGCGCAAGCGCACAGTCTCACTTCATCGACTTGTGCGACATGCTCGGCGAGCCGCGCCCTGCCGAAGGCGACTCTGCCGGTGAGCGCTACGCCTTTGAAAAGCCGGTGAGCAAGACGCGCGGGGGCAGAGGCTTTGCCGATGTGTGGCTGCGCGACCATTTTGCATGGGAGTACAAGGGCAAGTTCAAGAATCTGGCTAAGGCCTACGACCAGCTCAATGATTACCGGGAAGACCTGGGCAATCCGCCGCTACTTGTTGTTTGCGATCTGGACCGGTTTGAGGTGCACACAAACTTCACCGCCACCAAGAAGCGCGTGTACGCGTTTACTCTGGACGAACTCAACCGCAACCAGGCCACCGCGACGTGTCCGCTGCCGCCGCTTACCGTGTTACGCGCACTGTTCGGCGATACGGACGTGCTTCGGCCTGAGCGTACCGATGCCCAGGTTACACAGGATGCAGCCAAGCAGTTTGCGCGTCTAGCCGAGCGGCTGGAATTGGAAGAACGCAACCTGGGAGCGACACGCGCCGAGATCGCGCACTTCCTGATGCGTATCCTGTTCTGCCTTTTCGCCGATTCGATTGGACTGCTGCCGGACAAAATGTTTCGTAAGCTGCTCCAGAGTGAAGATCGATTCCTGCCGACCAAGTTCCTGCGCAAGCTCACCGGGCTCTTCCAGGCCATGAGCGAACAGGACGGTATTTTCGGTGAGCATTCCATTCGATTTTTCAATGGCGGTCTTTTTGACAGCAGCTTTACCATCCGGCTCGATAAAGCCGATCTCGGCATTCTGTACGAAGTGTCAAAGAACTATGACTGGTCGCGTGTTGCGCCCGCGATCTTCGGCACTTTGTTCGAGCGGTCGCTTGACCCGGCGCGCCGGTCGCTGATCGGAGCGCACTACACCAGCGAAGAAGACATTTTGCTGCTGATTGAGCCGGTGCTGATGCGGCCTCTGAAACAGCACTGGGAGCAGGTGCGGGAGCAGGTGCTTGCCGTGCGAGAGCGCGAACGAGCCGAGGAAGTTGCGCGACCGGCACGCCAGGCCCGTCTGCGGTCGATCTTGAGTCGGAGCGGTTGCTTGCCGCATGGATCGATGAGCTGACTGCGGTTCGCGTGCTCGACCCTGCATGCGGATCGGGCAACTTCCTCTATGTTGCGCTGCGGCGCATGCTCGATCTGTGGCTTGAGGCACAGAAGTTTGCCGCTGAGCAAGGTATTTCGCTCGTGGTGCCGAAGATGGTTTCACCCTCGCAGCTTTACGGCATCGAGATTGAGTTCTACGCGCATGAGCTGGCTTCGGTGGTGGTGTGGATCGGGTTTCTCCAGTGGAAGCATGAGCATGGGGTGCTGGAGGATCGTGAGCCGATTTTGGAGAAGTTGACGAACATCGAGCATGCGGATGCGATTTTGCGGTATGACGAGGCAGGCAAGGCGTATGAGCCGGAGTGGCCGCGAGCAGATTGTATTGTGGGGAATCCACCGTTTCTTGGAGACAAGAAAATGCGTGGAGAATTGGATACAAGCGAGCACCCAAGCTATGTAGATAATTTGCGAGACTTGTATCTTGGACGAGTTCCGGGAGGAGCCGACCTAGTTACATATTGGTTTGAGAAAGCTCGTTTCCAGATAGAGAATTCCGACGCGAGCAGGGCCGGGCTATTGGCTACAAACTCCATCCGGATGGTAGGCAATCGCCCGGTGCTTGAGCGCATAGAGAAGACAGGTAACATCTTTATGGCATGGAGCGACCGTCCTTGGCTGTTAGATGGTGCCGCTGTTCGTGTTTCCATGCTCGGTTTCGATGATGGCACTGAACCCGAGCACACGCTTGACGGTCTTTCTGTCTCGCAAATACATGCCGATCTTACTGCTGAAACAAATTTAACCAGCGCTCTGCCGCTCAAAGAAAATAAAGGGTTCTGTTTTCTTGGGATGATGAAGGGCGGTCCATTCGACATCTCCGCCAAAGACGCGCAGCTTATGCTTTCACAGCCTGTCAATCCGAACGGGCGACCGAATAGCGATGTAGTTAAGCGACGGCTCAACGGCCGCGACATCACTTACCGAGACAGCGGAGGATGGCTCATCGATTTCGGTGTGAATATGCCGGAGGCAGCAGCAGCGCTTTATGAATGGCCTTTTGAATATGTTAGGAAGCACGTTAAGCCTTTGAGAGACGTAAATCGCAGAACCCGCATGCAGCAGCGATGGTGGATTCATGGAGAAGCAAGACCAGGATTGAGGCGCGCAACAGCAAACTTGTCACGCTGCATAGTTACGCCGGAAGTAGCAAAGCACCGTCTATTCATCTGGATGGATACAGCTATAGTCCCTGATCATAAGCTGCATGTGTTTTCACGAGCGGACGATTACTTTTTCGGCGTACTTCACTCTTTTTTACATGAATCATGGACGTTAGCCACCTGCTCTTGGATTGGTAAAGGAAATGATCCATCCTATAATTCCGATTCTGTTTTCGACACCTTCCCCTTCCCATGGCCGCCAAGCACTGAACCGACTGAAGACGCTGACCCGCGCGTCCGTGCTATCGCCGATGCTGCACGGGAGCTCGTACGCCTGCGTGATGCCTGGCTCAACCCACCGGGTGCTGCGGAAGCCGAGCTGAAGACGCGCACGCTGACCAATCTCTACAACGCGCGCCCGGCCTGGCTTGCCAATGCTCACCAAACCCTGGATGAAGCTGTTTTTGCCGCTTACGGCTGGCCTGCAGACCTCTCCAAACAGGAAATTCTTAGCCGTCTGCTGGCGCTGAACCACCAACGCGCAGCCGCCGCACCTCAGCAGTAGTGACGGTCCATATTCGGGAACAGCCTTGAATTTCCTGTTCACGGCGCGCTGTAGCCGTAACTCGCTGCACCGCGACTTTTCCCTCAAATTTCCATCTATACATATGAGGATGAACACCAAAATGCCTAGGATGAGAGCGCTTTCGCTGCTTTCCCTGGCGACTCTGTTGGCGACAGGCGTAGTCAACGCCCAAAACGCAAACCCAGCCAGACCAGGGACATTGAACTATGTAGAAGGCCAGGTTTCTATTGATGGCCAGGTTGTAAAGCCGTCTGCGGTCGGCACTACCGCGCTTGAGACCGGCCAGGAGATTACGACCGGTAACGGGAAGGCTGAGGTGCTTCTGACACCCGGTGTATTTCTGCGGCTGGGAGATCACAGTGCTGTGAAGCTGATTTCGCCCGACTTGATCCGGACGGAAGTGGAGGTGGAACAAGGTTCCGCCGATGTGGAAGTGGATCAGGTGTACAAGCAGAACGACCTGCTTGTGGATGAAAAGGCAGATCGGACACAGCTGCTGAAGACCGGCTTATATGCGTTTGACGCTACCAGCGGAATTCTAAAAGTGTTTGACGGCAAAGCTGCTGTAGAGCCGCAGGATAGTCCGGAAGGCGAGGTGAAGCCGGACGTTGTGAAGGGCGGCCATGAACTTGCGCTCACCGGAGAGCCGGGTAAAGAGCAGGGTTTTGACAAGAAAGCGGCCGAGGACCCGCTTTATAACTGGAGTAGCCTGCGCTCGTCGTATTTAGGCGAGTCCAATTACCAGATGGCTTCTCAGTATCCGGAAGGTGCAGGGTTTGCGCCGGGTTGGGCCTGGAACGGCGGCCTGTCAAGCTATACATGGCTGCCTGGGGATGGTGCTTTCTTGAACCCGTTTGGATTCGGCTTCTACTCGCCGTACTACTTTGGTGGTGGTTTCGGCGGCTATGGATATGGTGGCGGTTATAGCAGGTATGGACGCGGTTTTCATGGATCGACCGGTCTCAGCTCCGGTGTGCGTGTAGGTGGAACAGGGATTCGTAGCAGCGGATTTGCCGGCAGCTTCCATGGTGGCGGCAGTCACCGGTAGACCGGTCTTCAAGGCAACAGATGGCGAGCCTATGGCTCGCCATCTGTTTTATAGCGTTGTTATAAGGCGCTGCAATCGCCGGCGCATCCCTGCACAGCCGGTGGCACTCTAATATGCATGCCTCTTCCAGTGTTGGACATGCCGGTATTTGCGGAGCCGCAAGGTAGTGCTCTTCCACAGATAGATTCCAAGACAAGTCTTGCTGCGGAACCAACGCCGCAAAAGCTGTGGCGCCCGCGCCGGGTGCTGATTACCCCGGATGCCCTGGCGCTGCCGCATGGCCGCCTGATGTTGGACCGGGCTGCGGGTTTCGGGGCTGAGGTGGTGCGGCTTACAAGCAACCGACTGACCAGCTTTGCTGCCGACTCCCCCGGTAAGGCGTATGCACTCGCCAAGACTACGTTTGCCATTGTGGTGTCGCCACCAAGCCAGCGCAAGCTGCAGCCGATTCCACCTTCGGCAGACTGGCAGTTCCACGTTGCACAAGGCTGCCCGGCGCATTGCCAGTACTGCTACCTGGCCGGTTCACTAAGCGGACCGCCTGTAACCCGCGCTTATGCCAATCTGCCGGAGATTCTTGAAGGGTTGCGCCCCTTTGCCGGTACAGGACATGTCACTTCACGCTCCCGCGACCGGGCGCATGAGGGTACAACCTTTGAGGCTTCCTGCTACACCGACCCGCTCGGCATTGAGCACCTTACGGGTGCGCTGGAAGAGTCCATTCGCTTTTTTGGGGATTGGGATGCGCCGGTGCAGTTACGATGGACCACGAAGTTTTCAGCAGTTGCACCGCTGCTGCCGCTGGCACATAACGGTCGTACACGGGCAAGGTTCTCTGTCAATGCCGCCAGTGTCTCGCGCGATCTGGAAGGCGGCACATCCACTGTGACCCAGCGTTTGCAGGCTTTGCGTCAGATGGCACTAGCCGGGTACCCGGTCGGGCTCACGATTGCACCCATCATGGCGGTAGAAGACTGGGAGCAGTCCTATGGCGAACTGCTGCAGGGGATTGCCGATGCGGTAGAGGGCATTCCCGCGATCGACTTGACAGCTGAGCTGATTACGCACCGGTTTACACCGGGGTCAAAGGAGGTGCTGCTGGGCTGGTATCCCAAGACCACACTGGATCTGGATGAGAAGACGCGGGCGGAGAAGCGCACCAAGTTCGGCGGTTTCAAGTATGTGTACCCCAAAGACACAATGGGCGAGATGCGAACTTTTTTTGAGAAGACGTTGGCGGAAAAGGTGCCCGCAGCCAGGATTTTGTACTGGACTTGAAAGTTTGGCTTTTAGTGGAAGCGGGTCCACGCTACACCGGTGTCATCCTGAGCGGAGCGCAGCGGGGTCGAAGGATATGTTTGTCTCGGATGCAGGCGTAAAGGTCAAAAGCGAAAGCAGGTCCTTCGACTTCGCTCAGGATGACACGAGGTTGTGATGAAAGCTCGATCTAAAAACTACTCCTCACATAACCCTTTATAGTGACGGGCCTTGCCGGAAGGTTGAAGATGCGCTTCAATGACAGCAGCGTGCGACGACTCTTCTCCATACTGCTGCTGGTGCTGTTTGCGCTGCCGTTGCTTACACCGTTGCTGGCGCTTACTAGCGCAAGCGTAAGGGATACGCAGCTCCCGGCCTGCTGTCGCCGCGATGGAGCCCATCACTGCGCAATGCCTACAGCAGTTTCGTCAAAATTGTCTGCGCAGGACAGGCAGTGGAGCAGCCCAGTCCAACCATGTCCATTTCGTAGCGTAGCGCTCCTGCCGGCAAGCGGAAGTTATTTCAGGCCCAAGACGCCGTTTCACGGCCTGTTCTCCGCAGTGCTTGCGCATCCCCATGGGATCGCACAAACACAGTCGCGGCTTTGCATCGCACGCGGGCGCTCGCGCCAGAAGCGCGGACCGCCGGTGTTTTCGTCTTTACAAGGCATTTCCTAAACCATCAGTAGTTCCCCAAGGAACAACACAGCGCTACGGTCTTGCTGTTATGGCGCGACCGTTAGGTTCATTGATGTGCATGGACTGATGGTGAGCTTTCCCCTGCCTCGACGAAGACATATGAAGGATTCCCGTGCTTTCTCTACGCTATTTCTCCCTAGTTTTTATGCTCAGTGTTACTTCCAGTATGCATGCTTCCATATACGGCGGTATGCAGGGCATCGTGCATGACCCACGGCATCGCCCGCTTGCCGACGCTCTTATCACGCTGCAACCTGCGGGCAGCCAAAATGCACAGAGCACGCGCAGCACCCCGGAAGGCAGCTTCCACTTCGCCGCTGTACCGCTCGGTGATTACATTCTGTCTGTATCCCAGCCGGGCTTTGTGCAGCAGGTTCAGCGTGTCACAATCCAGCCCGGCACAACGCCGGTACTGCACTTTGAGCTTCCGCTTGCCGGTGTAGCCCAGGAAACTACTGTCCATGACACAGGGGCAAACACAGACTCCGCAACGCCGACTACGCTTGTGACCGCGCGGCAGATCGCGGATACACCGGGAGCGGACCAGACCGGCTCGCTTGCACTGATTACGGAGTTTGTTCCCGGCGCTTACATTACGCATGACCAGCTGCACATCCGCGGCGGTCACCAGGTTTCGTGGCTTATCGACGGGGTCGAGATTCCAAATACGAATATCGCCGCCAACCTGGGTCCCCAGATCGATCCCAAGGACATTGATTATCTCCAGACCAGCCGCGGCAGCTACTCGGCTGATCTGGGGGACCGGACATACAGCGTCTTCGACGTCGCGCCGAAGAACGGCTTCAGCCGCAATCGGGACGCCGAGCTTGTGCTTACCGCAGGCTCGTTTGCGCAGACTGATGACCAGCTCAACTTCGGTAGCCACACAAGCCGTTTTGCCTACTACGGAAGCCTCCAGGGCAGCCGCAGCGGCTATGGCTTGTCAACGCCCACCGGCAAGGTTTTGCACGATGCAAGCAATGGCTTCGGCGGGTTTACTTCCCTGCTGTTCAACCGGTCTGCGCGCGACCAGTTTCGTTTTGCGGGGCAGCTGCGCCATGACTTTTTTCAGATTCCGTATGACCCTGACTCGAACAGCCTTGAAAACCAGGTCTACAACTCCAGCGGCCTGCGCGACACGCAAGATGAGACGGATGGACTCGCTGCGTTTACCTGGGCACACACTTTCTCAGCCAACACCCTGCTACAGGTGTCGCCGTTTTTTCACCATAATGCTGCCGACTACACTCCCAGCCCTGCGGACCAGCCTGTCGCTACCACTTCTGACCGCTCGTCGGACTACGGCGGTCTCCAAGCTTCTATCGGCACAGAAGTGAAACGAAACAGTCTGCAAGGCGGTCTGTATTCCTTTGGGCAGCATGACAGGAACCTGTTTGCGAACAGCTTCAACGATGGCAGTTTTGCTCCCTTTACGCTTTCAGAAACCACTAATGGTGGGTTGGTGGAGGAGTGGGTATCGGACAGCTACAGAATCATGCCTGGAGTCACGGTGATCGGCGGATTGCGCGCTTCGCAGTTCCGCGCTGACATCACTGAAAACTACACCGCGCCGCGGATCGGGCTCGCCCTGGAAGTTCCTCGGCTGCACTGGGTTTTTCGCGGCTTCTATGGGCGCTTTTACCAGCCACCCCCACTGCTTACTGTCGGCGGCCCGCTGGTGACATATGCTGAATCGCAAAATACTACCTTGCAGCCGTTGCATGGGGAGCGCGATGAGGAGCATCAGTTCGGTGTGCAAATTCCCCTGCCCAAGCCGCTGTATGGCTGGGTGCTTGATATGGATACTTTTCAAACTCGCGCCAACAATTTTCTGGATCACTCGAATATCGGCGAGTCGAGCACGTACCTGCCTGTGACAATCGACGGAGCACTGGTGCAGGCTTGGGAGGCCACGCTGCGCTCGCCCATACTGCCCCATGGTGGGCAGGCACATTTGGCTTACTCCAACCAATTGGCAAGGCAGAGGGGTGCCATCAATGGCGGCCTGGTTTGCTTCCCTGTAAGTTCGGCGCAATGCGATGTCGCTCCCGGGTACACGCCGCTGGACCATGACCAGCGGAACACGCTCAATGTGGGTTACAGCTCCGCATTTCCGCTGCGTACGTTCGCATCGACAAATGTGTACTACGGCTCCGGCTTTACCAACGGCAGTCCGAGTGCGCTCTACCCGGGCAACTACCTGCCGCAGCACACAACCTTCGATCTGGCCCTAAGCAGGGGTTTTGGGGAGAGCACGACTGTATCGGTGACAGCGACCAATGTGGGGAATCGGCACGTGCTGCTCGATAATTCGCTGACGTTCGGCGGGTTCCATACAAGCGATCTGCGGCAGATTTATGGTGAGCTTCGGTACCGGTTTCATTATTGAGGATCGGAGGCTTGAAATAAGGACTGCAAAAGGGCCACATAGCGGCCCTTTTTGCAGCACCCACTATTCGATTTACTTTACGATCAGCCCCGGCAGAATAGCTGTACCTTCCTGCTGTACGCCCTGCAAAGCATTCGGGTCCAAGCCCAGCGCAGTCAGGATTGTCGGTGCTACCTGCGCGGTTGTTGTCGGGACAGCAAGTGTTCTGGCTACCAAGAGCGGGTTCGCCAGAAGCAGCATGACATTGGTGTCATCATGCGAGAAGCCGCCATGCTCTTCCTGTTTCTTTGTGCTGTTGGAGTAGGTTACGCCTACGTTCGGCGTCACGATGATGTCCGGCGTGCGTGAGTCCTGCCCGGGTTGCAGGCCGCCGATGTTGTAATTCAAGGCGAGGCTCGGTCCGTAAAAGATTTGTCCCAATCCGATTGCCGCTGCATTGTCTTCCAGCGTTTTTACGGCTGCGCTCACACTGGAACCTTTCTTCAGCCACAGCATAGACAGGTCGTCTTCAGTCGGTCCAATGCCCGTCGGGTTTGCGGGCGACTCTGAAAACGGCAGTTCATTTTGTAAAAGCGTTGCCGGGGTCGTTGTGCCGTTACGCTGATAGAGGGCCGGATCAATCGGCGATTGCCCATGCTTTGCAGTGACAATGATAAGTGTGTTGTTGTAATTGCCCGTATCCTTCAGCGCACTCACCATGTCGCCGATGGCAGCATCCGTGTACTCGATCTCTTTCAGCAGTTCAATTGAGGGTACGCCCGCTGCATTGGTGTAGCCGCCTGAGCCTACACTTGCCTCAATCAACTTTTGACCGACACTGACCACCTGGAAGTTCATGCCGAACAGCGTCGGCACGGGTGCGGCAGCAGTGCCCAGGTGCGTTTTGCCGTTGATCTGGTTGAGGATGGCGTTGACCTTCAACTGGTCATAGCACTGGATGTTTTGAAAGCTGTTGGTCCATGACGTCAGGTCCCCACCTGTGTCACGGATGGCGGCACAGGACACGCCTTCCGAGGTTTTGACACCGGGCAGGGCGATGACGGTCGAGTTGATTTCAGGCGAGTAGTAATCATTGACGCTGACGCCGCCGGGGCCGCCGATTGAGGAATATGCAGGGTGCTTATCGACCCATGCCGTGTAACCGCCCGCTGCATGAATGAGGTTGTACACAGTATTGGTGCGGACAAAGTTCCACGGGTAGACCGGTGCGCAACCTGCTGCGGGGTCTCGCGGCAGCTTCTTCGGGTCAATAGAGGCGATGCCGCCGTCGGTCAGCGCGGCTCCGGGAGCACCGCCGTTCAGCTTGGTTTGGTCGAGGTCAATGCCCTCTTCGTACTCGGTGGTGGTACCGGTCGGGATGCCGAATGCGGTGCATGGCCCGCCTGCTACGCCATTGCCGGTTGTAATTGTCGGCGCGTCGAGCGCACGGTCATACGCTACGTCATAGTAAACGCCCATGCTCTTGGGCGTTGCACCGGTCACTAGCGTCATGAGGCCGGGGAAGGAATCGGAGGGCTTTGATGTTGAGGCTCCCACATAGTTCACGCCTGTTTGACCAAGAGCCGCCAGGTTGGGGCAATATGGCTGGCCCCCATTGACACCGCTGACGCCCTGCGAACAGTTCAGATAATCGACTGCGTGCATGCCGTCAATACTCAGCAACAGCACATGCTTAACCGGGCCTGAACCTACTACCGGTGAGCTCTGCGCTATGCCGTGTGTTGAAGCCGCGAGGGAGACTGTGATTGCGGCGCTTGCTAGTTTGTATCCATCAAATTTCATGACTTACCTCTACGGAGGTAGATACACGTGTGGATTCCCCAAAGGTGTTACATATGTGTGAAATCTGTGTGAACGATTTGGATCAGAAATGCATGGTGTGCAGCCTTGCAAGCTACCCCTGTTCCACGTGAGGCATCGCATTTAGAAGGATTGTTTTCTGCTGTCCTCATCCCTCTACCTCTCGCACCATGCTGCCGAGCGCAGCAAGAAGGACCTCCCCATGAAAGCTCTCGTGTACCACGGACCCAAGAAGGTCTCCGTCGATAAGGTTCCTGACGCAAAAATCGAGAAAATGACCGATGTCGTCATCAAGCTCACTACTACCAACATCTGCGGCTCAGACCTGCACATGTACGAGGGCCGTACCGATGTGGCCAAGGGTAAAATCCTGGGCCATGAAAACATGGGCGAGGTTGTCGAGGTGGGGCAAGCTGTCGATACCGTCAAGAAGGGTGACAAGGTGGTGCTGCCGTTCAACATCGGCTGCGGCTTTTGCCCTAATTGTGAGCGCGGTCTCACCGGTTTCTGCCTCACCTGCTCTGACAAATCGGTAATGCCCGGCATGGCAGGCGCGGCTTATGGTTTTGCCGGCATGGGTCCCTACCAGGGCGGCCAGGCAGAATACCTGCGCGTCCCTTATGCTGACTTCAACTGCCTGCAGCTGCCTGAAGATGCGTCTGAAAAAGAGCGTGACTACGTCATGCTGTCCGACATCTTCCCAACCGGCTGGCACTCTACACGCCTCGCCAATCTTGAACCCGGTCAATCCATCCTCATCTACGGCGCAGGCCCGGTCGGCTTAATGGCGGCCATGTCAGCCCGCATCCAGGGGGCGAGCCAAATCTTTGTTGTCGATGGACAACCTGACCGCCTGGCACTTGCCAAGCAGATCGGGGCAACTCCTATCGATACCAAGGATGGCGAGATCGGCGACCAGATTCGTGAGCTTACCGGCGGCCTCGGTGCCGACTGCGGTTCAGAGTGCATCGGCTACCAGTGCCACAACAACAAGGGTGACGAAGTGCCGAACCTGGTGATGAACTCGCTGGTCGACGCGGTCAAATCGACCGGCCAGATCGGCGTTGTCGGCGTGTTCATCCCGCAGGACCCGGGCGCAAAGGATGCTCTTGCCAAAAAGGGCCAGATCGCATTCGACTTCGGTAAATTCTGGTTCAAGGGCATGAAGATCGGCACCGGCCAGTGCAATGTCAAGGCCTACAATCGCCGCCTGCGCGACCTGATCCACCACGGCAAGGCCGACCCGTCGATTATCGTTTCGCACGCTCTTTCACTTGACGAAGCGCCGGACGCTTACAAGCACTTCAACAACCGCGACAAGGGCTGGACGAAGGTGATCCTGCACCCCCACGCCGCCTGACTTTTGCAAGCTCATTGCTTATAGGGGTGGGCTTAAGACTACCTGCAAAGGGAGCAGCAATTGCTCCCTTATGCACATGCAAGAGGGTCAGAAACGCTTCGCAATGTTCCGGGCTGTAATGGATAAACGTAGTCAGCTTTAATTTGAACGCTGAAGATTTCCAATGCCGCTGAGCAGTGCCGAGGTTGTGTGCGGGTCCGAGGACAGCACATAGAACCGGTTCGCATTGACCAGGTAGATAACAAAGTTTCTGGGAAGGTCCGCAGACTCCCCTGCCGCAGAATCGTTGAGCATCAGCCGTCCTAACGGCGAAGGCTGAGGATCGACGTTGCCGGTTACCTGCTGATTCAATGCCACGGTGGATGCGATGTTAGCGTCAATCTTGCCGATGACACTGTAGGGCACATTCAAATTCAATCTTTGGCCCATAGTCAGAACTTCGACGGCAGAGATAAATCCTCCCGGATGGCTGCCATAGTCGCAAATGTACAAACATGCTGTTTCACCGGAAAGATCGATCCCGTAGATGCCGAAAAACTCCGAGTGCAAGGCATAGGGGTCTTGCATGGTAAAAGAACCCGTGGCAACCGCGCCGGGACCTATGTATTGCAGTGTGCCGGTGTCCTCTATGGCGAACGTTTGCGTTAGACCTGAAGCTGTTTGCAGCACCAGATTTTTACCGCCGCCGGCCCGGTTCGGACATGAGCCTGTGATCGATTGATTCTCCAGAAATCCTGTAGGCGAATTGATATCTTCCAACCCGTAGAGAACTTTTCCGAAGCTGTCTACCTGGAAGCTGCCAATCAGCCCGAATCCCTGGCTTTGGGTAGTAGGTGGTCCAACCAGATGCCCGGTTACAAGAAATGCGTATGTGCCTGGAATCAAGGAGCAGGATTGGGCAAAAGCGCCGGGAAGCATGAAAAGCGAAGTGCAGACTACGAGAAGAGTAAGGTACAGCTTGGGCAAACGCATGCGAGTTCTCCGTGATGGAAATATGCGAGGACTCCCGCCTCTTGCACGGCCGCAAGCGTATACACTCCAGGCAGGAACACGAGCATCCGCAATATAGTCTCCATGCGCGTGCCATGTAAACACTTCCACAGCGGCGTGGTATCAGCGTGTGTCGTCCACAGTTAGATTCCCTGCCGATCCGGTTTTTCAAACCTCGGCGCTTGTTCACCAGCCGGTACGTGCCGGAGTTCAAGTGGACGAATTACCTACTCGCCCGCTCCCCTCGTCACACCCTCTGAACCTGCTGCATCTCTAACGGCAACACAGACCATTGCGGCTCCGGAAGGCCTCGTGATGCGGCCTTTCAACTCACCGATTACCTGATCCTTGGAATCGCAGATACCCCCAATGCTCCGGCACGTGCATGTCGATCAATCCCTGGGGCGACCACACCCAGTTATCTTCATGCTTCTGGCCTGCCTTCCACTCCACCCGGCTGAAGTTGATGCGCCATTCTGTACCGGGCACCGGATGCGGCACATGTTGGCGCGGCTCAAATGCACTTAACGGGTAGGCAATTTCCAGCGTCCAGCCTTTGTCTTTATCTTGAGAATGGTTGAGCGTTCCCTGCACCGCGACTGCAGTCTTCAACCCGGCAATGTCCCAGCTGTTGTCAGGCTTGCCGTCGAGCTTGTAAGGTTTGGGCAAAAACAAGTCCCAGCCGGTGTTGAGCGCGTTCATTTCGAACTCGTAGTAGCTCAGTGTTTCCGGCAGCGGCTTGATGAAGACTTCAAAGTCGTTGTCATGAAAAATCACCGAGTCATGCTGCGTGAGGGTCGCCTTCACATCCGGTTCTTCCATCTCCGCCGCGATGTACAGGTACCGGTCGTCCCACACCATTTTGACCCGGGTGCGAAAGCGCGGCATAGGCTTGGCCGTACCTTCAATATCAACAAAGTCGCTGGTCCACTGAGCTTTTTGCCAGGCCGGGTCGTCGAGCTTACCGTCAACGCGGATGGGCGTTCGTGTGTGGACGCAACTATAGGCGAGCGGCGGTATTGCGGTATTTTCTGCGGGTACTGCCAAGGGGAAGAAGCAAAGGAGAGCGAGGGGGAGTAAGAGCTTCATGCGAAGCTAGTGTCGCACGGCTGCCGGCCGCGGATCGCTCGAATTACCGTGCATAATTTTGTGCATACACGTCCGGCGCCACACCTGCATGACGAGCCTTGGCACGCATGGTAAATGCCTCATCCTTGGGCATCTCACCACCCAGCGTGACCAGGAAAGGGCCTTGCCCGGTGCGGGACCAAGCCTGCGCATTGAAGCCGGGAAACTTCTCGTTGAGCGATGCAGCCTTCTGCTCGGCCATGCTCTGCCGGTTGTAGGTGTAAGCGACCACGCGCCAGACTTTCTCCCCCGACCCGCTCACTCTACCGGGTCCACTCGGTCCACCTTGTCCCACAATGGAGGGACTTGGCTTCGCCGGAGGAATTGAAGCCGTCTGTGGAGAAGCAGGTGCCGGTGGCTGCGTCGCAGGCGGTGTCTCAAGGGAGGCAGCAGCCGGCGTAGCGGAGATCGCTGTGCCTCCGCTGTTTGCCTTGTGGTGAAACAGTAGGAAAGCAATCAGCAGCAGCAGGATTGCGGCAGCCGCGATCAGAATTAAACGCAGCCTGCTCCCGGAAATCGGCTCAGGCTGCTGCCATGCACTCTCGTCATTCCTTTCCAGCTTGGCGCGGCTGCTCAGGGGCGCAGTGCTTTCAAATAAAATCGGGGCCGTGGTTGCCTTCGCAACAGGTATGGAGGCACCGGAAGGCACCGGGAGCGTGGGGGGCATGGGTTCCGGCGTGCTCCGTACCGGCTCGCGGGGGGCAACCGGAACCGGTACAACCGGTGTATGCGCACGATGGTAGCGCTGCAACTCCGCTTCAATTTGCGGTACACCCCACATCCCACGCGCGATATTGCGCACAATGGTAGCGAACGGCTCGGGCAGGGCCAGCGCATCAGCTGCATCATGCAGGCGTTCCTGTGTCAATGCGCGATAGAGGACCCCGGCAAGCCCGTAAGCGTCCGTTTGGGCCGTGATCGCGCCTTCAAGCGCTGCGTCTTCCGCGGAGGGCGCAGGGCGCGCGCAATCAGAACGCAGCTTGATGCGGTCACCCGCGGCCAGAACGCTTTCCGGTTCTACCAGGCCATGTACCAGACCCTGCCCATGCAATGCCAGCAGCCCGCCTGCTACAGCCGCGGCAACTTCGTGTACCTCTTCCGGGGCAAGCCGCCGGGTTGCCACAATGTCGGCCAGGCTTTCCTGCGTCGGCTCCAGCACCGCATAGCTTAACGGCGTACCGTCCAGTTCGGCATCACCGAAGCTGTTGACTGCAATCAGGTATCGGTCGCCTGCTGTCTGGATCGCACGGTATCTTGCCTGCAGAACAGCTTGGTCGTTCAGAGCTTCCGTAAGCCGCAGCACGGCAGGGCTTCCATCAGCTTGCGTAGTGGCAAACAATGCACTGCGGCCTTCCGTGCGCAGCAGTCGGCCAAGCTTCCATTGCCCGGCGAGTGTGGTGCCTTCGTAATCATTCCAGAGGTGCATCGGGCGTCAGATCCTATTCAGGTACATCCAGAAACAACGGAGTTTTGCCGCAGTGAAAAGCCTTTGTGGTTAAGGCAAGAAAAGCAAAAGCGGATTGCACAGGGAGCCGCGGGGTGCCGGTCGCTGCCTTGCCAATTGTAAAGGCTTGCACCTACATCCAAAGTGGACGTATGGAACGGGTACCGTCGTAAGTAACACACGGCTTGCGCAAGGGCTACTCTGGTGCTAGGGCACTGCCATGAAGTTGATGATTGTCGAAAGTCCAAACAAGGTCAAAAAGATCAAGGAGATTCTTGGCGCGGGGTGGGATGTGGCCGCGAGCGTGGGTCATATTCGTGATCTGCCGGTGAAGACGCTCGGCATTGCCATGCCCGGCTATCAGCCCCAGTATGAGTTGAGCGAGCGTGGGGCCGATATAGTGGAGACCCTGCGCGCACGTGCCGCCAGGGCCGACCAGGTGTACCTGGCGACAGATCCGGACCGTGAAGGCGAGGCGATAGCGTGGCATGTGGCGGAGGCGTTAAAGCTCAGGAAGCCGCAGAGGGTGAGCTTCGACGCTATCACTCCGGACGTGATTCGAAAGGCTCTGGAACAACCTCGCACGCTGGACCTCAACCTGGTGCATGCGCAGGAGGCGCGCCGGGTGCTGGATCGGCTCGTCGGCTACCAGGTATCGCCGGTGCTGTCGCGGCAAGCCGCGCGCAGCGGGCTGAGTGCGGGACGGGTGCAAAGCCCGGCTGTCCGGTTGGTGGTGGACCGGGAGCGCGAGATCGAGGTCTTTGTGGAGGTGCGGCACTTCGGCGCGGAGCTGAGCTTTGACGGCAACAGCTGGCGCGCGCAGTGGGAGACCGGGCCGTATCTCAAGAAGTCCGCAGCCGACCCTGAAGGGAAATATATTTCGGATGAGGCGCTGGCTACTCGCGCTGCGGCCTGCCGCGCCTGCACCGTGCTGGCTTCCTCAAACCGCATCTCTAAACAGCCGCCGCCGCCGCCGTTTACCACCAGCACCATGCTGCAGGCGGCCAGTATCCGGTTCCGCTGGAAGCCTGACCAGACCGCGCAGGTGGCGCAGCGCCTGTTTGAGGCCGGGCTGATTACGTACCATCGCACCGACTCGCAGAACTTTAGCAAGGAAGCGGTGAAAGAGGTTCGCGGCTACGCTGCCAAGCGCGGGCTGCCGCTGCCGCCTGCGGGGCGTACCTGGCGCTCGCAGGGGAATGCGCAGGAGGCGCATGAGGCGATTCGACCGACACACTTTGCCGCGGAGCATGCCGGGGACGATGCGATGCAGCAACAGCTTTATACGCTGATCTGGCAGCGGGCCGTGGCTTCGCAGCTTGCCGATGCGGAATGGAGTGTGAATACTACCCGGCTCCAAGCCAAGAATGGCACAAAGAAGGACGCGGAAACCTTTACTTTCAAGGCAGAGGGCCGCGTGCTGGTGGTGCAGGGCTGGAAGGCGCTGACCGCGAAGGATGATGCCGACGAAGACGATGAGCGAGATAGTGAGAGCGGCGGCAAGGTGCCGGTGCTGACTGTAGGGGCTGCCGTGCGCGCCGAGAACGGCAAAGTTCTTTACAAGAAGACGCAGCCGCCTCCGCGCTATTCGCAGGCCGGATTGATTAAAAAGCTCGAGAATATAGGTATCGGCAGGCCTTCGACCTACCCGGCGATTCTGAAAAATGTGCAGGCGCGCGGTTACCTTGAGGACGATAAGAAGTACTTGCGGCCTACTGAGCTTGGGCTGCTTGTTGTGGATGCGCTGGTGAAGCGGTTCTCGTTTCTGGAGTTTGCGTTTACGCGTGATCTGGAGCAGCAGCTGGATGAAATTGCCGAGGGGCGCGCGGAGTACCTCGCCGTGGTGAGTGCGGCTGACGAGCGGCTGCAAGGCGAACTGCTGGCGTTGCGCGCAGTGCCGGGGCCGGCGGGAGCACCGGCACCGGTGTGGCGGCCCGGGAGTACACCGGCGCGTGCGCCGGGGGGTGCAACGTTCGCGGTGCGAGCAGCCGCACCTGCCGGGAAGAAGCGGGCGACTGCGGGTGCCAAGGTCGGGGGTGACGAGCGGCCCCGCGCGGTGCGCAGCGCCAAAGCAAAACCGGTTGCCGGGAAAAGCTCTAGGGGGGGCAAACCCGCGGCTGCAAAGGTGAAAACGACCGCACCGCCATGCCCGGTGTGCAAGGCAGGGTTTGTGCGTTTGGCGAATGATGACGCGAAGTTTTACGGGTGCTCGGCGTCTTCCGATCAAGGATGCCAGTTCAAAATCTGGCGGACAGTGGCCGGTCGGTCGCTGAGTGCGGCTGATGTTTTGGCGCTATGCCGGGATGGGAAGACGGGCAAGTTGAGTGGGTTTACTTCAAAAGCCGGGAAGCCGTTTGAGACGGCGCTGGTGCTTTCCGAAGATGGAAAGGTTGAGTTTTCCTTTCGCTGAGGTACATGGCTTGAGGCGATTTTTTGACACTTTCGAGGGAGTACGCGGAACGCGAAATAAGGCTGATTTCAGGGTGTAAATAGCTGTTTTTTGTATGTAATTCACACTCCCGTAACACAAATGCCGCAGAAGCGGTGCAGTTTTTGGGGTTGGTAATTATGCGTCAAGAATTGGCGCACGTCGGTAAGAAAATTTTGGCTTGTTTGAATTTCGGATGTGCTTCAAGCGGGAGATTTCATAAGTTATGTAGTAATTTGGGCCAAATCCGGGCATGTGGCGGGATAGGAAGGCCTTTGCATTTGTCATGGAGAGCGGCGGCAGCATGGAAAAGGGATGAACTACAGTTTCATGAAAATCAGAGCAATGATTCAAGCTAGTAAATCAGCAAACATTCGGGTTTGCGTATATGACGTCTACGAACTGTACTGGACTGACCTATAGAAGGCAGCAGTCATGTGCGGAGGGGGAGTGGCAAGGCTGGTGCAATGACTCAAGAAGTCCATGCCAATTCAGTTTGGCCTATATAGCTTGCTGCATGTTTGTTTCCCTTCTGTGAAACTACATGACCTTTTGCAATTTGGACCGTGACACATTGTGTAGCTCTAACAGAGAGACTTTCGTCTATTTGCCATTTGAAGTGCGAACTGTCAAAATGATGACGATGATACCCATCCTAAAAACGGCTCTCGGCGAAGTGTATGAAGCTGATTGCCTCAGCTTCCTGAAGACCGTGGGGTCGGAAACGGTGGATCTCGCCTTTGCCGATCCGCCGTTCAATTTGGGTAAGGAATATACCTCCGGCATCGATGACAGCATTTCCAGTCAGGACTACATCGCATGGTCGAAGCTGTGGCTGGATGAGATGTGCAGAACCCTGAAGCCGGGCGGCTCGCTGTTTCTTTGGAACCTGCCGAAGTGGAATTTGCCGCTTGGCGCATATCTAAACGACCGTCTGACCTTCCGGAACTGGATCGCGGTTGATATCAAGTATTCTCTGCCGATCTCCAGCCGCCTTTATCCCTCGCACTACGGGCTGCTTTATTTCATCAAAGGCGACCGGCCGGCTATTTTCCATCCTGACCGCCTCCCTATCCCATGCTGCAGGCACTGCGGAGGCGAGCTGCGCGACTATGGCGGTTACAAGGACAAGATGAACCCCAAAGGCGTCAATCTTGCCGACGTATGGACCGATATTCCGCCCGTCCGACATGCAAAGTACAAGAAGCGTGCCGCGAATGCCCTGGCATTGAAGCTGATGGATCGCATCATCACCATGTCGAGCGACCCTAGATCCCTTGTGCTAGATCCATTCGGAGGGTCCGGCACGACGTTTGTTGCAGCAGAGCTGACAGGGCGCAGGTGGCTCGGATCTGAGCTGCATTGCGGTGCCATTGTCGAGCGTTTTGATTCTCTCGATGCCGACCGTGAACACATGATGCAGATCCACGAGAACAAAAATATCCTCTTCACTCAAGCCGACCTTAAAAAGCGTCGTCTTAGCGGAAAGCCATTGTCGCCCGCATATCAAATCTCCAATGATGAAGGCGAGGTGTCCTGCATCTGCGGGACAGAAAAGCAGCAGGCGGAGCTTACTTTTTAGCTTTGCCTTGGGCTGCGCGGCCATCCGACCCAGCTTTGAAGAACGGAAAGTTTTTGTCTTCTGTAAGTTCGTCCTGCTCAACAACTGTGATCGCCAGGAGACCGCGCGGCACGTTGGCCTTCAGGCCTTCCCACATCGAGAGATAGCCTGAAAGTTCACCGATGTTGCCAATGCGATCCGTCAGGTGCTCGTAAAGGCTTCGACTTGGAATGATCAGTACGCCGACCTGAATGATGCCGGCACCAAGCGCAATAGCCAGCTTGTTCATGCTTCGATGCGACGAGGAGATATTGCCGGTTTCCCATTCGATTGCGATTTGCGTTCCGTTGTCGCCTTTCGTCACGAGGTCGAAGCCGCCGAAATCTGAAGTGATCGGCTCCCGATAATTTTCAAGCGACGGATAGAGCCGGATGGAAGGTTGCTGTCGGTCGCGCGCAAGATTGACAATGCCTTCCGCTTTCCATCCCTCGACATTCTGTATGTGATCCAGAAAGCGGCTGCGTAAATAGCCGACGCCGTTGCGCAACCAATGATTGCTAGGCAGCTTGACCTTCTTGCGAAGTATGAGGCGGCCCGAGCCGAGGGGGTTATCGATGCTCTGGATCGACCGGACATAGCTTTCGTGCAAGCTCTTCCAGTCATCGGAGCCAATGACATTGCCTTGATCAAAAAGCACCAACGTGCGCAGCCATTTCATTTGGGCACGTCCGGTATGTTCTGTGTCAGGGTTGCAACATCGCACCTTAGCGCTTTGCAGAGTCGACACAGCACCGTGAAAGTCAGATTGCGGATGCCGCGCTCGACACCGCCGACATAGGAGCGGTCAATCTTTGCATGATCGGCGAGTTCTTCCTGCGTCCATCCCAGAGAAGTGCGTCGCTCCCGCACACGTTGACCTAGCAATTTAAGGGCGGACTGATTCACCTCTCCAAGAGTCGCGCAAAAGATGACTATGAGTCCACGGACGATGGTACCCATTTCGTCCATGGTGCTCTAAACGTGACGGTTAGAAAGCTGCCTTGTCATGCCACCAGGAAGCGTTCATAGCTTTCAACTTTGCCAGGGCCGCATACGCTGCGCAAGCGTTTACGACCCCTCATGTAACTACAAAGCGGGTAGGGGGCTTTTGCTGGGGGCCATGATGTCGTCGAAACGGGCTGGGGTACCTTCGACTCGTTCCAGTGAGGGGTAGCGTAGGCCTTTGTGGTAGTCGAGGGAGATGGTTTGGTACTTGTCTTCGCGCAGGAAGACCAGGGCTATTGGGGTGCTTCCCTTTTCTGCTTCGACGATTACCTTTTTCAGCTCCTTGGGGGAGTATGCGGTGCCGTTGACGGAGATCAGCTCCATGTCGGGGGTGATGCCTGCTTTGAAGGCCGGGCTGTTCCAATAGACGCTGCCTACGGTGCCTTTGCTGCCGCCTGCGTTGCCGCCGCGCGGTGAGCCGATGGTGAAGCCCAGCGAGGTGGAGAAGTCGGCGTAGCCGGATTTTTCGTATGCCTTTTCGATCCAGTCTGTCGGCTTGTCGGTATAGACCAGTTTGTAGCCGCCGCGGGTGATGCCGTCCTCAGGCACGCCGGGATGGAGGTCGTAGACGCGCTCTTTGAGGAAGGTAGTCCAGTCATAGGGGGCCACCGTGTTGAGGGCTTTGACTACGTCTTCAAAGTGGTAGGTGAAGGTGATGTAGCTGCCGTTGTAGGGGCCGAAGAAGAGCTTGGCGAAATCGTCGAGGGACTTTTGGCCGTTCGAGAGCTCGCGGATTTTTGTGTCGGCGTCGAGCCAGATCAGCTCGCCCTCGGTGTAGTAATCCTCTGGACGCTGCCAGCTGACCCAGCTTACGGGGGTGCGTTGCGACATGGTGGGCTGGTTGGTGGTGTCGACCAGCGGACGCCACTCGCGGCCCGGGCTTGACTCAAAGCCTGCGGCGACGCGGGCGAATACGTCACGGGTTTGCTCGGGAGTGCGCATACCGGCGCGGGCGGTCAGGATGTTGCCCCAGTACTGGGTCATGCCCTCGTAGACCCAGAGCAGGCTGTCGCGCATGGGCACGTTGAAGTTCGGGGTCCAGAGGTCGGCACCGCGGCGGAACTTGCCGTCCCAGGAGTGGGTGTACTCGTGGCCGAGCAGGTCGCGTCCGCCGATGCCGCCTTCCCAATCGGTGAAGTAGTCATGGCCGTGGCCGTCTTCGCTGGACTGGTGATGCTCAAGGCCGACGCCGCCTACCTTTTCGCTGAGCAGCAGCAGGAAATCATAGTGGTCATAGTGGTGGGAGCCGTAGAGCTTGTCTGCCTCGGAGGCGAGACGCTTGTGCTTGTCGAGCTCGTCCGGGGTGATTTCGAGGTCGGCGGGCGAGTCGGCGAAGACGTCGATGTGCACGATGTCGGTGGGGGTGGGCGATACGTCGATGCGTTTGAAGTTGACGCCTGCGTAGAGGGGGGAGTCGACCAGGGTGTTGAGCGGCGTGGTTTTGAAGGTGACGGTTGCGCCTGCGCCTGTGTTTGAGGCTGTTTCTAGGGCAGTTGCGTACTTCCAGCCGGTGGGGAGCTTGAGGGTGGTGTCAAACAGGATGTCGCGCGAGTAGTGGCCTGCCGGGTACATCAGGGTGTCGTTCCAGGCTAGGTCGGCGATTTCGTTGGAGATCTGGATGCGGCCTTCGCTGTGCTTGATGGGGGAGAGGTACTGGAAGTCGAGGCCTACCGACTGAGCGCCGGGGGTAAGCGGCACGTGGAAGGCGTAGACGTTGACCGGGTCGCGGACCCATTGCACATGCTTGCCGTCAACCGTGGTGACGATGCCGCCGAGCTTGGAGATGGGGCCGGTGGGGGAGTGGTTGCCGGGAATCCATTGGGGGTAGAGGAGTACCAGCTCTTTTGGGCCGGCCTTGCCTGCGGGCGCGACCGGGATGTCTTCATGCACGCTGACGATGCGGTCTACGTTGTTGGTGAGATCGACTGTGAGCTTGACGGGGCCCATGTATGGCTTGTCGATGGGGTCGGCGATGGGGGGAGGCATGGGGTCGGACTGGGGTTGCGGTTGCGGCAGTTTTTGTGCGAGCAGCGGGGCGGCTAGCAGGAGGGAGGCGAGGGGGAAGAGGCGGGTGCGTGAGTGGGTGGGCTCCATGTGCAAGCAGTGTATACGGGGTTGTGTTTATGGCATGCAGGAAATTTGAGAGGTGAGCTCAGGGACTGTGTACAGGTTAGAAGCGGAGTTATACGACGCGCATCAGTGAGACGAGTTTGCCATGAACGCTAAAGGATTGGGCAGGAGGTGTCGACACAGAAAGTTTTTAGCGGCAATTATTTCCTTAAATAAGGTGTTTTCATCTTGCCGTAAAAAGGCAATGCTGTTTCACTTTTACTTCTTTTTTGCATTGCTTTGCGCATCCAGCTTGGCTTGGCCTTGCGGGCCAAGTGGGCGAGATTCAACTTTGATACTGACGTACGACACCCATTCGGGCTGTTGTGATCCGAAAGAAGCATTAAATCCAAGATCATTCAATTCTTTTGCCACCGCCTTAGCTGCCAACAAGCTGGGCTCACCAAATCCGCACGCCACGGTGATACCGGTAATGGGAGGGAAGGCGGGAGCGTCGGGACCTCTTGCGGCTCCAGTAAACAACGACACAGGCGCGTGGGCGGGAGAGAAAGCTAACCACTGCGCGGCGTGTAGTGCCGTCGCTATGTCGAGAGCAAAACTATATGCCTCTGGGTCTCCATCGTTATATACAAGCGTTACCTTCTCTCCAGAGAATTTAGCAAGAGTTGAAACGATATTTGATGCTTGCGTTGGTTCTAATCGTCGCCATGCAACTGCGGCCTCAATTCTTTCACGGGCATTTTGTTCCTCTTCAGCTTGGGTTAGGGCTGTTCCCGCTTCTTTCCTTGCAGTGGAGGCGGCACGTGAGGCCGCGTCGGCTGAACCGTTGGCGCGGTCTGAAGCGAGTGCGGCAGCATCAGCCGAACCTTTCGCTGCTTCCGCCTTCGTTTCTGCGGTTGTCGAAACCTCCAACGCTGATTGGGCGTTGCTGAGCGCCGTTTTGGCTTTTTGGTCAAGCGAACCGATTATTTGCTCTGAGAGTGTGTCATTCCTTTGTCCGTATGGATACGCCACTGCCTCACAGAGCACGGCTATGCCAAAACACCAGAGTCCTATTCCACCGAATGTTCGCTCTCCTTTCTCGTTTTTTGATCTATGTGCAAGAACATCAAAAAATGCAAGTAACACAAAGAAGATTATTGCTGCAAATTCTAAGTCGCTATGGACGCGCCTAACTGAATCAAGTGAGTTCCAAAGCGGTAAGAAATTTGCCGTAGCCATCAGTTCGAAAGAAATGGAGAAGCGTAGATGAGAACCGTAGCACCTCGATAGATAGAAAAGCAGATCCTTCGCTGCGCTCAGGATTACCCGTTTCTTGGATGGAGTGCGGTGCGCACGCACTTTGATTTGAGCACGCACTCTAATGGCACATGCCCTTCTGATTTGCGCACGCCGTCTGGGCAGGGTGTGGCCTCCACGTCTCGAATTCGAAACGTGGAGCTTATGCGTTACTTCGAGACTTGCTGCACCTCGTTTAGGGTTACTTCGTGCTTTAGCGGCAGGGCCTGGGAGGAGCCGCCTACGGCGAAGGTGTATGCGCCGGGGACGATCTTCATGGTGCTTGTGCCTTCGTCGTAGACCGAGAGGTAGAGGGGGTCTACTTCGACGGTGACCTGGCGGCTTTCGCCGGGTTGGAGCGTGACCTTGTCGAAGCCGACTAGGCGCTTGGGCGGCTCCTGGGCGGCGGCGGGAAGCGTGGCGTAGACTTCGGCGATCTCAGCGCCGGGGCGCTTGCCGGTGTTTTTTACTGTGAAGGTGACGGACGGCTTGGGGCCCTCTGTGACCTTGAGGCCGGAGTAGTTGAAGGTGGTGTAGGAGAGGCCGAAACCGAAGGGGAACAGGACCGGCTTGTTTTCTGCTTCGTACCACTTGTAGCCGACTTTGAGGCCTTCGTCGTAGGTTACGGAGTAGCCGCCGTGGGTGTTGGAGCTGTCGTTGACTGCGCCGGAGCCTGCGCCTTTGTCTTCAGGGGGGAGCGGGGGGATGGTGGGGTGGGGCAGGTCGGCGTCGGACATGGGGAAGGTGTTGACGAGCTTGCCGCTGGGGTTGACTGCGCCGGTGAGCACGTTTGCCAGGGCTGTAGCGCCGCGTGAGCCGCCGTACCAGGCTTCTACGATGCCCTCTACCTTGCTTGCCCAGGGCATGAGCGCGGGGGAGCCTGTTTCAAGCACCACGATGGTGTGGGGGTTGGCGGCGGCGACTGCTTCAACCAGCGCGTCCTGATTGTCAGGCAGGGCTAGGGTGGTGAGGTCTACGCCTTCAGACTCCCATTGCTGAACGAAGACGATGGCGACGTCTGCTTGTTTTGCCAAGGAGGCTGCGGCGGCGGGGTCGTCGCCGGAGTTGAACTCGATTTTGGCGGCGGGGAGGGTTTTTCCTAATTCCCTCATAGGCGACGTGGGAAACCAGACATGGTCTTGCCAGTGCGTGGCACCTTTGCCGGGAGGAACGATGGCGTTGCCGCCGGGCGGGTCTACTTGCGCGGAGCCGCCGCCGGAGAGCATGGCTACGTCGGCATGCGCGCCGATGACGGCTATGGTTTTGGCTTTATTCGGATCTCTATTCGGTTCGAGAGGGAGGATGTTGTGCTCGTTTTTCAGGAGGACGATGGAGCCTTCCTCAACGTGCTGGGCGATGTCGAGGTCACGCTCTACGTCGACTACACCCCGTTGCTGGGGGAAGTCCACGACGCCGTCGGCGAAGTAGGAGCGCAGCATGCGGTGGGCGTGGTCGTCGATTTCGGCCATGGAGACTTGCTTGCTGTCAACGGCTTTTTTGAGCGCGGGGCCGAAGAAGTCGTCGACCGGCTCCTCGTTGTCAAGGCCGGCGTGCGAGGCCTTGACGGTGGAGTGGGTGCCGCCCCAGTCGGAGAGCACGAAGCCGGGGAACTGGAAGGCGCCCTTGAGCACGTCGTGGAGGATGTAGTCGTTTTCGCAGGCGTAGACGCCGTTGACGCGGTTGTAGGAGCACATGACGGCGCCGGGATCAGCGTCGCGGATGCCGATCTGGAAGGCGAGCAGGTCGGTTTCGCGCATAGCGCGTTTGGAGATGACGGTGCTGACGATGTTGCGGCCGGTTTCCTGGTCGTTGATGGCGTAGTGCTTGATGTCAGAGATGACGTGCTCGGCTTTTTCAGCGGACATGACCTGGCCGACGAGGGTGCCGGCGAGCACGGGGTCTTCGCCCTGGTACTCAAAGGTGCGGCCATTGCGGGGTTCGCGCGTGAGATTGACGCCGCCGCCGAGGCTCATGTTGTAGCCCTGGGCGCGCAGTTCGCGGGCGATGAGGGAGCCGTACTCGTAGGCGGCTTTGCGGTCCCAGCCGCAGGCCGCGCCTGCGTCGCTGGGCAGGGCGGTGGAGTAGCGACCGTTGTCGCCGGAGGAGCGGACGCCATAGGCTGCGTCGGACATATCGATGCCGGGGATGCCGAGGCGCTTGATGGGCGGGATGAACCCGGCACCGTTGTTGGACTGGGCAAGCTCAGGACGCTGCCACTGCACGGTGTGGGCCATGCCGTTGCCGTGCAGCAGGCTTAGCTTCTCGGCGAGGGTCATTTGCTTGAGCACCATGTCGGCGCGCTGGTCGGGAGTCAGGCCGCTGTCCGTCTGCATCCAGGGGAGCGCGGCGATTCGCTTGGCTTCTTCTGCCTGGTGCTGTTCATCGAGGTGGTGCTGGGCTACTGTTCTTTGCGCGTATGCGGTTGCGGTTCCAAATGTGCTTCCAAGCGCGGCCGCCAGTACAGCTGCCGCGAAAATCTTCATCCTGCCTGCCATTGCAATGCCCCTTGCGTGCGAACAAGAAGGTTCGCCGAAGTTACGGTAAAGCAAAGGGGGTGCGATGCGCCAGAGTACCGATGAGGCGGTTTTACTTCGCGGCGGATTCGTCCATCAGTTGTTTGAGGTAGGGCTGCCAGATTGCGGGCAGGGTGTGGGTGCCGTGACCTCGTGTTTGTTCGCTGATAGGCAGCAATATAAATTGGCCGTGCGGGACCCGGTGGATGGCTGTGTCTGAGATGTGCAGTTCAGGCGGGTTGATGAAGTCGTCGGCGGAGTTGATCTGGAGCAGCGGTGCGGTGATGGTTGCGAGTTTTGGGTAGGGGTTGTAGTTTCGGGAGGCTGCGAACTGGTAGATCATGTCGTCGGCATCGAGGGTGGGGATGACACGGTCAAGCGTGGACTTGAGGGAGGCGTCGGCCTGGTCGCGGGTGGGTGCGTGCTCCTGCATTTGCAGGGGGCTTGAGCCCATGAGGAGCTCGACGTCATAGGCGGCGTGCAGGCCGGCTAGCGGCTCGGTTTTGTAGTCACCGTTGTTGAAGGTTGGATCGTTTTCGATGCTGTCGATGACCATTTTGCGGGTCATGCGGTTGCGCCCGGCGATCTCAACCGGCTGGCAGGCGAGCGGCATGAGCGCGTCGCTGAAATTAGGGTAGGTTTCGCCCCAGACAAAGGCGTGCATGCAGCCCATGCTGGTGCCCAGGATGAGTCGCGCGTGGTCTACGTATAGGCCTTCAGTCAGCAGGAGGTGTTGGGCGCGCACCATGTCGTCGTAGTCGTACTTGGGGAAGTGCAGGTGGAGGCCGTCGCTCGGCTTGGACGAAGCTCCGTGGCCGATGGAGTCGGGGAGAATGATGTAGTAGCGGGCGGCGTCGAGCAGTTGGCCGGGGGCGAACAGGACTCCCGCGAAGCCCGGGCCGAGGAACTGCGCGGCGGTGCCGCCGGTGCCGTGGAGGATCAGGACGGCGTTGTCGACTTGGCCTGTGGGGTCACGGTGCGGGGTGCCGAGGGTGACGTAGTGGAGGCGCAGGTCGGGGAGTTGTTCGCCGTCGGTGAAATGGAAGTTGTGGGTTGTGTAGGTCGCGGAGATGCCATGCGGATATTTGCTGAGGTCGTAGTCGCGGCTTTGGACTGCCGGGGGAGCGCCGGGGGTTTGAGGCCGGTTGGCTGCGGTTTGCGCGTGCATGCCTGCGGTTGCGAGTGCGGCTGCCAGTACGTGTGCGGCGAGAAGCTTTATTTTGCCTGCCATTGTGTTGCCCCTTGCCGCGGAGAGAAACCCGGTGCTTTGAAGTTACTGCAAGGCGGTTGGATCATGCCAGAGGGCGGGCGGTAAGGACCGGGCGGTAATTGGTAAGGGCGGGAAGATTGTCTTTAGAAGATTGAAGTTCTTCAATTGTGTACGGTATACGCTCACTTGCGTTTCGAAATATTATGGGCATATGGCTGACTCTCAAGCAGCCGAGCCGGAGGAACACGTGGATCAAGCCTCATTTGAAAGCTTCGTCAGGCGACATCAGCCGCCGCAACAAGATGACTCGAAGACGACGCTGGAGCGGCAAGTAAGTGCTCAGGAGGAACTTGAGCAATGGTTGAGCTACCTCGATCAGTTATATGTAGATATACGATCGCACTTAGAGCCTTACATAAAGATGAGGCAAATCGAGATCGAGCCCGGAACCGTTCGTCTATTTGAGGAACAACTAGGTTCTTATGATGCGCCCAGCCTTCTTCTACGGGTGGGCAGAACAGTCATTCAATTTGAGCCTGTAGGAACGTTTCTTGTCGGAATGAAAGGACGTGTGGAGGTAACCGGCCCTGCTGGAAGCGCAGCACTGGTTTTGGTTAGCAAGAAAGCGCATGACGTAGCGTCCATGGTACGAGTCACATCGAATGCAGCGTCCTCCAATATCAATGTCAGTATTGCGATTGGACCGCCTGAGAGCGGTTTACCAATTGTGTGGGTTTGGAAGCTCATGACTGCTTCCGCACAACGAACATTTGTGGACTTTACCGCTGAGACTTTGTACGAGATTATTGTGGCGCTCTCGCCTGCATGAATGGTCCGCAGCAAGATCCTGTTTCGGTGTTGAAGCTCGACGAGATGTTTGCTCACCATGCTGATGTACAAGCAGCATTACGGTCGTACTTCAGTCCTGATGGTCCGGAGTTTGAAGTTCGCTTTTTCGGTGAACTTGTAGTGGAGGTTGAAAGAAGGCTTCGGATGAGATTGCAAGAAGCCGACCAGCAGTCGTCGCTCGTGCTCTTAACCAGTTTAGAGGCGGCGTTTCGTCTTGACTACCAGGATCGGGTCCATCGAAGGCGAAAGGATGATCTTTCACGCTCTTACCGGGAGTTATACAAGCGTAAAGGCACAAAGGTGCAATTGGACGGTGACCTTTTCGAGAAATGGAAAGCACAGTCTGTTTTGCATAAACAAGCCGTTGCCAATCTTAGAAGCGCTTTTAAGTTCCGTCACTGGATGGCGCATGGACGCTACTGGAATCTAGACCCAGGCAGGTATACGTTGCCGCAATTTTACGATTTAGCTCTCCAGGTTTCCGAGCTTATGAACTCCAGTGATTTGCTCTGAATGAGCAAACAGTTCTGCTTCGATATCGCTGTTGAAGTTGATGCAGGGCACTCCTGAACAGTGACAGCTTCAATGTAGTATCGAGTGCGAGTGAAGGCTGGAAGGAACCGCGATATGAGTGAAGCTGTGAAGGCATTGCCGTCTTTTGGGCTGGATGGGCAGATTGCGCTGGTAACTGCGGCGGGGCGGGGGCTGGGGCGGGCTATTGCGCTGGCGCTGGCTGAGGCCGGGGCGGATGTTGCCATTGGATTGCGTGATCTGGAGCAGGACGGCGGGCTGGCTGCGGAGATTGCGGCGCGTGGGCGGCGGGTGCTGCCGTTACAAATGGACATGGGCGATATGGGGCAGGTTCGGGGTGCGATTGAGGCCGCTGCGAAACACTTTGGGCGGCTCGACATCCTGGTGAACAACGCCGGTGTTGCGCCGACGAACCCGGCTGAGGACGTGCGCGAAGAGGATTTTGACCGCACGCTGGCGATCAATCTGAAAGGTACGTTTTTCGCTAGCCAGGCCGCGGGGCGCATCATGATTGAGCAGCGGGGCGGCACGATTATCAACATGAGCTCGCAGGCGGGGTTTGCGGCGCTGCCGACGGAGTCGGTGTACTGCATGACGAAGGCAGCGATCTCGCACTTGACGAAGTGCCTGGCGGTGGAATGGGGCAAGTACGGGATTCGCGTAAATGCGGTGGCGCCTACGTTTATCCGGACGCCGGGGACGGAGCCTGCGCTTGCCGATCCGGTTTTTTATGCGGAGACGGTTGAGAATATTGCGGGGCTGCACCGAATCGGGGAGCCGCCCGAGGTTGCGGGGGCGGTGGTGTTTCTGGCTTCCGCTGCTGCTTCGCTGATTACGGGGCATACGCTGTTGATTGACGGCGGGTGGACGGCGCGGTAGCTTACGGTTGCGTCGATCCGAGCAAATTGAGAAGTGTCCCTTTACGTTCTCGCCGCCAATCCCCTTGTCAGAATCCGGTCCCGTTCAAGAGAAAGTTATTCAGAATGTCCTTCATGGCCGTGGGATTGCGGTTTAGCAGACGCTCCAAGGTTGGATCGACGACTGCGAATTCGTGCGCTCGGGATGCTTTGTAGAGGCTCCCGAGTCCATCGGCCATCATCTCGGGAAGACCGTGCGAGATCAGTGTCGTCCGATACTCTTCATCGCTGACTGTCTCCCGTGTGATGTCGCGTCCGAGAATCTCCGAGGCCATCTTTGCGATATCTGCGAAGTCCAGTGTGTGGGAGCCGGTCAACGGCGGCGAGATCCCGTCGAAGAGTCCGGGATTGGTGAGCGCCGCGACAGCGGCTTCCGCAAGGTCGGCGCGTGCGGTCCAGGAGACCGGCCCATCTTCGGGAAGGGAGATCTTCCCTGTTTGTTTTATGCCGCCTAGCTGGTACAGCGCCGATTCCGCGTAGAAGCCATTGCGTAGCGAGACATACGGAACGCCGGACGATTGAAGCAGCGCTTCTGTGGCTGCGTGATTTCTCGCCGGGACAAAGGCGGACAAAGGATTCGCTCCCTGGTGGCCGGTGTAGAGGATGCGTTTTGCACCGGCGTTTTTAGCTGCCCGGATCGCATTGCCATGCTGCCGGACGGCCTCTTCCCCGAATTTGTTTACGGAGACAATCAGCACCTGTTCAGCGTCGTCAAACGCTTCTGTCAAGCTCCCCGGATCTGCGAAGTCACCCTTGCACACACGGATGCCGCGCCCCTTGAAATTTTCAGCCTGTTTCGGATTTTGGACGCTTACTGCGATTTGATCACTTGGAAGCTTTGTGAGAAGACCTTCCACGATTTGGCGGCCTAACTGTCCGGTCGCACCTGTCACGACGATCATGCTTGTTCACCTCTTGTTGCAGGATCAGAGTATGCCTGATGTATGCGGAAATGAGGTAAAAGCAGATCCTTCGCTGCGCTCAGGATGACACGGTTTTTATATTTTTAATATGACGATGATGTTCCTGCTGGGAACCCGCTTAGAAGTTTTGCGGGCGGGCGTCGGCTACGTTCATGGCTTGTTCGAGTGCCATGGCGGCGTTGGCTACGGTGCCTTCGTCGAAGAGGCGGCCTATGAAGGTGATGCCGTGGGGGACGCGGCGGGGCGGGGAGAACTTGGGCAGGGGGTGGGCGGGGTCGGGGGCCCAGTCGCTGCGGGCTTCGCTGATCTCGACGAAGCCGGCGCGCACGGTGAGGGACGGGTGGCCGGTGAAGTTGGTGAGGGTGAGCATTTCGTCGCGGAGGGAGGGGACCAGCAGGACGTCTACCTCGCGGAAGATGCGGGCCATTTCCTGGGCGACGCGGCGGCGCATGCGGTCGGCTTGTACGTAGTCGACGGCGGAGAGGAAGCGGGCCTGGCGGAAGGAGTTGGGCCAGGCGTCGGGGACTTGCATGGTGAGCTGGTCTACCTTGTGGGATAGGGTCAGTTCCTCGAAGGCGGCGGCGCCCTCGGCGAAGAGGATGAGGTCGAGCGAGTCGTAGGGCCAGTCGGGGAGGGTGACCGGGACGGGGACCATGCCGAGTTTGGGCAGGGCGGCGAAGGCGGCGCGGTCTACGTCGGTGGCGGGCGGCTCGGTGAGCCAGTTGGGGAAGTAGCCTACGCGCAGGCCCTGCACCGGTTTGCCTGAGTTGAGGGTGCTGGGGACGCTTGCTACATCTGCTGCGTCGGGGCCGGTGATGGCCTGGAGGACGAGCATGGTGTCGAGGACGCCGCGTGCCATGGGGCCTAGTTTGTCGAGGGACCAGCAGAGCGTCATGGCACCGGTGCGGGCGACGCGGCCGTAGGTGGGGCGCAGGCCTGCTACGCCGCAGCGCATGGAGGGGGCGACGATGGAGCCGCCTGTTTCCGAGCCGATGGCGAAGCCTACGAGGCCCGCGGCGACCGCGGAGCCGGGGCCTGCGCTGGAGCCGGAGGAGCCTTCGTCGAGGTTCCAGGGGTTGAGCGTTTGGCCGCCGAACCAGATGTCGTTTAATGCGAGTGCGCCGAGCGAGAGCTTGGCTACGAGGACCGCGCCAGCTTCGCGCAGGCGGGTGACGACTACCGCGTCTTTGTCGGGGATGCGGTTGCGGAAGGGTTCGGCGCCGTAGGTGGTGGGGATGCCTGCGGTGTCGAGGAGGTCTTTGGCGCCCCAGGGGATGCCGTGGAGCGGGCCTCGGGAGCGGCCCGCGGCCAGCTCGGCGTCGGCTTGCTTTGCTTGTGCGAGGGCGAGGTCTTCCGTGAGGGTGATGACGCAGTGCAACTTGGGGCCGTATTGCTTGAGGCGGGTGAGATAGATGCCGGTGAGGCGCTCGGAGGTGAGCTGCTTTGCTTGTATCCAGGCGCTGAGTTGCGGGACTGCGGCAAAGGCGATGTCTGTGTCGTTTGCGGGCAAGGGGCGTGGGGGGAGGGGTGCTGCTATGAAGGCGGAACCGTGGGCGGTGAGTGTTTCGCCGGGGAGCAGGGGGTTCCACACGGTTGCGGGAGCTATGGAGTCGGGCAGGGGGACGGTGCGCGGGCCTGTGCGACGTTCGTAGAGGGGGGCCATGGCTTGTCGCCAGTTGCCTGCTGCTTGGGCGCGGTCTTTTGCGGTGAGTGGGGCTTGTACCAGCTTTTCCGCTTGTGCAAAGGTGTCTGTGGAAACCTGGGGGCCT
>CAXSBB010000020.1:0-56697 GCA_964235655.1 uncultured Acidobacteriaceae bacterium
TGACCGCGCGCGGGCCGGTGGTGCTTGAGTACAACACGCGCTTCGGCGACCCGGAAACGCAGGCGATCTTGCCGCGATTGGACAGCGATCTGTACGAGGCTTTTGAGGCTTGTGTAGAGAGGCGCCTCAGCGATACGGAGTTCCGATGGAAACCGGGGGCTTCTGTGTGCGTGGTTGCGGCTTCAGGCGGCTATCCGGAGGTTTATAAGACTGGGCTGCCGATACAGGGGTTGCAGGGATTGCCGCCGGGTTCCGCCATGACCGATGTGGAAGTCTTCCATGCGGGCACTGTGCTGGTCGGTGGCGAGTACAGAACAGCGGGCGGGCGTGTATTGAGCGTGAGCGCGGCCGGTGTCACTCTGGAGCAAGCCCTGTACCGCGCATATGCAGCCATGAGCGGCATCCGGTTTGAAGGACTGTACTACCGGCGGGACATTGCGAGAAGCAGGGCACAAAGCGGGCTGTAACCGGCACAAGGAGTAACAGAATGATTCTTAAAGATGACTTGGTCGTCGATGTCGCAACACAAACCGGCCCCATGCGAACGTATTTCTTTCATCCCGCGGGGTCAAACGGGTCTTCAGGCAAGTTCCCGGGTATTATCCTGTACTCCGAAATCTTCCAGATGACGGGACCCATCAAGCGCTTTGCCGGCTTTCTGGCCGGGCACGGCTACCTGGTGGCGGTGCCGGAGGTGTACCACGAGCTTGAGCCCGCCGGAACCGTGCTGGCCTATGACCAGGCGGGGTCTGACAAGGGCAACATCGACAAGTATGCGAAAGAGCTTGCGGCCTACGATGACGATGCGCGCTCGCTGCTCAAGCACATGGCCGGTATGGAGCAGTGCAACGGGCGTCTTGGTGTAGTAGGTATCTGCCTGGGCGGCCACCTGGCGTTCCGCGCGGCGATGAACCCGGAGGTGCTGGCTGCTGTGTGTTTCTATGCGACCGACATCCACTCAGGCTCGCTCGGCAAAGGCAAGCAGGATGACTCACTGGCACGCGCGGGAGAGATTCAAGGCGAGCTGCTGCACATCTGGGGCCGAGGAGATCCGCACGTGCCGCTTGCAGGTCGCCGGTTGGTGCAGACTCGTCTGGATGAAGTAAATGCGAACTACCAGTGGCTTGAAGTTAATGGGGCGCATGCGTTTCTGCGCGATGAAGGCTACCGGTACGACCCGGAACTGGAGTGGCACCTGAAGGGTATGATGCTGGCCGTATTCCATCGCAAGCTGGCGCTGGGACTATAGACCTCTACTGTAACCGGAAGAAACCTGTAGCAGGTAAGGCTTCATCAAAGCGGCAGAAACAGTTTTGCGACTGTTGTTATGGAGGGATGATTGCTGCAGTAAGGGAGTGACCACATCGATTAGCGCCTGGGGGCCAAGCTGCCATGGAACGCTGATATCCGGTACGTCATCAGAGCTGGAGCTAAAAGCCGAGACCCCGACAGTTACTATTCTGCTTGACGGCCATAGTTGGCCAATCTGCTTGCAAAGGGCTACCCTGTCACGTTGGGAAACCGTGTGACATAGCACAACGACCTCGAAAAACTCTTTCTGTAGCAGGGCAAGCGCGGGCTCAGGTTGGGTGCAGCATACAGTGGAACCGGTTTTTTCTAAAACAAGACTCCGCGTGTGTAACA
Source organism: uncultured Acidobacteriaceae bacterium (assembly GCA_964235655.1). Classification (GTDB taxonomy): domain Bacteria; phylum Acidobacteriota; class Terriglobia; order Terriglobales; family Acidobacteriaceae; genus EB88. The sequence goes on from CAXSBB010000020.1 coordinate 1,645, forward strand.
AACTTGTATCGTTGCCTACAGTAAGCACTCGGCTCATGCTATTGCCTTTACAGGAAGATTGCCACGCCTTTACGTGGACTGCATGTTCCGCATAGAGATGACAATGAAACCTGCTAAAGAATGATTATCAGCAGGAAGCGATGACGTACTGTTCGCCGAAAAACAGAGCCGGGCAAAAAAGAAATTTAATACATGCTTGGGTAGGCTGCATGGTACGTGCCCCGTATAACTTCGTAGCACTCACAAGCACAAGCAAGGAGCCGCTTGCGATCCACAATCTCAATGGAGCCTCGGCTGTAAGAAATTATGCCGTTACGCTGAAAGTTACCGGCAGTGATGGTTACCGCAGGTCGCCCTACGCCAAGCATTTCTGCCAAATACTCCTGGGTAAGCGATAGGGAATTGGTTTCCATGAAGTTGGACGTCATCAGCAGCCAGCGCGCAAGCCGGGTGTCAAGATCGTGCAGACGATTGCAGAGGATTAGCTGCGTGGTTTGCTCAAGCAGAACGTATATGAACTGATGCATGGATTGCATCAGTTGGCGGTCTTCAGCCAGTACCTGTTGCAGCTGTTCCACGCGAATGCGATAGCCTGAACCGGCACCCTGCATCACCATCTTTGTGTGTGTTTTCGCGTTGCCCAGCAACGCATGAAAGCCGACAATACCCTCACGCCCGATGATGCCGACTTCAACAGCTGTACCCAGTACATCTACGCTGGTCATGGAGCACATGCCGCGATCCAGGAAATAAATCCATTGGATGTTCTGCTCAGGCTTTGCCAGTAGATATCCTTGGGGCAAATCTATATGAACAAGATGAGGGGCTAACTTTTCAAGCACAGGTCGAGAGAGGCTGCCGAGCGTCAAGTTGCGCTGCAACGTCGTAAGATCGATTCGTTCTAAGTTATTTATCTGCATAATGTCTATCGCGCTTGCCGTACAGGGTGCGCGCTTCGACATATCGAAGGGAAGACTGCCATCGCGTATCTAAAAATGTATGACGTGGGGGGGGGGGAAGTCTGTTCGATAGGTAACGCTTCGCAGCCGAGGCTACTACCGAATCAAGAAGATATGTACTAGGAACCTAGTTTTTGCTCTAACATTTGGTTGAGCAGTGCCGGGTTGGCTTGCCCCTTGCTGAGGCGCATGACCTGGCCGACGAAGAATGCGGCCACTGTTTTTTTACCGCCGCGATACTGCTCGACCTGCTTCGGGTTGGCCGCAATGACTTCGTCGATCATCCTCTCTATCGCGCCGGTGTCGGAAATCTGCTGCGGTTTTTCACGCTCGTAAACGGCAGGGAAGTCTTCTCCCGTTTCAAAAGCAAGATCAAACAGCTGCTTGAGCTGCTTGCTTGAAAGCGCACCCGCTTCAGCCAGGTCTGCCGCCTGCGCAATACCGGCCATGGTCACAGGAGACTGCGAAAGTTCCAGATTGTGCAGTTTGAGCCGTGCGGTAAGTTCGCCCAGCACCAGGTTGGCGACGCGGCGCGGGTTCTTTGCAGCCTTGGCGGCGGCCTCGAACCGGTCGGCAAAGGCACGGGTCGCGGTCAGGGTCTGCGCGTCCTGGGCAGCGATGCCGTAGTCGGCGATCATGCGGGCACGGCGCGCCTCGGGCAGCTCCGGCAGGGTAGCGCGGATTGCGCTTTGCATCTCCGCGGAGACCGTGAGCGCGGGCAGGTCAGGCTCCGGGAAGTAGCGGTAATCGTGTGCCTGCTCCTTGGAGCGCATGGAGTAGGTGCGGCCTTCGGCGGCGTTCCACAGGCGGGTTTCCTGCACCACGCGGTTGCCGGATTCAATGACGTCTACCTGGCGCTCGATTTCATAGGCGATGGCCGCGCGGATATAGCGGAAGCTGTTGACGTTTTTGACCTCAGCCTTGGTGCCGAACTCCTTTTGCCCGCGCGGGCGCACGCTTACGTTGGCGTCGCAGCGCAGGGAGCCTTCTTCCATGTTGCAGTCGGAAACACCGGTATAAAGCAGGATTTCCTTGAGTTTCGTCAGGTACTCGTAGGCTTCGTCGGGCGAGCGCAGGTCGGGCTCGGAGACGATTTCGATCAGCGGCGTACCGCAGCGGTTCAGGTCCACCGAGGTGCTTGCAGCCGAATCGTGTACGCCGTCGTGCAGGCTTTTGCCTGCGTCCTCTTCCATGTGGAGCCGCGTGATGCCGATGCGCTTGGTGCCCCCGGGCGCTTCGACGTCAAGCCAGCCATGCTCGGCCAGCGGCTTGTCAAACTGCGAGATTTGATAACCCTTGGGCAGGTCGGGGTAGAAGTAGTTCTTGCGCGCAAAGACGCTGGTTTCACGGATCGCAGCGTTGATAGCCATCGCGGCGAGGGCGGCAAACTCAACCGCGCGCGCATTGAGCACCGGCAACGCCCCCGGCAGCCCCAGGCATACAGGGCAAATGAGCGTATTGGGTGCCGCACCGAACTTGTTTGGGCAACCGCAGAAGGCCTTGGTGCGGGTCAGCAGTTGCACATGAACTTCAAGGCCGATAACGGGCTCGTAGCGGGTCAGCAGGTCAGAGGGGAGCGTGGCGGCAGTTGCCATAATTCGGAGTGTACCAAGCCGCCTATACATCAGGTTCCTCATAAGTACCGTGCCGAAGGTACTCTACAAGCAAAAAAGTTGTTTCGCGGAGATTGGGAGTCGACTAGATTCAGCAAACAGTTAAAAAAGTAGTAAAGGGAGGCAACCTTTGGGCGAAGACACAACAAAAACTCAGCAAGAGAGCATGAAGGTGATAGTTGTGCGCTGGCCGGACGGCACGGTCACCCTGGCACTGGACCGCGAGTACACGCCGGATGAAGTGGACCCGGACTTCAAGCAGCATTGAAGGCATCGCTGCTAGACTGATGGAGCATGATTCTCCCGTTTGTCCGCGACCTGTTGGCGGAGCTGGAGAGATCCTCCTCCTTTGAGCAAGCCGCACGCCACCTCTCGCTAGGGCGTGGGCGCAGGCGTGTCTCCGGCCTAACCGCGACGGCGCGCGCGCTGTACCTGCCGCTGCTGGCTCGTGCCGCCCGGCTGCCCGCCATTGTATTGGTGGCTGACAACAAGGCCGCAGACGCGCTCTATCTATCTGTACGTGCAGCCTGCGAGCTTACCGGCGCTGTGCCGCCTGAGCGCGTGGTGAAGTTGTCTGCGCATGATGTGTTGCCTTTTGAACACCTGTCGCCGCATAGCGAAGTACAGGAAGGCCGGGCGGCGGCGCTATGGAAAATCGCGACCGATGCGGTTTCGATCGTGATTGCACCGGTTGAAGCTGCGGCGCAAAAGCTGTTCCAGCCGAGCTACTATGCAGGGCTGGCGCGGACCCTCAAGCGCGGCGAAGAGCACGATCTGGATGAGCTGACCACGCACCTGTCGAGCGTCGGCTATGACGCAGTGGACCTGGTGGAAATGCCGGGGCAGTACACGCGGCGGGGCGGCATCCTGGACGTGTATTCGCCTGAAGCAGAGCGACCGGTGCGCCTGGAGTTTTTCGGTGACGAAGTGGAGTCGTTGCGGCGCTTCGACCCGGACACACAGCGCTCGCTGCAACCGCTGGATGCGGCGGTACTGTTGCCGCTGACGGAAACGCCGGTGACAGAAAAGCTGCTGGCGGCGGTGCATGCGCGGCTTTCGGGCTCGCAGCTGGACTCAAGCCTGGACGACGCTCCGGAGCGCTACGCCGCAGCCGGTGTCACGGTGTTCCCGGGTTGGGAGTTCTTCGCTGCCGTGGCCGGTGCGGAAACGACGCTGCTGGGGTTGTTCAAGCGCTCTGTAGTGTTTGTGGAAGAGCCGGGCATGCTGCGCAACCACCTGGAACGCTGGTGGAACAAGCTGGAGCAGCGGCATGACCGGTCAAACATCGGCTCTCTGGTGCAGCCGCGCGACCTGTACCGTGAGCCGGAACTGATGCTGGCGTTGATCTCGAACCAGCCCGGCTTGGATCTCGACCAGCTCGGTATCGTCGATGTGCTCGAAGATGACTTGACGCTGGGCGAGATTCCGTTTGCAACGCGGCCTACGACGCGGTTCCACGGCAACTCTGTTGCGCTGGCAGACCAGGTGCGCGGGCATGTGGAAGCGGGTCAGCGCGTGCTGATTGCGAGTGCGAACCAGGGTGAGCTGGAGCGCATGACCGACCTGCTGCGTGAGTACGAGGTTTCCTATCGCATCGGCTGGCGGTCAGAGCAGGCAGATTCTGAGCTGAGTTCGAACGAAAGAACAATACGACCCGGTGAGAAACAGGCACCCACTCTGGTGCGTGCTGCCATTGCAAACGGCGTTGCGCTGACAGACTCGAACATCGTCCTCATCGGCGTCAACGATGTGTCAGACGATGCCGATGTAGCCGCGCGGCCCGTGGTCAAGAAGTCAAAGACTTCTGCCTTTGTTTCTGATTTTCGTGACCTGACCGTCGGCGATTACGTGGTGCACGTGGAACACGGCATCGCGCGCTATGTGGGTCTGCGTGAGATTGAGCAGGACGGCGTGAACGTCGAGTTCATGATCCTGGAGTTTGCCGATGCCGCGCGGCTCTATGTGCCGCTGACGCGGCTCGACCTGATCCAGAAGTACCGCTCAAGCGAAGGCGGCCCGGCTCCGGTGCTGAACAAGCTGGGTTCGCAGGGCTGGGCCAAGACCAAGGCGCGCGTCAAGAAGGCCATGGAGGACATGACCGACGAGCTGCTGAAGCTCTACGCGCAGCGCAAGGCGGCGCGCGGTCACCAGTTCCCGCCGGATAACGGCTTGCAGCGCGAGTTTGAGGACGCTTTCGACTTTACAGAGACTGATGACCAGCTTGCAGCCATCCGCGACATCAAGGCCGACATGGAATCAGAGCTGCCCATGGACCGGCTGCTGTGCGGCGACGTAGGCTACGGCAAGACGGAAGTGGCCATGCGGGCCGCGTTCAAGGCCGTGCAGGACGGCAAGCAGGTCGCGGTGCTTACCCCCACCACGGTGCTTGCATTTCAGCATTTTGAGACGTTCAAAAAGCGCTTTCGGCAGTTCCCGGTCAACATCGAGATGATTTCGCGCTTCCGCACGGCGAAGGAACAGAAGAAGATTCTGGAGGAGCTTGAAGCCGGGCGCATCGATATCCTGATCGGCACGCACCGGGTGCTGGCTCAAGACTTGAAGTTTCAGGACATCGGCTTGCTTGTTGTCGATGAGGAGCAGCGCTTCGGTGTGCGGCACAAGGAGCGGTTGAAGCAGATACGGGCCCAGATTGATGTGCTCACCATGTCGGCGACACCGATTCCGCGCACGCTGCATATGTCGCTGATCGGGCTGCGCGATATGAGCGTGATTGAAACGCCGCCGAAGGATCGTATGGCCATCCAGACTGTCGTGGCGAAGTTCGATGAAAAGCTGGTCCGCACAGCGGTCGAGCTGGAGCTGGAGCGCGGCGGCCAGACGTTTTTTGTGTACAACCGGGTGGAGTCGATCTACGAGCTGGCCTCAAAAATACGCGAGCTGGTGCCTGCGGCCCGCGTGGTGGTGGGCCATGGGCAGATGAGCGAGGGTGAGCTTGAAAAGGTCATCTTCGCGTTTATGAACCACGAGTATGACGTGCTGGTGGCGACGACGATTATCGAGAACGGCATCGATATTCCGCTGGCGAACACAATCATCATCAACCGCGCTGACCGGCACGGCTTATCGGAGCTGTACCAGCTGCGTGGGCGCGTGGGGCGGTCGAACCGGCGCTCCTATGCGTACCTTCTGATCCCGCCGGAGCAGGAGCTGACCGACGTAGCGCGGCGACGTCTGGCGGCGTTGAAGGAGTTCTCCGACCTGGGTGCCGGCTTCAAAATCGCGGCACTTGACCTGGAGCTGCGCGGCGCGGGCAATATGCTCGGAGGCCAGCAGAGCGGGCATATCGAGGCGGTCGGCTTTGAGATGTACTCGGGCATGCTGGAAGAGGCGGTGGCACGCATTAAGGGTGAGGTCGCAACTGACCACATCGCCACACAGCTTAACCTGGGCATTTCGCTGCGCATCGACGAGAGCTACATTCCGGAAGAGAACCAGCGGCTGCGCATCTACAAACGCATCGCTGCGGCGGGTAGCGAAAAGGCCGTGGACGACGTGCGCGTGGAGCTGACCGACCGCTACGGCCCGGTGCCTGAAAGCGTAGGTCACCTGCTGGAGGCAGCCGCGCTACGCGCCGAGTGCGAGCGCATGGGCGTGTCGCAGGTAGACCGCAAGCGCGACCAGGTCCATATGCGCTTTGCAGCGCAAGCCAGCATCGACCCGACGCGGCTGATGAAGCTTGTCGCAAAGAATGTGAAGGCGGGGGCGCAGTTTACGCCGCAGGGAGTGTTGCGGTTCCCGCTTGCGTCGAAAGACCCGGTGCAGGTGATTTTGGAGATTCGATTGTTGCTGGATGAGCTGGTAGTGGAGACCGCTGTTGCATAGCCTTGTCATCTTCCGAAATCTTATCCAATGAGAATTAACGGCTTAAGAAGCAAACAGCACTATTGCAGTTTCTTCGCGTCAGGAATCCGATAACAAAATCGGCATAAACTGAACACCGTGTGCAAATACTCTGCGGCTTATTGTAAGTGCGAGCATTACAACATCAACAGCTGAAAGCCTATGTTTTTATTCTTTGTATAAAAATCGGAACGTATCATCACCGACTTTAAGAATGATGTCAAATGGCTTTTTCTTCTGCTTTGATTGTTCGAAAGTAGCCACAATCGCTCTCGATTGTCCGGGCTTAAGCGCAGTGTCTAAATCTGTCTGCGTGTGATCTGCAAGAAAATGAGAAAAAGCGACTTCAATTCGTTGAGCTTTATAAAAGCTGTGCGCGGCTATGGCATTGCCGATTGCATTCCCGATATTTGCTCCGGCTTGCCCCGAGGTATCCGCTGTTGTTGTTGCAGTTCCGTATACGTAAGTCTGGTCGCCATAGGAATTGGCGGAAGCGTTAACGATAGTACGGTAGGTTGGTGGAACATAAGGCGCAGACGTGGGCGTAAAGCGAATTCCACCAGAAGCGGCTGCCTCCTGTGCGGCGATCATTGTGTCAGTTCGATAGATCGTGTAGCCGGGCTTGTCGAAGCTGATGAAGTTTGGCAGCATTGATATGGGAAGACTTGTCTTGTTCGTGACTACGGCTTCCACGTAGTAGCGTTCGGTTCCACGGTAAACCAAGCAGCTAACCGTAAATCGTTCATTTGATAGGGTTGGATACTTAACATCATCATTTTTGGTAAATTGATACTCATTGGCGTCTCTCACCTTGACAACTGGACGACCAAACCTATTTTCTGCAAATGCCATGTTTACAATTAGAAATAAGCTAAATGCAAAAACGCCTTTATAGGGGAGAGCTAGCATGAGTGCTCCTTGCGAATTTTTTAATTTATTAGATTTGCGCAAAAGTCTTACTTTTCTTAGGGTGAGCTTCTACTCAGTGGAAAACCTCTTCGGTTTATCCTTACGCAATCCTCAGCATTGGGAATCTTATCGGCACTTTGACGCACAGTGTTCAGAGATAAAATTGTTAATGTTCCACAAAATTCTCAACATGGGAATGATGGGTGCCGCACAGTTCTCTAAGCAGTAATTTTCGGAGCGACTACTTGGAATCACGTTCCTCATCCTTGCGGGTAGAAAAGTGGAGGCTCATCTGGAAAGTCTTAATCCAAGATTGGTGAAGATGACGCGCGAAGAAGAGCGCGACCACGGCTGGGCATTGCAGCCGCAATCTAGCTCCCAAGCGATTTCGCCAAGATTCTGATGAAGTCCTTACGCATTCTTTATGGCGCGAGCTCTATCCTACGAATGGAGCATAAACAACCCAACGCCCGACGGTTCTTTACAACTCTTAACTCCACACGTTCGCAGCGCGATCGATTCCGATGTCGACAGTATTTTCAGCTTGATTGAAAGCATGACGGACGATGGAACTCTGCTTCGCCGCCCAATCAATGAAATCCGGCAGCACATCGATAGCTTTGTCGTCACCGAATCTGCGGAAGGCGCTTTTCTCGGCTGTGCCGCTCTCCATCGCTACAGCAAGCACCTTGCTGAAATCCGCTCCATCGCGGTTCTGCCGGAGGTGCGCGGCGTAGGTGCCGGAGGGCTGCTGCTGGAGCGTTTGCTCCTGGACATCAAGCGGAATGGGACCGGCTGTGCTTGCCTCTTTACCCGCATTCCCGGCTTTTTTGCCCGCTACGGTTTTCATTCCGTAAGTGCCGGGTCCGTGCCTGACAAGGTAGCCAAGGACTGTATCCGCTGCCCGCGCCGCACGCACTGCGATGAGATTGCGATGACCTACGGAGAGCTGCCGGAGTATGCGCCGGATGTTCTGGCTGCGGCTCGTCAGCTTGTTCACCTGTAAACAAAGCGAAGCGCCGAAGAGTACCTATACGCATCCCTAATGTTATGGATCTCAAGACAGAAGCAGCCTCGCGTTTCCAGAAGTTTCTCCGGGCCTTGCCGCAGGGCCAGGCCACCCGCATGCACATCCTGTGCGATTCGGATTGCGACGGTTTGCCCGCAGGGGCGTTGCTGGTGCGCGCGCTGCGGCTTGCGGGGTACTCGCAGGTATCTGTTGAAACCAAGCGCAAAGGTGAGTCAGCCTGGAACCCGGAAGTGCTGGCCCGGCTTGCGGAGCGCGAGCCGCAGGCGCTGTTTGTACTGGACCTGGGCAGCCGGGCGGATGCAATGTTGCCCGGAGTGCCTACACTGCTGATCGACCACCACATGCCGGGCGGGGTGCCGCCGGGCGCGGAGCTGATTACCGGCTACGGCACGGAACCCACTCCGACCACGGGCCTGCTGGTGTACTGGTGCGTGCAGGGCATCCTTGCGCCTGCACAGTATGAGCCCCTGCTGTGGCTTGCGGCGTTGAGCATCCTGAGCGACTTGGGCGATAAAGCGCCGTTTACGGAGCTGGCGGATGCGCGCAAGATTTGGCCTGCCGGGCCTATGCGTGACGCGGTAGCGCTGCTGAATGCGCCCCGGCGCACCGCGCTGGCCAATGCTTCTCCCGCACTGGAGGCGTTGCTGGTAGCGGAGAGCCCGAAGCAGATTGCCAAGGGCGAGATCGCGCAGACTGCCGTGCTGCTGGCTGCGAAGGAAGAAGTTGCGGCGGCGCTTGCGGTAGGGAAAAAGGCTGCGCCCAAGTTCAGCCGCAAGTACCGCGAGACGTTGGGTGCCGACCTTGTCGCGCTGCGCATGGATACGCCTTGCCAGATACATCCGCTGGTAGCCCAGACCTGGCGCGGGCGCTTCAAGGACTCGATTGTGATGGGCGTGAACTTCGGTTTTCGTCCGGGCTACGTACACTTTTCCGCACGTGGACCGAAGGGCATCAATGTCATCCAGTTTTTGCGCGAGCACGCACCCGTTGGGGCTGACCAGGGCTACGGCAACGGGCACGACCAAGCAAGCGGAGGAGCGGTGCCGGTGGCTGCCTGGGATGCTTTCGCAAAGGACCTGGGCTTTGGACCGGAGTTGCAGCTTGGGCAGCCGGGTTAGCTGAAGCGCATCTCATTCCAGCATGCCCGAACAGGAACCTCCAAAAAGCACCAAGAAGCGCGGCAGGCCGAAAGCGGCTGCTGCGCAAGAGGGTAATGCTGAAGTCTCTGCACCCTTGGCTGAAATAAATCAGGTTGCAGGTGAGACCGGTATCAAGCCTTCCTCAAAGAAGAAGACCTCAAGCGCCGTGAAGAAGCATACCAAGAAGAAGGCTCCTGCAAAGAAGGCGGCAAGCAAGAAGGAATTGGCCGAAGCCGATTTGGCGCGACGGCTTGCGGAACCGCTCTTCCCTTGTAAGCCGCTGGAAAAGCAGGAGCCGCTGCGCTGGCCTGCCGAGGCCATGCGGCTCGGTTTTGCGGTCAAGGTCATGGGCCAGCCGGGCTTAAAGAGCGCCGACTCACGGCGATGGCAGCAGAACCCGCACTTGCGCGTATCGCTTGGTCATTTGTGCGAGACCTTTGCGTACCTGCGCAAGCACAACATTCATATGTACCGCATGGGTTCGGACCTGGCACCCTATGCCACGCACCCGGACATGCCGCAGTTTCATAGCATGGTGAGCGAGTCGGCAGCCGATCTGGCGTACGCGGGCAGGCTTGCGCGTGAGGCCGATGTGCGTCTGTCGTTTCACCCATCGCAGTTCATCGTGTTGAACAGTGAGAATGAAGACCTGACGCGCCGCAGCATGCTTGATCTGGAGTCGCAGGCAGACATCCTGGACCGTATGGAATGCGGACCCGAGGCGCGCATGGTGATCCACGTGGGCGGTGCGTATGGAGATCGCCCGAGCGGCTGCGACCGCTGGTGCGCGACCTGGAAGCGGCTGAGTGAGCCGGTGCGGCGGCGGCTGGTGCTTGAGAATGATGATATTCGCTACAGTGCCGCTGATACGCTGCGCATCCACGAGGAAACCGGCGTGGCGCTGGTGTTTGACTACCAGCACTTCTGGTGCTTCAATCCGGAGAAGCTGGAGCTGCTGCCGACCCTGGAGCGTTTTCTGCAGACCTGGCCTACCGGCGAACGGCCCAAGCTGCACTTCTCCTGCGCGCGCACGGAGCTGCGCGAGATCAAACGCAAAAATCGCAAGACGAAGAAGATTGAGACGGTGCTGCAACCGCCTATATGGACCGGCCACGCCGACTACAACAACCCATTTGAAACGATTGCGTTTCTACGCTCTATCGCGCACCTGGATGCTGACGTGATGCTTGAAGCCAAGGCAAAGGACCTGGCCCTATTGCGACTGCGGAATGATATTGCGCGATATGCGCCGGAGCTTGCCGCGAGGTACAACATCGGGACCGCGGAGGGTGCGGAAGACGCGCCGGAACTGGTGCAGGAGGAGGATGGGGACGTTGAGCAAGAGGGGTGAGCAAGCGTCCATATTGAGAAGTGGACTGAAAACCGGATTGAGAACCGGCAACGCTACAGGCGCAGGAAAATCTGCTTTCGATAAAGCGGCACCAGCACCAGCCAGTTCAGCAAGACAATGGTGATTGCATAGGCGAGCGAGGCATGGACGGGAAGCATCCATGTAGCAAACCAATGCAAATATAACCATGCATGCAAACGCATGGATTGCCCACCCTCGAAGAGAGTAATGGCGTCGAGTGAAGTAGTGATTACGGTTGAAACAGCAAAAGCAAGAATTGCATTCGTACCGAAGACAAGGAAAGGAGCACAAAAGCGCCGACCTACTCGCAAGCCGTCGAGCAATGCGTAGAGCGCGGCAAAAGCAAGCAAGCTGACGCCGCATGATAGCAGCGCGTAGGACGGCGTCCAGAGCTTTTTGATGATCGGCAACATCGGGGCAAGCGTCAACCCTGCGGCAAATAACAGCGCGCCTAGACCGGCAAACTGTAGGGCGCACCGCCGCCAACCGGTACCGGCTCGCAGCCACACACCGGCTGCCGCACCGGCCAGCAGGTTACCCAATGCGGGCAGAGTTGCGCCGAGTCCATCGGGATCAAAGGTCACGCCATGGCCGGGCGCGATGCCGTAGGGCCAAAGGTGCGCTGTGGTAAAGACAGCGCGATCGATAAAGCCGGGCGCATTGCGAAGCTCATCGAAGTGCCCAGAACCATACCCGGGAACAGGAAGCAGCAGCAGCAAACTGGCCTGAAGCGTCCACGTTAAAGCTGCAAGCGCGGCGAGAATGCCTGCCTGAGTTGCCGCGCCGCGCCCGCGCCGCAGAACAGCCAAGGCAAGCAGCCCGCCCGCACCGTAGCAAAGCGCGATGTGCTGCAGGATTCCCGGTATCCTGAGTGTCGCCAAGCGGTAGTAGGGAAACCCATTGAGCAGAAGCTCAAGCAGGATGAGCAAGGCGGTACGCCGCAGAATGCGCAAAGCCAGGGTTTGCGCCTGCACCCCTTTTGCCTGCTGATTCGCCAGGGAAAAGGGGATCGCCATGCCTACGATCCATAGGAATGCAGGGGCGATCATGTCGGTCGGCGTCCAGCCCTGCCACTGTGCATGCATCAAGGGTCGGTACACAGCGCTGTATGTACCGGGATCGGTGACCAGGATCATACCCGCGACAACCATGCCGCGGAAAATATCCAGCGATTGAAGCCGTGTTGCCGAAGGACCTGAAAGGGCGCTTGCCGGGAGCGAGGCATTGACCGCGGGTATATGTGTTTGTACCGGCATGCAATCCCCCTGCATCGCGCAACGAAGTCGTGCCAATGCTACGTCAGGCAAGGAGCAACGTACAATCGTGCTGTGGCCGCCCATCCTGTCAGCCGTCCGGTCAGCTCCTCCGGCAGCAAACCATCTGAGCCTTCCCATCTATTCTCTGCCCCCTGGTCCATCTTCTGGATAGCACTGGCTATCCGCATTGCCTACATGACGCTCGCCCACACCTGGCGTGTACGCCCCTACGGCGACCACTTCTCCTTCGGCTGGGAGATGGCTCGTATTGCGCGGGCGCTGGTCACCGGCTACGGCTACGCAGACCCGTTCAATGGGCACACCGGCCCCACTGCCTGGGTGACGCCCGCCTATCCTTTGATAATCGCGGGCGTCTTCAAAGTATTCGGTGTGTACACGGCACTCTCGGCCTGGGTGTTGCTTGCGATCAACTGTGTGCTGAACGCGTTGATGGTGCGCACCACCTGGGAGATTGCCGCGCGGTGTTTTGACCTGCGTGTTGCAAGGTGGTCGGCGTGGTTCTGGGCACTGTATCCGGCGGCCATGCAGTACTCGGTCAAATGGATCTGGGAGATGACGCTCACCGCGTTCCTGTTCTCATGGGTGCTGGTGCTGGCGCTGCGGATGCGAGGGGTCGGCTCACCTGCGGGAAGCCTGGTGCAAACAAGAGGGCGTTGGGCGGTGTTCGGCATGCTGTGGGGGTTCATCGCCCTCTCGAACCCTGAAGTCTGCATCATGCTGCCGGTTATGGGTATCTGGATTCTGGCCGGTGCCAGCCGCATGTGGCCTCGGCAGTTAGGCAATGCAGCGCTGGCAGCCCTCGTGTGCCTTGCGCTGATCGCGCCTTGGAGTTGGCGCAACTGGGAGGCTTTTCACCGTTGGGTGCCGCTGCGCGGCAACTTCGGGGCCGAGCTGTACCTGGGCAACGGCCCCGGCGCGGTGGGTTTGCTGATGGAGTATAACCATCCCGGTGAAAGCGTACAGCAGCTGCAGTTGTACCGAGAAATGGGAGAGGTGAACTACGCCCGACTGCGCGGCGACAAGGCCAAGGCCCTGATCTGGGCGGACTGGCCGCGCTTTCTCAAGCTGAGTGCCACACGCTTCTACTACTTCTGGTTCTCTGTGCCGCACCCAGCGGATGATTCACCGCTGGTTGAATACGGGCGCAACCTGAACTACCAGTTCACTTCCATTGTCGGCTTGCTTGGCCTGGCATTGGCTTTGCGTAGGCGTGTTCCCGCAGCCGGTTTATTTGCTGCCTGCTTCCTATTGCTGCCGCTTCTCTACTATTTTGTGACGGTGCATGCACGCTTCCGCCACCCGTTTGAACCGTTGATCGCCATTTTCGGCGTGTACCTGTTCCAGTCGGCCGCGCAAAGCAGGCACGCCCTATGACGCTGTTGACCGAAGGCGGGTACCCAGCTACACTTATGTAGTTCGGCAGCCGCGCTCCTGTGGTTCTCCCAGGTTGCGTGGTCGCTCCATGTGGTGCTGTAGCGTATTTTCGCCTCTGCCAACCCTGAACAGAAAGAACGGCCTTCCCATAAGGGTGGCGGTCGAGAGGAAATTCTATGTACGCAGTCATTCGTACCGGTGGAAAGCAATACCGCGTGGCCCCAGGCGACGTGTTGAAGATAGAAAAAGTTGCCGCCAATGAAAATGGGACTATTGAGTTTGGCGAAGTACTTGCGTTTTCAGGTGAAGCCGGCTCAGTAACCAAGCCTGCGGACGGTGCCAAGGTGCTGGCTACTGTTGTCGGTGAAGGCCGCGGCGACAAGATTCTGGTCTTCCATTACAAGCGCAAAAAGCAGTACAAAAAGATGCAAGGGCATCGGCAGTCCTTTACGCAAGTAAAGATCAGCGAAATCCAGGTTGACGGTACAAGCTACAGAGCGCAGGCCTAACTACCTGCTGATATGCAGGTTACCAGCCTGCCGGAGAAGAGATTATGGCGCATAAAAAAGGACTAGGCAGTTCCAAAAACGGTCGTGATTCGAATGCACAGCGGCTTGGCGTCAAGCGGTTCGGCGGCGAATTAGTTACCGGCGGTTCCATCATCGTGCGGCAGCGTGGCACTCGTCTAAAGCCCGGGATGAATGTCGGCATCGGTAGTGATGACACACTGTTTGCCAAGATTGAAGGTCATGTAAAGTTTATCGATCGTGGACGCACAGGACGCTTTGTAGCGATTGAACCACTTGTAGATATCGTAGAAGTTCCGCAGGAAGTTGCTGCGGACTAGCTTTCTAAAGAGCTCCTGAAGTCACTCGGACTTGAGAGGCTTTCGATGTAAAAAGGCCGGCGCAATAGCGCCGGCCTTTTGCATGTGCGAAGAACTCTACTGCTCACCAATCCTGTACTTGTCTAAAATTCCATCTACGATCAACTGCACTCCGGAGATAAATGGTGCCGGCTCTGTCGGACGACTGCTGAGCTCCAGCTTGAGCGCGATCTCATTCCACCGCATCAGCTTAGAAGCAGGCGCAAGTGAATGCGAGTGCCGCTTCGGTTCCGGCAGAACGATATACAGCACCCACATGGCGAGTACGCCCGGAACTGCTAAATTTATCACCCATTGAAGCCAAACTGCTCCACCATCCGGGGAGTGTGAAGCAATGGCTGAAAGCAGGTAGGTAGCGCCGAGAACGGTCAGACCGAAGGCTAAACCTACGGAGCGACTGCGTAGACACATGCCCAGGCGTCCAAGTCGCATGACGAGTAGAACCAGCATGGTTGCCTCAAAAAAGAGAGCGCACAAAGCAAGCGACAGATCCATTTCTGCCAGCCATGCCTGGAAGCTGTGAATGCCGAAGATGGGTAGGTGCGCAGTCAGCGTAAGTGTCAGGGTAAAGATAGCAGTCCACCGGAAGACGAGCATGGCAGCCGCGGAAAGACCCGGAAGAGACTTCAGGCTATTGCGGAGTACCGCGGCGAGCACAAAGAAGATGCATATGAAAGAAAGTAGGTTTAGAGTCCAGTATGTACCTACATACAACCGGTGCGCTACGTGCAGAGACAGGCTCGTGGGGAGCACCCAATTTGTAAACAAGGGCGAGAACAGGCAGCAACATAGCCTGAGCGCGGCAAAGACACCGAGAGCCCTGTAGTTTGGTGGCAGTTCATCCTTTGCGGCAGCGGGTATATTCCTGCGGCGCTGCCGTTCCCATCGCCGCTCTCCACAGAAATATACTGCGAGCAATACCATGAGCCAGCCAAAAGGCCGAAGCTGATACAGGAGCGCGAGTGTGTCATTTCCGTTCAAGGGGCTGTCTCTGTCTGTCTTTATCAAAGGGGGCAAATGACAGGCCTTGTTGCACCGTCCATCCGCACCCGGTTTGAGAATTACCGATGTGTAAGAGCAAAAGCTATACTACCCTTCCTTCACTACATGGTTCGCCAAGCAACAGACAATGCAGAGCAGAAGACTTAAATGATACTTTGATACACCCTCCGAGGGAAAAGTTACCGCTTTTAGTCTCTAACTACAAGCTTTCATGCAAAAGGCATGTGTAGTTTTCAAACAAAAATGATTACTCCCGGCAGTGTCTAAAGACACCAGTGGACAATTGGCCGGTTTCATCCTAATGGTAAAATGAAGATGTTGCGCACTCCGTGGTGGCAGCCTTGGCTACGCGGTCTTGTAGCCTGCCGGCTGCACCCCTCGTTTCGCACATTGGAGCTGCATGTCTCTGAATGATCGTTCCATCACGCCTGTACCGCCCGCAGCCGTCCCACCATTGAGTGGGACCTATACCAGTGACAACATTAAAGTGCTAGAAGGTTTGGAAGCAGTTCGCCTGCGGCCTGCCATGTACATCGGTTCGACGGGTGAACAGGGTCTCCATCACCTTGTATACGAGGTAGTAGATAATTCTGTCGATGAGGCATTGGCCGGCTACGCCAAACATGTTGATGTCATCATCCATTTGGACAACTCTGTCACCGTCATCGACGACGGGCGAGGAATTCCTGTAGATCTTAAAACATTAGACAACGGCGAACGGATGCCTGCTGTTCAGGTCGTTTTGACGAAGTTGCATGCCGGGGGCAAGTTCGATGCTTCTACTTACAAGGTATCGGGCGGTCTGCATGGTGTAGGTGTCTCCTGCGTGAATGCTTTGTCTGAAGCCTTTGACGTCGAGATTTGGCGCGATGATCATGCCTGGGAACAGGATTATTCCAAAGGCGCTCCCATTTCGGAACTGCGCAAGATGGGTTTGTCGAAGCGCAAGGGCACAAAAGTTCACTTTTTGCCTGATCGCAGCATCTTTACCGTAACCGAGTACAACTTTGACACGCTGGCCCAACGGCTGCGCGAACTCGCTTTCCTGAACAAAGGCCTTGCCATTACGCTCACTGACGAGCGCGCCATTGACCCGAAAACGAACGAACCGAAGCACTCGGACTTCAAGTACGCAGGCGGTATCACCGAGTTCATCCGACACATCAACAAGGGTAAGGCTGTGCTGCATGAGCAGCCCATCATGATGGAGGCTCTCCGCGACAACGTCGATATGGAGATCGCGCTTCAGTACAACGATGCATACTCCGAGACGGTATTTACTTTTGCTAACAACATCAATACCGTCGATGGCGGCAGCCACCTCTCAGGCTTCCGCACAGGTCTCACGCGAACTATTAACGCCGCCGGCCAGTCCCTTGGACTTTTCAAGGATATGAAAGAAAACCTTTCGGGCGACGATGTGCGTGAGGGGCTGGTGGCCGTGGTCAGCGTCAAGCTCCCGCAGCCGCAATTTGAAGGCCAGACTAAAGGCAAGCTCAACTCCGATATCGCCGGCACCGTGCAGGCACTGGTCAATGAGAAGCTGGGTATGTTTCTGGAGCAAAACCCGCAGGTTGCCAAAAAGATCATTAACAAGGCAATTGATGCTTCACGTGCCCGCGAGGCAGCCCGCAAAGCCCGTGACCTGACCCGGCGCAAGGGCGCGCTTGACGGCGGCGGCCTGCCGGGCAAGCTCTCCGACTGTTCCGAGCGTAACCCGGAGCGTTGTGAGCTGTACTTGGTTGAGGGCGAGTCCGCAGGCGGCACGTCACGCCAGGGCCGCGATCGAAAGTTCCAGGCCATTCTGCCGCTTAAGGGCAAAATCCTGAACGTGGAGAAGGCCCGATACGACAAGATGCTGGGCCATGAGGAAATCCGTGCCATGATTACCGCGCTTGGCTGCGGCATCGGCAAGGACGACTTCGACCCCTCGAAGCTGCGTTACGGCAAGATCATCCTGATGACCGATGCCGATGTGGACGGCTCCCACATCCGCACGCTGCTGCTGACTTTCTTCTTCCGGCATATGCAGGAGTTGATCAAACGAGGGCATGTCTATATCGCGCAGCCGCCCCTGTACCGCATCAAGAAGGGCAAGTTTGAGCAGTACATCAAGGACGACCGCGAGTTTGTGGACGTGATGGTGAAGCGTGCCTCGGACGGCATGGTTGTGAGATACGGCATCCAGCCGGACGGTGCCGCCAAAGGCCAGATCGACGGCCCGGCGTTGACCCGCTTCATGGGACAGCTGAATGAATATCTGGGTTTCTATGACAAGGTAAACCGCCGTATTCGCAACGAAGACGTACTACGCCTGCTGGCAGAGGGAGAGCTGTTGCGTCGCGGTGATTTCGAAGGTCCGGAACCGGGCGTCGCCCCGGCAAAGCTGGTTACCTTGCATGCGGGTCTACAGCAGCTTGCGCCAACCTACCAGTTCAAGGCAGTCCACGCGCCGGCTTTTGATGAGGAGCACCAGACGTGGTCAGTAAACTACATGGATGCGCAGGGCTCTATGCGCAGGCTGGACTGGGCCCTGGCCTCGACGCCGGAGTACCGGCAGATGATGGCGAAATACACCGGCATGCGCGAGCAGCTGCAAGCACCATTTACTGTCCAATACGCTGCTAAAGCTGCCGCCGCGCCGGAGCCTGATCCTGAAGACACCGACACAGAAACTACCGGCGAAGTGGAAGCAGGCCGCCCGGCACCGAAACGTGCCGGCAAGAGCTCGCACGAGCCGGTTACCAAGCAATCCCCCAGCCAGCTGTTCGAATACGTCATCGACCAGGGCCGCAAGGAGTATCAGGTCCAGCGCTATAAGGGACTGGGCGAGATGACAGCTCCGCAGCTGTGGGAAACCACGATGGACCCGGAACGCCGTACTCTGCTCTCCGTCAGGCTGGAAGATATTCTGGAAACAGAGAAAATCTTCACCACGCTGATGGGTGAAGATGTTGAAGCGCGACGCAAGTTCATCGAGGACAATGCCCTGGACGTCAAGAATTTGGATATCTAAAGTGCCCCTCCATGTGCCGCGAGACAGAACCCCGGAGATTGCACGCATGGACCGGGCACAGATACGACGACTGCTGCTGGCAGGCACTGACTTTTACCTAGCTTTTGTAGCGCTTGCCACGCTGACTTACGGCACCCTGCTGCACCGCTGGTCCTCTTCGTGGATTCTTTCCGACTGGCTCATCAACTATGAAGGCGGTTTTGTGCGCCGTGGCCTTGCCGGTGAAGTGTTAAACCGGCTCGGCCACCTGCTTCATGTCGCCCCCAAGCAGCTGGTTGTTCCTTCAGTACTGGTGATGTACGCGGTGCTGCTGCTCTCCTTTCGTGCCATTCTTCGCCGTGCCTCATGGAACCTCTGGGTGCCGTTCGTCGTATTTTCTCCGGCGATCCTGGCTTTTCCCGTGCTGCAGTCGGAAGCCGGCTTTCACAAGGAAGTCTTCTTTCTAGCCTCGCTCGCCCTGTTCCTGGTCCTGCTGCGGCGGGGTGCGCTCAGCCCTTTGGCAACCAGCCTGTACATGGCGGTCACGCTGTCGGCAGCTACGCTGTCGCATGAGTCGCTTGTGTTTTACACACCTTATTTCTTCGCGGCATTAGTGCTGGGCGGCAGATCTTTGGCACAAGCTGCACGGCAGTGCGCCGCACCGTTCGCTCTATGCATCGTGGCGGCATATTTTTGCGGACGGTACACGGGCACTCTCGATACGGCGCAACACATCTGCGCTTCGCTCGGCTACCCTATGCACCTGCAATACAACGGGACTGAAGTCTGCGACGGTGGGGCCATCCCATATCTTCGCTCCACGCGGGCTGTGGCGCGGGCGCAGGTGCAGAGCGCTGTAAGCCAGTACCATTACTTTGCCGTCTATGGCACCGTTGCCCTGCTCACCATCCTGCCTTTGTTCGCGGGCGCTTTGCGACTGGCCCGCACATACCGCCGTGAGGTATGGGTGCTCGCCGGTGCGGCTGCCGTATCTGCTGCGGGTACGCTCATCCTGTTTACCTATGCCATTGACTGGGGCCGCTGGATTTATATCCATGCCTTCTGCATCGGGCTGCTGCTGCTGTTTCTGGATGGACGCGACGGGCGCGATGCCAAAGGACAAATAACAGAACGACCGTACCTGCGCACCACGCCGCGTAAGCAACTGGCTGCCGGTGCGCTGCTGGCCGTGTACGCAACCGTGTGGGCGCTTCCGGAGTTCTACACAAACGATTACCGGTACGGTTATGTGGGGCTGGTCAAATTTGTCCTCTTTCACAAGCACTCTATCCAGAACACGCAGACTGGAACTCAGACGCATGCCGGGCTCGCGGTGCGCCCCATGGTGAGTGATTCCATAAAGCCGCGATAGCAACAACCGGCAATCCTTCCTGACAGCATGATGCGTCCTAAGAAGCGTGAGCCTGCCCTTATTTCAAGATGAGGAACAAGCCCTTGAGCAGCGTGAGCTCGCTACGGGTGAGGAGAAGCTTGCGTCCATCGAACAACGGTTGCTGGCACGCGATGGGTCGCCGCGCCCACGCCCGTTCTGGAGCCCGCTCAAAGAATTGATTTACGTCCTCATCTCGGCGCGTACACGTACCGAGACCTCGCTCGCTGTGCTAGCCGAACTTGAACTGCGCTACGGCGCGGCAATGGGCGACTGGCGCGGTTTGCGCGATGCGCCGCCGGCTGAGGTGCTGAAGCTGTTGGCCCCGGTCACATTCGCCGAGAAAAAAGCCCCCACGCTGCAGGCGGCTCTGCGGCGCATTACGCGGCAAAACGCCGGGGTGCTTTCACTGGATTTCTTTGAAGGGCAGCCGGTTGAGCGCGTACGCCGATGGCTTGAAAGCTTTGAGGGCGTAGGCGCGCGTGGGTCCGCGGCTGTTGCTAACCATTCTTCTCTCCGGCTGCGTGCACTGGCAGTAGACAGCCACCACCATCGCATTGCGCAGCGGCTCGGACTGGTTACCGCCAACGCCACCGCGGCGCAAACAGAAACGACGTTGTTGCGCTACCTTCCGGAAGAGCGGTGGCCGCCCGCACGCCTCACCGAGCTGCATGATTTGCTAAAGCTGCATGGGCAACTACGCTGCACCGGCACAGATTGGAAAGAACACTGCGCACAATGCCCGCTATTGCCGCTATGCCCTGCCGGGCAGTCGGTCATCGCTACCTAAACCCCGCGCGCGAAAAATACCCATAAAGTTCGCCCGATAGTAGAAAAACACAATCAGCCACAACACGAATGCCAGCAGGCCCGGAGGTAAACCGCTAGGTGCCATCGTAACGTGGAACAGCAGGATGTTACCCAGAATCGGTCCCAGCAGTACCAGTGCCAACGGCACAAAGTAGCCGGCGAGCAACATGAGTCCGGTCACTAACTGTATGCCGAAAATGATGGGAAACCAATGCCCCTGTGCAATGGAACCGAGGTACTGCGCAGCTAAGCCTGTCGGCGGTGATTGTTTCAGGAAGTGCAGAAACCCGTTGAGCCCGAATACAGTAAACATAAGCCCGAGTAGCAGGCGAGCGATCGTAGCGGCAATTTTCATACAGGCACTCCTCGATACGAGTTATAACACGTATCCTGATGGACGCTTTGTCGCGTCACCGTATTCGGCGCACATGGAACTGATCGAGTTGGGGATCGATGCTATCGGAATGTCCTGCGCCGGACCGGAAAAATCCTTGCGTTAGAGAGATGACACATCGAGGAACTCTTCTGTCAGCCGCAGTTGTTTGTAGAAGAATTCGCTACTCGTGCCATACTTCCATTTCTACAAGACAATAATTTCTATCGGGAGAACGCCCGCATGCCGCTCGATCGCAGATCGTTTCTGGAAGTTACCGGACGTTTCGGGTTCGCAGTCACACTTTTTCCGGGTGCACTGTACGCGCTGGCTGCGGAGCCGCAAGCGGGCGAGAGCCCTTCTGAGCCAAAGCTGAAACCGATAACGCCGGAGATGATCGACGCCGCGGCTGCGCTGGCAGGGGTACCGATTGCACCCGCGCAACGGCAGGAGATGCTGGAAGGTCTGAACGAACAGCGCGATGCTTACGCTGCCGTTCGCGCTCTCAATTTGCCCAACTCTGTCGCTCCGGCGTTTGTATTCGATCCGCTGCCGCCCGGTGCGGTGCTTGAGACGACCAGGCAGCCCGCGCGTTACAGCAAGGCTCCTGCCCCGCGCACAGTGCCGGCGAACCTGGAAGATTTGGCGTTCCTCTCAGTGATGGAGCTGGCTGACCTCATCAAGCGCAAAAAGGTGAGCTCGGTCGCGCTGACCGGCATGTACCTGGCGCGGTTGAAACGCTATGACCCGTTGCTGCACTTCACGGTAACCCTGACTGAAGAACGCGCCATGGCAAGTGCGCGTGCGGCAGATGCAGACCTGGCCAAGGGCAAATATCGCGGGCCGCTGCACGGCCTGCCCTGGGGCGCAAAGGACCTGCTTGCAGTCAAGGGCTATCCGACTACCTGGGGTGCGGGCGGCTTTGAGCACCAGAGCTTCGACGAGGACGCAATCGTTGTTCAACGGCTTGACGCCGCAGGTGCCGTGCTGGTGGCCAAGCTGACGCTGGGCGCGCTGGCCCTTGGGGATGTGTGGTTCGGCGGTCGCACGCGCAACCCGTGGAACCCCAGGCAGGGCTCAAGCGGGTCTTCTGCCGGGCCTGCCTCGGCAACAGCGGCAGGCTGCGTTGCATTCTCCCTCGGGTCCGAGACACTAGGGTCGATCTCCTCGCCTTCAACCCGCTGCGGTGCGACGGGTCTGCGGCCCACCTTCGGCTTTGTGCCGCGTACGGGTGCCATGGCGTTGAGCTGGACCATGGACAAGCTGGGGCCGATCTGCCGCGAAGTGGAGGACTGCGCTGCCGTGATGAGTACCATCTACGGCCCGGACGGGCACGATCTGACTGTAAAAGACGCAGCCTTCCACTGGAACGCCGACGCTGACTGGCACGGGCTGCGCGTCGGCTACCTCGAAAGCGCGTTTGCCGAACCCAAGCCGGACGCTGAAGCAGGCGGCAAACAGACAGCGGCTCCAGCTACCGAAGCTGAAAAGAAGCATGCGGCGGAACGCGCAGCCGCTCGTGCCGCCGGCGACGCACGCCGCCGGTATGACCACACCTATGACGTAGCCGCACTTGCCAAATTGCGCTCTATGGGTGTCCACCTGCAGCCGTTGGAGCTGCCGAAGCTGCCGTATGGCGCAATGGTGCCCTTGTTGACCGCCGAGGCTGCTGCCGCTTTCGACTCGCTGACGATGACGGGGCGCGACAAGCTGCTGACGGCGCAAGGCCCGTACGATTGGCCGAACAGCTTCCGCACGGCACGCTTTTACCCGGCGGTCGAGTACATCCAGGCTAACCGTGCCCGGTCGCTTGCTATCGCACAGCTTTCAAAGTTGTTCGAGCAGGTCGATGTGATTGTTGCACCCACCGGCGGCGAGCAGCTGCTGGCCACCAATCTTACCGGGCACCCGGCAGTGATCGTTCCCAATGGTCTGCGCGGAAATGACGCGCCGCGTGGACCGCAAAAGCTCGCCGAAGATGCTGGTGATGACGATTCCATCGGCCCCGGCACGCCGGTAAGCCTTACCTTTCTGGCAGGGCACTACCGGGACGCGCAGGCGCTGCTGCTGGCTCGTGCCTACCAGCAGGCGACAGGCTTTGAGAAGCAGCATCCCAAGCTCCCGGGCTAAGCATGCACCTTCAGATTCAGCCGATGCCCAGACCGTTCTGAGAGGGTGTGCAAAATCGAAAATAAACAAGAGGTATCATCCTGAGCGAAGTCGAAGGACCTGCTTTTGCCTTTGACTTTTGCGCTGGCACCCGAGAAAACAGGTCCTTCGACTCCGCTGGGCTCCGCTCAGGATGACACCGGTTGTCAGTTCAGCACCTCCCCGCTAGCCGATGACCCGGTATCCAAGCTGGAACGGGTTTGCAGCCAGCCCCGCGATCAGGTACCAACCCGTAGCGCCGATATGCAGCGACGGCCCATACGTGTAACCGAAACCGGTATCGAGCAGGCTGGTGGCCGCAACCAGGCCCAGGCCTGCTGGAATCGGCTTGCCGCCTACTGTTTTGCCCGAGCCGAGTGTCTGCTGCGCCAATATGCACGCGTTGAGCAATGTGAGCGCCTGCGTCAGGTCGCTGTAGATGGCCGCAAAGCTTTCGCCTCCGCGCAACACCCGTGCGATAAGCGCTGCCGCGGCGTGTCCCGTGCCCTCAAGCCATACCGCGTTCGGGTCGGCGTTCGGTACGCCCGGTTTCAGGCTAGCCGTATCAAACACCAGCCCGCGGATTGTCTCACTGCCCATCAAGGCTGAGTGCGGTGCGCTCGCTGTGTCTGTGGTGACCAGGTTGCCGAGTGCCCAGTCGATAGTGCCTTGCGTCGCTGCGAGCAGGCCCGCCAGGTAGGACCATGTCTGTGTGTCCTCGGGGATGGGCGAGGTGTTGATGGTGATCTGATCGGTCTGCGTGCCCGTATAGAAGTACGGCCCGGCTGCGTTGTACATTGCCAGCACAAAGTTGCCGGCATGCGCTGCGAGCGTTGCCCAGCTAATGCCGTTCTCTGCGCCCCCGTCCTGCGTCAACCTGCTCAGCATAGTGAAGAACGCATATGTATCGATGTTGTGCTCAGTCGATTTGCCGTTGGTCGAGGCGACGGACTGGTTCTGCGGGTTGATGGTCGTACCGAAGCTGTAGCCGCCGGGGCCCTTGGTGTCATAGGTAAAGCGGACGATCCAGTTGGCTACCGAAATTGCGCTGGCGAGGAAGCGGCTGTTACCGGTGCGCTGGTATAGCTGCGCCAGCGCCATACCGGCCCATGCCTGGTCCCCCACTGCTGAACCGTAGAAGTAGAAAGGGGCGGCAGCAGGTGTGATGTAAACGCCGTCGGTGCTCGGTTTGTTCACAAAGTAGGCCTGCGCAAAACGCCCGTCGGCAAGTGGAAAATTGTTTGCCTGTGCGTACAGCAGGCCCATGCCCAGGATCTCTGCGCGCGCAATGTCGTCTGTGTCGCCCGCGGCCAGGTACGCATGGATTGCGACCGCATTGTCGTAGGTGAACGCCGTTGCACCTACGGCCTCATCGCTGTAGCTCTGGGTCAGTCGCACGGTCGAGCCGCCGGCATACGCATCCATCATGAAGTTTTGAAAACTGAAGCCGTTGTTGATGGAGGTGAGCAGCGCTTGCGCCTCGCCGGTAAGGGCGGGTGGCAGCCCCGGCGGCAGGCTTTGCGCGTCTGCGCGGGGTGCAAAGGAAAACGGCAGGGCGAGCGAGGCGGCAGACGCGGAACCGAGAGCGAGCAGGTTGCGGCGAGACAGCTGGGGCATGGTGTTTCTCCGGTTGTGCCTCATTTTGTCAGAGACACAAACGGTGTGACTCTACCGCGCGCATGCAAGGGCAGGCAAGCCGCCCTGTTCGCCACGGCAAACAGGCTGCTAGGCTGGGCCTGTATGGCTGCCATTCTTGAGCTCGACCATGTGACGAAAACCTACCCGCGCACCGGCCCCGGCACCGGCGGCCTGACTACCGTGGTGGACGATGTTTCCTTTACGCTGCGGCGCGGGGAAACGCTCGGGTTGGTCGGCGAGTCGGGCTCGGGCAAAAGCACCATCGCGCGCATGGTCTTGGGGCTTATCCCACCAAGCGCGGGCACGATCATCTTTGACGGCATGCTTTTAAGCAGTGCCTCTTCGGGCGATATGCGCAGGATGCGCCGCCGCATGCAGCCCGTCTTCCAGGACCCCTACGCCGCGCTGAACCCGCGCATGCGCATCCGCGACGTGCTCGCCGAGCCGTTTCTCATCCACCGACACGAGGCCGCGCGCTCGCGCCCGACGCTTGAAGCCGCCACCTCCGAGCTGCTGCGCACCGTGGGCCTCGACGGCTCGGCCCTGGCTCGCTACCCGCATGAATTCTCCGGCGGGCAGCGCCAGCGCATCAACATTGCCCGCGCACTCGCCCTGCGGCCCGAGGTGCTGGTGCTCGACGAGCCGGTCTCCGCGCTTGACGTGAGCGTGGGCGCGCAAGTGGTCAACCTGTTGCGCTCGCTCCAGCGCGAGTTCTCGCTGACTTACTTGTTCATCACGCATTCCATGCCTCTGGTGCGCTACCTGGCGACGGAGATCGCGGTGCTAAAAGGGGGCAAGCTGCTGGAGCTGGGGCCTGCCGCGCAGGTGGTTGCCGCGCCGAAAGATGCGTACACGCGCGCGCTGATGGCGGCTACGCCGGGGTTGGCCGGGTAACCTTTGCTTCTCGGCACACTTAAGCTACCGTAATCGCATGGGCTCAAAGCGGTTTGAGGGAGTGCGCTTCCAGTACTACTCGCACGACCATCTTCCGCCGCACGTCCATGCTTTCTACGCGGGGTGTGAAGTGATTCTGGAACTGCTTCCTGACGGTACTATTCATGTCGGAGGACGCGAGCGCTCTGTCATTCCGATCAACTCACCGCTTGCTGCAAGGTGTCAGATTCGCCGTGTAGCCGTAAAGCGGTACGCTGAACTACTGGCACTCTGGGAGGCAATCCATGGCAAAGCTTTCTGATGAGGAAATCGACCGCGAAACCGACCGGCAGTTTGAGGCTTGGTTCGCAAAATATGGCGATGCGCCTGAACAGCCCTATGCCGAGCGGGTTGAGATAGATGACCGGAGCCGCCTCCTCATCCTCTGCATGTCCGATGGTCGCCGGGTCGAACTGCCGCTCAATGACATCCAGGGCCTCGCTTTCGCCTCCCCCATGCAGCTGCGCGAATTTGAAATGCTGGGCCGAGGGACGGGCATGGACTGGCCTTCGCTGGGCGTATCCTTCAGCGTGCAAGGGCTGCTGGAAGGTTCCTACGGCAACCGGCTTTGGATGGAGGCACTGCGGCGCAGGGGCGGCGGCTCGCCAACCGAGCGTAAACCGGCTGTTCTCCGCGCGAATGGTGCCAAGGTTAGCAGGCCGCGCAAGGCAAAGCCGAGCGCGGCTTAACTAAGTATGTTATTTACATCTAATTAGTTTAACGGTAATCTAGGAAAAATGAGATCGGCGAAGTTAGCGTTATGCAATTTATACCACTTAATTCTTTATTTTGGTATATCCAGAGTGGGAATGTCAAAGAACAGGGTTTGCAACCCTTCCTTAAAATATTCAGCTTCTATTTTGACATGCTTCGACCGTTTTAAAGCATTCAAAAAACGCCCGTACGGCTGAATAAATAATACTCCTGTTGAACCATCCGAAGGCTCGCTAGCGCTGAACACTTGAATCTTGCCATCATCAAACTTAATATGTACTACGCAATCATCAGAACCACAGTTAAACTGACCTTTGGAGATTTTCAGCATGAGGTCGTCACGTCCTTTCCAATGTCGCAGAGCCAATTGGCCTCTAGAGCCGCCACTATAAGGAGATTCAAACTGAAGCTCGTTGTTAGATTCTATACTTAGAACTCGCGTTTCAGAAGAGGTCATTGGATCGGTAGATACATTAACCTGCCATTCAGGTGTTAGTTTAGTTAATGCGTCAGGGATTTTATCTGCTGCGCTTACACTAGTAAGTGTTGGCTCAACACTCGGCTCAGAGTGATCCCCAAAATGACTTATGACAACGATTATGAGTAGAAAACCTGCCACTAATAAAATGATCTGCTTTTCAGTCGGAGTCTTCACGAACACATTATATCGCACCACCCGGCAGCCTACAGCGTGACTAAAGTGATCATCATTAAGCCCTACCGTGCCTAGAAAATCTTATATGTAAACTTTAAGCGGCTAACTAGTTGAAAAATGTACAGATGTAGTTCAGTCGATTTACACAATAAGGGCAATGCCGTGTTTTTAGAGGGTCTTAAGACACAATGCGAGACACTATATCTGTGTCTCACCTCACCACTCTCACCCTCACCCCGCGCATCCTCTGGCTCTGCCTCGCCTCCTTCATCGCGGGCCTGCTGAACGCAGTCGCCGGGGGCGGGTCTTTTTTGTCCTTCCCAGCCCTGCTCAACATCGGAGTGCCGCCGATTGAAGCCAATGCCACCAACACGGTAGCGCTATGGCCGGGGCAGTTCACTTCCATTGCCGCCTATTGGCAGGACCTGAAGCACAACCGCCACCTCCTGCTCCCGCTCAGCGGAGCGGCAGCCGTCGGCGGCGTGGGCGGCGGCATGATCCTGCTGCACACCGGGCAGGCTACTTTCCTGCACCTTGTGCCGTGGCTGCTGCTGGGAGCGGCGAGCCTGTTTGCGGTGTCTACACCCTTGTCGCAGTGGCTTCAAAAACGCGCCCGCGGCAAGCGCGCACTTACCGATACTCAAACAACAGCCCGCCCGCTGATCCTGCCTTTGATACTCGGCATGGTCGTGGTCACGCTCTACATCGGCTACTTCGGCGCGGGTGCGGGCTTCCTGGTCATGTCGCTGCTGGCGGTGTTCGGCATTGAAAACATCAACCAGATCAACGCGCTTAAGGTAGTCACTACCACCATCGCCAACGGCATGGCGGTGCTGCTGTTCATCTTTGAGGGCCGTGTGCTGTGGCAGTATTGCCTGCTGATGATGGTCACCGGGGCCGTCGGCGGCTACGCGGGCGGGCGCAGCGCCCGGCGTCTGGACGCGCGGCTCATGCGCGTCACTGTCACAATTCTGGGTTTTGCCATGGCCGCGTACTTCTTCCATCGCAACGGCGGCTTGTGAATCTAACGAAGCTATGAGCCATGAAGGATTTCGCCTGCTGAGTGAAGAGCAGGCACGCCGCCAGGATGCAGCC
Organism: uncultured Acidobacteriaceae bacterium; assembly: GCA_964235655.1. Lineage (GTDB taxonomy): Bacteria > Acidobacteriota > Terriglobia > Terriglobales > Acidobacteriaceae > EB88. The sequence goes on from CAXSBB010000020.1 coordinate 29,818, forward strand.
AACGCACCGCTTGCTCCCGCCTCCACAGAGCCGGTCAAGGTTCGCGTGAAAAAGACCGAGGGCACCGGCCTTGAGATCGACTGGAAGGACGGCCACAGCAGCCGCTGGAGTTTTGCCTGGCTTCGCCACGCTTGCCCCTGCGCCACTTGCCATGACGAGCGCGAAAAAGAAGGCCGCGCCGCCGGCACCCCCCCGCCCGCACCCGCCGCGTTGCTGCCTCTGTACAAGGCTCCCGTGCGCCCGGATACGGTGCAGCAAGTAGGCCGCTACGCTATCTCGTTCGGCTGGAACGACGGGCACACCAGCGGTATCTACTCCTGGGATTACCTGCGCCGCAACTGCACCTGCGCTATTTGCTCAACTGCTCACACGTAAAATCTGTACACTGGGTGCGCCATGAGCACACCTCTTTCGCGCGCCCTTCTGCTCCTTTGTTTGTTTGCCCCCACTCGCGCCCTGCTCGCGCAGCAAGTAGTCCAGCAAACTACGCAGCAACACCGGCCACCGGCAGTGCCGCTCATCACCCACAACCCGTACTTCTCCGTTTGGTCTGATAACGACAAGCTGACCGACGGGTCCACCCGTCACTGGACCGGCTCCGACCAGGCCATCACCAGCCTTGTGCAGGTGGACGGCAAGCCGTACCGCATCATGGGTGACTACCCGCGCGATACTCCGCCGATGGAGCAGACCGCCCTGCGCGTTCAGGCGACGCACACCGTCTATACCTTTCGCGGTGCCGGCATTGAGCTGGAACTCTCTTTTTTCACCCCGGCTTTCCCGCAAGACCTCGACCTGCTCTCCCGACCGGTGACCTACATTACGTGGACGGCCAAAGCAACAGACGGCGCTCAGCACACAGTGAATGCGCTTCTGGATGTGAATCCCGAGATCGCGGTAGACCGGGGTACGGATGCGGTGACATGGGGCCGCTCTCAGACCGGTGCGCTTGATGTGCTGAATGTAGGCTCGCGCGACCAGCGTGTGCTCGATAAAAGCGGCGACAATCTTCGCATTGACTGGGGTTACTTCCATCTGGCCGTTCCGCGCTCCGGGCATGGCGTGGCAGCAGCGGTCGGGCATAACCAGCTCGACAAAGCACAGAAAGAGTTCGCCGGGCAGGGCACGATAACAGCACCCGACAGCATGGACTTTCCCGCGATGGCGCGTGACAGTGCAGCGCACCTCGACGCCGTCGTTCACCTCGGCTCTGTAGGTGCGACAGCTGCCTCGCAGCACGTTCTGGTGAGCTACACAGACAACTTCGCAATTGAGTATCTGAACCAACGGCTCAAACCCTGGTGGCAGCGCAACAACCAGTCCATAAGCACCATGCTTGACAAGGCCGAGCAGCAGTACACGCAGCTGGACGCGCGCGGCCTGGACTATGACAAGCAGTTGGATACGGACATGACCGCGGCAGGCGGCGCGGACTATAGCTACCTGACTAACCTCGCCTACCGCGAATCACTAGCCGCCTGCGAGCTGACCGCCGATACTACCGGCACGCCGCTCTACTTCTGCAAGGAAAACTTTTCAAACGGCTGCACGGGCACGGTCGATGTCATGTACCCGCAGTCGCCGATTCTGCTCTTCTTCAACCCGGCGCTCATGGAGGCGCAGATGGAACCGGTGCTGCGCTATTCCGCGCTGCCGCGCTGGAAGTTTCCATTCTCTCCGCATGACGTCGGCCAATACCCGCTTGCAAATGGGCAGGTGTACGGCGGCGGTGAGCAGACCGAAGATGACCAGCAGCCTGTTGAAGAGTCAGGCAACATGCTCATCATGGCGGACGCGCTGGCGCATATCCAGGGCAATGCGCACCTGGCCGAGCAATACTGGGCCGAGTTCACTAGATGGGCCGACTACCTCCAGAGAGAGGGCCGTGACCCGGTAAACCAGCTCTCAACCGATGACTTCGCCGGGCACCTCGCGCATCAGGAAAACCTGACGGTGAAGGCCATTCTCGGGGTAGGTGCCTACGCGGATTTGGCGCACCTGCTGGGCCGTGAGGACGTCGCAAAGCAGTACCGGGGGCTCGCGGAAGGAATGGTAAAACAGTTCTTCGCAATGGGCGTCGAAGGCGACCATACCAAGCTGGCTTTCGACAAGCCGGGAACCTGGAGCCAAAAGTACAACCTGGTCTGGGATCGCCTGCTGGGGCTTAAGTTGTTCCCGCCTGCTTTTGCTGAATCCGAGGTGAAGTGGTACATCGCGCATGAGAATCGATACGGCTTTCCGCTCGACTCGCGCAAGGACTACACAAAGCTCGATTGGGAACTGTGGTCAGCAACGATGGCGAGCGACAAGGCACAATTCCAACAGATGATCGCGCCGCTTGCCAAGTGGGCCGACGAAACCCCAAGCCGCGTGCCGATGACCGACTGGTATGACACCAAGACCGGCAAGCAGGAGAGCTTTCAGGCGCGGTCTGTAGTGGGTGGGTTGTTTATCAAGGCGCTAGCGGATGAGAACCTGGCGAAGAAGTGGCGCGCACTTGGTGCGGTACCTGCGCCTTCTACTGCGACCCGCTAGTGCGCAAGGGTGTCGAGCGCGGCCTCAATCAGGCGAAGGGCTGCCTCGGCATCTGCCGCAACCGCAATTGCGTTTCGATTCGCCTCACGTACAAAGCCTTCGCTCACCGCATGGTCCAGGAAGCGCAACAAGTCGTCGAAGTAGCCGCCTGTGTTGACCAGCACGCACGGCTTGCTATGAATACCGAGCTGTGCCCAGGTCACGATCTCGATAAACTCATCGAGCGTTCCGAAGCCGCCTGGTAGCGCGATGAAGGCACCTGAAAGGTCAGCCATCATGGCCTTGCGCTTATGCATATTGGCGACATAGTGCAGCTCGGTCAAGCCCGGATGCGCGATCTCGCGGTCCTTGAGCACCTCCGGCAACACGCCCACAACCTGTGCGCCGCCCGCAAGCGCAGCGTCGGCAACCGCGCCCATCAACCCGACCGAGGCGCCTCCATAGACCAGGCCGAAGCCTCGCTGCGCTATAAATGTGCCAAGGCGCGCAGCTTCGGCGCGGTACTCCGGATAAGCACCATCAGCGGAACCGCAAAATACGCAAACGTAACTCATGTCTGAGGACTACCGAGCAGACGCATGCCGGGTAGCTTGGAGGCGGCTTTGTCAAAAGTCACTGTGTACGCGCACCCAGCTATCTCCGCAAGTGCGCAGATACAGCAATCGCCGAAATCGGCCAAAGAAGCACGAAAATAATGCAGAGCCGCTTTTGCGATATTCGGGCGCTCAACTTGCAGCACAGGCATATTTAGTATCTGCTCAACAGCAATCGCGATTTCAAACCGCGTCAGCTTGTAAAAGCGCCCAAGTGTCCAAGCAAACTCGCATAAAACGACTAACGATAAATAAGCTGGCTCGCGCACCGTGAGGTTATTGAAGAAGTCCTGAGCTTGAGCGACTTGGCTCGGATTGTCCTCCATCACAAACCTGACTAGGACATTTGTATCGAGGCCGATCAAGAATGCTCTCTCCACTCGCACTTAATTCGCTCATCCTCTTCGCCTAGATGGTCTGCTATCGCCTGATTCATCTCCTCAATTGTCGCTGCCGGACCCTTATATTTGAACATGCCGCGCAGCTCATTGATACTTCCTGTCTTGCGTCGCAGTGAATACTGCCCGGTTTTAGGGTCACGATCAAACTCAATCCTATCGCCCGTTTTTAAGCCTAGTACGTTCCGTATTTCTACAGGGATTGTAATCTGACCTTTCGACGTCAATACACAGGTAGCCATAAATCTCTCCTCAAAATAGTATAGCGTGTTTCCTTACATGATGTAAGGAAACACGCCGCCATCGTAAGATAAAGAGAGTGCATCGTCTCCTCCAAAATATGAACCCCCAGCAGGCTGCAGGCATTGAAGCCGTGGACGGCCCGGTGCTGCTGCTGGCCGGCGCAGGCTCCGGCAAAACGCGTGTCATTACCCATCGCATTGCCTACCTGATCGAGGAGCGCGGTGTCGCGCCTGACTCCATCCTGGCTGTGACCTTTACCAACAAGGCCGCCAAGGAGATGGCCGACCGCGTGGAAAAGCTCATCGGCAGCACCACACTGGCCAAGCCGCTGCTTGCCACCTTTCACTCCTTCTGCGTGCGCATGCTGCGGCGCGACATTGAAGTGTTACGCACGCCGGGCGAACAAGGCGGGCTCACGCGCACTTTCGCCATTTATGACGACAGCGACCAGGGTTCCGTCGTGAAAGCCATCATGCGGCGCATGGGCATGGACGATAAGCAGCTGACGCCGCGAACGGTAATGTCGAAGATTTCATGGGCGAAGAACCACATGCTCAACCCGCAGGAGTTCTACCTGCAGTCCACTGACCCTACCGGCGAGCGCGTGGCGCATGTGTATGAGGCGTACATGAAGGAGCTGCGCAAGAACAACGCGCTTGACTTCGACGACCTGCTGTTGGAAGCCGTACACCTGCTCAAAGCAAGCGGCGAAACCCGCGAGCGCTACAACCGCCGCTACCGCTACCTGCTGATTGACGAGTACCAGGACACCAACCGCCCCCAGTACGAGCTGATGAAGCTGCTCACCGGCCCTGAGCACAATGTGTGCGTGGTGGGCGATGAGGACCAGAGCATCTACAGCTGGCGCGGCGCGGACATCCGCAACATCCTGGAGTTTGAAAAGGATTTTCCGGCGGTGCAAACCATTCGTCTGGAACAGAACTATCGCTCAACGCAGGTCATCCTTGAGGCGGCAGGAGCCGTGGTCGCACGCAATGCACAGCGCAAGGGCAAGGACCTGTGGACCTCGCGCGAGGGTGGTACCAAGATCGGCTACTACGAAGCCCCCGACGGCGAAAATGAAGCCCTGTTCATTGCGGATTACTTGAACAAGTACTTACGCAAGGCAGGCGAGACCGAGGATCAACCGCGCGCGGCTGTGCTGTACCGCACCAACTCGCAGTCTCGCCTGGTAGAAGAAGCGCTGCGCCGCTACGGCATCAGCTACACCATGGTCGGCGGCTTTTCGTTCTATGAGCGTGCCGAGATCAAGGACATTCTCAGCTACCTGAAACTCGTTCAAAATCCCAACGATTCCATTGCCTTACAACGAGTTATCAACACGCCTACGCGCGGTATCGGACGCACCACGCTTGATACGCTGGAACGGCTTGCCATTGAAACCGGTACCAGCACCTGGACCGCTATCGGTCATACGCTCCGCGAGCGCTTGCTGCCCTCGCGGGCTCTCATCGCGCTCGACGGCTTTCGCCGCATGATTGAGGACGCGCATGCGATGCTGGCACCGGATTTTGCGGACAAGCTAAGCGCCGATCTTGCGGATACCGATGCCGCCGCCGTCAATGCGACGGACGTCCTCGGCAATGTACATAACGCGGAGACGCGCGATGACCAGCCGACGGAGCTCGACCTTACCCTGCACGCGGCGGATGACACTTCGTTCTCCTTCGGCGACGCGGCGCAGGGCATGCTTTCACTCGGCGATGCCCTGACAGATACAGGCACGGACTTCGATGTGTCCGGTTTCAGCAACGGCAAGGAGCGGGAGCCGGCGCTTGACTCTGCCGCTTTCAATCCATTCGCGGAAGCCCCGGCACCCAAGCGCAAGCCCGCGGGCAAGCGCGTGCAGCAGCTCGGAATCCCTGCGGCGATGGAGCAAGCACGCCAACACCGCGAGGCTGAAACAGCAGCAGCCTTCCGTAAGCCGGGTGATGCAGCCACCCTGCCGGAGCTCATTCGCTTTATTAACGATCGCTCCGGCTACATTCGCTCGCTTGAAGAAGAGGGAACCCCGGAGTCGTTCTCGCGCATAGAAAACCTGAAGGAGCTCGCCAACGCCGCGCAGGATGCGCAGGAACGCGGTGAAACGCTTGCCGACTTTCTGGATCATGCCGCGCTTGTAAGCGATACCGACAAGATCAACCCCGACGCGCGCATTACGCTCATGACGCTGCACGCGGCCAAGGGGCTTGAGTTCCCGGTGGTCGTACTCGCCGGGCTTGAGGAAAACCTCTTCCCGCACTCCCGCTCGCTCAACGACCCGGCACAGATGGAGGAGGAACGCCGCCTCTGCTATGTCGGCATGACGCGCGCCATGGACTCACTGGTGCTGACGCGCGCCCGCTATCGCCGTCGCTACGGCAATGACATGCCGGAGGCGAGTATCCCCTCGCGCTTTCTTGAGGAAGTGCCCGCGCACCTGATCGAAGATATAAACGGCGGCGCTGCCGCCTCGCAAACCCGAGTCAGCGGCTGGGGTAGCTACGGGGCTGCGTCAGGTTACGGTGCCGGAGGGAGCTCGCGTTACGGTGGCGGGGCTCGCAAGAGCGAAGGTGACGGCGAGCGCCATTACTCTTATGAAGATGAAGATCAAAGTTACAAACCGGCTGCAACAAGCTCCTCCGCACGGCCTAATGCAAGCAATTCTGTAGCTTCACGTATAGGAGCAAAACCTGCGAATTCACTCGACAATATTGCACAGTTTTTCGGTGCGCGCGGCGCAGTCGGCTCCCGACCCAAACTCGAGATAGAAGCCGCTACCGGTGCGACCGGCTTCCGCAGCGGCCAGCGCGTCCGCCATCCCAAATACGGTGAGGGTCAAGTAGTACGTCGTGAGGGCGATGGGGAGGAAGTGAAGCTGACGGTGAGCTTCGCTCAGCACGGCGTCAAAAAGCTGGTGGAGAAGTTCGCCAAGCTGGAGCGGCTATAACGGATGTAACTTTCGCTTACGCGTTTCCGCAAGCTAATCTTCAGCTATGCCAGTGCCCGATTATCAGAGCCTTATGCTGCCGCTCCTTCGTTTCGCCGAAGATAGTAAGGAACATTCCTTAAAGCAGGCGGTTGAAGATGCGGTTCGCGTTTTTAAGCTCAGCGATGAGGAACGGCAGGAGATGATGCCTAGCGGCGTGCAAACTAAAATTTATAACAGGCTCACATGGGCTCGCTCTAGCCTGGGAAAAGCCGGATTTCTCATAGCGGCTGGAAGCGGGCGGTTTAAGATTACTCCGGAAGGTATTCGGGCGATACAAGAAAATCCCGGTGGCATTAGCGTAAAAATCCTGCAAAACTATCCCACTTATGCCGCAGCCGCCTCGGCCTCCCATATGGGCTCAGCCCCGAAAATCTTAAATCCTGTTACAGAGGAAGACATAGGTCGGCAAACTCCGCAGGAGCTTCTTGAAAGCAGCTTCCAGTTAATTCAAACTCAGCTTGCTCAAGAGTTGCTGGGTAGAATCGGCAAGTGCTCCCCCGCTTTTTTCGAGCGCTTGGTTGTGGACTTGCTTGTAGCTATGGGATATGGCGGCTCCAGAAAAGATGCGGGGCAAGCTATCGGTAAGTCCGGCGATGAGGGCATTGATGGAATTATCAAAGAAGATCGACTCGGCTTGGATGCTGTATATGTGCAGGCGAAGCGTTGGAAGAACACGGTAGGGCGTCCTGATGTTCAGGCATTTGCAGGCAGCCTTGAGGGGCACCGCGCGCGCAAAGGAGTATTCATAACGACCTCACAATTTTCAGGTGAGGCGCGGGATTATGTGGGACGAATTGAAAAAAAGATTATCTTAATCGACGGTCAGCAGCTTGCGGATTTAGCGATCGAGTACAAGGTCGGTGTAGCAGAACTTACGAGTTACAGCGTTAAACGGCTTGACCTTGACTACTTTGAGGAAGAGTAATGATCGCTTTCTGGATCAACATGTGCAATCCCTTTCTTTCTCAGTCGCTCAATCGCTTCTACCGATGCGATACCCCCGCGAGCCCCCGCAGCCGTACAGTTAAGCGCCGCCGCCGCACATGCAAACTGGAGCCGCTGCTCAAGCGCCCATCCCTGAAGTAAGGCGTAAATGTATCCTGCATGGAACAGATCACCGGCACCGGTTGTATCGACAACCGCGACCCCAAACGCAGGCACAGCATGGAACTCGCAACCATCCCAGGCCAGCACCCCTTGCTCCCCTAGCGTTGCCGCGCTCAATGTGCTTCCATACTGCGCATGCATCTGTTGAAGCGCGGAGGCAAGGCTGCCCTCCCCGGTAAGCCGCTGCGCAAAGTCGCGGCTTACGATGAGGTGATCCACCAGGGGCAGCAATGCCTCAACGCCGGGATATAGCTCATCCAGATCGGCAATTACCGGAACACCGGCTTCGCGCGCCCATCCAGCCGCCAGGATCGCAGCTTCCGTGTCGTAGCCGTCCAGGTGCAGAGCGCGCGCGGGCACCACCCACTCACGGGCAATCTCGTGCGGCTGCAAAGTAAGGCGCGGATCACGCCGGTTGAGCACGGTACGCTCTCCCGACGGGTCCACCAGGATGAACGAGTGCGGACTGGATGCGCCGGGTGCAACCATAATGCGCATTTATGAGCCCACCCGGGCGAACTCGTCGCGGTGCAGCTGCGCCGCGGCATCGTCGCCCAGCTTGCCGATGTAGCGGGTGCGCATGCCCCATGCCGCGCAGGCTGCAACTACAGTCGCCACCTGGCCGCCGGGCAGCACGGAGGACGCGGAAAAGCTGACCTTGGACCCTCGCGCCGGGTACTGCGGCAGAGCCAGCACAGTGTCAGTCGCGTTAAGCCCGAGGCCGACAAGGTCCGGAGTCGCCGTAGGAGAAGGTGCCATGGCTTCGAGCGTACTATCGTGCCTTCCCAAATGCATGCATTGCAAGCGACGGGGCATGACATATGGTTCGCATCAGCCTCACAACACCTCATCTGTAGTAAAACCGTATTAAGACCGATTGGAAGTCTCTTAACCCATGGCAAACACCACGAAGATCGAAAGCACCGAAGAACGCAAAACCCTGAAGCGCGCCGCCCGCAAAAAAGCTGCGCCAAAAGCAAAGCGCACCCTGCCGCGCGGTTCCGGCAAAAAGAAACCCAAGAAGCTGATACGCGGTACCGGCAAGCGCTAATGCTTTCTGCCCTGTCAGCCTGATGGGCCGGCAGGGTGCGCCGTCTCCAAATACCTCTTCCTGGAGCACGCTGCTGCCGAGTCAACTATTTGCCACCAAGTCTATTGACAAGCTGATCGCGCAATCCGAGCTACCGGAACATGCGCTTAAAAAGACGCTCGGTCCGGTATCGCTGACCTCGCTCGGCATCGGCGCGGTAATCGGCTCGGGCATTTTCACCGTCATCGGCACAGCCATATCAGGCGAAAAGTTTGATGCGACCTCCGTGCTCAACACCCCGGTCGCTGATTACATCGTCCACCACACGGCGCTTATCGGCCGACCCGGTGCCGGTCCCGCGCTGGCGCTCTCGCTCGTTTTGGTAGCTATCGTCTGCTGCTTCACCGGTCTCTGCTATGCAGAGCTGGCCAGCATGATCCCGATTGCCGGGTCAGCCTACACGTACACCTATGCCACCATGGGCGAACTCGTCGCATGGATCATCGGCTGGGATCTGATCCTTGAGTATGCATTTTCCAACATGGCGGTTTCTGTCGGCTTTGCCGCGCATGTTGTTGACCTGCTCGACTGGCTCGGTATCCATCCCGACCTGCGATGGATTTCGCCTGCCTACCTGCCGACCGGCCTTTCTGATCTGGCCGGTAAGCCTCTCTATACCCCCGGCTGGCACCTCGGTTTCAATGTGCCGGCATTTCTCATCGTGATGCTACTCACAGTGGTGCTCGTGCGCGGTATCCGCGAGTCGGCAGAGACTAACAATGTCATGGTCCTGCTCAAAATCGCAGCCATCCTGGTCTTCGTCGTTGCCGGCGCAAGCTTCATCCATCCCGGCAACTGGCGCCCGTTCGCTCCCAACGGCTGGTCAGGCGTGCTCACCGGCGGGTCCATCATCTTCTTCACCTATATCGGCTTCGACTCGGTTTCTACCGCGGCGGAAGAATGCAAAAACCCGCAGCGCGACATCCCAGTCGGCATCATCGCAACCCTGATTGTCTGCACCGTGCTCTACATCGGCGTTGCGGTGGTGCTCACCGGGCTCATCCGCTGGGACCGCCTGCTTGATGACGCAGCACCGGTTGTCAACACGCTGAAAAAGCTTTCTATGGCAACCGGCAGCCCGCTACTCCACTGGGTTCGACTTGCTGTGCTCATCGGCGCGATCCTCGGCATGGTTTCGTCTATCCTTGTCTTTCAAATCGGCCAGGCGCGCGTATGGTTTGCCATGTCACGTGACCGCCTGCTTCCCTCTGCTTTCTCTCGCATTCATCCAAGGTTCCGCACTCCAGTAGTCTCCACCTGGGTCGCAGGGCTGGTCGTCGGTATTCCTGCCGGGCTGCTCGATATCGGCACCTTCGCCGACCTCTCCAATATCGGCACATTGTTCGCTTTTGTTCTGGTCTCGGCCGGAGTTATTATTCTGCGTGTCAAAGACCCCGAACGCCACCGCAGCTTTCGCTGTCCCGGCGGGCCAGTACTCCCCGTGCTGTCAATTTTCTTTTGCACACTGCTCATGGCCGGATTGCCTATTGTGACCTGGCTGCGCTTCTTTATCTGGCTGGCTATCGGCTTGCTGATCTATTTTTTCTACAGTCGCAAGCGCAGCGAGTTCGCGCGCTGAATCCTAGCCGCACCGGCTACATACACTACAAAAAAGTAGTAACATTTTACGATGCAGGCTAGCTTTGAGTGGGACTTCGACAAAGCAGAGAGCAACTTTAAAAAGCATGGTGTGAGTTTTGCTACAGCAGCTCGCGTTTTCATCGATCCATTCGCCGTCATCGAACAGAATCGCATTACGGATGGAGAACTACGTTGGCAAGCAATTGGCGATGTCGATGGCTCCCAATTGTTGTTCGTAGCTCATACGGTGCATGAAGACGAAAGTGGCGAGCTAATCCGCATCATTTCTGCACGAGCCGTCACGCGTAAAGAAAGGAAGCGCTATGAAGACGCAAATGGTTAGATACACCATAGACCTTGCAAATCCACCGGCATTGACTACCGAGCAAAAAGCGGAGCTGAAAGCACTCGCAATGAAGCCGGACAGCGAGATTGATTTCAGTGATATCCCTCCAGCTGACGAGCAGTTCTGGAAGAATGCCGTCCGCAACCCTTTTTACAAGCCGACAAAAACCTCCACCACAGTACGTATCGACTCCGATGTTTTGGCGTGGCTTCGCTCGCAGGGCAAGGGCTACCAGTCGCGTCTCAACGCAATTCTAAGACGCGAGATGCTTGCATCCAAGCAAGGGTAGTGCCGGCATGCACCCGATTACAACAGCCCGCAACTTCATCTGATTTTTGAAAGGAATCCCCATGATCCAGTCCCAAGGCTATGCCGCTCAGGATGCAAAAACACCGCTTAGCCCATACTCCTTTGAGCGCCGTGACGCCGGCCCGCGCGACGTCGTTGTCAGCATTGACTTTTGCGGTGTGTGCCACTCCGACATTCACCAGGCTCGCAATGAGTGGAAAAACTCGAAGTACCCGATGGTTCCCGGCCATGAGATTGTCGGTAAGGTCCAGGCAGTCGGCAGTGAGGTAACGCGCTTCAAGGTCGGCGATGCCGCTGCCGTCGGCGTAATTGTCGAGAGCTGCCTGGAGTGTGAGAACTGCAAGGCCGACGAGGAACAGTACTGCGAAAAAGGCCAAGTCGATACCTACAATGCTGTGGCATACGACGGGTCACCGACCTACGGCGGCTACTCTGACGTGATCGTGACCGACGAGCATTTCGTACATCCCATTTCATCCAAGCTCGACCCGGCCGGGGTTGCGCCGCTGTTATGCGCAGGCATCACCACCTACTCACCCCTGCGCCACTGGGGTGTCAAGGCTGGGCAAACAGTCGGTATCATCGGCCTGGGCGGCCTGGGCCATCTGGGCCTTAAATTCGCACACTCGTTCGGCGCACACACGGTTCTGTTTACTACATCACTCAACAAGGCAGATGATGCCAAGCGGCTGGGCGCGGATGAGGTAGTCAACTCCAAGGATGAAGCCGAAATGGCCGCGCGCAAAAATAGCTTTGACTTTATCTTGGACACAGTTTCTGCTCCGCATGACCTGACTGTTTACCTGAGTATGCTGAAGCGCAACGGCACACTGTGCCAGGTAGGCATTCCGGAAGAACCGGCTTCCATCCCGGCGTTCAGCCTTCTGGGCAATCGCCGTTCTTTATCCGGCTCAAGCATCGGCGGCATGAAGCAGACGCAGGAGATGCTGGATTATTGCGCCGAGCACGGCATTGTGTCCGATATCGAAATCATCCCGATCGATAAAATCAATGAAGCTTACGAACGCGTCATCAAGTCGGACGTGAAGTACCGCTTCGTGATCGATATGAAGTCGCTGAAGAAGTAGACAGGTCAGCGTCTCATTCCTTCAGTCCAATGCTTTGCCCGAGTCTCCAGCTTGTCTCGCAGCTGCTGCTTCCACCAGTCCGCCAAGCCATCCGCTTCTATAAAAAGCCTGGCGGACTCCGGATTGAAGTCAAGATACATGCAACGGTTAATGGCTGAAATGGAAACGCCCGAGTTCAGCCGATCCTGTAAAAGCCAGTGGTCGCCGACGCGGACTATTCCCGATTCCAGTACGCGCAAGTAGAAGCCGGTCCTATTCTCCAGAGTAGTTTTCTTCACCCAGTCAGCATGGCCAATGTGCCGAGCAAGTTTGCGCATGGGGTACGCGGACCGGAAACTTGGAAGGTAGCCGTGCCTACACGGATGATATCTCCGACACAAACATCACTCTCAAGAATTGCATCCAGTGTCAGATTCTCTCCCATACTACCAGGAATTAACCCAAGCCCAAATTGTGCATTCCAGAATCGGTAATGGTCCAGCAGATGCACACACACTGCCGCGCCCGGACCGCCATGATATGGCTGCGTCACCCGATCACCGCGCAACCCCTCCAGTGTGACCTCAACAGGAGCAGAAGTCGCTGTCCGGCGAATAGAAGATTGCCACTGGCCGCGATTGTCCTCAAGGGTTGCAGGTTGCCCAATAAAAACAGCCGCCACCAGTGGTTTCATTGAAGTAGAAACTACAGCGACAACCCTTTCAAATACTCCCGGAACTTCGGCCCAAGATCCTCGCGCTTCAGCGCAAAATCAACCATTGCCTGCAACATGCCTTGCTTATCTCCGGCATCGTGCCGAACACCTTCAAATGAAAAGCCGTATACCTTCTCCTCACCCAGCAGCGCCTTAATAGCATCTGTCAGCTGCAACTCACCGCCTGCCCCCGGCGTGATGTTCTCGATTTTCGAGAAGATAGCGGGTGTCAGGATATAACGCCCTATGATCGCGTTTTTTGAAGGCGCGTCTTCAAGCTTCGGCTTCTCCACCATGCCGCTTACATCGAACAACTTCGGCTTGCCTTCTACCGGATGGCCGCTCAACACTCCGTAAGCTGAGATGGCCGCCCCTTCCACCACTTGTGTTGCAATGATTGAGCCTTGCACATCGTCATAGGCGTCGATCATCTGTTTTACGCAGGGCACGGTGCCTGAAATTACATCATCGGGCAGTAGCACGGCAAAGGGCTCATCTCCAATCAGTTCCTTGGCCTGCAGCACGGCATGGCCTAGTCCAAGTGCCTGGCTCTGCCGTACATAGGCTAGTTTGGCCATGCTCGCTATCCCGCGAGCAAGCTCCAGCAGCTCTTTCTTGCCTTTTTTCTCAAGACTCGCCTCCAGCTCAAAACTGGTATCAAAATGATCCTCAATCGCGCTTTTGCCGCGTGCGGTCACAATGATGATTTCTTCAATGCCGGCGGCGAGCGCTTCTTCCACGCCGTACTGGATGATGGGTTTATCGACCAGGGCCAACATCTCTTTAGGAATAGCCTTGGTTGCGGGCAAAAAACGTGTACCCAGCCCGGCGGCGGGGAAAACTGCTTTGCGAACCTTTTGCTTCATGCGCTCCTGAATATTCCCTTCTCGCTCATCGTGCCGGCAGTACCAAAGGCTATTGTGCCAGATGATCCGCTCAACCGGCAGCTGACTATCGTACCTTGACAATCTGTTAAAGACTTGGGCTTGTTTCGCCCAGCAATGCCTGGCGCACAATCGGGATCGGTGCGCCGCCCTGCCGCATAAATGCGTCATGGAACTGCTGCAGGTTGAATGCCGTGCCTTGCTTCTTCTCCATATCGGCTCGCAGCTTCAAAATCTCCAGCTTGCCTAGCGTGTAATACAGGTAAATCGCATCTGCCGTGCCCCGTTTCACTTCAAGTTCGCCGATAGACCGGGATTGATAGCCGTCGCTTACAAAAAAGTCCGCCGCCTGCGCCATGGTCATAGACCCGGTGTGCATCTGGATTGCGACCACAAAGCGCGCATCCCGCAGCAGGGCATCCTGCAGCTGGCCCAGCCGAATCAGGTTTGCCTCGCGCGCGTCCTTGGCTCCGGCGCCCGGTTGTCCATAGCCTGCATCGAGCATCATCTGCTCGCAGTAGTGCGCCCAGCCCTCTACGTTTGTGTTGGCGGTTACAATCTTGCGTACTTTACTTAAACCTGCAGTGTTAACCCATAGAAACTGCACGTAGTGGCCCGGATACGCTTCATGCACCGACGTACTGGTAACGGTACCCACATTGAACGCGGCCATATGCTGTGCGATGTGCTCCGGTGTCCAGCTCTTCTCGGGCAATGTCGCGTTGAAGTATGCAGTCGTCGAATGTGTTTCAAACGGTCCCGGCGGGTCCATCGAAGCCTGCGTAGTCGCACGCTCAAACGGCGGTGTCTCCTCCACTACCGGCTCCACGTCCGACGGGATGGTAATGATCTTCTTGTCACGGATGAACCCCTTCAATCCGGCAAACTGGTCGCGGAAGTCCTGCAGTAGTCCATCCGGCGCCACATGGTCTGCCGCCAGGTCGGCCAGCACCTGTTTCGGATCTTTCTCAGGGTCCACCAGCTTTGCCACGCGCGCAAACTCGGCCTGGTTCTTGTGCAGGTCGTCCATTGCAATCTGCAGCAACTGCGGCAGCGGCGTGGTCACCATTTCGTCGTACTGCAGCTTCTTGGCAAACGTATCCGCGCCGAACCGGAAGTCACCGTGCGAGCGCGGCAGCAGGTCGCTCTTCATCCAGTCCGCGTAGCTGCCGAGTGCCGCAATCACCGCTGCGTTCGTCTTCGCAAACTGCGCTTTTAATGCCGGGTCGGTAGCTTTGCTGAACGCCTGCGGCACATCATTCTGGAAGAATGAGACATCACCCGGCAGCTGCTCGATTGCAATCTCCGTATACACCTGCGGCGGGTTCTCAAGGTTCTTACGTGCCTCATCGAGTACCTTCGGCATCTGCCCTTCGCGTGCAATCAGCGAACGCAAACGGTCGTCCGGTGAAGCAAAATCGCGCTCCATCAGTGTGAATGCCGCGTTGGTGATGCCTGACGAGTACGTGTCCGGGTTCCGCTGCCACATCTTGATGGTTTCCAGCGTCAGCAACTGTGAGCGCAGGTAGTTGCGCATCATCTGGAGATCGCCTTGCATTGCCTGGTCCAGGCCGTCTGACGGGAAAGCGTCAAACTTACTCATAAAATAGTGCAGGCCACGGATTTCTGTGCTCCGCGTGCTGTCGCTCCAGTCCTCTAGCTTGCCGTCGTAATCATGAATGCCGAGCCCGGTCGCCTGTGTAGGCTGGAAGGGAAGTGCCAGCGTAAAGAAGCGGTCTACCAGCGCGCGGAACTGCTGACCCTGGTCTTGTTTTTGGTCGGCAAAGGCTGTGGTGACTGCTCCGGCAAGCAGAGCAACGGTGCAAGCAATCGAAGAACAACGGAAAAGCCGCATTGACAAAACCTCGTACGAATCAGCGCCCAGTATACCCGCGCAGGTTTTAGCAAAATAATTTTAGAAAAAGCTGAAGTCTTCAGAAGCATTGCCGATAAGGGAGTCAGCCGCAGATGAGGCTATAACGAGCTTCTGATGCAAGTAGCAAACACGCCAAACAGCGCCGTCTCTGTCCGGGCCAGGTCTCTTCAAACAGGGAGAACCCGGCCTACCCCCAAACAAGCACATATACCTAACCCTTGACCGAAACCAACGATACATTCCATGATAAGCACTATGGAGTGGGCATGAACCAGCTAGAAAAAGCTCGCGTTTTCCGCAATGGTCGCAGCCAAGCTGTTCGCATGCCGGCCGCATACCGATTCAAAACAGATGAGGTATATATCCGGCACAATGCAGTTACAGGAGAACTAACGCTTTCAGAGCAGCAATTGCAACCGTCGCTGGATGAATTCTATGCGGAACTGGATGCTGCCGGAGCAGCTGACTTTATCTTTAACCGCGATTTTTCTCCTAATTCTGAGCGAGAAGAAATGTGCCCGGCTCCACTTTGTACTTACCGGATGCAAACACAATCACTTATGTTCTTAACGGGCATTCCACGGCTGTTCGCCAAAGATTTAAAGAAGAGTTACAGAACTCTATGGTGAGGACTACTCATCACTCGAGGCACTTTTTTCTTGGCGCTCTTTACGTTGATCCCGACGAGCAATGATGAAGACTGCAACAAGCGAGCCAAGCGAGCCTACAAATGTTGCAAAGCCGAACAAGCTTTGTCCATGCCAGGCAAGTATCGCCGCAAAATGATACCGCAGAGACCCAGTGCGAAGGCATAGGAAGCACCTCGACCTTCAGCTTTGATTCCATTCAGAATTACGGCACGTTCCAAACTTTGGCGATGGTCAGATTGTTTCTCAGCCATTGCAACGATACGTTCTGCCAATCCTGGTAGAACCTGCTCGTATCTTTGCAATGTGTCTGGATCTGGAAGTGGTCCAGAATGCGAAATGCTGCGTTGCACCATTGCAACGATACGTTCGTCATTAGCAGAAAGAGGACCCTCTTCAGTAGTTCCTTTGGAACTAGCTGCTTGAAAAGCTAACGCCTCTCGCTGTTCGTCTGCCATTCGACCTCAACAAGTGACATCGCTTCTTCTAAATCCTTACCAACAGCTCGCCAATCAGCTCGCAGTGCTTTGCGATCAGCAGCTCCCTCACTCTTGCTCGTATTGTACGAAGTAAATTCACCGCCCAAGTCAACAACGCGAGCCATTCCGCTAATAAATGACGGCTTTGCAAAAAGCGAGGTTGTTTGGATCATTCTTTTTGATTTCATGTGAAGACTCCGCATCCAGTGTGCATACTGCTCTGTAAATTACATGAAACATTGCTCGACGGCGAGAGCACTAGACGATAATGTTTTCGATGCTGAAAAGACTAAAACGCCATGTCTTCAGCAATTTCTTCCTATGCCTGAATTTGAAACATTGTTTGACATGCAAGAATGTAGCACTGCCGAAGGCACAGTGCGCAAACGAACTGTCCCCTTTCAATTAAATGGTAACGCAACTGGGAATAGAATGTTCAAGCCATTCATTCTAAATAGGTTGCGGCGTTCAATGATATTGAGGTGCTCAATGCTTTTCTCCTCAGCTCACACTGCGCGTTTCCAGGTCCACCTGCACCACGTCCATAGGCGTTCCGGTTGCGCCAGCCGGGTGGTACTCAATGCGCAGCGTTACCGGATCGACAGTGACGCGCAAAAAGCCGTAGTTCGTCTCGTCGTAGTTTTCCAGTGTCAGCGTGTCATCGATCACCGTAGGTACACGCAGAGTTTGCCCATTCACTACACGAATTTTGTCGATGCCGTGGCCGCCGTTGCCGACCACCATGTACGGGATCGTCGTTGAACCGGATGTGCCTGGGTTCAGCGTCCGGGTAAAGCGCTGATAGTTGTGCGCATGGCCTGAGAACACAGCATGCGGCCGGAAACCGGCGGCAGTGGCGGCAGCGTCCAGATCTTGAAGCATGCGCGGCGAGCCGCCGTGTGTGGTGCCTGCTGTAAAAGGCGGGTGGTGCACAACAATGATGACTGCGCCCGTAAACTTTTCCGTTTTGCAACGAGACAGTGCGGCCTCAAGAAATGTGATTTGCGTGTCATTGAGAAGGGGCCGGGTGCCGCCTTCTGTCGAAATCACGCCCGGGTCTTCAAGCACGTTGCTGTAGATCGCCAGGATGCGCACAAACGGCGCGTCAAAAGCGAAAAACACGCCCGGCTGCGTCATGGCTGTACGGATCAGGCCGGCCGCCTCGGGCGTCATCACCGGCTCCGTGCCGGCGAAGTTGCGCAGCCATGCATCAAGAGTCGGCGCAGGGTCGCCCGAGTAGACCACGCCGTCATGGTTGCCGGGCACTGCCAGGATCGGTGCCTGGTAGGTACGCCACGGTGCGTAGAACTGGTCATAGTAGTATTTTGCCTCGCCGAAGCTGTACACCACATCGCCGAAGTGGAAGAAGAACGCAGGCACGGCGTTCGCCGGGGAGCTTGCCAAATCAGCCTGTGCCGCGTCAGCTACCAGCGACTCGGTTGCCGGGCCTATGACGCTGCCGGTATCGCCTGCGCCATGGAAGACGATCTGCCCGGCAGCCTCAATCGCCGCTACTTTGGCCGGTCCAAGTGCCGGGCCCCACGCTTCAGCCAAGGTCAGTACCGGCTCGGTGCCGCCGCGCGGTGCGGGGAAGGGCTCAACCAGCTTCCCGTCAACCTTGCCGTACAGCGTGTTATCAGAAGGGTGGGGCACTTTGAACCCGCTCGGGTCCGGACCGGGTTGCGGCTGACCAAAGGCCGGCAGCTCCGGGGCAGTGGGTCCGACTGGTTTGGGGTGCTTGACAGGTGTTTTATGGGCAGGCATAGGGGAACCCTCGCAGCGGCAGCTTACACGGTTTAAGCTGCGCTTGGATAAATTGGATGAATCGGTTCGCAAACTTTCCCTTGGACTGCTACCTTCTTCGGCACATTCGTAACATTGCACCTTGCCCGCGAGCGCCTGCCGTGCGATGGTGTGGAATACAAAGCAAGGAAAAACGGATCGTAACGGTTGAACTCACAGATTGAGGAGGCACCCTCGCTATGGTTTCCCCAACGCACCCCCTGCGTCGCATCTTTCACGAGCTGGTACGTGACTGCTTTCGTGACACCCTGCCCGTAGGTCGAGGCAAAACAGACAGCGAAATTGCTGCCTATGTCGCCGACCTGCTGACCGAGTTCTCCTCGACTGACAAGCTGTATCCGATCTTCGACGAGCAGGGGCACCCGGTGCGCGACCTCGATAAACTGCTCCACGCCTCGGACCCCGTACACGGAACCGCTGAGTCGTTCGACACGGAACGCCGCCTGCGCAAGCACATCGGCGACTACCTGCTGTTTTCAGCCGGTATGGCACCGCGCACAGCTGCCTCTCCCGAGCGGCTGGAGCGCATGGTCCGCGCCGGGCAGGAGAGTTACTGGGTCGTGTCGCAGTTCAACCTGTTTGAGTACGAGCGGGAAGCACCATTTTTCGCGCGGCTCAGCCGGTCGTTTGAGCCGTGCGTGCATGGGCTGATGCAGGTCTACGAGCGGCTGCAGCGCGACGGACCGCGGATGCTGATGTAATTATCTGGTCGCAGCCAGAGCTTGAGCGAGGACTTCAGCGACTGCTTCCGGTGCTTCTCGATGGATGAAGTGGCCGATACCGGGAAGCTCGATACGTTGGTAGCCGCCGGTAAACCACTCTTCCTGGCCGATGGAGCCTTCAGAATGGTTACAGGCATCGGCGAGGCCGGTGACAAACCAGGTCGGTACGGCTACTTTCGGCTTCTGCGCGAGTTTTGCATGTGCCGCAGCATAGGGAGCTGCTCCCGACGCGTTGCCGTGCCGAGTACGGTAGTAGGAAAGCACGGTAGCAATGAATTGCGGGTTGTCCCAGGCCTTTGCCGCCTCCGTCAGGTCTTCTTCACGGAACCGCCAGGTGGGTGACCACACTTGCCACAGATAACGGCACAGGCCCACCCGGTCGCGGGTCAGAGACTGCTCGCCCTGCGGCGTGTGAAAGAACCACTGGTACCAGTAGTCGCGTTCCTGCCCATGCGGCAGCTCGCCCGTATTGCGGTAGGAGACATACTCCGAGGCAAGCGCGACGACAGCGCATAGGCAATCCGGGCGCAGCGCGGCGGCGGCATAGGCCGTGCGAGCGCCCCAATCATGGCCGACCCAGGTGGCGCGGTTGATGGAAAGAGATTCCTGAAGCATCAGGACGTCGTCGGCTAGCGCGGCGATTTCTCCGGTTTCGGCTTCAGGATCGGTGATGCGGGTTGCGCCATAGCCGCGCAGCATGGGCACGATCCAGCGTACCGGTTCACCTTGCCACATGGCGATCAGGGTGCGCCAGCCTGCAACGCTATCAGGGAAGCCATGAAGCAGGAGCACGGGCGTGCCGTGCGGGTCGCCGCGCTCTTCGTAGGAGATATCAATGTGGGGTAAGGTAAGCAGTGGCATAAGTTATGCGATGCGCACAGAGATGTGACTAGCTGGACTGGACGCTTTCCATGAAGAAGATTCGAAGTTTTTTTGTCGACAACAGTTTGTCGCTTGCCATGATTTCTCTTTTCATTGTGTTTTGGGTGGGGCAAATGCTCGCGGGCAGGTCCTTTGAGAATGAAACGCGCGCGCTGCATGGCTTGGCCCCGATGGGGTATGGCCGCTATCTCCAGACCGGCGATTTTCTACAAGGCATGTTTTCAAACTGGCAGGCCGCGATCCTGCAGCTTGGGTCGCTTATCCTTTTTGGGGTCCGGCTGCGCCAAAGGGGCGCACCCCACTCGAAGAGCGAGGGCATGAGCGGCACGTCCGAGAGGAAGGAAAGTAACAAGGAGAGGGATGATCCGGGGGACAAAGGGCAAAGCTGGTGGTATCGAAATTCCTTGTCACTCGCTTTCTTCGGGTTGTTCCTGGCGGTGTTCGTCCTACACTTGCTTTCCGGTCAAGCCTCTTACAACAGCACACGCGCATACTCACACCAGGCTCCGCTGAAATTGGGAGCGTTCTTCATCTCGCCCAAGTTTTGGTTTTCAACCCTGCAAACGTGGGAGGCCGAGTACATGGCCATCGCACTGTACGTCCTGCTCAGCATTTTTCTCCGGCAGCAAGGCTCGCCCGAGTCCAAACCGGTAGAAGCGGCAAATAACGATACGGGCGATCCGAATGACTAGCGCCTTCCGAATACAGCCTTAAGCGCGTCTAAAACAGCATTTGGATCACCACTTCGCAAATAAGCGGTTCAGGTAGGGTCTGTTAGTGTAAGCCTCGCCTTTGACGTAAGGCCGAAGGCACCCGCGATGTGCGGGTCTCTTTTCGTTCGCGGAAGGCTTTTATAACCTATAAAATATACCGGCTCAAATCCTGATCCTTCACAATACTGGCCACCATCTGCCGCACGTACTCCGGGTCAATGATAACTACCCGTTCATGCCCGGTCGGGATTTCGCGGTCCACCACCGGCAGCGGCGTGGTGGCGGTGCCGTCCTTAACAGCGACTGACAAGTCAAACACCCCTGCTTCGCTGCGCGGAGCCTTTAACAAATCCGGCGCCAGGAAGCTGATCTCATCCAGCACGCGCTCCATAATCGTATGCAGACGCCGGGCACCGATGTTCTCCGTCTGCTCATTGACGCGGAAAGCGAACTGGGCCATCTCGGCGATGGCTTCCGGGGTGAACTCAAGCTTCAGCCCTTCGGTTTCAAGCAGCGCGATGGACTGCTTGGTAAGCGAGGCTTTCGGCTCCGTCAGGATGCGCACAAAATCTTCAACCGTGAGCGAGTGCAGCTCAACCCGAACCGGGAAGCGCCCCTGCAGCTCAGGAATCAAGTCGCTCGGCTTGCTCACATGGAACGCGCCCGCGGCGATGAACAGGATGTAGTCAGTACGCACCATGCCATAGCGGGTGTTCACTGTAGTGCCTTCGACAATGGGCAGGATGTCGCGCTGGACGCCTTCGCGCGAGATGTCCGGCCCATGACCGCCTTCGCGCCCGGCGATCTTATCGATTTCATCCAGGAAAACGATGCCCGAGTTCTCGACACGCTCAACAGCCACACGCGTCACCTGCTCCATATCAATGAGGCGACCTTCCTCCTCCTGCACCAGGTACTCAAACGCCTCGGCAACCTTCATCTTGCGCTTCTTGGTACGCGGGCCGAACAGCTGCGGCAGAATGTCCTTCAGATTCTGATCGGCATCGTCCGGCGCATTGTTCGTCACAATTTCGATCTGCGGCTCGCGGCGCTCGCGCACATCAATTTCAACCATCCGATCGTCAAGCTTGCCCTCGCGGAACTGGTCACGCAGCTTTTCGCGCGCACGGGTGTGGGCCGTCGCATCCGTCGCGGAGGCAGCCGCGCTGATCGCCTCGCCGCCTGACCCCAGAGCGGGCCCTGCACCGTCCGAAGCCGCCGGCATCACTGTGACCTCTGCCACAGGTAGCGGTGCGGGCATTAGCAGCTCCAGCAGCCGGTCCTCAGCGTTCAGCTCGGCCTTGTCCTCGATCTCTTCCAGCTTCTCATCGCGCACCATGTCGATAGCATTCTCAACCAGGTCGCGGATCATCGACTCCACGTCGCGGCCCACATAGCCGACTTCAGTGAACTTTGAAGCCTCAACTTTCAGAAACGGCGAGTTGGTCAGCTTTGCCAGGCGGCGCGCGATCTCGGTCTTGCCCACACCGGTCGGCCCGATCATGATGATGTTCTTCGGCATGATCTCGTCCGCCACTTCAGGCGCGAGTTTTTGCCGGCGCATGCGATTGCGCAGCGCCAACGCTACGGCTCGCTTGGCGGCGCGCTGGCCTACAACATACTTGTCGAGCTCGACGACGATTTCGCGCGGCGTCATCTCATCAAGCGCGATTTCCTGATCGTCTGCGGTTCCCGGGAGGTAAATTGCCATGGATGCCTTCTTCAATAGGGTGCAGCGCTACCTGGCTTCGATTGCAGGGGAAGGCGTTGTGCTCAGCTCTTCGACCAGGATCACGTCGTTGGTGTAAATGCAGATCTGCCCGGCAATACGCAGGCTCTTCTCAGCAACAGCGCGTGCGGGCAACTCGGTATTGTCGAACAAAGCGCGGGCGGCGGCCATGGCATACGAGCCGCCGGAGCCGATTGCCGCGATACCCTCATCGGGCTCGATCACATCGCCTGTGCCGGAAATCAGAAATGTCTGCCCATGGTCGGCGACGATCAGCAAGGCATCGAGCGAACGCAACATCTTGTCCGTCCGCCAGTCCTTGGCGAGCTCTACCGCTGCACGGCCGATGTTGCCTGCGTATTGCTCCAGTTTGCCTTCAAACCGGCTGAAGAGCGAAAAGGCATCGGCGGTAGACCCGGCAAAACCGGCCAGCACCTTGTCCTGATACAGGCGGCGAATCTTGCGCGCCGTGTGCTTCATTACAGCGTCCCCCATAGTGACCTGCCCATCGGCTGCCATCACTACAGAGTCGCCTCGGCGCACGCATACAACTGTCGTGCTGCGAATGCGGCGGGATGAGCTGCCCTCTACTCGGTGTAGAAAATTGCCGGAGTGCGCTGCGGGTTGAAGCTTTGCCATGAATCACTGAGTATAAATCAGCCCCGCCGTGCCTGTTTGGTGACCATGGTGGCTCGGTCAAGCAGGTATGCATCGCCGAGACATGGTTCCCTGCGGTATGCTTTTCTTGTCACGGTGCGCTATGTGACCCCTCCGGAGTGAGTGCAGCCAAATGTACGGGTTATCCCTGCGTGATCACCAGGTACTTGCTACGATGGCCGCAGCCGCCACCTGCATGGGTGGGGTTGTGTGGTACATGGCCACGCGCACCCGCACCAGCGAGGAAGAACTGGAGCGCACGCGTCGGCAGGATCTGGTGCTGGGCGGCCGCATTATTGACGGTACCGTGCTCGATATCTCCGAACTGGACCCCTACGATGCCGGTCGGCCTGAAGGCATGCAGCTCATCCTCTACAAGTACGAGATCGCCGGTGTCTCCTACGAGTGCTCTCAGGACATCACGCACCTGAAAGACGTGATCAACATTGCCGATATCCGCGTGGGCTTTCCGTGTTCCGTCCGCTACAACACGCACCAACCCGAGAACAGTATCGTCATCGCCGAGAACTGGATCGGCTTGCGTGATACAGCCAACTCCGTACCTATACGGCGTGCGGCCCCACGCAGGCGCTGGTCAGCCCCGGTTTCTTAACCGCTTGCTAGCTGCTCGCATCGCCGTACACTAAGAGGACGCGATGCACACCCACGGCTCACCTACGGGCAAAACCCAGAAGGTACTGCAAGTCTCCCTGGCAGCGACGGTGCTGTACGTCGTGCTGTGCACAGTTGCCGGCCTGCGCGCGCACTCGCTTTCACTACTGTCTGAGGCCGGACATAATGTGTCCGATGCGGCGGCACTGCTGCTCTCTTTTGTCGCGGTATGGTTCGGCGGCCGCCCCGCTACCGACGCCAAGACTTTCGGCTATCAGCGAGCCGGGGTGCTGGCGGCGTTCTTCAACGCAATTACCCTGGTGGCTGTATCCACCTGGATTGTGATCGAAGCCGTCGGTCGCCTGCGCCACCCGGAGGCAGTTGCCTCTACGCCGATGATGGCCGTGGCTGCTGCCGGTGTCGTGATGAACGGGCTTATCGCCACCATGCTATGGCGCGCCGGCAAAAACTCCGGCCACAATGATGTGAACTTGCGTTCTGTAATGGTCCACATGCTCGGAGACACGCTTTCAACAGCCGCTGTGATCGTGGGCGGCTTTATCATCCGTCTTACAGGCTTGGTATGGATTGATCCTGTGCTGTCGCTTGCAATTGCGGCGCTCATCCTATGGTCCTCCATTTCCATCGCGCGTGAGACGCTCAATATCCTGCTTGAAGGCACGCCGCAGGGCATTGAACTCCCCAAGATACGTGCCGCGCTCGCGGCAATTGAAGGCGTAGAGGATGTACACGACCTGCACGTATGGTCGCTCGGCTCGCAGACGCATGCGCTTTCCACGCATATCCGCATCGCCGACATCCCGCCGTCTGAAAGCAGCGCCATCCTGGACCGGGTGAAAGCCGCACTGCGGGAGCGCTTCCGCATCCTGCATACAACTATCCAGTTTGAGAACGCCGGCTGTGAGACTCACCATGGCTGCGTAATGGCGCTTGAAGAAGTGCAAGCGCATGGGCACGACCACCACCATCATCACGGCCACGCGCACTAGCCATATTCTGCAAAACCCCGTCATCCTGAGCGAAAAATCGTATCATCCTAAGCAAAAACCGTGTCATCCTGAGCGAAGTCGAAGGACCTGCTTTTGCTTTGTTTCTTTACGGTTCTAACTTTTGCACTAGCTCGCCAGGGATGATTCCACGATCCGCACGATACCGCTCCCGAAAGCAGGCCAGTTGAGCCGTTGCTTGAAGTGCTCGCGCCCGGCAAGCGCCATAGCGTTGTAGGCATTGCGGTCGCGGAGCAATGCCAGCATGCGCCGCACGTAAGGCTCAGCGCCATCTTCCTTGGGCTGCAGGATACCTGTTTTGCCATCGAGGATGACCGAAGGCACCGACTCCACCGCGCGCGAAACCGGCGGCAAGGCAAACGCCTGTGCCTCGGCAAACACCAGTCCGAAGCACTCCGCCACGGTAGGCACCACCAGGAAGTGTGACGCGAGCAGCAGCTTTTTGAGCTTTGCAGCTTCCTCGGGAACGCTGCGCTTCAGCATTCCAAACAGCTCGACAAACTCTCGATCTGCCGCGGGCAGCTCAGGCTGTACACCGACAACCAGCAGGCGCGCATCCACACCCGCAGCCCGCAGCCCGCGTGTAATCTCGACCGCCAGCGGGCCGCCTTTGCGCTCCCACTCCTTTGCAACGAACAGTAAATCAATACGGTCCGCAGGCCGCGCGCGCACTGCCGCTCCAATCGCCGCGTCATCCTCGTCCGGGTACCAGGCCGCGCCCATGGGCTGCACATGCACCTGCTCGGGCGGCATGCCGAAGCGCCGTATTGCATCCTGCCGAGCCCACTCCGAGCCGTAGATAGCCCCGGTGCAACGGCGTGCAGCCTCACGCTCGCGCGCAGCAAAGCGCGCGGCACCGACCGGCGTTGCATAGTAGCCCTTGTACACCTCCAGCCACGCCATCCAGGGCGAATCCGAAAAAGTGAACGTCGGAATTGCGGGACCCTTATAAAACAGGTGCAGGTACACCAGGCACTGCGTGGAGATGCAAAATAGTGCCTGCGGCTTATGCTCCTCGATAGCTTGCGCAGTCACGCGGGCAAACTCTTCCAGGGCCGGCTTGGTCATCCACAGTGGGTAACGCGCGGGCTTGCCGCCCAGTGCGATTCGCACCACCGCATGCGCCGGATGCTTTTTCACCCTGAGATTATCGAGAACAGTCAACTGCTCGACAGCTCCGGCAAGCGCCTGCCGAACGGCCATTGCCGAACCGCTCCACGCCAGCGGGTTCGCCGTATCTTCAAGCGTGGCCAGCATCAGGTGGCGCAGTGTTTCAGCCATGATGACGGCTCCTTCTAAAACAGCTCAGTTGTACCATGCGCTTCGGGCGTTGTCTCAAAGGGTATGTGTAAAGGCTGCGGGCGCTGTCCCAGGGGGTATGTGTAAAGTCGGAACAAACAACAGGTGTCATCCTGAGCGAAGCCGAAGGACCTGCTTTTGCCCTTGATTTTCACGCCACGCCACAGCAAAAGCAGGTCCTTCGACTCTGCTGCGCTCCGCTCAGGATGACACCGGGTAGTAGTTTGGCAACTTCGCACACCCTCTCAGGCGCTCTCGACAGGCCGGTCCGGCTGCTCCTTGTAAATTTCTTCCACCCGCGCCAGCGTATCGATCTCTTCCAGCGGTTTGTCCGTGCGGATGCGCAGGATACGCGGAAACCGCAGCGCAAAGCCGCTCGCATGCCGGTCTGACCGGGTGATGTTGTTAAAGGCGACTTCAAACACAGTGTCCGGCTCTACCGTGCGAAAGTGGCCGAAATCCTCCAGCGTCCCTGCATGGAAATGCTCGGAGAGCGCGTACATCTCCACATCCGTTATGCCGGAGTAAGCCTTACCCACGTTCAGCAACTCGCCGTTCGCCCCAAGCACGGCA
>CAXSBB010000021.1:0-54023 GCA_964235655.1 uncultured Acidobacteriaceae bacterium
ATGCCTCGCGAACCACGTTGTACGTAGTATCGGTCGACCCGTCATCGATCACAATGATGCGCAGGTGCGGGTAGTCGGAGCGCAGCACAGAGCGCACCGTGCGTACGATGACCGTTTCTTCGTTGTATGCCGGTACCAGTACCGCGATGTTGGGCAGGTACTCGCCGGGCGGCAGCTTGCGCTTGCGGAAGCGGTCGATGAGCGCGCAGATACCGATGATGATCAGCCGTCC
The DNA here is from genome assembly GCA_964235655.1 of uncultured Acidobacteriaceae bacterium. Classification (GTDB taxonomy): domain Bacteria; phylum Acidobacteriota; class Terriglobia; order Terriglobales; family Acidobacteriaceae; genus EB88. The sequence continues at coordinate 233 of CAXSBB010000021.1, forward strand.
GCTCATCAGCACGTCGCCCACCACAAACACGTACAACACGGTATGCGCCAGGGATGAAAACAGGAAGAAAGCGGCCTGGTCCACCCGCGCCTGGAACCACATCTTCTGCGACAGCGGCGGCATGACCTCGGCGCGTGTTTTCCCCATCAGCTCACTGACAGGTACAAATTCATAGCCACGGGCACGTAGCGTGGTAATCAGTAGCGGCAGCGCGGCCACAGTGGCACTGCGGTCGCCGCCGCCGTCGTGCATCAGGATGATAGATCCGCGCAAGTCGCTGTTGTTCTTGGTCGCTTCAATATGCTCGATGACGTGATCGACAATTTCCTGCGGCGTTTTCTTCGGGTGTTCCGACCAGTCGTCCGTATCGATCTTGTCGCCGATGATCGTATAACCCCTTTGCTGGATGCGATACGCCGGCAGCGCCTGGTCGTTGGTATCGGGCTCCTGGTCGATGGAGTACGGCGGTCGGAAGTACAGCGGCTGAATGCCGAGCTCCGCGCCGAACAGCCGCTCGCTCACGTTCAGCTCCAGCTGCAGCTGCCGATCAGAAATTTGCGAGATATCGGGATGCGTAAACGTGTGATTACCGAGCTCATGGCCCTCTTGCAGGTAGCGCTTCAGCAGGCCCACATGCTCCTGAGCTTCCTCTCCGATTACCATGAACGCGGCATGCACCTTGTACTTCTTCAGTACGTCGAGTACGCGGGGAGTCCAGGTCGGGTCAGGCCCGTCGTCAAAGGTCAGTGCCAGCTTTTTCGGGTCATACCCGTAATACTGCAAGCCGAACGGCTTCGGCAGGTCGATCATTTTTTCATCGGTAACGGTAAAGTTGCCGGAGTCGAGAAATATATCGCGGCGGCCCGGCTGCGGCGTGGAGGTAATTCGCAGGATGTCGCCTTCACCGCTGTTCGCAACGCCCGCACCCGGCGGCACTGTCTTTAGCAGCTGCGGCGCGGTTTTGCCGGATGGATGGTCCCACACCGACCACAGCGAGCCGTCTTCCGAACCCAGCTTCCATAGCGCAAAGGTCCGCAATCCCATCTGCCGCGCGGCTCGCATTTCGTTGAGCGCCGTTACACCGTCCAGGAACCACACCTGGTGGCGCACGTGCGCGTCATCATCGTCATAGGCAAAGTGCGGGTTCAGTTCATCGCCGTTCAGGCTGATAGAAGCATCGGCATCCCCGGCCAGGTCCCACGCCTCCTGAACGGAAACGTCGTCGGCACCCTCGATTTTGTTTGAGGTAACCCGGCCTTTGCTGTCAATCGGCTGCTGCCAGTCGTAGCCGTAGTTGCCGATAGCGCACAGCAGCTTTTGCTTGGGAATGAACTTGAGCGCACGCGCCAGATTGGCTTCGAACCAGTCTTCAGCAGCCACCGGACCGGGCTCCGAGGTATCTTCGTGCTGGTCGTAGTTCATCAGGATCACGCCGTCAGTAGCCTCGCCCATGGCATGCATCACAGCGGGGCTCGACTCTGAAGGAACGTTGACATACAAGCGCAGCCCCTTGGCCGCGAAATCCTGGTGAATCTCGGTGAGCCACTGCGCATACGCCTTCATCGCAGGCTCCGGCAGCGACTCCAGGTCCATGGCAATGCCGCGATATTTCGGGTTGGCCCACAGCATCCTGTCCAACTGCACGTGCAGGCGCCGGCTTGCGACAGGGTCCTGCAACACTGCCGCCGTTATATCTCCATCCCACTTATTTGTCATGGAGTTGTAGTTATTCAGCATGGGAAAGACTTCCGTATCTTCCCGGGAAGCCGTAATGGCCTGATCCACCTGGTTTTCGGGGTCAATGCCGTGTACACCCGCTTTGTCCACGACGCTGTAGTAGTGCGCCGGGTACAGCGTCGTAACTGCTTTCAGGTCGCCGTCGGGCGAGATCAGGTGCAGCCAGTCCGGGAACAGCAAGTCGATCTGGTGAATGTGCGCCTTAAGGGAGGCATACCCCCGCGCATCGCTCACCTGGTAGAACGCAGCGCGTAGCCCCTCGTCCTGGTTCAGCACAATGTCTGACGGCCGGCGATGCGTTTTGCGTCGTGCCGGCCGCGTACCTTTCAGCCGCTCCGGGGTGGGTACGTAGGCATGAAGGTTATGCCGTCCACCGCTAAAGGCAAGTCCGGGCAGCGACTGCTTGCGCAGCACGCCGATAGAGAACAGCACCAGCACCACGGTTGAAAGCACAGCCGTGACATCGAGAAAGCGTCGCAGGCGCTTCCAGCGTTTTCGCTCCGGATCGTAAAAGACGGGCTTCATGCAAGTGGCTTTAGATTACCCTTACCGGTCGCCGCGAGCTACTTTCTACCGGCAGTTCGCCTGTTCTTACTTGTCGCTTTCTATCGCTTTGAGCGAAAATACGCTTGTAGGAGTTCATGGACAAGGAAACCGTTATTGCAATTCTTCAGGAGCATGCGCCGGAGCTGAAGGCAGCCGGTCTGGTCCATTTGCACCTGTTCGGCTCCGTGGCTCGGGGCGAAGCAAATGCGCAATCCGATGTGGATTTACTTGCCTCATTTGACTCATCCGGGCAACTCTCCCTGCTGGCCCTAAGCGGTCTTCAGAATCGATTGAGTGACCTGCTCGGCGTTGCTGTTGACCTTTCTTCAGCAGAATGGATGAAAGATCGTGTGCGTAAGCGAGCCCTCCAAGAGGCTGTGCTTGCCTTTTAGGGATGTTCGGACTCATTTTGAAGATATCCTTGAGAGCATTACTCGGATTCGCGCCTTTGTAGGCGATGCCACGTACGAACACTATCAAGCCGACTTGAAGACAAAATCAGCTGTGGAACGCCAGCTGTAAATCCTTGCGGAAGCAGCATACAGGCTGGGCGATGAGGCAAGTGTGCTATGCCCGGGGCCGAACTGGAAGAACATCACCGGAATGGGCAACATCTTGAGGCATGCGTACCACCGTGTGGAAGATGCGATTCTCTGGAAAGCTATAAAAAACGACCTACCCGTGCTGTACACATCCGTTTCGGAGTCGCTTGCCGCATTTGGTGGGCAAGACGAAGCTTGATACTGAAGTGATACAAGATTCAGGAATCGCGCGTGCGGAACGCTCCATGTCCGGATTGCAAATAGGGCTGCCCATTGCTCTCGGCTTTCTGCTGCGTTTATGGTTTGTTCACCATAACCCTGACCTTACCGGCGATCCGCTGCTGTACGGTGCCATTGCACGCAACCTGCTGGAGCATGGCGTGTACGGCTTTACCGCCGGGGTGCCCACGCTCATCCGCTTACCCGGCTACCCGCTGTTTCTGGCAGCCTGCTTTCGTGTCTTCGGCCTTTCTTCCGTAGTAGCGGATTACTACCCGGTCCTCTATTTGCAGGTTGGCCTTGACCTGCTTGGCTGCTGGGTATTGGCGCGCCTGGCCGCCCGGCTTGCTCCCCCCGCTTTGCGCGCGCGCACGGCCCGCGCAACATTGTGGCTTGCGGCGTTGTGCCCGTTTACAGCCTGCTACACCGCGGCTCCACTTACGGAAACACTAGAGCTGCTGTCGATTTCGACCGCGCTGCTGTGCTTTGCGCGCGCGCTGGGTATCGGCGAGGCAGCTTCTGAAACATGGAAATCAAGCGTTAACCTGAGCGTTCCACAACCAAGTGTCATCCTGAGCGGAGCTTCCGCAGGAAGCGTAGTCGAAGGACCTGCTTTTCGTCCTTCCATACAGACCCGCTGGTTCGCAGCATCAGCTGTAGCCTGGATCATAGCCGCCTTGCTGCGCCCGGATGGCGCGCTACTCGGGGTAGTGCTATGCCCCGCGCTGGTTCTCTACAGCGGCAAACCCTGGAAACGCCCGCTACGACTGGCCGCCCTGGGCGCGCTGGCTTCGCTGCTCGCCTTTGCCCCCTGGGCACTGCGCAATTGGCACACCTTCCATGTGTTTGAACCGCTGGCCCCGCGCTACGCGACCGATCCCGGCGAGTCAATCAACCCCGGCTTTCAGCGCTGGACCAAGACCGTCTGCGTCGATCTGGCCTGCACCTCCGAGGTGTATTGGGCTGCCGATGATGACCCTATCGGCATGGATGAATTACCGAGCCGTGCTTTTGACTCCGGCGAGCAGCTACGCACCACTGCCGACCTGCTCGCCGACTACAACCGGGGTACAACCATTACACCCGCAATTGACGAGCGTTTCGGCGTGCTCGCGGACCGGCGCATCGCCGACCACCCGCTGCGCTACTACGTGACCCTGCCGCTGCTACGGCTTGCCGATATGTGGTTCCGTCCGCGCGTGGAGCTGTTCAACATCGATCTGCGCTGGTGGCGCTACGGCCCGGAAGGGCCGGACACCATCCTGGCCTGGGGATATGCCGTACTGAATGTGCTGTACCTGGCGCTTGCGGTTGTCGGGGCTACGCGTCGCCCGCCGCTGCTCGGCGTGTTTGCGGCACTTGTATTGCTGCGCTGCGCGCTTTTATGGACTATCGAAGCGCCGGAGCCGCGCTATACATTGGAGTGCTTTCCAATTGTGTTCGTGCTTGGCGGCATTGCATTAGCTGGTTGGAGACGTTCGACAGCAAGCAAATAGCTTTGTTTGTTCAACCAGCGTCATCCTAAAGGGTGTGCAAAACTGAAATAAGTAACCGGTGTCATCCTGAAAGAGTTTGCAAAGCTGAAAACAAGCAATCGGTGTCATCCTGAGCGAAGCCGAAGGACCTGCTTTTGCCTTTGACTTTTGAACCGGAGCCAAGGAAAGCAGGTCCTTCGGCTGCGCTGCGCTCCGCTCAGGATGACACGATGTTATGGGAACTCCGAAGAGAAAACACTTGCATACACTCTCTTAGCAAAGTTGAGGGATCTGCTCAGCTCTCATCGCGCTTACTTCCTGATCGGCACTATGTTTTTCGGCACATTCAGCTTGAACTCACTGTCTTTCGTCTTGTTCTCAAGTACTTGCGAGTACACCGCCGTGCGGTTGTCTCCGCTTGCACTATAGAAAATCTGCTTGCGAGAAGTTGCCGTCAACGCGTCAATCCAGATTTCAATTTTTGTAAACATCTGGTCCGGCGTGGGGTGCTTCGGTGCCAAGTTCAGCTTCGTTACCTGCGTTCCGTCGAGGATGTCCGTGCCAAGATAGGTTACATTCCACTGAGCCTCTAAATCCTTGCCGCTGCCGCCGAAGCCGAGCGTCGCAAAACTCTCAAATTGGTCTTGGCTCTTGCCTGTATCGAGGATCGTCTCTTGATGAATTTCAGGCTGGTACAGGTCCAGCTTGCCGTTAGCGAACAGCACGTCCTTCTTGTGCGACGCGCCGTTTTCCATTAGAACGTGGGCCACCATGGCGGTACCTTTCGCACCCCGGCGAAAAGCGATTGTGCCCGTCTGCACGTCATGCTCCTGCACCACCGCCGTCAGCTGATCCCAGCTGAAGTTTGCACTCGCGTTTTGAAACTTCGCCGCCGCCGCGTCAAGCTGCCCCAGCACCTTGGCCAGCTGCGCATCATTCCCTGCTGGAGCGTCGGCCTGCGCGTGTGCGGTTATGCCTGTCATGCTCAATGCCAACATCATCGTCAGAATCTTCATTTCCATTACCCCTTACCGGTGCGCCCACACTCTATATGCTGTCACCTTGCCGCTCACATCCTTGAGCGGCTCCCAGCGATCAATGCTGACCGGCCCTGACACCGGCGCGATCGCGGTTGCCAACGGCGCTTCCATCTGCCGCGCCAGCACGCCGGTGCCCGGGTGTACCAGGTCTGCCGGCACTTCGTAAATCGCACCCGCTTCTGTAGGACGTACCAGCACTGTATTTGGAGCAAGATTGCCGACCACCGGGTGGTCGCGGTAGTTGATGACATGAGGCGACACAAACAGGAACAGCAGGATCAGCGTCACCATGACGTCATAGTGGAAGCTGCCGCGTTCGTACTTCCAAAAAATGTAGCTCTTCAACAATCCCATGGAACCTCATTGATACTGCGTGCCATTCTGAGCGGGTATGTAGAAACTATTCCAACTCAGAATCAATCCTTAAAACCGTGTTATACCGAGCGGTTGCGTGCAAAGTCGGAAACAAATAACGTGCAAAGTCGGAAACAAATAACAGGTGTCATCCTGAGCGAAGTCAAAGGATCTGCTTTTGCCCTTGACTTGCACGCATCGGCGTAAGACAAGCAGGTCTTTCGACTCCGCTGCGCTCAGGATGACACGTTGTTGCAGTGCATCCAAGTGGTAGTGTTTTGCCCACATTAGCCGCTACGATCGCAGTTTGATTACGTCCAATCCTCCCAGGTACGGCCGCAGCACCTCCGGTACCCGAACCGTGCCGTCCGCCTGTTGGTAGTTTTCTATCACCGCGACCCACGCACGTCCAACAGCAAGCCCTGAGCCGTTCAACGTGTGCAGATGCTCGGCTTTACCTTTAGCGTTGCGGAAGCGGATGTTTGCGCGCCGTGCCTGAAAACCCTCGCAGTTCGACACGGACGAAATCTCGCGGTACCCGCCCTGTCCGGGCAGCCACACTTCCAGGTCAAACGTTTTCGCCGCTGAAAACCCCATATCGCCCGCGCACAACAGCATGCGCCGGTACGGCAGCTCCAGCAGCTCCAAAATCCGTTCCGCATCGCGCGTCATTTGCTCATGCGCCGCCGCGCTGTCTTCAGGCCGCGCGAATTTCACCAGCTCAACCTTTGAGAACTGGTGCTGCCGGATGGTGCCGCGCACGTCGCGCCCATAGGAGCCCGCCTCCGACCGAAAGCACGCCGTCAGCGCCGTCACGCTCAACGGCAGCTCCGTCGCCTCTAAAATCTCGTCGCGGAACAGGTTCGTTAGCGGCACTTCGGCGGTAGGAATCAGCCAATGGTCGTTGTCGCGCAGCACACCCGCCTCGTAGCCCTCGCTGTCGGCACAGCGAAACAAGTCGTCCGCGAACTTCGGCAGCTGCCCGGTGCCAAACAGTGAGCGGCTGTTGACTAGGAGCGGAGGGGCTACTTCGGTATAGCCGTGCTCGCGCGTCTGTACATCGAGCATCCATTGGCCCAGCGCCCGCTCCAGCCGCGCGCCGGCGCCCCAATACACCGCAAAGCGCGCGCCTGAGAGCTTGGCTGCCCGGCCCAGATCCAGGATGCCCAGCGCCTCGCCCAGCTCATGGTGCGGCTTTGGTGTAAAGGCAAATTCAAGCGGCGAACCCCAGCGCTTCGCTTCAACGTTGGCCGTTTCGTCCTTACCGGGCGGCACGTCGGGAGCCGGAAGATTCGGCAGTGCGGCCAGTGTGGCGCGTAGCTCGCTTTCAACGAAGGCGGCTGCCTGCTCCAGGGCTTCACCTTCAGCCTTTAGCCGCCGCACCTCATCCATAATCGGGGACGCGTCGGTACCGGCACGACGCGCTCGCCCTACTTCCTCACTCAGCAGGTTGCGCTCGGCTTTGAGCTTTTCAGCTTGGGTAATACGCGCTCGCCGATCCGCGTCCTGCTGAAGAAAATCTCCCAGCACGGCAGCCGGGTCGAGCCCGCGCGCCCGTAGTCCCGCTTCCATGCGAGGCAGGTCACTCCGCAATACGCTCAAATCGTGCATATAGCGCTTATCTTAACCGGCAGCTTCACTACTTCGCGGCAATTGCTTGAGGAGGGAAGCTTTGTGCCTTCGGCTGCCAGGTGGAGGCGAGTGTGGCGTACAGGTAATGCGCACGGTACGGCATAGAGATTTTCGACAGGCTTTTCGGCTTAAGCGAAACCAGCAGCCACCAGGTCTTCGGTGTCTCGGTGAGGCGAGACCCGCGTCGCTCAGCAGGGTCAGGCTCATACGGCCGCGCTGCTCCTTTTCATTGCGAAGCAATTTGGCCGCTGCGGCCTCCCCACCGAATCCTGTCGCGAGACCCAGCCCGGGCACAAACAGACCGCCCGCCATGCCCGCAACCTGCATTCCCGTCAGCTTCTGCCGAGCCGGGATCATTCGCAAATCCTGCTTCTCCAGCGCCGTCGCGATATTGTCAGCCAGTACCGTGGCCAGCTGATCGTCATTCTCCAGCCGGTTGATGACCTGATAGGGCGCCAGGATGATGCCGTTCGACACGGTAAGCGCATCGTGCAGCTTCGGCTCACTGCGTCACTCTCGGGAAGATTCTCAGTACCGGCTGAGCAGAGTACCTGCACATCATCTACACGGAACGCCTCGGCGGTTCCGGGGTCCGTAATAACCCCCGCGACTTTCGGCGTCTCCGGCTGAGTTTGAGAGAAGTGAGTTTGAGAGAAGGCGGTGGAAGCTCCCACGCAAAGCAGGCAGAGCAGACAGGATTGCAAATGGCGCATGGCTGTGAGTGTAGTTTCAGAGATAAAGCTACCGAGAAGTCATAGGGAACAGGTACCTTCCATGCAGGGTATGCACAGAGCGAAGTCTCACAATTAGGGACATCGGCTCGTTCTACACACAAGGCCTAACCGCACTGCCTTCGCCATTCGAGTACCGGTTATAGTCGAAGAACCTGCTGTTTTCGGGCACCGGTGCAAAGTTCAAAAGCGAAAGCAAATCCTTCGACTTCGCTCAGGATGACACAAACTTCCAGGTACCTTTTCGTACATGTTCGTACATGCATTCTCAAAACAATGACAGTCCCGGATGCGCCGGACATGAAATCGCACACGGCGCGGCAGCGTGAGCATTACCATAGAAGGCGATGCAGCCCAGCACAGCACACATCCGTACTAAGCCGAAGCGCCTGCTCGCGCTGCTTGCATCCACATCCATCCTTGGGCTTCTACCGCTTGCAGGCGCTCCTGTGGCGCAGGCTGCCGCCTATGACGGGCATCCCAAGCTCATTGTCCTCGTTGTGATCGATCAGTTCCGCGCCGACTACCTCCAGCGCTACCGCTCAGAGTTCAAGGGGCGCGGCTTTCGCCTCTTCCTCGACAAGGGCGCTTACTTTCCGGATTGCTACTACGGCTATGCCAATACAAAGACCGCCCCAGGCCATGCTACGCTCGGCACCGGCGCCTACACAGACGGCCATGGCATTAGTTCCAATGAATGGTGGGATCTGGCACGCAACAAGCAGCGGCCTGTCTCCTCGGTCGAGGATGACCGCTACTCGGTAATCGACGTCTCCCCTGCCGCGATCCCAGCCGGCCAGGGAGGTGTGGGAACTCCCAGTCCTGCCGGCAATCCTGCCCAAGGCGCAAAAACGGCACGCGCTCCCGGGGCTTCGCCGCGCAACCTGCTCGCTTCCACCTTCGGCGATGAACTGCGTCTTGCTACCGGTGGAGCGTCGCGGGTTTTTGGTGTTTCGCTCAAAGATCGCGCTGCTATTCTGCCGGCCGGTGCGGGGGCCAACGCAGCCTACTGGATTGACGCTGTCTCCGGCCGGTTTGTGAGTTCAACCTACTACCTGGCGCAACTGCCGCAATGGGCAGCGGATTTCGACAGCGGCCCGGCTATCCCGCAGGCTGCCGCTGTCGCGGGCGTGTCCACCCTCACCAATTTTTATAAAGAGGTGGGGACTACCAATGCAGCCAATACCTACGAACTGTTTTTTGCCGAAGCACTGATTGTGGGCGAGGGGCTCGGCACACGCGGCACTACAGATGTGCTGACGATCTCCCTTTCCCCAAACGACATTGAAGGCCATAAGACCGGTCCTGACTCGCCTGAAGAGCATGCCATGGTAACGGGCCTCGATGCCGACCTGGACGGCTTTTTCTCCTGGCTCGACAAAAACGTGCCCGGCGGCCTTGCCAATGTCGTTCTCGCCCTGTCCGCGGATCACGGCATCGCACCTACCCCTGCCGCTTCCTCCGCCCTGGGACTACAAGGCGCATATATCGATACGGGGAAATTGGTGACCGACCTGAACCAGGCCATGAACGCGAAGTTCTCACCCGGCGAGAATATCGAGTACCTGCTCTCGCACCAGGAGCTGCCGTATCTCTCGCTCAACCAGCCGAATTTTGAAAAAGCGGGTATTAACGAACAGGAAGCCGAAGACGCGGTCAAGGCCGCCATGCAGCATGCTTTTGCATCTCTGGCTGCCCCGGTCACACCGGAGACCAAGCCGGAGCCGGCCCCCGCACCTGCCGCAGCCGCAGCCGCAGCCGAGGGCACCCAAGCAAACGTAACAAGTGTCACCGTCACAGCCTCTGCCCGCCCTGCGCCCAGTCCGCAACTGTTCCGCGCCTACACGCGCCAGCAGCTTGCCGCGGGTGAGCTGCCCCCTACTGAGTTCGGGCGGCTGCTGGCTCACAGCTACAGCCCCAACGGCGGCTGGTACGTGGCCGCCATTCCCCTTGCGTTCCAGATGGAAGGCAAGGGCAGCGGTACCACCCATTTTTCACCCTGGTCCTATGACCGGCATGTGCCGCTCGGCTTTTACGGCGCGCCGTTTCTGCCCGGCACCTACCGGGGCCATGTCGAGCCGGTGGATCTGGCCGTGACCCTGGCCTCAGTACTTGGCATCAATGAGCCGTCGGCAGCCGTGGGCCACATATTGAAGGAGGCACTGCGGCCTCTTCCCGAGTTCCAGTACCCCAAGCCGCCGCTTTCTCCGGCTCGTACCCGCGCTCGCCGCAATGCACGTAAGGCTGCGGACGATGCTGCCCCAACCGCTGCTCCGGACACTCCGGCAGTACCTGCGCCATCCCCCTCAGCAGCACCCGCACCTGAACCCGGCACCCCGCCTGCCGTAACGCCCCCGCCCGCAGCAGGACCTCAGCTATGAAGCCGGATATGCGCGTCACCCTTGCCGGGGTCCCGCTGCGCACGCCCGTACTCGCGGCCAGCGGCACGTTCGGCTACGGCGTGGAGTTTGAAGACATTATCGCGCTGGACCGGATCGGCGGCTTTGTCACCAAAGGCTTGTCCACGCAGCCCATGCCCGGCAACCCGGCTCCGCGCATGATAGAAACAGCTTCCGGCATGATCAATGCCATCGGCCTCCAGAACGTCGGCGTCGAGGCTTACGTGGCCGAAAAGCTAGGCGCCTTCAGCCGCAATCCCCCGCCCTGCGCCATCCTGTGTAACGTGTTCGGCTACACCATCGAAGATTATCTAACGGTCATCCGCGCGCTCAACGCAGCAGACGGCATTGCGGCGTATGAGATCAATGCATCCTGCCCGAACACCGCGCATGGCGGCATGGTCTTCGGTGCCGATGCCACCCTGCTTGCCGAGCTGGTCTCGCAAACAAAGAAAGCCAGTGACCGGCCCATCTTCATCAAGCTCTCACCGAATGTGACCTCCATCGCCGCCATGGCACGCATTGCGGAAGAAGCCGGGGCCGATGGGCTGACACTCATCAATACATTCCTGTCTCTTGCCATTGATATCCGCACACGCAAACCCAAAATCGCCAACGTCACCGGTGGCCTCTCCGGGCCGGCTATTAAGCCCATTGCCGTGCGCATGGTGTGGGAAGTTGCGCAGGCTGTCAAAATTCCATTGATCGGTGTCGGCGGCATCCGCACCGGTGAAGACGCGGTTGAGTTCCTGATGGCCGGTGCCGCCGCTGTGCAGGTAGGCACAGCCTCCTATGCCGACCCGCGCGCTGTGCAACGGGTAGCTGACGATCTTGAACATTGGTGCAGCCGCAATGGTGTCGCGGCTGTCCGCACGCTTACCGGCAGCTTCGATGCGGGGCCGCCGAAGCCTGCGCCAGCGCCGGGCATGGTCAGCAGTGTGCCGCAAGGGGCCCCGCCCATGCCTGGTACCTCCGCAAAAAAGCCTTTGGAGACTACGTGAAAGCCGCCCTCCTGTTTACGGTACTGCTCGGCACAGCCGCTATGCACGCGCAAGGACCGGCATACCTGGGTTTCGACCGCAACGGCTACCCGGGCGATGCGGCGCTACCCGCCTTGCACACCAGCTTCAGCTACACGGGCTACTGGCTCAACAATCCACCTGGCGAGCGGCGCAATAGCTGGGTGGGCAAGCGAGCCGTGCTACGGGAGCAAGGCTTCGGCTTTCTGGTATTGTTCAACGGGCGTTTGGATGCGCAGCTCAAGGGGCATGACGCCCAGGCGCTTGGAAGCGAAGACGGGAAAGCCGCCTCGGCAGCCGCAAGCCATGAGGGCTTTGCGCCGGGCGTGCTCGTCTTTCTCGATCAGGAAGAGGGTGGTCGCCTGCTGCCGGAGCAGCTTGCCTACCTGTTTGCCTGGGTAGATGCGGTACGCGGTACCGGTGCGCGGGCTGGGGTCTACTGCTCCGGGATTGAAGTGCCGGAGGGCCGCGGCAGCATCAGCACAGCGCGGGATATCCTTGCGCATGAGCAGGCGCGACATGGCACCGCAAACATCCTGCCGCTCTGGATCGCAAATGACGCATGCCCACCCTCACCCGGTTGCGCCCCTATCAGCAAGCTGCCTTCAGCCGGATTTTCTCCCAGCTTGGCAGAATCAGCAATTGTATGGCAGTACGCGCAGTCGCCTCGCCGGGCGCAGTTCAGTGCAGCCTGCCCTCAAAATGCTGCTCCGGACGGCAATTGCTACGCCCCCGGCTTGCCGCATAGTGCAAACTCCTTTGTAGATTTGAATACGGCCAAGTCCGCCGACCCGTCTGAGACGCCATAGTTTCACTCGCAAACAAAGAAGCCTCCGCAAGCGGAGGCCTTTTCGAAACATATCAGCTTTCAAGCAGCCTTACGCGGGGCCCGGTTGCGCAGCTCGCGTGCCTGCGTCACTGCTTCGCTCAGAAATATAGGAGCAGGCGTCATCATGGCAATCAGCAGCCAGGCCACAATGGAGACCAGCAAACCCGCGATGGCAAGCTCCTGTAGTGTGACAGGAAATTGCAACTGGTGGGCATGGAGCGCGATGGCCCAGGTACGCAGCGGCTCTGCTTCATGGATGATGGCGATCGCCAGCAAAAATGCCAAAATTGATAGTGTGGCTAAACCAATCAGGGTGACATCGACCGTACGGTGCAACCGCTGCCGGGTGCGGCATTGGCGGCACTCCTTAAAATGGTCTTCCAAATCTCCACGCACTGCAGGGGATGACCCTGAAATGTCATAGCGCCACGAAGAAAGAATGTCACCGATCACGGGATCACTGCATTTACTCATGCATACCTCAATACTTTCTGATGCTCAACCTTGAACCGGCTTATGCCTCGACCGGAACAGCTGCCACACCCAAGTCTCAAAGGTGGACTTCCATTAGTGTAATTGTTACGCCTCAATGACATGACAGAGCCTATGGCCCACGGTAAACAATTCGGAAGGGTTGCGTTCCAGCCTACAGACAGATTGCTTCCGTGGGAGCGTGCTGCTGCGCAATGAGTAGCTTGTTCGCCAACAGGTTCATCCGGTCGCGCAATGCCCACTCCGCCGCTACCCGCGCCAGTTCCGGCATGTTGTTACTTTCTGACAGGTGCGCCAGCACAACATATGCCGCCTGCCCGTCATAGCCCTTTTCCAGAAACTCCGCAGCCGCCGTGTTTGACAAATGACCCACCCGCGACATGACCCGCTGCTTTACCGACCAGGGATATGGCCCGTCCCGCAGCATTTCCAGATCGTGGTTTGATTCCAGCATCACCACATCGCACCGGCGAAGCTGCTGGCTCACGTTTGCAGGCATGTAGCCTAAATCGGTAGCTACGCCAAGCCGAATGCCTTCACTTTCCAGTACGAAACCCACCGGGTCTGTCGCGTCATGCGGAATGGTAAAAGCCGTGACGTTCAGGTCGCCGATGGAAAATGGTTTGCCCACCTGGAAATACTCTTTGCCGGGAAGCGCGCATGGGTCTGCCGAGGCCTGCACGGCTGGGGGGCACTCCATATCGTCTTGCATTGGGTCTGAGCCCAGCCCAGCCCCCGGCACAAACTCCGCCTGCTCTTCAGCGCATTCCTTCAAACCGGCTTCGCGGTAGAACGGGTTGGCCGTTTCCGCATCCTGCGTCTGCGTTACAGCCTGCTTGGCCGCCATTTCTGCTTTACGCTGTGCAAGCCAGTCGCCGTAGCTCATGCGGCGTTGCGGCTGCATCCAGCGCATCCATGCCCTGTGTGTGGCCTCGGTAAAGTACACCGGTATACCCAGCTTGCGCGCCAGCACCGACAAGCCCTGCACATGGTCCTGATGCTCATGCGTAATCAGAATCGCATCCAACGCACATGGGTTTTCACCCGCCGCATGCATCCGCTTCAGGATCTCGCGGCAGCTGATCCCCGCATCTACCAGCACCGATGTGCGCCCACCGGTGACCACGGTGCAGTTGCCCCGGGACCCACTCGCCAGCACCGTCATCCGTACCATCCTTTTAGATTACTCCTCCGGCGGCGCTCAGCCACCGTCATGGTTTTGTGGAGTTGGCAATGCAAGCAATCTCACGTGGAACCGTGGTTTGCTTGCGTCTTGCGGGTTACCCTAAATAGGTTATGAAAACTTCAGAAGTGCTCCAGGCCTGGTCCTCTATTCTCCAAGGCCGGGCTCCATCACTTTCCATTGAAATTACCAAGGAGTGTCCGCTACGCTGCCCCGGCTGCTATGCGTTTGACGCAGCGCACCTCGGCGGTGACGTGGTCCTGCGGCAGCTCTCTGATTTCAAGGGAGACGAATTGGTGGCCCGCGTACTGGCCCTGCTCGATGAGCTGCGGCCCCTGCATGTCTCGCTTGTCGGCGGTGATCCATTGGTCCGCTACCGCGAGCTCGAATTGCTGCTGCCGGAGATCGACCGTCGCGGCATCCATACACAAGTTGTTACCAGCGCCTTTCGCGTAATCCCATCCGCCTGGCAAAAGTTCAGCAAACTTGCTGTTGTAGTCTCTATCGATGGCCTGCAGCCGGAGCATGATGCGCGGCGTAAACCTGCCACCTACGAGCGCATCCTTAAAAATATCGCCGGGGCTCGGGTCACCCTGCACTGCACGGTCACCGCGCAGATTGCCGACCGCCCCGGCTATCTCGAAGAGTTTTTGCGCTTTTGGAGTGCCCGGCCTGAAGTCGCTAAGATCTGGTTCAGCCTGTTTACGCCGCAACGCGGAGCCACGGACCCGGAAATCCTCTCCCCGGCGCAGCGGGCTTCCGTCATCGCCGATCTCGGGCGGCTGCGAGTTCTCTATCCTGTCCTCGACATGCCCCAGGGCTTGATCCGGGAGATTGCCTCGCCACCCAGCAGTCCTGAAGCCTGCATCTTCGCGCGCACCACGGAGACCATATCAGCAGACCTCACAACACAAATTACCCCTTGCCAGTTCGGCGGCGACCCGGATTGCTCACAGTGCGGCTGTATTGCCTCCATGGCACTGGCGGCGGTGGGAAACCACCGGGTGCTGGGTCCGCTTACCGCCGGTCATTTATTCCTGGCGTCCGACCGAGTAGGCAAGAGCTGGCGTAAACTGCGGCAAGCCCGGCTGCCGAAACGGCGGCCGGAAGCGGCATTATCGCCATTTAAGATTTTGTAGTGCCAGGAAATTGCTCAGGGGAGTCATTCATTGGAAAAACAGCAGCGCACGGAAACGGAGTTGCGGAGAGAGCTGGTCCAGTTTGCGAAATGGCTTTCCCGGCTCGGCTTTGTGCCGGGCACTTCGGGCAACCTGTCCGTCCGCCTGGATAGGGAGCGCCTGCTTGCCACCCCATCGGGAGCCAGCAAGTACCTGCTGCGTCCTGCGGACATGGTGATTGTGGACCTTGACGGGCGTCAGCTTGCAGGTACCCGCAAGATGACGAGCGAAATCGGCATGCACCTGGCTATTTACCATCACCGGCCCGATGTTCAGGCAGTGATCCACTCGCACCCCCCGGTAGCTACCGGTTTTGCCTGCACCGGTCGCGCGCTCGATGAGGTGCTATGCCAGGAAGCCATTATGAGCGTGGGCCTGGTGCCGCTGGCATGCTACGCCACTACCGGCACGCGCGAAGTAGCCGCCAGCCTCCAGCCGTTTCTTGCCGACCATGACGCTATCCTGATGGCGAATCACGGTGCCGTCAGCTACGGCCATAGCCTGCTTGACGCCTTCCTCAAGACAGAAACCGTGGAACACCTGGCGCATATCCACCTGGTAGCGCACCAGCTCGGCTCCGCACGCGCTTTGAAGAAAGAGCAGTTGGAACAGGTTCTGTCCGCCAAGGCAATGTATGTCGGGCTTGCGCGCTGATTGGTCACCTCCCTGCGCATTGCCATAAAACATTTGTAGTAGACGCAACTTCATTTGTAGTAGTGTATGCGCATGGCAACTGGAAACGGCCTACTCTGCCGGAAATTCACAAGTCTTGGACTACGAATCACTATCTATATGGAAGTGCTCCGGCTTAAACCTGAGTACTCAATCCACGAGGTAGAGGAGATGTTTCCGGCAGAGAGCGGACCCGCCTACCCGCATAGAGTGGCACCCATGTCACAACGAAGGATCTTGCTGTGAACGCCCCCGGTTTCCCGCCATATTGGGCGCAGCTAGCACCTTTCGCCGTGAATCACCTATGGCAATCTACTCTATTCGCCGGAGCTACGGCGCTTCTTACTCTTGGCTTCCGCGACAATAAAGCCTCTTTGCGCCACGGATTGTGGTTCGCGGCCTCGGTCAAATTTCTGGTTCCGTTCGCCCTTTTGGTCAGCCTTGGCACTCACCTTTGGAGCCACCGTACACCTGTTGTGGGCGCGCAGCAGACTGTCTACCTGGTACTCAGTCAACCATTTGCGCCGGTAGCCGGCGTCCTCGCACGCGGTTCCGGCTTACTGCCTGTGCAAGCTTCTGCCATATTCACCGTCTGGCTCGTCGGTGTGTCGGCATCTCTAGGGCTCTGGTTCCTGCGTTTGCAGGCGGTTCGCATAACTGTGCGGCAGGCTGTGCTTGGTAGCCAAGGCCGCGAACTTGCGGCTCTGCGCCGCATGGAGCGCCTTTGCGGCATTCGGAAGTCGGTCGAGCTGCGATTGTCTCCACCGGGTGCGCAAGCGGGTACGCAGGCGCTCGCGCCGGGCATTTTCGGCATTCGCAAGCCGGTGCTGCTATGGCCGGCGACGCTTACCGCGCATCTTGATGACCGGCAGCTTGACGCCATCGTAGCCCATGAGCTCGCGCATATACGACGCCGTGACAATCTGCTGGCGGCTATGCACATGGTTGTACAAGCGCTTTTCTGGTTTCATCCGCTTGTCCCGTGGATCGGGCGCCGCCTGCTCGCAGAGCGGGAGCGTGCCTGTGATGAAGCCGCTCTGCTCCTCGGCGGCTCGCATTATTCCTACGCCGAAGCGATCCTCAGCGTTTGCAAGTTCTACGCGGAGCCGTCTACGGCGCACTTCTCCGGTGTCAGCGGCGGAATCTCAGCCATCTTAACCAAAGGATCACTTACATTATGACCGAGCCCAATTTCCACACACTCAGTCCTAGCAGAAAAGCATTGCTTGCTACTTTTGCTACTGCTGTTATCGCCGGGCCGCTCGCGTTCGGCTTGTGGACCGCCCCGCAGCTTCGTGCTCAGGCGGCACCCGATTCCGGCACCTCCCTACCCTCTTTTACCGACATCACGATTGTGCCCAACACATCCGGGCAGAAGCTGATTCTGATTCCTCTTGGGGCCAAAGGCACATTTGACATGACCAATGTCTCTGTTCTGGACATGATCCGGTTCGCCTACGGCGTCAAGGATTACCAACTGACCGGCGGCCCTACCTGGGCGGACAGTGACCGCTATGACATTCATGCCGTGATGCCGGAGCCGGGACAGAGTCGCGAGCTCATGATGCGTTCACTGCTCGCCGGCCGTTTTCAGCTGGCTGTCACGCAGATGACAAAGGTGATGCCGGTCTACTCTCTGGTTTCGCTCGATAGCGGCGAAAAGCTCAGTCCCTCACTTCAGCCACCGAGCAGCGCCGTCGATCCGGTTTCGGGCGAGAAAATCATCACCGTCAGGGTTCAGGTCCAGGATGGAAAGATAACTACAGAAGGGCCGCTTGGTGGCTTGACTGATGCCCTCTCAAAACAGCTTGGAGCCGATGTGGCCGATCGTACAGGGCTACCGAGAAACTACAATCTGATGCTTCAGTTACCGACACAGAAACAGGTACAGGGCGAGGTTCCCAGCACCTTATTACTCGCTGCGCTTAAAGATCAGCTTGGGCTGGAACTCCAGCCTCAATCCGGGCCGGTAACTACACTCGTCATTGATCGCGTTGAAAAGCCGTCTCCAAACTGACAATCAACCCTGCAGCAAATCCAACCGGTAGTTTTCTGCCTGCTGCTGTAGTAGCAGCTGCAGGCGAGGTCCGGCGGCTGCCACAAACACCTCTGTTGCCGACTCGCCGCTTTGCGGGTCGCGGTTGCCGTTGGCTCCCGCAGGTCCGGTGTAGTTCACCAACAGCACCAACCCGCGCGGCGCCAGCGACGCAAGCGCTCGCTCGCAGGTTTGCCGGAGGTCGGGAGTCGCCAGGAAATACAACACCTCAGAGAACAAAATGAGGTCGAATTGCCCGGAGGGCCAATGGCGCGGCACTTCCAGCTGCTCAATGTGCACATGAGGGAGAGCCGCGCATCGCTTACGTGCCTCCTCAACTGCCGTGACGGCAAAGTCTACCCCGGTTAAGCGGTCGCAGCGACCGGCCAGGCGCTCCGTAAGCACGCCGATCGAGCAGCCTACCTCAAGCGCCGCATGGAAGCGTCGAGTGCCCAGCGCGGCCAGGGTCGCGTCGTATTTGGCCTGCTCGTAGGCACTGGTAGCAAAGCCCCACGGGTCCGGGTTCTCCTGATACATCCGCTCAAAATGATCAGCCTTGCGAGTACCGGGAGCGCTCATGCGAACTGCCCATCTCTCAGGTAAACCTCATAAGGCCGCTCAAAGATCGCCAGCAGGTTTCGCGGCAGCTTGAAAGCCTCGGGTGAGTCCGTGATGAGCTCGCCATACTGTGAAACGTGAGCCGCGATTGCCTCCTGCTTGGCGACTAACTGGCCGGTGATGTCAAGCCGCCAGCCTGTGACTTCAGCCATCGGCAGGCGAGTGGTGCGCGGCAGCAACCAGCCCCACACCGGGTAGTGCAGCAGCCGACAGCCGGGTAGCTGCGCGGCAATCAGGCGAGCCAGCCTGGCCGCAGCCTCGTGGTCGCCGTGCGGATCATGTATCCACGGTGCCAGAAGTGTCGCGCAGCCTCGCTCACGTGCGAGCTTGCCTAGCTGCGCAGCCAACGCTTGGCTTGGATCGAGCGCGGTGTCCGGTTGGTTCATCAGGACCAGATGTTTTGCATCAAGCCCCAGACGGGCCGTGGCCTCGTGCGCTTCCGCTGCGCGCACTTGTCGAAGCCGCTCCGGCGGGTGCGTTTGAGAGCCCGGATGCGAGCCTACCCCATCTGTCAGGATCACAACCAGCGGCGGCCTGCCCGCCGCGCATAACGTCGCAATCAACCCGCCGCAGCCCAGGCTTTCATCGTCCGGGTGGGGTGCCAGGATCAGCGGTCGTGCATGGGTCAACCGTCCACCCAGGATTTCGTCAACTTTGCCGAAAGGCAAATGCTCCATCTCTACCAGCAATTCTCCAGCTGTCCTCACGCGCGCACCTCGCTGCGTATGCCCCATACGGAACTGTGCCGCAGGCAGTAACCCGCCGCTTCCGCCAGAGCTTCATCCGGGGCCGGCTGGCGCAAGTAGG
This sequence comes from uncultured Acidobacteriaceae bacterium, assembly GCA_964235655.1. GTDB lineage: Bacteria > Acidobacteriota > Terriglobia > Terriglobales > Acidobacteriaceae > EB88. Next base: position 19,741 of record CAXSBB010000021.1, read on the forward strand.
TTTGCAAGTCGCGCGCGATCCGCTCCGTCGCGCTGCCCTGCATGAGCGCGGAGAGTCCGAGGCTGCGCTGCACCAGCCGTATGCCGTCCAGGCAGGCTGCTTCCACTGCTGTCCGCGCCAGGTTCACATAGGCAACTGCCTCTTCGCCCGGCTCCCCCGCGCTCTCAGCCCGCTGTGCTGCTTCACTCATCCATAACCGGCCCGTCTCCTGCGCGATAGCCATCTGCCCGAAACGCTGGCGTTGGTACGCCTGGTCACCGCGCCCGCGCGCCAGCAGCTCGCCGCGTGTGATGGCTACCAACGCTGCCAACCCGCCCAGTGCTATAGCAGAACTTCGCCAGGCACCAGTTGAAAACGCGGGCTCACGCAGGTAATCACCCGCTGCGCCGATGGATACATCGTCATCACCTGCAATCCCGGTCAGGTCTACGCTGCCTGTTTTCGCAGCTCGCATCCCGGCCAGCTTTACGCCCTGGTCGGTCACACGCGCTGAGCCTACTGCAAGAAACAGCATCTGGGCACCCCTGTTTGTCTCTGCTGTTACCAGCGCCCGGTCTGCTACACCTGCCGCCGAACAGAACCACTTCTCTCCTGAGAGCAGGCCACCTTCCAGCCGCAGCCGCTTGTCGCCGTGCTTGCCTACCGGGTCCGTCACCCACAAGGCAAACAGCTCACCCGCATGCGCGGCACGCGCGGCATTCTCAAGCTGGCGAGACGACCCGTAGCGTCGCACCAGTTCCAGGGCATTCACATGCGCCTCAAACAATCGCCCTAGCGCCATATGCGCTTCACCCAGCAGGTGCAGCAGCCTCAACAGGTTTTCCGCGCCTGCGGCCCCATACATGCCGCAGCCGCCCAGTGCTGACGGCACCGTAGCTGTTAACAACCCTGCGGCGCGCAAACGTTGAAGTCCGACCACAGGAGCCGCACCTGTCACGTCACATGCGGCTGCTTCTTCCTGGAGCTCCGGCAATAGGCTTTCGACTTGCTCCAGCAGGTCCGCCGCCGCGTTTGTTGTCGAGTCTTCCAGTTGGGCGTGACTCACTCTGCAATCCCAGGTACCGGGGATTGCTCCACTATCCATGGCTGTGTCGGCATTGTCGGTGGGATTGCGCGTTTCGTTTGAAACTGAACAGCTTGTATCCCATCTGCCATAAGCTCCTGAAACTGCACTGAATCACCTTTCATCTTCGTTTGCATCTCGCCGGTAGACTCTCGGCGTATGAAGTCTCGGATGCGCAACGCACGGGCCGTTTCACGTGCTAATTCGCAAAATGCTACACGACGCCGCAATAGTGTGGGGCTTGCCGCTTCAAGCGCCGCCCAGCCTGCTCCATACCACGGGGAGGCTACTGCCTCAGCAACCGCGCCGGGAGCCACCGCAAGCGCCCGTGCCAGTCGCCGTACCGCAGAACTGCTTTCGCTCGGCGGGCATACCGACGCGCGCAGGGCACGCAGCTGCACCTGCATGCGCAGGCGGCGCAGCGCATCCAGGGCCGGCTCGATGCGCTCGTCTACAAATTCATCCTGCTGCACCATGCGCCGCTGGATAGCGTCGGCCATGCCACCGGGCGCGCGACCCTCTACCCGACCCGATACGATCACCGCAATCCCCGGGTCGTGCCGCACCCGCATATCCATGCTTCGCAGCCGCGCAATCAGCGCACGGTCCTCGCCTGAGGCGACATCAGGCACGCCGCCCACTTTTCGGAACATGGCCGCGGGTATGGCCAGGCTGGCACCGGACTCTTCACTATGCCTCGGCCATGGGTCCGCCGCATCCGGCAGCAGCATCGATCCAATTTCGTCCAGCAGTTGTCCGTATGCCACTTCACGCGCGTCATCGGCATGCAGGTGGTGCGGAATCAGCTGCGCTTCTTCAGGGTCAATCACGGCTGTGCCGCACACTGCGTCCGCTCCGCCGGCAAGCCCGGCCAGGTTGCGCTCAATCCAGTCCGGGGCAACCTCCGCATCCGCGTCCGTAGTCAGCAACACGCCGTCGCCGGCCAGCCCGGCCGCATGGTTCATTGCAAGCGCGCGTGCCGCCCCGGCACTGGCATGGGGTGCGGGCAGGGAACACTCCACTACACACAACCATGGCAGCGGTACCCTATCGAAGTGAGCTTGCGCACGAGCAGCGGCTGCGGTGCTATCTGTGCAGTTGTTGAGCAGCAGCACAATGTGATCGGCAGGTACGGTTTGTCGCGCCAGCGCATGGAGACATCGACCGATCCGCTGGGCTTCATCCCTGGCTGGGATCGCGACGACAATAGGCTTGCGCATGCATAACACCTTGGGTCTTGCTGAATGGATTCAAGACAAACGCTGGGATGACCTTCCCTGCCCCGGCAGTTGGGTCACCCGTGCGCATCGACTTTCAGCGCCCGGATTGATCCTGCTCGTAAGATGGTGGCACCATGATTCATTTAGAGCAATCCTTTACAGCGAACGCGCCTATAGGCCGGTGCTTCGATCTTGCCCGCAGCATCGAACTGCACCTTCACGGTGCAAAGCATACCGACGAGCAGGCTGTAGGCGGTGTGATCACCGGTCTTATCGGTCCGGGCCAATCTGTACGCTGGCGAGGCACGCACTTCGGAGTGCGCCAGCACCTTACCAGCCGCATGACCGCCTACGACTGGCCTGGGCATTTTCAAGACACTATGGTTGCCGGCGCGTTCCGATCCATGCAGCACGACCATTTCTTTACAGAAATCGCACCCGGTATTACAGAAATGCGTGATGTGCTCATCTTTGCCGCTCCCCTGCAGCTGCTTGGCTGGCTTGCGGAGCGCCTGTTTCTCGGCGGCCATATGGCCCGGTTTCTGACTGCGCGCAACTCCATTCTCAAACAAGTCGCGGAGTCTGACGACTGGGCCCGCTACCTGGCCGCCGACGGTGCATCTACGTCCCCACCTCCAGCAGCAGCGTTGTGATATTGTCGCGGCCGCCGGCAGTCAGTGCTGCCTCGAGCAATGCGGCGTTTTTCTCTTCAAGAGACTGCCCCTCCCTTGCCAATATTTCGGCGATCTGCGCGTCAGGGAGCTCGCGCGTCAGCCCATCGGAACACAGTAGAAATACGTCGCCCGGTTCGACCGGCAGTACCCGTACCTCCGGCTCTACAGTGGAGCGCGTTCCTACTGCGCGCGTAATTACATTGCGCATCGGCGACTGCGAGGCTTCTTCCTCTGTCAGCACACCCATACGCAGCTGCTCCGCCATCAGGGAATGGTCTTCCGTGCAGCGCTCAAGCTCGCTGCCGCGCCACCGGTAGCACCGGCTATCTCCCACGTGGACTATTGCAACTTCATGCTGTCCGTGCGTTAGGAGGCCCACCAGTGTGGTGCCCATGCCGTGCAGCGCAGGCTCGTGCGAGGCGCGGCTGTAGACTCGGCGATTCGCCGCCTCGACCGCCTGCGTGATCGCTTCATTGGTTCGCTGCGGCTCGCTCAGCATCGCCAAGTGTTCCAAAAACGCTTCCGTGGCAGCCCGGCTTGCAATTTCGCCGCCCGCAGCCCCACCCATGCCGTCGCAAACAACAAATATCCCGGCATCAAGCGAGTAGCTCCATGCATCCTGGTTGGAATGACGGACCCGCCCTGAATGGCTGGCGGCGGCAACTACGGTATGGAGAGAAGCAGGCACGGGCTTACTCTACATGCGCCGGAGGATCTTTTCTCTACGTCTTTTTACAATTTTTCCAGGAAATATTTGTGTCTTCCCAAGTTGGGAGTCGTGCCGATTTGGGCTGCTTCCAGTGACCCGCTCGAACCTGAAGTTTAAGTTTCTCACGGGTCATCATGAGCGAAGCGCAGCGAAGTCGAAGGATCTGCTTTCCCTCTAGCAGACGCTCATAATGCTCATAATGCTCAATGCGAGGCCGCAATCAATTGCACCGGATTGGGAGAAGCCTGGCAGGAAGCGCCATCCGCAGGCCGCCACATGGAATGATCCACAAAGGTAATTTCGGTAATTTCCGCTGAGTTCACAAACGGCAGCTTCGTCACCTGCAAGCTCGCCTGCGTCCAGCGTTTTACGTTATCGGGCCTGTCCAGCTCGAAGCTTTGTGTCTTCTCTTCAGAACCCGGTTTAACAGGCGACACATGCCAGTTGCCGGTAAGCCCATGCACCACCACTCGCATGCTTGCAATCTCTCGCTTGTCCTGCAGGTCGAACGCCAGGTTGAGTTGCGAGTCCTGCTTGGGAGTTTGTGCGCTTTGGGTAATTTGAATCGCGCCGCGAGAGCTCAGTTCTACCGCAAAACTCACCGGGCACGTAGCGCTCATAACCGGTGCAGGCTGTGTTACTGCTGAATGGGTAGCCACCTGCCCCGACAAACTTGCCGGAATTGCGAGAAGGAGAAGCACATTGAGCAAGCTGCGCATGATCGAACTCCGTGAAAGCTGAAATGGATGGGAGTAGCCTACACCCGAACACTTGTAATTCTCAACCTGCATTTGCATCAAGGCCGAGAACGAGCACGCGCAGCCGATGTGTCCGAAAATGCAGATACTGCCCCAATTCCGTGCCCTCAGTGTCCTTCCAGCGCGCTTGTCTGGGCGGCCTTCGGCGCTTTTTCGGGAACCGCAACGGCCAGCCCGGTTACATCTCCCTGCACATGGAGCGGCTGCTCACCGGTCGCGTAGTGGTGTACGGCATGCATTTCGGTACGTGTAGGCGGGAACACACCTACCCCATTCGAAACCTCGGTGTATTCGAGGTCCGCAGCATCGGTCACCCGAACAATGTAGTCACCCTCCGGCACAAAGTTCAGGGAAAAACTCGTATCGTCTTTTATCAAATCTATTTTCGCAGCTTCGGTTTTGTCGTCGGCATACAACAGCTGGATGGTTCCGCCGTTTACCACATGTCCATCTCGTGCCGCTGTAATGACACCGGTAACTGCATGCAGCTTGTTCAGGGGAATGAGCAGGTCTTCCCCCGGTCGCTCCTCGCCGAGCTTTATGCGGAATGGCACCGCATCCTTTTGCCGCAAGCTATTGCCGGAGTACACCGGGACCGCCATACTACCGCTGCCATTCTTGGAGTAACCACCGCCATTCATTTCAATGGAAGTTTTCTCCATCTTCAGCTCCACCTCGGCTAGGTACTCCCGTGCCGGCAACCCGCTAATGCGGTAGCTGCCGCGATCATCAGTCAGCACGCCCGAGACGCCAGGCACCGGCCCCGACTCCGGCACTACCCACTTGCCTGCTTTGTCCCCGGCCTTACTATCAGCGCGCACCAGCAGTAGCACACGCAAACCTGCCGCCGGGCTGCCATCGTCATAGAGCACCGTGCCGGATACAGCGGCACCACGCTCCAAGGTGACGTCTACAGCAGCAGCCAGATTTGCCTGCACCACCACGTGCGGCACTACAGCCGCGATTCGCTCTTTAACTGCCTTATCGGGCTTCAGCAGCTCATCTCTCGACAGGCTCAGCCCATCAAGCGGTGACACGTACCCGGGCGCGGAGGCAAACACGTAGTACACCCCAGGCGCAACATGAGGTAGGGCAAAGCTGCCGTCAGGCAGCGTGTTGACACTTGAAAGATGCGTTGTAGCCTTGTCGCCCGTGCTCGGCTGGTAGCCGTCGATAGCCGCTGTCGACTCCAGCAGCACAGTAGCTAGGCGCGCGGGACCGTTCGTATCGCCGTAGAACACGTGCCCGGTAACAGTACCGGTAGGTGCAGGTTTCGCCACCGAGGTCTGCTGCGCGAACAAGAGAACCGGATACAGCGATAGTCCCGCGAACAACATAAGCCGCAAACGCATACGCAACTCCACCGTCGCGGCGAGTATAGCGCAGCTTCACGTCTATATATAAGGTCAGCGCAATGTTTCCTGCGAAGCCTAGTGATCCTGGTACCGATTCCCTTCGTCCCATTCACGTAACCGCAATACGTTCCTGTATTCGCAATCAGCCGAGTAGATCAAGCGTTGCGCTGCTCACTTTCTGAGCCGCATAGGAGGCCGCAGCCTGGCTTTGATACGGTGCCAGAGCTTGCAGCAGGTTCTGATCGCCGGCCAAGGATTGCTGCAATGAACTATCACCTCCGGCAACACTCTTAAGCTCGGCTATCTGGTTCTGAATCAGCTGAAGGTAATTCCGAGACACATCGGACGTCAGACCTTCACTTGCCGGTACCTGTTGACCGAGCCCCGGCGCGTAATCGACGGAAAAGCCTTCGAGTATATCTTTTTGCCGGCCGGTAATTTTCCCCTGATCGAACAATGTCTGACCCGCACTCAGTGCTTGAGAGCGGGTCAGGTTTGTAAAGTCAAACTGTGATGCCGCGAGTGAATTCGTTAAGCCTACACTTGCCATCTCTTCTCCTCCTGAAATCACAAATGCACATAGCAAAGCAATTTACAGGCCAAAAGCTTTTCTAATTATGAGAAAGCCATGAGGCTTGCTACTGAAACGCATAAGCTTTGATACTTCAAGACACAGCCTGCCCTTGAAAACTGTTTGAATTGCCGATTGCACTCCCGGTCAGCTAGGCTTTGCTATGACCCTTACAGTTGCTTCAGCCCACTTGAGTGACGAAGCTTTCTTGTCAGCCTTCAGCACATGCGAGCTACCGCTTTCCATGTTCCGCCATGGAGATCATTTGCGATTGGCTTGGTTGCAACTACATCGGCACCCTCTGGAAACAGCATCCAGGGTGGTTCGAGAAGGTATTCGCGAGTACGCCCGGCATCACGGAGTACCGCACATCTTTCACGAAACGATGACGGCGGCCTGGGTCAGCCTGCTTGCAACTCACAATGAACCGAGTTTTGCCGCTTTTGTCGGTGCAAATGAGCACCGACTTCATTCCGGGTTTCTGCATACCTTCTGGACGCCGGAAGCTCTAGGCAGCGAAGTCGCGAAACGGAATTGGCTGCCACCGGATAGGGCATCTCTCCCTACTATGTAACGAGAGGCTGCTACCCGGCTAAGACCGGCCCAGCTTGGCTTCCGCTTCCAGCACCACCAGCCGCGCTGCGTCATACCGAGCAGGGTCTTGCCCGGCTTCCTCAACCTGCTTTTGCCCATCTTTCAATTGCTGCTCGGCCGCAGCTTTATCTACCGCATCCGGTGCCTCGGCGTACTCGGCTAATACGGTGACCCGGTCCGGCAGCACCTCAGCAAAGCCGCGCGCAATCATAAACCGCTGCTCGCCGCCTTCTCCGCCGGTGATGATGAAGTCTCCGGCTCCAATGGCCGTGAGCAACGGCGCAGCCCCGGGTAAGGCCTCAAGAACTCCCGCCTGGCCGGGAAGCGTGACCGAAGTGGCATCTGTCTCCACCACGATCCGCTCCGGGGTTACCAGCCGAACCTTGAGTCGATTCTGTTCAAACTGAGTACCGTTTGCATCAGCCATGGGTTACTTCTGCGCCTTCAGCTTTTCAGCGGCTTCAAGCACATCTTCGATCGTGCCTTTCAAATAGAAGGCTTGCTCCGGCACATCGTCATGCTTGCCTTCAATGACTTCCTTAAAGCTCCGCACTGTATCGGCCACCTTGCAGTACGCACCTGGAATACCCGTAAATTGCTCGGCCACATGGAACGGCTGTGATAGGAATTTCTGGACTTTCCGGGCCCGTGAAACCGTCAAACGATCTTCTTCTGACAATTCATCAATACCGAGAATTGCAATGATGTCTTGCAAGTCCTTATATCGCTGCAAGATGCGCTTGACACCTCGCGCAACGTCATAATGCTCCTGCCCGACAATGCGCGGCGACAGGATGCGCGAGGACGACGCCAGCGGATCGACTGCCGGATAGATACCCAACTCTGAAAGCGGACGTGAAAGTGAGGTTACCGCATCAAGGTGAGCAAACGTTGTTGCCGGTGCCGGATCGGTAAAGTCATCCGCGGGCACATACACGGCCTGCACCGAGGTGACGGAACCCTTTTTGGTCGAGGTGATGCGCTCCTGCAACTCACCCATCTCGGTTGCAAGGTTCGGCTGGTAGCCGACAGCGGACGGCATGCGCCCCAGCAATGTCGATACTTCGGAGCCCGCCTGCGTAAACCGAAAAATGTTGTCGACAAACAGCAGCGTATCCGAGCCTTCCTGATCGCGGAACTCTTCAGCAATGGTCAGTGCGGAGAGCGCCACGCGCAGACGCGCGCCCGGCGGCTCGGTCATCTGGCCGTAAATCAGGGCTGCCTTCGACTTCGGCAGATCGTTCAGGTCGATCACGCCTGCTTCCTGAAACTCCAGCCAAAGATCATTGCCCTCACGGGTGCGCTCACCTACGCCGGCGAACACGGAAAAACCGCCATGCTTGGTTGCAACGTTATTGATCAGTTCCTGGATGATGACGGTTTTACCCACACCCGCGCCGCCGAAGAGACCGATCTTGCCGCCTTTCAAAAACGGCTGGATCAAATCAATGACCTTGACGCCGGTCTCAAACATTTCCTCATGCGTCGCCTGCTCCTCAAAGGTGGGAGCAGCCCGGTGGATCGGCATGCGTTTCTTGGCATTTACAGGGCCAAGCTCATCGACCGGCTCACCGATCACGTTCAGGATACGGCCCAGGGTCTCGCGCCCGACCGGCACCATGATCGGCGCGCCGGTGTCGATCACCTTCATGCCGCGCACCATACCCTCCGTCGCCTCCATGGCGACGCAGCGCACCCGGCCATCGCCGATATGCTGCTCGACTTCAAGGATCACGTTTACAGGAGAGGGCACTATAAAGCCTTCACTTGTGACGCGCAATGCTTGAAAGATGCCCGGCATCTTGGCTTCGTCAAACTGCACATCGACTGCGGGGCCGGAAATCTGCACCACGCGACCGATGTTCTGTGCCTTATCGTCAATTGTTTTATCTTCGGCGTAGTGCTCGGCCATTGTGTCCGGGCCGGTACGCGGTTCCATTGTCTCTGTTGTCTCTGCCATAATTTTGTACCCTGTAGTTCCAAGCCTAACGCCTCAACCTATACAGCTGCCGCGCCGCTTACGATTTCAATGATTTCCGTGGTAATTGCCGCCTGACGTGCTCGGTTCATAGTCAGCGTCAACGCATCGATCAAATCCGATGCATTGCTTGCTGCCGCATCCATGGCTGTCATGCGGGCCGCATGCTCGCTTGCTACGGATTCCAGCATGGCGTAGTACAGCAACGCCGACACAAAGCGCGGCAGCAAACTTTCGAACACTTCAGAGGCTGGCTGGTCGTAGCTGTAATCGACATTAGCCGTACCGAACCGCTTGGACTCATCCTCATACTGCGCACGAATTTCATCCTGCTCGTTATCGCGCAGTGTCAAGCCGGCAGACATCGCGGCTTCAGCAGTCTTTTGGCGTTCTTCGTCGGTCTGCTCCGTCCGCACCTTCACTTCAGGCTCAGCAAGCGAACCGCCCGCACCGGTTACCAGCGGCAAAATACGCTCTACGACGACGCGCTGGGAGATTACCGACTGAAATGAGTTGTACGCCAGATATACCGCATCGACTTCACCCGCTGCATAGCGGGCAACGACTTCCTCGCTCAACTGCCGGGCATCCTCGAACTTCAGCTTGTCAAGCAGGATATCGGCAGCCGGTTCACTCGCCACAAACTCGACATCGCTGCGACGCGTACGCGATGGACGTGCTACCGGGGCCTTATCCCCATCCTCGGTCCGCCCTGCGTCGGGAGCTTTGATGAACTCGGCAACAGCGTAGCGCCTGCGAAAGAAGTCGCGCCCTTTGCGGCCTACTGCTACAACGTCAATCTTTTTCTCGCGGTCGCTCTGCTGAGTATCGTGTATGAACTGTGTCGCTGTGCGCACGATGTTGGTAGAAAACGCCCCCGCAAACCCTTTATCGCCGGAAATTAAAACCAGTAGTACGTTCTTCTCAGCACGCACAATGAGCAGCGGACTGGCCAGCTCGTTAGTACCCGGTGCCACTGCCTCAACACGCCGCCGCATGGACGCAAGCACACTCGCAATCATTACCGCATAGGGCCGCGAGTGGGTCATGCGCTCCTGCGCACGGCGCAGTTTGGCCGCGGCCACCATCTTCATGGCTTTGGTGATCTGGCGCGTGTTCTTTACACTGCGAATGCGCCGTTTGAGATCGAGTACGTTCGCCACTTACCGTGCCGCTCCCTGCGTCTGCTCTGCGTTTTGCTGTGCGCCGCCGCCCGGAGTTGTAGCTGCTCCCGGTTGCGAACCGGCGGGCGTTTTCTGGGCTGCCTTCCTCTTCTCGTCCTCTGTCAGCGACATCATCCTGTCACCGCCCTTAGGCTGATCATGTTCGGCTAGAAAGTCCTTCTTAAAATCTTCAACGGCGGCTTTTAACCGGCCACGCAGGTCATCGTCAAGCGCCTTCTTCTCGCCGATGTCTTGCAATAGCGCTTGCTGCGACGCATCGAGATATTTATGGAAGCCTTCTTCAAACAGCTGCACATCTTCCACTTTGACATCGTCGAGCAAACCTTGCGTACCTGCGAACAAAATCGCTACCATGTGCGCCGGGCTTAGGGGATTGAACTGCTTCTGCTTGAGCAGTTCCGTAAGCCGCTTGCCGCGGTTCAGCTGGTTCTGCGTCACCTTGTCCAGGTCTGAGCCGAACTGTGAAAACGCAGCCAGTTCGCGGTATTGTGCCAGGTCCAGCTTCAGCGTCGAACCTACTTGCTTGATCGCCTTGATGGCGGCTGAGAAGCCGACGCGCGACACCGACAAGCCGACATTCACCGCCGGGCGAATACCAGAGTTGAACAAATCGGTTTCAAGAAAAATCTGTCCGTCGGTGATCGAAATTACGTTGGTTGGAATGTAGGCAGACACATCGCCGGCCTGAGTTTCAATAATCGGCAGCGCGGTCAACGATCCGCCGCCCTTCGCCTTGCTCATTTTGGCCGAACGCTCCAGCAGCCGCGAGTGGAGGTAAAACACGTCGCCCGGGTACGCTTCGCGGCCCGGCGGACGCCGCAGCAGGAGCGAAATTTCGCGGTAGGCAGTCGCGTGCTTTGAGAGATCGTCGTAGATCACCAGTGCATGCTTGCCATTGTCGCGGAAGAACTCGCCCAGCGCGGTGGCTGCGTAGGGGGCCAGGTACAGCAGCGGCGCGGGTTCCGATGCCGAAGCCGCGACGATGATCGTGTAGTCCATCGCGCCGTTTTCAGTCAATGTCTGTACGGTTTGTGCAATCGAGCTGCGCTTCTGCCCTATCGCGCAGTAGATGCAGATCAGGTTATTCTTGGCATTGTTGATAATCGTGTCGATGACAACAGCAGTTTTACCTGTCTGCCGGTCACCGATGATCAGCTCGCGCTGCCCGCGCCCAATTGGAATCATGGCATCAATTGCCTTGATGCCGGTCGACATCGGCTCCTTGACCGGCTGCCTATCAATTACACCGGGTGCCAGTCGCTCAATCGGTAACGTCTCCGTGGTTGCGATCGGGCCCTTGTCGTCAATAGGCGCCCCGAGCGAGTTCACAACACGACCCACCATGGCTTCGCCTACCGGCACGCTCATGATCTTGCCGGTGCGCTTGACTTCATCCCCTTCGCGGATCTCCGAGCCTTCGCCCATCAGCACTACGCCGACCTGCTCCTCTTCAAGCGCCAGCGCCAAGCCCATAATGCCGTGCGGAAAAGTCACCAGTTCACCGGCCATTACCTTGTCCAGGCCGTGTACGCGCGCAATGCCGTCGCCGACAGAGATAACGGTACCCACCTCATCCACTTCAATCCGGCTGTCGTAGTTCTCGATCTCCTGCCGAAGCAGGCTTGTGATCTCGTCCGCGTTAATCTTTGCCATTCGTTTTCGTCCCGCTTACTTTAAGCTTGCTGTGAACTCGCTCGACCCGCCTGATCTATCCATCGATCTCAAGAAGGCCACTAATTTCAAGAAGGATTTTCCCGAGCGAAGCGCAGAGGGAGCTAAAACGCTCCACTCACCTGGCGAATGCCCCAAAGTACCATGCCGCCGGCTAGGACGAAGATAGAACTTCCTTCAGCGCGTCCAACCGCCCGCGCACGCTGCCGTCATAAATTGTAGATCCGATCTTCAGCCGCGCTCCACCGATCAGTGCCGGGTCCTGGCGGAAGCTTGCTTCCACTCGTCTACCGGTTAGCTGTTCAATCCTTGCCGCAACAGCTCGCCGGTCGTTCTCATCCAGTTCTTTTGCGCTTACCCACTCTACCTTGTCAATGTGGAGATCGCCGCGCACCATACGTTCAAACTCGCCTACTATCTCCGGGAAGGCCTCCATGCGTTCATGGTTCAAGATGACTGCCAAGAAGTTACGAACCAGTTTGGACATGCCGAGTCGCTCATTCAGTTTGTCGAGAATCTGGATTTTTTTTGCAACTGGAATAGAAGGGTCGAGAAACACGCCTTGTAGTTGTAAACTGCCATGCCATGCTTCGGCAAACTCACTCAACTCGCGGCTACCGGCTTCAATGGCCAGCTTCCTGTCGTTGCCGGAAGCTTCAAGCACATCTACCAGGGCTCGCGCGTAACGAGCTGCATACAGGGTCACCATCAGTTCTGTCCTTGCTTGCCCAGCTGCCCGGCCAAACCTTGCAGAAATTCATCAATCAACGCACGATCACCCTCCGGGGTTAGCTGCAACCGCTCCGCAGCGCGATCCACAGCCAGATCAGATGCATACCGCTTCAGGCCGCGCTCGGCGTTCGCCTGAGTCGCGGCAATCTCCGTTTCAACTGAATGCAGGATGCGCTTGCGCTCTTCTTCTATCGAAGCATGAATGCGTACCTCTTCCGCCTTGCTCGATTCAGCTGCTTGTTGCCGCAATGCATCGACTTCGCCACTGAGGGATGCCAGGCGCGCTTCAATTGCCTTGAGTCGCTGCTGCGCATCTTCAGTCGCCCGCCGCGCCTCAGTTAGATCATGACTGATGGCTTGCCGCTTGGCTCGAAACTTGCCCGGCAGAATTTTAAGAAGGTAGTACAAAATCACAGCAATCAGGACGGCTGAATTGAAATCCTCGAATAGCCGCGAACCTTTATTCGTAGAGAGACCCAGACGCTTGGCGAAGGACGCAACGGCGGGCGAGTGTGTATAGGTTTCAAGCTCGTTATTTGACTCCGGCGAATCCATCGCACTGGTGGAAGTGCCGGTAGTGATGGGCAATGGCTTCTTTGCTTCCTGTGCGCTCGTGATACCAACTGACAAGGCAAATACCAGGAAAGCAGCACACACAACTTGTCTCGCCGCTGCTATTGAAATCCGGCGCATCAGGAACGAACTCCCTTATTCGAAAGCGGGGCACCGGGCTTTGCTACGGAAGTAGCAATCTGGACGGCCAACTCGTCAATGGCATTCCCCATGCTCGCGCGGGAAGCTTCAGCATCGGCAGCCAGTGCTGCCTGCGCTTGACGCAGTCGCGCCGCTGCTTGTTCGCGTGCCTCGCTCAATGTGCGGTCGCGCGCCGCATTCCACTGGGCGATCTGCCGCTCCCGACCCTGGTTAATCTCTACTCTTGCAGCGCGTAGCTTTGTCTCGTACTCCCCCGTCATGGTTTCAGCCATGCCGATGGCGGCTCGTGCCTTCGCTACCGCACCCTCGGTGCGCTCGCGGCGCTGGGCCAGAATGCGGCTCAGCGGCCGGTGCATCAACGTGGTGTAGCACAGCAGTAGCAGGAGAAACAGAATGGCTGTCGGCACACAGCCGACAAATAGAATACCGAGTTCGTGAAATATGTCATCCATGCAGGTGTCAGTTCAGGTACAGATCGAGCGAGAGGTCGCAATGGTATCAATGGTTGCGAAACAAACAGAGCAGGTAACCCCTGCGAGCTCATTTATTGATACCACAGGCTATGAGCGAAAAGCGACTTCATAGGGTATCGAAGGCTTCCCTGCTTTCTCACTTTTAGATCCGTCGCGGATGCCGCACCCTACTCCACAGTTCTATGCGGATTGGCATAGTGAAACAGAGCCGTGGCTCGTACCGCATCCGGATCGCACGGCTCATTCGTATGGACAGATCGGTATCCCCAGAACAGATAGAGATTGCCGGGCTGCATCTTCAGCCGAACCGGCTTGCCCGGATCGCGCTCTACCGTGCGGCGCAGCAACTTCTGCGTCAGCGGATTATCGAGCAGCACCTTGTCCGCCGCATTCCACAGGTACCAGGGCCGAATCGGCCGCGTGTTCGGAAACATGAGCAAATCCCCGCTGCGGCCTTCAGTTGGAATCAGGATCGGCACAAGCGCTGTTACCACATACGAGTCATAATGGAACATCCAGGCGTGCTTCTGCCCACTAGAGCCGGCCAGGCAGCGCAGCACGTGTAGAAATGGCTCATCCGGTGCCGGACGGCCTGTGCCCTGCTCATAAATGTCTTTGATGAGACTTGTAAAAGCCGGGTCGCGGTATAGTTCATCCAGCCCGGAGCCGGCTACTGCATCCGGTCCGTTCAACCCGACATACTCATGCCCGGCTTTTCCGACTGCGTCGCGTACAAAGTGCTGCATACGACGCAGCGCGTCCGGCTCCACAAAATCTTCAATGCATGCATAGCCGATTGTATTCAGCGTGGCGGCAATACCGGCCACATCATAATCAGTATTGTGAAGGATGCAGTCGTTCATAGGTTTTCCGGTAGCGTATTTGGCTTCGGTCATGCTGCAACCACAGTATGGCAAAGGAAGGAACCGTATAGGTCCTGCATGCATTATTTTCTCCCATTTTGGAAGAAATATTTTCGTATTTTCCAATACTGAGTAACTTTAGGGTGATTTACAACTGTTGGCGTACTCCGGCTTCCTTCTCAATATGATTCATCTGGTTTTCCAGACCCCCTGTCATCGCATCTCGAGCTGCGCCGGTGCGCCCTGTCAGCCGATGAAGACTACCCTGAACATCCTCCATCAGCAAAGCAAAACCGCAATAAAAAGCCACCAGCGCGACAGTAAACCCGAAACCGGCAGCCATGAGGGTAAAAAGTTTGCCGCCGCCAAACTCCATACCGGCCGCCCCGGCGGAGCGTAGCGTAGCCGCTGCCAGCAGGAGCGCAATCAGCGGCTTGCCCGAAATAGTCACCGCTGTGAGCATCCCCAGGCATATAGCCAGTAGCGCCAGCAAGATTCCGCTTGCCGCGCTCAATGCCGCGCCGAACAGCATAAGCTGTACTCCCTGCACCACCCATGCCGCGGCAAAAATCCCCATCGCCGTCGCCGCACCGGTATCGCGCGACAAGAAGGCCATAGCGCAGGCGATCAACTCAAGCGGTGCCACAAACACCAAAAGCATGATTGCCAGCAGCCGGGCCTCGTTGCCGGGAATCCAGTGCAGCAGAAACGCGCTAAGCAGCGTATTGCCGATGGCAAAGGAGAAGCAGCCGAGCGGTAGCGCACTCGCATAGGGCCGTACCACGATCCGTACTTGCGCGGCTGGTTCTTCTTTAGGCACGGCTCTACCTCACTGTTGACTGAGACGTACAAACAGCTTCGAACGCCGCTGTATCAAGAAAATGACCTTGATCGACGGACTTGTGTCGCAATCTCAGGGCTTCGGCACGCCATCTTCGGCGACGGCAAAGCCCGGTGATACCTGCCACATTGCGGCATCCGGCTCATCACGAGAGATGTCAGTTGCGGTGAACGTCTGCCGACCTGAGCGTGGATCGTCTCGTATTGACCGTAGGTTGATTCCCAATGCCGAGCTGCCTGATACTGCCTGCAACGCGGCGAGAACCCGCGTCTGAGACAAACGGGGTACACTGGCGAAGCCTCCATGCCGAGCTTGGTGCGGAACACTGGATCGGGCGGCCCCCGGGTCGTTAGAGCGACCCGGGGCCGTAACCGAGGTAGGGAGGTGAGGCGGATGGAGCCCGAAAAGGATGGTCAAACATCCTGGTTTCGGCTGTTAATTACAGTCGCCATTGACTGGCGGCTTGTGGTGGCAGTGGTTCTTCTCTTACTTGTGCTGCTTCTTTGGAAATAGCACCAAACTCTGGAAGGCCCAAGAAATCTTCCAGGACTACTTCTTTAGACAGGGCAAATTATCGCATGACCTCGTAGTATTTCAGACATTTTAGTAGCTACAGCGCCTGTAGATGTCCATATACATCCGCACCAAGCTGTAGTTCTGCTTTAACGGGGAAGCTCTTCAGCAAGTGAACATACCCTATATTCCAAAGCACAAACCCAGCTTTGATTCTGAACAATCCGGTTCCATAATCCTGATCTTGATTTTGATGTTGTCCCTACACCCGGTACTTACGCCATCGTCCTAGCAGCGACCGCGGTGCGGCTACCCGCAGCAGCACGCCATCCTGGCCGCTACGCTGTTCAAAGCTCCGCTCCCGTACCACCCCGCTGCTTTCAAGCGCCGCCAGCGCATCCCCTGCATGCTGGGGCACCCACATCGTCGCCTCTTCCACCGGGTCCACGGTCAATACTGCATCGAGAGCCAGCAGCAACCGTTCCGCGCCGGTACCCCGCAGGGCAGAGATGCCGACTGCACCTGAAGCCAGCAACCCGGCCTGCTCGGCGGCGGGCAGCAGATCCAGCTTGTTCATCACCTCGATACGCGGTTTTGTCAGCACGTCGAGCTCGCCCAGCACCTTCTCCACCTCAAGCTTGTGCTCTTCACTCAAAGGGTCAGCAGCGTCGCGGACGTGGAGCAGCACCTCTGCTTTCTCCACTTCTTCCAGCGTCGCGCGAAAAGCGCTTACCAGCGCGTGCGGCAGGTTGCGGATGAAGCCTACCGTATCCGACAGCACCGCCGTGCGCCGCGAGGGCAGTGCGATGGCACGCAGTTTTGGATCAAGCGTTGCAAACATGCGTGAACTGGCCAGTACACCGGCACCGGTAAGTAGATTGAACAGCGTGCTTTTGCCTGCATTCGTATAGCCCACTAACGCCACCGTCGGTACGGGGGCACTTTCGCGGCGTGAACGCTGCTGGTGCCGGACCCGGCGTACCCGCTCCAGCTCTCGTCGCAGGATTACCAGTCGCTTGCCGATGCGTCGCCGGTCGGTTTCAAGCTGCGTTTCTCCCGGACCGCGTGTGCCGATGCCGCCGCCGGTCTGACTCATCAGGCGGCCTCGCCCGGTTAGCCGGGGAAGCATGTACTCCAGCTGCGCCAGCTCTACTTGCAGCTGGCCTTCCCTCGTGCGCGCATGCTTGGCAAAAATGTCAAGAATAAGCTGTGTGCGATCTATTACAGGGCACGGCAGCGCGTCTTCCAGGTTGCGCAATTGTGTCGGGCTTAAATCGTAATCTATAAGGATGATAGAGGCATTTGAGGTAGCAGCCGCCCCGGCAAGCTCCACCACCTTGCCTGAGCCGATCAGCGTGGCCGGGTCCGGCCGGGCGCGTCGCTGCTCCATGACGCCTACTATGACGGCTCCGGCGCTCTCCGCCAGCTCCCGAAACTCCGCTGTGCCATCTTCCGCATCGGCTCGCGTTGTTCCCAACTGCATACGCGGGACCGGGGTTGCAGCAGTTAAGCCTTCAGCCGGTAAGGACCGCGTTTCTTCTACCAGGAGCGCGGCATCGCGGGCCAGTGTCGCCGTGCGGCCCAGCGCAGGTTTTAGGTTTGAAAACTGCGGGTAGATTAAAAAAGCGCGTTCCCCCTTACTGGCAAGAGGCGCAAGGGTGCCGCGCTCCAGGCGTCCCATTGGGGTAAGAACGCCGGTATCTTCGGAACCGAATGGAGGCAGCGAAACGGAACGTCGCGACGTAGTCTGCTCCCTACGCGCTCTGCGCCTGCTCTACTACGGCACCGGTAGCAGCGCCGGTTACCGGGCGCTGGTCTGTATGGAGCACAGAGCGCGTGCTGACCACAGTAGAAATTGCATGCTTGAAGATGAGCTGTTCCTGGCTGTTGTTCTCAAGCAGCACGGAGTACTTGTCGAAGGAGCGAATTTTTCCTGTCAGCTTCACGCCGCTGACCAGGTAGATCGTGATAGGCGTCTTATCCTTGCGGACCGTATTCAAGAACGTGTCCTGAATATTCTGTGCCGGCTTGTTGTCCATGTGCCGATCTCCTTGCGCGCCGTAGCGCATTCTTCAAAGTTGACGAACCAATGTTTCCGCGCACTGCAGCGGTCTAAAGTTCAGAACGGGGTGTGCCTGTACTTGCTTCTGCCGGCAGTCAGGTGGCTTGTATTCGCTTTTCAGGCTCCCTCAAGCCAAACCGGCATTTCACTTAACAGGCTGCTCGTAAGAGCATGTGATTCAGAATGCCAAACTTTCGTACTCTGAGACAGCAAAATTATAGAGAAAATGCAAAAAGTTGATTCATCGCCTTCGCAAACGCTTCCCTCCTCGAGGCCGAACTGCTCTATGGCGTACTGCCGGACGGCTGGTCGCCTGACCTGAAGGCGATGCTGCCTCCTCGCCGGGTTTGAGCGGCAGCGGCGTATCCCGGCGCACAATGCCGCCTTCCAGCCTGTACTGTGTCGCCTGCACGGTTTGCGGGTGAAAGCTTCCCTGCTCATCCTGCGTCACGACTCCATCCGGGGTAGTGCGGATAGTAAAGGTAGGCTCCTCACCTACCTTCTCAACCTGCTCCTTACCGACCATGATTGGAAGGTACCCTTGCTGCTCGCGCAGGCGATACGCAGTCTCGTAGCGATGCTTTTTGAGGTTCCAGATAAAAACCCGCACCTGCTCCCAATCAAACGGCAACCCTTCCTTGAACTCGGTTGTTACAGTCACATACTGGCCAACCGGATGCGGCACCGGAGCCACAGGTGGGGGTATCGCGGCGGCTGCATTTGCGGCTTCCTTCGGGTGTTTGCGCGCAAAGACTGCTTTTGCCGCAACACGTTTTTCAATGCGCTGCTGCTCCTCCGGACCGATGTGCCGCTGGGGTGGCTCGCCATTGTCCATCACTGTGTTCAGCAGGTACGCACCCACAATTTTGCGCCCCTCGGAGTACTGTGCCACTTCATCCGGCACGTCCACATCCATGCCCCTGGCTAGCACCCAGCCCACTTTTCCGCTCGCGTCGCGCACCAGCCACCAGTCTTCCATGGGTTCTGCCATCCAGGCCGCATCCGGGTCCAGATCGGAGGCCGTGTAGCGATCGGGATGCGGCGGTGCGGCGGCAAATACCGTGGACCCGCTCTGCTCCTTTTTTACAACAGCCGGTCGCAGAGGGCGCGCAGGTCGCTTGGCATGGGGAGCCTTGGGCATCAGCAGCAACTGCGGCGGTACCGGTTTGGGTACAGACGCCCGCACCAGCAGTTGCAGCTTGTCATTCTCCGGTAGCAGGTATAAGTGCTCCGTTTTGCGCCCAGGCGTCAAATGGAGGAAGATCGCGTCCCGCAGCACCCCCGAGGCAACTACCGGGTCCGATGCATGAGCTGTATCGAGCGCATGGAATTTATCAAACTCCGCCTGGTCGATAACTGCATGCTCCTCAAGCCAACCCACTTTGCCCGCCGCGGTTTGCACCTTGTAGAAGCGTCGGTCATGCTGCAGCACGGTCAGCTTTTCGGCGTTATGCACGTCGGCTGTGTGATTTGACACAGCCGAAAGCCGGTCCCGGATGTAGGTGCCTTTAGAGATCACGTACACCGAGCCCAACGAACCGCCGGGGTGCAAACGGCCGCAGCCGGGCAGCAGGCTGGTAACCACCAGAAAAACCATGCAGGAATGCCGAAGGGTAACCACAGTCCGCCCCAGCATAGCACTGGATTCGAAGGAACCCTTACGGTGTTGTCGCTACAACCGTAGCCGCTGCCGGGGAGACACTGCCCGTTGTAGCTGTCGCAGCAGAAACAAGCACGCCAGAGGAAGCGGTGATGGAAAAGATTTGCAGATCGGGTGAGCCGCCTGCGCACGCGACTGCCAGGTAGCTCCCCGCGCTGCTCTCAGCCAGTGAGTACGGGCTGCCGCCTGTTCCGAACGGGGAACCGGGTATCTCCGTCAGTGCCCCCGTAGTACCCAGCGTGAATGCACTGATGTTCCCGGCTGTCGAGTTGGTCACATAAACAAAAGCTCCGGTCTTATCGACAAGAACCGCCCTGGCTCCAAGCGGCGGCGTAGAGGTAGCGGTATCCACAAACGGCGAGCCCGTAACCTCTGTCAACGTGGTGTTTGTGTTGATCGTGAAGACCCGTACCCCGCTGGTACCGGTCTCTGCCACAAACAGGTACTTGCCTGCAGGATCAATAGCCATCCCATTATCAGAAGAGCTATTACCGAGTGGCGGCTGCAGGTAGGAGAGCTTATTCAATACGCCCGTTGATGGGCTGAATGTCAGCGCGTCGATGCCCCCGGTACCCAGAGTGGCGTAGAGCTGCGTGCCGTTCGGCGCGAACTGCAGCTGCACAGGGTTTCCGTTATCGAGCGCAATCTGGCCTGTCATAGTGAGGGCGCCACTCGTCGGCGTGATGCTAAAGATGTAGATTTCCGGCGTAGTGCCGGTACCGGTAGACGAACCCAGACTGGCCATAGCCAGCAGCCACTGTCCGCTTGGGTCTACCACCATGGTGCTAGCCGCCTGCCCCGCTACCGGCCCATTGTTGCCGCTGATAACCAGCGAGCCATCCGGCTGAATCACCAAGGCGAAGATGCCGCCCAGCGCACTGCCTGCGTAGAGCAGGTTTGTCTTGGGGCTGATTGCCAGCGCATTTGGAATCAGCCCCTGCCCCAAAGCCAGCGGGGAGTTCTGCAGGTTCGTCAGCTTTCCACTTGCCAGCGAAAAGGCAGCAATGGAGTTCAGCTGCGGGTTGCTATTGGCTACGTAGACAGTATTCAGGGTGGTACTGTTGCCGGTTCCTGTACCTCCGCTCGAGCCGGAGCCGGTCGAGCTTGCCGGGGGAAAGAACTGCCCGCAGCCCGGCAGAAGTATGGAGAGAGGTATAAAAGCAAGCAGCGGTACGATTCGCCGGCCCGGTCTCCACTCGGTAGACGTTCTCCTCACCAATCTCCCCAAATGTGTCTTCATCTACCTGCCCTTAACCGGCTTTATCAGCCAAGTGACGCTTGCTGCCCGCAAACGTGAGCACAGCAAAGTACAAAGGTAATTGTCAAAGCCCGTTTCACGCGCGAAACATAGCCGGACCTATCCCTGCTCACCCAGATCCACGGGGTGGATGGCATTTTCATACAAGGAAGGGTCGCGCGCCACCACCGTCAGCCCGGATTCAGTCACAAAGTAATTTTTGCGATCCTGCGCCGCGTTGAAACCGATCACCGTGCCTTCCGGCAGGTTCACATCGCGGTCAATAATCGCTCGCCGAATGCGGCAGTGCCGCCCGATATTGACATGCGAAAACACGATGCTGTCCTCAACGGACGAGTACGAGTTTACGCGCACATCCTGCGAAAACAGCGAGTTCGACACGCAGGCACCGGAGACGATGCAGCCTGCTGAAATTACCGAGTTCACCGCCGAACCATCGTGCCCCGCGGAGCCGTACACAAACTTGGCCGGTGGGTACTGCCGCACCCGCGTCCGCATGGGCCACTCATGGTCGTACAGGTTGAACACCGGGTTGACTGAAGCCACGTCCATGTTCGCGTCGTAGTAGGCGTCGAGCGTGCCCACGTCGCGCCAGTAGAGCTCCTTGCGGTTCTCGTCCACAAAGTTATAAGCCACCATCTTGTACTTGCCCAGGATGTCGGGCAGGATGTTGTGGCCGAAGTCGTGCTTCGAGTCTTCCTTCTCCGCATCGCGTATCAGCGCCGGCAGCAATACGTCCGTGTTGAAAATGTAGATACCCATTGAGGCATCGACCATCTCCGGGTTCCATGGCGAGCGCAGGTCGGTTGACTTGGGCTTCTCAAGAAAGCCGGTGACGTTGCCCTGCTTGTCCACCTCAACCACGCCGAAGCGCGAGACATCTTCCGGCAGAATGGGCAAGGTCGCCAGCGTCACGTCCGCGCCGGAGTCGACATGCTGCGCCAGCATCTTGCCGTAGTCCATTTTGTAAATGTGGTCGCCGCTCAGGATGATGATGTGCTTCGGTTTTTCCGCACCGATTGAATAGATATTCTGGTACACCGCGTCCGCCGTGCCCTGATACCAGTTTTTACCTACCCGCTGCATGGGCGGCAGGATCTCGACAAACTCGCCCAGCTCCTGCGCTACCGCGCCGGACCAGCCTTCGCGGATGTGCCGGTTCAGGCTCAACGCCTTGTACTGCGTCAGGATGTACACCCGGCGCAAATCCGAGTTGATGCAATTGGACAAAGTGATGTCGATGATGCGGTAGTGTCCGCCGAACGGCACTGCCGGTTTGGCGCGATCGCGCGTTAAAGGGAAAAGCCGCTCGCCGGCCCCGCCCGCAAGCAGTACGCCAAGTGTATCTTTCATGCCCATCCCTTCCGGTAAAAGCCGCGCAACTTTCGCAGCCGGGTTGAATATAGCGAATCCCTATGTACCGCGCTCCAGCCATGGCAAAGCCGTGTCCGCCCATTCGGCACGGAGCGCGCTGCACCGCCGGTCCAGTCAGGACTTAGGATGACTCCGTGTCTCGAGCTTCGCCCTCGTCACCTTCGATAGCAATGCGCAGCGAGCGCAAAAAGCTTACATCCTGCGCCGTGAACTCGGCCCCGCCGGCAGCCTCTTCGCTATCTTCCTTACCCTCCACGACTTCGTTCAGGCCTATGGTTGCCTCCAGCATCAACAACACATCAAAGCCCTGTCGGCGAATATCCTGCACCACGCCGGCGATCTGCTCAGACTCGGAAACGCTCTCGTGAATGGCCTCGCCCAGCTGCTGCACCAGTTTGCGTAAGTTTTGATTCAAATCCGTCTCCCCAACCTTGGCCCAGGCAGTGCGCCCGTACCTTGTTGTCTAACCCTACTTTGGATGAGAGGGAGCGGCAAGGCGGTACACCGGTTGCACAGAAGTCTTTTTTGCATAAGCGCCCTCGCAAAGAGCGGGCTACACTTACGGTATGCGGCCAGGCTCCCTGGGACGTGCGCTCGGCATCGGCGTACGCCTTGCCACCCAACGCGTTGTTCCACCATCGCCATCGGCTCCGCCACCCACCCCCGAGCAGCAGAGGGCCGACAGCGACAGGCGCGTCCGCGCAGGCGAAGCTCTTGGCAAGCAAGCACGTACGGGCATGCGCGGCGCTGTGCAGGGTGCGGGTGGTGTGGCTCGCGGCGGCCGCAACTTTGGCCGGGCTGTATGGAATCCTTTTGCGCAGGCCAGCTCCATCCTGTGGCTTGAGATTACAGGCATGTTCTTCGCGCTGTTTGCCCTGCTTTTCGGTCAGCACCTGTACAGCATTCGCGGTGCCTGGCGTTCCGGCCCGGAGCATGGCCACTTTCTGGCGTATACCGCCTTCGCAGGTATTTTTCTCTACTTTACTGTCAGCTCCTTTGCCAAGGCGCGCCGGCGCAGCCGCTCGAAATAGCTCCCCTTGCCGAGGCAAGCGCAAGTCGGTACGCTCAGGCGGTATGTCAATCCTGACTCCAGATACGGAACTCGCTGCTCTTTTCAGCCGGGCTGAGCAAGCGGCTGCCCATGCCTACGCCCCTTATTCGCGTTTTCGCGTAGGAGCGGCTTTGCTCTTTACGGATGGCTGCATTGTTACCGGCTGCAACGTTGAAAACGCCTCGTACGGGCTGTCCATATGTGCCGAGCGCAGCGCGCTGGTGCGCGCGGTAAGCGAGCGCGGCGCTTTCAAAATAGCAGCTATCGCAGTTGCCAATACAAACGGAGCTCCGAGCGCACCTTGCGGTGCCTGCCGCCAGGTACTGAGCGAGTTTGTCACCGCGGATGCTGTTGCCGTGTTTCCCGGTGCGGGCGGCGTTGCGGGAAGCCCTGTTCCCTTCCGCACACTGTTTCCATATGCCTTTCAACTGGAGCTACCGGTTTAAGTTCGCTCTTTAACAAGTATGCTGGCAGGAAGGAGCAGGCTTGGCACGCTTTACCGGAATCCTTGGGCTGCTCGCCATGCTGCTGCTGGCATGGCTGTTCTCCACCAATCGCCGCGCCATACGCTGGCGCACCGTGTTTTGGGGTCTCGGGCTACAGCTTCTGTTTGCCTTTTTTGTTTTACGTTCCATGGCGGGTCGGCGCGCCATTGCCGCGGCAGGCGCAGGCGTCAACACGTTGCTGGGCTATGCCTCCGCCGGTTCCTCCGTCGTCTTCGGCAAGCTCGGCGAGCCGCACTCGTCGTTCGGTGCCATCTTCGCGTTTCAGGTGCTGCCCACCATCATCTTCATCTCCGCGCTGTTCTCGGCGCTCTATGCGCTGGGAATCATGCAGATCGTCATCCGCGTCTTCGCGCGGCTCATGCAGGCTACGCTTAAAGTCAGTGGAGCTGAAAGCCTCAACGTCGCCGCCTCTATCTTCATGGGCCAGACAGAAGCTCCGCTCACCATTCGTCCCTTCCTGCCCGGCATGACCCGGTCCGAGCTGATGACGGTGATGACCAGCGGCATGGCCCACGTCTCGGGCGGCATCATGGCCGCATATATCCTCTACGGCATTGAGGCCAAAAACCTGTTATCAGCCGTCATTATGACCGCACCGGGCACCATCCTGATCGCGAAGATGCTGGTACCGGAAACAGCAATCCCCGCTACCGCGGGCACCGTGCACATGCCGAAGGACGCCGAGCACACGGGCGAAAACCTGCTGGGAGCCATCGCGCGCGGCACCATCGACGGCGGCCGGCTCGCCTTCAATGTCGCCATCATGCTCATCTCGTTTCTCGCGCTTATCGCCATGGTCAACGGCGTTTTCGGCTGGGCGCATGGGCACGTTGCCTGGTTTCCGCACTCGCTTGATGCGGTGCTCGGTATGCTGTTCGCCCCGATAGCGTGGCTTATCGGCATCCCGTGGCACAGCGCGCGCCTAGTGGGCAACCTGCTGGGCACGCGCATGGTCATCAACGAGCTGGTGGCCTACTCCCTGCTGGGCGCGCAAAAATCAGCGCTTGATCCGCGCTCGTTCACTATCGCTACTTTCGCGCTGTGCGGCTTTGCCAATCTCAGTTCCATCGGCATCCAGATCGGCGGCATCGGCGCACTGGCACCTACGCGCCGCAACGAGCTCGCCAAGCTCGGCCTGCGGGCCATGCTTGCAGGGACGATGGCGAACCTGATGTCTGCCTCTATCGTGGGCATGCTGCTTGGATAGCTTGAATGGTCCCGTGCAAGTACACTGGGGCCACGCATGGAGACACACGAAGCCATTGACGAAGCAGCTAACTTTCTGCGCGCACGGCTCGGCGCGCAGGCTGCGGCTAAAGTTGCTATTGTGCTCGGCTCAGGGTTAGGCGCACTTGCCTTGAAGGTGTCCGAACCGTTAATTGTCCCCTATGTGGAGATTCCGCACTTTCCCGTATCGACGGTTCCCGGTCATGCCGGGCGGCTTGTTGCAGGCATGCTCGGCGGCACTCCGGTGCTGGTATTGCAAGGCCGGGTGCATGCCTATGAAGGCTACTCCGCAAACGCCGTCGTTTTTGCTGTCCGCACCCTGGCCGCGCTTGGAGTGAAGGTGCTGGTGCTCACCAATGCAGCAGGCGGCATCCGGCTTGACTTGCAGCAGGGTCAACTTGTGCTGCTCTCAGACCACATCAACCTTACCGGGCTCAACCCGGCAGCGGGGCCGAGACCGGCTGGGCAGCCTCGGTTTTTTGACATGACCGAGGCCTACTCCCACCGCCTGCGCGAGCTTGCCCAGGCAGCTTCAAACACCCCCTTTGCTGAAGGCGTCTACATCGGCGTGCTCGGTCCCAGCTTTGAAACACCCGCTGAAATCCGTGCCTTCCGTACCATGGGTGCCGACCTGGTAGGCATGTCCACCGTGCTTGAAACCATCGCCGCTCGACAGGTCGGCATGCAGGTCCTCGGCATCTCCTGTGTCACCAACATGGCCGCCGGCACCACCGCATACCCTTTAAGCCATGAAGAAGTCCTGGCAACAGGCCAGGCTACAGAGCAGGAGCTAGCCGCGCTGCTCACCGGTTTTGTCCCACGCGCTCTTGCTTTTCTGATGGAGGAGACTTCATAATGACCGGGCTTTTGCCTGCCCCAGGCCCCCTGATGGTAGCCATTGCCGGGCCTTCCGGCTCCGGCAAAACTACGCTTGCCGAGGAGCTCGCGCGCGAGCTTGAAGGCACCCACTTCCAGCTGGACCACTACTACCGCGATCTAAGCCACATGCCACCCGACGAGCGCATGCACCAGAACTTCGACCACCCGGAGCAGATTGAGCACGAACTGCTGCTGACTCATCTGCGCGACCTGAAAGCCGGCGGAGGCATCGACCGGCCCTCCTACGATTTTGCGACACATACCCGCGTTGCAGGCCGCACAAAGCGCGTGCTTGAGCCGCATGTACTTCTGCTGGACGGCATCTTTGCCCTCTATTGGCCGGCTGTACGCGCGCTGGCCACCCTCTGCGTTTACGTGGACGCCCCCGACGCACTCTGCTTCGAGCGCCGCTTGCGCCGAGATGTGCGTGAGCGCGGCCGCAGCCCGGAGCAGGTCACCGCGCACTACGCCGCGACCGTTCGCCCCATGGCCGAGCGCTTCGTGCGACCCACCGCGCAGTGGGCTGACCTGGTGGTTGATGGCACCTCATCTCTCGACTGGGCTGTTGAGCAGGTGCTCAGTGCGCTGGAATCTCGCAAGTTACAGCCGGAAACTGAGGAGGAAGAGCCGCTCGGCTTCTCCTGAGGCAGAAACCCGGTGTCATCCTGAGCGAAGTGCAGCGGAGTCGAAAAACCTGCTTTGGTTTTTGACTTTCGCGCTCATGCCCGAGGAACAGCAGGTCCTTCGACTCCAACTGACGCTTGCGCGTCAGTTTTCGCTCAGGATGACACAGTTTCTCAGTGGGCGTTCCCTTGGAAAGCCTCACACACTTTTAAAGAGGTGGCGATGCCGTCTGAGACTAAAGTGAAGCTATGAGAATCGTGCTGCCGGTTGCTCCAGACTTTATGCGCCTGCGGGTCTACATGGACCCGCCGATGACGGATGCGGCCTTTGACGAGCTTTGTCGACTTAACGACATGCCGAAGAAGATCGAGCGGACGCGAGAGGGTGTGATTGAGATGAATGCTCCGGCGGCAAGTGAAACCGGCGACGGCAACGGCGAGATCACGATGCAGCTGCGAGCTTGGTGGAAGACGCATCGGCGCGGTCGCACCTACGATTCAAGCGCGGGCTTCCACCTGCCGGATGACTCGATTCTCAGTCCGGACGCGGCGTATGTGGCGGCAGACCGAATCGCGCAGACAACAAAAAGAGACCGCGAAGGTTTTATGCATGTTTGCCCCAATTTTGTGGTCGAACTGTTTTCGCGCTCCGACCGGATGCGCGAAGTGAAAGCGAAAATGGCCCGGTGGATAGAAAATGGTGCGGAGGTGGGATGGCTGGTCGATCCTTATAGGAAGGTGGTGACGGTCTACGAAAGTGACCATGAGGCACGGGTGATAACGGTGGATGCGGTTGATGGAACGGGGCCGGTGGAAGGCTTCAAGCTGGATTTACTGGAAGTCTGGGAGTGTTACGGACGGTAAACGCATGCAGGTAGATAAAGCGGTGCGGCAGTCGGAACAGCGGAATTGGATCTGCGGCATGCATTCAAAAGGGGTAAGATGGCAAACTTTGTAATTCTAGGTGGATACGGCGGTGTAGGCACAGCTTTAACGCGCATGTTGACAGCACGTGGAGACCAGGTACTGATCGCAGGCCGCGACACCGCCAAACTAAGCGCCCTGGCTGCGGAAACGGGCGCACTGCACACGCAGGCTGATGCGACGGACAGCGCTTCTATTGAAATTGCTATCGCGGCAGCCAAAGAGCAGTTCGGCGAGCTGCATGGTGTCGCCAATTGCTTCGGCTCGCTATTGCTCAAGCCGGCCCACGTCACCACAGATATTGAGTTTGAGAGTGTGCTTGCCGCCAACCTTAAAAGCGCCTTCAGCGCAGTACGCGGCGCGGCTAAATCCATCCCCGGCCCCGGCTCGGTCGTGCTGGTCTCAAGTGCCGCTGCGCGCATCGGCCTGGTGAACCATGAGGCAATCGCCGCCGCCAAAGCCGGTGTGCAGGGCCTTGCGCTTTCCGCCGCAGCCACCTATGCCAAGCGCGGGCTGCGCTTCAACTGCGTGGCTCCCGGACTGACGGATACGCCGCTCACTGCCCGCATCGTCGGCTCGGAGCCTGCGGCGAAAGCCTCGCTCAACATGCACGCGCTGGGCCGTTTCGGCCAGCCCCAGGACATCGCAGCCGCCATCGCCTTCCTGCTCGACCCGGCCAACAGCTGGATTACCGGCCAGGTTCTAGGTGTCGATGGCGGTCTCGGCTCGGTTTGGAGCCGTGGAAACGGTTAGGAACGAACACCACCAAAAGGGTGCATCCCAATCAGGGAACGCGATTGGAGCAGATTTTTCATGAAGTTGATCGCCCTTGAGGAACACTTTGTAACTCCGGAAATTCGTGCTGCCTGGTCCTCTCTGGACCCCTCTCTGCAAGACCCCATGGGTGCTCTTTCCAATAAGGGAGAGATGAAGTCTCGCCTTGAAAACCTTGATGACTCACGCCTTGCGGACATGGATGCGTGCGGCGTCGATGTCCAGGTACTTTCGTTGAACCCGCCCGCCACACAAAGCCTTGAACCGGCGCAGGCGCGCGAACTTGCTCAAGCCTCAAATGATCTGCTTGCCGAGGCTGTGGCTCGCCACCCTGACCGCTTGCAAGGCTTCGCTACCCTGCCTACGCCTGACCCCGCAGCCGCCGCGGCGGAGCTGGAGCGCTGCATCACGCAGCTGGGTTTCAAAGGCGCCATGATGAGCCCCCGCACGCGCGAGCGCTCCCTCGATCAGCCTGAATTCCTTCCCATTCTTGAGAAAGCCGCCGAGTTGCAGGTTCCCCTGTACCTCCACCCACAAAGTCCTCCGCTTGCCGTCCGCCAGACGTACTACTCCGGATTCGACGAAGCACTCGACACATATTTTGCCTCGCCGGGCTTCGGCTGGCATGTGGACACAGGCATCTACGCCCTGCGTTTGATCCTCGCAGGTGTATTCGACCGCCTGCCCAACCTCCAGATCATTCTCGGTCATTGGGGCGAGGTCGTCCTGTTCTATCTCGACCGGATCGACGAAATGGGGAAGTTTGCCAAACACCTGCGCAAACCCGTTTCGAGCTATATGCGCGACAACTTCTACATCTCCGGCAGCGGCATCCTGAGCCAACGCTACCTTCAAAATTCCATTAATATTGTGGGGATCGACCGCATTCTGTACTCGACCGATTATCCCTATATGTTTGCACCGGAGGGCGGTGCCCGGCGCTTTCTGATGGACGCGCCGCTTTCACAGGAAGACAAGAACAAGATCGCCTACGGCAACTGGGAGCGGCTTACACACGGAGCCTGAGTTTTCTATCCTTACTTTTAAGGGCGCGGGGATACCTCTTCCGCGCTCTTATCCCAGGCGGCATAGATCAGGTCACGTAGTTCGCTTGCGCCCGCAGCCAGGCGCTGTTCCGCAAACTGCTTACCCGCAGGCGTTCCCGCTCCCGTAAAACTGCCTTCCTTCTCAAGCGCATAGGTATGCTCTACAAAGGTGGCCGAGTGCCGCAGGTATGCCAAATAGTCGGTCCACTCATCGCCGACGGGCATCACCGGTGTGATAAACGGCTTTACATCGGCGGCCTTGATATTTGCCCCTACAAACACTGTTTCAAACTGCGAGTGGATGTGGTGCTCGGTAGTGTAGCCATGCGGGTTTTCGGGTTCGGTCCAGCCGTTGTAGTCGCGGCTTACATGCAGCGGCTGCGAGCCATCACCCACGTAGTGCCCCAGCCAACCGGCGTAGAACAGTACTGCCGCTTCTTGAGGCCTGGTGTCTTCATGTTTCGCTAAAGCGTCACGGTAGTCACGAAACCCGGCCTTCAACCGTTCCCACACCTCTTCGGTCTGCCAGGGCTGCATGCCTACTTTTTCCGGGGTTTCCAGCGCCGCCGTCTCCGGGTGCGCCTCACGATACGTCCGCAGCTGATCGATAAACTGGTACCGCAGGCGCGGCAAGGGTCCAAACACGTCCGCGTACTCAAGATCGATAAAGTGATCCGGCGCCTGCGTCGCGCTCAGCTCCGCTTCGGCGGGAGAACGCCACCGGTCCGGCTCCGGGCCCAGGTACTCTAGTTCCGCAAGCGCCGCAGGGGTGGTCAGGAACGCGGGCACATCCGCAGGCAGGCTCTGCGCAGCCAGTCGGTTGATGATGCGGTGCCCCTCTGAACCCCAGCCGAAACAAGGCAGGCTCGCGGAAAGGAGAACAAGCGCAGAGAGGGTATGTCGTGTCGGATGCATTCGATGCAAAGTATATCGGTAGAAAGTTGCGAAGGCATGAGCTCAACTTTGCAAGGGCGCAATCCGTCCAAGACAGTACCATGCGCTTCCGCCTTCCAAAACCCGTGACCCTGCCTGCCCTGCTCCTGATTCCTGCCCTGACCACAGCCCAAAGCGCACCGCCGCAGACTACGCTTTCCGTCAATGCACGCCTGGTTACCCTCCCTGTAGTGGTGCGTGACAAGAAGGACAAGCTCGTACCCGGCCTCACCAAAGACGACTTCACCCTTACTGAAGACGGCCGGGCGGAAACTATTCGCTACTTCAGCCTCGACACGGACCTGCCGCTGACCCTGGCACTCGCGGTGGACACCAGCGGCAGCGTGCGTGACGCTCTCGCCGCCGAGCAGTCGGCCAGCCGCAGTTTTCTGGACGGCATGCTGACGCGGCCCGCCGACAAGGCCGCCCTGCTCCACTTCGACCGCGAGGTCGAATTGCTTGATGACCTGACCGCCGATAAAAGAAAGCTGAATGAAGGCCTCAACGGTCTTGGACCCACCACCGATGACACAGGCAGCGGTGGTAGTGGTCGCCATGGGGGTGGCACACAGCTTTATGACGCGGTCTACCTGGCTAGCAACGAAATTCTCGGCCAGCAGAAAGGTCGCAAGGCAGTCATCGTGCTGAGCGATGGGCAGGATCGAGGCAGCAAGGAGTCACTCGCAAGCGCTGTAGAAGCTGCGCAAAAGGCGGAAACCGAGGTCTACACGATTTACTTCAAAGGGGAGCAACAACATTCCGGGGGCTTCGGCAATCCTGGAGGCGGTAATCCAGGCGGCGGAGGGCGGCGCGGCGGCATCGGCTTTCCAGGTGGCGGCTATCCCGGTGGCGGTGGCGGCGGCTACCCGGGCGGCGGCGGTGGTGGGCGCGGCGGTGGTGGCGGCCAACGTCCCCAGAGCGAGCCGCAGGTTGACGGCAAAAAGATCATGCAGCAGCTAGCCGACGAAACCGGCGGCCGCTTTTTTGAAGCCAAAAAGAAGGAAAACTTCGATGCGATCTACAAGGAAATTGCCGATGAACTGCGCCAGCAATACCTGCTCGGCTATACCCCTGATGCAGGGAGTACCGGCGATGGTTTCCACCGCATTGCGCTAACCGTCAAGAAGCCGAACCTGTTCGTACAAACCCGCGCGGGCTACTACGGCACGGGAACGGCTACGGCTGCGAAGAACTGATCGGCCCGCGCACCAGCAGCGCATAGGCAAGCGCGCCGCCTAGCGTAATAGCGGCACACAGTACCAGTGCCAGGTGAAACGAGTGCGTCCTGTCCAGCAGCCAGCCGGTCAGCAGCGGCGCGGCTGAGGCCACCATGAACGAACCGAAGTTCTGAATGGAAGCCACGGTCGCAACCTGCCCCTTGGGCGCGGCAAACTGCACCAGCCCCCATGCAGCAGTTCCCGCTACATGCACGGTAAACAGCGCGGCACCAACCAGCAGCACCGCCGCGCGCGTGGACGCAGCATCTGCAACAAAAAAGGTGAAGCAGGCAGAAGCTACCATTCCGCTTAGAATCAATATCTTGCGGCAGCGCATCGGGTCCGCGCCGCGCCGTACCAACACGTCCGCCACCAGCCCGCTCCCAAACATGCCTGCCGCGCCCATCAGGAACGGCACAGCCGTCAGCGTGCCGGCATGCGCAATGGACACATGCCGTGATTGCTCCAGGTAGCCCGGCAGCCACGCCAGGTACAACCAGCCTGTGTAGTTGATGCCGGAAAAGCCAAGCAGCATGCCCCACATCGTGGGGCTGCGGAACAGTGCCAGCCACTGCCCGGTCTGGGAGCGCGCATCGGTTGAAGCAGATGACTCTTCAGGGGCGGGCGGGTTGCGGGGCGGATTCTGAAACAAGGGAAACCACACCAGCGCCAGCACAATCCCCAGTGCCCCAATCACCGCGAACATCGCCCGCCAGCCCGCATGGAGCATCAGCACGGTGAGCACCGGCGGCGACACCGCCTGGCCCAGCATCGTCGAGGCGTTCAACAACCCGGTAGGTCGCCCCCGCTCCTCGGGCGCAAACCAGCCTTCAATCGCCTGCACTCCGGCCGGGAAGAACGGTGCCTCACCGATACCCAGCAGCAGACGCAGCGGCACAAACCAGCCAAAGCTGCGCACCAGCGCCGTAGCTGCCTGCGCCGCCGACCACAGCAGCAAGCCCCCGCCCAGCAGCACACGCCCACCGAACCGGTCCAGCAGAGCGCCAAGCGGCAGCTGCGCCAGCCCGTAGGCAAAGGAAAACAGCGATAGCAGTGCCCCTATCTGCGTGCCGGACAGGTGCAGATCTGCCCGAATGGGCCCATTAGCCACCGAAAGCGAGCCGCGATCCAGAAAGTCGAGCACGCCTGCGGCTACCAGCAGCGTGACCACCGCCACCCGAGTACGCTTGCCGGTATGTGAATTTGCAGTGACCGGAACAGCTGAAGCCATATACACGCTATCTAAACATTAAGAAGCTACGCTGTTAAAATCGAGGTTGCCATGCCGACAAAACAAGAACTCCTCACCCAGCCCATCCAGCACATTGACATCAAGCAGCACAATGTCGTGGCGCTGGTCGACGCCATGCAGCACATGGCTTTTACCTCGCGTGATCTTGCCCGCGCGGCCTCCATCTATGAACGCATGCTGCACGATACCGAGTGCGGCGTCATTTTATGTCTTGCCGGCTCGCTCATCTCCTCCGGCCTCAAGCAGGTTTTCATCGACCTCATTCGCAACAACATGGTAGATGCCATCGTTTCAACCGGTGCCAACATCGTCGATCAGGACTTTTTTGAGGCACTCGGCTTCAAGCACTGGATTGCCGACGAACTCTATAAGCAAGGCACGGAAGACGCGACTTTGCGTGAATTGATGATCGACCGTATCTACGACACGCTCATTGACGAGGAAGAACTACGCCGCTGCGATGAGACTACCGAGATCATTGCCAATTCGCTCCCACCGCGCCCCCACAGCTCACGCGAGTTCATCCGCGAGATGGGTGCCTACCTCGAACGCGAAGGCCGCACCCCCGCGCGCGGCAATGCTGACTCCATCGTATTCGCAGCGTATGAGAAAGATGTACCGATCTTTGTGCCCGCTTTCTCCGACTGTTCAGCAGGGTTCGGTCTTGTTGCCCACCAGCATGCGCGACAGGGTAAGCCGATGGTCTCGCTTGACTCGGCAAAAGACTTCTACGAACTCACCCAGCTAAAAATTGCCAACCCGACGACCGGCCTGCTGATGATCGGCGGCGGTGTGCCGAAGAACTTCGCGCAGGACATCGTAGTTGCCGCCGATATTCTCGGCATGGACGCGCCGATGCATAAGTACGCCATCCAGGTAACAGTGGCTGACGTCCGTGACGGTGCGCTCTCATCTTCCACGCTGAAGGAAGCAAGCTCCTGGGGCAAGGTTGACACCACGTATGAGCAAATGGTGTTTTCAGAAGCTACTCTTGCTGTTCCACTCATTACCGGCTACGCCTTCCATAAACAGGCTTATCAGGCACGGCAGGGTAAGCGGTTTGCCCAGGTACTCGAGCCGGTTACCGCATAGCCGTATAAACCGATTGCACAAACCTCAGAAGCCGCCCTATATGGGGCGGCTTTTTGATTTCTACAAAAAAGTAACCTTTGGCTAAATTTCCCCTAGCCAAGTGTTACGAAATGAGCATATGTTTTGATTCTATTCGGGACACTGCACAAGACGTATCTACTCCGTCGGCAGCCAACGAGAACTACTACACTGTCAAGGGAGTACCAGCTGTGTCGCTCTTCCTTCAAGTTTACGGTGGCCTTGGTATCGCCACTCTTATCGGCTTTCTGGCACTTTGCAATGCTTCTGCCTCACGGGTGCGGCACACGGAACCGCACCCGGCAGCGCAAATTGCCAGTGAGCAAGCTTTTCCACACTAACCTTGGTACAAAGATCGCGTTCTGAAACTTTGAAGGGGGAAGCTGCTTTGAGCAGCTTCCCCCTTTTTACGTACCGAGACCTAGGGTCTGTCACCAAATTAGCTATATGCGTTTGTTCTCATTCTTTTATGTT
>CAXSBB010000022.1:0-53113 GCA_964235655.1 uncultured Acidobacteriaceae bacterium
AGCCATTCATCTCGCAGCTGCAACCATCTGGCTCATTTGATGACACGCCCTAGAAGATATGGTGCTCTTCTTCATGCTTCGTATGACCCTGCGGAGAATGCTTCTGGGCCGTTTGGGTCGCCTGGCTTACTTTGGCTATAGCCTGCCAGTTGTCGCGCCGGATGCGTTCTTCAACAAACGGGGGTAGCTCTACAAGAAGAAGCCGGGACAGGCTTTCAACATACGGCTCGTATAGCGCACGCATCTCGTTGAGCCGGGCCAGAGAGCCCGGATCTTGCGAAACGCGGATACCGGCCTGGCACAGCAGATCGTGCAATAGCGTGAATGCGCCGGGCGCGAGGCGGTCGGTTTTGGACGGTACCGGCTTCAACTCAAATACCTGCGACAGATCGACCACTGCGTGGCGCGCCATGGCAAATGTAAGCTGCGCCTGCCGTCCGGGCAAGTCCTGCACGGTAGCTACCATCAGTGCGCAAGTATCCAGAATGGTGCATAGAGCGCTCAACCAGCTTTGATTGGTGTGCTGCGAACGGAAGTAGCACAGCAGCGGATACGAAATATGACTCTCCAGCAGTTCTGCCGACCAGCGCTCCCACTCCTCCAGCAGCTTTACCAGCACATCGTCCCCACCCGGGAAGGCATGGCGACGCATCAACTCCGCTGCCGAAGGTGGGGAGCCGGCTCGCGCATCGAGCAGGGAGATGTTGACCTCACGGCGCGAAAAAGCACCGTACAGCACCGGGAAATACCCGATTACCACCGCCACAAAGGCCAAACCGATGCCTGCTTCCAGCACCAGCAGCTCCCGCACCAGCCGTGATTTGGGTACTACATCGCCTAGCCCCAGCGTGAACAGGGTAGTACCGCTGATATAAATGTCAGATCGGAAATCCGGATGGGCCACCAGCGGGTCGGCCACCGGCGAGCCCGCCCCATAAAAGCAAAATCCAAAACCGAAGATCAGAAACAACGCCCAAAGTGCGGTGAGCATAACCAGCGAGGACGGTCCATAAATGGAAAGCATGGTCTCGCGTCTGCGCGAGTGCTCCATTTTTCCCATCACCAAGCGCCAGGGCTTCCAGGTGGCGATATAGAACAAACGGGTTATGCGGTAGCGTCCGCTGGCGCGCCGCGGCAGAATTACTGTCTGAAAAGCATCAAGCAGCACAGCCAGGATGAAGAAGACACCGATGATGCCGGCTAGCCAGTGCATCCTCCAAGGGGAGCAGCAAAGCAGGACGGAGTCAAGCAGGCAGGCGGTTATAAGCTAGAGCGATGGGTTCACGGGGGCAGTCATCGCGCAAGGCAGACAGTGGGATCGATGCGGGGCAGCTTGGTTTCATGTTTGAGGCAGGGTCAGAGCTGCCGCCTGATCCTCCTCGCGAAACGAGTTTCAAAGCAGCTCAGCCACGGAAGCCTCCGGTGTGGACAGTAAAGGCGGCGCGTGCAAACACGCTGCCTGCGTGGGCACGCGCGGCCATGCCAGTACCTTCACGCTCACCTTCACCTGAGCCTGAAATTGATGAAGAAGTGGATCAGGTAGAAGCCCCGTCTCGCCATGTATGGCGAGTCGTCGACTTGGTCAGCGAAGTGCGCGGCCATATCGAGCAAGCCTACGCTGACCTGTGGGTGCGCGGTGAAATATCAAACCTACGTGCCGCTCCATCGGGCCATCTCTATTTCACGCTTAAGGATGGCGATGCACAGCTGCCTGCGGTGATGTTCCGCCGCCAGGCGCAGTTGCTGCGTTTCAGGCCGGAGGATGGTCTCGAAGTGCTGCTGCGAGGCCGCGTTTCCGTGTACGAGCAACGCGGCCAGATGCAGCTTATCAGTGAGTATTTGGAGCCGGTGGGCGCAGGCTCGTTGCAGCTTGCCTTTGAGCAGCTGAAAAAACAGCTGGAGGCGGAGGGCCTGTTTGCGATGGACTGCAAGCAGCCGCTGCCCGCCTATCCGCGCTGTGTCGGCATTGTGACCTCGCCTAGCGGTGCTGTCATTCGGGACTTCCTGAATGTCGCCAATCGCCGCCACGCCGCGCTCGACGTGCTGCTGTATCCGGCTCTCGTGCAGGGCGAGCAGGCTGCGGGGGAGATCGCTGCCGGCATTGCTTGGTTCAACCGTGAGCGCAACGTAGACGTGATCGTAGTGGCGCGCGGCGGCGGCTCCCTTGAGGATTTAGCCGCCTTCAACAGCGAGCAGGTTGCACGTGCCATTGCCGCCTCCACGCTGCCTGTGGTGTCTGCCGTAGGGCATGAGACGGACTTCACCATTGCCGACTTTGTCGCCGACCTGCGCGCACCTACGCCCTCTGCCGCGGCAGAGCTGATTACAGCGGCGCAGCACCGCGTTGAGGAGCATGTGGCCGCCTTGCGCGAACGGTTGGGCAGGGCTACACGTTACACGCTCGCGCTTGCCGGGCAGCGGCTATCCGGTGCTTCCATCGACGCCGGCTTTGCGCGTTTGCGCAACCATCTCGGTCGGCGCGAGCAACGGGTAGACGAACTGCGCTTCCGCCTGGAGCGTGCCGGGACGGCAGGGCTGCGTACCGCATCCGATCGAGCGGGACGCGCCACCGCATCCCTGCTGCGGCAAGACGCCACACAGAGGCTCCAGGCCATGCGTGAGCGACTCGTAGGCTTGGCGGTGAGACTGGAGCGCGGCCTGACGCAGACCTATGCCGCCGGTACGCGCCGACACGCCGGGGCAGCGCTGGGGCTGCTTCGCTATGACCCCACCAAAGCTCTTGAACGCGCAAGCATGCAGCGTGGAGAGCTTGAAACCAGGCTGGTGCGAGCCGCTACGTCACAATTGGGGGCGGCAAGAAGTCATCAAAGCGCTGCCGCACGCACGCTTGAATCGCTCTCGCCATTGGCCGTGCTCGGTCGCGGCTACGCGCTGGTGTTTGCCGCAGACGGTTCTCTGGTAACCCGCGCCGATGCGACAGCTGCCGGAGCTGCAATCGAAGTGCGCCTGGGCACCGGGACCCTGGGCGCGACCGTCATGCGTATTGACATATAACGAGGCCGAAGTACAGGGCCGGAGATTGCCAACCAATGAGAAAGCTTTTTGGAACAGATGGAATTCGCGCGGTGGCCGGTGTTGCGCCCCTCGATCCTCCAACGATCTACGCCGTGGGCCTTGCCCTGGCGCATACGCTGAAGTCGCAGCATCCCATACCGCGCGTGCTGCTGGGCATGGACACCCGCGAAAGCGGCCCGTGGATCGCGCGGCTGCTGCATGCCGGGCTTGCTGACGGCGGCGCTACGCTAGCTAACGCTGGCGTCATTACCACGCCTGCCGTCGCATACCTTGCGCGCAAGTTCGGTTTTGCCGCCGGGATTGTTGTCTCTGCCTCGCACAATCCCTGGGCTGACAATGGCATCAAGCTGTTCGGCGGCGACGGCTACAAACTGCCGGATTTGCAGGAGCTCACCATAGAGGGTGAAATCTTTGAGCGACTTGCTGCGGGTGCGCCCTCGCGTGAGCTGGAGCTGCCTGCCGCAGACGCCGTATACCGCCATGACTACCAGGCGTTTCTCCATGCCGCTGTGCCGGGGCTTGCCCTGGACGGCATGCACATTGTGCTTGACTGCGCCAACGGTGCCGCCTCTGCCATTGCGCCGGAACTGTTTGCCGGGCTGGGTGGCCGCGTCGAACTGACCCACGCACAGCCCAATGGCCGCAACATCAATGAGGCTTGCGGGGCACTGCACCCTGAGATAGTCGCTGCGGAAACCAGGCAGCGCGGTGCCATGCTCGGCATTACGCTTGACGGGGATGCGGACCGCTCCCTGTTTGCCGATGGGCAAGGCCGCGTCATCAACGGCGATGCGGTACTGCTGCTTGCGGCGCGCGCGCTGCTTGCGGAAGGCCGGCTTACTGACAATATCGTTGTGGCTACCACCATGTCGAACATGGGCCTTGAGGCCGCGCTGGGCCGCGACGGCATCCGCATGCTGCGTGCGCCGGTCGGCGATAAATACGTGCTTGAAATGATGCGGCAGAATAACGCCGCGCTCGGCGGTGAGCAGTCCGGGCATATCCTGTTCCCTCACCTGGCAACAACCGGCGACGGGCTGCTGACCTCGCTCGTATTGCTTGACATCCTGCGCCGCAGCGGCAAGCGTATCGAGGAGTTACTCGGCGACCTGAAGACCTATCCGCAGGTGATTGTGAATGTGCGCGTGCGCGAGAAACGACCCCTGCTTGAAGTGGAAAATGTAGCCATTGCAATCCAGGAAGCAGAGGGGGCGCTAGGTACAAATGGTCGCGTGGTGGTGCGCTACTCTGGCACGGAAGCACTGGCGCGCGTCATGATTGAGGCAGAATCAGAGCTACTGATGCAGAAGCATGCACAACAGATTGCAGGCGCGATCCGGGAGAGCCTGGGCGCATAGAGAATATGTCACGAAGTGACTGCAAGCCGCGCAGGCAGTCCGACCGCCGCATAATTAACTCAACTTGGTCCAAAGCCAATCCAGATCAAGGTAAATAGGGGAATTTACCGCCTGAGCTCGTGCGGTTTTTTCCATCTGCCATGAGCCAGTTCGCCATATTTCGCAAGTTCGTGCATTTTCATCAATAAGCCAGATATTGGGCACGCCCATTTGCTCCAGGTCAGCGGCTCGAAGCTTTAGATCATTGTAGGTGTCACTTGGCGAAAGCACCTCAATGGCAATGATCGGCGGCTTGAGAAGAGCGCCTCGCCTTCGATCCCCTGGTTGAATAACTACAATATCCGGGAGCCTCACATGCTTCGCACTAACTTGTGTTCGTGTTTCCACGGCGCAGCGGATATTCCACTCTTCGTAATGCTCACTGAACCAGCGAAAGATGAAGCCTTGCGCCTCCCCATGTGGGAAATCGACCACTGACTTCTCCTTCAACTCTCCATCAAGGTACTCAACGTCAGGGTGATAGCTAGTATTCAGGTATTCTTCAAGTGAAACCTTGATTGCAGTTGCCATGGCGCGACCTCACGGGCTTAGTGCGGCTAGTGTATACCTGCGATTTTAGGATGTTACAGATCCCGCCAGTTCGTACCGAGCTCCGCATCCGCCACAATCGGCACACTCAGCTCAATTACATGCTCCATCTCGTGCTTCACCATATCGCGCACCGCCTCCGCCTCACCTTCCGGCGCGTCAAACAGCAGTTCGTCATGCACCTGCAATGTCATGCGCGTTCTGCGCTTTTCTTCCGTCAGCCGCTTGTCGATGCGGATCATGGCGATTTTGATCAGGTCCGCCGCCGTGCCTTGCAGGGGCGTGTTTACGGCGGTACGCTCGGCAAAGCCGCGCAGGTTGGCGTTGCGGCTCTGGATGTCCGGGATGGGCCGCGAGCGCCCGAACAATGTACGTACACGCTGCTCGGCGCGTGTCTCCTCAAGCACGCGGTCGATGTACGCACGCACCCCGGCGTACCGCTCAAAGTAGCGGTCGATGTAAATGCGCGCCTCCTTCTGGTCGATGTTGAGGTTCGCCGCCAGGCCGAATGGAGAAATGCCGTACACAATGCCGAAGTTCACAGCCTTGGCGCGGTTGCGAGTCGTCTTATCAATCGCATCCGGCGCAACTCCGAATACTTCGCTCGCGGTGAGCGTATGGATATCCTGGTCAGTTCGGTAGGCACGCAATAGCAAAGGGTCTTGCGAGAAATGCGCCATCAGTCGCAGCTCGATTTGCGAGTAATCCGCCGAGAGCAGCACATGCCCCGGCGAAGCAATAAACGCCGCGCGAATCTCGCGGCCCAGCTCGGTTTTGATGGGTATGTTTTGTAAATTCGGGTTAGTCGATGAGAGCCGCCCCGTGGCCGTGCCCACTTGATTGAACGTGGTGTGGACGCGCCCCTCGCTGTCAGCCAGCAGGGGCAGCGAGTCTACATAGTTGGACTTGAGCTTTGCCAGCTGCCGGTATTCCAACACCAGCCGCGGCACCGGGTTATGCTCGGCCAGTTCTTCGAGCACGTCCTGCGCGGTTGAAACCACTTTGCCCTTGCCGTACTTGAGCGGCTTGGGCAGTTCCATCTTGTTGAACAGCACATCGCCGAGCTGCTTGGGCGAGTTGATATTGAAGCGGTGGCCGGACTGTGCGTACACGTCTTCACTCACACGTGCCATTTCGCTCGTCAGCTTGGCATCCATCTCGCGCAGAACTTTCAAATCCACGCGCACACCGGCCTGCTCCATGCGCAGCAGCACCGGCACCAGTGGTAGATCGATAGTTTCGTAGATTTCGCGCAGTTCAGCCTGCTCAACGCTGCTACCCAGTACAGGGAAAAGCGTATGAATCGCATGCGCGGCCTCAGGCAGTGTCTCCTCACCTTGCGCCTGCAAGGGACGCGGGCTGAAGCGTGCCGCTACGTCGCTCAGCCGGTGTGTTGAGTGGGTTGGGTTCACCAGGT
Source organism: uncultured Acidobacteriaceae bacterium (assembly GCA_964235655.1). Lineage (GTDB taxonomy): Bacteria > Acidobacteriota > Terriglobia > Terriglobales > Acidobacteriaceae > EB88. The sequence continues at coordinate 6,400 of CAXSBB010000022.1, forward strand.
ACGAGTACAGCATCAGGTCATCGTGGGCACCGCGCAGCGTCACACCGCGCGCCGCCAGCATGCGAAGAGTTCCCTTCAGATCGTGTACCTGCTTCGGCACGGACGCATCTTCAAGCAAAGCGCGCACGGCTTCAAGATCGAGCAGCAAAGCCAGTTCCTTGTGGGCTGAAACGCCGATGCGGAACACTTCAGGCACGACCTGGACAGGCTGCGGCGATTCCGCAACTGGGGCAGTTATAGAAAAGTCGAAGCTCATGCTCCGCAGCTCCGGCTCGCGCTCTTCCGCGGCTTCCGTCACCTGTTCGCTTACCTGCTCTGAAACCTGCTCGAGCTCACTGGCCTCAACAGCAAACGCGAAACCCGCACGGGCTGATTCTAAAAAGTCCGCAATCTGTGCCTGGGACGGCTGCAGTATCATCTGTACCGGTACTGCAGGTGCCTCCGGGGCCAGTTCTTTCAGCAGGGTCGTAAATTCAAGCTCTGAGAAAAGCGCCCGGCACGCGGCCAAGTCGGGCATAGTCGTGCGCATGCGGTCCAGTTCCAGATCCACTGGTACCTCGGTGTGGATTGTGATCAGCTCCTTCGACAACAGCACCGCGTCACGGTTGTTCTCAAGCGACTCGCGGTAGGTTTTCTTTTTGACCTCACCGGCTCGATCCAGCGCCGCTTCCACAGTCCCGAACTGCAGGATCAGGTCCACTGAGCCTTTGTCACCGATCCCCGGTGCGCCCGGGATATTGTCGATCGCATCGCCGCGCAGCGCCATCACGTCAATCACGCGCTCCGGTGGTACGCCGAGCACTTCCTCCACCTTGGCGCGGTCCAGGATCAGGTTTTCCTTCATCGGGTTTAGCACCCGCACCTGGTCGTTTACCAGCTGCATCATGTCTTTGTCGCTTGACACGATGAATGACGGAATGCCCTGCGCGGCAGCCTTGGCGGTAAGGGTGCCGATCACATCGTCCGCCTCAAAGCCTTCGTACTGCACAATCGGGATATGAAACGCTTCCAGCGCACGGCGAATATATGGCAGCTGCTGTGCAAGGTCCGCAGGCATGGCTTCGCGGTTGGCCTTATAGCCGCCGTAATCCACTTCGTCAAATAGCTGTGTTTTGATGTTCCACTTGCGCACGGTCTTCATGGTGCTGGCACGCTCGTCGCGGAACACTGCCCCGCTCATGTCGAACACCGCAGCGAAATACTCCGGCGCAAAGTCGCGGCGCAGCTTGTTGATCATATTTACGAAAACGTAGGTAGCCGCTGTGGGCACGCCGGTGCGCGTGGACATGGGCCGCTGCCGCTGCATGACGTGGTAGGCGCGAAAGATGAACGACATAGTGTCGAGCAGGAAGATGGGCGGCTTGGTTTGGGCGGGCGTGCTCACGGAGCAAGTCTACCGCCGCGACGCCCTTACAGGATCAGCATGCAGTCACCGTACGAAAAGAAGCGGTAGCGGGCATCGACCGCATGCCGGTACGCGGCCATCACGTGCCTGTACCCGGCAAAAGCAGAAACCAGCATCAGCAGCGTACTTTGCGGCAAATGGAAGTTGGTGAGCAGGCCGCTCACAACCCGGAATCGGTGCCCCGGTGAGAGGAAAATACTGGTCGCACCGGAGTGCGCTGTAAGCGCCTCGCCCCCGGCGACAAGCGCGCAATGCTCCAGTGTGCGCACTGTAGTGGTGCCGGCCGCGATCACCCTGCGACCTTCCGCCAAGGCTCGGTTGATAGCTACAGCAGTTGCCTCCGGCAGTGTGTAGCGTTCGCTGTGCAGCTTGATATCAGCCACCTGTTCCACCCGCACCGGCTGAAATGTGCCCAGACCCACATGCAGGGTGACGTAGGCGATTTCGACTCCACGCGCCTCAATCGCAGCTAGGATTTCAGGCGTAAAGTGCAGCCCGGCAGTGGGTGCGGCCACGGAGCCGCCCCTAGCCCCACGCTGCTGGGCGTACACCGTCTGGTAACGGGCCCTGTCTTCGGCGCTGCTCACACTTTGCTCACGATGGATGTACGGCGGCAGGGGCATCTGGCCGAGCGTGTCCAGCGTTGCGTAGAAATCGGGTACAGGCGCAAAGCGCAGTATGCGCTCACCGAACTCACCGCGCGCGATCACCTCCGCTTGCAGCACCGGCTCGCCTTGGGCCGGAAACACCAGCCGCTCACCCACAGGCACCTTGCGCCCAGGCTTTACCAGCGCGCTCCACTCGCCGGGTGCCCGCTCTTCGGTCAGCAGCACCTCAACCCTTGCCGGTGCTTGCCCCGTTTGCAGCCTGGCGTCGGGTCGCCGCGCAAACAGCCGTGCCGGCAACACGCGGCTGTTGTTGAGCACCAGCAGGTCACCGAGCTGTAACAGGTTGGGCAAGTCGGTAAATCGCCTATCTTCTACCGCGCCCGATACCCGATCAAGCATCAGCATGCGCGCGCCGGAACGCTCGGCGGGCGGCTGCTGCGCGATGAGCTCCGGCGGCAGGTTGAAGTCGTAATCGCGGACAAGCGTGGGCGTGTCAGGCATTCAGGGCTGTTTGCGAGGAGTCGTTCGCGGGCCGGTCAAGCTGGGGCTCGCTCTCAGGTTGGGCGACTTCACTACCGGACGTTTTCACGGCTTCCCTCGCCGCGATTTCAGCCCTGCGAATCTCCACGCGCTCATTGAACAAGGCATGGATGTGGCCGTGCCGGGCCTGCTCGGCCTCGGTAGGCAGACGGTTACCCTTCGCTCGGTTGCAGATAAGGCAGGCCAGCACGGTGTTGGTCCAGTCCGCCGGGCCGCCCTGGCTTATCGGCATCAGGTGATCCTTGGTCGCGTAATGGCCTGCGGCTTTATGCAACGGGTCGGCAGACATAGGTTTCCAGCAGTAAAAGCACAATCCGCCTTGCACGGCGAACATGAGTTTTTTAAGGTCCCACATGCCTTGGCTCATAAGTCGTTCCGCTCAAAATACCGTATTGCTTGCGCCCGTGCGCGTTCCAGCGCAGCATCCAGATTACTTCGAACACGCTCCAACTCTTCCGGAGTAGCTTCGGCAGAAGGCGCAGGCACACTGCAAGCCCAGCTCACAACCACTCGTGAAAACGGCTTGGGAATCGCAAATCGATCCCAGGACCGCAGCATCCAGGCTTTCTGGGGATGCAGGTGGAAGCAGCCGATGGGCTCGCCCGTGCGCTGCGCCAGCTTGACAGGTCCGAGTTTTGCTTGAAATACAGGCCCGCGCGGCCCATCGGCGGTAAAGATGGCCAGGCCGCCGCGCGCGACCTCCGCCCGCAGCGCGAGCAACCCGCTAACCGCACCGCGTGAACTCGATCCGCGCACACTGCGGAAGCCGAGCCGTCCCAGCGTGCGCGCAATCAGCTCCCCATCAAACGATCGGCTGATGAGGATACAGGCGTTATAACAGCGAAAATACCAGCCCGCGCTGAAGGTGCACCCGTGCCAGAAGCAATAAATGCCGCGCGCAGGCAACGGTGCGGGCGCGGCACCTTCCTCGGCTATGACCCGGAAGCGCAGCGTACTACCGATAAGCGCAATGAACAATGCAATAAAGCGTGAGATAAAAGCGAGAAGCAGGCGCTCGCGCAGGGAGAAGTGCCGTGTGTCTGCATCATCGGTCAACTGGCGCGAATCCAGCGCCATGCCTCCGGTAAAGTGGGGCGCTTGCCGTACATCAAAATGCCTACTCGATACATGCGCGCCGCCAGCCACACGATCAGCATGATGGAGCCGACCAGCAGAACGACAGAAAGCCCAAGCTGCCACATTGGCGGCATCTGTGCGCAGATGCGCAGGTACATGACGATCGGCGTGAACGGCGGAATCAACGAAAGCACTACCGAGAGAGTCGACGATGGGTTTGACAGGACGTACGTCATGAACAGGAAAGAAACCAGCAGGGGAGCGACGATAAAAAAGGAAAACTGCTGCAGCTCCTGCTCCGCGCCGACCAGTGCGCCGATGCCCGCGCTCAGGCCGCTGTAGAACAGGAAGCCCAGGATAAAGAAGAGTACAAAATACGCGATCTGTTCAGGGCGGATGCCGACCGAGCCAAGTCCGTGCAAGCCATAATTAGCGGCCAAGCTTGTACCGGTAATGCCGCCAAGCAGCGCGAACCAAATCGCGATTTGCGTCAGCGCCGCCGCCCCCACACCGAGCAGCTTGCCCAGCATCAGCGAGTCGGCGCGCGCGGTCGAAAGCAGAACCTCATAAATACGAGAGGTTTTCTCCTGCACTACCGACCTCGCAACGTTCATGCCGTACGTTGACACGACAACGTACAACAAGAACACCAGCGCATAGGCTCCCGCGAAGCTTTTCGCGTTGTTGGACGCAACGGCTTTGCCATGTTGAAGCTGTTCAGTTTCAACAGGAACCTGCCGCAGGATCATGCCCGCATCGCTTGCGGAAATACCCCGCGCCGCCAAGGCAGAGCGGGTCGTGGCGCGGCTCAATGCATTCTCCATCGCCTGCGCCGTCGACACATCGGCTGAAGACGCAGAGACATATACAGCTTGCGCCGCATCGCCGCTCGTTCCCCGTATCAACAGGTAGCCGTTTAGCTGCTTTGCTTCAACGCGCCGGTTCAGCTTCGCCAGAGCTTCACCACCGGCAGGGCTTACTACTTCAATGCCGTGCGGCGCACCCTGGCTCGTACGCAGCTCCGCTACTACGGCTGCCGCCTGCTGCGCATCGTCACAGGCAATGGCAATCTGCTGGTTAGCGCCGGCATGCATGGCCAGCAGAATGCTGCCGCCTAGCACTGTGCCCAGCAGCAGCGGAGTCAGTAGCGTTGCCAGCACAAATGCGCGAGAGCGCACCCGCTCGCGGTATTCTCGCACTGCAAACAACCACGCCTGCTGTAGCAGCAGCCAACCCTCTCCCGGCGCTTCAGGCATGGGGAACTCCCTCAACGGTACGCACAAAAATCTCCTCCAGCGAAGGCTCCTGGAGCTCCCAGTGCGTAACAGCCGCACCTTGACTTACCAGCTCCCGAAGCAGTGCCTGCGGATTCATACCGAGGGCAAGCCGCAGCTCTACATATGTCGCATACTGTTTCACGTCGGCAATCCCCGGATGGCTTTGCAAAGCTGCAATATAACCTGCACTGTCGCCCTCCACTGCAAGCAGCACGCGCTCTCGCGGGTAGCGGCCCTTTACCTCGCGCATGGTGCCGGCCAGTACCGTACGGCCTCCATCGACCAGCGCAATGCTGTCGCATAGCTTCTCAACCTGATCCATGCGATGGGTTGAAAACAGGATGGAACGCCCTTGGCGCTTCAACTCAAGCAGGCTCTCCTCCATCAAGCGCGCGTTCACCGGATCGAGGCCGGAAAACGGCTCGTCCATGATGATGAGCTCCGGCTCATGCAGCAATGTGGCGATGAACTGAATTTTCTGCTGCATGCCCTTTGAGAGCTCATCAGTCTTTTTCGGCAGCGACTCGGCAATATGCAGCCGTGCAGCCCAGTTCCCAGCCCGCGCGGCGGCATCCGCGCGAGTAAGCCCATGCAGCCTGCCGATGAAGATTAGCTGGTCCAGCACGGGCATCTTGCGGTACAAGCCGCGCTCCTCCGGCAGGTAGCCCACCCGTCGCAGGCTCGCACGCGCAAACGGCTGACCGAACAGCCGTACTGTGCCGCTGTCAGGCAGGGTGATGCCGGTCATCATGCGGATAGTAGAAGTTTTGCCGGCTCCGTTGGAGCCCAGCAGTCCGAACATGGTACCGGGCGCAATAGCCAGCGATAACGCGTCAACGGCTACTTTTCCGCCGTAGCGTTTCGAAATGGCATCGAGCTCAACGGTAAACGGCATAGGTTAAGGTCCGCGCCAGTGTAGCAAGCCGTGCGCTGTTGACGATGCGAAAAGTGCTTCGTGAGGTACGATCAGGCCTGCATGCCTCCGTCTGAAAAGCTGTCTCTGCTGACACCCGTACAGTTCGTCAAGGGTATCGGTCCCCGCATCGGGGAGTCGCTCAAGACCAAGGGTATTGAGACGGTTGAAGACCTTTTGCACCGGCTGCCGTTTCGCTATGAAGACCGGCTGCACCCGGTGCTGTTTACCCAGCTGCGCGCGGGCGAGATGGCCTCCGTGATCGGCGAAGTACGCGGGAGCGTACTGCTCCAGACCTCGAAGATGCCCATTTTTGAGCTCACTGTCGGGCAAAATCTGCAATCGCTCAAGTGCATGTGGTTCCACGCAGCGTATCTCAAGGACAAGTACCAGGCCGGGCAGTGGGTGGTGGTCTACGGCAAGGTCGAGCCGTCACGGTCGGGCTCCGGCTACAAAATGATCCAGCCGCAGGTGGAAATCCTGCCTGACAAGACCCAGGAGGGCCCGGAAGGGGAGCTACTGGAAGTAGGCCGCATCACGCCGATCTATGAGTCGCTCGGCGGCAACCGCCTGCACACGCGATGGCTGCGCCGCGTGATGTATACGATTTTGACCGAGCTGAACGGCAATGTACCGGAGACCCTGCCCGCAGCCATGCTGGCGCGCCTGGGGCTGCCGGGCCGCGCGCGGGCGCTGCATGAGGTCCACTTTCCGCCTGCGGGCACGCCTATGGCCACCCTTGCAAGCGCGCGCACACCGGCGCAGCAGCGACTCATCTTTGAGGAGCTGTTCTTTCTGGAGCTCGGCCTGGAGCTGAAGCGGCGGAAGGCGCGTGAGCAGGCGGGTATCGCCTTTGTGACCGACGAAGGTGTGCGCAAAGCTTTGCGGAACGTACTTCCATTTCACCCTACAAAGGCACAAAAGCAGGCATTAGCCGAAATCGCCGGAGACATGCGCCGCGCCACGCCCATGCGGCGGCTGCTGCAGGGCGATGTCGGTTCCGGCAAGACGATTGTAGCCGTGCAAGCCATGCTGATTGCGATTGAAAACGGCTACCAGGCGGCGCTGATGGCACCTACGGAAATCCTGGCAACGCAGCACTACCTGGCCGCGCGCAAGCTGCTGGAGCGGGTCAGCGAGCAGGGGGGGCGCCCCTACCGGGTGGTGCTGCTGACCGGCTCGCTCGACGCAGCGCAGAAGCGCTGGAACCGGCAACGGATCGCTGATGGAAGTGCCGACCTGATTATCGGCACCCACGCACTGATTGAGGACAAGGTCGAGTTCGACAACCTGGGCCTGGTGGTGGTGGACGAGCAGCACCGCTTCGGCGTGATGCAGCGATTTAAGCTGATGCGGAAGCCGGGCGCGGCGGAGCCGGACCTGCTGGCGATGACGGCGACGCCGATTCCGCGCACGTTGGCGCTGACGCTCTACGGCGACCTTGAAGTCAGCATCCTGAACGAGCTGCCGCCGGGCCGCACGCCGATTGTGACTCGGCAAGTGGCCGACGAACGCTCGGGCGAAGTGTGGGAGTACGTGCGCAAGGAAGCTGCGCGCGGGCACCAGGCTTATATCGTGTACCCGGTGATTGAAGGCCCGAAAACCGATCAACCGGAACTGGATTTTTTGCCTTCGGAAGCAACGGCTGCACCCGCCAAACGTGCTGTAAAGAAAGGCAAAACGGGTACCCTGTTTGCCGGGCTTGCCGAGCCGAAATCCGCCGGGAAAAAGCAGGCTGCAAATGAGGGTACAAGCAGTCTGAAGTCTGCAACCGAGATGTACGAGGAGCTGCGCCATGGCCCGCTGCACGGCCTGCGTCTGGGCCTGCTGCATGGCCGATTGAGTTCTGACGATAAGGAAGTTATCATGCGCCGGTTCGGGCGCGGCGAGATTGATGTACTGGTAGCAACCACGGTCATAGAGGTGGGCGTAGACGTGCCGAACGCGACCACCATGGTCATTGAGCATGCGGAGCGATTCGGCTTGGCGCAGATGCACCAGTTGCGTGGGCGCGTGGGCCGGGGCAGCGCCCGATCCTGCTGCGTACTAATGACCGGGGGTCGCATTTCAGAGGCATCTGCCGAGCGGCTGGCCGCGATGGTCCGCACCCAGGACGGCTTTGAGCTGGCTGAGCTTGACCTGGAACTACGCGGCCCCGGCGAGTTTTTCGGCACCCGGCAGTCGGGGCTGCCTGACTTCCGCGTGGCCAGCCTAATCCGCGATCGCGCTTTGCTGGAGCAGGCCAAGGCAGAAGCGCAAGCTTTTGTCGCTATACCCGACAAGGAAGCCACTCCGGAGGAAAAGGCGGCTGTGTGGGCTTCCCTGCGCGAAACGTGGCAGCGCCGGTATGGCTTGGTAAATGCCGGATAAGCTGTTCCCTCTACCCTGAAGCGGGGTCATCCTGAGCGAAGCGAAGGATCTGCTTTCGCCGGTAATCCGCGCCACTGCTCAGAACAGGGGGCTCTTCGACTTTCCATTTCACCCAGGATGGCACTTTACTAAAGCAGTGACGATCGCGCTCAGGCAGCCTCACGCACCGGCCCGAATGTATCCGCCAAAAAGCTTTCCGCGCCCTCGCCCGCATATACCGATAGGTGTATACGCACACGCGCACTTGCCTCTCTCGGCACAAGCAGGGTGCATTGGCATAGTTCCGTCAGCCGGTGGTGCGCTTCAAGACTTAGCGCCAGCCCGGCGCTTACCAGCAGGCTGTACATTTCCATGCTGCTATGGCAGCCAAACTCAAAATCCATGTCGGCGCAATGCTCGCTTACCGTGCCGTGAGTTAGCACTCGGCCGCCGCAGGCCTGGACGCCACCGCATAGCAGGTCCAGCAGCGGTTTTGGCAGCCCCTTGCTTGTTGCCACCAGCACCAGGTCCCAATTTTCTGCGATTTGCGCTTTCCGTATATTCTTCATGACTCCTTCATCGTCCAATCGCGCAATTCCATGAGAGGCTTTTTTCTAAGCCGGCGCGCACAGGCCCATTTTGGACAATGAGCCTCACTCGCTGCGGTAGCATGAGCGAATGGTGCTTGGCCTGGGAATCGACATGGTGGAAGTCGAGCGCATCCGCGAGTCGGTGGTACGCTTCGGTGATCGCTTCCTCCACCGCATATTTACCGAAGGCGAACGCCGTTATTGCGCCGCCAAGCGCGCGCCGGAGCAGAGCCTGGCTGCCCGTTTTGCAGCGAAGGAAGCTGCCGCAAAAGCGCTTGGTACCGGTATGAGCCGGGGTGTAGCGTGGCGAGATCTTGAAGTGATACGTAGGGGGGCCGCGCCCGGCCTGCTGCTGCACGGGCCGGCCAAGGAGCTTGCCGCCCAGCTCGGAATGGGCCGCAGTTCCCTGTCTTTGACCCACACACAAGTGCATGCCGCCGCAGTCGTGCTTTTTGAAGATGGAGAACCTCATCCGCACAGCCTATCTGCAACGTCCAGCGGGTGAGCGACATCCAAACCGGTTACCGGCAGAGGGTGATCACCGTTGAAAGTAAACCCGGACTTCGGCGGTTCACGATAGGGTAGAAGCGCAAGCAGTGCCGCGCTATGGGTTCAAGACCGCCGATACGGTGCGTCTGAAAGGGAGTTTGTGCCGAGTCAGCAGGAAGTGCAATGGTCGCAGCTAAAAGTAGGTGTGCTGGTATTTGCCGCTATCGTGGCACTGGTTACGCTGGTATTTCTCATGTCCGGCAGCGCCGGGGGCGTGTTTTCAAAGAAGCTGACAATACGCTCCTACTTTGAAAATTCGTCAGGCCTCAAGGTCGGCGGTCCGGTCAATCTTGAAGGCGTCACCATCGGCTCGGTCAAATCCGTCCGCATTGCACCCGAGCGCAAACTGACGCCGGTGGAAGTGACCATGAAAATCTCCGGCAAGTTTGCCGATAACATCAAACAGGATTCGCAGGCAAGTCTTGAAACGATTGGCGTCCTGGGCGACACGGTGGTCAATATCAGCAGCAAATCGGCGCAGAAGCCTTCCATTGCAGAAAATGGCGAGCTGCCGACGAATGAAACCCCATCAATCACAGATGTGATTAAGTCCAGCCAGGGCACCATTGAGCAGATCAATACTATTCTTGCCAAGCTCGACAGCCTGGTGGATTCGCTCAATACCGGTCGCGGTTCCATCGGTCAGCTCATCAACAATCCTGATCTCTACAACAAGGCCGTAAGCGCCATTACAGAGCTGCAGGGCGTGGCAAACGGCATCAGCAGCGGCAAAGGCACCATCGGCAAGCTCATCAAAGACCCTTCGCTCTACGATCGCGCCAATGATGCCATCGCTCACCTCGATGCCGTGACAAAGGAAATAGATACCGGCAACGGTTCCATCAGTCGCCTTATCAAGGACCCCTCTCTCTATAACAACATCGAGCAGTCTACTGCCAGCCTGAACCAGCTTCTTGCAGACGTAAATGCGGGCAAAGGCGGCCTCGGTTTGCTGGTCAAAGACCCGCAGTTTGCCGGCAAGTTGAATGACACGGTCACACGCCTAGATTCCATTCTGTCGCGCGCCGATAACGGTGAAGGCACGCTGGGCCAGCTGGTGCGCAATCCCTCGCTCTACAACCATGCCGACGATACGATTTCAAACGTGAACCACCTGGTCACGGCAATCCGCGAGAATCCAAAGACATACCTAACATTTCACGTAAAAATCTTCTAGGCGGGAGCACAGACGCAGTTTCCTGTGCTTCTTTGAACAAATTGATGGTAGATTCGGTCCGTTCACCGCAGCTTCATGGCGGCAACGGAGCGTACCTATGCGTTTGTTTCACTTCCCACTCATCTGCCTGCTGCTTGCCGCTGCCTCTACCTGGGCTCAGTCCATTGCGCCCGACACAACGAAAAACGTCGCTCCAGCACCGCCCAAACCGATGCACAGCTTTGACCTGAGCTCGCTCGACAAAACGGCAGACCCATGCACCAACTTCTACCAGTACGCCTGCGGCAACTGGCGCAAAACCAACCCTATCCCAGCCGATCAGGCTTCCTGGAACAGCTTTGCCATTCTCGATGAGCGCGACCGGTACCTGCTGTACAAGCAGCTCAAGGCCGCCGCGGACGACCCGAAAACGCCGCTGCAGCGCCAGTACGGCGGCTACTTTGCCGCCTGTATGAACACCGAGGCTGCCGACGCGCGCGGTATCGAACCGCTACACCCCTCGCTTGCCGCCATTGATGCGCTTCATACGAAAGACGGCATTGCCGGGCTGCTCGGTGACACGGCCTACGATGTAGGCGGCTTTGCGGGCTTCGGTGACGAACCGGACCAGAAAGATGCAGCCCATTACATCGCCGCCGTCTACCAGAGCGGCCTGACCCTGCCCGACCGCGACTACTACCTGAGCACGGACGCGCACATGGTGGAGATCCGTGCGAAGTACCGCACCTACATCGTGACGCTGATGAAGCTGGGAGGCGCAACTCCCAAGGCAGCGGAGACCACGGCAACTGACGTCCTGCGCATTGAGACAGCCCTGGCGCAGGCGAGTATGCCGCGGGACCAGATGCGCGACCCGGACAACATCTACCACCCGATGCCGGTGACGCAGTTAAGCGCGCTGACGCCTGCGTTTGAGTGGACAGCGTTTTTCAAGGGGAGCAAAGCGCCCGCGTTTACGCGCGTCAATGTGGCCCAGCCGGACTTCTTCAAGGCCATGAACGCGCTGATCGACAAAGAGCCACTCCCTGCGCTCAAGAACTACCTGCGCTTTCAAACCATTGACGGTGCCGCAACCCGCCTGTCCACTCCTCTGGACGATGCGCATTTCCAGTTTCATGAGCAGGTGCTCAATGGACAGGCACAGGAAGAAGCCCGCTGGAAACGCTGCACGGTGAGTACCGACGGAGCGCTCGGCGAAGCCGTGGGACAAGACTGGGTAAAACAGAACTTTCCACCCGAAGCCAGGCAGAGCATGGAGTTGCTGGTTGCTAACTTGAAAGATTCATTGCACGCGGACATTGCAAGTCTGCCCTGGATGTCAGACCCGACCAAGAAGGAAGCCGAGTTGAAGCTAAGCCAGTTTCGCCAGAAGATCGGTTACCCGGACAAATGGCGCAACTACTCCGCGATCCAGGTCAAGCCTGCGGACTGGTTCGGCGATTCCCATCGGGCAGCAGTGTTCAACAATACGTTTGCAATCGATCACATCGGCAAGCCGGTGGATGAAAGTGAATGGGGCATGACACCCCCGACGGTCAACGCCTACTACAACGGCTCCATGAACGACATCAACTTTCCCGCAGGCATCCTCCAGCCGCCCTTCTACCAGCTCGGCATTGACCCGGCAGTAAATTACGGCAGCATCGGCGCAGTCATCGGGCATGAGATGACGCATGGCTTCGACGACGAAGGCTCGCGCTTTGACGGCACCGGCAACAAGCGGGACTGGTTTACACCCGAGGACCGTGCGAAGTTCGACGGGCGTACCGGCTGCGAAGTGAATGAGTACGGCAGCTTTGAGCCGCTGCCGGGGCAGAAGCTGAACGGCAAGCTGACCCTGGGCGAGAACACTGCCGACAACGGCGGCGTGCGCGTGGCCTACGGAGCACTACACACCGTTCTGGCCAAAGAACCTGAAGCCGAGCGCACCAAAAAAGTCGACGGTTACACCCCGGACCAGCGCTTCTTTATCGCCTATGCGCAAATCTGGTGCGAGAACACAGCACCCGACTACCAGCGCATGGCCATCAAGGTCGATCCCCACTCTCCGGGCGAGTTCCGCACCAACGGTGTAGTCAAGAACTTCGACCAGTTCGGCAAGGCGTTCGGCTGCCATACAGGCCAGCCCATGATGCCTGAGACGACTTGCCACGTATGGTGAGGCGTACTTTTTAGAAGAACTCCTTATGAGGTGTGCGAAGCCGTTCTACCTAAACATTTAGAAAACTTCTTGGAGCAGGTGTCATCCTGAGCGAAGCCGAAGGACCTGCTTTGCCTTTGACCTTCGCGGCACTGTCGGAGACAAGCAGGTTCCTTCGTCCGCAACTGACGCTTGCGAATCAGTTTCCGCTCAGGATGACATGGCTTTGTTATGGAGTTCGATCTTGAAACCATTTCTCACACATCCGCTCAGGATGACATGGTTTTGTGGGTAGCTTGCAGGAAGTACATCGCACTCTTAAAAGCCGCGTTGCTCGTCACGGCTTCAGCCCCTGTTGAAGGGAAGAATATTTTCAACCATTCCGAACAGTTGACAGCTTTCCTGTCTGTAAGCATTGCTGCCCGTGTTAATTTTCTAGCAAAGTAGCCAAGTATCTTTTTTCGGATACAACAAGGAGCATATGCGACTTCTCTACCTCTCCCCGGCAGCCTTGCTGCTTTTCGCCGGCGGCCTGTCCGCTCCGGCGCAACAGCCCACTTCGTCTTCGTTTGTCCCAGCCGACACCTCGGCGGCTGCTCCTACAGCACCCAAGGCGCTCCATAGCTTTGATACAGCCGCGCTCGACAAGACCGCCGATCCGTGCAGCGACTTTTACCAATACGCCTGCGGCAACTGGCGCAAGAACAACCCCATTCCCGGCGACCGGGCGCGCTGGGGCACTTTCGACCAGCTTAGCGAACGCAACAACTACTTGCTGTACACCGACCTGAAGCAAGCTGCAGACGCCCCTAAGAGCGCGCTGCAAAAGCAGTACGGCACCTACTTTGCAGCCTGTATGAACGTCGACCAGGCCAACAAGCTGGGCAGTAAGCCCATTGAACCCACTTTGCAGGCCATCGACGCTATCAAGAGCAAGGATGACATTGCAGCGTACCTGGGTGACAAGCACCTGATCGGCAGCGGCTTGTTCCGCCTGGGTGTCGAGCAGGATGAAAAGGACTCGTCCAAGCAGATCGCGGTGCTTGAGCAAGGCGGTCTCACGCTGCCCGACCGCGACTACTACCTGCAAAGCGATGAGCGCTCGGTCAAGCTGCGCGCGCAGTACCACGACTACCTGGTCACTATGTTCAAGCTGGCAGGCGACGATGAAGCCGCTGCCGTGACTGAAGCCAAGAATGTACTCGATATCGAAATCGCGCTTGCTCAAGGCTCTATGGCGCGCGTGGACCTGCGCGACCCGGATAAGGTGTACCACGTCAAGCCGGTAGCCGACCTCAAGCAGGTCACGCCCGGCTTCAACTGGGACAACTACTTTGCCGGGGTGCAGCCGCCCCCTTTCACCACGGTCAACGTGGCCCAGCCGGAGTACTTCAAAACGGTAGCTGATGTACTTTCCAGTCAGCCTCTGCCTGCCATCAAGAGCTACCTGCGTATCCACGCGCTCGACAGTGTGGCCCCGTACCTTTCCGCACCGTTCGATGAAGCTTCGTTCAACTTCTTCAACAAGACGCTGCGCGGCCAGGCTGTCGAGCAGGCTCGCTGGAAGCGCTGCACCACCCTTACCGATCAGGGATTCGGCGAGGCTGTAGGGCAGGACTGGGTCAAGCAGAACTTCCCCGCCGAGGACAAGGCCAGCATGGAAAAGCTGGTCGCAAATCTGAAAACCGCGCTCGGCGCCGATATTGAGCAACTCTCCTGGATGTCGGACGCGACCAAGCAGGAGGCACTTAAGAAGCTCGGTACCTTCCGCGACAAGATCGGCTACCCCGAGCACTGGCGCGACTACTCGGGCGTACAGGTAACGCCTACCGACTTTGTGACGGACCTGCATAACTCGCAGCTTTTCAACTACAACTATCAGCTCGGTCACATCGGCAAGCCGGTCAATGAGAAAGAGTGGGGCATGACGCCGCCGACGGTCAATGCCTATTACAACCCGCCGCTGAACGACATCAACTTCCCTGCCGGCATCCTGCAGCCGCCCTTCTACTCGCAAACCATTGACCCGGCAGTCAATTACGGTGCTATCGGCGTGGTTATAGGACATGAGATGACGCACGGTTTTGACGACGAGGGCTCCCAGTACGACCCACAGGGCAACGTGCGCAACTGGTTCACGCCGGAAGATAAGACCAAGTTTACCCAGCGAACCGATTGCGAGGTCAAGGAGTACGGCAACTTTGAGCCGGTGCCCGGCCAAAAGCTGAACGGCAAACTGACGCTCGGTGAAAACACGGCGGATAACGGCGGCATCCGCATCGCCTATGCAGCACTGCAAAAGGCTTTGGCAGAAGAACCGGCAGCGGAGCAAGCCAGAAAGATCGACGGCTACACCGAAGATCAGCGCTTCTTTATCGCATTTGCCCAGGTCTGGTGCTCAAATATTACCGATGCTGCTGAGCGGGTAGCCGCCAAAACCGATCCGCACTCGCCGGGCGAGTTCCGCACCAACGGTACGGTGCAGAACTTCGATCAGTTCGGCAAGGCGTTCGGCTGCCATACGGGCCAACCCATGATGCCCGCCGATGCTTGTCACGTCTGGTAAATCGAAGAGATGGGAGCCGGTCTGGTACTCTCTGGAAAGACTGACCTTGCTTTTGCAACAATTGCGTATCGTCAAAGGCAGGTTGGTTGCCGACTCGCAACACAATCGCCGGGGCATCTGCTCCGGCGGTCTATAGAGATATTCTTCCGCCGAGAAGGGCCGGCTTCTGCCGGCCTTTCTGCTTGCACCCACCTGGTTGCGCCAAGCGCGCATGTGCGCCCTGTGCGGTTACAATGGGCTGGGACCTTTGCGGTCCCCATAACCGTTTCCTGCGCCTCCCCCATGGGAGGTCAAGCGGGATAAAGGAAGCGCATGAAGCTCCAGATTTTAGGCCGCACCCTGCTGGCAATTGCAGGGACGACCGGCCTTAGCCTTGGCCTGACCTCCTGCACGAATGACAAAACGGTCGGCTATGTATATGTTTTAGGTGTCACAGCCAATGGCCAGCCGGCCGGTCAGATCGGTTCCTACCGCGAGGACAATAACAACGGTAGCCTGATCAGCATTACCGCCGCGCTTGGCTCGGGCGGTAACAATCCTATCCGTATGGTCAGCCCCACCGGTAACCGTTTTATTTATGTGCTCAATGCCGGTACCCCGACCACGGACACCACGACGACCCTCCCAGCCGGCGGCCCCAACCCGAACCAGGGCAGCATCACCTACTCCAGCGCGAATATCACACTGTTTTCGGTCGGGGGTTATGGGCAGCTCTCGCAACAGCTGCAGTATCCAAGCCAGGGCTTCGGATCGCAGCGCATCGCGCTTGACTCCAGCGGTACCCACCTGTTTGTTCTCGATGAATTCTCGCCGGTCGGTATCAGCAATGGCGGCATCAACTCACCCACATCTGTGACCACACCCGGCAACACGAGCTATCCCTGCCTCGGCACAGATGGCTTCTACCATCCGGTCGGCGATATCAGCGTCTACACCGTAGATGGTGCCACAGGCCGCTTGCAGATCGTGCAAAATCAACGCCAGCAAAATCTGGCCTACTTCCCGGTCGGCTGCTTTCCGACAGACTTCCGCCTCGCAGGTGGCTACATCTTCACCATGGATGCCGGTTCGGCAAGCAACAATGATGTCAATACAGTCAACGTGCAGAACCTCAGCGCGTCCAGCGGTCAGCTCACGCCGACGCAAACCGGCCTGCAAGTCATCGGCTCCGGCCTGAGCCCTGCGCCTCAGATCACGGCAGTTACCGGCGATGGTGCCGGCACGGGCGGCGGCAGGTACATTTACCTAATTGACACGCCGAACAACCGCATCTTCGCCTACACCATTGGGACAAATGGTGCGCTCACGGCGATCTCCGGGAATACGCCGTTTGTGAATACCAGTACCCAGGCAGGTGGCCCGGTGCAAACCGTTACGGACTCTACCGGCAAGTACCTGTACGTGATTAACGGCGGCCCCGCAGCCGGTACCAACAACTCGAACTCGGACCTCGGCGTATACAACGTTGACGGCACAACCGGCGCGCTGAACGCAACAGTGCAGGGTTCGCCCTTTCAACTGGGCACAGGGACTATTTCCGGACCGGTTTGTGTCTTTGAAGATCCAACAAACCAGTTCATCTACTCGGCGGGCTCGCTTGACAACAGCATCACCGGACGCAAGCTTGACCCCAATACCGGCACTTTGCGAGTCCTGAACAACGCCAGCACCTTTCCGACGGTAGGAACGCCGTCCTGGTGCCTCGGCTTCGCAAACGCCTTTTAGCTCAGCCTTAAGGCCCAGCCGACAGGCTGGGCTGCGGCATCCTTGTAACCCCATAGAAATGCTGCCCCGTGAACCGCGAGTGGCTTGGAGCAAAACGTATGAAGTTGAAGCAATTGAAGCAATTGACCCGGAGCCTGCCGGCTGCAGTCGCCCTGGTCGGCGCGGGTACCGGTCTTGTTTCGTGCGGGGCCAGCAACACGATCGACTATTTGTACTCGGTATCAGCGACCAACAATCCCGGGCAGATTAATGTCTACCGGGTTGATTCGCAGTCCGGCGCGCTGACTCAGATTCCAGACTCACCCTACAGCACCGGCGGGCGGAATCCGCAGTCCCTTGTAATCGACGGCAGCGGCCTGAATTTGTACGTTGCCAACCATGACGACAACAGTATTGTGCAGTTTGCTATCGGCACGGATGCGAAACTATATGGTCAGCACACGGTCAACCCCACCGGCTCGGAACCGGTCTCGGTGGCTGTGCACTCGTACTACAACAGCTCAGGTGTGATACAGGGCAGTATCTTGCTGGTCGTGGAGTCGTTGCAGCCCAACTTTACTGACCTGAATCGAGGTCCCGCCGGCCTTTACGTCTATAAGCTGGACGCGACCGGAGCGCTGACTTCCGCCTCTGTAACGCAGACGGTAAACGGAGTCGCGCAAGCCTACTACCCTTTAGGCAATATTCCCCTCCCCACCAGTGCCCTTCCCACAGTGGGCGCTGTGAACATTACTAACGACGGCCTGAGTGCGTATGTGACTGACATTTTAGCTTCAGGCGAAACCCTGAACGGCTGTGCCGCAGGTCAGGGCGGTATTGAGGGCTTCAACCTGACGCAGCTTGACAGTAGCGGTGTGCCCACCGGCGTCATCTCGGCAACGCCGGGCAGCCCCTACTGCGGGCCTACCAACCCTTCGTCGCTTGCCACTCACCCATTCAGCACATTTCTATATGTGACAGACAGTTCTCAAAATCAGATCGTGACCTATGGCATTGATCGCTCTGTAACTTCAGGCGGCGCACCTACTGCGACGTTCGGCACAATTTCTACGCGGCCTGCACCACCGGTAGCAACCGGTACTACGCCGGATGGTGTTGTCGTCGATCCGCGCGGCTTGTATGTCTACGTCTCTAATAAAATCGGCGGTAACATTAGCGGTTATACAGTTAATTTAGGTACGGGCCAGCTTTCGCCCCTGGCAACCGGCGGCAGCGGAGTTACAGCAGCTCAACCGGGTTGCGTGATTGTGGAGCCGGCACTCGGTCGCTATGTCTACACTGCAAACTTCCTCGCAGGCAGTATCAGCGGCTTTACCCTTGATCCCAGCACAGGAGCATTGGCAGGTACGCAGAACGCTCCGTACAACACTTCGGGACTATCACAGTGTGTGGCGGCAACGCAGCATGGCAACCATGCCGTGATCCAGCCTTCCAATACTGCCGGTTGAACGGGTTGCTGGTTTGCGGTAAGAGGCCCGCGCGAAAGCGCGGGCCTTCTTTTTATAGGAAAGGGTTCCCACAATATCGTGTCATCCTGAGCGGAGCGCAGCGAAGTCGAAGGACCTGTTTTGCCTTTGACTTTCGCGGCACCGTTCAGCAATAGCAGGTCCTTTGACTGCAACTGACGCTTGCACGTCAATCTCCGCTCAGGATGACACAAGTTTGAAAAGCTTTGAAAAGAGGAACACTTCGCACCCGTCTTCTCACGATGACCCTCTTTATGGAGCCATGCCCTACGCCAGCAGCTTGCGTATCTTCCTCTGTGACGGCAGCTGGATCAGCACCAGTGTCGCCCCCGCACCCAGCGCCAGCAGGCAGTAGCTGGCCCAGGGATCGAAGCGCGCCAGCCCGGTCTTCTCAAGCAGGCCGGAAGTATGGATCAGCTGCCACAGATTGAAGTGCAGGATGTACATGCAGTAACTCGCCTGCCCCAACGCGACAAACGGTGCAAAGCTGAAGAAACTCGCCAGGAGATTTTCCCCGGCCAGCCCGAGAATGGCGCAGCCGAACAGCGGCATCAGCAGGCCGTCATGCATCAGTACATATGGCATGCGATCGCCGAAGCTCAGCACGGTGTACACACCGCCTACGCCGCACAAACCCAGCAGCAGTCGCTGCCAACCGATGCGCCGCAACCTGCCGTCCAGGTCGGCCAGCACCATGCCGAATAAAAACGAAGGTAAGTGCGGCGGTGGACTGAACTTCAACGCCTGCACCCAGAAGCCTGTTGTGTACCGGTCGGGGTGCGGGTCGCCATCGGGCTTCCAATACATATACAGCAGCGGCAGCGCCATGCCGCACAGCCAAAGCCCCCCAAGCAACGCCAACGTGCCCCGGTTGGTCTGCGGTCGCCGCCGGCGCGCGGCAAACGGAAACACAAGGTAGAAAAATGCTTCGGTTGACATGGTCCAGGCCGGCGTGTTCCAGAAGGTAGCCAGGCTCGGGACCCAGCCTTGCAGCAGCAGCAGGGTCAGTACAATGCCGAGGTAGTACGCGCCATGGGTACGCACCGGCCACTCCCCATGCAGCGCGCCGAGCGAAATGAGCAGCGCAAACAGGTACACCGGGTACAACCGCGACAGCCGTGCTACCCAGAAGCGCCAGTGCACCAGCTCGCCGCGATCGGAGCGCGCGCTGTAGTTGTACGAAAGGATGAAGCCGGACAGCAGCAGAAAGAACGAAACCGCCGTGTAACCATTGTCTACAATCGGTGCAAACGGCCCAAACCATTGCGGGTCTGAAAAATGAAAGAAGACGATATTGCAGGCGGCGAAAGCACGCAGACCGGTAAGCGCCGGCAGACGGCTGCGGCTTGCCCCGGCAGGTCTCGCAGCGTCTTCGCCGGGCATCGCAGCCGAAGGGTCATCATCATGGGCCGCTAAAGGTGCGGCTTCTTTCAGGCGGTCACCAGCGAGCCGATCGTCTCCCCCGCAATTACTCTGCCGATGTTGCCGGCCTGGTTCATGTTGAAGATGATCATCGGCATGTTGTTGTCTTTGCAAAGGCTCACCGCGGTCATGTCCATCACCTTTAACCCGAGCCGCATAATTTCCATGTAGGTAATCTCTTGAAATTTTGTTGCGGTTTTATCAAGCACCGGGTCGGCGCTGTAGATGCCGTCTACCTTGGTACCCTTCAGCAGCACATCGGCGCGAATTTCCATGGCTCGCAGCGAAGCCGCCGTATCCGTTGAAAAGTACGGGTTGCCGGTGCCTGCGGCAAATACCACCACGCGCCCCTTCTCCAGGTGCCGCACCGCGCGACGACGGATGTAGGGCTCGCATACCTGGTGCATCTGGATAGCGGACATCACGCGACAATGGGTGCCGGTCTTCTCAATCGCGTCCTGAAGGGCTAGTGAGTTGATCACGGTTGCCAGCATGCCCATATTGTCGGCGGAGACGCGATCCATGTTTTTGGCCTGTTCGGCCACACCGCGAAAGAAGTTACCGCCGCCCACGACGATAGCTACTTCTACGCCGCTCTCGCGCACATCGGCCACTTCCCTGGCTACTTCGTGCACACGGGTTACGTCTACGCCGAAGCCCCGGCCTGCAGCCAGCGCTTCCCCTGATAACTTAAGCACTACACGCTTGTACATTAGCTCCGAGTATCGCATCCCCTGCGGCGGCACGGACTGCGCTTTCAGCGCAAAAATATAAGAATTCTCATTTTGGGACGGCCTCTCAACAAGAGAGAAGGAGTTGTGTGGGCTTCGAACGAAAAGCAGCGGAAGAGTGGCTCGACAACGACGGCGGTACCCCGGCTGAAGTCCTCAGCGCCCTGCGTTCCATCCAGTTTGTCAACCGGTGGTTCGGCGGCTACCGAGTACACCGGCAATTGCTGAGTGAAGCCGCCGGCACCCGCACAAAGCTTGAAGTATTGGAAGTGGCAGCGGGTCTTGCCGGGGTACTGGCTTCCGCAGCCTTGTCGCTCCGGCAGCGGCGGCCAGGCCCGGTTACCATCCATGCCACGCTGCTCGACCGCCAGGCAAGCCACCTGCCGCCCAAGTGGCCTGCGGAGTTGCCGCAACCGAAGCTGCTCCAGGGTGACGCTCTTGCCATTCCCCTGTCCGACAAAAGCGTCGATGTGGTGAGCTGCTGCCTGTTCTTCCACCACCTGAGCCCGGAGCAGGGCACAACCTACTTGCGCGAGGCCTTGCGAGTGGCGCGTACGGCAGTGGTTATCAATGACATGGAACGAACGCGGTTTCACTACGCATTGGCAAGGTTGTTTTCACTGGTTGACCCGAGCCGCATTTCCAGGCATGACGGCCCGATTTCTATACGGCAGGCTTACTCCTTCGCAGAGCTGCACTCCATGGCGGCAGCTACCGGCCACCGTGTCAGCATAAGTCGCAAATTTCTTTGCCGTTTAGCGGTAACGATTTGGGCCTGATACCACTCTTATCAATAGCTAGTCTGCGGCGTACAGTCCCAGGCATTTGCCGGAAACATGTGTTTATAGGAGCAACATTTGAGTCAGATTGCCGCTGTCGCTTCTGCCCTGCCGCCGCGCTACTACACCCAGCAGCAGGTTTACGACGAACTCGTCACGTACTGGGGCGAGGAGCTCGAGAATCCCGCCGTGCTGCAGCGCTTTCATCAAAGAGTCGGTGTGGACGGCCGCTACTTCGCCCTGCCTTTAGGCGAGTACCGCCAGCTGGAGCGTTGGGGGCAGGCCAATGCAGCCTGGCTGCGTGTAGCAGAGGAACTGGGTGAACAGGCAATCTGTATTGCGCTTCAGAAAGCCGGATTGCAGAAGGAAGACATCGGCGCTTTATTGACGGTGACTGTCACCGGCGTGGTAAGCCCGTCACTGGACGCGCATCTGTGCAACCGCATGGGCTTGCCGGGCGACGTGCGACGAACTCCCATCTTCGGCCTGGGCTGCGTGGCCGGGGCTTCCGGCATCGCGCAGGCACATGATTATGTCAAAGCGTACCCGGACAAAATCGCCGTTCTGCTTTCTGTCGAGCTGTGCTCACTGACCTGGCAGCGCGGCGACCTTTCGGTTGCCAATTTCATCGCGACCGGCTTGTTCGGCGATGGAGCCGCGGCAGTAATCGTTGCCGGCGACAACGTCAAACTGCCGAAGCCGGCAGGCCCTAGCGTCGTCGCCGCAGCTTCAAACTTCTATCCGAATACGGAAGACGCAATGGGTTGGGACATCGGCGAGAAGGGCTTCAGCCTGGTGCTGTCGCCTGAAGTACCGGCGATCATTCGTAAATACCTTGCGCCCGACCTCGCGGATTTTCTTGCAGCCAACGGTCTCCGTCGGGATCAAATTACGTCCTGGGTTTTGCATACAGGCGGCCCCAAGGTGCTCGAAGCCATGGCAGAAGGTGCCAGGGTATCGCGCGAAGAGTGCGCGCTTTCCTGGGAATCGCTGCGCAAAGTCGGCAACTTGTCGTCAGCATCAGTCTTGTTCGTGCTTGAGGACACCATCCGTGAGCGCCGACCCGCACCGGGCAGCTACGGCATCCTGGCAGCCATGGGTCCAGGTTTCTGCGCGCAGCTGGTTTTGCTTAAGTGGTGACCTACGGTCCGTCTATGTAATAAGGTTGGGGACAAACAAAACAGGTGTCATCCTGAGCGAAGCCGAAGGATCTGCTTTTGCCTTTGACTTTGGTGCCATGGTCCAGGACAAGCAGGTCCTTTGACTTCGCTGCGCTCCGCTCAGGATGACACCGGACATTGGTTTCGCAATTTTGCAAACCCGCTCAGAGGATGCGATTTTCTCCCCCTGACATGAACCCTGTTTTAATGGTGAGCGCCGCCGCCGCTCGCATGCGACGCTCCCCCGCCGGAAGCTCCGACGGCGGCAGACCTTGAAACACCCGCCGATCCCCCCGCACCTGATGAAGCCGACGACGCATGACCTGATGCAACTGTGCTGATGGCTCCAGACCGGGCACCGTTTCCGCCCGCCTCCACGTGCGCGCCAAAGCGCTGCGTCGCCATCGCCGTTTGACCGCCGACAACCAGTGGCCGCACCATGACAAAGCTTTGCGTCTTATGGTCGAACGTGATGGGGGTGCCGCCCGGCCTGCTCGCGGGCTGCTTTCCTGCCGCGATACTCAATGGAGCCGAGCCTGCCATATGCGCTATCGGCTGGGGCGCGGTAGCCGGTTGTAGCGGAGTGTAGAACGCGCTACGAAACTGCTTCGGACCCGAGTTGAGAACCTTGACCGGTGTAGCCGGGGTAAAGGCGATTCTCTGGACAGATCCACCTTGTTTCCCACCAAATGTGAATACACCATGCTGAAGATTCAGCGGAGCTTTGCCTACGACATCGCCGGGATGAATAGGAACGTAGGCGGTCGTATGCCCATACTTCACCCAGCTCACCGGAGCGCGACGATGCAACCGCGAACCGGCAACCCACACGTACTGATGCTGCCGCTGAATCCAGCTGCCCGCGTGGCACAAAGCCCAGTTATAGGAGGGGCCCAGGCCGAAACCGCCTCCGTATTGATCGAATTGACCGCCGAACCGCTGAAACTGATATGGGGAACAGGGGAAGAAGCCTCCTGCGAACTCGTCGTCAAATCCGTTTAGGTCCTGACCATAACCGCTGCCGGAGAACCCGGTCTGGAACTGCGCTACCTGCAGTAGGCGCGCCCTTGGAGCGCCTGTCTGCCATTCTGATTGCCACAAGGGTCGGTAGCTCGCCCCTTCTATCGAATGGGGAGTCCTGAGTTGTGTCTGGGGCGGTGCCGCCGGTTTCTCCTGCCCGGACCACCCGCCGTTCGGCTGCCAGCACGTACCGTAGGGCGCACAGTCAAAGAAAGTTCCCTGCCCTTTCAGTTCCGCCAAGCCGGGTATGGGTGCCGTAAGCCCAGACTCCTTCAAGGTGGCTGCCATGGCAGCAGATCGCGCAGCCACGCGCTTGGCAGTCCATGCATCCCATGCTGCCGGTTCGCCGCGGCTAACCGTGCCGGTCACTACGCGATGGTCGGCATAGTAGGTTGTGGTCTGGCCCGCAATCATCTTTGTAGCCGCCGGTGTGTTCATGTGGAATGAGGTATCTTCCTGCGGCGTGACTTCCGTGGCATCGAGGTAACTGTCAACCCGTGTAAACAGCGCCGCGCCGTAGCCCGTGCCAAGGCGCGCATTGGGAGTGCTGAGGTTGAAAGTCTCGCCTGGAACTGCAGGTTGCACATGCAGTGTCGCTGTGCCGCTTAATAATGTCAGCTCAGAATGTGGGACATTGCCGTCTGCGGTGAGCTGATTGAACAGCAAAACGGAATTCTCGCCCAGGTACACAGTCGAGGCGTCTTCAAACTCGATCTCGGCGCGCCCTGTGCCGGTCACCAGGCTGAAGCCCGACTCGATGGGTAGGTTCTTGGCGGCTTCTCCCCACACGCCGCCGCCGGCACGCTCAGCTGCCTTGCCGCGCGAGACGCGAACGTCGCCCTCTACCAGGCTCAGTCGCACAATCTGGTTTTCCGCGGCTTGCGTCTGGGCAGGCTCAGGCGCTTGGGCACCGGTCGATGTAGAGATTGCCAGGAAAGCCATAGCTGTAAGCGGAACGAGCGGGAGCGAGGTACGATGCATGGTGCCCTCCAGAAGGGCTTGTTACAAGGTCATTGCCGTTGACCCGACGCCTTGAATATACGCCCGGAAATAGAGACCTTTGTTGGAATAGCGACATCATCTTCACAGCGCAACAACACCCAGAAGACCCGCCGGGAATCCTATTGACATAACGCTGCGTGGACCTGCGATGTCTCCTTTGAGGTCGCAGGCTACGTCGTATGAAGGAGCAGAGAAAATTATGTGCGGACGGTACGGAAGAACATCAGGCAGTGAAACAGTGATGGATTACTTCGAAGTGGAAGAAGCTCCTGATTTCTTCCCCAGCTACAACATCGCGCCCCAGACCTTTCAGCCGGTAGTTCGGCTGGATACCGAGGGTAAGCGCGAGCTGAAGCTGATGCGCTGGGGGCTTGTGCCGTTTTGGGCCAAGGATGCAAAAGCAGGTTACGCGACCTTCAACGCTCGCGCTGAAGAGATCACAGGAAAGCCCGCCTTTCGTGAAGCCGTCAAGCGACGTCGCTGCCTGGTCCCGGCAGACAATTTCTATGAGTGGCAAAAGCTGGGCCCAAAGGAAAAGCAGCCTTTCGCCATCGGCCTAAACAATGGCGAACCATGCGCCTTTGCCGGAATCTGGGAGACATGGAAGCATGAGGCGGAGCTGCTTGAAACCTTCTCCGTCATCACCACAGACGCGAACGCGCTGATGGAGCCGATTCATACCCGCATGCCGGTAATTCTGAAACCGGCAGACTATGCGCGATGGCTGCAACCCGCCGAGCCCTCCCATTTGCCGGTTGATCTGCTGCGGCCCTATGATGCGGAGGCGATGAAGGCGTGGCCTGTGAGTGCTCGTGTCGGCAACGTCAGAAACAATGACCGCGCCCTGCTCGACCCGATGATTTCAGAATCCAGTGCAAGTGGGATGAATTCAAAGTAGTTGCATGAGGAACTGAGACGGGACGAGATGAAGCTTGGCGCAGCCTCTTAAGCCATGCTTATTAGCGGCTTTGCAGCGGCTTCGACACAGACTCAAGCGATTGTCCCGCCGCTTCTACGCCGATCACCAGCTCACACACAGCCCCCAGCACCATGAGCGTGGCACCCAGCGCGTAACCCCAGGCCACATGCGCCCGTGAGCCGGAAGCGATCAGCTCTCCGAAGAATATGGGTGCAGCCACGCCCCCGGCAAGCGTGCCTAGTGCATAAAAGATAGCAATGGCAAACGCACGAATCTCAAGCGGAAAAATTTCGCTGACCGTGAGGTACGCCGCACTTGCAGCAGAAGAAGCGACAAAGAAAATAGCACTGAAGCAGAGGTCGAGCGTGTCGGCTGTGAGCAGCCCATGGACAAACGGATAGAGGACCGCGAGCAGCATGAGACCGGAAACACCATATGTGACCGCAATCATGGGCTTGCGACCCCAGCGGTCAAATAGCGGCCCCAGCAGGATAGGGCCGAGAAAGCTCCCCAGAGCAAACGGCAGCAGGTGCAGCGGCAGACGCGCATTGCTGACACCGTAAAAGCTCTTCACGATCAAGCCATACGTAAAGAAAACGGAATTGAAAAAGAAGCTCTGCCCTACCATCAGCACCAATGCCAGAAATGACCGCATGCGGTTGTCGCCCAGCATGTTGCCGAAGACATCGCCCCAGGGTGTGTAATCACGCACGGCAATCCGCATCGGCGACCCTTGCGGGTCCGGCAGTTGTTTGCCGCTTTTCCGGATTGTTGCTTCGATGCCGGAGACAATGGCTTCAGCTTCTTCCTTGCGCCCGCGCAGCATGAGCCAGCGCGGGCTTTCCGGCACTTTCAGGCGCAACAGCAGTACGCCCGCACCCAGCAGGGCGGCTATCGAGAAGGCCACACGCCATCCGATGTGGATGGGCAGGATGCTGCCGTCGAGCAGCTTGAACGAGGCCAGAGAACCCAGGATCGCGCCCAGCCAGAAAGTGGCGTTCACAATCAGATCGACTGTGCCGCGCACCTTGCCGGGGATCAGCTCATCGACAGCGGAATTAATCGCGGCGTACTCGCCGCCGATACCGAAGCCCGTAAATGCGCGAAACAGTGCGAAACTTGCGAAATTCCAGGAAAGCGCCGTTGCCAGTGTGGCTAGTGAGTAGGTGGCAAGGGTGACCAGGAACAGCTTGCGGCGGCCCAGCCGGTCTGTCAGGTAGCCGAAGAACAGCGCGCCCAGCACAGCGCCGGCAAGATACGTAGTAGCCCCGGCAGTGACCTGCGGCGCGGAGAGTGAGAGCCCGCGCTTGTCTTCAAGAATACCCGCCAGCGACCCGGCCAGTGTGACTTGCAACCCATCGAGTATCCAGGAACTGCCCAGGGCCAGCACAATGCGCACATGCCAGCGGCTGAAAGGCAGGCGATCCATCCGCGCCGGCACCAGAGTTTCTATGGTGCGCTCAATCTGCCCATCTGCCGTCACCTGCTATCCCCTTTTTCTGTCTGCCTTTCAACGGGTGTGGAGTTTAGGGATGCTTCCTGCGACTGCTTGTTAGCTTCAGTCTTGTTTTCAGAAGGAATAATGCTGATGGTACCGACACGCTCCAGGATGGCGTACTTCATGCCGGCAAGGCTGCGGATACCTTTGCTGCGGCCAACCGCCATAATGTCTTCATCATCGAGACGCATCCTTCGCATGGTTTCTCGTTGCCATTCCCCATCTTTTCTCAGAATGAGTGGAGACCCGTCAATAGCAGTTCCAAATCGTGGGGATTTCGCCCGTATTCGGGCCGTGATGCGATGCATGAGACCGATGGTGATGATGGCGCAAACGCAATTGGTAATGGATTTGTCGTCGCCTACGGTAGCGAGAATGATCAGACCGCCGATAAGAAACACAATGACAAATTCAAACGGTGTGAGCTGTCCGCCGGGTCTGCGGGAGAGGACGCGCACCACGAAGAGCAGAAAGAAGTAGCCCAGAATGGCATGGAGGATTGTGTACATAGGCTCTTTCCTTGACTTGTACTAAGGCATGACAAAGACACCGGCTGTAATGGAGTCCATGGGGTGCTGCGGATCATTCCCTGGAACAAGGCGGATTGTGAAGTGAGAGAGGCCGGGGCGGTCCGGTTGCAGGGCGAACTCGACAGAGTTGGGATGTACACCCGACGGAAAGGTATAAAGAATTCCGTCATCGATTGTCATCGATGTAGCGGGCGACGGAATAATGCGCTGATTTCCAAGAGTATTGACGATTGAATCGCTGACCCAGAGCTTGATAGCTCCATCTCGAACGGCATTCCCACCGAAGTGGATGGTGAGGATGGATGGAGTACTGAAGCGCTCAATGCGCTCGTACCGTAGCTGCATGGCTCCATCCGCAGTTTCCTTGTGAGCGTTTGCTGCCGGGCCACGCCCGAATACTCCCGCAAGGTCGA
Organism: uncultured Acidobacteriaceae bacterium; assembly: GCA_964235655.1. Taxonomy (GTDB): domain Bacteria; phylum Acidobacteriota; class Terriglobia; order Terriglobales; family Acidobacteriaceae; genus EB88. Next base: position 34,256 of record CAXSBB010000022.1, read on the forward strand.
GCAGTACGATGATGCCGAAAAAGATCCAGACTGCTCTTTCAAAGCGCCACCAGCGGCGTTGAAATGCCAGATCTTCACCGACGGCAACATCATTGCTGACCTTGGCGACAGAATCCTCAACCGGCTCTGTGGACGTTTTCATGGCTTGTCGGCCCTCTTAGTCTTCGATGCCGGCAATCGTGATCTCACCATTGCGTTCCAGCACCGCATAGGAAATGCGGTCCAGCGAAGAAATGCCTTTGTCACGCGCCGCGGTCATAACATCGTCTTTCCCAATCAGCATGCCCTGCATCGCTTCCTGATGCCATTGGCCATTTTCCATCAAAATAAGCGGTGTGCCATCGAGCAGCCTTGCGATGCGGTTAGAAGATTGCCGCAGCATGACGAGAAACAAGTGAGCCAGGGCGATGGTGATGATCTGCGTAAAAGCATTGGTAAGCGAACGATCGTCTGCCACGGTAAAGGTAAGCGCAAGGCCGCCGATAAAGAAGATCAGTACAAACTCAAACGGGTTCATCTGTTTGCCGGGACGGCGCCCGACGATGCGGATCATAAAGACCAGGAAAAAGTAACCGAACGCAGCGCGGAGGATGGCAGCCATGAGGAAGTCCCTACTACATGGGATGCAAGCTGTTCCTGCCGGCGCCGCAGGCTGCACGATAACTACAACACTTTACAGGCAAATTTACCGTCATCAGCTTTGCAGGAGCGACGCTTGGAGCAACTATGAAACCGACGCTAATGTTTTCAGAATGCGTATGCAGCGCATATACAAAGCCTTGAAACACTTCATAAGCCATTATTAAAGGAAATGCAAAGTAAAGAAGCCCGGCTTGCAAGCCGGGCTTCTTTATCAGAGCAGGATCAGGGCTGAATTATTCTGCCGTTGTCGGTAAATCTTCTGCCTTGACCTGCGCCACGGTCCAAACCGGGTCGCCGACCTTGAAGCGGGCAAAGCGGCGCACGGTGATATTCTCGCCGAGTTTGCCCACCTTTTGCGCGACCATTTCCTTAATCGAGAGCGATTGCTCCTTAATGAACGGTTGATCGAGCAGGCAAAACTCTTCATAGAACTTGGTCATCTTGCCTTCAACGATCTTTTCGATCACCGGTGCGGGCTTGCCGGTTTCGGCTGCCTGGGCGCGGTAGATATCTTTCTCGCGGGCAAGGTCGGCTTCCGTCACGTCCTCGCGGCGAACATAGCGCGGATCAGTCGCAGCAATGTGCATCGCAATGTCTTTCAACAATTCCTGGAAGTCCTCAGTACGGGCCACGAAGTCCGATTCACAATTCACTTCAAGCAGCACACCAATTTTCCCGCCGGCATGAATATAGGTACCGACCGCGCCTTCATTCGTGCCGCGCGAGGCTTTTTTAGCTGCTGAGGCCATGCCGCGCTTTCGCAGGATGATGAATGCAGCGTCCATATCGCCCTTGGCTTCCTGCAAGCTCTTGAGACAGTCACCCATGGGTGCGCCGCTCTTTTCGCGGAGCTCTTTAACAAGTTTTGCGTCAATTTTCTCACTCACTGCTGCCACTCTCGCTTCTCCATGTACGCCGCGCAAGGCGGCGTTGCTATGCATCCATACGCAGCGATGGCGTGGTGCCGGACGGCCCACGCCACTCTATGCAGACCAAGTACCATGCTATCTAAACAGTGCCTTCAATCACTTCCGGCTCTGTGATAACGCCGACGCCTACCGGCGCCTTGCGGATGCCGCCACCGAGAGCAGACTCAAGATCGACCTCGGCTTCCGGCTCCTCTTCGGCGGCAGGTGCATCAGACCCGGACTCAAGAGAACCTGCTTCAAAAGTTTCCGGAGTAAATTGCGATTCTGACGAAACACCGGCGACATCCATGAACTGCTTGTCATTCGCCATCTGCACACCCTCGATGACCGAGTCCGAAATTTTTGAGGTAAACAGGCGGATCGCACGCAGAGCGTCATCATTGCCCGGGATCACATAATCAACCACCGTTGGATCGCAGTTCGTATCGACCACTGCGACAACAGGAATACCTAGCTTGCGAGCTTCCTTAACGGCAATGCCTTCAGCGTTCGAATCGACAATAAATAGAGCATCCGGCAGGCGCTTCATATTCTTAATGCCGGCCAGGTTGGCTTGGAGGTGCTTGCGCTCGCGCTCCAGCTTGATGACTTCCTTCTTGGTCAGCAGCTCATAGCGGCCATCAGTCGCCATCTCATCCAGTTCCTGGAGCCGCTTTACAGATTTCTGCACTGTGACCCAGTTGGTCAACAAACCGCCGAGCCAACGCTGGTTGATGTAGAACATTCCGCAGCGATTCGCTTCTTCAGCAACGGCATCCTGCGCCTGGCGCTTGGTACCTACAAATAGAATGACTTTGCCTGTAGCAGTCAGATCGGTTACATACTTCGACGCTTCCTTGAACATCTTCAAGGTTTTCTGCAGGTCGATGATGTAAATCCCGTTGCGCTCGCCGAAGATGTACTCCTTCATACGCGGGTCCCAACGCTTGGTCTGGTGTCCAAAGTGGACGCCCGCCTCAAGCAGTTCCTTCATAGTGATGGTTGCCAAATAGCCTCCTAATGTAAGTTGCATCCGGGCTTGCCGCGCCCGGATTGATCCCTATGTGCGGGAGAATCACTTCCGGTATGCCGACTTGCGCCGGGTAGTGCGAAAAGCAAAAGCAGATCCTTCGGCTTCGCTCAGGATGACACCTGACTTGCTCAGGATGACACCTGGATACAGCAAAGCGAATGTTAGCGTTTCGAGAACTGGAAGCGCGCACGTGCACCCTTCTGACCATACTTCTTGCGCTCCTTGATGCGAGCATCACGGGTCAGCAGGCCGTCGGCCTTGAGCATGGGACGCAGCTCTAAATTGAACTCAAGAAGAGCCCGTGAAATGCCCATCTTGATGGCATCAGCCTGTGCACATACACCGCCGCCGCGCACGGTCGTGACTACGTCAAAGTTGGCGGTAAGCTCCGTCAAAGTGAGCGGACGCTTTGCAGCAATCCTCTGCTGTTCCGTCACAAAGTAGACGTCATGCTGCTTTTTATTGACTGTAAAACCGCCGTTGCCGGGACGGAGAAACACGCGGGCGATTGCCGACTTACGGCGACCTGTTCCGTAGTACTGCACCAGATTAGCCATGCTGATAGCCCCTGTTCTTGCCTAAGTTGGTATTAATTTCAAGTACCTGAGGCTGCTGTGCCTGGTGCGGGTGCTTATCGTCGCGGTAGACCTTGAGCTTGGTAGCCATCTGGCGACCCATCTTGGTCTTCGGCAACATGCCCTGCACGGCTTCCTCGATGATCTTTTCCGGCCGCCGCTTTAACAAGCGCAGAAACGACTCTTCACGCAGGCCACCGGGAAAACCGGTGTAACGACGGTAGACCTTCTTCTCGGACTTGAGCCCGGTCAGGCGAACCTTTTCGGCGTTCAATACAATGACGTGATCGCCCATATCGATATATGGGACGTACTTGGGGTTGCGCTTGCCGGCCAAAATGCTGGCTGCCTCGGTCGCAAGCCGGCCCACGGTCTTGCCAGCGGCATCGACCACAAACCATTTGCGTTCAATTTCAAGCGCACTCGGTATAAAAGTAGACATCTCGTACTCCCTCACAACACTGACAACAAATCGCACTGCTATAACAAAAACTTGTTGGTATGGAACGATCCCAGAAGGGCGTCTGTACCGGCCTGCTCCGCGAATAACCGCCGGAAAAATGAACTCTCTACCGTAGGGTGCCGCTCCCGAAATGCTTCTGGAAGCAGGCTTACAGGAGTTCAAACGTCCACACGCCTGCACAGCAAGCGTGTGGATACGCAAGAATCACAGATTATGAGATTAGGAAGGTAAAGTCAACGTGGGGAGAGAGTTAAGCGCCAACGGGAAGCAAAAGAGGCTCAATAAGCGCCTGGGGCTTTAGATCGGGCATGGTCACGTCGAGTGCCCGGCCCGCGGCAAGCTCTGAGAAAACATGGTTGGCTGTGTCTTCGGTACGTGTCGATACGATGTGCAACTTGCGCACGGCAAGCATGGTGACAACTGCGAGAAGATACCGGTTTTCCATCTTGATCCCGGCGGCATACACCAACTGTGAGCGCATCATTCCTCTTTTTCCGAGTCTAGTCGCAGCCCTTGAAGCCTGCCGAAAGCCTAATCCCTACTTCCAGTCTACGCTGTCACGGCAAGTAGAGAGAGATACTAAAGTTCCTCAACGCTCTCGCTAAAGATCATTGTTCTCAGTATTTAGCGTCGTGAGCAGAGCCGTTTTATGTTTTCCCGGTGCGCCGGGTGCCGGTTTTTCCGCGATAATCCTGGCCGGCTTCGGCTGGCCCACCTTGATGCGAGCATTGGCTTTAACTGCCTTCACGGTGCTGAATACCCCTTTGCGCTTGCTCGCCATGATGCCATTTCTCCTCCCTGTGAAGTGCGGGATAATGGAGCTTCAAGTTTACGAGGAGGACCAGTGGAAGAACGCGATTTTTTTGATGAAAAGCCTGAGCAGCGAACCCATATGATGACTTGCCCGTTTTGCGGCAAGGCGGACGAGTACCAGCTGGGCTGGTTGGTGCGGCGCAAAAAGACGCAACTGGGTCGCGGTGCCGATGAGCGCGACCGTGCCCGCTTTGCCAAGGCACAGTCCTATATGGTGCGACGTGATGACAAAGCCGCCTGCAAGAACATCCGCTGCCGCAAGGCATTTGATGTGGCAGGCGTGCAGTCTGTAGCTTTTCTTTAGGAGTACAAAGCATCCTGTGCCGGCTGCACCCTGTACAGGATGCTCCATGCACTACTATTTGCAGCCGAAAGATTTCACGAGCATCTAAGCAGGCAACCTGGAAGCGGCCGTTAGCAACATGCTACGGCCGATCAGCATCCCGGCTGAATCGATCTCAAGAGGCTATGCGTGACATCTCGACAACGTTCCACCCTTGCTGCACTTGTTTGCCTTGTTCTGCTGGGACCACTTGCCGCCTGCAAGCCAAAGACACGCGCCGGGGCAGGCGGAGGGTTTGCCTTACCGCCCGGCGGCCTGCCTGTGCAGACCTTAACGGTTACCTCTACAGCAGTACCGCAGGGCGATACGTATGTCGCAACAATTAAATCTCGCCGCACCGCTAACATCAACCCCCAGGTTGATGGAAATCTGACAAACATTGAGGTCCACTCCGGCCAGCATGTTGTGAAGGGTCAAGTTTTAATGGAGATTGACCCGGTCAAGCAGCGCGCTACTCTCGACTCCGCCTCAGCCACGGAGCAGCAAAAGTTTGCTGTCTATGAGTACAACCAGTCCCAGGTGGAGCGGCAGCGCAAACTGTTCGAGGCCGGTATTACTTCGCGCGACGCCTACGATCAGGCGCTCCAGAACTTCCGCAATTCTAAAGCCGATTACGAGTCTTCCTCGGCGACCACATCCACGCAAAAGCGGGAGCTCGGCTACTACCGCCTTGTCGCTCCTTTTGATTCCACGGTCGGCGACATCCCGGTTCATATCGGCGATTATGTTTCACCCACTACCCTGCTGACAACCCTTGATGCCAATACGGACCTTGAAGCCTACATCTATGTGCCCACAGAACGCGCAGCAGACCTTAAGATAGGCCTGCCCGTCAACATCCTTGATGCCGATGGAAAGTCTGTCGCTACGACGAAGGTCGATTTCCTCTCGCCTCAAGTTGACAATGGTTTGCAGGGCATCTTGCTCAAAGCCCCCGTGCAGTCTTCAGTTCTTGACAGGTTGCGGAACCAGCAGCTGGTCAAGGCGCGTGTCATCTGGTCAAGCAATCCGATGCCGACAGTACCCGTGCTCGCTGTCACCCGGCTCGGCGGTCAAAGCTTTGTTTATGTTGCGCAGGACACAGGCGGCGGCAAATACATTGCGCATGAAAAGCCTGTGCAGCTCGGCGATACCGTCGGTAACACCTACGCAGTCCAGAGCGGACTGGCTCCCGGTGAAAAAGTGATTTTGTCGGGCCTGCAGATTTTGCAGGAAGGTTTCCCGGTCCACCCCCTCGGGTCGTAACGCAACGCATTTAAGCGGCACCCCCGGCGGATGGGGGTCTGAAAGGACCAGCTCTTGGTCGATTTTTTCATACGGCGTCCGGTATTTGCCTCTGTCTGTGCACTGCTGATTATTTTGGCCGGCGCGGTCTGTATCCCTACTCTTCCTATTTCGCAGTACCCGCAGCTCGCACCCCCGCAAGTCACGGTCACCAGCAATTATGTCGGTGCCAACTCGCAGGTAGTTGAGTCCGCTGTAACCACGCCGCTTGAAGAAGCCATCAACGGCGTACCGGGCATGCGCTATATATCTTCAACAAGCGGCAGCGACGGCACCAGCGCCATCACCACCACGTTTGAGACAGGCTACAACCTTGATATCGCCGCGGTAGACGTACAAAACCGGATCTCATCCGCCACCGGCCAGCTGCCCGCCCAGGTCAACCAGACCGGTATCACTGTCAACAAGGCAAACTCAAACTTTGTATTTGCCGGCGGCGTCTTCTCCGATCCTGTAGGCCGTTACAGCAATTTGTTTCTCTCGAACTACATCGATGTGTACGTCAAGGATGCCCTGAAGCGGATTCCCGGCGTCGGCGATGTGATGATTTTCGGCCAACGCAAATACGCCATGCGTGTATGGCTTGACCCGACCAAGCTGGCAGCAAGGCAGCTCACCGCAACTGATGTCATTGCCGCCGTTCAGGAACAGAATGTTGAGGTGCCTGCGGGCCAGCTCGGTCAACCTCCAAACACCTCGGGCCAGACCTTCCAGATCACAGTGAACGCCATCGGCCGTCTCACCACGCCGCAGCAGTTCAATGACATCATTGTTAAAAACACATCGAATGGAATCGTGCGTGTCGGCGATGTAGGGCATGCGGAACTGGGAGCTGAATCCTACGGTTCTGACCTGAAATTTTCAGGAATCCCGGCGGTCGGTTTCGGCGTGCAGCAACTGAGCAATGCCAATGCGCTAGATGTAGATAAGCAAGGCAAGGCAGTCCTGGCGGAGCTATCGAAGACTTTCCCGCCCGGCATGAAGTATGTTGTCGCCTTTGATACGACCACAGTAGTCGCTCAAGGCATTCGCGACGTCATACAGACGCTGCTTGAAGCTGTCGTAATCGTCATCCTGGTCATCTATTTCTTCCTGCAGGACTGGCGCGCGGTGGTCATCCCCGCTGTGACTATTCCGGTTTCGTTGATCGGCACTTTCGCGTTTCTAAAAATCTTCGGCTTCTCCATCAACACGCTGACTTTGTTCGGAATCACGCTCGCAACTGGCCTGGTCGTCGATGATGCGATTGTCGTTATTGAAAACGTACAACGCCATATCAGTGAGGGCATCGCAGACGCGCATGAGGCGACATCCATTGCAATGAGCGAAGTGACAAGTGCCGTCATTGCGACCTCGCTCGTGCTGATCTCGGTCTTCATCCCGGTTGCGTTCTTCCCCGGCACTACCGGGCTGCTTTACAAGCAGTTTTCGCTGACGATTGCATTTTCGATCGCTATTTCAGCCTTCAACGCACTTACCTTGTCACCTGCGCTTGCGGCACTGCTGCTGCGCAAAGAGGGGCATAAAAACGTCGTCTTTCGTGCCATCGACAACGGCATCCGCAGCATGAGCCGCGGCTATGCCGGCCTGATCCACTTTGTCATCCGCATGCGTTATGTCATGCTGCTGCTGTTTGTGGGCGGTTTGGCGGCAACCGCGCTTGTTTACAAAGCAGTACCCACTGCCTTTGTTCCGCAGGAAGATCAGGGATATCTGATCATCGTGGTCCAGTCACCGCAAGGTGCCTCCCTGGCCTACACCAAGGGTATCCAGGACCGGTTATCGCAGTTGCTCGCACAGGAAAAGGACATCTTCGGCACCTTCTCGATCGCCGGCTTCTCATTTACCGGTAATGCACCAAACTTCGGACTCACGTTTGCTCCCTTGCAACCCATTACGAAGCGCACCGGCCCGGGGGAACGGGCGTCCGATATCGTGGCTCGCATTCGTCCGAAGTGCCTCATGATTCCAGGCGCGCTGGTCATTGCACTGGAACCGCCGGCGATCTCCGGCCTCGGCAACTTCGGCGGCTTCGCTTTTGAATTGCAAGACCTGGGCCGCAACACCTTGCAGGACCTTGACCGTGTCGCGCATACCATTATTGCGAGAGGGTCTATGGGCGGCAAGCTCGTCGGGCTTTTCACCTCCTACACAGCAAATGATCCTCAGGTCCTGGTCTCGATTGATCGTGAAAAGGCGAAGTCGCTCGGCGTTCCCTTCTCCGAAGTAACCAATGCACTGGGCGTCTATATGGGTTCGGAGTACATCAACAATTTTGACTTCAACAACCGCTCCTACCGGGTGTACGTGCAAGCTGACGAGCAGTTCCGGCGTACTGCGGCAGACATTCGCCAGTTCTATGTTCGCTCCGCTTCAAGCCAGATGATCCCGCTGCAGAACTTTGTAACGCTGCAACAAAATTCAGCGCCTGCTGTCATTTCGCATTACAACCTGTTCCGCTCCGCAGAGATCGACGGCTCCGCGGCACCGGGTCTGAGTTCGAGCGAAGGCCTGGATGTTATGCAGGCCACTGCCAAGCAGTACATGCTGCAAGGCATGACCTACAGCTGGACCGGCCTCGCACTGGAAGAAATCGAGTCTTCGGGCAAGACTGTCATCATCTTCGGTCTCGGCATCCTGGTGGTCTACCTTACGCTTTCAGCGCTCTATGAAAGTTTTGCGCTACCGTTCATCATCCTGCTTGCCGTTCCCATGGCAGTGCTGGGCGCACTGCTTGCACAGTCCTCGCGCGGCCTGCCGAACGATGTGTACTGCCAGATCGGGCTGGTCATGCTGATTGGACTTTCAGCGAAAAACTCCATCCTGATCGTGGAGTTTGCCGAGCAGCTCCGCCGTCAGGGCCGCTCCATTATCGATGCAGCGATTGAGGCAGCCGAGCTTCGCCTCCGTCCTATCCTTATGACTTCATTCGCGTTCATCCTCGGCGTCATGCCGCTGGTATTCGCGCATGGTGCCGGTGAAAACGGCCGCCACTCCGTCGGCACCACAATTGTCGGCGGCATGCTCTTGTCCACCATCCTGAACCTGTTCTTCATCCCGGTTTTGTACGTGCTGCTGCAGACCGCCCTGGGCGCGAGCGGGCGCGGCAGCAAAACGCATGTGCAAGGCCGGTCTGTTCATCAGCCGGTAGCTGCTGCACAACCGGTAGTGCAGGTATAAGCTACGCTCGCATCCCATTGGCCATGCATAACGAGGCAAATGGGAGCGCGCTGGTGCTGGGCGGCGGCGGTCCGCTGGGCGTGGCGTGGCAGGCAGGCATCTTGCAAGGCTGGGCTGAGGTTTGGGCTGTGCACAGTGAGGAAGCACTATCGCCCTTGCTCGCCGGCAAAATTATCGGGACTTCCGGCGGTGCCATCGTCGGCGCTCATCTGGCGGTATGCCGCTCCGTATCGGAGTTGATAGCCCAACAGGCGCAAACCATACATTCCGGCAACTTCAGGCCTGCCATGGCCAAGTTCTTCGCCGCTTTTCTTAAAGCCAAACTGCTGACGCGAGACCTGCGAGGCTTTCGACGATCGCTGGGTCAAAGCGCGCTTCGGTCTGAGGAACAAGGAGACGCCTGGACCAGGCTGGTTGCAAAGTACTACTCTCCGTCAGGCTCCTGGCCATTGGAACCGGAGCTGCAGATTACAGTGATCGACGCCGAGACAGGTGACTTTCTAGTCTGGAGTGCAAGCTCCGGCAAGCCTTTACCGCTTGCCATTGCGGCAAGCTGCTCGGTTCCATGCGCGTTTCCCCTGGTTCGCATTGATGGACGAGCATTTATTGACGGAGGTCTCGGCTCCTCGACCAATGCGGAGGTGGCCGAAGGATGCGCAAGAGTGGTGATCCTGGACCCGCTCGGCAACACGTTCGGCCTCAAATCTCCTTTGAACGAAGAGCGTAAATCGCTTGAAGCAAAAGGGAGCCGCACCCTGGCGATCTTGCCGGACCGGAAGGTCGGCAATGCTATCGGAAAAAACTTTCTCGATCTGTCACGCTGCGCCGTGATTGCAAAGCTGGGCATAGAGCAAGGCCGGGCTACGGCACAGGGCACGTGGAACTTTCTGCATGCAGGGATAGCGACACAGCCTGCACAAAGCGCACCTAACTAGCCGTAGCTGTTAAAAAGTTCATGCGATACTATCGGCAGTGCTGCCGGCTGACACCCAAGTCAGTTCGAAAGCCGGGATGGCGGAACTGGCAGACGCAGCGGACTCAAAATCCGCCGAGGGCAACCTCGTGGGGGTTCGACCCCCCCTCCCGGCACCATGATTCTGAACAACTTAGCTTAAAAGTATTTCTTCAGGAAAGTTTAGGTTAGAGTGGTGCCATTTCCGGTACCACTTGTATCCTTGGAGCGTTCTTAACCGCTTCCAGAGACATTCGGGCAATACGCTCAACAACCGATTGCCGGCGGCTCGGACTCAGGTGTAAGTAACGGCCCGGCATAGATACGGTGAGGTGGCCGGCGGCCTCTTGGATTTCCTTTATGGCTGTCCCCAGCCATCGCCAGCCAGCTGCAAAATGTATGTGGGTTGCAATGCCGGACACAACCTACGAGCCCAGCTTTCTTAAGGCCTGGAACAAACCACGATCGCGTATCAAAGCGACCTTGGCTACCTTCGCGTGGAAAAATCGGGTCTCCAGGCTTTTGTCCGGGCTGTTAAAGCGCTTCGCACAAATGGGCTGCACAAGTATTGCGGCGAGCTGCCAACATCGAGTCAATCAAGCGGCCGTGCTTATCAACGGCTCGAAATAGGCATTCCAACGCCTACCAACCTTCACATACATCTCGTCCACCCGCCAGGATGCGGCTCAATACTGAGAGGCAGCCAAAGGGAAGCGGACTGCAAAAAACAATTCATCCGCCGTCTTCCGATGGATCGCCTAGAAGTAGAAGCTCAGCTGTAGCAACCTCTTCAACGCCGTCCCGTGACCGCAATCAGCGGGTCGCTCTCGGAGCCGTCCCGCAGCACGTCCGCGCTGATGTCGCGAAAGCTGGCGCGCTCAAGGTAGAGGCGTACCAGGGCGGCTTGTCCGCGAGCGTCGAGCGACCTCCAGATTGCTACCGCCTTTGTCGGAAAGCAGCGATTGGAGAAGCTGACGATAAAGGGCGCGCCCGGCCGCAGGACCCGCAAGATTTCAGCGAATACCTCCAAGGGCCGCTGCAGGTACTGGACGCCGACACAGCACAGGGCGGCATCGCAGCTGTCGGGCTCCAGCGGCAGGATGGGGGTGCGGTTCAGGTCCTGCACAAAGCTTCGGCTGAGCCGGGAGTTGGTCCTGAGCTCCTCGGCGTTCATGCCCTGGCCGATGACCTCGGTGAAGGCCACCTCCGGCGGCAGATGGCTAACCCAGCTCGACATGAGATCCAGCAGCACGCCTCCGACGGGTAGGGTGGATCGATAAAAAGCGGTAAGCGCGCGCGTCGCCGCCTCGTCGATGTGGGTGACCAGCCGAGCCGGCGCATAGAAGTCGGCATCGTTGCCCCCGTCCTCCTTGCGGAAGGCACCGGGCGGTAGCTCGGGCAGGCGGTCGCTCATCCCTGCCATATAGCGCCCTGCTGACGGCGGTGAAGGTACCACGCGCCTGCCGTGGCCCGAGCGGCGCCCGGACCACGGTGTTGAAAGGGCATAAGCGTCGTCGGCGTCATCAGCCTTTTCACTTCGGTCTCCGTCCGCGACCATCGGCGTCCTCCCATATAGCACCTCTATCCTCATCTACCTGTAACTGCTCGCCGGTGTGCCGCTTGCCGACACCTTCGCCTACGCTACCACCGGAATTCGCATCAAGCCTCACGTGATCTGCTATATGTTGTCGAGCGTGAACTGACACCTCTCGGCAACCGGTCGCGCTCGGTTTACAGACCATCAACGCACCAAGGTATAAAGCAAAACAGCAATCAGCACGGTCTCCTTCGGGCTCTGTTGCATTAATTTTTCAGGCCACAACAAATCGAGGATCACAAAACCTTGTACCCCTAGACCTTGTGTATTGAAGAGGCAATTTCGAGTCAATGCACCAAAGCCGATTTCATTGCTTACTACCGGGTTTCGACCGAACCAAAGTGTCAGCGACCTCGGACTCGACGCGCAGTGCCATCCGCAGCCGGCTTTGTCGGCTCAGGGCCGCTTATTTCCGAGTTCCCCGAAAATTGAAAGCGGCCGCTCTAACCTCAACAAAAATCTAGTATGCGGCTACTCCGTTCGCACCGGTCTGCGGAGCTTCTGGAAAAACGCTTCCGATCTGGGTCAGTGAGCCGTCCGAGCCTATCAGGAAACCGGTAAGCTGACCGTTGACGCTGAAAAAGTCGTAAAGATATTTACCGTCCGCAGATAGCGCCATGTCGATAGGAAAGGAGGTGGCCGGTATCGGCGGGAAAATGACCGGACTCGTCGCCGGCACAGTGGCCGCTATGCCCAATGAATTGAGCTCGCCATTTTTTGTCAAGCCGTAGTACCCGATGGTGCTTGTGGTGGTATTCGACACCCAGGCGTACTCGCCATTTGTAGCGATCCAACAGCTTCTGCCGCCGTTAGAGTTTGCCTGATCGCTTATGACCGTAAGCGTATTGTCAGGGTTGACAGTGAAGGAAGATGTATAGGAGTAGTCGAGCGAAGGAGCGTTGGCGAACGTTACCAGAAGGTGCCCCGACGGTGTGAAGATCATCCCGAAAGGCCAAACGCCGTGAACCGCATTGAATACCGGATTGGTCAGCGATCCATCAGGCTTGATCGTAAATACGTCCACGGTCTTGTTGTCTCGTTCTGAGATGACGAGCTTGCCGCCGTCAGGAGAGATAACAGCCGTAGATGGCCCGACATCAAGGTCGCTTAAAGTTTTCTGCGAGTTTGGAATGGGGCTGAGCAATCCTGACGGCTTGAGTCGGAATCCCGCGGTGTGGACGGTACTGCCCGCGTTAAGAACATAAACGAGGTCGCCATGAACGCCGAGGCTAATCGGGTTGCCGCCTCCCGATGGTGTAACGCTGACGAGAGCAAGGCGTTCCGCTTCCACGCGGAACACCGATACATCGCTGGTCCCGGCGTTGACGGCGAGGAGGAAACGGTGATCTGCGGTTAGAACAATAGAGTTCTGCGATTCAAGCGGATCGTTGATGCCGCCCTGCCCGCGCCCGCCTGTCGGAAACTGGCCGAGCGCGTGCAGCTCGCCGTTCGACTCCCGGGCATACATGACGATTGCATTGCCGTTGGCGTTATTGGTGGCGACAAATACGCCCCCGGCTGTGATGTGTTGGGCATTGGCATCTATCGTTGCAGTTGAAACGATGACAGCAGCAATGACGGCTATTCGTGTAAGTGTCATGATCAAAACTCTAACAGTACTGAAAGCAAAACCCTTTTTAGGAGCGCGGTTCCTCTTGTCGATAAAGCGTTACCGTCCGAAGTAGGCGGCGTTCTTCTCAGTAAAGTGTGACTATTTCTCCGGCAGGTCATTGCCCGCTAAGATCGCGGACACCGGGCAAACCAGCACCGCAGTCGATGCACTCGACCGGATGGATAAACAGCTGATCAGCCGCGCCGAAATCGCCCTCGTCCTTCTTGGGGTGGATGCAGTCGACCGGGCAGGGCAATGACACAGGCGTGATCCTTGTTGCCGATGCACGGTTCAGCAATTACTTATGTCATTTCAGAATGTAGTGGACATCGCGACGTGCTCCAGGAGATATCGACCTGATCGCATAGAAAGGAGAAATACTTTGCTTTATTGAGGTAAACACACAAGCCATGTGCGAAGAACATCCTTTGAATATGGCTCCATCCCAAGTACAAGCAGCGTACTCTGCATACTCTTGCCGCACACTACCCTAGTGTGACAAGGTTTTCGGCGCCTTCGCAAATGCAGGTTTGCAAGAGCACTTGGAAATCTATTGGCTCTTGCAGTGGATTGCAGCGCTGCTTTTACCTTATGAGATAAGACAGATGTAGAACCTTCCGGCGAGGTGAAGCCGCTGGTAATAACGTCAGAATATGCCTTTTCGAAAGCCGATCAGGCCCATTCCTTCGAAAGCTACAGAGCATCCTCTACCGGACGCACCTGGAAATTAGCCGGTTCCGAGCTGAAATACCTCCCTCTCATCCAGAATGCGACGTTGACGAGACCGATCAAGGCGGGAACCTCGATGAGCGGCCCGACAACGCCGACGAAAGCCTCTCCCGAATTCAACCCGAAGACCGCCACGGCAACCGCAATCGCCAGCTCGAAGTTGTTCCCCGCTGCGGTAAAGGAAAGGGTTGCGGATTGAGCATAGTCCGCTCCCAGCTTCTTTCCCATCCAGAAGCTCACCAGGAACATGACGAGGAAGTAGATGATAAGCGGAACGGCGATCTTGACTACGTCGAGCGGTAGCCTCACGATCAGATCTCCCTTGAGCGAGAACATGACCAGGATTGTGAAAAGCAGCGCAACAAGGGTGAGAGGGCTGATGCGCGGCACAAAGCGGGTGCGATACCACTTCTCACCTTTTGCACGAATCAGGACAAAGCGGGTCAGGAACCCGGCGATGAAGGGCAAGCCCAGGTAGAGCCCAACGCTCTTTGCAATGTCACCGATGCTGATAGGCACGATGCTCCCCTGCAAGCCGAAGAACTTCGGTAGGACGGTCAGGAAGATCCAAGCATAAAGGCTGTAGAAGAGCACCTGAAAGACACTGTTGATGGCTACGAGACCGGCCACATAATCTGTATCGCCCTCTGCCAGCTCATTCCAGACGAGCACCATCGCGATGCAACGAGCGATGCCGATCAGGATCAGGCCGCGCATGTACGCCGGTTCGCTGCGTAAGAAGACAATGGCGAGAAGAAACATCAGCACCGGGCCGATGAGCCAATTTTGCACGAGAGACAAGCCGAGGATGCGCTTATTGCGGAAGACCTCCCCCAGCTTTTCGTAGCGGACCTTTGCCAAGGGCGGGAACATCATGATGATGAGCCCGATGGCGATGGGAATGTTCGTCGTTCCGGTCTGAAAGCGATTCACAAAGCCGGCCGACGCCGGAACGAAATGGCCGACAGCAACACCAATCGCCATTGCCAGAAAAATCCAGAGCGTGAGAAAGCGGTCCAGAAAGGAGAGCTTCTTACGAGCAACAGGAGCACAAATCTGACCCTGTGTGTAGGGGGTGGACATCTAGCTGACCTCGTGGAGCGCTTCTTGAATCATTGTGGGAACGGGTGCGCCGTCAAGTAGGGCATACTTCGAGGGCGAGCAGCAGGCTCTTGCGAGTAGGGCTGTATCGGCCTGCATCGCTTTCTCATCCTTCAGCCAAGCAAGGGTCTGCCGGAGGACTTGCGAAGCTCCGATGTGCGGAGGCATGATGATTCTGTAGTGCATCCACTTCCCTTCCCGCCGAGCTTCCACAATTCCGGCACTTCGCAGGTAAGCCAAATGCCGTGAAATCTTCGGCTGAGGGCCTCCTAGAATCTCGACGAAGTAACAGACACAAATCTCCTGCTCTCCCATCAGGTTCAGCAGGCGGAGGCGAGTGTTATCACCTAACGCCTGAAAGAAACGCTCCACATCAAACTGGGCCGATTTTGCCATGCCTCACTTATACGCATTGACGTATATAACAGCAAGCAATATAGTCGTTTTCGCAAATATGAGGAGGTATGGTTCCTACGAATCTCTTGGATAATTCTGTAGTCGTTATAGGAGCGGGACCCGTCGATCTTGCCGCAGCTTCCCCTTTGATTGAAAAAGGTGCCGTTCCTCTCGTTCTCGAATGGTTTGAGAATCGGAGAGAACGTGGCTCAATGGGGCCATGTGAGGGTTTTCTCGCCCTGGAAATATAACGTCGACAAAGCTGCATCTTCTCTACTTGAAAAGGCAGAATGGAAAGCTCCCGATCCGGAAAAGCTCCCACTCGGCTCTAAGACCGTGAGCGATTATCTCGAACCCTTAGCAGAAATGCGGGAACTGCATTCCCGTATACATTTCGGTGCGGATGTCCTGTCAGTAGCACGTCCCGGTTTTGACAAAATGAAGTCTGAAGGACGCAAAAGCGCTCCTTTCCAGGTGTCTACGAACAGGACGGTCAGCGCAAGGAGGTCCTTGCTTCAGCTGTTAATCGACGTCTCCGGAACCTATGGTGAACCCAATCCACTCGGAGCAAACGGCATTGAAGCATCGAGGAAAGCTCCCTACAATTCCTTATTTTCTACGAAATCCCGGATATAGCAGGATGTGACCGAGCTCGTTATGCGGGTAAGCGCGTTGCGGTCGCAGGTGCAGGCCATTCCGCAGCCACCGTTTTGCTGAGCTTGAAGCAATGGCAAAAGAGAACCCCTTAATGCAAATCATCGGGATCGTGCGTTGCAAGAAGCGCTTCTTCGGGGGTGAAGATCATGACGAACTTGCTGCCCGAGGAAAGCTGGGTTCTCAGGTGCGGCAGCTCGTAGAACAAGGCACCCATGCCAAGCCCCAAAAACTAACCCAGGAATTTGCCGATGGTGCTTCCCTGCTCATTATTATGAGTGGCGGCGATAAATGCCCTTATGTCCCAGGCTTGCGCCGAGACGACTGGCCTTTGAGATCCCAAGGGGCTGCCGTTGAACGTCTTTAAGAATGCCAACCTCCTCTGTACAGGAGTTCGTGGATGTAATGACGGGTAAGAATTTTGCCGGAAAAAAGTTTGATAGGGCCTTGGCCTACGGCGAGGTGAAGTACACCGCTGCGCTGTGGATGGCGAACTAGGCCCGCAAGCACCCACATCTGCATCTCGTCACCATGAGCCCCGGAAACACAAGATACTCAAATCGCGAACTCAATGCCGGCACTGGTGCGAATTTTTATGCAGTACATTCTTATGCCGATCGCTCCTATGCTTGGCTTGGCGCACTCTCTGGAATGCGGTGCCGGGCGAATCGTCGGGCTGACCGACCCGTCGCTCAGGAGCGGAGTTTTCTACGCAAGCGCGGAAAAGAAGCTCATCGGGTCCCTCGTAGACCAAAGCAAGATTTTTCCGGACTTGGCAAACCCGGTTTTTCAGGAACACGCGGGCGAAACCATCCATAAGTTCCTGTGAACTTGATTATTGAGGAGGCTCGATGGTTTCGGGGACTGGTATCGGAGCACTTCAAGGACAGTTTGGAATTCGGAGTTTACTGACGGCCAGGTGTAAAGTTTTGCGGGTTTCCGCACGGCGATCGAGAGCACCCGGATCGATCAAGTGGTTTGAAGGACTGGCTGCGGACCATAATCATGGTGGGAAGGATGTTGCGCGTGCTGATGACACCCAGAGTGGTGAGATTTAATGGTTTTCGGGCGAAGTTTCACGGATACGTGCCTCGTCCCGGCTGCGTGCGGCAGAGCCGGGCCATTGCAGTAGTAGCGCCGCTTTCATCCATGTAAATCGATCTTTCCGGCGAGATCGTGCGGACGGTTTTCAAGGAACGCGCCACGCCGCTTTCGGTTTTCTTCTGTGTCCCGCTCCTTGGCGTGGAGCAACTTTTTAAACCGAAAATATATCCTTTTCGATTGTAGATACAGGTACGCAATGCTGAACGAAACCCGGTCTGTTCGTTGAGTGCGAATCGTAACTGCCGCAGTGTTAAATCAGGGTGCTCGGCAGACGACAGGGCCAGCACTTGCCGGTCAAGCCGGCTACGGGAGCTGCGCCGGCAGCTCTGCCGCTCAACCACTTCACTGCGCTCGCGAGCTGAGGAAATCTTCCACGCCCAACCGCGGCTCACCCCGAAGCGCACTGCCAACTCCGCCAGTCTCGCCTCACCCCGGTCGCGGCCTCCAACAACTTTCTTTGCACATTGTACGAATATGGTCGCGCCATGGGAACTCATGTCGCAAATCATCGAAATAGATGCTCTACACCATTAATGAAATGCTCTAAAAATGAATATTCGGGCAGCTTGGTATCAGGCCGGCTTGACCTGCGGTCGTATGACGTTTGAATACCTCGGAGTGAATCTTCTTCTATTGCTCAATGAGAGTGACGGTGGTGGACTGACTGAAGGAACCGCTGGTAGCTGTGATGGTAATGGTATAGCTCCGCTGTGCGGGATGGTAAAGTCCACCCACGCCACAACCGCTAAGTCCAAAAATGGCACTTAGTGAAAGGATGCTGATGAGCAAGGCAGAGCCGGATAGCCGCAGCCCTGTTTGCCGCAGTTTCCTTGAGCTGGCCAAGGGAAGAAGGAGCAAGCCCAGGACAAATCCTTTCAATTCTGTACTCGGCTGTGTCTTCGGGAGTTCGTTTGCAATAGTATTTGCGATCCTAACTGTCAAAACACTAATTGTCGCCGACGAACCCGGAGTTATCACTGCTGGCGAAAATTTGTACGTTGCACCTGCCGGTAGCCCGCTGGCCGTTAAAGTAACACTGTTTGTAAAAGCGATTCCAACTCCGGGCGTGATAGCAAAATGGTAAAGTCCTTCCCCACCTGGAGTCACCATTGAGATAGTACTTGCGGGGTCGGCTATACCAGACGCAGAAACGGGCATAAGGATAATATTGGCCGAGGCTACCGTGAAGCTCGCGTTCTGGCTGCCCGCCGTGTAGTTGCCGTTGGCCGCCTGGGACGCCTGCAGCACCACCGCGCCGGTGCCGCTCAGCGTCACCGTGTTCCCCGCGATCGTCGCCGGTCCGCTCACCACCGCGTAGGTGATGGTGCCCGAGGAGTTCGATGTCGCCGTCACCGGGAACGGCGCGTCGCCGTAGGTGTGGTTGGCCACTGTGAAGCTAATCGCGGGTGCGGCCGCTGCTACCGTGAAGCTCGCGTTCTGGCTGCCCGCCGTGTAGTTGCCGTTCGCCGCCT
>CAXSBB010000023.1:0-44722 GCA_964235655.1 uncultured Acidobacteriaceae bacterium
CATCGATTCGATCACAATGCGTACAGGAAGAAAGGTTGAGTTCGAGGCCGCGCCAAGTGCGCCATTGCCTGGTAAACCCTAACCCAGGCACCTGATCGATAACTTCGCCAAACTCAAGCTCTTTCGAGCCGTCGCTACCACTACAACAGGACAGCACAAAATTTCTTCGCAGCCATCCACCTTGCAGCAGCAACCATCCGGCTCAGATGATGATAGGTTCTAGGGAGTATTTGACATAACTATCTCCATCCTGGCAGCAGGCGCGTCAAACGGCATCCTCGCACCATCCAATCTGTATGGTTCATCCTGATGTGTGGATTCCCAGGGACGACGTGATTTTAGCGGTGGCGGGACTGCTGATGGCAAGCTCGCACGTGGCGTTTGCTGTGCTGATTGTGCTGTGGTTTGCGCTGCGGAAGCCTACGAGCTGGGCGTTGTTCAAGCTGCGGTTACGTGCTGCATGGAAGCGGCAACCCTTGCCGGAGCGACTGCCGAACCATGTGCCGCAGGTGGCTGCGACCTGGAGGCCTTCTGACCTTCCACCTTCTAAGCTGTGGCCGTAGCAGCGCGGTTATGCAGCAGCAGAGCCATGGCAGCTGCCATGGCCAGCAATACTGCGGCCAGGAAAAACGGGGAGCCGGGCAGCGAGATGGCTGCATGGACACCGATGGACTTGGCAAAGACATAGGTAAACAGGCCGGGACCGATGAGGCCGGAGATACCGCGCAGGCTGTGAATGGCACCTTGCAGCTGCCCCTGCTCATTGGCTGCCGCGTTGTTTGCCATGAGGCTTTGCGAGGCAGGCCATACAAACGACAGTCCATTCATAAGCGGGATGCCGAGCCATAAGAGAAGGCCGGTTTTCGACAGGCCGAACATATTGAAACCGGCTATGCCCAGCAGCAGGCCCAGGAGTATGGACCCGCGCTCACCGACCAGCCTGACTACGTGCTTGACCAGTAAGCCGCCGTATAGACCGGTGACGATACCGACTACCGCCAACGACAAGCCGACCGTACGATCGGTCCAGTGATAGCGGTAATCGGCGTAGAGCACGTAGACGTTCATTAATGATTGCTGCGCGATATAGGCCAGCAGCAGCACGCCGGATAAGGTGAGCAGCAGGCGTGACCGGGAGAGCATGCGCAGGGAGCCGACCGGGTTGGCACGACGCCAGGAGAACCGGGCGCGATTGCGGAGACTGAGCGACTCCGGCAGTATAAATACGCCGTAAAGACCGTTGAGCAGACTGAGGCCGGCAGAAACCCAGAAGGGTAGACGCGGGTTGATGCCGCCCAGAAGGCCGCCGATAGCCGGACCGAGTACAAAGCCCATGGCAAAAGCCGCAGCAAGTAGACCGAAGGCAGCGGTACGCTTTTCAGGCGGGGTGACATCAGAGATGTATGCCTGCGCCGTGGGGACGCTGGAAGTGGTAATGCCGGAGATGATGCGGCCCAGCATGAGCCAGCCGACCGTGGGTGCCCAGGCCATGAGCAGGTAGTCGAAGCCGAGACCGAAGTTTGAGAGCAGTACGACCGGTCGGCGACCCCATCGGTCAGACAGTGAGCCGATGATGGGAGAAAAGATGAACTGCATGGCGGCAAAGACGGTGCCGAAGATGCCGAGCAGGACTGAGGCATGCGCGGTTTTACCTTGTGCGGGGCCGTGGATCAGGCTTTCAACAAGACGCGGCAGTACGGGTGCGATGATGCCGAGCGCGAGCATGTCGAGGGCGACAGTGAGAAAGATGAACAGGGTTGCGGCGCGGCGCGGACTTCCCGGCGACAGGTCGGCGTTCCTGGATGGGACGTCGGTGAGGTCGGCGATCTCCGGCTCGGCGCTGCTTAGGCCTTCGTAAATTTCCTTCGAGTTGTCACGCGGCGTCACAATCCGAGTTTACAGGCAGGCTTTTGCCAATCATTGCACTTGCAATCTATCGCACTTTGGCGGTTTTGCGGAAAGCTACACCATTCGTGTACTGCTCTTCTCAAAATTTTCTCTTTCCGGCACACCTTCCAAGCGGGACCGCGCGTCTCGCATTCGGCCTACCGCCAGCACCATTTCGCCCGCCATTGCAAGGCCGTATGCCGGCATATTTGCGTAAACGCATTCATACTGTCCAGCTTTGACCAGGTAGGATTCATGAAAAATTCCTACCGCACCGTTGCCGCCTACCTTACGGTTGAAAGCAGCCCAGGCGGGAAGGTGCTCAAGGTCTTTTGCATGGGCATAGTTATGAAGAAGGTCATAGCTTCGCCAGTACTGGACTACTGAAATGGTTCTACCGCTGACAGAGGTTTGGGCATGCAGCAGCCCAAGGTGCGGCTGCTCGACAAGCTCCCGGAGCATGCGGGGCATGGCAAATGCTACCGGCAACCATTTGTGAATCAGGAATATATGGTTTACTCGCATTCCGATGAGAAAAACCACAAAATCGCCATCCATCTTTGCAGCAAAGCGACCTTTGTGAACGGGCATGGTTTTGTCCTTTCATTGCGTAGCGTGCACTGCTAGACCCGTGAACCGATGCGGCAAGAACCAAGGCATAGTTACAATGTAATTAACTATAACATGCCTCTGCCATCCTGTTAACTCGGCAGAAACTAAAATCTTGCTATGACGATGAGACTTGGCAAACAACGCAAGAACGGGCCGTACCACCATGGTGACTTGCGCCGAGACCTGCTGCGTGTCGCCCGTGACGAAATCGCCCGCAGCGGGGCGCAGGCAGTGTCGCTCACCTCATTGGCGCGTTTGGCTGGGGTGAGCCAGCCTGCGCCGTATCGGCATTTCGCAGACCGGGATGCACTGCTGGAGAGCGTGGCGGTTGAAGGCTTTGAGGAGTTTGACAGGGCCCTCGTCGGTGCAGCCGCAGAAAAGGCACCCTGGGCTGCTCTACAGGCAATGGCGCTTGCCTATGTGGCTTTTGGAGAACTGAATGTCGAACTCTACCGGCTAATGTTTGCTTCGCGCCTGGTACCGGAAGCCGAGCCGGATAGCGCTCTTGTGAAAATTGCCGATACGGCGTTTGACCGCCTGCGCAGTACGTTGGCGGCGATTGCTCCGGGTAAGGATGTTGAAGGCATGGCTGTGCTTGCCTGGGCACAGCTGCATGGCCTTGTGATGCTGAAGGTGGAGGGATTCATCGATCAGTCACTGAGCGAATTTATTAATGTATCAACAATGCTTGGAAACCACGTGGAACGAAATGGAAGTCAAGGCTGACGTGCTGACTACGCTAACAATGCGCACGAGACTACGATTGACATATGAGCAATGAAACACGGAACGATCAGGACTTGGTGGATGCAACCGAGCCGATGGAGCTGTACAAGCGGTGGATGGAGGAAGCAACGGCGAGTGAGCCGAATGATCCGAATGCGGCGGCCCTGGCGACTGCGACAGCTAATGGGCACCCGAGTGTGCGCATGGTGCTGGTGAAGGGTGCGGATGCGCGCGGATTTTGCTTTTTTACCAATGCTGAGAGCATGAAAGGCGAGGAGCTTGCAGGCAATCCTCATGCGGCTCTGTGTCTGCACTGGAAGACGCTGCGACGGCAAGTGCGAGTGCGCGGGGCGGTGACGCCGCTGCCGGTTGCGGAGGTGGAGCAGTACTTTCACAGCCGGGGGCGCAGGAGCCAGATTGGGGCAGCGGTGTCGGCGCAGAGTCGACCGCTTGCGAGCCGGGAGATGCTGGAAGCACAGGTAAAGGAGTTCACCGAGGAGCACCCGGGGGAGATCCCGCTACCGGAGTATTGGCGCGGGTACTGCGTAGCGGCGGAGCGGGTGGAGTTTTGGAAGGACGGGCCGGATCGGCTGCATGACCGGGTGGTGTTTACTCGGGATGGTGGCGGGTGGGGGAAGGTGCGGTTGTATCCGTAGAACTTTTAACGCGCGAACGGCTTAGCTTTCAAACTCGACGACATGGTCAAGAGGGTCGATCAGCTTTGCACGGCCTGGCAGGGTCCGCTCCCGGAGCATGGCCAGGGTCAGACGGCAGCTTTGTTGGAGATCCTTTTCAAAGTCATGGTTGATGACGCTGGCCAGCGCAGGGTCGAGAACGGCGAGGTTGACCTCGTCGTTGAGGGCAAAGGAGCGGTGGTCAAAATTAGTGGAGCCGACCACGTTCCACTGACCATCGACGGTCATGAGCTTGGCGTGGATCATGGAAGGCTGGTACTCGTAAATTTCGGCTCCGGCCCGGAGCAGCCGGCGGCAGCTGTGCCGGCTCAGGGTGCGCACGATGGGATGATCGATGAGTGGGCCGGCGGTGAGGATGCGGACCTTGACGCCACGGTCGCGGACTGCTTCGGCGAGCGCCCTGCGGGCGCTACGGTCCGGCAGGAAGTACGGGGTGGTGATGCAGATTTGTTCCCGGGCGCTCTTGATGAGTGCCTGGAAGAGAATGCGCGCCTGGGTTGCGCCGCCGTGCGGGGTGCTGGCTACAACAAAGCTTTGCGACCCTTCAGGCAGCGTGCGGAAGTTGAACTGGGCCGGCCCCGAGAGGATTTCACCGGAGCACTCAAGCCAGTTTTCGCTGAAGGTGGAGATGAGGCCGGCGACCGCTTCCCCTTCAACACAGAAGACGGTGTCTCGCCAGACGGGGCGGCTGGGAGTGGCGTAAAGCCAGCGGTCAGCGATGCCTGCGCCGCCGATGAAGCCGGTTTGCCCGTCGATGACGAGCAGCTTGCGGTGGGTGCGATTGTTGGCGTTTTGCCAGGTGTCCCAGCGCAGGGGGTGGTACCAACGCATGAGGCCGCCCGCGGCGGTGAAGCGGGCGAAGTAGGAGCTGGGTGTGCCGAAGCTGCCGAGGGCATCGACGATGAGGCGCACGGCGACGCCTGCGGCGGCACGCTCTGTGAGCGCGGCCAGCATGGCGTCGCCGACCCTTCCTTGGCCGAACTCGTAAAACTCAAGGTTGACGGCGTGCTTTGCGCGGCGGATGGCGGCAAGCTGGGCCGCGTAGAACTCTGTGCCGTTTTTAAGCCGGGTGAGGCGCGAGCGGCGCAGGGTACCGTCGGTGACGAGGCTTAAAAACTGAAGGAATTCGGGGGAGTCAAGGGCGAAGCTGTTGCCGCCGGGCATGGAGTAGGGCAGGGCGGGGCCGAAGAAGTTGAGCAGGACGCGGGAGCTGCCGAAGAGCAGGGCGGCCGCGCCGATGGCGGCCAGGGTGCGGGTGATGGGACGGCTGGGGTGGCCTGCAAGTTGGGGAACCATGTGGTGCAAGGGTATAGGGTGTGGGGGATGGGTGGCGAGGGCGCACTGGAATGGAATGTCGGCTGAGATTTGGGGCCGGTTCAGGTTGAGCCGGAGAAGGTTGCTGCTTGCCTATTGTGCACGCAGTGGTGCGCCATTGCTTCTGTGGCATACTGAGAAGCTTGCGCCCAAAAGCGCCGCTTCGCTCATAAGCGATGTCTTTACGATGGCATTGAGACGGTGTGCGGCATTACTTTACAGGTACTCGAGCTTTACTCGAGTAGAGCTCGAGTACGATGGAAAGCACAATGTCGCTTCAATTAAGCCTTACATTCGAGAAGATTTACCCGATTCTGACCCCTGACGACATCTACTCGTCGATCAGTCCTGAGCTGATAGAACGTCTGAATGAAGACAGACGAATTGAGCGGAAATCAGCAGCAACGCACGCAAGAGAACTGGGTACTTATTTCTCTATGTGGGCAAACACACCGCCTGAAGGTGGACTCTTGCTATTAGGTGTAGAAGACAATGGCAAGATTTCTGGATGCAACCATCTCAGCGATATGGAACTAAACGAGCGTGAAAAGGCAGCTTGGACCTACTGTCCAGATTCACGCTCGGAGAGCAAACGAATTCAAACCATAAACATGAACGGTGAGCAGGATTTCATTGTCGCTGTACGGATTTTCTATCGCGAGGATAAAGTTGTTACCGACGTGAGTGGCAACGTCTACATTCGTGATGGGGACTCCAGGAGAAGGCTAAGCGCAGAAGAGATTCGAGAGCTCCAAAATGATAAGGGACAGGTAGACCTTGAAAGAGAACCGGTGCCTCTACGATATCCACAAGACTTCAACTTTGAATTGATACAAGAATTCAGTGAAGGAGTACGTAAGCTTCGTCAATTAAGCGCCGACCATACTTCAGAAGAAATTTAATTCATCGCAGACTCGGTAAAAGAGAGAACGATAGGTTTGTCCCTAATGTTGCTTGTGTGGTTGCGTTTGCAGCTGACCCCGGCGAAGCCTTTCCTGGATGCAAAGTACGATTTCTACGTTTTAGTGGAGAACGAGAGGAGACCGGAGCTGAGTACAACGTCGTGAAAGACATACCTATAGAAGGGCCCATTCCATACTTAATAGACAGAACTGCAAAAGTGCTAAAGCAGCAATTAAGAGAATTCTCGCACTTTGGCACTGACGGAAAGTTCTACACAATGGCTGAGTACCCTGAGGAAGCTTGGTACGAAGTTATCGTAAATGCTTGCGTTCATCGCTCCTATGGACTTAAGAACATGAATATCATGGTGAAGATGTTTGACGATCGCCTCGTCGTTGAAAGTCCTGGAGGCTTTCCACCTTTTGTAAATCCCGAAAACATTTATACTGCGCACCATCCGCGCAATCCAAAGCTTATGGATGCTATGTTTTATCTTGATTTTGTAAAGTGCCATAACGAAGGAACTCGTCGCATTAGAGATGCAATGGCGAGGATGAATCTGCCCGCTCCCGAGTTTGCACAGAAGGAAATTAGCGCAGGCTATATGGCTGTTCGCGTTACACTTCGAAATTCCGCAAAGCAAAGGGTTGAATGGGTTGATTCAGATGCCAGTCGAGCAATTGGAGAAGAAGCAAGCCGATCTCTTACTGAAACCGAGAGGCGTGTTGTAAATTATGCCGCAGAGCAAGGACAGATAAACGTAAGCGATTGCTTTCGCATATTACCAAATGTAAAGACTTGGCACGCCGCGAAGAATATTCTTATTGGCCTCGTTGCAAAAGGAATTTTTTCTGACGAGAGAAACCCGAGTATCAAGAGAGACCCACATGCACATTTCAAATTGAAGAAATCTAGCAGAAGTTAAACATAAATTTTAAATCGCGAGAAGACAGAATACTTTTGTAAATTACTGTCGGCTATAATAGAATATGCTGTTTATGTAAATACTTATGGTCATGATTGCCATAGATTAAAAACCACAACTTTACTAGCGGAGCAGATCTTCGAGCGCGAGGCTTAACTCGGTTTTTTCGTCGCGGTATTTGACGATCACAGGAGTGTAGACGCTAAGGCCCCAGTCGGTGGCTTTGCCTTTAGTGATGGCGCGGGCACCGGGGATTACGACGGCGTTCGCGGGGATGATGAGCGGGGTGTCGCCGGCTTCGCCGGTTTGGGCACGTAGGACGGTGCCATGGACTACGTCGTAGACAGGGGTGCCACGGGTGAGGATGGTTCCGGCGGCGAGGACTGCGCCTTGGCGCACGATGGTACCTTCATACACGCCGCAGTTGCCGCCTACGAGCACGTCGTTTTCAAGGATGACCGGGCTTGCGTTGACCGGCTCAAGCACACCGCCGATTTGTGCGGCGGCGCTGATGTGGACGCGCTTGCCGACCTGGGCGCAGGAGCCTACGAGGGCATGCGAGTCGACCATGGTGCCTGCATCGATGTAGGCACCGACGTTCACATACATAGGCGGCATGCAGACCACGCCCGGCGCAAGGTAGGCGCCTGCGCGCACGGAGGAGCCGCCGGGGACAATGCGAATATTTTGGTCGGGTGTCCACTGGCGGGCGGGGTAGGTTTGCTTATCAATGTAGGGGAAATGATTGCTATTGGAATCAGGGGAGGTTCCCTGGCCTTGTAATTGGCCCAGGCGGAAGCCGAGCAGGATACCGCGTTTGACCCAGGCGTTGACGCGCCAGCCGGTGAGGGAGGATGGGTCGGGCTCGGCGGCGCGCAGGGTGCCCGCTTCGAGTGCATCGCGTAGAGCATGGAAGGCGGATAGAGCGTGCGTGTCGTTGAGTGCGGCTGCGCCTGCGGTAAAGGCGACTTCAATGCGGGATTGAAGTTCAGGATGCTGGGATGTAATGATTTCGGGCATTGTTTTCATTCTTTCTTATTATTTGTGCATGGTAAGCACTTATGCTGTGCAGGTTCTTCACTTTTAAATAAGGAGCCGGAAACGGTGCTCCGCACCTACTTCATTTGCTGAAATAGGGAAGCAGATCCTTCGATTCCGCTGCTTCACTCAGGGTGACCCTTATGGTGCGGCGTCCGTTCTAAAATTTAGTGCATGGCACGGCTTGACTCTAATAGATTTAGCGACTGGGCGAGTGCATGAAGCTGCTCGCGGGTTGAGGTGGAGACGGGCAGCATGGGGAGGCGGTAGGTTTCGTGCAAGCGGCCCATCATGGCGAGCAGGGCTTTGACGGGGCCGGGGCTGGGCTCCAGGAAGTTAGCCAACATGAGCGGGAAGTACGTGTGGTTGAGCCGGCGGGCGGTAGCCCAGTCGTTGGCAAGCGCGGCATGGACCATGGCGGTAAGCGGGCCCGGAATGACGTTGGAAGCTACAGAGACGAGGCCTGCGCCGCCTACGCCGAGTACGCCGAGAGCCATGGCATCGTCGCCTGCGTAGATGGAAAAAGTGCGGGGTACCAGGGTGAGCAGTTCGGTGATCTGGACCAGGTTGCCGCTGGACTCCTTGATCGCTACGATGTTTTCGCAGGTATGGGCAAGCCGGGCAACTGTGGCGGGCTCAAGGTTAACGCCTGTGCGCGGGGGGATGTTGTAGAGGACTACGGGCGCGGGCGCGACGGCGCGGGCGATAGCCGCAAAGTGCTGGAACTGGCCTTCTTGCCCGGGTTTGTTGTAGAACGGGTTTGCCGTGAGGATGGCGGTGACGCCGGGTATGGTTAGGGCTTGCTGGGCACGCTCGACTGCCTCGCGTGTTGAGTTGCTAGTGCAGCCGGCCCATACGGGTACGCGCCCACCTGCCTGCGCGGCGACAATGGCAATGACGTGGAGCCATTCCGCGTGCGACAAGGTGGGTGTTTCACCCGTGGTGCCGCACGCTACCAGCCAGTCAACACCTGGGAGCTTGCTTGGTTCAGGCAGCAGCATGCCTGTTTGCAAAACCGGTTTGATGGCGGCAGGTTCCGGGCTGATCTGCCAGTCTACGAGCGCGCGCAGCGCTGCGTCGTCGATTGCGCCATCTGCGCGAAAGGGGGTTACCAGCGCTGTTCCGCACCCGACTAAATTCATACTTTCGGATTCATACTTTCAAGAGTTTATACCGCGCTGTGTGCCGGTAGGCTTGGAGCTGCCGGCTGGAGCAGGCAGAGTTTCCCGTTACGGTCCGCTGCCCCATTTTGAAACTGTGCCGACATGACAACTGCGGCACACCCCTCGCCTGCTGCCGGGCTGGTGCCGATAGAATCACCGACGGCCAAATGCAGCACCGTGAGGAATCCATGATTTCTGTAGTGATCTTGACTAAAAATGAGGAGCAGGACCTGCCGGGCTGCCTGGCATCACTGAGCTTCTGCGACGATGTGCATGTGTATGACTCCTACAGCACGGACCGCACGGTAGAACTGGCACAGGAGATGGGCGCGCATGTCCACCAGCGGCCGTTTGACACGTATGCGAACCAGCGCAATGCGGCGCTTGACACGATTCCGTTCAAGCATGACTGGGTATTTATCCTGGATGCCGACGAGCGGCTGAACCCGGTGGTGTGGGCCGAAGCGCTGGAGGCGGTGGCTGCGGCTACGCCGCGAGTGCATGCCTTCCGTGTGCGTCGCGACGAC
The DNA here is from genome assembly GCA_964235655.1 of uncultured Acidobacteriaceae bacterium. Lineage (GTDB taxonomy): Bacteria > Acidobacteriota > Terriglobia > Terriglobales > Acidobacteriaceae > EB88. Next base: position 9,791 of record CAXSBB010000023.1, read on the forward strand.
CACTTCCTGGGTCATCACTTGCGGCATGCGCAGATGATGTCTCTGTACACGCGGCTGGTGAAGGTGGGCTTTGTGCGCTACACACGCGCCATCAATGAATATCTTGAGGTGCAGGGCGAGACGGGGCAGCTGCGCAACCGGTTCGACCACTACTCCTTTTCAAAGGGTTTTGACCGCTGGCTTGACAAGCATAATTTGTACTCGACGATGGAGGCGCGCATTGTGGCCGAACGCAGCTTTATGGAAGATGCCAGTCTGAAGACGGCGTTGTTTCACAGCGACTTCCATAAGCGGCGGCGGGCACAGAAGGCGATTTTCTACATGCTGCCCGGGCGGCCGCTGCTGCGCTGGGCTTACCTGCTATTTGCGCGGAGAGGAATCCTAGACGGCAGGGCGGGGATTACCTATGCGACGCTGCAAGCCATCTATGAGTGGCAGATTGTATTGAAGACGCGCGAGCTGCGCGAGGGGAGTTCCCCAGGCATGATGGAGGGCGGACTGGCCGGGGCGTAGGGGCGCTTGCTTTCCCAGAGTGGCTGCAAGTGCAGCATGCGATATACCGATTGCATGCGTTGGGAGGTTGCTGGGCATGTGCAGTTGCCGAGCGACGGTACACTGACGTTGACCGAAGCGGCAAACCAACCGGTCGGTCAAAGTTCAGGTCCAAGTTAAAGTTCAAGGACGTGTACGAAGTATGTTGTCTATCTTGATCATTACGAAGAACGAGGAGCTGGACTTGCCCGGATGCCTGGCTTCCGTAGCCTGGTCGGACGATGTGCACGTGTATGACTCGTTCAGCACAGATCGGACTGTTGAGATTGCGAGAGAGCGTGGAGCGCATGTGCGGCAGCGCGTGTTTGACAGTTATGCGGCACAGCGTAATGCGGCACTACTGGAGATCGAATACAAGTATCCATGGTTGCTGATCCTGGATGCGGACGAGCGCGCGAACCCGGCAATGGCCGGCATTGTTATACAGCGGATTGCAAATGCCCCTGCGGGCGTGGATGCATTCCGGTTGCGCCGGCGCGACTACTTTTTGGGCCGATGGCTGAAGCATGCGCAGACCACGCCGTTCTACATCCGCGTGCTGCGGCTGGGCAGTGCGCGGTTTCGGCGAGAGATCAATGAGGTTGTTGAGGTGGACGGCGCAATTGCAGATATCGAGGATGCGTATTTTGATCATTACCCGTTTTCAAAAGGCATAACGCACTGGATGGCACGGCATAACAGCTATTCAAGTGCCGAGGCGGTGATTGTGGCCAAGGGTGCGTTTGCGGGGGAAGTGTCGTGGAAGAAGGCGTTGTTCGCGGCGGATTTTAATGAAAAACATGCCGCGCGCAAGGCTGTTTTCTATAGCTTGCCGGGGCGGCCGTTGATGCGCTGGTGTTACCTGATGTTGTACCGGCGCGGGATTCTGGATGGGCGTGCGGGGCTGGTGTATGCCACCCTGCAGGCGTTTTATGAATGGTTGATTGTGCTGAAGACGGCTGAGCTGCGTGAAGGCAAGGCTGCCATGCGAGGAAAATAGACGATTGTGATAGCAGAGCCTGAAGCGGCAAAAGCTGACCCAACACTGCGGCCCGCGTTTTCATTGAGAAACCGGATAGCCCGGCTGCTGTGGGGCATTACCTATGTGCTGCTGTACCGCTACTCGCCGCGACCGCTGCATGCGTGGCGCGCGATGCTGCTGCGGTTGTTTGGGGCGAAGCTTGGGGCCAAGTGCCACTTTTATGCCAAGGGACGCATCTGGGCGCCCTGGAACCTTGTCTGCGAGGATCGTGTGTCGCTGGCTGACGATGCGGAGTTGTATAACCCTTCGCCGTTCTACCTGGGGTCGCATGCGATTGTGTCGCAGGGGGCGTATGTGTGCGGGGCCACGCACTTGTACAACGACCCGGAGTTTCCGCTGGTGTCGTCGCCGATGCGGTTGGGGGCGTATAGCTGGGTGTGCGCGCGGGCGATTGTTTCGCCCGGGGTGAATGTTGGGGATGGGGCGATTCTTGGGCTGGGGTCGATTGCTACGCGGGATCTGGAGCCGTTTGGGGTGTATGCGGGAGTGCCGGCAAAGAAGGTGAAGGAGCGCGAGCGCGGGGCGGTGCCGGAGGGGTGGCGGTAGAACCAATGTATTTGTTTTCTGATGTATAGTGAGGCCATGCGCAAGCTGGGACATTGGAAAAGTCAAGCATTGCTGAGCGGCTTTCTTGATGGGTTTGGATGTGTCGGGCAATTAAGCGCACCTTTCAATCGCGTCGGCAAGCCTGTAGTTGTGCGCCTCCCGTCCGGGGCTGAGTTATCGCCGCTGGAGATGGTTCGGAGAAGAGTCGCCCGACTGCGTTTCAAAGGTGAGACTCAGGGTTCACATTGATGGCTTTACTTACGGAATCGAATCTACCGAATGAGGGCCCCAGAGATGGGGCTCTTTCTCTTTCCGATGAGCTTGCGGTTGCGGAGTTGAGCCATAAGATTGCCATTGAAGCAGGTATTGGAGAGAAGCAGGCAGAAACTGCCGTAAGAGTCATCCAAGAACATTCCTTGCATGTCGGGCCACATCCATCCGCAAGTGAAATCGCTCGTTATAACGAGATTGAGTCAGGTCTCGGCACTCGACTTATAGAGAATTTCCTTGCACAGCAGGGTCAATCCATGCAACTGAACAATCGCGTGATGACAATTGCGGAAAAGGAGTCTGATCGAGAAGATGGCTGGCTAAAATATGCTCGGAATGGCCAGACCATTAATTTTACGCTAGCTTTATGTTTTGTGGCAAGCGCTCTGTTTTCAGCATTCCTCTTGCATGAGTACTGGCTTGCCGCAGCCTTTATTGCAGCTCCTACAATTGGTGTTGTTGCCCAGTTTATCCGGGGAGCGAAGCGATAGGAAGTATGGTCTCGATGCAGAACACAGCAGTAGTTTAGGTATGTGGTTCTACTCGAAATGAGCAGGAGCTTTAAAATGCAAACCTTGTAGATAGATCGTGCGGAGTGGTGATGGATTGGTACCGGAATGAGACTTGGTCGCCGGAGATCGAGCAGACTTTTCAGGCGAAGCTTAAAAGATGTCGGACACAAGGGCCCCAATACTTGTATATACAGGCATTGACTCTTGCGGAAAAGAAGCCCCGAATCACGCTGAGATTGCTTGAGCAATATTTCTCGACTGAGGATAAATTCCGTAGAGCGTCAGCTTTCTCAGTACAGGCAGACGCATACGCCAAGCTCGGATTAATTGACGAGGCAATCAATTTTCACAAGCAAGCTCTTAGTTGGCAGCAGAAATACCCTTACACGACTTCATGGTCGAGACTCGGAGTTTCTTACCTCATCGCGCAGCAAAGAAAACAAGCCCATTATAACTTTGCTATTTCCGTCCTCCAATCTCCTGAGACAACATTAATCTTTCCCTTAGACTTATTTGTTTATGCTTGTTCGTTGGCGTTGATTTACTCGGATAAGAACAATATAACCCTATCATTGCGGTACGCTCAACAGGCGCTTGCGGCGGCGGGTATGGAAAAATCTCAATTTTCTCAGCATGCGAGAGTTGGTCTTGTAAGTGAGCAGTATGCTCCTCAAGTCAAGATGATGGTAGACCTGGTTCAAAGATATAAAGAGTCGCAAAGAGTGTAAAAGCAAATCCTTCAACTTTTGCTGCGCTCCGCTCAGCATAACTTCGGTTTAGTTCAATCAAATAGTAAATGCGGTATGCGTCTCTAAAGCCAAGTGCAATGTACCGAGATTTCATGCTTGCTAGCAGTAGAAGTAAATTGTCTATGTTGTATTGGGCAGAAGCGGAACTATTTCAGGAAAAGTCCAGACACCAGGGCCGGATTGGTTAAACACCCATTCAGCGGCACGGATGACCCCTTCGGCGAAGGCGATGCGGGCGTGGGATTCGTGTTGGAGGGTCAGGGTTTCGGCTGAGGAGCGAAGGGTTAGAGTATGGAGACCGGCGGCTTCGCCGATGCGGTGGGAGGTGATGAGGGCTTCTCGCTTTTCCCCGTCAAGGCTTGCTGTTTCAACTGTGTGCTGGAGAGTCAGGGCGGTGCCTGAGGGGGCGTCGCGCTTGGTGGTGTGGTGGGTTTCTTCGATGGCGAGATCGTAACCGGGGAGAGCTTGGGCGAGCTCGCGGGCGGCTCGGAAGAAGGCTTGCACGCCTAGAGAAAAGTTGGTGCCGTACAGGAGCGAGGCTTTGTGTTTTTGGGCCAAGGCGGTGAGCTCAGGTAAGTGCGCGTACCAGCCTGTGGTGCCGACGACTACCTTTGCGCCGAGCGGCAGCAGGGCGCGGAGATTGGCGAGTACGGCTTCAGGGGTGGTGAAGTCGATGACTACGTCAATGGTTGCTAGCAGTGTGGCGGTGAGGGCCTGGGCTTGCGGGTTGTCTGCTGAACCCAGGACTTGTACCGAGTGGCCTCGCTCGCGGGCTGACTGTGCCACGGCGGAGCCGGTTTTGCCCTGGCCTAGGATGAGTAGGTTTGCCATTTACAAAGATGCCCCGGAAGTGGAGGAAAGCAGGTCCTTCGACTTCGCTGCGCTCCGCTCAGGATGACACAGATTTTAGCGGATGGATTGACATGAAGCCCATACCTCAAATGCGAGATGTAAGGCATCTGTTTTCATTGATGTCTTAAGTTTAATTGCAACGGCAAGATCGGCTGCGCGGCTGGCGGTCTTGCCGGGACTTGTGTTTCTGCTTCAAAGGTTTTCTTCAAGCTGCAAGGTTAACTGCTTTGCGCTTCTATGTCGAAAATGGTTGGGTCGGGGTCTTGGAAGAACTCGGCGTGGAGGGAGCGTACGGCCTCGTCCACGTCGTCCTCATCAATCATGAAGCTCATGTTGATCTCGCTCGCGCCTTGCGAGATCATGCGTACATTGATGTGTTTGATTGCGGTGAACAGGCGCGCGGCTACGCCTGAATGGCCGCGGATATCTTCGCCTACCAGGCAGACCAGGGCTTTACGGCCTTCGTACTTTACGTCGGCTAGTTTGGACAGGTCGGCGGCGATGGCGGGTAAGGCTTCGTTGGAATCGACGGTTAAGGAAACCGAGACTTCTGATGTCGAGACCATGTCCACAGCGCACTTGTGCTTGTCGAAGATGTCGAAAATGGCCTTGAGATAGCCGTGGGTCATGAGCATGCGGCTGGCTACGACATCGACGATGGTGAGGCGTTTCTTTGCGGCGATGGACTTGACCGGATTGCGGCAGGGTGGGGCGAGCGCCTGGATGCGGGTGCCCTCGTTTTGTGCGTTGCGCGAGTTGAGCACCAGCACCGGGATATTTTTACGGACGGCTGGAAGAATTGTGGCCGGGTGCAGCACTTTTGCGCCGAAATAGGCGAGCTCGGCTGCTTCTTCAAACGAGATAGAGCGCACGCGCAGAGCTTGCGGTACAACGCGCGGGTCGGTGGTCATGATGCCGTTAACGTCAGTCCAGATTTCGATGGCTTCCGCGCCGATACCTGCGCCCACCAGAGCACCGGTATAGTCAGAGCCGCCGCGTCCGAGCGTCGTGGTGACACCGGTTTCCGTTGCACCGATAAAGCCGCCCATGACTACCGTTTTGCCGGCTTCGGCATGCGGCAGGACGAATTTACGAAGCTGCTCCTCAATGCGGGCGTCGTCAGGCACGGCGCGCATGTGTTGCGCGTCGGTGATGATGCAGGTTCGGGCATCAATGTGCTGCGCATCAAGCCCCTGTAAGGGGAAAACGTCAGCGATGAGGCGGCTGGACAAGCGCTCGCCGTAGGACACGATCATGTCGCTGATGCGCGGGGTGAGCTCGCCGACAGCGGCGAGACCGCGCAGGACTTCGTTAAGGGCGGCGAACTCGGGCGGGAGCCAAGCGGTATCGATGCTGAGCTCGGCCGCGACAGATTGGTGGCGGGTAAGAAGGCGGTCGGAGATGGCGAGGGCGGCTTCACGCTCGCCGCGTGCTGCGGTGGAGGCAGCGAGCAGCAGCTGATCGGTGACTTTGGCCATGGCGGAGACCACGACGATAGGTTGCAGCCCGCGTGCGCGGCGAGCGGCGACGATGGCTGCGGTGCGGTGCATGGCGGCTGCGTCTTCTACAGAGGTTCCGCCGAACTTCATCACTACATACTTCATGCGTTGGAACCATTTTGAGAGAGGGGTATCAGGTTACCTTGCGCGTGCAGCAGTTCTGCGTTGAGCAAGGCTGCACCGGCTGCGCCGCGGATAGTGTTGTGTGAGAGCACGGTGAACTTCCAGTCGAGCAGGGTGCAGGGGCGTAGGCGGCCTACCACGGCGGCCATGCCGTTGCCGCGCATGCGATCGAGGCGGGGCTGGGGGCGATCTTCGGCGTCGAGGTACTCAACAGGCTGAGCAGGTGCGCTGGGCAGGTTGTGCTCGCGCAAAGGCGTGAAGTCGCGCCATGCGGCGAGGATTTGCTCACGTGTGGCGGGAGTGCGGAGCTTAATGGAGACGGACTCGGTATGACCGTCGTCCACGGGGACGCGGTTGCAGTGGGCTGTCATTTTCAAGGCTAGCGGTTGTACGAGGTCATCGGTGTAAGGGCCGAGCAGCTTTGCGGTTTCGGCAACCATTTTTTCTTCCTCGTTGCGAATGAACGGAACGACGTTGCCGAGGATGTCGAGGGAGGCGACTCCGGGGTAGCCTGCGCCGGAGACGGCCTGCATGGTGGTGACAAAGAGGCTGTCGAGGCCGAAAGCATCGTGCAGGGGCTTGAGGGCGAGCACCAAGCCGATGGCGGAGCAGTTGGGGTTGGTGACGATGCAGCCGCCGTTTGCCCACCCTTGCCGCCCGGTGAGTGCGAGGTGGTCCGGGTTGACCTCGGGAATGACGAGCGGGGTGGCCGGGTCCATGCGGAAGGCGGCGGAGTTCGAGATAACAGAGCAGCCGGCGTCGGCGAAGCGCGGTTCGAGGTCGAGTGCAATGTCGGTGTCGAGGGCCGCGAAGATGATTTTGGGGGTGCTTGCGTCAGGAAGTGCCGGGGAGAGCGGCATACGGGCAAAGCGGTCGGCAAGCGGGGTGGCGAGCTTCCAGCGAACGGCGTCGCCGTAAAGCTTGCCGCTGGAGCGGTCGCTGGCGGCGAGCCAGGTGACGTCGAACCAGGGGTGGTGTGCCAGGAGTTCCAGAAAGCGCTGACCGACCATGCCGGTGGCGCCGAGAATGCCGATTTCTACGCGTTGCATGCTGCTGTGTGTGTCTCCTGCGTTATGAGTGTAAAGGGTGTTATGAAACAGGGCATTGCTTCGACAGATTTAGATTGCTAGACTAAGGAGGTTGGTCAAGTTAGGAGGATGGAGTGGAGTACACGACATTGCAGGCGAAGACGCAGTTTTCAAAGCTGCTGAAAGCGGCGCAGGCTGGGGAGGAAGTGATTATCACCTCCGGGCGGGAGAAGACGATGGTGGCGCGGCTGGTGCCGATGGAGCGGAAAGGCGGGATCAAGGTTGGGTTGATGAAGGACCTTATGGGGCCGCTTACCTGGGACTTGTTGGAGCCGATGAGTGAGGAAGAATTGCGGCTTTGGGAATATAGTGAAATCTTTCCTTGAGGTACTTAATTGATACGCATGTCCTGCTATGGGCAGCGAAAGATGACCCGCAGCTGTCACGGCTAGCCAATGCAATTCTGGTCGATGAAACAGAAACTATTTTCGTTTCCGCAGTTAGTGGGTATGAGATAGCAAGCAAGTTTCGATTGGGCAAGCTGCCGCAAGCGGCGGTGATGACGCAAGATTTCGAGGGCTGGGTACGGCGGCTTGGATTTATATTATTGCCGCTAACGACTGCGCATGCGGTGCGTGCCGGGCTGTTTGAGGGGGAACACCGAGATCCGTTTGATCGGTTGTTGGCGGCGCAGGCTGAGGGTGAAGGGCTGGTGCTGTTGAGTTCGGATGAGAAGCTGGATGGGTTTGGGGTGAGGCGGGTCTGGTAATGAAAGTCGAGTTTAGAAAAATTCTAGTCCGCTTTAGTCTTTAATCTGTTCATCCCCTCGATCTTCTAAATCAGGAATTTTCATCGGCTTTAGCGTCTCGCACCTTTGGCCATAGCACAGCTGTAAATGCAAAAGCTACCGCGAGCGCTTTCTTAGCCGTTTCTTGCGGAATGACAATGCAACCAAGTCCTAAACCTCCACAAATAATGATTGACTGCCATGTGTGCGTTCCGTTACGCCTCCTTTTAAGTGTCATAGCTAAAATATATCTATATTAGAAATTGAATTGTTGTTGCGCAGTGCTGTTTGCAGCAACCGTAACTGTCGCTGACTTATCCCCAAGCTTCTCATGTGCGGCGACCAATGTGTATGTGCCAGGTGGCAAACCTTTAATCGTAAAATGGCCGTTATCGTCAGTGATCGCAAAAAACGGGTTAGCCATGATGTTGAGATAGCTATGCATCCAGGGGTGATTGTTGCAGCGAATAGCAATCATCTGCTCAGGCGAGCTGAAGTAGCGGGTGATGGGATTTGCGTTGGCTTGTTGCGAAACATCGAAAGCGTTGTTGCCGGGCTTGGTCGGCGACATATGGACGTTGTGCAGGGTGTTATCAGAATTTGTGAACTCTACCTGCTGGCCGACCATAGCGCCTGAGACGTGGGGCCGGAACTGGCAGCCTCGCTGGTCAATGACAACGGCATTGCGCGTGATGGGGTAAACCTGCGGACCCAGACCGCTTTTGATATAGACAAGCACATTGGCTAGATCGCCGTGATTGACCACGTAGTCGGCGGTCATGGCCTCGCCGCTCATGGCGCAGATGGGATCGCCCGCCATGTCAATGGGGATTTGCTTGGGTGCGGGATTTGCCATGTGGACTGTGCCCGTGATGGTGCCGCCGTGCGCGTAATCGATTTGGGCAAATTGCTTGGTAGGGCCTAGCGAGCCGGGCTGGCAGGCGGCGAGCGGGAGCAGTGCGGCAGTAGCCAGTAGGCTACGGGTAACGAGGCGAGAGAGTGCAGACATTGATACCTCTCTTTTCATTCTACGGCTGAGCATGCGCCCACATGCGTGCGAAGTGAAAGCCGTAAAGGTATAGCAGATACAACCCGGGCAGGCTGGTGATAAGCTCTGCGGCGATGACGCCGAGGCTAGGCAGCAAGCCTTTGCTGTAGACCTTGCGCATGGTCGGCATGAAATAGTGCGCGACGGCATAAATGCAAAGTGCCGCAAAAACGACCTGCCAGAAGACCGGCGAAAGAAGAGGTACGCGGTAGAGCCAGCCGAACAAGCCGGCCATGGGGACCATGCTCAAAACCGACTCTGCCAGTGACCCGCGCGACACAAGGTTGGGTCGTTTGAAATGGATTGCGATGCGGCTCAGGCAGCTTATAACGGTGATGACAGCGTAAGCCCATACGTAGACTTGCCAGCCGATCGCCGGTGTTTGCAGGCTAGGCAAGGGCGGCAATTACAGCGTTAGCAAAGGTGCTTGTGCCTGCGGTGCCGCCTACATCGCGGGTCAGGGTTTTGGCTTCGGTATATACCCTCTCAATGGCGGCATGGATGGTGTCGGCAAGGGCATCCTCGTCGAGATGGCGCAGCATGAGCACGGCGGATTGCAGCAAGGCGGTGGGGTTAGCTTTGTCCTGGCCTGCAATGTCTGGGGCGGAGCCGTGTACAGCCTCGAAGATGGCGGCGTGCTCGCCCAGGTTGGCACCGGGTACCAAGCCCAGGCCGCCGACGAAGCCTGAGCACAGGTCGCTCAGGATGTCGCCGTAGAGGTTTTCCATGACCATGACGTCGTACTGGTAGGGATTGGTGACCAGCTGCATGCAGGTGTTATCGACGATGTGCTCTGCATAGGGAATTGCCGGGTAGCCTTCGGCAACAGTGCGGGCGCAGCGCAGGAAGAGGCCGTCAGTCAACTTCATAATGTTGGCTTTGTGGATGGCGTGGACGCGCTTGCGGCCATGCTTTGCGGCATATTCGAAAGCAAACTTGGCAATGCGGGTGGAGCCTTTCTCCGTGATGACCTTGAGTGAGGTGCAGACACCGGGCACAATCTCCTGCTCCAGACCGACGTAGAGACCTTCTGTGTTTTCGCGCACGATGACGAGGTCGACGTCAGGGTACTTGGTCGCGAGGCCGGGCAGGTTGCGGATGGGGCGCACGTTGGCGTAGAGGTCGAACTGCTTGCGCAGGGTGACGTTAATGGATTTGAAGCCTTCGCCGATAGGGGTAGTAACCGGGCCTTTTAACGCCACCTTTGTGCGATGTACGGAGTCGTAGAGGGCTTTCGGGATGTATTCACCGGTTTTGGCAAAGGCGTCGGCACCGGCGTTGTAGTGCTCCCACTGGAAGCCGGTGCCGGTGCGTTTGGCGGCGGCTTCGATGATGCGGATGGTTGCGTCGGTAACTTCAGGGCCGATTCCGTCGCCGGGAATGAGGGTGATGGTATGTGTGCTCATATTTGGGGTATTGATTCCGGCTCAGTCTGCGCGAGCGACTGCGCGCGGGTGTGCAGCACACGCTCAAGCTCATCGCGGAACTCGCCGGCATCCTTGAACTCGCGGTACACGCTGGCGAAGCGGATGTAGGCGACCGGGTCGAGCTTCTTGAGCCCGTCCATGATCTGCTCGCCGAGCTCAGAGGTAGTGCGCTCACGGTCCGGGGCATCGTTCAGGAAGGTCTCAGCCGCGCTCACCAATGCTTCAAGCTGACGCATGGCAATGGGGCGTTTTTCGCAGGCGTGCTGGAGACCGGTCAGCATCTTTTGCCGATCAAAACGCTCGCGGCGGCCGTCTTTTTTAACGACCATGCAGGGAATTTCATCGATGCGTTCATAGGTGGTGAAGCGCCTGCTGCAGCGGTCGCACTCACGACGGCGTCGGACTGCCGCAGATTCTTCAATCTCGCGGGAGTCAACAACGCGGTCCTGGGCAAAGCCGCAGAAAGGGCATTTCATAGCGTGAAATCAGTCTAGCAGTGTATTTGTAAGCGCTTCTTACGGATTGGAAAACAGATCCTTACTTCGCTTAGGATGACCTTTTGTTCTGAGCGAGAGAACTTAAAGCCGCTTGCGGACAGCGCGCCGCACAAGTTCTGTAGTCACCCCGTACATTACATGGGTGACCCACTCGCTAATGCGCTCCTGCGCGGGTTGCTCCGGAACAGGCTCTACGAGGGCCGCGCGGGGCAGTATGCCCTCATGCGTCAGACGATTTAAGGTGAGGCCGAAAGTGCCGCCCTGCCAAGAGGTGGCCTGGGGCTGGTACTCAATTACCGCGCCGTATACGCCCCCGGTCAGGGTGCCGAAAGTCCAGTGGAGTGCTTCAGCGGCAGCTTTCTTCTCAGGGGCCGAAACGTTGACATCAATCGCTGCCGCAGTACGTGCTACGACCAGCAGCGGTGGTGGCGTTTGACCTTGGGTACGCGGCGGCATAAGCTTTTCGCCGATCACCTTGGCGACGGTGCCGGCGAGTCCACCGGCAAGCCCGGCTAAAAAACCTTTTGCAAGAGAAGCGTCCCGATCCTTTGCCATATGCTTCTGAGATGCGCGGTGCCGGACATCAGGCTGCGTACCGAATGCTAGGCCTCGGGAGCAAATCCCGAATCGGCGTGGGCAGCTACAGCTTCGCCCGCTTCTTCGCTATCTTCGGCCAGCTTCTTGAGTGAGACCTGCTCAAAGCGCATCCAGATTAAACCGACGGGGATGATGCTGAGGAACGTGACGATGAGCAGCATGGCGGCGGCGGCTACCGCAGGCTCGGCTGCGACGCCGAAGAACGACTGCATGGCCTTGGCGACGATGCCGATCTGTGTAAACCAGCCCAGGACCGGTAGCTGGATGAGCGAACCCGCGGTACTGGTGGCCATCAACAGCATGCAGCGGGCGAGCGTCATGGTTGCAAGCTCATGCGAGGCGGAAAAGGCCCGCAGGGTTTCAAGATAGGCATACGCGATACCGACCCACATGAGCAGGGAAAGACCCAGCACCTTGAGGAAGTCGGCGAAGGAGTTGATAGAGTTAAGGCCGTCGCGGAAGGCAAGGATTTTCTCGCGGACGCTTTCACCCAGCTTCGGCGAAAGCCTGCTGAAGAACTTGCCTGCTGCCGCGGCTACCTGACGCCCGGCGGCGCGCACGAAAAAGGCAAATACGACGAAAGCGACAACCACTACCAGGCCTGAAATGGCGGTCTTGTTGATGAGCTCAGGGTGAGGCAGGTTGTGGCGGTCAGGCGCGGCCAGCAGGATCACGGCGAAGAGAAGCGCGACCGAGCCCATGTCAAACATGCGGTCGAGCGCGTATACGGCAAACTGCATGGTAAGCGGCAGCCCGGTGCGACGCGAGACCAGGTAGGGGCGCACCGGGTCAGCGGGGCGGCCCAGCAGTGCGACCGCGGTAAAACCGATAACCTGCGTGCCGAGGAGCGAAGCCGGGCGCACGGGTTTGGATTGCTTGAGGAACAGTGCCCAGCGTACTGCGCGCAGGCCGTAGCCGACCCAGATAAGCAGGATACCGATGCCGAAGCGCGGCCAGTCCGCGTGCTGCAACTGCGCGCCAAAAGCGTGCCAATCGAAATGCACACGGTCACGCAGCAGGTAGATGCCTGCGACGAGCACGACAGCGAGCCCAATCCATAATGGGGTTCGATTTGGGCGCTTTTTCACTGTCTCCATATGGCTCCTTCAAAAAGCATCTTTATTGTTTTGCAGACGGCACGGCAGTCGCACTAAGCGTGGCCGCCTGACGGGCTGCGTATCGTCCGTTGAACTCATGGATGATGCGAGCTACATACAGGCGTGTTTCTCGGTAAGGCGGAATGCCATGCCAATGGTCTACCGCGCCGGGACCGGCGTTGTAGGCGGCCAGGGCAAATGCCAGGTTGTTGCGGTAGCGGGTGAGCAGGCTGTCGAGGTATGCGGCACCACCACTTACATTCTGTTCCGGGATGAAGGCGTCATGGACTCCCAGTGCGATGGCGGTACCGGGCATCAGCTGCATAAGGCCCTGGGCACCTACGCGGCTGCGCGCATGCACATGGCTGTTGCTTTCAGCGTGTACCACGCTGGCCAGCAGGTCTACATCCAGATCGTGCGCCTTGCCTGCGCCGGTGAGAACCTGATGCAACTCGGGTGCGGTGAGGATTTCAGGTGTTTTCTCCGGCGCGATTTCCGAAGCGATTGCAGGCACGATGGCGGTCGGGACCGGCGCGATAGGTTCGTCAGTGACAATCGCTGCTGTTCGTACTTCAATGTAGCCGGTGGATGCAGGGTCTGTGTAGAGGCGGGTTCGATCACCCTGTGTTTCGCGATGGTCGCAGACGAGGTCATAGCCGTTGCTCAGGGTGATGTGCTCGGCGGCTTGCGCCAGGGGTGCGAGAGAGCAGAGCAGGGCAGTGAAGATAACCCGTCTTTGTATGAGCAGTTGGAGCCGCATTGCCGTCAATCTACCACGTACCGCACCCGCGTGTTGCGTCTCAAAGGCATGCACGCTAGGCTTCCTGGGGTGTCAGGCCGGTGCGGGCCAGTGCAGCTTCGAGAGCCAGCGCGGCACCGTCTTCGTCGTTGGTGGCGGTGATTTGCCAGCCGGCGCGGGCGGCTTCCCTGCGCAGCGGCTCGGCTGCGTTGCGCATCAGCACGGGCTGGCCGGCCCAGCGCAGCATTTCCAGGTCGTTCCAGTTATCGCCTACCGCCATTACGTTTTCGCGCGAGATGCCGCGGCGCTCGGCAAGCCTGGCTAGTGCCACGCCCTTGTTGCAGCCGAGCGGCAGGATGTCGAGAATACTCAAATCCCGCTCTGCATATTCTGTTCGGTGCATTTCGATCTGCGAAGCATAGGGAGTTGTTTGCAGATGCCGCTCAGCGGCGGACATCTCGGCAACCGTGCCGCAGATCATGCCCTGCATGGGTGCTTCGCCTCGGTCGAATACCCGTTCCAAAGGGTCAACCTGCTCGATATGCTCCTTGTTGGCTTCAATCCACAGGGCGATGCGGTCGTGGAGGCGCTCCATGGACTCAATAACGAGATCTTTTTCACCATCTGTATCGAAGGTAAATACCATGGTGCCGCCGAAGGGGCGCATTTCACTGCACAGGGCGCGGGCGGTTTCAAGCCGCAGGTAGAAGCGGTCCATCAGGTTTCCTGCGAAGTCGCGGGTGGAAGCTCCATTGGAGGAGATGAGCACAGTCTCCGGTGCGAGGCCGATGGGTTCAAGCAGCGGCATGGCGTAAGCGGCGCGGCGGCCGGTGGCGATCACGACTTCAACGCCAGCAGCCACGGCCTCTCGCAGGGCTGCCATGGTGCGCTCGCCCATGCGGCCGCCCTCAGACGGCATCAGGGTGCCGTCAATGTCAAAGGCGGCAAGCGCAACCGCAGGCCAGTGCGAGGGGCGGGCCCCTACCCGGGTTTCAGATGTGCGAGTCATTTTTCACAGTGTACCGGGTCGGCCGACTTAGGGTGTTGCAGTGGAGAGAATCGGAGTACCGGTGGTAATGCTTTTGTTGATGAGAAGGCACGGGTATTCTTGAAAGATGCCCCAGATTGCTTCTCTCCAGTGTTCACGCTGCCACCGACATACACCGGCTGATGCCCCCCAGACTGTATGCCCGCACTGCGCAGGTGCCCTGTACGTGCGGTACGACATGGATGCGCTGCGCGAAAGTGCGCGCAAGCCTGTGCCGGAGGCGGCTGACAGTCGTACCAGGCAGCTTAACGACAGTATGTGGCGCTACCGCGATGTACTGCCAGCGGTGGAGCCGGTAACGCTGGGCGAAGGCTGGACTCCAATGCTGGAGAGCCGTCGTTTTCGCAATGCAGACGGCGGGGGCGTATGGCTTAAAGAGGAAGCGACCAACCCGACCGGCACCTTCAAGGCGCGGGGGCTTTCGCTGGCTGTGACCATGGCGCGGCACTTCGGCTTGCGGAAGCTGGCTGTACCTTCCGCGGGCAACGCAGCCGGGGCGCTAGCCGCCTATGCTGCTGCGGCGGGTATTGAGGCGCACATTTTTATGCCCCGCGATGTGCCGTTTGCCAACTACCTGGAGTGCGTGGCCTATGGCGCCCATACCACCCTGGTAGACGGGCTGATCTCGGACTGCGCGAAGATTGTGAACGAGCGCAAGGAGGCTGAGGGCTGGTTTGATGTTTCGACGCTGAAAGAGCCATATCGGATTGAAGGCAAGAAAACCATGGGCTACGAGCTGGTGGAGCAGCTGGGTTGGGAGTACCCGGACGCGGTGTTTTACCCGACCGGCGGCGGCGTGGGCCTGATCGGCATGTGGAAAGCATTTGAGGAGATGGAGCAGCTAGGCTGGGTGCGCGGAAAGCGTCCCAAGATGATCGCGGTGCAGAGTTCAGGCTGTGCGCCGGTGGCACGGGCTTTCAAAGAACATGAGGCAGCCTCGCGTATGTGGGAGGGCGCGGCGACTTTTGCCAGCGGGTTGCGCGTACCCAAGCCGTACGGCGACTACATCATCCTCCAAGTGGTCGAGGCTTCGGGCGGGCTGGTGCTGGACTTCACAGATGAGTTAATCCTGGCCTCGCTGCTGGACTGGGCCAAGCATGAAGGACTGTTGCTGTCGCCGGAAGGTGCGGCGGCTACCGCGGCGTACGATTCGCTGATTGCATCGGGGTACTTGAAGAAGAGTGATCGTGTGGTGCTGTTCAACACCGGTGCCGGGCTCAAGTACACGGACCTGACCGCCGAGGCCATGGGACTGGTGCGGCCCGGCGAGACCGGTCGACATGAGAAGCTGCCGGCGCGCATGCCGGTAGGGGGCATCATTACGCCGCAGTGAACGATGCTGGCAACGAAGATACTGAGGCTGGGTTTTGTTGCCTATGGATGCGAGGGGAACCGGCAGATGGGAAGCCAGCCTTGCGGCGCATTACACTACACACAGTCATGGTCCGAATTTTTACTTTTCTTCTTTTTATGTGCGGCTGCACTACCGCGCAGGCTCAGACAGTGGTCTGCTTCGGTGACAGCCTGACAGCCGGTGTAGGGGCACCCCCGGGCAGTGCCTACCCCGACTTTTTGCGCAAGGATCTTGCCGCCGCCGGCTCACATGCCGTTGTGCTTGAAGAGGGTGTTGGAGGCATGAGTACCAAGGAAGGGTTGCTGCGACTGCCTGCCGTCCTTAAAGAGCACCCTGCGGTGGTTGTGCTTGAGCTGGGCATCAACGACGCATTCTCAAATGCGCCTTTGTCCGAGACCGAGCAAAACCTTCGCACTCTTATTGAGGCCTTCCAGCAGGCTCACATTCGGGTGTTGCTGGCCGGTATCGACGTCTCTCCTACGCTTCCGTTTACACCGCCGCCGCAGCTTACCACGCCGTACATGCGACAGTTTTATGCAATCTACCCTGCGCTTGCGGCGCAGTATCATGTGCCGCTGATCCCGTTTTTACTGGAGGGTGTCTACGGAAATGCAATGTTGATGAGCCCGGATTATATCCATCCCAATGCTGCCGGATATGAGAAGGTGGCCCAAACCGTACTAGGTCCTGTGCAGAAGCTGCTTGCTTTATAAGGCGGGCTGATTGCAGCCGCTTACTCCGGGCTTCCTGTGGAGTTACGAGCAGATATAACCGGTTCGGATTTCAGCTCTGGCCGGAGATTCTTGCTGAAATATAAAGCTCCCGGAACCGGATTGATGTAATACGGCGGAATCGTTTCAAAGCCAAGTGACTTATAAATTGCAATGGCTCCCGACATAAAGGGAAGTGTATCGAGCAGCATTTCCTGGTACCCACTGGACGTAGCAAAATCGATGGCTGCGGTCGCAAGAGCTCGACCGAGACCGCTTCCACGAGCAGCCTCCCGCACATAGAGCCGCTTCATCTCGCAAGTGCCGGATTTCCCAAAAGGTGCTACGGCGATACAACCTAACAAGGAATCATCTTCGCGCCTGGCAAGGTACAGCTCCCCAGCCGGTTGCGCATATTTACCCGGCAAGCTTGCGAGTTCCGTTTGAAAATCCTGGAATGACAAATCGATTCCAAGCCACTCGACATACTCGCTAAACAATTCACTTACTAAAACGAGATCCCTGCTGCTTCGTGCGGGTTTGATAGTAATGCTCAATCGCGGTCTCCGCTACATCGTAGGCTGCACAGGGGTAAGTGGAGCACCCCCGGGCTGCGAGTGGGCACCCGGGGTAGATTGAGCGATCTTCAGCTCTTCCTCGTTCATCTCGGCTTGCACCTCGGCAAACAAGGGCGTGCTCAGGTAGCGCTCGCCGGTGTCAGGCAGCATGCAAAGGATCGTCGACCCGCTGGGGGCGGTAGCGCCCACCTGTAAAGCTGCTGCGAACGTCGCGCCGGAACTGATGCCTACAAAAATCCCTTCTTTGCTAGCCAGCATACGGCTGCAGCGAAAGGCTTCAGCGTTGGGGATGGGTAGCACCGGGTGAAACAGGTGCTCCTTGGCTGCTTCCATGCCCTCGGCAGCTAATTTCGGGATAAAGTCGGGACTCCAACCCTGCTGAGGATGGGGTTTCCAGGCAGGGTGGCTAGCCGCGCCAGAGCCATCAGGATGGCGAGCTTGCGGCAGGCCACTGGCGAGCATGGGCGCGTCCGCGGGCTCGCAGACTACGATTTTGGTTTCAGGCCGCTCCTTGGCGAACACGCGCGAGACGCCCTTGAGTGTGCCGCCGGTGCCGAAGCCGGTGACAAAGTAATCAAGGCGCTCGCCTGCGAAATCCCGAAGGATTTCTTGAGCGGTGGTACGGGAGTGCATGTCGGCGTTTGCCTCATTTTCAAACTGCCGTGTCTGGAACCAGCCATGCTCCTCCGCCAGTTCTCGTGCCTTGGCAACCATGCCGGAACCGCGCGCCGCGCCGGGGGTGAGCACCACCTTGGCACCTAAAAAACGCATGAGCTTGCGTCGTTCCACGCTGAAGGTGTCGGACATGACAATCACGAGCGGGTAACCCTTTTGAGCACACACCATTGCCAGGCCGATGCCGGTGTTGCCGCTGGTAGCTTCCACGACTGTCTGGCCGGGCTTGAGACGGCCGGACTTCTCTCCGTCTTCAATAACGCCGAGGGCCAGGCGGTCTTTGACCGAGCCGAGCGGGTTGAACGCTTCAACTTTGACGTAGAGGTTGACATGCGGTGGGGCCAGGTTGTTGATCTTTACAATTGGCGTGTTGCCTACGGTTTCAAGAATGCTGCCGTACTTTGCCATGGTGTGCTCCAGGAGAAAGCTGTGTACTGAGGATATGCCTTAGTAGCCGTTAGCAACCAGGTAGGGCAGCGTAACTTCAAACGGTCGGTCGCCGGCTGTGTCCTGCTCGGCGATGCGTGTCCATCGGTCTTCACGCTTGCCGGCTATCAGCAGGCCGTTCTGGATTGCGAGCTTCATCAGCACATCGGCTTCAAGGTTGACCGGCGCACCGGGGGCAAGTGTGTGCAGGTTGGTCGCTTCATAGGTATGCGGAATGACGGCAACGTGCAGCTCGCCCGCGCCGGTCAAGGTATCGTCATTAGCATCTTTTTCAGGGAACCAGCGGGCAACCGTCAGGCTGATGCCCTCAATGGTGACGGAACCTTTTTCGACGATAAAGCGGCCCACCGCAGGCGGCACGGCGATGCGCAGCAGCCAGTCTGTGCGCTTGCCTTCACCCACGCGCTCCAGGCCGAGCAGGGAACCGGTGGCGTCTACGTGGCCCTGCACGATGTGGCCGCCCAGCGGGGTGCCTGCCGGGGTGGGCAGCTCAAGATTGACCTGTGCGCCGGGGGCAAGTGCGGAGAGCGAAGTGCGTGTGACAGTTTCGGCAGCGAGTTCGGCGTGGAAGCGACTGCTTTCCGGTGCAAGCGCGGTGAGACAGACGCCACTGACTGCGATGCTATCGCCTATAGCCAGCTTCGGCGCGAGTGTGGGGGCTAGCACGGTGAGGCGCATGGTGCCGTCGGCTTCCGTCAATGCTTCGATAGTGCCTGTTGCCTGGACAAGGCCTGTAAACATGTTTGAAGCTCCTACTTGGTTCGTGCTGATACGCGGGAAAGCAGGTCTTTCGACTCCGCTGCGCTCCGCTCAGGATGACACTTTTGTAGATGCGCATGGAGGGTAGTAGCTTCATTCCCTAAAAAGCGGGAGGTCTCTAGCTTTCGCGCCAGGGGTCACGCAGGTAGGCTTCCATGCGGAAGTCCGGACCGGATTCTGCGATTGTAAAACGGCGTGAGTCAAGCGGCAGCGCGGCGTTGCCTGCAACAAGCGGCACGCCTTCTTCACCTAGAAAAATGGGCGCGTAAAACAGGCACAGCCTATCGGCTATTGGTGCGCCATGTTCGGGGGAGAGCAAGGCACGGTTTAGCTGCGAGCCTCCCTCGGCAAGTACATTGAGCACCTGGTGCCCGCTGCCGAGCAGGTGCAGTACCTCGTGCAAATCGAGCTTGCCTTCCACTGCGGATACAGTCTGCACCTGCACCCCGGCGGCTTCAAGCGCCTGGAGGCGGCTATGGTGGCCTGCGTCGTCCAGCTTGGCTGTGAATAGCAGCACATCATTTTGTACACTTTGCACCAGTCGACTTGTGATCGACAGGCGTAGCTGCGAGTCGAGCACGACGCGCAGCAGCGGTCTGCGGCGGGCGAGGCCGCTGCGGTCGGTCAGCAGGGGGTTGTCATGGAGTACCGTGCCGATGCCGGTCAGTACCGCATCGGCGGCGTGGCGCAGCTTTTGCACGGCAAGGAGGGAGCATGCGCCGGTTAAATAGGTCACGCTGCCGGGCGGCGTGGTAAGCCGTGAGGGCGCAATGCGACCATCGAGTGACACCCCTGCCTTGAGCGTGATACACGGCACTTTACTACGAATCCACCTGGCGAAGCCGTCGTTGACTGCGCGGGCTTCCTCCGCCAACACACCTTGGGTGACCTCAATGCCGGCATCGCGCAGCATAGCGAAGCCGCGGCCATGTACCAGTGGGTTGGGATCGCCGGTAGCGGCTACCACGCGGACAATGCCGGCTTGTATCAGTGCAGCGGCACACGGCCCGGTGCGCCCCGTATGCGAGCAGGGCTCAAGCGTGACATAGGCTGTTGCACCGCGTGCTTGCACCCCGGCAGCCTTTAACGCGGCGATCTCAGCATGGTCGCGCGCGTCATACAGGTGTGCTCCACGGCCTACCGCCGCGCCGTCACGCACCAGTACGCAGCCTACCTGGGGGTTGGGTGAGGCGAGGCCTACCGAGTCTTCCGCCAGACGCAAAGCCTGACGCATCCAGCGGGCATCCGGTGTATCCTCCGCGCGATACCGGTAGGCCATGCGGTCCTTTCCGTTTCTTAAATCCGTTTACCCGAGCAGCGAGTCAACAAATGCTTCGCTGTTGAAGGCGAGCAGGTCTTCCATCTTTTCGCCGACGCCCACAAACCGCACCGGCAGCTTGAGCTCCTGCGCGATGGCGACTACGATGCCGCCTTTGGCGGTGCCGTCGAGCTTGGTAAGTACGATGCCGGTGACCCCGGCTGACTCTGTGAAAAGACGTGCCTGCTGGAGGCCGTTCTGCCCGGTGGTCGCGTCCATCACCAGCAGCACCTCGTGCGGGGCGTCCCAGATGATGCGTTGGGCGGTGCGACGCATCTTTTCGAGCTCGGCCATGAGGCCGGTCTTGGTGTGCAGGCGGCCCGCGGTGTCCACCAGCAGGAAGTCGGTTTTGCGCGCGTTGGCGGCGGTCACCGCGTCGTAGAGTACGGCGGAAGGGTCGCCGCCCTGGCGCGTTTTGATGATTTCAGCCCCGGCGCGATGGCCCCAGACCTCAAGCTGCTCAATGGCGGCGGCGCGGAAGGTGTCGGCAGCGCACAGCAGCACGGTTTTGCCGGCGCGACGGTGCCAGGCGGCAAGCTTGCCGCTGGTGGTTGTTTTGCCGGTGCCGTTGACGCCGATTAGAAAAATAACTTCAGGCGGCTGGATGCGGCGGGGCGGCAGTGAGCTTTTCACATCGAGGATGCGTAGAAGTTCGGTGCGAAGCAGAGCTTTGAGCTCGGCTCCGTTACGGATGGCTTGCCGAAGGGAGCGCTCGCGCAGTGCTTCAAGCACCAGGGTGGCGGTCGGCATGCCTAGATCCGAGGCCAGCAGGACGCCTTCTAGCTCCTCAAATGCGGCTTCATCGATCTCGCGGGTAAGCGCGACGACGCCTTCAATCTTGTCGTTAAGCGACTCGCGTGTGCGGGTGACTGCCTGGCGCATCCGGTCGAAGACGCTGCGTTTTTCCGGTTGGTCGAGCGAGCCGAACAGGGTTTGGATCATATTCGTAGTTTAAGACCGAAGACCCCCTGCGCGGGAGGCGGTCACTTCGTGACATGTTCTCGTCTTTGGCTTTTGTGTACTTAGAAAGACATGTCACTCGTCGCGGCCGGGGCGCGACATAAGCTCGCGAACGGCGGCGGCGGCAGAGCGCTCGCTGTGCAGTACGGCATACACCTGTTCCGCGATGGGCATGCTGACATTGTGGCGGCGCGCGAGACCGAGCGCGGCGTCGGTCGTGCGAACGCCTTCAGCGACCTTGCCGTTAAGGCTTGCAACGATCTCCGGCAGGGCGCGTCCACGGCCCAGTTCCACGCCGACAAAACGGTTGCGGGAGAGAGCACCGGTGCAGGTCAGAACCAGGTCGCCGATGCCTGCTAAACCTGCGAGAGTTTCGCGGCGACCGCCGCAGGCCAGCGCGAGCCGGGTGATTTCAGCGATGCCGCGGGTGATGATGGCGGCGGTGCTGTTATGGCCCAGCTCAAGACCGGCGACTGCGCCCGAGGCAATGGCAATGACGTTTTTAAGTGCGCCGCCCAGCTCGACGCCGATCACGTCAGTGTTGCGGTAGAGCCGCAGTGTGTCAGTGGTGAGCATGGCTTGAGCTTGCTCTGCGTCGTGCGTTCTCGAGAAGGCGACGGTGGCTGCGGCGGGCGAGCCTGCGGCTACCTCCTGCGCGAAGGAGGGGCCGCTGAGAACGCCGATCGGGTGCTGCTGCGCGCGCGTGCCGAGCGCGTCGGCGATCACCTCGGTCATGCGCAGCAGGGTGCCGTCTTCGATACCCTTGGCTGCGCTCAGCAGCATGGTGCCGGGGCGCAGCATGGGTGCGAGAGCCTCCATGGTGACGCGGATATGCTGCGACGGAACGACCAGCAGGATGGCGTCAGCGACATTGGCTGCCTGCTCCAGCGAGTCTGTAACTGTGAGCGTGGCAGGCAGAGGAAAGCCGGGCAAATAGCGGGTGTTTTCGCGGCGGATAGCAAGCTCGGCGGCGTGCGCCGGTGTATGGGCCCAGAGAATGACTTCGTGGCCCGGGCGTGCGAGATTGAGCGCGAGGGCTGTACCCCAGGAGCCCGCGCCGAGAACGGCGATGCGGCTCATGCGGTCGCCCGCTTGGAGCTGCCGAAGCGGTACTCCGTACCAGCCAGAAGGCGCCCGATGTTGGCGCGGTGCTTGAGAATAACGATAGCCGGGACGGCGATCATGACTGTAAGCACGGCCCATCCACGGCTCAGGTGCGGCGGGAACGCGAATGCCGCGACAGTCATGGCTGCTGCGCCGAGTAGTGAAGCGAGCGAGACGATTCGAGAGAGTGCGAGCGTCAGGCAAAATACTGCCAGCGAGGTAAGCGCGACCGGCCATGCCAGTGCCAGCGCCACGCCGAACGCCGTGGCCACACCCTTGCCGCCGCGAAAGCCGAGCCACACGGGAAAGATGTGGCCGAGCAGCGCGCATAGGGCTGCCAGCGCCGCTGCTGTGCTTACATGCAGAGTGTAGGCGGCGTCATGCTGTATCCATCGCTCGGGCAGCATGGGCAGTACGCCTGTGGCAAATACGACTGCGACCCAGCCCTTAAGCGCGTCGAGAGCAAAGGTTGCGGCTCCGAGGCCTTTCGCGCCGGAACGAACTACGTTGGTCGCTCCGATGTTGCCGCTACCGACCGCGCGGATGTCCTGCTTGCGGAAGGTGCGCACCAGCAGGTAGCCCCATGGAATGGAGCCGAGCAGGTAGGCCACGGCGGCGATCAGCAGGAATGGAAGAGCGATCATGGCGTATCGAGTGTAGCGTATTGTTTCGGCGTAGCTGGCTAGGTTGATGGCAGGCGTTCAGCTAATGAGCCAAATTAGCAATGACGCTAATTTCACTCCAGAAATGCCTGCAACAACAAGCAAGAGCAGCTCCAAGCAGAAAATATTTAACATTAGGACGTTCTGCATACGCTTTGATTGGTGTTCAGCTCGTGTCCATAGCCACTGCGTAGAGTTCCAACTTACCCAACAAGGAATGCGCCAAGGAGCAGCGCAATCGGAGCTGCGCAATCGGAGCTGCCAAAAAATAATGTAGTAGACCGCCGCCTGCCTGTTTGATGATCGACATTGCCACGCCTATCGGCAAGATGAAGGTTATAGCGAATAACAAATCGGGAAGACTCATACGTGCCTACTCGGACCAGCTTTTGCCGCGCCACTTGAGGCTTGCAGCGTTGTGCTTTTCCAGTGCGGGCGGGCCGTGAGCCAGTATGTCTTCGCCGCAGGCGATCGCGCGGGCTAACGGCTCGCCGTCGATGTGCTGCTCCGCAGGCCGGGGCAAGTGGTTGTACCAGACATCCCCAAACGCATGATCGAGGCAGATGCGCTTGAAGCAGTGATCGAAGTGAATGGGCCAGTGCTGTTCGCGGGCCAATTGCGGCAGCAATGTTTCGGTCAGGTGCTTGAAGCGAGCTATCTGCTCCGCCCGCTCCTGCAACATAGAGATTACTGCCGTTTCAACAGCTGCTTGCGCACCATATCAAGCGCGCGCTGGCTGCTGTACTGGCGGATGCGGTCGCGGTCGCCGGTGTAGCGCTCCTCAACAACCTCAGTGTTCAAACCGTCAGTCACGGCAATGTATACCAGGCCGACCGGTTTTTCTTCCGTACCGCCGAGCGGCCCTGCGATACCGGTAACGCCGATGCCAAAGGTGCTACCTACCTTGGTGCGGATGCCGGTTGCGAGCGATGAGGCCACTTCGCGGCTTACCGCACCATTGGCGGCGATCAGCTCGCGCGGCACCCCGGCGAAAAGTGTTTTGAGCTCGTTCGAGTAAGCCACCGCACCGCCCAGAAACGACCGCGATGATCCGCTGACGCTTGTAAGCCGCTGCGCAATTAGGCCGCCGGTGCAGCTTTCCGCCGTGGCGAGCGTAGCCCCAGCCAGCTCTAATTGGTAGAGCACGATGCGTTCGAGCGACTCGCCTTTGGAGGAGTACACAACATCGTCAAGCTCTTCCTCAATCGCACCGGCGAGTGCATCAACGCGCGCCTGTGCTGCTTCCTGCGTGGGCTTGGTGCAAATCAGGTTCAACTGGATGTCACCAAGGTGCGCGAGGATCGTGGTTTCCACGTCTTCGTAGTGCTTGTAAACGGGCGCGATGCGAGCGTCGCAGGCGGATTCACCGATCATGGCAGCCTTGAGCGTGCGGGTGGCAAAATAGCGGCGGGGGATGGCGGCTCGGAGGCGCGGCAGCAACTCGGCCTCAACCATCGGCTTGAGCTCGCTTGGCGGCCCGGGCAGCAGCACCACCAGCTTGCGGTGGCCTTTGTGTACTGTGTCAAGCCATTGTCCCGGGGCGGTTCCGGCGCTGTTCGGCAGCGGGTCTGCCCCTTCAAGCACGTCGCCCTGCTTGGTGTTGTTGTCGGTTATTGCAATGCGGCGCGCGGCAAAGCGCGCGTACAGAGACGCCACAATCTCCTGGTTGCGTCGCAGGCGGATGCCCAGTGCTTCAGCAACAGCTTCGCGCGTCAGGTCGTCTTCCGTCGGGCCAAGGCCGCCCATGGCGATCACGATGTCGGCACGGTCAAGCGCGTTGCGGACAGCGCTTACCAGGTGCTCACGCCGGTCACCGACGATGGTTTTGGCGGAGAGTTTGATGCCGAGCTGGTTGAGCTGGGTGGTGAGATAGAGCGAGTTGGTGTCTTGCCGGTATGGCGTCAGTAGCTCGGAGCCGACCGCGATGATGTCACAGTTCATAAGTCTTTCTGATGCCTCTGGACTCTTCTTCAAGCATCCTAGAACAGCCGCAAGCCTTCAACGCCCAGCGGCAAGGTAAAGAGCGCATTGCCGGTTGCCACGACTGCTTCGCCGCCCGGCTTGAACGCGAGCCCGGCAATGCCGCTGCCCGCGGCAACCAGCTCCGCAGTGCCGTCGGGTGAGATCTGCACGATACCTCGGCGACCGGCAAGCGAGGCGGCTACGTACACATTGCCTGCAACATCAAGCGCGATGCCCTGCGGGCGACCCAATCCGCGGTACAGCGCGGCGGCAGTGCCGTCTTCACCAATCGCATATACCGTGTCATAGCTTGAGGTGGTCGGCCCGGTGACAAACAAGCGCCCGTCAAGCCCGAAGGCAAGATGGTAAGCGGAGATGGACGGCTCAAGCGTGGCGTAGACAAAAATCTGCCGGTCGGGCGCGATTTTGAAGATGGTGCCGCTGCGGTCACCGACATAGAGATTGCCTTGCGCGTCAAAGCAGACGCCGGTGGCGACGCCCATGCCTTCTGAGAAGTTTGACACTGCGCCTTCCGGCGATACACGGAAGATGGTGCCGTCGTTGCGTGAAGAAACATACAGGTAGCCATCCGGACCGACCGCGAGGCCGGTGGCGTTGATGATGCCGGTAACAAACGGAGCCGCTTCTCCGGAGGGCGTGATGCGGAAGATCGATACCGGCGTCTCTTTGCCGCGTGAGCCGGAAAGCGTGGCATAGATGTTGCCGAACTGGTCCACGGCAGGGCTGGTGACCTGGTGGATACCGGTGGCCAGCAGACGCGCCACATCGACAGTCACACTGTTGCTTTGGGCTCCGTTGCGCAGGATGCGGAGCAGGCCGGTTTCGCCTTCGTCGGGCATGCGGAGAGTGAGCCGCGTGTCACGGCTCATCAGCACACCGGCTGCCAGGTCGTTGAGCATGGCTACCGGCAGGTGCCCTGCGATTGGGGCAAGCTCCTCGCCGTGTACCTGGATTTCTCCACCCGGCAATGCGGCGACAGGATGTACATGCGTGATGCGAGGCGTAGGGGATGGGGAAGCGGAAGTGGGCGTGTCGAGAGTCATGCTTCTTTTACTGTAGCGGACTTGCTGTGACAGACCGGGCGGCTACCACCAGTGTCCAACAATGGCACAGACAATGAGCGCATACACACCGGCTGCCACATCATCCATCACAATACCGGTGCCGCCGTGCAGCGATTCCAGCTGCCGCGCGGGCCACGGCTTGAGAATGTCAAAGAGACGAAACAGGGCGAGCGCAAGCAGTGCGTGCCCCCAGTTGGCGTGGCCATAACCGCAGAATGCAAGCAGCGCGATCCACTGCCCGGCAACCTCATCGATGACAACGTGGCCCGGATCGGCTCCTTGAGACTCGGCTTCTACAAGCGATGCGGCCGGTATGCCGGTAACCAGTGCCAGCAGCGCGGCAAGCAGGGTGGCGGCGCGCAGGGCCGGGGGCGTAGGCTGCACCAGCGCGGCAAACAGCAGCCAGAGCGCAACAGCGGCCACGCTGCCCCAGGTGCCGGGGCCCGGTTTTAGAAAGCCTGCTCCGAAAAAGGTAGCTACCGCCCAGGCCCAGGGGGTTCGCGGCGGGCGCGGCATCAGGTCATCGATCTCGTTCATTCGTCAGTCTTCATCCTGTTCGCGGCTGTGCTGCGCGCCGCGCAAGCCTTCGAGCTCATCGAGCAGGTCCGGGTCATGCACGGGCGAGGAGATGACGTAAGCACCGCTGGCCCATTTGCCCAGGTCGATGACCCGGCAGCGGTCGGTGCAGAAGGGGAACTCCGGGTCGGCGGCGGTGACCAGGGTGCCGCAGGTGGGGCAGCGCAGGGCTTTGATCTTTTTCTTCGGAGTCATTGTCGGACCATTTAGAGAACTCGGGCTACCACATCGTAATCATGCGCTTCTGTAATTTCGCAGGTATAGAACGTGCCTGGGACCAGGGTGTCGTGTTCCCCGAAGTCGTTCAGGTAGAGTTTGCCGTCGATTTCAGGCGCATGGAACGGGGAGCGGCCTTCCCATAGCAGCGGCGTTTCCTCGCTGGGGCCTTCCACCAGTACTTGCACCTTGCGGCCTACCCAATTTTGCTTGCCTTGATTGGAGATACCCTGCTGCAGCTTCATCAGCGAACGGCGGCGGGCTTCAATGGTGCGTTGCGGGACTTTTTCGGTGAAATCGAAAGCCTTCGCTCCTTCTTCATTCGAATAGGAGAACGCGCCCATCCAATCGAAACGAGCGTCTTTTACAAACTGTTTCAGAATGGCAAAATCTTCGTCCGTCTCGCCGGGGAACCCGACGATGAAGCCGGTGCGGATTACCAAATCAGGCACGATGGAACGAGCTTTTTCAAGTGTTCGCAGAAAAATGTCCGCTCCGGCACCGCGCCGCATGCTCTTGAGCACGGCGGGCGAGGCGTGCTGGAGAGGGATATCCAGATAGGGGCAGATGTTGGCGTGGCGCGCCATGGTCTCAAGCAGGCGCGTGGTGATGCGATTTGGGTATGTGTACAGGAAGCGCAGCCAGACCAGGCCGTCAATGGCAGCGAGGCGGTCGAGCAGCAGGGCAAGGCCGTCACGCAAGCCCAGGTCTTCTCCATAGCAGGTGGTGTCCTGTCCGATAAGCGTCAGCTCTCGCACACCGCTCGCGACCAGCCGCTGGGCTTCGGCAACCACTGACTCCAGGCGACGCGAACGAAACTTGCCGCGCAGGTTGGGAATGACGCAGAAGGTGCAGGGGTGATCGCAGCCCTCGGCGATCTTGATGTACGCCGAGGTGCGGCCCGTGGCGAGCAGGCGCGGGGTTTCGTCGTTGTACAGATAGGTCGGCAGGGCTGCGGCTGCGCCGTCCCAGTCTGCACGATCAAAGCGGCCTTGTGCCTCGCGCAGGTTGCCTTCGGGGCGGCTGGGGCTAGGGCCCACTGCGCTGGAGGTGCCCGCTTCGTGGCGTGTGCTCGTTGAATCTACGTTAGAGAATGTGCTTTCCGCTGCGGTATGCACGATTGCCGTTGGGCCAAGGATAGTGAATGGGGAAGTGATTTGCAGCGGAACAGGCGGCTTCGTCAGCCCGGCTGCTTTCAGGATGGCATCCAGCTCACCGGTGCCGACAACGGCATCTACCTCGGGAATGTTTTTGCGGATTTCGTCGCGGTAGCGCTCCACCAGGCAGCCTGCCACGATCAGCTTTTGCGTGCGCCCCCCGACAGCGGTCTTGTGCGCGGCCATTTCGAGTATCGTGTCAACGGATTCCTGCTTGGCTGAATCGATGAACGAGCAGGTGTTTACCACCAGTACATCGGCATCGGCCACGTCAGTAGTAAGCTGCGCACCGGCCTGCTGCAGTATGCCCATCATCACCTCGCTATCGACGAGGTTCTTAGGGCAGCCGAGCGAAACGAAACCTATCTTGAGTGGTGCTGCTAAGGTGAGCGCCGAGGTGGGCGCGTCTGGAAGTTGGACGGTGGAGGGCACGTCCTAAGTTTAGCCGATATATCTTTGGCATTCCCGCTTGCATGCCCGGCGTACACGGTGTACATAAAGTACAGGAAGTATGTACGTAGGGGATACCTATGCAAATTACAGCGACAAACCTGCGGCGGGACTTGTTTCAGGTGTTCGACAAGGCCAAGGCAGGTGAGGAAGTACTGGTTACACACAAAGGCTCACAGTTCCGAATTGTGCCGGAAAAGCCGATGTCAAAGCTGGATCGGATTCAGCCGATACAAGTGATGAACCCGGACTGGACAGAGGCCGATGACGAACAGGCTGATAAGGAGATGTGGGCAGAGATTGAAGCTGACTGGGATGAACTGATTTGATCGCCTACCTGGATACGCAAACGGCTATATGGCTTGTGGAAGGTCAGATGAAAAAGCTGACAGCAGCAGCAGATGCCGCTATTCGAAGATCCTCGCTGCTGATTTCTCCCATGGTGCTGCTTGAGTTCGAATTCATGCTGGAGATCAGGCGTACGGTCATTCCGGCGATCGAAATGGCAGCCAGGCTCAAGGCTGAACTGTACGTAGAGGTCTGCCCGCTGTCGTTTCCATCTATCGCGCATGCGGCCTTGTCGGAGAAATGGACACGGGACCCATTTGATCGCTTGATCGTGGCACACGCGCGAGCCAATCGGATGGCACCTTTAATCTCATCCGATCAACGAATTCGGGAAAACTACCCGGGCACCGTTTGGGTGGATTAAAGTACATGCGATGAGTACACCGACACGCAGAGTAATACTCCAGGGAGCGATGATGGCTGTTGCGCTGCCGTCGCTCACGCCGCTACCGCGACGAGGCCGCATCCGGCAATCCGTAGCTCGCTGGTGTTTCGCAGCCTGGCCTCTGCCGACACTGTGCGAGCACGCGCGTGCGTTGGGGCTGGTCGGGGTGGACCTGCTGAAGCCTGACGAGTATGCGGTGCCGGCACGGTACGGCCTGCGCTGCACTATGGGCTATGCGGGTGGCGGGGAGATCGACCAGGGATTGAACCGTGTTGAGAATCACGACGCGATTGTTGCCGGTCTTACGGCAGGCATCCCGACGGCTGCGGCGGCGAATGTTCCTAACGTGATTACATTTTCCGGTTTGCGCGACGGAGTGTCCGACGAAGAAGGCTCGCGGAACACGATTGCGGGTCTGAAACGGATTGCGCCGGTAGCGGAGGCGCATGGCGTTACGGTCTGCATGGAACTGCTGAACTCCAGGCGCGACCACCCGCGCTACATGGCTGATCATACGGCGTGGGGCGCGGGGGTAATCCGCGCGGTAGCCTCGCCGCACGTCAAGCTGCTCTACGACGCATATCACATGCAGATTATGGAGGGCGATCTCATAGAAACATTGCGAGTCTACGGCGATACGATCGCCCACATTCATACGGGCGGCGTGCCGGGCCGGCATGAGCTGGACGGTCCCATGCAGGAGGTCGCCTGGGCCGGGCTCATGCGGGCATTGGTCGAGATGAAGTTCACCGGGTATGTAGCGCACGAGTTTCTACCGGCAGGCGATCCGCTTACCGGGCTTGCCCAGGCTGCCGCGCTATGTGACGTGTGACTTTCGATTCCTGAGAATCGCCGGCCCCGTCATCCGGTTTGTTTCCATTCAGTATCGTTTGCATCGGATACAGGGAACAACCGTTAGGAGTCACAGCATGAGCTATCGAAAATGCAAGGCGTGGTTTGCGGCTGGAGCTTTGCTGGCTGCCACAAGCATTCCTGCTGCGCGGGTAGCACTGGCGCAGCACGACCATGGAAATGAGCATGGCCAGAGTAATTCCGACAACCGCAACCAGGGTAGCTACAACAACAATCAAAGCCGGGGTAACTACTACGGCGGCATGCGCGACAATGTGCGCGGAGGCGGCTATGACCAGCGCTACCAGCAGGATGAGCGAGACCACCACCATGACGATGGGCGCGACGGACGCAATGGGGGCGGCGGGATCGGTCCCGGTTATGGAGCTTTGATCGGCGGCGGCGGCGGTGCGGCGCTTGGTGCCATATTTGGAGGGGGTCTTAAGGGCACCTTGATCGGCGGTGCCGCCGGCGCGGGACTGGGTGCGCTGGGCGGCAAGCTGGCGGAGGGTAATAATGACCACCGCGATCATCGCGATGACCGCCACTGATATTCAGCTTGTGCTGCCGCAATCACGCAACGAAAACCGACAGGGAGAATAAGATGACGCTTCGAAAAATATGTGGTGTGGGTGGAATGACTTTGACGCTGGCTATGGGGTTGATACTGTGCCGGCCGCAAGTAGCGGCAGCACAGAGCGGTTCCGGAAGCTCTGCCAACCAGGCGCTGGGCAATGACCCGAATGATGCCAAGATCAACGCAATCCCCTTGGACCGGCTGGTGACTTCGACATGCCGGCAGGCGTGGCACCTGGGCGGCGAAAACGAAGACGCTTTCTTCGACATCGTGGAGCGGCTTACGGACCTGGCCGCGCATAACCGCGGTGTGACGCTACCCGATGATAAGACTGCGGGCTCGCGCGCAGGCCAGTGGATTCGTACGCAGGCTTTGAAGGACCCTGATCAATTGCTGTACGCCGTAGTGGATCATGCTGTGCAGTATTCCATTCACAAGGGTACGTCGACATCGGTAGGTGGAAAAGCAAAGACGTCAAGCAGCCGCTAGGCAGCTTGAAGGCGCTGCTTTCTTTGAGAGAAGCCCGGTGCTAGACTAGGGCTGTGCCGGGCCCTGCGCGGCGCAATCCCGCCAACCCCGCCAGGTCCGGAAGGAAGCAACGGCAACGGGCCAGTGCGTGCGCAGCAGGTACCCCGGTACAAAATTTCTTAGCCGCCGATACATAGCTCATTCGACATGGCGGTTCCTCTCAGAGACAATCAAGCCTGTTCCGCTGCCTTTTAGAGGGCGCGTTGACCCTTGTCCATGGAGATTGCCTTGCAGGTGGAAGTACCCAAACGATCTGTACGCGGCGCAAAGATCAGCGCCCTTGGAACTTACGTTCCGCCCCGCATCCTGAACAATGCCGATTTTGAGAAGATGGTTGACACCACAGATGAGTGGATCGTGGAGCGTACCGGCATCCGAGAGCGCCATGTCTCGGAAAAAGGTGTTGCCACCAGCGACCTGGCAGCCGAAGCGGCGCGCATCTGCCTCCAGGGGCGCGGCATGGATGCCGATGAAGTTGAAGTTATCATCGTCGCAACAGTGAGCCCGGATATGCCTTTCCCTGCAACAGCCTGCCTGGTGCAGGAGAAAATCGGCGCGCACCATGCGTGGGGGTTTGACCTGGCGGCGGCCTGCTCCGGCTTTTTGTACGCGCTGCAGGTCGGTGCCAAGCTGATTGCAAGCGGTGCGCAGAACAAGGTCATGGTCATCGGTGCCGACACCATGAGTTCCATGATCGATTACACCGATCGCAGTACCTGCATCCTGTTCGGCGACGGTGCGGGTGCCGTGCTGCTGGAGCCGACTGAAGATGGAGAACAGGGCATTCTTGACTACGCCCATGAGATTGACGGTAGTGGTGCGACCGCTCTCTACATGCCCGCAGGCGGTAGCCTGCACCCCGCTACCGTAGAAACGGTCACGGCCAAGCAACACTATGTCCACCAGGATGGACAGGCTGTATATAAGTTCGCGGTGCGCAAAATGTCAGAGATTGCAGAGCGGGTGCTGGTACGTAATGGTTTGAAAGGCCAAGATCTGGCATGTCTGATCCCGCATCAGGCGAACAAGCGCATTATCGAGTCAACCGCGCAGCGGCTAGGCATGCCGCTGGACCGGGTCATTATCAATATCGATCGCTACGGCAATACCACCGCCGGCACAGTGCCGCTGGCCATGGGTACGGCCCGCGAAGAAGGCAAACTGAAGCGTGGCGATCTGGTGCTGCTGGCCAGCGTGGGCGCAGGCTTTACGATGGGTGCCACGCTGCTGCGGTGGGAGCTGGATTAAAGACCCGAGTATTTGTGATGAAGCGGCTGGGTGCCCAGACTGTTTAGCCTTGAGCCGTGACCTCGACGGATCGACCGGCGCGCTCTGCATCCCAGCTGCGCTTTCGTTTGCGATACTGCCAGTAACCCAAAGCGGTTGCGGCTGCCATCAGGCCAAGCGTTGTCCACAAGATGACGCCGGACCACTGCGCCAGATATTGATTCCACCATCGTAGAACGTGCCTGCCGTATGTTGCACCCGCCCAGACGATTAAGCCGTAGCGAAGAACGCGAGCGATGGAAAATGACACCAGGAACTGTCGCCTGGACGCGCCCAATGCACCGGCACCCAGTAGCAGAGGTACTAACGGCAATGGAGGCGGCAGGATAGCACTGGTCGCAATGGTCAACGATCCATGGCTGTGCATCCAGCGGGTGAGCGGCTTTACCATGCGCTTCGGGGCGAAATGGTTCAGCATGGACTCGCCGCCTGACTCTCCAGCCTTCCAGGTAGTGTAGCCACCGATCACACTTGCCACTGTGGCTATAAGTGTAAGCACGATAGGTTGTGCACCATGCTGAGCCGCCAAAAAGAGCAGCAGCAGGTCTGCACTGCCGGGTAGCAGCACTGAGATAAGAGCGGAATTTAGAAATGAGATGAAGAACAATCCCGGCAGCCCCAGGTGGATGAGCCAAGGCGGAATGTGCGTTTGCGATGCATGGTGCGTGCTGTGATGCACGGCTTGTGCGGTAGTCTGCAGAAAAGCGAAAAGCGTGGGTTGCATCGGCTGTCGGCTCCTGTGAAAGTCTGTTGGGCTACGTTGCCGCCTGCACCTTTCAAGTGTACCGGTAGCCTGGCAGAGCAAAATCAGGATGGTTTGGACGTGCCGCTTACTCCATCCACGTAAGCTGTGGAACGGAAGAAATCAAGTTGAGTGCATGGGCTTCGACAAAGAAGCGCTCCACGCCGGCGATGGCGACTTCATCCAGAATGTAGTGGATATTATGCTTCAGATAAAATTTTACTGTTTGCGCGGAGAGGGCTAGACGAGGTGCCCACTCTGTAACCAGCTCCGGGATGTGCGCAAGGCCGGCATCGCGTGAGGCTCGGAGATCGTCTCCAATTGTGATCTGCTGGCCGGGCGTGCAGGTAGCTACTATATCCTGCCGGATGGCCCAGAAGGCTGATACCCAGACCGTACCGGTCGCCTGACGCCATAGATACCCCAGGTCGAGGTAGCGTAGCGGCTCCTTTGTACGACGGAAGCGGACAGCGCGGTCACGCAGCGCGTATAAAGCTGGATCACCAATGAGCAGCGCCGCATCGGCGAGGGTCAGCATGGTATCCAGCACAGGCGGATGCGGCAGGAATGCCGGAGTATGACCCCAGAAGCGGCGGAACAGGATTTGCGTGTAGAGCGCGCTGGTGCGCGAGGCAGTATCGAGCGCCACGGTGCGGATGCGGCTCAGCTCAGAGGCTGTGGGCGGGTCGAAATCGGGCTCCTCGCCTGTTTGCTCGCCGCCATCGCCGCGCAGTACCAGGAGCAGCGACCGGATGGCTCCGAGCGAGGCGATGGCACAGCCCGGCACCACAGCCAGGTTTGGAATCGCGGCGTAAGCACCAATGGGGATGAGGCCGAGATCGGCTCTGCCGGTTTCAAGAGCCGCAGCGCAGGCAGCAGGGGTCATGCGGTCAACCCGGTAACGCGTTAGCAGTTCCCTGCTCACCGGCGGGTGCTCAAAGTTCCACATCAGCGGCGCAGGATTCAGGAAGTCGATGGCGGCAATGCGCAGCTTTCTATCAGGGCTCACGCGCGTTGCCGCAGCGGTCGCAGCCAAACGGGGGCGAATGTGCAGACAAGCGCAAGAAACTGCACCCCCAGCAAAGCGCTTGATGCCGGGAACAAGGCATAAGAGCACCAGGCAAGCGAGACCCAGAACGCCATATTGAGCGAGGCAGCCAGGTATACCCAGTCCGGAAAGCGGTGCTGGTCACCGCTGAAATTCATCTGCTCAATCGGATTGTAGGGCACGCGCATGCGCCAGCCGCTTGCCCGGAGCAACACAACCGGCATCAGATTCAATGTCAGAACTACCGCGATCCAGGCAGGCAAAGCCCACGGAAGTGTACCGTAGTGAGCGAATACGACCAGGGTAATGGCGATGGTAAGCAGGATATTGAGGGTGGCACCGGCATGCACCAGGGGCGGAAAGCGGCCCATGTCGCCGAGGCGATTCATCTGGTCAAGCGGCTTGGTAGGCGGTAGTGAAAAATTGGCGGGCATAGTGAACAGGTCCTTGAGACACTGTAGCTGAGCGGGGGTAGGGCAATGGCAAGCAAAGAAGCGGCGCGGAATGTAAGTGGTGGTGTGCTGGAAACCTGCGGCAAGGACCCGGTGACGGGGTTTTACCGGACAGGCTGCTGCGAGACAGGGCCGGACGATTTTGGGGTACACGTGGTGTGCGCGATTATGACGCAGCCGTTTCTGGAGTTCTCTCGCGCGCAGGGGAATGACCTGATCACGCCGAGGCCGGGCTTTACCGGCCTGAAAGCGGGTGATCCATGGTGCCTGTGCGTGACGCGCTGGGTAGAGGCGGAGCGTGCCGGGCT
>CAXSBB010000024.1:0-31394 GCA_964235655.1 uncultured Acidobacteriaceae bacterium
ACGGACACCACGATGAGCCACGGCGAGGGCTGGCAGTTTATCCAGGTAGGCCGGTCGATTGAGCGAGCTTCGTCCATCGCCGCCCTGCTGTCGGTATACGATCTGGGCGTCCCTACCCACCCCGCGGAGCAGGCAGAGCAGCCCGCGGGCAGTCACCAGTTCCTGGAGTGGGTAGGTTTGCTGCGCTGCTGCACTGCGTTTGAAGCCTATTGCAACGTCTACACGGCCGACCTGACGGAGTCGCAAATTCTTGAGTTCCTGCTGTTGAACAAGGATTTTCCACACTCCCTGCGCTACTCGGTCGATCGGCTGCGCGAGGCATTGCTGGCGCTGCAACAGGAGAGCGGCAGGCTGGCACCGCAGGAACTGGTGCGGGTAGCCGGACGCTTGCAGGCGGCGCTCCACTTTGTGGAGACTGCGGACGTGCTGCAAGGCGGTGTGAGTGAGTACCTGCAGATGGTCGCGCGCGAGTGCCGACTGGTGCATACGCTGCTGTACCGGGACTATATTCACTACTCCGTACAGACCGCATTGGCGATGTAACCGCTTTATTGATTTCGCTGCGTACCTTACTGTGAACAAAGGAGAAACCTATGAAGGCAGTAATTGAAATTCCCGATCTTCCCATAACTGTACGCAGTATGCGTTTCTACCCGCCTCTCAGCGATGAGGAACTGGAGGACTTTTGTAGCAGAAATGACGATCACCGAATTGAGCGCACAAGTAAAGGAGTCATCACGGTCGTGACACCTACAGGATTGGATACTGGCGGCGGCAATTCTGAAATCAATGCTCAACTTCGCAACTGGGCGGATACACACGGGCAAGGCCATGCCTACGACTCAAATACCGGCTACCATCTCCCTGACGGCTCCATGCTGAGCCCTGACGCCTCATACCTCAAGGCGGAAACAAGAGCAAAGCTTCCCCGATCCGGGCGCAAGGGAATCCCTTATGTTTGCCCTGAGTTCGTGATCGAGCTTATTTCGGAAAGTGATACACTTGCAGGTTCCAAAAAGAAGATGACTCTCTGGATAGCAAATGGTGTACAGCTCGGCTGGCTGATTGAGCCGGAAAAAGAGCGCGTATGGGTGTATCTTCCGGACGAACACGAGCCGAAAGTTGTCTCCGGCAACTTTATCGGTGGATCAGGTCCGATTGAAGGCTTTCGGCTCAACCTGGAAAAACTTTGGAAAGAGTACCGATGAAGTTCTACTCCGTGCGCCACTTAACCAAGTTCACCTACGACAGGCCCATCAGCGAAAGCGTGATGGAGACGCGGATGCACCCGCGCTCCGACTCAAACCAGCGCTGCCTTACCTTCTCACTTTCCGTAAGCCCGCGCTGCCGCGTGTTTTCCTACCGCGACCATCTGGGTAACCAGGTGCAGCACTTCAACATTCCGGGTGAGCACTCGCAGCTGGTGATTGTGGCCGAGTCGCTGATCGAGCAGCAGGATCTTTCCCCGGTACCGCACTTTCTAACACCTTCGGCCTGGGCGGAACTGGATATGCTGGTGAGCGAAGGTGACTACTGGGAGATGCTGCTGCCGAGTGAGTTTGCCGCGCCCACACAGGCCTTGCTCGGCTTGGCCAAGACGCTCGATGTGCGACGCCGCGACGATCCGTTGATGCTGGTCCGCGAGCTCAACACACGCCTGTACGAGTATTTTCGCTATGTGCCGCGATCCACCCGCGTCGACTCGCCTATTGACGAAGCAATCAACTCACGCGAAGGTGTTTGCCAGGATTTCGCGCATACCATGATCGCGTTGGTCCGCACACTGGGCATCCCCTGCCGCTACGTAAGCGGCTACATGCACCAGCGTACGACGGACGTGGAAGTCGGGCATGACCGCTCGTTACCGGACGCGACGCATGCCTGGGTCGAGGCGTTTTTGCCGTACCTGGGGTGGGTAGGGTTCGACCCGACCAACAACCTTCTGGCGCATGAGCGCCACATCCGTACCGCGCTGGGCCGCGACTATGCCGACGTACCGCCGACCCACGGCATCTATCGCGGGCGAACCAAAACCGAGCTGTATGTAGCTGTCAAGGTGGATGCTTTTGACGAGCCTCCCGCGCTGGACCGCGAGCTGCCGATCCCGGAAGACTGGTCCGTCATGGTGGAAAAGGCGCAAGCGCCGCCGCACCCCGCTTCACCGCTGCTTGAGATCCAGCAGATGCAGCAGCAGCAATAGAATGATCTATCGCCCTAGATAGTTTGCAGTGCTAGGCTTTGCCAATGGGATTTGGAGACCTGCTGGGCAATGATACCCCTGTGCGCCTGCTGCGCGAGTGCTTAGCAGTGGGGCGCCTGCCGCACGCCATGCTGCTGAGCGGACCGCGCGGCGTGGGCAAATACACCCTGGCACTGATGGTGGCGCAAGCCGCCAACTGCCTCCAACCGCCCGCGGGCGAGCTGCCTGATTTTTGCGGAAGGTGCCGGAACTGCACCCGCATCGCTGCCGCAGCGCCCCTGCGCGAGCGGGTGGCCGAAGCGGTAGCCGCGCGCGAAGAGCTGCGCGATGCCGACAAAAAAGACACCCGCGTGCTCATCCAGACGCACCCGGATGTGCTCGTGATCCCGCCCGATCCGCCGCAACTGCTCATCAAGCTGGGGCAGGTACGCACCGTCATCCGCGAAGTGTACCGGGTACCTGCCGAGGCGCGCCGGGCGTTTTACATCTTTACCGGCAGCTCGTTTATGAAGGAGGCTGCCAATGCTCTTCTCAAAGTGCTGGAAGAGCCCCCGGCCCACGCGACGCTTATCCTTCTATCGAACAACCCGCAGGAGCTGCTGCCCACTATCCGTTCTCGGACTGCCGCCTTTGCCCTCGGCACCCTGCCGGCTGACCAGGTAGAAGCGCTGCTTGCGGTGCGGCGTCCGGACTGGAAACCTGCCGAGCGAGCCCTGGCGGCGCGGCTGAGCGGCGGTGCGCCCGGTGCTGCGTTTGCATTTGATGTAGCTGCCTATAAGGAGCATCGCGCCTCAGCCTTGCTGCTGTTGCGCACCGCTCTGGGTGAGCCGGACTATAGCGCCTTGTTTCGCATGACAGAAGGTTTTCGCGCCGGGGCTGAAGGGCAGGAGAAGACCGCCGCCCTGCTGCGTGGGGTCATGAGCCTGTTGCGCGACATGCTGCTGATGAAAGAGGGACAGTCGCAAATGGTGCGCAACCTCGACATGGCCCGCGAGCTTGGATCGCTGGCGGAAAACGCCACATTTCACTGGATTGAAGGTGCGGTCCGGGGCGTGGATGAGGTAGAAACCGGGATGCGGCGCAACCTGCTGCGATCACTTTCGCTCGATGCCATGGCCGGCTCGCTTGGCGGCCCCGCGAGCCGGCGGGGCGAATGAATGTAGCGGGAGCTCACTTCGGTAATCGGCTTTTACAAATTCTCTTATTTTCAGCGTGCCGGTCATTGGAATTGTGATCTAGGATAATCGCAAGAAACCCAGAAATACGGACTTTCGGGTCAGATCGGTTATTTGCAGCAACCTCTGCCTGGAGCCTGATAAAGCGATAGAGATTCCATGGCTCAAGCGACCAAGTTGTACGACCTTTCCGCGCCTGTGGCCGCGCCTCCGCCCCGGCCTTTACCACCAAGAGCGTTGGCGTCTGTTGATGTGGGGGAGCCGTCTCAAATAGAAGCGCCGCGCAAGCTGGTGCGCCCTCGCCTGCCGGAACATATGGCAGAACCTGCCAAGGCACCCCGCCGCCTACGTGGAGCCGCTCCGCTGGCCCGGCATGAGGGACATGCCCCTGCCCCGCCCCGTGCGGCAACAAGCGCAGCCGGCCAGGCGGAGTCGTTCTACTTTCAAAAGCAGATGCAGACACAAACGCCGATGGTTTTTGTACTGGAAGATGGTGAAAGCATTCAGGGCGTGGTGGAATGGTTTGATCGGGACACCATCAAGGTGCGCAATGCGACGCGCACACTGATCTTCAAGCGAAGCATCAAGTACCTGTACAAGGCTGAGGGCGCAGGTTAGCAGGCTATGCGGTACGGGCAGCCTTGCGCAGGCGGTCACATAACGCAACCCCTATACCGGTCTCCTGCGGAAGGGGGCACACAATGCGTCCAGTGCCTGCATCGTCAAGCGCGCGCAGCCCGGCAAAGAGCCGCTGCGCAAGCTCTTCAGGTCGGTTCCACATGCCCCAAGGATAGGTGTTGATCTTTGGGCTTAGAGTTTCCAGCTCACTTTTGGACAGCAGCCCATCAGGCAGCATGGCACCTGTCATTTCCCCAGGCGTTCTAAGAGTCGTTTCAACACCGGCAAGTTCTGCTAAAAACTTCTGTGCCTGCGCGTGGCCGAACTCCACCAGCACCAGGCGCGCCCTTGGGGCATAGTGGCGCAACCCTACGCCCGGGGAAGGAAGCGCCTCCGGCAGATCTGACGACACCTCGGCAGCGTACGCTACCACTCGCGGCCATACGGAGGCCAGTTGTTCAAGAGTAACGGCACCGGGCCGGTAGATAACGCATGGGTCCTCGCAGGCGTCTACCACCGTCGACTCTACCCCATGCTCCGCAGGACCGCCATCAAGCACCGCGTCAATGCGGCCGTCGAGGTCCGTGAGTACATGGGCCGCGGTGGTCGGGCTCACATGCCCAAACAGGTTCGCGCTGGGCGCCGCCACCGGCACACCTGCAGCATGCAGCAGCGCCAGTGCCACCGGATGGCGCGGCATACGTACGCCGACGCGCGTGCGCCCGGCTGTCACCGCGTTCGGAATTGCCGAACTGCGAGGCAGCAACAGCGTTAGCGGTCCCGGCCAGAAGCGCTCCATCCACAACCGTGCGGGCTCCGGCACACTCGCCACCACACTTGCCAGCATCTCTGTATCGCATACGTGGACAATCAGCGGGTCCCACGCGGGACGCTGCTTGGCTTTGAAGATCTTTGCGACTGCTTCTTCGTTGAGCGCGTCGGCACCCAGGCCATACACGGTTTCCGTGGCAAAGGCGACAGTACCGCCCGCCCGCAGAATGGCCCCAGCCTCCGCGATGTCAGCAGCGCTATCTCCCAGCCGCAATGTGTGCCTGCCCATCGCTCCATTATGCCTTCGTATACTGGCGCTATGGATTCGGTTGAAATCGAAGTGAAGTTTCGTGTGGCGGATGTCCCGGCTCTCCGAGCACGGCTGCGGGCCATCGATTTCCATGAGCAAACGCCGCGCACCTTTGAGCACAACGTGCTGTTTGATACACCTGCGCACACGCTGCGCGCGGCGCACTCTATCCTGCGCATTCGGCGCTACGGCGAGCGCTGGGTGTTGACCCATAAATGCCTGCCGCCCGACTACGACCCGGCTGAGCGCCTCAAGCATCGGCAAGAAACCGAGACAGCGATTGCCGATGGTGAAGCACTGGCAACTGTATTTGAGCGATTGGGGTACGTGCGCACCTTTGTCTACGAGAAATGGCGGACGGAGTTTGACGATAGCACGGGCCATTGCGTGATTGATGAAACGCCTATCGGCATTTTTGCTGAGCTCGAAGGGCCGGAGGCATGGATCGACGACCGGGTTCGTGAGCTGGGGCTTGCACCGGGAGACTTGCTCACGCTGAGCTATGGACGCTTGTTTGAGGCCTGGCGCTTGGAAACCGGAAGCAAGGCAGAGCAGCTTACGTTTGCGGAGTGCGCATCGATCTGAAGGATTTACAAGCTGTCTGCCAGAAACCGTCCGATGACCGACGCTACTTCGGCAAGCTCGCAACCCGGTGCCATGTGCCCGCAGTCCGAGGTCAGCACCAGTGTTTGCGCATGCAGCAGCTTTGCCACGGCAAGCGCGGGAACGGGGTTCACCATGTGATCTTGCTGCGCGTTAATGATCAGCATTTTTGCCCGGACGGCGCGCACGGCTACATAGATGTCGCCGCCGTGCGCGATGTCCTG
The DNA here is from genome assembly GCA_964235655.1 of uncultured Acidobacteriaceae bacterium. Lineage (GTDB taxonomy): Bacteria > Acidobacteriota > Terriglobia > Terriglobales > Acidobacteriaceae > EB88. Next base: position 5,902 of record CAXSBB010000024.1, read on the forward strand.
CGTGAGCATGGCCTGCAGCTGGCGCAGGTAGTCGTTGGCGTCGATGCCGGTGTGCATCTCCGCGCCGGTACGCGCGAAAAACTGCGCGAAACCTTCGCGCGTCGTGTGATCGACAATGTACTCCGGCGTGGACAGGTGCATCTGGTGCAGGTAGGCGACCATGGGCAGTGCCGGGTTGATTGTGTAGCGACCTGCCTTGTACTCCGGATCAGCTTCAAGCGCCTGCTTTTCCGCCGACCATAGGAACTCGTCATACGACGTAAGCTGCGGTGTGCCGACAATGGACACGGCTAGATCCATCATCGTCGGCGCATCGACGGTCCACTCAAATACCTGCATGCCGCCCATGGACTGACCGATGACGCCATGCAGATGCGGCAGGTGTAGCGTATCGCGCACCAGCCGCTCCTCGGCGCGCACCATGTCGCGGATGGAGAACACGGGAAATGCCGTGCCGTGCTGCGTGGTGCTGTTTGATGGGGACGAGGAGACGCCGTTGCCGAATGGGTCCGCCAGGATGACGAAGTATTTTTCTGTATCGATGAAGTGCGAAGGCCCGGGGCCGACCAGCGCGCCTGCATCACCGCTGCGCCCGGTGAACCACATGGGGAATAACACGGCATTGCTGCGGGCGCTGTTAAGCGTGCCGAGGGTGCGATAGCCTATGCGGCAGTTCTCAATGGCCGCGCCGCTGTCGAGCTTGCAGGTACCGAGCTCGGCGAATTGTAACTGTGACGGTTGCTGTGCGCATGCGTCAGCCGCCGCAAACAAGCCAAGCAAAAGCGTCAGCAGCAACTTCATGCGTTTGCCGTAGCCGATACCGCGCCCAGTTCGGAGAAGTCCGCAATGCGGCCCAGCTCCTGCACAATCGCCTGCAACAATGCCAGCCGGTTAGCACGAAGGTTTTCATCCTCGACCAGCACCATCGTTTCCTCAAAGAAACGGTCCACATGCGGGCGCAGCGTTGCAACCTCGGCGAGCGCACCTGCGTAGTTGCGCTCCATCCGGAACCTCGCTACGGCAGGCAGTAACTCCTGCATTGCATTCCACAATGCCTGTTCCGCAGGTTCCACCAGCCGCGCTGATTCCACTACCGGCGCAATCGCAATGTGCTTTTCACCGGCTTGTCGCAGGATGTTTTTGGTTCGCTTCCATGCTGAAGCAATCGCAGCGAAATCTTCCGAACCGCGCACCTGTGCCAAGGCTTCCGCACGTGCTTGCGCATCGGGAATCGTCTCGATCTCTGTCGCCAAAACGGCATTTACAACATCAGTCGGCGCGGCACATACCTCGCGCAGGTAGTAGCCCAGGCGCTCCAGCAGGAAAGCTCTCACGGATACCGTACTCGGGGATACGGCGGAGGGATCGCTCCGGGTGCTGTCGATAGTCTGCTGTAACGATAGCGGCAGTTGCGAGGCTGCAAGAATCTTGATGACGCCGTTGGCGGCACGGCGCAGCGCATAGGGGTCGCGCGAGCCGCTTGGTGCGAGTCCTTTATCGAAGAGGTCCACTATGGTGCCGATGCGGTCGGCCAGCCCGAGGATTTGTCCTTCAATCGTCGGCGGCGTCGGGTCTGTGATGGAAGCGGGCAGGTATTGCCAGTACATTGCCTGCGCGGCTTTGTCGAGCTCCTGCGCGCGCGCGTACAGGCCGCCCACAATGCCTTGCAGTTCCGTAAACTCCTTGACCAGCTCGGTGGTCAGATCGGTTTTCGCAAGCTCCGCCGCACGATCCAGTACGGCAGCGTCCACCATTGTGCCGTTTCGCTGTGCAACTTCCGCGAGCTTTGCAGCAATGGCGCGGGTGCGCTCCGTCTTCACTCGGTAGCTGCCGAGGTCCTTCTGAAACGTGACTTTTTCAAGCATCGCCACGCGCTCGGCAAGCGGTATTTTCTGATCAAAATCCCAAAAGAAGCGCGCGTCGCTGAAGCGGGCGCGCAGCACACGCTCGTTGCCATGCCGGATGATGGCTTCACCGCGCTCATCTGTAACCGTGTTGAGCACGGTTAGAAAATGCGGCAGTAGCTTACCTTGTTTGTCTTCAACGGCAAAATACTTCTGGTGGTCGCGCATCACGGTTACCAGCACTTCTTCCGGCAGCGCAAGATACTCAGGCGCGAAACTGCCTAGAACCACTGACGGCCACTCCGTGAGGTGCGTGACGGTATCGACAAGTGCCTCGTCCTCGCGCCAGCGTGCGCTTGAAACTGTGCGGGTTACGCGGTCAAGCTCTTTCCGGATGCGGTGCCGCCGCGCCTCAACATCGGCCATCACATGCACCGAGCGCAGTGTCTCGACATACGCACCGGGACTTGCAACTGCAACCGCCTCAACCCCGTGCAGTACGCGATGTCCATGGGTCTCACGCCCTGCTGCTACGCCTGCAAAACTCAGCGGCACAACCTCTTGATCGAGCAGCGCCACCAGCCATTGCACAGGCCGCACAAACCGCTCCGGCTTGCCTGCGCGCCAGTACATCGGCTTGGGCCAACTCAGTGCGCCGATTTCCTGCGGCAGCAGCTCCGCCAGCAGCGTCGCGGCATTACGCCCCGGACGCAACACGCGCGCGCTCACGTACTCGCCTTTTGCCGTTGTAATCGGCTGCAGCTGATCCACAGCTACACAGGCTTTTTTTGCAAATGCATGCGCGGCAGGCGTAGGTGCGCCTGCCTTGAAGGCGACAGCCCAGGCCGGCCCTGTCAGCACTTCTTCCGCATCGGTTTGCTTCGCTGCGACTTCGCGCACCAGCACGGCCAACCGGCGCGGTGTGGAGTACGTCGCGGTCTCGGCTCCGGTGGTCAGCAAACGCTCGCGCTCCAGGAGCGCCTGTACCCGCTCGCCAAGCTCCACTTGCGCGCGGGCCAGCATGCGAGCCGGTACTTCTTCGAGCCCAATCTCCAGCAGAAAATCAGCCATGCTGCTTCCCTTCCCGCGCGGCATGCGCGTGCTGCGTCGCATACGCCCGCGCCACGCCCACCACCAGCGTGCGAATGCGCGCCATGACTGCCACCCGCTCCGTTACAGATATGGCTCCGCGTGCGTCGAGCACGTTGAACAGGTGCGAGCACTTGAGGCAAAGCTCATACGCGCCCAGCACCGGGAAGCGCCGCAAGTCCAGCTCTTGCGCAGGCTTTGCGCCCTCTTCTCCCAGCAGCCGCTCGTGCTGCCGGGCATGCTCGCCTGCTTTTTTCTCCGCGTCCTTAAAGCTGCCGAGCAGCGCCGAGCACTCAGCCTCATACAGGCGCAGGTGCTCCCACAGCTTGTCCACCTCAGCCGCCTCAAAGCTGTATACCGAAAGCTGCAGCTCTTCTTCAAGCCGCATGTCGCCGTAGGTCACCACCGAGCCGGTTGCCAGATCGCGCGCCCACACAACGTCGTAGATCGAGTCCACATCCTGCAAAAACGCCGCAATGCGTTCGAGACCGTAGGTGATCTCGCCCGTAATCGGGTCCAGGTCCATGCCGCCGCACTGCTGGAAGTAGGTAAACTGCGTGATCTCAAGCCCGTCCAGCATCACCTGCCAGCCCACGCCCCAGGCCCCGCCCACCGGCCACTCCCAGTTGTCTTCCTCAAACTTCAGGTCGTGCTCGCGCAGGTCGATGCCGATAGCCGCAAGGGATGCGAGGTAAACCTCCTGCACATCGGCCGGCGGCGGTTTCAGCACGACCTGGAACTGCGTGTGCTTGTACAAACGATTCGGGTTTTCGCCGTACCGACCGTCGGCAGGCCGGCGAGAAGGCTGCGCATAAGCAAGCCGCACAGGTTTTGGCCCCAGCACGCGCAAGAACGTCTCCGGCGACATGGTGCCCGCGCCTACTTCAACGTCGAAGGGCTGCTGCAGCACACAGCCGCGCTCGGCCCAAAAGGCTTGCAGGCGCAGGAGCAAATCCTGAAACGTGAGAGGGCCAGCAGGAGGTACGTCAGAACAGAGGGCAACGGGCAAAAGAGTGTTCCATGGCGGAAATGTCCGCGGCAGCTCAAGTTTACCGGAGAGTGCATTTGCGTGAACCGAACGGCCCTTCCCTGCGTACCGGCAAGCAACGCCTGACATGGAACGCATGACATTTGTCAGGGCATTTTCGTGACAACCTGCACTGTGGCAGGCACGCTACCCTCATGCACCATGATCTTGCAACTGAAGGAGTCGGTATGGAACGGAACTGGAAGCTGGCCGCAGCCCTGGCTACCCTGCTGAGCCCCGCTGTAGCGAACGCTCAGCACTGCACGAGCGGCCTGCGCGTTGAAGGTACAGTGCTTGACCCGAACGGGGCTGCTATCGCAGGTGCGCGCGTGATGGCCGCTGATAGTGAAACTGCCACAGCCGATGCGAATGGCCGCTTTATCTTTGCCTGCGTTCCCCCGGTCTCTGCCGCATTGACCGGGCAGGCTGAGGGCTTCTCCGAAGGTACCGCTACGGCTCAAGGGGCACCCGGCGGCACAGTGCGCCTTACGCTGACCTTGCCGGTGGCTCGTGTCGATACCAGCGTCCAGGTAAGCGACGATAAAACCGCGATCGACGCCGACCACGGCGCGGGCACCACCACGCTCAGCGGCAAGGACGTGCAGCAGCTTGCCGACGACCCGGACGACTTTCAGCGGCAGCTACAAGTTTTGGCCGCTACCAGCGGCGGTTCGCCGGGTTCGGCGACGATCACGGTGGACGGCTTCCAGAACGGGAGCGCACTACCGCCCAAATCTTCTATCGCCTCTATCCGCGTGAACCCGGACATGTTCTCGTCCGAGTACGAGAACCCGCCCTATGAGGGCGGCCGTATCGAGATCGTCACCAAGCCGGGCGCGAAGGCGTTCCATGGCGCGATCTTCTACACCGACAGCGAAGGCAGCTTCAACGCGACAGATCCGTTCTCCGTTACGGCCACCCCGGCCTCAAAGCGCCGGTACGGCTTTGAGCTGAACGGGCCGATTGTCGGCAGGAACAGCAACTTTACGCTGGCGCTTGAAAAGCGCGATATCAACGAGTTCAACGTGGTCAATGCGGTCACGCTCAATAGCGCGGGGCAGCAAACGCCGCTGCTGCAGACCGTCGAAGCCCCGCAGAGACTGTGGATCGCGTCAGGACGCGGCGACTGGCAGGTGACGCCCAACGATGTCGCAACGCTGTCCTACTCCGCAAATGTCAACAGCCTGGGAAACCAGGGTGTGGGCGGCCTGACGCTGGCCGAGGCAGGCTATGCGAGCTCGGTGCGCGAGTATGACTTGCGCCTGACCAACACGCAAACCTTCAACCCGAACTTTCTGCATGAAACGCACCTCGGCTATACCTGGAAACGTACCGCGCAAACGCCCACCTCAAACGCGCCCGCGCTCAACGTGGCGGGCTTCTTTAACGGCGGCGGCGCGGTAAGCCAGAACCTGAACGACCGCGAGCGCAACCTTGAAGTTGATGATGATGCACTCATCACCCACGGTAGGCACTCCGGCAAGATAGGCGCGCAGGCGCTCGGCATCTTTGTGCATGATTACGACCCGGACACGTTCAACGGTGCCTATGTGTTCGGCGGCGGCAGCGCGCCGGTGCTCGATGCCGGGAACGGGGCGACCGGGCAGACCGTGAACGTGCAGCCGATCGAGCAGTACCGCCGCGCGCTGCTGGGCCTTCCTGGCGGCACACCGACCACCTTCCAGCAGAACACCGGCACCCCGCTGGTGCCGCTTACGCAGTGGCGGTTGGCGCTGTACGCGCAGGACACGGTGAAGCTCGCCCCCCGGCTCAGCCTGTCAGCCGGGCTGCGCTACGCGCTCCAGACGACGCCGGGCAGCTACGCCAACTTCGGACCTCGCGTGGGGCTTTCCTGGGCACCTGATAAGAAATCGGCTTGGGTTTTCCACCTGCGCGCCGGGCTGTTCAGCAGCGTAAACCGGCAGTCCCTGGCCACACAGGTATACCGGCTCGACGGCGTGCGGCAGCAGGAAGCACTGGTGTACTCACCTTCCTTCAACAGCCCGCTTGCGCCGAGTGCAGGCTCCATCCAGATCAGCACTGTCGAGGCATTGCCTAGCGGGCTGCAGCAATCCACTTCGTTCCAGGGGCAGATCGGCGCGGAGCACGACTTTCCGCATCACTGGCATGCGCAGGCCAATGTCTTCTTCGGCGATGAGTGGAACGGGGTGCGTCAGCGCAACATCAACGCACCGCTGATTGTAGGCAGCAGCAGTGCCGCGCCCAACCCCACGGCAGCCTTGCTTGTGCCTCGCCCGCTCGCCCCCAACCGGAACATCCTCCAGTACCAGAACTCGGGCCACCTGGGCGGCAATGTCGTGTTCCTCGGCTTGGACCAGCACAGCTACAAGCGGTTCGGTTTTTTCGCGGGCTACGTGCATTTGAACTTCCTGACAAATACCGGCCGGGGCGCGGTCTTGCCGCAATCTTCCTACAGCGAGCAGGGCGAGTTCTCTCGACCGGACTGGCAGCAGAATCACCAGTTCTTTGTCTTCGGCAACCTAAATCTGCCTGCCAAAATCGAGCTGTCTACGCAGATTGACGCCTCCAGCGGCAATCCCTACAACGTGACTACCGGCACGGACACAAACGGCGACGGCGACTTCAACGACCGACCCTCTTACACCGCCGTCACAGGCACAGGCGTTTACAACACGCGCTTCGGGCTGCTCAGCACCAACAGCGTAAACGGCAACGTGCCGCGCAACCTGGGCACCATGCCTGCCCTCGTCCATATCGACTTGAACGCCAGCCGTGCGTTCAAGATGGGCGGCAACAAGGAGTCGCCGCGCAGCCTGACCTTAAACGCCCGCACCGCCAACTTGCTGAACCACACCAATGTCACCGCTGTAGGCACCATTGTCTCTTCGCCTACCTTTACGCAGTCGCTCGCGGCAGAGGCCGCGCGAAGGCTTGAGGTCGGCGCTCGATATTCGTTCTAAACACTCCCGTTTTGAACGTTCAGGAGAATCACCATGACCGTACTTTCCCGTGTATTCGCACTTTCACTTTTGCCTGCCCTGGCCGCTAGCGCGCAAACAGCCATACCCTTGCTGCCACCCGCCGGTCTGCATTACCGCTACTGGCCGATGCAGATGGTCCAGTGGGTCGGCCCGGAGCTGCCTTACTCCATGATCGTGCTCTACGCCGACGACAGTGCCAAGAGCTATGACGTCGAGCTGATCGACCGCGCGGGCGGCAAGCCGGTGCACTACGTCAACACGCCGGAGCTTGCGGCTGAAGACAGGGCCAAGGGCGATGAAGCTGTCGTAACCCGCATCCAGTTTGACCAGCCGGACGCACCCGGTAAAGGAGCGCAGTACGGGGTCCGCTTCAACACGGAAAAGGGCGTGCCGGTGGTGTGGCAGTTTGTTCAGGGTACCGACATCAGCGAGCAAGGCAGCGGGGTGAGCCCGACAGACGCACCGTTCCCCGTACTTGTATATCGAGAACAGGGCGCGCTGGCTGCTGAAGGCACTGCATTGAAAATCGGCGCGGTAACCAGCACAGCCGAGATGTGGAAGGAGCTGGCGCAGCCACCCTACTTTGTGCCGTACCACGCGGCGCTGTCGCAAGGCGTACACATCCTGTCCATGTCGCCGCGTGCGAGCACATGGATTGACGCGCAGCCTGCATTGACCGCAGGCACTGCCTGGAAGCTTACCGGTGCCGCAGGCACCGTGTTGAACGCCCATGCCGATGCGGCAGGAGGCACGGGAGCAACTGTAAGCATGACCGATGCACAGCACGACGTGATGACGCTGGACGCACAAGAGATTGCCGGTGGGTGGGCGGTAAGCCGGGTGCGCTTTGGACCTGCGGGCGCAAAAGCCGATCACACGCTTTCCCTTACCTTTACCCCCGCCATGGCACCCGGCAGTGACAGCCGCTTTGACCTGATTGCCGGGCGAAAGACCAAGCTCGCTTCAGGCTCGGTGCAAACAGCCACGGGTCAGGATAGCCGCCTAACCGAGACCTGGACCATGGTTGCGAGCGGTGGAGGTAAGAGCAAGAATGCCGTAGCGAGTACAGGTTTGGAGGCTGGTACGGCTGCGGGACCTGCAAAGTAGTTTCAGCGGTAGCCATTTCCAAAAGCTGCTCATGGTGTCTTGAACGAGGGCAGTTTGCACCCGCACGACTCACGAAGCACGAGTCGGCTTGGGAGCACTACGGTCTCCGGTACAGGTTGCCTGCCGCTTTCTGCCGAATACTTATGACCAAGCTGCATAAACAGTAACTCCGCGGCTTTTTGCCCAACATCTTTCACCGGTTGTTGCACCACACTTACCGAAGGCTGAAGCGCACCGGCTAAGTCAAAGTCGTCAAAGCCAAGCAAGGCTATTTGCTCAGGAATAGCGACTTTCAGCTTTCGCAGCGCAAGAAAAGTAGCAACGGTAGCACTATTCTTCAATGTAAAAACGGCATCCGGCGGCTGTTTACTTCCCAAGTGGCCGCGCAACAATTGTTCTGCTGTGGACCCATCTTCATGCAGGTTTGTATCTACCAGGGAAGGTAAGCCGGCATCTTCCATGGCTTGCGTATAGCCTCTTAGCCGCTCCCGTATGGTAAAAAGCCGGGGCTCGCTTCCAAAACATAAAATACGGCGATACCCATGCTCGATCAAGTGAGTTGTCGCCGCAAATGCAGCTTCGCAGTTATCCGTGGAAACGCTGCTGCAGTCACTGCCGAGCAATGGCCGATCAAAAATAACTACAGGGCACGATACGCTTTTCATGAAACGTAAAAGCGGCTTGCCTTGCGAATCTGTGGGGACGATCAAAAGGCCGTCGGGACGATGCTGCATAAGCACATCCAGGCTATTTCTCTCTGCATTGTGCTGATTACTACTTATCGCGACGATCAACAGGCAACCATGAGATCTTGCTACATCTCCTGCTGCTTCAGCACAGTTAGCAAAAAAAGAATCGGCGATACTTGGAACAAGCAAGCCGATCGTCTTGGTGCGTCCTCCCTTCAGAACACGGGCGGCATGGTTGGGCAGGTAGCCAAGCTGCAGGATAGCTGCTTCGACTTTTTTGAGCGTGCCCGGACTTACATGAATGCCTCCGTTTACAACCCGCGATACAGTGCCGATGCCGACACCGGCGCTGCGGGCTACATCTGTAAGGGTTGCGGGGGATCGCTCCTGAATCATGCAGAGATTACTCCAGTCCTAACCCATAAAAATGCTGTAACACTCATGCTCTTAGTCACCCGTGTATCCTGCGATGGGATGCATGTCCGCCACGTTCAGGAGTGAAGAAGCTCTACCGCCCGGTGAAGTGTACGGCTGACACAGCGCGCAGGCGCTCTGCCGCTCCTTCTGCCGTGATGTCGCGTTGCGGCATACCCAGCATTTCAAAACCTACCATGAACTTTTTCACGGTAGCCGAGCGCAGCAGCGGCGGGTAGAAGTGCGCGTGCCACTGAAAACCGGGGTGTTCCGTGCCATCGCAAGGCGCACCATGAAAGCCCATGGTGTACGGGAAGTTCGTCTCAAACAGGTTGTCGTAGCGTGTCGCGGTTTGCCGCAGGATGTCGGCCAGGCCCGCGCGCTGCCCTGCCGAGAAGCTCCCCAGGCTGCCGACAGCCGTACGCGGCAGGATCAAGGTCTCAAACGGCCACACGGCCCACCAGGGCACCACGCACAGGAACTCGTCATTGCCGCAGACCACACGTACCGCCTGTTCGGCCTCAAGCGCCGCGTAGTCCAGCAGCAGGCCGGTGCCATGCTCAGCCAGGTAGGCCGCCTGCGCTGCGGCTTCGGCTGCAGGTTCGTCCGGTACGTGACCGGTGGCCCATATCTGCCCGTGCGGGTGCGGGTTGCTGGCACCCATCATGGCGCCTCGATTCTCAAAGATCTGTACGTACGCGATGGCCGGGTCGGCGCTGAGTTCCTTCTCCTGTGCGGTCCAGGCTTCCACCACGCGCTCGATATCCGGCAGTTCCATGCGCGCCAGTGTCAGCGAGTGGTCCGGGTGGAAGCACAGCACACGGCAGCGACCATGCTCCGGCTCACCGCGCAGCAGCGGCGAGGGGGTGGGCATGCTTGCAGGCGCTGTGGGCAGAATGGCCGCGTAATCGTTGTCAAACACGTACACATGGTCGTAAACGGGCGTTTGCGCGCCGCCCGCGCGCGCGTTGCCGGGGCACAGGTAACAGGCGGGATCATGATGCACGTCGCTGAAGGAGACTGCCGTGCCTACCTCTCCCTGCCAGGGCCTTTGCGTGCGCTGGGGCGAGACCAGCACCCACTGGCGGCGTAGAGGGTTGTAGCGACGATGCGGCGTAACCAAAGTTGAAGGCAGGGCGGCAGGGGACAAGCGAGCTCCTTTGAAACATGGCTTTTATAGAGCCCCAGCGGAGGGCTCCCCATGGTATCGCAGCCGGATGTGCAAAGATTCACAATAGCCCAAGCCGTGACGCTCCCATAGTAAGCGGTTCCGGCTTCCCTATCTATGCCTCTTCTTGTACTGCCGGCTATAGCGACCCTGCACGACCATGCCACACAACTGTGGCACGGGGAGCCTGCTGCCCCCGTTTCTATCGGCAACCCGCTTGAAACAGTAGTTTTGGCGCAACACCGTGCCAACTACGAGCTGTGGCACATTGAAGATGCAGCGCGAAGGCCGGGGATCGATGACTGCGAACTTGCCGGAACCAAGCGCGCCATCGACCGGGTCAACCAGCAGCGCAACGACCTGGCCGAGAGCTGCGATACATTGCTGCTAAGCATGCTCGCAGCGCATGGATTGCCGCACCGGGGAGCCGAGCTGCACTCGGAAAGCCCCGGTCTCATGATCGACCGGCTTAGCATTCTCGCGCTCAAGCTGTTCCATACACGCGAGCAGCTGACACGCGCCGGCGCGCCTGCCGGGCATGCGGACCGCAACCGGGAGCGCCTTTTTATCCTGAATGAGCAGCGCGATGATCTGCAGCTGGGGCTGGAGCGCCTGTGGGAGCGTGTGCTTCGCTCAGAGCGTACCTTTAAGATCTACCGGCAACTCAAGATGTATAACGACCCAAGTCTCAATCCTTCGATCTACCAGGCGGAGCTGAAGAGAGACCATAGAAAGTGAGAAATTGTACGGAGTTGACGGCAAGCCCTCCCTCTGCGTATAAAACGAGGCAACCTAGCGCGAAATCACATCCCGAACTCACGCCTCTCAGCTCCCCCGTTTGAGGTATATCTCGGTCACACCACTGGAGACACAAGGCCGCCCGCATGACCAAGCCAACCGCATCCCCCAAAACGCTGGCCGCTAAAGTTCACCCCTTTCCCAACAATGCTCACAAGGAGGCGTTGGGGCTGTACAGCGCGGCCCTGCAAGCCATGCAGTCCGGCAGTTTCGCCGAAGCCATGGAGACGTTTCAGTCCATCGACATGGGTTGCGCCCCGGAGATCCGCGAGCGGACCCAGGTGTACCTGCAAGCATGCGAGCGCCAGCTGCAGAAACAAACCGCCCGGCTTGAGTTCCACTCGAACTCCGAGCAGTTTGACTACTCCATCGCCTGCATCAACAACGGCGACTATGAGGAAGCCCGAGACCAGCTGGAAGCGATCCTGGAACGCGAGGACAATGTGGACTTCGCCCACTACGGACTAGCTATCCTGCACGGCATGACGGGCCAGGCAGAGGGCTGCCTGCACCATTTGGAGCGTGCCATTGAGCTGAACCCGTACAACCGCGTGCTGGCCCGCAGCGATGTGGACTTCCGCCAAATGGCCGATGATCCGCGCTTTACAGAGCTGCTGTACCCGGAGGCGGTGTAACACTCGCAGCCCAGCATGAGGCACTGAGAGTCGTTGCCATGGGCGGCGGCACCGGGCTTTCGACCCTGCTGCGCGGCTTCAAGCACTTTACGGCGTCAACCGTACTGCCCGCGCCCGGCACGGTCCTCACGCCGAGCCTTATCGGCGACCTCGCGGCAGTCGTCACGGTGACCGACGACGGCGGTTCCTCCGGTCGCCTGCGCAAAGACTTCAAGATGCTGCCGCCAGGCGACCTGCGCAACTGCATGGTCGCGCTTTCTGAAGATGAGCAGCTGCTCTCCAAGCTGTTTCGCCATCGCTTCCGCTCCGGCGGTGAGCTTGAAGGGCATGCCTTCGGCAATCTGTTTGTTGCGGCCCTGCAGGAGATTACCGGCGACTTCGCACAGGCCATCAAGCTGGCCGCGGAGGTGCTGGCCACGCGCGGTCGCATCTACCCGGCCACGAACGCGAATGTAACTTTAGCTGCGCGCATGGATACAGGCGAGCTTGTCCGCGGTGAAACGGAGATCACCGGCTCGCGCGCCCGCATTGTCGAGCTCATGCTGGAGCCTGCGCATGCCGCACCGCTGCCGGAGACATTAGAGGCCATCGCCGCCGCCGACCTCATCACGCTCGGCCCCGGCTCACTGTTTACCAGTGTCATCACCAACCTGCTGGTTGCCGGCATTCCCGAGGCTTTAGCTGCCGCCCGGGGCACCCGCGTGTACGTCTGCAACCTGATGACACAGGGCAATGAAAGCCTGCACCTCAGCGCTTCGCAGCACATCGAGCGCATGTACGAGCATGCCCATTCCCCATTCCTCGACTATGCCCTCGTCAACATTGCGCCTGTTTCCGAGGCTATCCGCGAGCGTTACGCCGCTGAGGGCGCGGAGATCATCGCTGCCGACATCGAGCGTGTCGAAGCCATGGGCATCCGCTGCATTGCAGGCTCGTTTGCCGCCGAGGGTGACGTACTGCGCCACGATGCCAATTTGGTGGCGCGCACGGCGCTGCGGCTGGCGCTTGAGGACCGCGCCGTGCGTTGGCAGCGGCAGAAGCTAGATATAGTTTGAGATTTCAACCAGGTTCCGGTCGGGGTCGCGGATGTAGACCGACCGCAGCTGCGATTGCGCGCCGGTGCGCTCTACCGGGCCTTCCTCAATGTGCACCCGCAAAGCATTGAGGTAGTCGATTACCTCTTCAATCGGCGTCTCCGTAATGAAACACAGATCCCCCGAGCCGGGCGTGGGGTAGGCCGCGCGCGGGCTGAACTCATGCCCGCGATGGTGCAGATTGATGCGCAGTTCGCCGAAGGCAAGCGCTTTGCGCCCGTTGAAGGTGACCAGGTCCATACCTAAGACTTCCGTGTAGAAGTCGGTGGTGGCATCGAGGTTCGCTACGGTAAGGACGAGGTGATCGAGAGTGCTGATGCTAAAGGCCATTGCGGCATTATGGACCCGCGAGTGGACGATGCGCAGGCATTAAGGCAGGATGACGGGAATGGCCTGACGACCGTTCTTTTGATACACGCGAAAGTGTGAGTCCAAGGTAAAAACAGCTGCTCCGGGGTGCTGCTCGGCCATGCGTACCAGGCAGGCATCGGCAAGAGACATCGGCAGGTCCTGATATTTGTGCACCAGCTTGGCCAGAGCTTGGTGCTCGGCTGCCACGGAGAAGTCAACATGTAGGAGCCCAGAGGCCAGCAGCTCAAAAAAGAGGCGTGATCCTTGATGCGAGCGCTGGCATAAAAAGAATGTTTCCACCAAAACCGGTTCGCAAGTGAGAAATGGTGCAGGCAGCTCGGCGAATTTGGCCACTGCCCAGAGATGCGATACATCCCGAGTGGTTAGGAGTGCCACCAAAGGACCGGTATCAAGAAGAACTCGGGCTTTATTCGCCAAAGCCGCGCATGTGCTCCGGGTTCGTTGCCAAATCTGTCGGTTCGCCCTGCATAGCTCCACACAGATGTTTCACCAGCGAGAAAGCGGTGACCATGGGTGCCTGTTCCCGGGCCTTGAGCCGTGCTTCGAGTGCATCCCGCAGCACTGCCGACTTTGAACGCCGCTCCTCACGTGCCATCGCGGTAAGCTGCGCAGCAAGAGCTTCAGGCAACTTGCATGTAATCGTCGTCATGAGAAAAGAGTAATACGTGTAACAACAATCAGCAATATTTCCTTGCATCATCAAGTACGCTTCTCAATCCGTTTCGGCAGAATCTCAGCTGGTGCCCAGTTGGGCATGACCGGCCTCCACTCTACCTCGAAGCGGCCGCTGTAACCGAACAGCTTGCCCCAGGTGCGGTTCGTCGCGCTTACCTCGATACGGAAGCAGTTCTCCCGGTCATCGAACCATTCGCACACGTCAGCGACGCCGGTAAACAGCTGCGGGTATGTGAACGAAACCGGCCCTTCATGGAAGCGCTGTGCCCCGGACCGGATGCGCAGGCCGCCGTGGCTTTCGACCGAGACCTCAAGCTCCACCGCAAGGTGCTGGTGCGTGCCGAGATAGTCGATGATGCACCCGCGCGCCTCATCGAAGATCATGTAGGCGTCGAAGCGGCGTACCTTGCCGGTCTGAAAGGTACGCACCCAGGTCACGGTTTCACGACCCAGTGCGTCCTGGTACGCGTAGTTCTGAATAGTGAACGGCACGTCGGTGCCATGCTCCGGAAACATAATGCTGCGCCATGTGCCGATGTACAGGAACGGCAGCGTATACGGCGCGCCGTGCCAGATTTTCTCCATGGTGCCGGTGCCGACCGCACCCATGCCGCTCTCAGAGGTGAGCGAAAACCGCCGCTGAATTTGCGGGTGCAGCCTGGCGAAGTCGGAGCCGAGTGCGCGCCGGTAGATGGAAGTCATGCCCCCTCCTGCAGGGATGTACGCCGGCAGCGCCGGGCTAGAGGGACCCTAGGGAGCGCAAGCCAGCCTGCTGCGGAGAGCGCGATCATGGCCAGGTTGAGCGTAACGGGGTTGAAAGCCGCTTGCAGGTACGCAGGCGACTGCACCGCGACCGCGGCAAGCGTCAACAGCATGACAGCGGCGTTAAAGACGAAGAGTCGGCACGTGCTCCAGGCCAGCAGCATGATGAGGCCGAACAGGATTTCAGCCGCGCCGAAAAGATTGAGCGCACCTGGCAGCAGGGACGGGGGCAATCCGGAACATGCCAGCATGATGCGCTCATCGACATTGTGGAACAGCAGTTTAGGCACCAACCCATGCCACACCCAGATAGCGGCAATGGCAATGCGCGCGACCGCGTGGATCAGCGCCAGGGCAACCGAGCACTCCGGCGTTTGCTCGTCCTCGGCCCATAGCCGCAGGCAGTCGAAACTCCACGCCGTGGCCCAGCCGATAAGCGGTCGAAATACCAGGTCTGCCGCACGCCCGGCCGCACCGAAGCGAACCCGATAGTCATACCAGGTCAGGAAGCGGACGCCGTCGGCAACAGGCACGTAACGCCAGTAGCCGGAGCCTTCGCTGATGAGCGACTTCGGGTCCTCCGAGGCGAACCGCAGGGATGAGGTGGTCTCGCCGCCGGGAAGCGCCCGCTGCCCGACACTTTCGCCCGTGCCGCGGATGCTGAGGCCGAAGCCGATGCGGGTTTCGTAGAGAAAACGCTGCGGCTCGTCCGGTGTGGGGCGCGGCAAATACTCGATGCTTGTAAAGCGCAGGTCCCAGCGTCCGTGTAAGCCGGGCTCCTGGGTGAGCTGCCACAAGCGGTCAAGCGGTGCCCGGATGGTGATCTCGACGTAAATGCCCGGCGCTTTGCTCACGCCATGAGAGTAGCAAAGGTTGCGGGAAGAGATTTACATCAATCACTAAAGCAAAGCAGAGTGAATGGTATGTAACAGGATAGTGTCATCCTGAGAAGGTGTGAGAAGTTGAAAACAAGCAAATAGTGTCATCCTGAGCGAAGTCGAAGGACCTGCTTTTGCCTTTGACTTTCGCGCAGATGTCCAGAGAACAGCAGGTCCTTCGACTTCAACTGACGCTTGCGCGTCAGTTTCCGCTCAGAATGACACAATGTTGTGTAGGGGTTTGATCTGGAAATTTACGACACTTAGCTCGTAGTCCGCTTCAACTGCCCGCAGGCCGCATAAATATCCCGCCCGCGCGGGCGGCGTATGTACGCTGTGACCCCACGTGCGATCAGCCGCTTCTGGAAGACATCGACCGTCGCCTGCTCGGGCTGCGAATACGGTGTACCCGGTCCGGGATTCCAGACGATCAGGTTGACATAGGCCGGAAAGCCCGCGCCTTTCACCAGGGTGACGACCTCATCCGCATGTTCCAGCCGGTCATTGACCCCGCCCAGCAGCACGTACTCAAACGTGATCTTTTCGCGCGGGCCAAGCGGGACGGTGCGGGCAGCGGCGATGACGGCCTCAATGTTCCACTTGCGCGTGACCGGCATGACCGCCTCCCGCACTTCATCATTGGACGCGTTTAGCGAGATTGCGAGCCTGGGCCGCACGGGTTCCGCGGCAAAGCGCAGCATCCCCGGCACAATGCCCGAGGTAGAGACGGTCATGCGCGAGGGCTGCAACTGCACTGGACCGATGAGCAGTTTGAATGCGGCAATCCATGCGTCGTAGTTCAAAAACGGCTCGCCCATGCCCATAAAAACCAGGTTGATACGGTCGCGGCCCAGGTGTACGCCTTGCCGTTTGAGCACCGCGATGACCTGCCCGGCGATCTCGCCCGCCGACAGGTTGCGCACGATGCCCATCTTGGCAGTCAGGCAGAACTGGCAATTCACCGCGCAGCCGATCTGCGAGGAAACGCAAATGGTTGCCCGCTTTTGCGGGACGCTGGTACCGCGCGTATCCGTCGCAGACTCTTCCAGCGTTTCTGCAGAGCCCTCGATAGTGGTTTCGGCCCCATCGCCGCCCGGCATCCACACAGTTTCCACCGTTTGCCCATCAAGCCCAGCGATAAGGTAGCGTTCTGTACCGTCAACCGAGCGGAAAGTCTCAGTGATCTGCGGCAAGCCCACCGTGTACCCGGCCTCACCCAGTTGCTCGCGGAAGGCTTTGGGCAGCGTCAGCATTTCATCGAATGAGGCAGCCCACTGCCGGTACAGTGCATGCTCCAATTGCTGGGCCCTGTAACGCGCCCCACCAAATTTGGCAGCAATCTCTGCCAGCTCCACTGCGTTGAGGCCGAACAGTGGCCTTGTCGCCGCAGCAAGGAGAGAGCCGCCAGCTACAATGGAAAAGACCCCGCTTTGGGTAGTTGTGGCCATAAACGGTATCTTTTAAGAATACCGCAGCGCCAACCTGCAAGCGGCTACAAGGACACAGAACACGCATGGCAGCTCTCGCACCGGACGCACCCGCAACCTACGAAGTGCCCAACCGCAACATCCGCCGCACCACCCTGCCCAACGGCATGATCATCCTCACCGAGCCGATGCCACACCTGCGCTCGGTCGCCATGGGCGCTTGGATTCGTGCCGGGTCTCGGCACGAAGCGCCTGAAGTCAACGGCATCTCGCACTTCGTCGAGCACATGGTTTTCAAGGGTACCCAGAACCGCACCGCACAGACAATCGCGCGTGAAGTCGATGCCATCGGCGGCAACCTGGACGCGTTTACCGGCAAAGAGACCGTCTGCTTCAACATGAAAGTGCTGGACGAGCACACGCCCAAGGCGCTCGACATCTTGTCAGACCTGGTACTGCACCCCACCTTCGCGCAGGACGAAATCCTCCGCGAGCGCGGCGTCGTGATGGAAGAAATCAAGATGGATGAGGACAATCCTGACTACCTCGTGCATGAAATCTTCACGCAAAGCTTCTGGCAGGGCCATGCGCTGGGGCGGCCTATCCTCGGCTCCGTTAACACGGTCGGTGCGTTTGAGCGTTCCACTCTGCTCGACTTCTATAACGCACGCTTTCACGGCGGCAACATTGTGTTTTCAGCTGCGGGGCACATTGAGCATGACCGCTTTGTAGCCATGGTCACCGAGAAGTTCGCCGCGCTGCCCGCCGGGCAGTCCTTGAGCGTTGAAGCTCCGCCGAAGACCGCGGCCAAAATCATCCTGCGCAGCAAAAAATCGCTCGAACAGGTACAGCTTTGCCTCGGCGTTCCGGCGCGTCCGCTAGCCGATGCCTCGCGCTACATTTCGCTGCTGCTGAACACTATCCTCGGCGGCGGCATGAGCTCGCGCCTGTTCCAGACAGTGCGCGAAGAGCGCGGCCTGGCCTACTCCATCTACTCTGATCTGAACCCGTACCGCGACACCGGCTCGCTGTGCGTGTATGCGGGCACTTCGTCGAGCAAGGCGGTTGAGCTCATCGAACTGGTCATGCAGGAGTTTCGCCGCCTGAAGGAAGCGCCCGTCGAGGCCGATGAACTGCGCCGCGCCAAGGACCAGCTCAAGGGCAACCTGCTGCTGTCGCTTGAAAGCTCGGGTTCACGCATGTCCAATCTCGCACGCCAGCAAATGTACTTCGATCATTTCTTCGGTCCGCAGGAGATCTTAGACAGCGTGGAAGCGGTGCAGGTGGAAGACCTGCAAGCCATGGCGCAATCGCTATTCGACCCTGAGCGGGTAGCGCTTACCATGCTGGGCCGACTTGATGGCGTCAAGGTCGAACGGGAGCAATTGGCCTGCTAGCGGCATACGCCGGCAAAAGGAAGTTCGTCGTATGACTGTGGCGTGTAAACAGCAGGTTCGATACGGCGCGCTTTGTCTGGTCCTCAGTCTTTTGCTTGTCACGGGCTGCGGCGTGCACCTGAATCAGCAAGCCGCCGTGCAACCGCTTTCGCAACCGCCTCCCGCGCAGCCCCCTCCGATAGCCGGTCAAAACGGTGCGATCACTATTCAGCCGCAATATGCCGCGACCGGCCCCGGCAAAGCGCTCCAGTTTTCCCCTTCCGTACAAAACGGAGCCGCTGTCAACTGGCTGGTAAACGGGGTTCAGGGCGGCAACGCGACCGTAGGTACGATCGACACAAACGGCAACTACTCTGCTCCAGTCGTCCTGCCGCAAAGCATTAATGTAACCGTGACCGCCGCGCTGGCAGCCTCCCCTGCGACCGACTTCGCAACTGCCATTGTCTCCCTCATCCATCCCGGCGCAGTCACCGCCACCACCAACCCGCAAGTCGCAACCTACTCCATCTACCTGCCTGCGCCCGGCCAGGTACACATTGAGTTCGGCCCCACCGCAAGTTACGGGCTACCCACATGGGAGCAGCCGACACCCTCGCCCAACGGCGGCCAGGTAGGCATCTATGTCGCCGGTATGCGGGCACAGCTGCTGTACCACATGCGCGCGCTGGTCACGCTAGCTGATGGTGCTACCTACACTGATACCGACCAGATCTTTACCACCGGCGCGGCTCCGGTTACTGCGGCTGTTACCGCCTCGGCCCAGAACAACCAAACGCCACAGCCGGGTATCGAGCTGTTTGACACGCTGCTACCCCGTGAGCCCGCACCGGCTTTTGCGACCGATCTTACCGGCAATGTCATTTGGACGTACAGCTACGGAGGCACCGCTGAAGACGCGCTGCAACCGCTCAAGCTGCTGCCCAATGGACATTTTCTAGCGCAGATTGCCTATCTTTCCTCCATCACTCTGCGCAACCCGACGATTTTGCCCGGCACCCTTGACGAGGTTCGTGAAGTGGACCTGGTGGGCAACACGATCCGCTCGCTCACCCAGACGCAGCTGGCGGCAGCACTTACCGCCCAGGGCTATGCCTTTACGCTGGGCAGCCTGCACCATGACGTGCTGGCGCTACCGAACGGGCACATGGTCCTGCTGGCAACCACGACCAAAACCTTCAGCAACCTGCCCGGCTACCCGGGCACTACAAACGTCATCGGCGACGTCCTGATCGATGTAGATCAGAACTTCAATCCGGACTGGGTGTGGAACTCCTTCGATCACCTTGACGTGAACCGCCATCCATTTCAGTTCCCCGACTGGACCCACAGCAATTCCCTGCTCTACTCCGCCGATGATGGAAACCTCCTGCTCTCGGTGCGGCACCAGAACTGGATTCTCAAAATTGACTTCAACGACGGGAAGGGCTCAGGGAACATCCTATGGCGGCTCGGCGAGGGCGGCGACTTCAAGCTCACCGGAGGGACGGACCCGACGGACTGGTTTTATGCGCAGCACGATCCCAGCTACTTCAGCCCGAACACAACGGGCCTGTTCAAGCTGGGAGTAATGGACAACGGCGACGACCGGCCCCTGCCGCCCGGCACTGTGTGCAGCGGTCCGGCACTCAGCTGTCTCTACTCGACCGTGCCGGTATTTGCAGTGGATGAAAACGCGCGAACCGCAACGCTCATCGAGCACTACAAGCCGTCTCCTTCGCTGTACAGCTATTTCGGGGGCAATGTTGACCTTCTCGGTAACGGCAATCTTGAAGCCGACTTTTGCGGGGTGGCTACGGGAGCGGTAGTCCAGGAGCTGAACCTCACCGGCAGCTCCCCGCAGCTCGTCTGGCAGGCGGTTACAGGCGGTGCCTCCCAGTACCGGGCGGAACGGCTCCCGAGCCTGTACCCGGGCGTGCAGTGGTAACGACGCCCTGTTTGCACTCCCGTCACATGCTGCAGCCGGCTTCGGCTGACACCGGCGCTTCACTCGGGGTAGCATTATTTCTGGAAGGCGCTTACCAGCCGGTCTTCCACGGAGTCGCATGCACATGAAGTTTCTTTCAGACCGCCTAGACCGCCTAGACTGCTTAGACCGCGGCAGTCACCCCGAGTCCGGCTTCACGCTGGTTGAGTTGCTGATCGTCATCTCCATCGTTGTCATCCTGATGCTTGTGCTCATCCCGCAGCTGACTTCCGCCAGGATCGCAGGCAATGAGACCGCGGCGCGCGCCGACTTGCGAAACATCACGGCAGCCGAACTCGCCTACTCCACGTCCTACCCGGAAAAGGGTTTTACCTGCAGCTTCGCCGACCTTACCGGCGGCGCTACCGGCTTCCTGGACAAGAGCCTGGCCGGCGGCTCGCAGGCAGGGTATGTGTTCACCTTTTCAGGCTGCACCTCAAAAGGCGGCGCGGTGAACTACTACCAGCTTGTAGCGCAACCGCAGGTAGTGGGTAAAACAGGCCGAGCCAGCTTTTGCACGGATGTCAACGGCTCCGTGACTAGCGACCCGACCGGCGGTACCAACTGCCTGCAAGCCGGGCCCGCCACCACGCCGCAGCCTGGAACCACCGCTGCCGCACCGGAAGGATCAACAAGCCCTGCCGGTTCGCCGTCAACCGCTACTCCATAAATTCCCGAGTCCGGCCTCCTGAGTTTGGTCTGGACGCTCCGTAATGAGTCCCCGATGACCATATAGGCTTGACTGCATGCATAGGCTCGCATCCCCTTCACGGAACCGTTTGTATCAGTTTGAAGGCGGCTTTACCCTTACAGAGCTGCTGATAGCCATCTCCGTCATACTTCTGGTGACGCTCATCGCCATTCCAAACCTGCCCGGCGTTCGGATGGAGGCGAATGAGAACTCCGCCATTGCCTCGATCCGCTCGATCTACAGCGCGGAGGTTCAGTTCTCAGAACGGTACCCGGCAGAAGGGTTTGCCTGCACGCTCGTGCAGCTTGGGGGCAGACCGGGCGCGGGCGCACCGTCACCGGCGCAGGCCCAGGTGCTTGAATCCGCCCTTGCCAATGGGCAAAAGAGCGGCTACCTGTTTCAGGTAGCGGAATGCGGCAAAAGCGCAAAGGGCGACCCGACATTTACCGGCTTTGAAATCACAGCGGTTCCCAAGGTGCCCGGCCGAACCGGTCATCGCGGCTTCTGCATCGATCAGACCGGTGACGCGAAAGCCGACCCTACAGGTGGCACCCACTGCACGCAGAGCTTGCAGTAGCCATGTCTTGGACTAAGCGGGCAAAATGCCTGATGGCGCTGCTGTTGTGCTCTATGCCGGGCTTTGCGCAGGGACCCGGAACAGCGCAGCAGCTCGCATCTGCAATTGACGCGCATTACAACAAGCTGCATTCGCTGCAAGTGCGGTTTGTCCAAAGCTATGACGGCCTGGGCATGCACCGTGTGGAACGAGGCACGCTGCTGCTGTCTAAAGCCGGCCACCTGCATGCAGGCAAAATGCGCTGGAGCTACACCGAACCCGCCGGAAAACTGTTTGTACTCGACGGCAAAGACGCATACTTCTACACGCCCGGCCAAAGCGAAGTGCAGAGCGTACCGGCACGGCAACTGGAAGATTTACGCTCACCGCTGGCGCTGCTGCTGGGCCATGCAGAGCTTGCAAAGCAGCTGAACGGCCTGACCCTGACCCCTGCCGCAAATGGCGAGAGCACACTTGCCGGCGTGCCGCGCGGGCTGGAGCGCCGAGTCGCCGAGCTCAAGGTGACCGCGAATGCCGCCGGCGTGATCCACCGGCTTGAGATCGATGAGGTGGATGGCGCGCGCAATGTTTTCGAGTTTGCCGATGAGCTGCCGGACGCGCCTGCGGCTGCGGGAGAGTTTGTATTTACGCCGCCGCCCGGGACGCAAGTTGTAAAAGGCACCGCGCCGATTTAATGTGAGCTGCAACAACCCATGCAGAGTGGGTCATCCTAAAAGAGTGCAAAGTATTTACCTCTTCTAACCTCTTGAAAAACCGGTGTCATCCTGAGCGAAGTCGAAGGACCTGCTTTTGAACTTCGCGGCATCGCGTAGGAAAACAAATCCTTCAATTTCCAATCTGACGCTTGCGCGTCAATTCCATTCAGGATGACTCTTACATCTTGGGCAGCTGAGTGAAGTACAAAGCAGTATTCTGATTCCCATGCGCTCCGTTCTTGCACTCCTGTTCTTCCCTGTGATTTGCCTGGCGCAGACCGGTTCGCCGTGGCAGATGGAACCAAGCGAAACCACGGCTGACCTGCGCGGCATCCACGCAGTCGGTGGGGGCGTGGTCTGGGCATCAGGCACCGGCGGCACGGTGCTGCGCTCGCAGGACTCCGGCTTTGAGTGGCAGCAGTGCGCAACCCCGCCCGGCGCGGAAAAGCTGGACTTTCGTGCGATCTGGGGCTGGGATGACGAGACAGCGGTGGTGATGTCGAGCGGACCTGGGGCATTGTCGCGGTTGTATAAAACGACGGATGGATGCGCACACTGGACGCTGTTATACACAAACCGGGACAAGGACGGGTTTTGGGATGGCATGGCTTTTTACGACCGCAAGCACGGCTTCCTCGTCGGCGACCCGGTAGCCGGAAACCTGGTATTGCAACGCACGCAGAACGGTGGACGAACCTGGACGCCGGTCCCATCAAGCGGTCTTGACATAGGCAAGCGCGGCCTGTTTGCAGGGAGCAACAGTTCCCTTACGCTCGGTGCGGCAGCCGACAAAAACTCGGCCGGTCCCGGCAATCTTCCGTGGATTGGAACAAGCGGTCCGGGAGGCGCGCTTGTACTTTCCGGCATCCTGGACCTTTGCACCATGAACCAGTCACCGCAGCAGTGCCAAAAGCACTATGCATTCGATCATGATCCTGTGCCTATCCGCGGCGATACGGCCAGCGGGGGCGTTTTCTCACTGGTATACCGAAACAACAGTGCAGGGATTGACAGCGCGGTTGCAGTCGGCGGCGATTACACGAAACCGGATGGAGACGTCGGCACAGCTGCCTGGTGGAGCTTGAGCAACAACCGGTGGATGGCCGCTGCAAAGCCTCCTGGCGGCTACCGCTCTGCAGTCGCCTGGGATGCAGAGGACAAGCTATGGATTACTGTCGGCCCAAACGGCTCCGACATCTCGCGTGACGATGGCCGTACCTGGCAGCCACTGGAACACGCCCCGGCTGACACCTCAAAAGGCGGCGAGTGGAACGCGCTCAGCTTACCATGGGCAGTCGGACCGCATGGGCGCATCGGCAAGCTCAACCTCGACGCGACAACTCTGCCGAAATGATGAGCTTCGTGCTGTTTGCGGGTTCGGTCCTGTCGGCATCGCGGTTAGTGCAAAAACTCGATTCCGCCTCCGGTACGGGAGTAACCCTTGGCGCTGCTCGCCATTAGCCATCGGCAGCCGTCTACCAAGCAGGCCTGATAGCCTGATGGAAGCGGCCCAAAGCCGACCGGGCGAGTTGTTTACGGAGATATGGCAGAGTTTCTAGTCAAACTGACCGACGAGCGTGGGCGCATGCAGGAGCAGGTGCAGGCTGCTGCCTCCGCTGACGAACTGCGCCTGCGTTACACGCAAGCCGGTTACCATGTGTTGTCTGTCAAGGCAAAGGGTCTGGGCGGCATAGGCGGGGGCAAACGCAAGGCCAAGCTGGAGACATTCCTGATCTTCAACCAGCAGTTTTTGACACTGATCCGCGCCGGGCTGCCCATCCTCGGCTCATTGGACATGCTGGCGAAAAGCCAGAAAAATCCAACCTTTGCCGCGCAGCTTGAAAACGTAGCCGAGCGCGTCAAGCAGGGTGAGTCCATCTCCGCCGCGTTTGAGGCGCAGGGCGGATTTCCACTCATCTACACAGTCACGTTGCTGGCCGGCGAGCGTTCCGGCAACCTTGAAGAAGTGCTCAGCCGCTACCTGTCCTTCCAGCGCATTTCGCTTACCTTCAGCAAAAAGCTGAAAGCCTCGCTTATTTACCCCACGCTGCTCATCGCCTTGGTGCTGGTGCTGTTTGTTTTTCTCATAACGTTTGTGGTGCCGCAGTTTGCCACCTTGTATGACCAGGTAGGCACAAAGCTGCCCACCATCACGCTCGATCTGCTGGCGTTCGGCAAGTTCGCGCAACACTACTTCTTCTACGTGCTGCCTGTTGTTATAGGCGTCGGCTTCCTGCTGTATCGCTGGGGCAAAAGCCCAGGTGGAGCTGACACCATCGACGGCATCCGTATCAAGATGCCGGTCTTCGGGTCGATATGGCTTAAATATCAGGTGGCGCTGTTTGCCCGCACACTTTCTACCCTGCTTACCGGCGGCTTGCCGCTGGTGCCGTCCCTTGAAACAGCGGCACGCTCTATTTCCTCCTCACGCATCTCGCGCTCGGTGTTTACCTCCGTCACCAGCGTGCGCGAGGGCAAAGGGCTTTCAAGCAGTCTGAACAAAACCGGCGTCTTCCCGGCTCTCTCCACTGAAATGATCGAAGTCGGCGAATCTACCGGCGCGCTGCCGCAGATGCTCAACTCGGTTGCCGAGTTCTTTGAGGAAGATGTGCAGACCGCGTTGACCGCGTCGCTTGCACTGATTGAGCCAATCATTCTGATCCTGATGGGCATCGTGGTCGTCGTCATCCTGATCGCGCTGTACTACCCGATCTTCTCGCTGGGAAACGCAAGTACTACCCAGCAGCAGTAATCTTCCGCGCACGCCTCGCCGCGCGCTACAGTAGTTCCGAACAGGCATATCGACCATGGCTGAAGCTCCCGTACTCCCCATCCCAATCTCCAACGTCCTGCCGATTGAGCTCGATGAGACCGCGCACGCGCAAATGCTGGCGCGCCGCTACCGCTGCGAGTTTGTCGACCTGAAAAACTTCCGCATCCAGCACGACCTGTTCCGTTCCGTTCCGGTCGACATGATGTTCCGCTACAACTTTGTACCGATTGAGCAGATGGAAGACCGGCTGGCCATAGCCGTCTCTGACCCGAGCCGCCTGATGGTGCTCGACGAGATTGCGAGCCTGCTGGGCCAGCGCCTGGTGACTCGCGTTGCCACGCTGTCGCAGATCAACGACCTGCTCAAGAAGACGGAGCAGTCGCAGCGGGTGCTCGATGAGGCGACCGAAGGCTTGACCTTCGACGTCATCTCTGTAAACGACCAGGATGACGAGT
>CAXSBB010000025.1:0-28868 GCA_964235655.1 uncultured Acidobacteriaceae bacterium
CAGCCATTCATCTCGCAGCTGCAACCATCTGGCTCATTTGATGACACGCCCTAGGATGACACGGCTTTTGTGTTATCCGGTTGGCTTAGAAAAGTTGCCGCGCGCGCAAGGCAAGGCCATGGGCTACGGCGGTAAATGCTTCTCCGCGTACGATCTTCTCTGCTGTGAATCTGGATGTGAAGATTTTTTCTACAGCCGGGACGAACGATGTGCCTCCGGTTAGGAATACTCGGTCTACCGCGGTGGCGGGGATGCCGGTTTTGCTTAGGAGTGTATCGACGGCGGATGCGATTGCGGCGAGGTCTTCGGTGATCCAGCCTTCAAATTGCGTGCGGGTGACTGGGATTTGAAGAGCTAGGCCGCCCTCATTGAAATCGAATTGAAATTCGGCTTCTTCCCGGGTGGACAGGGCGTACTTGAGCCGTTGCACAGCGCCGTGCAACTGGAAGCCCAGATCCTCATCGATGAGCATTTGCAGGGCTTCGATTTTTTCCGGTTCGAGCGAGCGTATGCGGGCGCCTTTCAGGATTTCTGTGACGTTGCGCGTGCGCAGGAATGAGAGGTAGTGCCAGCGTTCGAGGTTGGCGTAGATCCATGCGGGGACGCCGGGCAGCAGCTTGCCGCCGGAGCGTTCGAGCGTGTCCGCGCCCAGTGCGGGTGAGACGAGGTGCCGGACGAGTTTGGCGTCGAAGGCGTCGCCTGCGAGGCCCACACCGCCGGTGCCGAGCACTCGCTGTGTGCTGCTTAGGCCGGGGCCTACGCGCAGCAGGGAGAAGTCGCTGGTGCCGCCGCCGAAGTCGCCGATCAGGACTAACTCTTCGTGGTCGAGTGTGGACTCATAGGCGCAGGCCGCGCCTACCGGCTCGTATTCAAACTGGACGCTGCTGAACCCGGCGCGCAGGCATGCGTCTTCTAGCCGGGCTAGTGCGTAGGCTTCGTCATCCGCAGTTTCTGCGCCTACGAAGCGCACGGGGCGGCCTACCACGGCGTGCTCGATACGTGTGCTGAGGGAGGCTTCCGCGTCGGTGCGGACTTCTCGCAGGATGCGGGCCAGAAGGTCTTCAAGTGAGTGGCGGCGGCCGAAGACCTCGGTGCCGGTGAGGGTGCGTGAGTGCAGGTAGCTTTTGAGGGATTGCACGAGGCGGCGGCCGTGATCTTCTGCCGAGAGGTAGTGCTCGATGGCGGATGGGCCGGCGAAGCTGCGTATTTGCTTGGTTGCGTCGCGCTCAAACAGGAGCAGTGAGCGGAAGGAAGGGGTCGGGCCTGCGGCGGCTGGGAACTGGGCAAGCTGGACGGTGCCGTCGGGGGCCATGGCGGCTACGGATGTGTTGGTGGTGCCGAAGTCCAGGCCGATTGCGCCGTTGTTGTTCGTGCCGGGCATTCGGTTATTGTCGCAAATGCGGGCTTGGAGGTATTTGTTTTTGCGTTCCGTGCTAATTGACAATGCGGGTTTTGCGGCGGCGGTGGGGAAAGCAGGTCCTTCGGCTTCGCTCAGGATGACACGGGGGGGTGGTTGGGGGTTCGGGGTTTGCGGCGGGCCGGCGGGAAGCAGGTCCTTCGGCTTCGCCCAGGATGACACCATTTTCTTACGCGATATCTGCCCTGCTTTTGGTTTAGCGCCCGTCGCGGAGGCGGGAGGCTAGGCGGTCGGGGAGGCCGGCTCGTACGATGTTTTCCTGGGCGGTACGGAGGTCGTAAGGGACGCGGTGGAACTCGATGACGCGGTGCTCTGTGTCGTATACGGCGAAGGCTGCGCGCCAGTTGCCGTCGCGCGGCTGGCCTACGGAGCCGGGGTTGAGCATGTAGCGGGCACCGCTTGATAGTTGCAGGTTCCAGCTTTCGGCCTTGTCGCGGGTGGCATAGTCCGGGGTGAGGCGGTACCATTGCTCGCCGTCGGTGGCGAAGCCGCCCTGCAGGTGGGTGTGGCCGAAGAAATTGATTGCCGGGCCGGGGCTGGCGAGCGAGGAGAAGGCGTCGCGGGCGGTGAGGACGTACTCGTCTTCATCGAGCAGTGAGCCGTGGACGCAGCGGGCGTTTGTTTGCTCGGCAGAGGGCTGGGCATCAGGCTGGATGGGGCCCTGCGGCAGGTGGCGCAGCCAGGCAATGTGCTCGGCGGAGAGCACGCACTGGGTCCAGCGGGCGGCGCGGCCTGCGACAGGGTTGAAGCCGTCGAGGTCTGTGAGGCCGCAGCAGGCGCGGTCGTGGTTGCCGCGGACGAACGTGGACCCGAGGCTGTCAACACGCTCGATGACCTCGTTGGGGTTGGCACCGTAACCCACGATGTCGCCGAGGTTCCACACCGCGTCGTAGGCGGGTGCGTGGTCGAGCACCGCGTGGAGCGCTTGCAGGTTGGCGTGGATGTCGGAAAGGAGAAGGGCACGCATGTGGCTTGAGCTTACAGGGAGCGTACCCAGTGGCCTGGGGTGTGCTCGGCGAGGGTGCCGGTGCGCCAGTTGGGCCTGTCAGTTTGCTCGTCTGTGAGCGTGGCTAACGGTTGATCGAGCGGCGTTTGCATGGTGGGGATGGCGCGCAGCAGGGCCTGCGTGTACGGGTGCAAGGGGTGGTGGAAGAGGGTGCGGACCGGGGCTTGCTCAAGCAGGATGCCGTGGCGCATGACGGCTACCCGCTCGGTGACCTGCGAGACCACGGCGAGATCGTGCGAGATGAACAGCATGGCGAGGTTGTGCTCCTCGCGCAGCTTTTGCAGCAGGTCGAGGATTTGCGCTTGCACGGTGACGTCGAGCGCGGTGGTGGGCTCGTCGGCGATGAGCAGGCGGGGGCGGTTGATGATGGCCATGGCGATGAGGATGCGCTGGCGTTGGCCGCCGGAGAACTGGTGGGGGTAGTCGCGTGCGCGGCGGATGGGGTCGGGCAGGGCGACGGTTTCCATGGCGGCGTGGACGGCTTCGCGTACCTGGCGGCGGGGCATGCGCGGGTTGTGGGCTTGGAGGGCTTCGCCGATTTGCGCGCCGACCGGCATGACCGGGTTGAGGGCGGTCATAGGTTCCTGGAAGATCATGGCGATTTCGCGGCCTCGGAGGGAGCGCATGGCTTCCGGGGGAAGCGTGAGCAGGTTTTGGTCAGCAAACTCGATTGACCCGGTGATTTGCGCGGAGGCGGGCGGGAGCAGGCGCAGGATGGCGAGAGCGGTGACGGATTTGCCGGAGCCTGACTCACCGACCAGACCGACGGATTCGCCGGGGGCGATGGTGAGGGTGAGGGCGTCTACAGCCGGGGCGGCGGCGCGGGGGAACCGGATGGTGAGCTCGCGGATTGAGAGCAGTGCGGGGGTGGGCATGCTTCGTGAGTTTAGCAAGCGGCTTACTTGTATTAAGGCTTATCTATAGCAAGAGCTGGGACAATGTAGGAGATAAGGCAGAAGCAGGTCCTTCGACTACGCTTCCTGCGGAAGCTTCGCTCAGGATGACACGGTTTTACGGTTTTTAGGTGACTGCTTAGGGGGTATATGCGAAGTTGCCAAACTACTACCCGGTGTCATCCTGAGCGAAGCGCAGCGGAGTCGAAAGACCTGCTTTTACTCGGGTGCGGCGTGAAAATCAGAGCAAAAGCAGGTCCTTCGACTTCGCTCAGGATGACACCTGTTGTTTGTTCCGACTTTACACACACCCTCTCAGGGTGACACGGGTTTCTTGGGTGACTGCTCAGGGTGGCACGGTTTTCTACGTAACATTGATTCTGCTTTCAGGTGTACCGAGCGTCCAAGCGCCTGAGCATTTACGGGTTATACAGCGTTACCGGTGCGCGGTAAGAGTTTGCGGATAAGTGTTACTTATCGCGGGTACAACTCTTACTGATAGAGCGTTTTCTCCCTTGTGACTCGGCGACGGCAACGCTAGGTTAGTGCATAGATTGTTCCATCTGTTCTACCTGTTTCATGCATGGAGGAGTGTTTATGGCTATATCGCTGTCGCGTCGTCGGTTTCTTGTTTCTGCTTCCGTTGCATCTGCTGCGGCATTGCCCCTGTTTACAGAGGCGCAACTGGCGCAGGCACAGCGGCATACGCCGCGTAAAGCCGATCCTCCGGGTGCGGTGCGCATCGATGCGAATGAGAACCCGCTGGGGCCGTGTGCGGCGGCATGCTCCAGCATTACCAGCATGATCCCCGAGGGCGGCCGGTATGACAGCGACCTGACGGACAAGCTGGCGCAGACGTTTGCTGCTCAGGAAGGGCTGAAGCCTGAGTATGTTGCGGTGTACGCGGGCTCAAGCGAGCCGCTGCACTACTCTGTGCTGGCGTTTACCTCGAAGCAGCGGGCCTATGTCACAGGCGATCCCGGCTACGAAGCAGGCATGCGGGCGGCGACGCTCAATGGGGCGCAGGTGGTCAAGGTTCCGCTTACCGCTACCCATGCGCACGATGTACAGGCGATGCTGGCGGCGGCCCCGGCGGGCGGGGTGTACTACATTTGCAACCCTAATAACCCTACGGGTACCACTACGCCGCGCGAGGCGATAGAGTACGCGCTGAAGCACAAACCGGCGGGGTCTATTCTGCTGATCGATGAAGCTTATATCCATTTTTCCGAGGCTGCGCCGTCGCTTGACCTGGTGAAGGCCGATCAGGATGTAATTGTGCTGCGTACGTTTTCAAAGCTCTACGGCATGGCCGGGGTGCGCTGCGGGTTGGCTATCGGCAGGCCTGACTTGCTGGCCAAGATTGCTTACTACGGCATGAACCCGATGCCGATTATGGCGGTGGCGGCGGCAACGGCCAGTCTGAATGATCCACAGATTATTGCCCAGCGGAAGGCGATTAATAGCGGCTTGCGGGGGCAGACATTTGAATGGTTGAGCGCGAATAACTATAAGTTCACGCCGTCGGAGAGTAATTGTTTCATGATCGATACCGGTCGGCCCGGACATGATGTTATGAAGGCCATGGCGAATCAGAATGTTTATATCGGGCGGGTGTGGCCTATTATGCCGACCTCGGTGCGGATTACGGTGGGGACGGCTGGGGATATGGCGGCTTTTCGGAGTGCGTTCAAGCAGGTGATGGATGGGCCTGCTGTGGCTGTGTCGACACCACCGGCTGCGAGGAATCGCAGCCGGATGCTGTCGTAGGTGAAGTGGCTGGGCGGGGTTGGAGAGCGGAGGAAAAGCAGGTCCTTCGCTTCGCTCAGGATGACACCTTTTTTTAGGTAGTCCGGTTGGTATGTGCGGTTGCTTCTTGATATGTGCGGTTGCTTCTCGGTCGGGTAGCTACTTGTTAATGTGGCCGGTTGCTTCTTGATATATGAGGTTATTTGGATCGGATGGCTATTACCTCGATCTCTACCAATGCCCAGGGGGCGGCGAGGGCGGCTACCTGCATGGCGCTACGGGCGGGCTTGTTGGGCTGGTCGGGGGTGCCGAAGAATTGTGTGTAGCTGGCTTGGAGGCCGGGGAAATCCAGCTTGCCGCCGTTTTTTGGGTCGCCTGCCAGGAAGACTGTCATTTTGACGACGTCTTTCATGTCCAAGCCCTGTTCTTTTAGAAGCGCCTGGATTTTTGTCAGGGCTGAGAGTGCTTGGGTTTTAGTGTCGCCGTAGACAGCTTCGGTGCCTTTGGAGGGGTCTGCCGGGGTTACGGGGGAGGCCAGCTGGCCGCTTAGGTACAGGGTGTCGCCTGCCCAAACGCCGTTGGCGATGGGGCTTTTTTCGTTCGGCTGCAGGTGTTTGACTACTACCTGGGCGCCGGCGGCGTTTGCTACGGCGAGCACCAGCGCGGTTGCTATGGAACGTGCATACTTCATGCGAAGGCTCCTTTCGAGCTACATGGAGAGTGTGGGGAGAGCAAGGCAAAGCGGGTCCTTCGACTACGCTTCCCGCAAAAGCTTCGCTTAGGATGACACAGGTTTTTGTGTTCGAAGCAAAGGCAGTGGGGCGACGTCACGGCATACTCTTCAAGCCTTCCCTGCTTTCGTTCTGTCGGCGATGGCTTGTACGGCGCGGAGAGAGCTTAGCGTTGCGCCCTCCTGCCAGGCTACGATGTGGCTTACATGGTCCCCGGCGAAGTAGATGGGGCCGTCGGGCTGGATCAGTGTTTCATAGCCGGGATTGGATTGGGTCTTTGCCGCCGCGGGGTGCGACGGCGCTCCCTGGCGGGTCACTCCAGCGCCTGGGGCGCGTTCCTGACCGGGGCCGTAGCTTTGAATCCATGAACCCTCATTGTGTGGGACGCGGCCCCAGCCTACGTAAATCGGGTTTTGAAGCTCCTTGCCATGGCCCGGATGCAGCTTCTCAATGGAGCTGCGGCTGGCATCGAACTTTTCTGCCATAGTCAGCTTGCGGAACGGCTGCGCGCGCTCATCGGTGTAGCCGCTTACCAGGATGCCTCGCTCGCTGAACATGCCGCCGGAGGGGAACCAGACAGGGCTTGGGCCTTCGCTGATGAACTCAAGGCCGCCATAGATGTTGTAGTCCTGCTCCCAAAAGCGGCGGCTTTCCCAGGCAATTTTGTAGGCTTCCGCGTAGGTACACTCGTCGATGACTTTGAGGTAGGGCGCGGAGAAGTCGTTCGGGGTTTTCCTTAGCATGGTTAAAGGCATGGCGCAGATGCAGTAGTCGGCCTCCATCTGCTTCGCCTTGCCGCCCTGCATATAGCCGATGCGGACGCCGTTTGCCGTTTTGCGGATTTCTGTGACAGGCGAGTTGTACCGCACTGTGTCACCGAGCGCCTTGGCGAAGGCATAGGGGATGCGGTCCATGCCGCCGACAGGCTGAAACATGGTCGCCTGCATGTCGAAAGCTTCCTCAAACAGGATGCCCTGCCAGAAGTTGGCCTGGAGCAGCGTGTGCATGTCGATGGGGTCGCTCAGCACACCCGTCTCGTCAGCGGCACCGGCAAGTTTGCTGTAGCCTGCGCGGTCGCTGCCCTTGTATTTGCCTGCGTCGTCCAATGGGCCGTACACGCGCAGGAACGCGAGCATCTGCTCTCGGTCTGCCCGTGTTATTTCCGCATCGAGCGAGCCGCTGCTCATGCACTTCATCAACAGCTCGCTGACATGGCCGCGTGTGTCATTGACGACCTGGCGCTGCACCATGGGCTGACCGCCGTTGGCTGCGTCGTTTTGAAGGTGGGAGGAGCGAGAGGTGTTGACTTCTACCTGGAGCTCGACGCCGAGTTTGCGACAGTAGCCCAGTACATTTTTGTGGATGGAGGGCAGACGTGCCGGGCCTACATTTTGGTAGTGGCCGTCAGACCAGGCGCTGGTCTGGCTGGTTCCGTCATCAAATACTACTTGGTCGCCGCCCCGGACGGTCCAGTTGCGGCCGCCGGGGCGCTCGCGCGCTTCAAGCACAGTGCAGTTGTAGCCTAGAGCGCGGAGCTCGTAGGCGGCTACCAGCCCGGCTATGCCGCCGCCCAGGACCGCTACCTTGATGCCGTTGCCGCTGCCCGGTGCTGCGGAGACCGGTTCTAAAGCCATTGCGGGCATAAGCCCTATGGATTGCATGGTGAGGAAGGCGGCACCGAAACCGCCCGCCTGCCCTACGCGTGCTAGGAAATCTCTACGACTTAGTGCCATATCTTTGAAAGCTCCGGAAATGCTGGATGCGGTTGTTGTTAAAGCAAGGCAAAAGCAGATCCTTCGACTTCGCTCAGGATGACGCCTATTTCTTATTTGCCTTTATTTAGAACAGGATTTTAAGGGCTAACTGGGTGTTGTAGGGCTCTCCCGGACCAATGCCGGGGGCTCCGTTGTAGTTACCGATGGTTGAGGTGATTGTACCGAAGCCGGAGTCACTCAAAGTAGAGTCCGGCGGAGCCAGGTTAATGAAATTGAACAGGTTGAAGGTTTCTACGCGGAATTGTGCGCTGACCCGTTCGGTGATATGGCCGTCCTTAAAGACGGAGAAGTCTACATCCTTGTAGCCGGGGCCGTAGAGCTGGTTGCGTCGCAGGTTGCCGTAGCCATTGACGGGTGCGACAAATGTGCCCGGATTGTTGAAGTAGGTCACACTGCCTGAGTGATTCACGATAGTATGCGGTGCGTAACTCACCTGACCGGTAATATTCGGACGATCTTCGCCTTCACCGGTACCGCTTGCGTCGGTGCCGGTGGTGACATTGTATGGGGTGCCGCCGTGGAAGGTCACCAGGCTATTGAGCGCCCAGCCATGACCCAGCCAGTGCGGACCCGGCAAACCGGGAACGGCATAGTTGATGTAGGACACAAAAGTATTGCGGACATCATAGTCGGAATTACCGTAGTCGGCGTGAAGATTGTTGCTGTTTTCGGGATTTTGATTGCGATATTGACTTATAAGGTCAAGGTTGTGCGACCAGGTGTAACCGAATTGTGACGTGAGGCCGTGCAGGTTTGTGGTGCGTATGGTTGCCTGTAGAGAATTGTAGTTCGAAGTGCCGGCGCTATCGATTTCATTGATAACACCATAATAAGGAAATTGTGCGCCGTAGGGACGGGTTGCGTTTTGTGCGAAGACCTGCGGGAGGGTCACCTGGCCGCCGCCAGTGGCGCTATTGACAACAGGTGCCGGTAGGGAGGAGCTGCCGAGGGCTGCCTGGTTCTGGTCGCGGATCAGCAGTAACTTTCTACCTTGCGAGCCGACATAACCGACGGTTGCCAGCAGGTTAGGGCCGACCTTGGTTTCCACATTCAGGTTGTAATTCCAGTTATAGGAGCTGCGGAAGTTAGGGTTGACGCTAAACAGGTTATAACTCTGCGTTAGATTGCCGTTCGCGTCTGTCGGGGTGAAAGTAGCCGAGGATGCGAAGAGCGGCGCACCGTTCGCGGGGATGATCTGGAAGTTATTCTGGAGCGTTGCAGCGGGGTTCGGTCCGGCTGGGTTGCTCTCCGCACCGGAGGCGCCGCCGTTCGGTGGACGGTTGTCGAGGAAAGGGTTCAGGTTCGGCTCGTCAAAGAAGACGCCGAAACCGCCGCGTACCACCGTGCTGGGCATGGACGCCGGTTGAAGCGAGAAGCCGATGCGCGGGCTCACGTTATTGTGCGCCGCACTGTAGAGGCTGGAGATCTGGTTGCCCTGGAAGGCGATGCCGGGTACGGGCAGGTTGGGGATGTCGGGCCGGAAGACGGAGAGGTCTTGCGCGCCGTCGTGCAGCGGGCCGAGATAGTCGTAGCGCAGGCCGTAATTCAGGTTAAAGTGCTGGGTGAGCTGCCAGGCGTCCTGCGCGAAGAGTGAATAGGTGTTTACAAATACCTGCCGCTTGGTGTCACCGCGAACAATGCTGTCGGTGTAGGTGCAACCGGCTAGATAGTCTGCCAGTGCCAGGGTCGGGCTATCGGTATATAGCGGGGTGCGCCCGGTGCCGGTGGTTCCCGTGGCTTGCTCGCAGGCGGTGAGCGCGTGCGTGGTGTTGCCTGCTACATTTTCCGGGTTCGCCCAGGGGCCTTGTGAGCCTTCATAGTCAAAAGAGCCGCGCTGCTTGCGCTGGTAGAACTCATCAACCTGGCCATTGCGGTATTCACCGCCGATGCGCAGGTCGTGCTTGCCGACCACCAGGGAAAGTGTGTCTGTGATGAGGCCGGTGATGTCGTTGCGGCCTGAAGGCGGGGTGGCGTGAGACAGGTCATCAAAACCTTTGATCGTGAGGCCGGGCGCGCCGCTCAGCTGGCCGGCTACGCCGGTATTGAGGCCGAGCGCGGGGATATTGAAGCTGTGGTTCTGGTCGTAAAACACCTGGTTGAAGTAGTTGACACCGGCAGTAAGCTGGTTGGTCATGCGCTGGCTGAGGGTGGAGTTGAAGGTGGCCGAGTAGTTATAGACGTGAATCGGGCCTTCTTCAAAATAGTATGGAATTTGTGTGCCTACCGGGGCGATCTGGCTACCCTGGCCGCCGTAGCCTCGGCCTGAAAGGGTGTTTTTACTATTGATAGTCCAGTCAGCCTTGACTACGCCGTTGTAGCTGTAGCCGGTAATAGGGGACGCATTTGTATAGTTGTTGGCTGATGCCGGGCCGGTGGTTGCGAAGGCGGGGAATAGTGTGTTCAGGACATTTTGCTGCACCGGGTTGGGGGCGATTCCGTACTGATTGAGCAGGGCGAGCGCCTGCGCCTGGTACGCGCCCGAGGGCTCTGTAGCGGATGCCGGGCTCTCGATGATGAATTGCTGTTTTTCGTAGTTGGCAAAGTAAAAGAGGCGGTCCTTGATTACCGGGCCGCCGACGGAAGCACCGTACTGCTCATTGCGGAGCTTGTTTTTGATGATGTTGCCTGAAGCATCCGGCGTGGCAAAGGGCGAGTTGGCGGCGAAAAACTCGTTGCGGTTGAAGTAGTACACAGAGCCGTGAATCTGGTTGGTGCCGGACTTGGTGACCACATTGACGGTGCCGCCGGGGTTGCGGCCTGCCTCGGCACTGGATTGGGTTTGCTCGGAAAACTGGTCGATGGAGTCGAGCGGCAGGGTGACGCCGGCGATGTTGGCGATGCCGCCCTGGTTGACCGCGGGGACGTTGTGCCAGAGATCGTTGTTGTCAGACCCGTCAATCTGCCAGTTGACCTGGTTGCCGCGGGTGCCGTTGACCGAACCGAAGCCGCCGGCGGAGTAGCCGGCGAACCCGGGCGAGACAGCCAGCAGCTGGGTAAAGTCACGGCCGTTCATCGGGGTGTTTTGCACGGTGGCGGTGGGCAGCACGGTGGTCTGGGTGGTTGAGGTTGTGTCGAGCGACAGGCCTCCAGCGGAGACCTCAACCGTTTCCGCTGTCTGCGCTACGTTCAGCTTGACGGGCAAGGAGTAGATGACGCCCGCCGATACCGGTACCTTGTCTACCTTGATCGTGCTGAAGCCCTGCGCGGTGGCGGTGACGGTGTAGGCACCCAGGGGTAGATCCGCAAAACTGTATTCGCCGCTGCCGGAGCTTACCGTTCGGTGCTCGGTGCCGGTGGCGGTTTCAAGCGCAACTACCTGTGCGTTGGGGACTGCGGCGTCGGAGTTGTCTGTGACTATGCCGGAGATGCTGCCTCGGAAGGTCTGCGCCAGAAGGGCCGGTGTGCAGCTCGCCAGCAACAGCAGCGCGGCGGTGCCTCGTACGCAGGCGGGCAAGCGAGTGAGCAGGAGGGTTCGGACAAGGAACTTGGCGGCGAGCGGAAGCCGGGCAGGTGATGCAGCGTGTCGAGATTCCATGCGCAAACCTACGGTTACGAAAGGGTCAGGATCAAGGAAAAAATGCAGAATGGTGTGCAATTAATACGGCGTATAGAAGGGGCTTATCGGTATGATTTTTGGGACGAAAAGGGCTTTTGGGCAGCCGCAATTGCGGAGATTCATAATTTTTATAGCAATAGCCTGAAGTCGCACGCGGAAACCGGCATGATGGTAAAGAACGGCTGACGGACAGAGGCGAAAACGTAAAGGCAGACTTAGCCATCTCAAAAGATTGAGGTGTTGTTATGACCATGCAGCTTCCTAGATTCTCGATCGGCGTGGGCGACCGCTTTGCCCACCAGGCAAAGGCGCAGCTCAGGGCGTGCATGCTTGCGGGGCAAGCCGGTGTCGCGGTGGTGCCGGTGTGGAACAAAAGCAACCGCGAGCACACGCTGATCCATTCGGAACCATCGGAAACGCGACGCGCGGCAGATGAGGCGGTGGGCGCGGTGGGCTGGACGGGCGCGTATTTTTGCGATGCGGACCACATCGGCGTTGCTACTGTGGAGCGATTTCTGGAGCCTTGCGACTTCTTTACGCTCGACGTTGCGGAGCAGATCGGCAAAGCGGCATCGCCTGCTTCGCTGGAGGCGTTTGCCGCGCGGCATCCTGAGCTGATCGGGACGCTTGCACTGCCGGGGGTGGTGTTGACGATTACGCGGGAGTTTTTTGACGCGACGGCGAGCAAGTTTCTTGCCGCGGTTGAAGAGGCCGCGAGAATTTATAAAAAGATCGAGTCGGTTAAGGGCGCGGGGACGTTTGTTACGGAAATTTCAATGGATGAAACAGATACTCCGCAGACGCCGGGTGAGCTGCTGGTGATTCTTGCTGCGATTGCAGATTACGCGATCCCGATCCAGACGATTGCGCCGAAGTTTACCGGGCGCTTTAACAAGGGCGTGGACTATGTGGGCGATGTGGAACAGTTTGCGCGGGAGTTCGCCGATGACATTGCCGTGATTGCGCATGCGGTGGAATGCTATGGGCTGCCTGCGAATTTGAAGCTGAGCGTGCACTCCGGGTCTGACAAGTTTCGGCTGTATGCGCCTATGCGGGAGGCGCTGCAGCGGACGGGGGCGGGCGTGCATATCAAAACGGCGGGGACGACGTGGCTTGAGGAGCTGATCGGGCTGGCGGAGGCGGGCGGCGATGGGTTGGCCGCCGCGAAGGAGATCTACAGCGAGGCGTACGCGAAGCGCGAGGCGCTTTGCGCGCCGTATCTCGCGGTGGTGGATATTGATTCGGCCAAGCTGCCGTTGCCGGATGCGGTGGCGGGCTGGAGTTCCGAGGAGTTTACCGGTGCGCTGCGGCACGACCGGAGCTGCTCGCAGTACAACCCCAGTTTGCGGCAGCTGCTGCATGTGGGTTTCAAGGTGGCGGCAGGGATGGGGTCGCGTTACCTGGAGCTGCTTGACGCGCATGAAGCGGTGATTGCGAAGAATGTGACGGCGAACTTGTTTGACAGGCACATTGCGCCGCTGTTTCTGTTCTAGGGCAATAGCAGAGATGGGGTGAGGAGGTGAAGTGAAAGCAGGTCCTTCGACTTCGCTCAGGATGACACCTGTTGTTTGTTCCGACTTTACACACCCTCTCAGGATGAGACGGGTTTTATGACAATCTCCGGGATGCTCCGCTTAGGCATCCACTTCATCCACTTTGCTTTGGTTCCGGTTAGATGGGCTGTACGGCGTTTTGCCCCGCCAGCCCGGGGTTCCTCTTTCTTTGTGCGAGAAGGTACATTCTGAGCATGGCAAATGTATCGCTTGAAGGTCGTACGGCGGTGGTGATAGGGGGTACCTCGGGGATAGGGCTTGCGCTTTCGCTGGGGCTGGCTGAGGCGGGGGCGGATGTAGTGGCTTCTGCGCGGCGGGTGGAGCAGGTGGAGGAGACGGCAGCGAAGATTGAGGCGCTGGGGCGGTGTACGCTGCGGGTTTCATCGGATGTGGGGGAGCGGGCTTCGCTGGAGACGCTTTGCGCGCGGGTGCTGGAGGCGTTCGGCAAGGTCGATATCCTGGTGAACTGTGCGGGCAAGATCAAGCGCGCGCCTACGCTTACGCTGCCGGAGGAGCAGTGGCAGGACATCCTGGATACGAACCTGACGGGCACGCTGCGCTGTTGCCAGGTGTTCGGCA
The DNA here is from genome assembly GCA_964235655.1 of uncultured Acidobacteriaceae bacterium. GTDB lineage: Bacteria > Acidobacteriota > Terriglobia > Terriglobales > Acidobacteriaceae > EB88. Next base: position 13,260 of record CAXSBB010000025.1, read on the forward strand.
AACCGATGCTGGAGCGCGGGTATGGGCGGATCATTAACATTGCGTCGCTGAATACATTTGTGTCGTTGAACGAAGTGGCGGCCTATGCCGCGAGCAAGGCCGGGGTGGCGGCGCTTACGCGCTCGCTGGCGGTGGAGTGGTCGCGGCACGGGGTGCTGGTGAATGCGATTGCGCCGGGGGTGTTTCGCACGGCGCTGAACGCGGAGCTGCTGGATAGTACGCCGCGGGGGCAGGAGCTGCTGATGCGCACGCCCATGGGGCGGTTTGGGCGGACGGAAGAGGTGGTGGGGGCGGCTGTGTTTCTGGCTTCGGAGGGGGCGTCGTTTGTAGCCGGGCAGACGATTGCGGTGGATGGGGGTTTCTTGGCCAGCGGGGTGAATCAATAGGAGGCTTGCCCCGAGGGTTTGAACAAGTTTGCTCGGTAAGGGTCCAAGTCGCTAGACTGGCTCCAAACTGACTGAGACAGTGTGCGAGGTAATGTTCCAATCAAACTTCCAAAGCAAAGTTGTGTCATCCTGAGCGAAGTCGAAGGACCTGCTTTTGGTGTTCGCGCCCGCACCCGAGAAAGCAGGTCCTTCGACTTCGCTGCGCTCCGCTCAGGATGACACTGTTTTTGGATGAGATGACGCTGTTTCTGAGTTTTACAACTTTGCCCGCTCGCTCAGGATGACACTGGTTTTAAGGTGGTTTTTAGAGGTAGATACGTTGCACGTCTGCTGAGGATGTTTTATGGCACTGTTGCACCCTGACCGCTTGTTCCCTGCTGACCCGGATACGCGCGCGATTGCGCGGCGGCTGTATGGCGCTGTTGAGAAGCTGCCGATTGTGAGTCCGCATGGGCATACGCAGGCTCGCTGGTTCGCGGAGAATAAACCGTTTCCTGATCCCGCCAGTTTGTTTATTTTGCCCGACCATTATGTGTATCGCATGCTGTACAGCCGGGGTTTGCCGATGGAACGGCTTGGCTTGGGGTGTCCCGGACAACCGCTTGAAGATCCGCGCGGGGTGTGGCGCTTGTTTGCGGAGCGGTATTGCCTGTTTCGCGGGACGCCTACGCGGCTTTGGCTTGATTTTGTGTTTGAGACGCTGTTCGGCATGCAGGAGAGGCTGAGCGCGGCGAATGCGGATTTGTATTATGACGCGATTGCGGCGAAGCTGGCGACCCCGGAGTATTTGCCGCGGGCGTTGTATGAGCGGGCCAATATCGAGGTGCTGGCCACGACCGATTCCGCGCTGGATGGGTTGGATTCGCATACGATGCTGCGGGAGTCCGGCTGGAAGGGGCGGGTGCTGCCTACGTTTCGGCCGGATGCTTGTGTTGACCCGGAGTTTGCGGGTTTTGCGGCGAATGTGACTGCGCTGGGCACGCGGTATGGAGAAGATACGGCTACGTGGAGCGGCTACCTGCGGGCACTGCGGGCGGCGCGGGCGTTTTTCAAGCAATGCGGTGCTACTGCAACTGACCATGGGCACCCTACGCCGCGTACTGCTGCGCTGGGTAGCGGGGAGGCTGAGGCGTTGTTTGCGCGGGTGTTGAAGGGATCAGACGCAGCGGATGCGGAGTTGTTTCGTGCGCAGATGCTGACTGAAATGGCCCGCATGAGCCTGGATGATGGGCTGGTGATGCAGATTCATCCGGGCTCTGTGCGGAACCATAACCGGTCGGTGTATGAGAAGTTCGGGCGCGATGCGGGCGCGGACATCCCGATGCAGACCGAGTATGTGCATGCGTTGAAGCCGCTGCTGGACTTGTTCGGCAATGAGCCTGGACTGACGGTCATCCTGTTTACGCTGGATGAAACCAGCTACAGCCGCGAGCTTGCGCCGCTTGCGGGGCACTACCCGTGTTTGCGGCTGGGGCCGCCGTGGTGGTTCCATGATTCGCCGGAAGGCATGATGCGGTTTCGGGAGCAGGTGACGGAGACCGCGGGGTTTTACAACACGGTCGGGTTTAACGATGACACGCGGGCGTTTCTGTCGATCCCGGCGCGGCATGATGTGGCGCGGCGTGTAGATTGCGCGTTTTTGGCGCGGCTGGTTGCGGAGCATCGGCTTGATGAGGATGAGGCGGCGGACACGGCATATGAGCTGACGAACGGGCTGGTGCGGCGGGCTTACAAGTTATGAGTGACGTTGTGAGCGAGTTATGAGTGACGCTGTGAGCTCAGCTGTGTTGCCGACGGTACCAAAAACAGGCCGGGTGCGCTGGACCGTTTGCGCGATGCTGTTCTTTGCTACTTCTATCAATTACATGGATCGGCAGGTGCTTGGCATCCTGGCGCCCATGCTGCAGCACACTATCGGCTGGAGCGAGCAGGGGTACAGCTACATCATTGTTGCGTTTCATGTGGCGTATGCGGTGGGCCTGGTGGCTGCGGGTCGCATGATCGACCGGGTGGGCACGCGGGTGGGCTATGCGCTGATTATGGGCGTCTGGAGCCTGGCGGCCATGGGGCACGCGCTGGCGACGACCGCGCTGGGCTTCGGGATTGCGCGGTTTTTTCTGGGGTTGGGCGAGAGCGGTAATTTTCCCGCAGCGGTCAAGACTACGGCTGAGTGGTTCCCGCAGAGGGAGCGGTCGCTGGCTACGGGAATTTTCAACTCCGGCGCGAACCTGGGTGCCATGCTGGCGCCGGCGATTATTCCGCTGGTGACGATTCGGTTTGGATGGCAGGCGGCGTTCCTGGTGACGGGGCTGTTTTCAGCGGCGTGGATTGTGTGGTGGGTAACGCACTATCGCACACCGGATGCGCACCCCAAGCTGTCCGGTATTGAGCGCGCGCACATCGCGGACGGCGAGACAGAGGCGCTCACAAAAATCCCGTGGACGCGCCTGCTGGGCTATCGGCAGACCTGGGCGTATGCGTTGGCGAAGTTCCTGACGGACCCGATCTGGTGGTTTTACCTGTACTGGCTGCCCAAGTTTCTGGATGGGCGCTTCCACCTGGGGCTGGTGCACCTGGGGCTGCCGCTCATCATTGTGTACAACATGTCGGCGGTGGGCTCGATCGGGGGCGGCAGCATTCCGCTGTTCCTGGCGCGGCGCGGACTGCCTGTCGGCAGGGCGCGCTTTACGGCGATGCTGGCCATGGCGCTGCTGGTAACGCCGGTTTACTTTCTGGGTGGGGTGACGCATGAGTGGTTGGCGGTGGTGCTGCTGGGCACGGCGGCGGCGGCACACCAGGGCTGGTCAGCCAACCTGTACACGATTGCGTCTGACATGTTTCCGCGCGAGGCGGTGGGGGCGGTGACCGGGATCGGCGGCATGGCGGGCTCGGTGGGCGGGGTGCTGTTTTCAACCGCGGTGGGATGGGTGCTTACGCGGTTTCATACGTACTCGATTTTGTTTGTGGTTGCGTCCACTACGTACCTGCTGGCCTTGCTGCTGCTGCGCCTGATGGTGCCGCGCTTCAGCAGGATCGCGGTGACCGAGCTGCTGCCGGGCGGCGTTCATGCAGAATAGAAAGTATGCATCGAGACGCATTGCTGACGCTGTTGCGGGCCTACCGTGAAGGCGCGACTACCGAGGTTGAGCTGGCCGACCGGCTTACGGCGCTTCCGTTTGAAGATATAGGATTTGCCAAGATCGACCATCACCGCTCGTTGCGCTCCGGCATGCCGGAGGCGATCTATGCGGAGAGCAAAACGCCGGAGCAGGTGGCGGCTATTTTTGCGAGATTGGCGGCGACCGGGGTGCCGGTGCTGGCTACCCGCGCCAATGCGCAGCATGCTGAGGCGACGCTGGCGTTGACTCCCGGTGCTACGTACCACGGATTGGCACGGTGTATTTCGCTGGCCGGTACGTCGGTTTTGGAGCAGGGGGAGCGCGGGCATATCGCGGTAGTTTGCGCCGGGACCAGCGATCTGCCGGTGGCTGAGGAAGCTGCGCTGACTGCGGAGTTGTACGGAGCGCGCGTGACGCGGGTGACGGATGTGGGGGTGGCGGGTATCCACCGGCTGCTGGCGCAGGTGCCGTTGCTGCGCACGGCTGACGTGGTGATTGCCTGTGCGGGGATGGAAGGCGCGCTGCCTAGTGTACTGGGCGGCTTAGTTGCGGTGCCGGTGATCGCGGTGCCTACCAGTGTGGGCTATGGAGCCAGCCTGCACGGCATTGCTGCGCTGCTGGGGATGCTCAACAGCTGCTCGCCGAATACTTCCGTGGTGAATATCGATAACGGGTTTGGGGCGGGGTATATGGCTTGCTTGATTGCGAGGCCGCGGCTGATTCATACGTCTTGAAAGTACAAAGGCGCTCGCTGGTTGGCGAGCGCCTTTTATGTTTTGATATGCGGTTGGGGCAAAAGCAGGTCCTTCGACTGCAACCGGCGCTTGCGCGCCGGTTTTCGCTCAGGATGACACGGTCCTAAATGACACTCACTCTGTTTTGCGTTAGAAGCGGAACTTGGCGGCGAGCTGCACCTGGCGCTGGCCGTTGGCTGTGCCGGTGATTCTGCCGAAGTTTGAGCCGTCGTTTACGCCGGTATCGGGTGCGGCGAGTTGTACGTGGTTGAATGCGTTGAAGCCCTCCAGGCGAAGCTCAATGTTGTAGCGATTGTCCGCGCCGAAGAAGTTGTTCTTGATCGCCGACAGATCGGCACTTACGAGTTGCGGTGTACGGACGTTGGCCAAGGTGCGCGAGGCGTTGCCGAAGGTGAATTGTGCGGGGTTTGAGAATAGGGCCGTGTTGAAGTACTCATTGCGGTTGCTGTTGCTCAGCTTGGCATTGGGATTGCTCTGGAACGGGCGCTGGCCCAGGGTGAACAGGTTTGTGGGGTCACCTACGGAGCCGAGCGTGATGGGCGTACCGCCAATCCAGTTCACGATGCCCGAGGTTTGAAAGCCGCTCAGCAGTGTTGCCCCGATGCCGTGCGACGAGCCGAAAAAGTGCCGACCCGGACCGAAAGGCAGCAGGTATGTGTAGCTTGCCACCAGGTCGCGGGAAATGTCCTGGGGGGAAACCGCGTATTCGCCGGCAGGGTTGTACTGGTTGGCATAGGTCTGGCTTTGAGGGCCGAGGAAGGTAACCGCCGAGGCCGAGTTGTCGAACAGCTTGGCGCCGGTGTAGGAAAGCAGCAGCGTCAAGCCGCTTGAGAAGCGTTTATCGACGCGCACCGTGATGGCGTTGTAGTCGGAGAAGGCGGTGTCTTTGCGGTACTCATTGACGCCGGTGTACTGCGGGTAGGGGCGGAGGAGCTGGTTGCGCTGCACGGTGGGCTGTGACAGCGGCGAGCCGGGGGTTGTGATGATGCCGTAGAAAGGGTTAGGGACCTGGTCAAGCAATGCGCTGCCGAGCGAAAGATAGCTTGGGTTTACCTGGTCATGCGGTACGCCCGGGTCGCCCTGTACCAGGAACTTGCCCTGGTTGAAAAGCCAGCCCACTTCTACGATGGTTTGCCCCGGCAACGTGCGCTGCACGTTGAAGTTGGCCTGCTCGGAGTACGGGGTACGTCCGTCATTGTTTGTGAGGTAGTCCTGCTGGATGGTCGTGCCCAGGTTGTTGCCGAGCCCCCCACTTGCGCCCGCGGGCAGCTGGAAGCCGTTCGGGAAAGGTTTGTCGAGAGTGGTATTGACGGTCTGCTCGTTGTTGAATGAGAACGGGGCGCTGGAGTTGGTGCTGAAGCCGTCAGTGCCTGCGCCGCCCGTGGTGCCCGCGGGTTGCAGGGTGGATGGGGCAAACACGATGCCGAAACCGGCGCGAATCGCCCAGTCGGGTGTGGGGCTGTAGATGGCCCCGAAGCGCGGGCCGAAGTCGAGCTTGTGTGTGTTGGTCTGCTGCCGCCCGAACTGCCCGGTCGAGGTACCTACAAAGTGTGTGGCACCTTGCAGGTTGCCCAGCGCCGGGTATGCCGCGTTCGGCGCAACCTGCGCGTTGATTGGGGATACTTCATTCGGGTTGAAGTAGGAGAGCTGGTTGTGCCGCTCGGTGCGGGGCTGGTCCGCGTCCCAGCGCAGGCCGTAGGTCAGGGTCACGTGGTTGGTGGCGCGCCAGGTGTCTTCCGCGTACAGGGCGTAGTACGAGCCGGCAACGGAGAAGCTGGGATCAATGGTGTAGTTGCCGTAGTCGGCTGTGCCCAGCAGGAGTGAGGCAAAGGGATTGCCGCCGCCCCCGTTTGTACCGCCTGTAGAAGGATCGTTTACCACGTTCTGTGTAAAGCTTTGCGAGAAGCCGAACTGGCCCTGCGGATAGCCGTACTGGTAGAAGTTGAGGAACAGCTTGCGGAACTCGCCGCCGAACTTGAGCGAGTGACCGCCCTTGATCTTGGTGAAGTTGGCAAGCACGTCGTGGGCCGACGGGTTTTCAAGCAGCGGCACGTAGCCGCCGGAGCCTACACCGGAGTAGCCGTTGCCGAGGCTGAAGCTGGGAAATGCCCGGTAGTTGGTTGCGGAGGCGAGCGAAGAAGGCAGCCCGATCTGCGTGACGTCAAATGTGCCGCCAACCGGGTTGCGCACGGCGGTGGAACGGACGAAACCGTAGCGAACATCAAACAGCAGCGTGGGGCTGATGGTGAAGGTGTTGTCGTAGGCGAAGTTATAGGCGTCGCCGACAGTAGGGCCGCCCTGGAAACCCTGGGATGCAATGCCGTTGGTGGAAGCGCCTGCTGCGTTTACGGTGTAGTCGGCAAAAGGATTGTAGTTGCTGGCGGCGTGCGAAAAGCGCACAAAGGTGTGCCAGGCCGGGGTCCAGGTGTGATCGACGCGGGTATCGAACTGGTAGTTGTTGTTAGTGGAAACGCCGGTTGAAACGTAGTTGTTGAACAGCCCCGCGCCTGCGACGTTGGGCAGGGGCTGAAAGCTGAGTGCCGCCTGCCCGGCAGGACTGAGCTGGGCTTGCGGGATGATGTTGTTTGCATAGGGCGTGCGGATGTAGCCGGTTGTGGACTGGCCCTTGCTGTTGATGTAGGTACCGCGATGGGAGTTAAACGGATCATAAATCTGGGTCGGCGTGGCTTGCCCCAACAGCTCGCCGAAGTCGCCCGAGCGCTCACGTACCGTGGCAACACTGTCTGTTTCTGTGACGGAGTCGGTCTCGCGCGAAATCTGGGCGGCGACGAAGAAAAACGTGCGGTTGCGAATGAGCGGACCGCCGAGGCTGCCGCCTGCCTGGTTGCGGGAAACCGGGGCAATGGGGGAGCCGGGAGCCGCGAAGTAGTCGCGGGCGTCAAATGCTGAGTTGCGGTTGAACTCAAACAAGTCGCCGTGAAAAGCGTTGGTGCCGGTGCGAGTGGCTACGTTGATGACGCCGCCTGAGAACCGGCCATACTCCGCCGGGAGCACGGTGGTTTGCACATTGAACTCGGAGACAGACTCGACGATCGGGGTGTACGACTCTGACCCGTTGCCCACGTTGTTTTCAGGGATGATGTCGGAGATGCCGTCAATCTGAACCTCGCTGTTGGCGTTGCGTGAGCCGGCGATGTGCGGTGTGGAGGTTGAACCTGCGCCTGTGCCCACGTTGTTGACGCCGGGTACCAGTACGGCGAGATCGAACGGATCGCGCCCGTTGAGGGGCAGATCGAGGATGCGCCTGCCGGTAATGACCTGGCCGGTGGTGGCGCTGTCTGTTTCCAGCTCGGGCGTGGTGGACTGGACGGTTACCTGGGCGGTATCGCTACCAACCTTGAGCGAGAAATCGACCGGGTGGGTTTGCCCCAGGTCGACCGTGACGTTGTCCTGCTCCTGCGGGGTAAAGCCCGTAGCGGCAATTTGTACGGAGTACTGGCCGGGTGTCAGTTGCGGCGCGAGAAAGCGGCCACTTCCATCGCTTTTCAGGGTCAGCGTCAGGCCGGTGTCCTGGTTCTTGATGGTGACAGTTGCGTTCGGTACGATTGCGGTGCTCGCGTCAACCACGGTGCCGGAGATGGCACCGGTCGGTGTCTGCGCGAAGACACTTGCTGAAGCGACGGCCAACAGGCCGCCTGACAGGAGCAGTGAGCGGAAGAACGTTTGTTTTCCTTGCATGCCGGCCTCTATGGATCGCATAGCGATCAAGTTGTAGATTGCGTTTTGCGGTAGCGGTGCTTTCGTCTTGCCCCGTCATGGTAGCGATCCCATGCGGGGACTGATGTATTTCAGTCGGTACACTTACAGCTCGACAGGGATTATGGTTTCTTTGATTCAAGATTGTCAATGCCTGTTTTCGGGAAGCGGCTGGGAACAGGCTTATGCGCAATGCCGGGTGAGCGTGTGTTTAGGGCTGGAGTGAAAAAGCAGAGCAAAAGCAGGTCCTTCGACTCCGCTGCGCTCCGCTCAGGATGACACGGTTTTTTGGATGACACGGTTTTTGGAGGTTTGGAGTGGGAGTATCTTGTACGCTCGCTCAGGATATGTCCGCTCAGGATGATACGGCTTTTAACACTTACTCTGCTTTTGCTCAGAGCTGCCCTGGAGGGTCCGGCATGCGTGTTTTTGTAACGGCTTTGCTTGCGGCATTTGCCCTACCGGTGTGGGGGCAGGGGCGTACCGTGATTTTTGAGCAGGCCGGCTTTCCTACGGTGGCGAGTGAGCCGGTGCCTCGGGTGGTGCTTGCAGGAGCGCTGGGTGGGATTGATAGACCGGTGGTGTTCGCGGATCTTGTTCGCCTGCGTGAGGGTGCGGTGCTGAAGAGGGCAACCCTGCTGGTGCTGCCGTATGGCTCGGCTGTGCCGGTGGCGGCGTGGTCCTCGATCGAGCAGTACCTGCATAACGGCGGCAACCTGCTGCTGCTGGGTGGGCAGCCGCTGCGGGTGCCGGTGTTGGGGGAGCGCGAGGGTGAGTTTGTGATGGAGGCTCCGCAGGACAGCTATAGCCGGGTGCTTGATTTTCGGCATAGCTATGCGGTGCCTATGGGGGTGCCCGTTCAGCCGGAGACGGGGCGGTTTCATTGGCGGGCGGGGTATGAGTTTTTGCCGTCGGTGGCTGTGAAGGCACAGGTTGTGTTTGCGGAGGAAGGCCGGCTGCAGGGGCTGGGCTACCTGGATGCGGCGGACGGTACCCACCTGGCTGCGCCGGTGATTACGGCGGATCATGCGGGCGGCGGAGGGCGGGTGGTGGCGCTGCCGTTTACCCCGGTGCCGGGTTACTGGGAGTCGAGTGACGGCATGAGCTTGATTCGCACGGCTGCGCGGTATGCGGCTGCGGGGGCGGTGAGCCTGTCTATCGAGGCGCAGTACAGCGCGCTGCGGCCCGGCGAGCTGCCGGAGCTGACGCTACACTTGCGCGGAGCCGGGAGTGGGTCTGGGAGCAGGTCTGGGGGCGGGTTTGCGCGGGTGGAGCTGCTGCGGGATGGGGCGGTGCTGGAGATGGCGAAGCTGTCGCCGGGCGTGGGAGAGAACGGCGAGAGCGATATGCCGGTTCCCTTTCGCAAGCCGCTGCCGGTGGGCGTGTACACGGTGCGTGCTGTGTGGGGCAGGGCTGGTGAGACTCCGCAGGAGTTCACTGAGAACGGGTTTGTGGTGGAAGAGGCGAATGCGCTTGAAAACGGGCCTGCGCTGGGTACGCGTGGGGATTTTCTTTCGCTCGGGGGCAAGCCGTTTTGGCCGGTGGGCACCAACTACTTTACGACCGAGGAGAACGGCTGGGATTTCTCCGGGCCGCGTAATGATGCGGTGTGGGAGCGCGACTTTGCCGATATGGAGCGCCACGGCGTGAACTTCGTCCGCACAGGGGTGTGGATGTCGAATGCAAAGTTTATTGAGCCCGCGACCGGTGGGGTGAATGAGCGTTTTCTGCGAAATTTGGAGGCGTACCTGGCGGCGGCGCATCGGCACAACATGGTGGTGAACTTTACCTGCTTTGCGTTTGTGCCGCGCGTTGGGGAGCAGCACTCGGCAAGTGAGAGCGGCGAGGAGGGAACGCCGCCCAACCCGTACCTGGATGCCGGGACCGTGGCTGCGGAGCAGGCCTATGTGCAGTCTGTGGTGCGGCGCTTCCGTAAGGTGCCGTGGCTTTCGTGGGATCTTATCAATGAGCCGTCGTTTTCGAATCCGCGCACCATCTTTCATGGGAATGTGCCGAACGGTGACCCGGCGGAGCTGAGTGCCTGGCAGGGTTGGCTTGAAACACATTACGGCAGTCTGTCCAGGCTGGCAGATGCGTGGCGGGTGACGCCGGAGAGTCTTGTGGGGTGGAGCAGCATCCCGCTGCCGAAGCCTGCGGATTTGAGCTACAGCCGTTACGGCAATGCCGGGGAGGCGCGAGCGCTGGACTACAACCTGTTTGCGCAGGACAGCTTTGCGGGCTGGGTGCGGGGGATGGCGGCGGCTATTCGCGCGACGGGCAGCACGCAGCCGGTGAATGTGGGCCAGGACGAGGGCGGCGTGACGGACCGCGTGCTGAACCAGTTTTATGCAACCGCCGGGGTTGCGTTTACCACGAACCATACCTACTGGCAGGATGATGCGCTGCTGTGGGATTCCATTGCGGCCAAGCGGCCCGGCATGCCCAACATTACCGGGGAAACCGGCTACCAGCCTGCTTGGAACCCGGACGGCAGTTGGCGATATGACGAGCTAACCGGCACCGCGCTGACGGAGCGCAAGTGGGCGCTGGGATTTGCCGCGGGCTCTTCGGGCGCGGTGCAGTGGGACTGGGCGCGCGAGGTGGACTTCGGCATGCAGCGCTCGGACGGCTCGGCCAAAGTGTGGGAGGGCATGATGCGCGCGATGGGGCGCTTTGCCGCGGCTGCTGCGCCGTACGCGACCGGGTTGGCGCTGCCCAAGGTGGCGATTGTGCTGCCGCAGTCGTTGCAGCTCTCTGTGCTGAACGCGCAGGCCTTGCAGGCGCAGCAGACTGCTGTGCGCGTGCTGTATGGGTATAGCCGGGCGGAGGCGTATGCGGTGGGCGAGTACCAGACGGATTTGTTCCGTACGCTGGAGACGCCGAAGCTGATTTTGCTGCCGTGTGCTTATGGGCTTACAGACAAGGCGTGGAGCGATATTGAGGCGCAGGTGCGGGCCGGGGCGGTGCTGCTGGTGAGCGGGCCGTTTAGCGCGGATGAGCACCTGCATGCGACGGATCGGGCTGAAAGGCTGGGGTTGAAGGAGGTGCTTGTACCGCTGGGTGAGCGCGAACAGTTGCTGGAGTCGCCGGCCGGAGCTTTGGAGCTGGAGTTCGGGGGGAAGACACCGGGGCTGGACCGTGCCGTGATGCCTGACGGCAAAACATGGGCCGAGCTGCCGCTGGGCAAGGGGCGTGTCCTGTTTTCTGCGTTGCCGCTGGAGCTGAACAGCAACATGGATGCGATTGCCGCTGTGTATGCCTATGCGCTGAAGACCGCGGGGGTACAGCCTACGTACAAAACCGGGGTCACGGCACCGGGCATCCTGATTTGCCCGACGAAGCTGCCCCATGCCACGCTCTATGTGCTGAGTTCAGAAACGGGCACCATGCCGGTTTTATTTCAGGATGAGCGCAGCGGGAAGAGCTTCTCAGGGATACTTGGTGCCGGGCGCGCCGCCCTGCTGCTGGTGCGGGATACGGGCGAGTTGGCGGCGAGCTATGGGTGGGAGGCGGCCCGGTAGAGCCGAGCTGAGTTTTTGATTTTCAGGCGAGCGATGCGGCAAGCTATGCTTAACGGAGGCAGAACGTCCCAAACTGAACCTGCCGCCTGATTTGACTTGGAGAACCGTGAGCGCAAGCGCGTCACCATTGGTTGCAGATCCTATTTTCGACCGCGCCTGGTGGGTTTACTCGCTGTGCCGCGAACGCTTATTTGCCGACCATACAGACACCATCGCTGCGGCGCTTGCGCCGTTGCTTCGCGGTCGGTCCCACGTCCGGCTGCTGGAAGTGGGCTGCGGGCCGGGATTTTACTCGCGCCGCCTGGCAGCGCGCTTTCCGTTTGTGCAGGCGACGGGGGTTGACACATCCGAGCGGCTGCTGGCCCATGCGCGGTTGCGGGCGCATCGCGCCAAGCTGGGGAACTGCAGCTTTCTGCGGGTCGATGCTGTGGACCTCCCTAATTCGCTTGAACTTGCGGATGCTGCGATTGCTTCGCGGCTGTTCCTGATTTTGTCGCAGCGCGACCGGGTGTTGAGCTCTATCTTTGAAACTCTGCGGCCCGGCGGGGTCTTCTTTGTTGCTGAGCCGATCTCGGTATTACGCACTGCTGTGCCGCTGTGGCTGATGCGGACGCTCAGCCGGTTTGCCAGCCGCTCGCACTATGCGGGGGCACCGGTTCGCTGCCGGGTGCTGAGCCCTGCGCAGTTTCGGACGCTGCTTACCGGGCAGCCGTGGGGCAAGGTTGAAATCTGGCAGGACAAGCGCTACCAGTATGCGCTGTGCGAAAAGGCTTTATGAGCGGCCCTCCTCGCGCACCATTTCGCATTCTCGATCCGGCGAAGCCTAATGCGGCGTTCGCAGGACTGTGCGCCTTTGTGGTGATGGCCAAGGCACCGATCCCGGGCAAGGTGAAAACCCGGCTGAGCCCGCCGCTTACGCCTGCACAGGCAGCTGCGCTCAATGCGGAGTTTCTGCGCGATACTTTCGCCAACCTGGGAGAGGCGGTGCGGCAGTGCGCTGCTGCTTGTGCGGTGTCGTACACGCCTGCCGGGCAGGAAGCTGCGTTTGACGGCATTTTGCCTCCGGATACACTGCTGGTATTGCAGCGTGGGGACGGCTTCGGCGAGCGGCTGCTGGCTACTGCGAGCGACTTGTTCGGGTGCGGCTTTTCTGCTGTGTGCCTTATTGACTCCGATAGCCCTACTGTGCCTACTGCCGAGTTTGTGCGGGCCGCGGTTACGTTACTGCGGGCGCAGCCGAGTGTTGCAACGCGCAGGCCAGTGGTGCTGGGCCGCTCGGATGATGGCGGCTACTACTTGCTGGGCATTACGGAGCCGCATGCTCGGCTGTTTGCCGACATTACGTGGAGCACGGGCGCTGTGGCCGATGAGACAGAACAGCGGGCGAGCGAGCTGGGGCTTGAGCTGACACGACTTGCGACCTGGTATGACGTCGATGAAGAGGCGACACTTACGCGGTTGCGGATGGAGCTGAACGGTGCTTCGGGGATGCCGCAGGCGGGGTTTGCGGCACCGCGTACGCGCTTGTTTTTACAGGCCTTGGACGCGGATGCAGCCTTGGCAAGTGAGGGTATAGGCGTGCATGGCAGTCGCTGAACCTCGGATTGCCCGGTTGCTTCAAGCAGTGCATGAGAGACCGGCTTTCCTGACAAATGCTGCGCTGGTGCTGTTCGGGCTCGTTTTTATCGAGCTGACGCGCACCGGCACGCAGGAGTTTTCCCACTACGTTCATGGCTTCGGCGAGGGGCTGTTCGGGCAGCTGGTGCTGTATTTAGGGGCCATTGCGTTTATCGAGCGTTCGCCGACGAACCGGTGGACGCTGCTTATTATCCTGATTGTGGCGTTCACGGCAAGGCTTATCGCGGTCGAGCAGCCGCCGTTTCTTTCAACGGATGTGTACCGCTACGTGTGGGACGGGAAGGTGCAGAATGCGGGTATCAACCCGTTTCGCTACATCCCTGCCGATGGACACTTGAGCTTTCTGCGCGACCTGCAGATTTACCCGAATATCAACCGGCGCGACTATGCGCATACTATTTACCCGCCGGGGGCGCAGATGATTTTTATGGCCGTAGCGCGGGTGCATGCGAGCGTTGCGTTTATGAAGCTGGCGATGGTCGCGTTTGAGGCTGCTACCTGCGTGGTGTTGATGGGGTGCTTGCGGCTGCTGGGGCAGCGGCGCGAGCGGGTGCTGATCTACGCATGGCACCCGGTGTGCGTGTGGGAGATTGCGAGCAGCGGGCACGCCGATGCCGCCGCGCTGACCGCGATTGCGCTTGCCTTGCTTACACGCCTGCGCGGGCAACCGCTACGCGCTTGCGGCTGGCTGGGCGCGGCGGCGCTGGTCAAGCTGTACCCCGCGGCGCTGCTGCCAGCGTTTGTGCGCAGGCGGCTGCTTGCGCCGGTGGCGGTGTTTGCGGGGGTGCTGGTTGCGGGGTACTTGCCGTACCTGGGGGTCGGGAAGGGCGTGTTCGGGTTTTTGCCGGAGTATGCGAAAGAGGAAGGCATTTCAAGCGGTGCGCGGTACTTTCCGCTTGCGTTTTTTGACCGTGCGTTTCATGTTTCGGTTGCGCCGCAGGTGTATGTAGGCGCGTGTGCGCTGCTGCTTGGGGCGCTGGCGTGGTGGGCGTATCGGCAGGTAGATGCGCCGTATGCGTCGGTTCGATCAGGGCTGGTGCTGGCTACGGCGCTGAATCTTTGTTTTTCTCCGCATTACCCATGGTATTTTTTGTGGCTGTTGCCGTTTCTTACGTTGTGGCCGTGGCGGCCCGCGTTCTACATGGTGCTTGCGGTTACGTACATGCTGGCTACGCGGCTGGGTATGCCGGGGGAGCCGCTCTACCGTATGAACGAGCTGTTGTATGGGGGCTTTTTTTTGTTTCTTGCGTGGGATTTTCTGGAGAACCTGCGGCAGCGGCGCAAGGTTGGGGTTTTGCAATTCTCTGCATGATGGCTGAAACGAGGCGGCGATGAATGACAGGAACAATGGATTTACAGCCCCGGCTGCTCCGCAACGTATCAGCGTCATCATCCCTGCGCTCAATGAGCAGGAGACCATCGCGGGGGTGATCGGGGAGATGCCGTGGACGCTGATCCGCGAGTGCATCGTGGTAAATAACGGCAGCACGGATGCGACCGCCGAGCGGGCGCGCGAGGCAGGGGCGCGGGTTGTGGACGAGCCGCGTCGCGGGTATGGACAGGCTTGTGCTGCCGGGGTGGCGCATGCTGATCCGCTTTCGGATGTGCTGGTTTTTCTCGATGGCGACGGTAGTGAGGTTCCGGCGGAGATCGCAGCGGTGGCTGCTCCGGTGCTTGCCGGTACGCATGATTTTGTAATGGGTTCACGAGTGCGCGGCGTGCGGGAACCGGGCGGCATGCTGCCGCAGCAATTGTTTGCCGCGTGGTTTGCGGGGACTGCGATGCGGCTGTTGTACGGCGTGCGGTACTCGGATATGGGGCCGCTGCGCGCGATTCGGCGGTCGGCGTTGGCGCAGATGCAGATGGGGGAGACTACTTACGGCTGGAGCCTGGAGATGCAGATGAAAGCCGCGCGCGCGGGGCTGCGGATTCTGGAGCTGCCTACGACCTGCCGGGCGCGGCGCGGCGGTGTGTCCAAGGTGGCGGGGTCGTTTTCAGGGGCTGCGAAGGCAGGGGTGCGGATTTTTCAGGTGCTTGCGCGGATTGCGCTCACGCCGCGCTGAGGTTTGTAGCAGAAGCGGGATACGGAGGTAGGACGAAAAGCAGGTCCTTCGACTACGCTTCTTACGGAAACTTCGCTCAGGATGACACGGTTGTCTTATTCTGAAAAGGTGTGAACAGCTATTACTCTGTCAG
This sequence comes from uncultured Acidobacteriaceae bacterium, assembly GCA_964235655.1. GTDB lineage: Bacteria > Acidobacteriota > Terriglobia > Terriglobales > Acidobacteriaceae > EB88. The sequence continues at coordinate 28,592 of CAXSBB010000025.1, forward strand.
TCATTCCTCACAAACCGGTGTCATCCTGAGCGAAGCCGAAGAATCTGCTTTCTCTCGGCCATGGCGCAAAGTTCAAAGGCAAAAGCAGGTCCTTCGGCTTCGCTCAGGATGACACGGTTTTAGAGGGGGTCAGAAGAGGTACATACTTGCACGCACCTGCTCAGGACAATACCGTTTCTTACATAACGCCAGCTCTGCTTTTGCCTTAGGGTCTGTCACCAGATTAGCTATATGCGTTTGTTCTCATTCTTTTATGTTTGAAGGATGGGCGTTCGAC
>CAXSBB010000026.1:0-16085 GCA_964235655.1 uncultured Acidobacteriaceae bacterium
CGAGATGTTTGCCGATAGCTTTCTCAAAGATCAGCGACGGGACGGCGGTGCAGACGAAAGCTACCGCGACTAGCGTGAGCGGGTGGGTGAAGACGGTGTGATCGCGGCCCTCGCCCTTGGGGAAGGTGCGGACGAAAGTGACGATGCGGTTGAGGAAGAGCAGGACCAGGGCGAGAATGGCGCCGAGCTGGATGACGATGGTGTACATCTTCCAGTACGGGTCGGTGAGCGAGACGTGGAGCAGGGCTTCGGCAATGCGTAGGTGGGCAGTGGAGGAGACGGGGAGGAACTCGGTGAGGCCTTCAACGATGCCAAGCAGGACAGAGATTACGTAGTCGTTTAGCACGAGTTTCCTTTTGGAGGGGTGTACGGCCCGGCGGTGGAGGGCTCTCCATGGTTGTACCGGAAGATGCGGGAATGCGCGAGAGGGAACGGCGGATTGCCGGTTACGGTGGAGCGGAGAGACAGAAAAGCAGTTCCTTTGCTGCGCTCAGCATGAACCCTTGTTGCCGCGAGGGGGCATTCAGGAGTTTCGGCGAGATGTCTTAGGAGGCATTTAGATGCTTGGTGCCGTGCAGAGTGAAGTCGAAGCATTTGTTTGCCTGACTTTCGTGCGGCTGCTCGCAAGTTGCAGGTCCTTCCGCTGCAATTGATGCTTGCGCGTCAGTTTCTGCTCAGAGGGTGTGCAAAGTTGTAAAGCTTGGGACCGGCATCGTTCTAAGCGCAGTTGTTCTAAGCGCAACTGAAAAACCTGCTTTTTCGGGTGTGGGCGCGAAGGTCAAAGGCAAAAGCAGGTCCTTCGACTTCGCTCAGGATGACACGATTTTTGGGCGTTTGTTCATGGGATACGGTTTTGGGTGTGTCCGCTCGGGATGGGATGAGTTTGGGGGCTTTACTGGCGGTCGCTGCCGTAGACGGGAATGGCGTGCTGCACCTTGTAGACCAGGCCGGCGGCGCGGGCGGCGTAGTCGGTGGTGCCGTAGCGGCCTAACAGGTGATTGGCGGTGTCTACGGCGCGGTTGCGATTTTCTGTGGCGCGCTTGTCATCGTTGTCTGCCGTCCACAGGTCGCCGGCGCAGGCTAATCGCCAAGCGGCTTCGTACAAGGCTTGCGGGGCGCGGGGTGAGTCGGGGTACTTCTGCGCGAAATCGATGTAGTAGCTGGCTTCCTTTTCGGGGCACTTTTCTGTGCCTTGCCAGTCGCCGCATAGCTTGTTGTCGATGAGCTCGTAAGCGGCGTTGCCGGCCCATTTGCTGCCGGGGTACTGCTTTTCAATGCGCTTCATTTCGGACTCGTCGGGCAGCTGGCGCAGGTAGGGTTCTTGTTCCTTGGCTGAGGGCAGGGAAGCTGCGTCCTGCTTCTGGAGCTGCCAGCGGATGTCGGCGGAGCGCCAGGCGGCTTCGGCGGCGCGGAGGCTTTGCGGGAATAGTTGGGCGTCGATGCGGTAGAGGCGGCGGGCGTCGGCGGCGGAGCCTGCGGCGGCGTGGGGCTCGCCGGCAGCCTGCTCGGCGGAGATGGCTTCACCGAAGAGGATGGCGTCGCCCTGGGGGGTGTCGGCGGCTACTACGTTTTGTGTTTCGATCCAGCCGGAGATGGGCGGGGCGGGGGCGTGGTCGGTGAAGACGGGCTGGTCTTGCTGACGGACGGTTTCGTCGTCGGTGTTGGCGTAGACGCGGAGCCAGTTGGTGCCATGTTCTAGGATGGCCATTTCGCGGCCGGGGGTGACGGTGCCGATTTTGTCGGAGCCTTTGTCGGCCTGGATGTAGAGGGTGGTGGCGCGGATGACGGTGGCTTTGGGGGAGGTGCGCGGGTCGGGTTGGTTTGGGGCGTTTTTCTGCGCGAGTGCGGCGAGGGGGAGAAGGAGGAGGAGAAGCAGGGTGCGCACGGGGTGCTCCTTAAAAGGTAGGCGAACAGGTGGGCGTCTTTTTAGTTTAGAGCAGGTGGGCTGGGTCGCCGCCGCTTTATACCCCAGTAACAATGCTCTGCCAGACTCCCGATGATTCACCTTTGCGCGTTTTAGCCGTTGTCATACGAGAACCGCACCACCTTACAAGGAGTTTCAACAGATGCCCAGTTCCCGCCGCCTCCCCGCGGTTTTCAGTACCCTGGCACTCGCCGCCATTTCCGTCTCGCATGCCCAGACTGCCGTTGACGGCGCGATCGGCGGTACGGTCTCCGACTCTAGCGGGGCTGCCGTCCCAAATGCCCAGGTTCTTATCCACTCCAACGGCACTGCTGCGGACACCCGCGCCACCACGGATGGTTCGGGCTCGTTCCTCGTCCCGCATCTCACCTCCGGCGCGTATGCCGTTACTATCACGCAGCCGGGCTTTGAGACCTACTCGTCTACCAACGTGACGGTCCAGGTGGGGCTTACCACCAACATCCCGGCGCAGCTTGCGCTCGGTGCTGAGACGCAAACTGTGTCTGTTTCCGGTGCGGCTCCAAACATCGACACTACGAATAACGACTTTACTGCTGAGATCGGCGAGAAGGTTCTTGAAGATTTGCCTGTCAACAACTATCGCTGGTCGTCGTATGCCTTGCTTACGCCGGGCGTTGTGTCGGACCAATCCGGCTTCGGCCTGCTGAGTTTTCGCGGGCAGTCTACGCTGCTGAATAACATCACTTTTGACGGAGCGGACGACAATCAGAAGTTCTTCTCAGAGGAGCGTGGGCGCACCCGCGCAGGTTACTCTACGGATAAGTGGGTGGTTCAGGAGTTTCAAGTCAATACGTCCAACTACTCGACCGAGTATGGCCGAGCGGCGGGCGGGGTTGTCAACGCCGTGTCCAAGTCCGGGTCGAACGAGTTCCACGGTGAGGGATACCTGTTTTACCGTGACGCTGTGTGGGGTGCTTTCAACGACTTCACGTTTCTTACCAGCTCGACCGGCCAAAAGACGCCCATTAAGCCTATCGACATCCGACGCCAGTACGGTTTTGAGGTCGGCGGCCCTATCCTCCGCGATAAGCTCTTTTTCCTTGTTGCCGCGGATCGCTTCAATCACAACTTTCCCGGTATTTCCGTTCCCAGTAATCCTGGAATTTTTTACGGGCAGCCCGACCCTGGAGCTCCGCTCAATGCGCATGGCGGCGCGACTACTTGTGCAGCCACCGGTGCCAATGCCCCCAACTCTACTGATTCAGGTGTGTGCACGCTTGCGGCAGGCCTGGGTAAACCGTATGCCCAAGCTGTGCCGTTGTTCAACACAGCTATCAGCAACCTCAATGGCATCCTCGGCTCCACCCCACGCACCGGCGACCAGACCATCTTTTTTCCAAAGCTCGACTACCAATTGAACGCCAAGAACCATATCTCCGGCGTTTATAACCGCCTGAACTGGAACTCCCCTGCCGGCATCCAGACCAGCCCCGGCAGCGTCAATTATGGCGTTCGATCTTACGGTAACGACGATGCTCGTGTGAACTGGGGCATTGCCAAGCTTGATACCTTGTTCACGCCCCGGTTTTCGAATGAGGTTCGCTACCAATATGGCCGCGATTTTGAGTTTGAATTTAACCAGCAGCCTACTGCTTATGAGCAATCCAGCCTCCTCAACACGGCGGGCGGCTACAACAATCCTTTCAACGGCATACCGCCCAACGTGAACATCGGCAATGCTTTTCAGTTCGGTACTGCTACCTTTTTGAATCGACCAGCTTACCCTGATGAGCGCTCCTGGCAGGCCACCGATACCGTTCAGTATGTTCGAGGCAACCACTCTATTAAGTTCGGCGTTGATTTTGTGCATACTTATGATTTGAGCGAGAACCTTACCGCGGCTTTCGGAGGTTATAGCTATGGCGGCGCGGGGAATGCACCCCTTGCTTCCTACATCACAGATCTTTACCTTTCGCAGAATCCTGCTACGGCCTCTCAGGCCACCCATTACCAGACTTATACCCAGGGCTTCGGTGCTCTCGGCTTCCAGTTTGTGACGGTGGACTACGCCGGGTTTGCGCAGGATGAGTGGAAGGTGTCTCCCCGCCTTTCACTTACCTACGGTCTCCGCTACGAGTATGAGCAGACCCCTGCCTCGCAGCTGCCGAATACTGCTAACGCCAACTCGCAAATTTCTCTAAATCAGACCGCCCGCCTGCCTGACAACCGCACCAACATCGCCCCGCGCGTAGGTTTTGCCTTCCAGCCCAGCCTTGACGGGAAAACTTCCATTCGCGGCGGATACGGCATTTTCTATGCCCGACTTATTAACTCCACTATCTACAATGCAATCGCTCAAACCGGTGTTCTCGGCACATCCAACGGCACCCCGATTGCCCAGCTCCAGTTTTCGTATACGCCGCAAACAGCAGGCCGCCCTACTTTTCCCGATGTTATTCCGAACGCAGGCCTGGCAGGTACTCCACCCGCGGCGATTTACTTCGACCATAACTTCAAAGTTCCCGAGGTGCAGCAGGCCGATCTGACCGTTGAGCATGACTTTGGATGGAACACGGTGATTAGTGCCTCCTGGCTCGCCGCTTATGGTCGCCGTTTGCCATCATTTATCGACCAGAACCTGCTCGGGAACCCGCAGTCTGTGACTTACACCGTTGTCGATGCTACCGGCAAAGGGCCGTTAAAGGCCGGTACGCGCCTTCAGACTCCTTACTATGCGCGTACCGCAAGCCAGAAGGTCACCTTGGCTAATGGTGCTACTGCCAGCAATTTTCGTGCGAACCCTTACTATGGTTCACTAACTGACATTTTCTCCGGGGTCAACTCAGACTACGAGGCCGCTGTGATTCAAGTAAGTCACCGCGCGACGAACAACCTGCAATTCAATGCAAATTACACGTATTCGCATGCTCTCGACTACGGCGAGAACAACACCACCTTTTCAAATACAAGTAACCAGTATGACCCGCTGAACCTTCGTGCGGACTACGGCAATTCTAACCAGAATGTTCCGCATCGCTTAGTTTTATATGCGGTGTATAACACGCCGTCGAAGTTCAAGGGTTTGCTCGGGTATGCGCTCAATGATTATGAGTTTGCCCCGGACTATCAGATCCAGAGCGGGTTGCCGTACTCGCCGATGACAACCAGCAGCTCGACCATGTTGACCAACGATGCAGGCCAGACGGTCAACGGTATCAGCACGTCACTGAACGGGACGGACGGTCCATCGCGCCTCGGTTTCCTGGGTCGCAATTCGGTCCAGTATCCGCGCACGCAGGTCTTCGATGCGCGACTGTCGAAGCGCTTCCAGTTCTTTGAAAAGTACACCATTGAGCTTCTGGGAGAGGGATTTAACCTTGCCAACCATCAGAACGTCACCGCTGTAAATACCACTGCCTACTCTGTCGGCACTACGGCAGGAATGGGCAATACGCTTACGTTCAATACGCAGGGCGGATCGAACGGTACGCCTGTAATCCCTGCTTACCAGGTTGTTACAAATTCCAACAGCAACGGCTTTGTGTATAGCCCTCGTCAGCTACAGCTTGGTGCGCGGTTTCAGTTTTAGGGGGTGCGTGGGCTATTTTCTTACATGGTTGGGCATGTGAGCAAGTGAAAAGCAGATCTTTCGCTTCGCTCAGGATGACCCATTTTGAGGGTGTCTTAGATGGTGTACATGTGGGATAGCCCGCGCTTGGGGGCGCGGGCTGTGTTGTGTGATTACGTGGGTGGGAGTGTGAGGGGGAAAAAGCAGATCCTTCGCTTCGCTCAGGATGACCCATTTTAGGGATTCATGGGGTTGACTTATGTAATGGAGTTGGTAGTGATTACATTTTTGTAAAAGCGGGAGCTGAGTTTCGGGGTTCTTTGCTGGGTTTTGAAATCTACGTAGGTGATGCCGAAACGCTTCTGGTAGCCGTCGGCCCATTCGTAGTTATCGAGCAGGCTCCACAGGAAGTAGCCTTTGACCGGTACGCCTTCACTGACGCCGCGCTGGAGCTGGGTGAGGTAGTTGCGCAGGTACGTAGTGCGATCGGTGTCGAGGATTTGTCCGTCGGCGTTGACGATATCGTTGGAGGATGCGCCGTTTTCTGTGATGTAGATGGTCTTGAGGCCCCAGACATCGGCGGCCAGTTTTGGGCCCCAGTACAGGGCTTCGGGGCCGATGTGGAGCCAGTCTGAAAACATGTGCGGGTAGGAGGAGGGCATGGGGACGACAGAGTAGCCGAGGGGCTTGGACGGGTCGGCCATGACCCAGGTGGGGACGTAGACGTTGATGCCGACGAAGTCGAGTGGGGTGGAGATGGCCTGGAGGTCGCCCGGGGCGATTTTAGGCGCGTTGGAACCCAGCTTTTGTAAGTACGCGTCAGTGTATTTGCCCGTCAGGATGGCGTTCAGGTAGCGCGCGTTTTCTTCCTGCATGGCGGTACGGGCGGCTTTGCGATGCTCTTCGGAGTCGATGACAGGGCAGGTAGAGGAGATGTTTTCAGCAATGCCGATTTGTGTGCCGGCCTTGGCCTGCGCGCGTATAGCTTGCGCGCCCATACCCGCGCCGAGGATGGCGTTGTGGCAGACCTGCGCCAGGGCTTGCGGGCCGACTTTGAGGCCGGGGGCGTGGGTGCCGTTGCCGTAGCCGAGGTCAGTGAAGGTGCTGATCTCGTTCATGGTCATAAAGTGCTGGATACGATCAGAAAGCTTGCCGGCGGTGTAGCCTGCGTAGTCGGCGAAGGCCTTGGAAGTGTCGCGGTTTTGCCAGCCGCCTTTGTCTTCAAGTGCTTGCGGCAGGTCCCAGTGGTAGAGAGTGCAATAAGGCTCGATGCCTGCTTCGTGGAGGGCGTCGACAAACTTTTCGTAGTGGTCGAGACCCTTGGGGTTCGGCTTGCCGGTGCCGTCGGGGAAGATGCGCGGCCAGGCGATGGAGAAGCGGCAGGTTTTGAGGCCGAGCTCCTTCATGACGGCGATGTCTTCCTTGTAGCGGTGGTAGTCGTCGTCGGCGACGTCGCCGGTGTCGTTGTCGTGGACTTTGCCGGGGGTGTGCGAGAAGGTGTCCCAGATGGAGGTGCCGCGACCGTCTTCCTTGACTGCGCCCTCGACCTGGTAGGAGGCGGTGGCGGAACCCCAGAGGAAGCCATCGGGGAACTTGCCTGCGCTGCTGCTCGCCGCAGGGGCGGTGTTAGGCGTTTGTGCGTGAGAGATAGACGGGAAGACGGGGGTGGCTGCGGCGGCAGCGCCTGCGCCTAGCAGGCGGGTGAAGGAGCGGCGGGAGATGCGGTCGGGCACTAGGTTCTCGCTTTCGTTTTTGAGGGTGAGTATAGCGGGTGGAGGGTACGGTTGGCGCTTGGGCTATTGGAATGCTTTTCACCGGAAAGCGTCCAATTAAAAGCTTCCAGTTACGATTTTGTGGACGTTTAAGTCATTTGCTTAGTTAGAATTCGCCTAAACCCGAGGAAGTAAGTTATCAATATTTGCAGTTGCATTAGGATCGTGTGAGCACGGCAGGTGCAATTCTCATCCTTATCGAATTTCAAGGCAAAAGCAGATCCTTCGCTATCGCTCAGGATGACCCCATTTGGGATTGGTTTGCGAGCAGCCGGTGCAGTATTTGCGATTCGATATTGCGTCCGCTTAGGACGGCTACGGCTTTGCGGAAGGGCAGCAGCTTGGTGGTGTGGAAGAGCAGGGCGGCGGTGGTGACGGCTCCGCTTGGTTCGGCGACCAGGCCCCGGTCGCCGGAGTCGGGGCGGGCTGGGGCGTTTTCGTGGATGTAGCGGACGGCGGCCTGGATTTCATCTTCGGAGACGGTGAGGATGTTGTCGACAAAGGCATGGATGTGGGTCCAGTTGCGTTCGCCGAGGGATTGGGTTCGCAGGCCGTCGGCGATGGTGCGGGTGGTGAGTTCGGCGGCCCAGGTTTGAAGGGTGCCTAGCTGGAAGCTTTCGCGGGCGTCGCTGGCGAGCTCGGGCTCGATGCCGATCACGGAAATCTCAGGGCGCTGGAGCTTGATGGCGGCGGCGATGCCGGAGAGCAGGCCGCCGCCGGAGACCGGGACGAGCACGAGGTCGACGTCGGGCAGGTCTTCCAGAATTTCAAGGCCGCAGGTGCCCTGGCCGGCGATGACGGCTTCATCGTCATAGGGCGGGACCATGGCGTAGCCGTGTTCGGCGGCTAGCTGCTCGGCGCGTAGTTTGCGTTCGGTGGATGCCGACCCGACAAAGACAATCTCAGCACCGAGTGCTTCGGTGGCGGCGCGCTTGATGGCAGGGGCGTTTTGGGGCATGACGATGACGGCCTTGATGCCGGCCCGGCGCGCGGCGTAGGCTACGCCCTGCGCGTGATTGCCGCTGGAGAAGGTGATGACGCCGCGACTTCGCGCTTGTGGAGTTAGCGAGAGGATTTTATTGGCGGCACCGCGTAGTTTGAAGGAGCCGATTGGCTGCGCGCCTTCGTCTTTAAGCCAGATCTGCGCGGGCACGTTGACGGCTGGGAGAGGAATGAGCGGAGTGCGGGTGGCAATGCCTGCGATTCGCTGCTGCGCCGCGTGTAAATCCGGTAGAGAAATAAAATCTTTCGTCATGCTTGTCCCCAAATGTAATGTACATTTCCCCGGTACATGCGTTAACGCTATTGAATATATTTCAACCTTTAACCAGTCGAGCCTTAGCAGTCACGGATGGAGGTTGAACCGGCGTTCAGCAGGCGGTACGGCGTTGCGCTTGAAGGAAATAAGCTTCGGTAAACCTATGCGCTGAATTATCGACGGGGCGTTCAGAGAGCAGCAGTCATTCAGTCATTCGCCGGCAAGGCGGTCGAGCCATTCGGTGATCATGGTGCGTTCCCCCCGGGTGAGTGAGGCGGCATCTTTAAGGGTGGCGCGGAGAGTGACGGCTGCCGCTGCCGGGCCGGGAGTTTTGATCGCCGACACCTCAGTGGTGATGGCGGCGAGGATGGATTCGCGGGCGAGCCCAGACATGCCCATGTCACGATGAGCCTCGGGCACGGCAAGCAATGTGAGGACAATGCCGCAGGCGGAGGCGTGAAAAAGGTCGGCGGCGCGCTCTTCGCTGACGCGCAGGCGGCCGGCAACGGCGACGCGGTGAATGTGCTCGCAAAGCATGCGATGGGAGTGGACGGCGGCGGGGGATCTCATTCCGGGCTGAGGATCGCAGTACATCAGCTTGTAGATGGCGGGATGGGAAAGTCCGAATTCAAGGTGCAGGGACCATCCGGCGCGTAGATAGTCGACGGGGTCATCGTTGAGGCTGCGAAGCTTTTTCTCTGCGATGTAGGTGAAGAAGCCGTGTTCCGTGACTGCGTCGAGCAAGCCGCTCATGTCTTTGAAGAGACGATAGATGGTGGGTGCCTGAACGCCCGCTGCATGGGCTACCGCGCGGGTAGTGACGGCGTCGCGGCCTGCGCGTGTGAGCAGGGAGATGGCTGCCTCGAGGATGCGGGCCCGCGTGTCATCACGAGAGGTTTTCAGGTCGACGCCTGTGAGATGGGGTTCAGTGTGCATGTTGCCGGCAAAGCTCCGGAAGCCTAAAGGGTGGTTATTTTGCAACTTTGTTTCCGTTGATAACAACGTATCAGTATCGTTGATAAAAGTTCGGGACTATATCAAGGATCGTAGGGAGAAAACATGCAAGAAGCAAAAAAAACGGCTCTCATTACCGGAGCAAACAAGGGCATCGGCTTCGAGGTCGCCCATCAGATCGCCAAGGCCGGCTGGACGGTGCTTGCCGCTGCACGCAACGAAGAGTTGGGCAGGCAGGCTGCAGCGAAGCTCCAGGCGGAAGGCCTCGATGTATATTTCATTCCTATTGACCTGAATGCACCGGAGACCGCGGTTGCGGCGGCGGAAACCATTCGCAACCGGTTCGGCAAACTAGACGTTCTCATTAACAATGCCGCTATAACGAGTAGGAGCGACGGACCGCCGAGCAAGGTCGCTATCGAAGCCTTGGAAGCTGTTATGCGCACGAATTTTATCGGTACGGTTGCTGTTACGCAGGCTATGCTGCCGCTACTTCAACGTGCCGGAAAGGCACAGATTCTCAATGTTTCGAGCGAACTCGGCTCTGTGAGCTTGCAGAATGACCCGAACTGGAAGTTTGCCCCGGTCAAGGTGCTTGCCTACTGTGCCTCGAAGGCTGCGCTTAACATGCTTACCGTCCAACTAGCTTACGAGTTCCGCGATGGAAACATTGCCGTGAATTCTGTCAACCCAAGCTACACAGCTACCGATTTGAACGGCCACAGCGGTCCGCAGACCGTAGAGGAAGGTGCCGCTGAAATCGTCCGCGTAGCTCTTCTTGACACACCCGTTACCGGTAAGTTCCTCGAAACAGACAGAACGATTGCCTGGTAGAAACGCTCATGCGGTCAGTTCACCTAATGAATGTTGGATGGATTTACGAGAGCTTCCCAGAACATCTCACCGAAGGATACGTGTTAGTTCGTTTACCGAGAGATGTTCTTTGAGAACAACCTTCTACTTTGCGCCTTCTTTGACGACAGATGTGGATACATAGTCGAGGCCAAAGTTTTTCATCCTACAGTGTAACTTCATAACCTTGCGGATTGCTATGGAAAGTACCTGCTCCCCCCGACCGGAACGTGGAGGCAGTACCGAATGTATCTTCCATGAATTGCATATAGACGATTTTTCCTTCTCGAACCTTTGCGAAGATACAGAAAGGCGAGGTTATGGTTTTGCCAAGAGTATTTGATTGATAGGTAAATCGTCCGAACATAGCCACATTGCCTTCAGACTCAACGCTATCTTCAACGGTCAGGTCCAGGTTTTTCCAATAGTGACCTACTTGAGTGTAGGTATCGACAATTGCTTGAGGGCCTGTGCCGGTACCGGCCCAAGGCATGATCTTTTTCAACTCGGCATTTTCATAGTTGAGCGATACGTAGGTTGCGTCTGAAGCAACCAACCGGCTGACGACAGCCAAGTTGGTAGGATTTTTCATAATAGCCTGTACGATTTCCGTAGGTGTTTGCGGCATGGTGTCTCCTTATGCGTGTAGATCTGGTGTGAGAAACAGGTGTACCTTCATGGCGAAGGAAAATAGGACGCGCCGGTCTGACTGTGAAGCCGGTACGTTCGGCAAGCAAGGTTATGTTCCCGTCAAAGAACTGTTCAGTTCGGGCAATTATCTGGTCCCATGCTACTTCGGGGACTGCTTGAACCGCTTGTGCGGCCTAACTGTTTGGTTGAGCCGTGCGCCTCAGCTGACAGGCTCTACTCTTATTTAGAGAATGAATTCCGGTTTTGATTGCTGTAAACTATGACTTATCCTCACAGTGGAAAGCAGCTTCCTTTTGAAGACTGAATGATCTATATAAACATGACGATGACGAAGAATGCAAATATAAAGAACGTTCAGTCCATAAATGGGAGCAGCGCAACTTTGAGTCGAGGTCGCGGTCGACCCCGCGAGTTCGATCGAGAACAGGCGCTCGCTAAAGCAATGCGAGTTTTCTGGACACTTGGCTATGAGACCACTTCCATGGCAGAGCTTAGAGCAGCACTGGGGATTACGCAGGCGAGTCTCTACGCGGCATATGGAAGCAAGGAGCAGCTCTTTCGTGAGGCGGTAGATCTCTACCAACAGACCGATGGAATTACCACTCCACGTGCTCTGAATGCAGGTCTGAAAGCTCGCGAGTCCATCCATGCCATGCTGCAGGATGCCGTTGATGCTTTTACGGCTCCTGGCGCTCCCGGAGGGTGTCTTATCGTTCTCGGCACGATCAACTGTTCTGTTGCGAATAGAAATGTACAGGATTACATGTCGTCCTTGCGTCGTGAAACTGTGAAGAGTATCCAGGATCGCTTACGGCGAGGGCAGCGTGAAGGAGATGTGCCGAAGCGCGCGCCGATAGCTGAACTCGCTGAGTACTATGCGACTGTGCTTCACGGCCTTTCCATCCAGGCGAGGGACGGCTCGTCACGAAAATTGCTCACGCATGTTGTGAACTGCGCGATGGCAGCGTGGGACCAGACGATTGGATAGTGCTGCAGCCCTTGAGGTTTGCACGCGTTTGCTTTTCTCTACCTCATGCCATGCATTTTGACTAAACAATCGCGCGCCGTTACGTGCAGGCACCTAGCGAAGGTTTGCCAATCTTGAGAGGCTATGCAGGATCAATTGTTCCCTGACTAGACGAGGTTAAAAGGTAACGGTACGGGGCAAGTAATTGCCCCGTACTGATTTGTAACGATTAGCAATGAACAACGAGTCAAGAAGGCTTCCAGCTATTTATCGCGGCTTAAAATGATCAAGACGGCGATAAGGGCAGCGATGCTGGTGGCGGTGAGTGCGATAAGTGGGGCTGTGGCGGTCTTGTGGATACCCATTGCGTTTGTTTCTTCAGCTGACGATGTGGTCATGTTTCCTCCGTTTGGGTAGATGCCTATTTTTATGGATAGCAGCCGTGAGCCGTAAGCGGTCCCATTCAGCAGATAAAGCTGGAATCGACTTTGTACGGGCTGCGCGGTCCCCTCTAGCTGAGAGGCTGGGTATCTTGCACGCCGATGCCATGTTCGTACACCAGATTGCCGCCGAGGTGCGCAGAGGCTGAGACCACCAGGTATCCGGCTCCGGCCAGTACACGTGCTGTTGTGCGGGAACCGGCTTGCGAGGAGCGTCGGCGAAGCCAGGACGCGCCAAAGAGCCCGACTGATGCGATATTGAGCAGCATGTGTACGGCCCCGATGCGACGCGGTGCGCCGTCTGTGTCGGCCCAGTCGTTCATGCCGGTTAGAGCGGCCCCTACCGCGCCTACCAGTCCCAGCACGATGGTGGCATCGGCTGCGATGTCCATGTTCTTGCTGCCGGTAAGTGAGGCTATGGTGTCAAAGACAACGGTGCCCGTCCAGGAACCCATAGGGACTTCAATCAGAATGGCATGAAGCGGCTCATGGAGCCAGGTACCATGAAGTGCATTGCGTACCGGTTTACGCGCGTCGCCGAAAACATCGAAGGCACGGTGGATAGCGTCTTGTATGGGAACTTCATACGGTGCAAGCCACTGCTGCTGCTCGGCCAGCTGGGCCAGGGGATCTTTGCTCATCGGTTCTACACTCCTATCAGTTGCTGCAAGATGGATGCACTTGCGAGCGGATAGGCAAAGGGGTGTTCTTGAGTGCGATGAAGTATGTCATACCGGTGTATCCTTTGCGGAAAAAATGTATCGAACCGGTAGCGGTTGGATCGTTGAAGGGTAAGCATGTTCAATCTGGATGCTAGCCGGGATGATGCGTCGGCACGGATGACGCGAAGGGTGTTTCTGGTGGGGTGTGCCGGGGTTGCTGCATCGTGCGCTGCTGTAACGCGGTATGGACCTGCCGGGCCCGAAGCCAGTGTAGAGGTACATGGAGCACCGGGTATGGTTACAATCATCAACTTCAGCAATGACGGGCGGAGTTTAGGACTGCAAGTCGTTTCGAAGATTGTGAAGACAGATGGAGAATGGTACCGGCAGCTAGGCCGGATTTCGTTCGATATGGCTCGGAGAGCCGATACGGAGATGCCGTCGGCAGCTAACGGCACTCGGAATCAAGCGCAGGGTGTGTTCCGATGTATCGGCTGCGACACGGCACTGTTCAGCTCGGGGACTCAGTATGACTCGGGCGAAGGATGGCCCAGTTTCTGGGTACCCATTGCGAAGAAAAATATCGCTGAGATGGAGGATAACTCGGCTGGGATGCCGCGAACAGAAGTGCAGTGCGTGCGGTGTGAGTCCCATTTAGGACATGTGTTTGGGGATGGGCCGCGACCGACCGGGCTTCGGTACTGTATGAATTCGAGTTCGATGCGCTTTGCGCGGGCTTAGTGCTTTCATGGAGCAGGTAGCCTCGCAGTTCACGCTTGAACTGCGAGGCACCCGTCAGTCATGCTTTTACTTGTGCTTCTTTGGACTGCCAAATACCCGGCTTACCTCTTGCACGAACGGCTTTGCCGCCGCAGGGGCTGGAGTGGCACCGTTGAGAATGGTCGCATACGGAATGTCCTTACCGTAGAACAGCTTTGTATCTTTCTGGTTCTGGTTTACTTCATCGCCTGTAAGGTCAACTCCTGCAAATAAACCCTTGCTGCGGGAGTAGGTTAGAAACTCCGCATTGGCGAGCTCCGTGGTATTGGCCTGCGAATCGCGGCCTACCGGACCTGCTGCCGCTGCCGCGTCGCCGCCCAGCTTGACCTTAGCTTTGAGCAGGTCAGAAGCACTCTGCTTGGTTACGCCCACCAATACCAGATCGGTCGCCTGGCCGCCGGCCTGCAAGCCGAAGCTTACCCCTGCCATTTGCACGAACACGGGAGCGCTCCAACCTTTGCCGGTGTCAAAGCAGGTAGCAACGCCCTGCCCATATTGAATTCCGCCGATAAATGCGCCCTTCAAAAAGCCTGGAATGACCACGACGCAGCGTGCTTTCTTGGCAATTGCGTCCGGAACACCCTTATCGGGAACTGCAGCCAGTTCGTGGAGGATTGCGGTGGCTGAGGTGAGTCGATCCGTCAGCTTTGAGGCATCGTTATCTGCTGCAAAAGCCCCTAAGGGAAACAAGCTGGCGAGTGCCAGAACACCTGCGCGTATTTTCATTCGTTTTTCTCCTGTTCGCGTGCCTGCTGCACAATGGCCGAGATGAGATCTCGGCTTTTGGCACAACTGCAAGTCGTTGAGAAAGATGCATGAAAGGAGAGAGCGGTAGCTTACTATTACCAAGTTTCGTTGATTCCCCCATTCTAAAGAGAGAAGCAAGAGGGGAAGGATGGGAATGAGGCCTGATTTGAGAGTAGAGCCAGCATAATTCTAGGAGGTTTGAGGGAGGGTCTACTAAGTTAGTGGTAAACTTTCCTTGTTTCCTTACAAAAAAATGCTTGCTAAAAAGACTTCTAAAAACCAAATCACACTTCCAAAAGCAGTCGTTGCCAGATTTAGCGAGACGGAGTATTTCGACGTAAGCACCGATGGAATTTCAATTATGCTGCGTCCGCTACAACGTAGCCGGGCCGATGAAGTGCGTGCGCACCTAGCGGAGCTGGGTATCGATGAGCAAGACGTAGCAGGGGCTGTAAGCTGGGCGCGTACCGGGGAGTGAGGCAGCGCGTTGTCTTTGATACAACTACCGTCGTCTCGGACATGCTTTTTTCATCCGGACGATTAGCCTGGTTGCGGAAGTATTGGTGTGAACCAAGCTATACGCCGCTGATTTCGTGCGCCACGGCAACGGAACTCACCCGCGTGCTCGGCTACCCCAAGTTTCGCCTGACAGTTGAGGATCGCCGGGAGTTACTAGCCGAGTATCTGCCCTGCTGTGAGACCGTCAAAGTAATGACAGCTTGCGAGATAACTTGCCGAGATGCGCAGGATCAGATGTTTTTGGACCTTGCCCAAATCGGTGAGGCCAGTGTGCTGGTTAGCGGAGATAGGGATTTGCTCGCGCTGGTGGGGGAAACGCGCTTTCGGATTGAGATGCCGGAGGTGTTTCGAAGGAGTGTTGCGGCTTCTTAAATGCACGCACGACAAGGGGTACTAATTCGGTTGGGCATGGAAGTGAGAGCTTCTCTTGGGGAAGAGCAGTTTAGGCCGCTGTATTGTCCAAAGTGGAACATTCTATGCAAGCGGGTTACGCTTTGCTTCATGGGGCGGATTGAGCAACGCACAGAAGATACTTGATTAGTAACGCACTACGGTAACGCGCGTTCGGTGTTAACATTTGAGCGCAGAGGGCAAGAGAGCAATGGCTGAGAAGCATCCATACGCGTCACCAGGTATAATAACTGCTACTGTTAATCAGTTTAGGAAGTCATTCTCTGCCAAGGTGTCGGCTGACACTTTGAGAAAGCTTTCTATTGCGCCTAATAATGAGAGTTATGTAATTAATACGCTGCGCTTCATCGGCTTTATTGATGCAGAAGGGAATAGAACAGATAAATCCATTGCAGTTTTCAATCAGCACGATCAAGCATTATTTCAGCAAGCCTTCGGCGAGATGATCAAATCTGCTTACTTTGAGCTTTTTAATTTGCGTGGCGAAGACGCTTGGACTCTTGATGTAGATGGTTTAATTTCGTTTTTTCGAAATAATGATCAGACAAGCGATGTCGTAGGACGTAGGGCGTGTCATCAAATGAGCCAGATGGTTGCAGCTGCGAGATGAATGGCTGCG
>CAXSBB010000027.1:0-15687 GCA_964235655.1 uncultured Acidobacteriaceae bacterium
TTGTCCCACGCGGCGCGATACCGCATGTCAAAGGCAAGCCTGCTGCCGACACCGGTACCAGGGTCCAGGTGGCGATCCTCAGTAGCGGTAGACTCTTGCGGAACACCTGCAAAGGCTGCCTGGCGCAGCATGAGGAAGTCGCGCCGCGCCTCATTGTGACGAACCGCAGCCATCAAGGTCAGCAAAGCGGCAGCAAAGCCGGGAGCCCATAACGACTCAAGGATGGTGGGGATGCCTGCAGTATGGACGGCAGGCCCAAGCAGAAGTGCGGCGGCATCGGCCAGCAGGGCTCCACCGGCAGCCAGGGTGGTCCATCGCCGGGGTAGTGCCGCAAGCCAGCCAAACAGCAGCAAAGTGATGGCTATGCCGGTCTGCATGGGAAGCAGTTCCCTGCCGCCGGCAAAAGGCACACCGGCCAGCAACGCTGCTACGAGCAGCATGCCGAAAAGCACCAGGGCCGCGCGGCCCCCAGCCTGGCGGCGAAATGCGGAGGGCGACAGCAGCAGAAATAGAAGCAGAAGGGTGACCGGGCCGCCGCGTACGGCGAACATATAGGGCGGCAACAGCAGAAACGCACGCTCGGCAATGAGCAGGCAATGAAAGAGCAGACCGGCACCCAGCAAGGCAGGGATGGTACCGCCTGCGGGAGCAGCAGTCTGCATTTCGGCGAACTCGGACTCAAGTTCGAGCGGGAGGCGTTCGGAATGGTCTGCGGTTGCGGTCATAGCGGCAGCGGCTACTTGAGGAGCGGGCGTAGGTATCTCGAACATGATGCCACTATCGGCACTCCGGCGCTTTTCTACAGGGGCAAGCACACAGCGCTACATGGGGTGTTCCCATCTTGGCACGAATTACTGAATTGGGACGGGTACAAAGAACATTTGTGTACCCTTCCGGCATTACCACCAGGCTTTGCCGCTGGGTCGCGCCATGTATTCCTTCAGCCGGCCTTCTGGGTAGGTTCATGCGCCGGGTCCGGTCCCGACGAAGGCTGCTCCCATGGCTTGGCGTACAACCGCGCACACTCCTCTCGCAGTACCCCTGCCACAATTTCGATGTCGTTGCGGTACGCACCGGCTACGAGGTCTTCCGTGTTTCCCAGGCGCAATGCGAAGTAGTGCTCATGTACGTCTCCGCGCGCTGCTCCGTAGACGATCCGTGAGATGCCGGCCCATAAACATGCCCCTGTGCACATGGCGCAAGGCTGAAGCGTGGAGTACAGCGTTACACCCCGAAGCGAGAGTGTTTTACGCTCTGCGCAGAGCCTGCGCATTGTCACCATTTCTGCATGTGCGGTTGGGTCGTGGTGCATTTCGGCTTCATTGAACCCTGAAGCGACCACCGCTCCGCCCTCTACCAGCACGCAGCCTACCTCAGCCCCGCCCGGTGTGCGCATACCCAGGTGAGCCTGCGCGATTGCGAGCCGCATCAAGTCATCGTCCATATCACCCAGTGTGCGGCTTTCCTAATAAATCGGTAAAGTGAGCTGTAATTGGAAGGTGGAGTAGAGGTAAAGGAGATTTTTCGGCTGCACTCAGGATGAGCCGGTAAGAATAAGGAGTGTAGAACTCATGTCCCTAAAGTGAGACGGCAAGATGTGGGTTCTCCATCACCCGTGCGTACCGAGAGAAGCCACGGTTCACAGTGTTGCTAGATACGCCGAGGTTCAGGAGGTTTTATCGACTGCGAGGGCGATTTCCTTGTGGGCATCGAGTACGGCAAGCCGCTCGACATAGGCGCTGCGGATCAAGGTGTAAGTATCGCCGCCCAACGGTAGACGCCTGGTAACAGGACGGTCTACGGAGTCGATCATTGCCTGTACTGTTTTTACCGGATCGCCGGGGAGGGGGAAAGTGTTGGCTGCGACCATGCGGCGCAGGTCTCCGGAGGGGGTGTTCTCGTACGCTGCCATGGGCGGAGGGCCGACTATACCGGCAGAGAAGCCGGTCTGATTGGCACCGGGCTCGACAATGGTGCACTCGATACCAAAGGGTGCGACTTCCTGGGCTACTGCTTCGATGAAGCCTTCAATGCCCCACTTGGTAGCGTGGTACAGGCTAAAGTTGGGGAATGCATACTGTCCGCCGGTTGAGGATATCTGGAGGATGCGTCCGCCGCCTCCGGCGCGCAGGTGCGGCAGGGCGGCACGAATGACCTGGATGGAGCCGATGAGGTTGGTGTCGATCTGGTGGCGGATTTGTTCATCGGTGAGCTCTTCGGCAGCGCCGAACAGTCCGTAGCCGGCGTTGTTGACAATGACGTCAATATGATTGAAGTGGTCAAACGCAGCATGGACAGTGGGCCGGATGGCTGGGGTATCGGTTAGGTCGAGCAAGGTAAGCCAGAGCCGGTCGCTGAACCGTGACTTGAGGTCGTTAAGCTGCTCAAGCTTGCGCGCGGTACCCGCCACGCGGTCGCCGCGTTCCAGCAGCTTTTCTGTCATGATGCGTCCGAAGCCGCTATTGACGCCGGTGATGAACCATGTTCGCTGTGCCATCTTTGTTGTCTCCTTGTTTCCTCTTACAAGCTTTGTAGGAAAGCAGATGTTTGACTAACTAGATGGTTACACCGTGGTTATGGATGCTGAAAGATCTGTCTCATTCTGTCAGGATGGTGAAAGCCACTATGAAGAATGCCGATGCAACACGGAAGCGCATCCTGGAGGCGGCTACCTCTGAGTTTGCCGCATTTGGTATTGCGGGTGGCCGCGTGGACCGGATTGCGAGGAGTGCTGCCGCGAATAAGAATCTGATTTACGTCTACTTCGGCAGCAAGGAGCTGCTGTTTGGGGCGGTGCTGGAGCGGCACCTTGGAGATGTGTATGAATCTGTTCTATTTACCCCGGAGGACCTGCCGGGATATGCGGCCCGGCTGTTTGATTTTGTGATGGAGCATCCGCAGCTGATCCGGCTGCTGGCATGGTGGGGACTGGAGCAAAAGGGGGAGTGGCCGGCAGGGCCACGGGCTAGTGTGGACGTGAAGCTGAAAGGCTTGCGGAAAGCGCAGCGGGAGGGGTGGATTAACGGGGAGTTTACACCGGCGTTTTTGCTGGCGGCTGTGATCGCGCTTTGTAATGCGTGGACGGCGGCCAATCCGTTGGGGCTGTTTATCGACCCGGATGCGGGTGTGGACCGGGAGAGCGCGCGGGAAGCAGTGGCAAGGGCAGTAGCTCGAATTTGCGGGGGTACACTTGAGGCGAGGTGAGTTATGGCTACTGCCATTACGGTGTCAATAGAGACATATCTCAATACGAGCTACTTTCCTGATGTCGAGTATTTGGATGGTGTGTTGAAGGAGAAGTCGGTGGTCCAGATTGTGCATGGACGAGTGCAGGTACTGATCGGCATGTGGTTTGAGAACCATCGCAGAGAGTGGGGGATTTATGCTGCGGTTGAGGTGCGTACGCGGACTTCAGTAAGCGCGGTTCGGCTGCCGGATGTGGTGGTGGTGTCGAGAGAAAACAGGGAGACAGGTACCCTGACAACTCCGCCGCTGATTGCGATCGAGGTGCGGTCCCCCTCGGATACGCAGGAGGATTTGGATTTGAGGGCGGCTGCGCTGGCGGTAATGGGGACGCGAAATGTATGGTTAGTGGACCCGTATGCGCGGACGGGGCAGGTTTGGGGTGAGGCGGGATGGCTTGGAGTGGATGGGTTGCGGATGGAGGCTGTCGGGTCGGGTATGTATCTCGATCTTGGGTGGGTTTGGGGGGAGTTAGAGGATTGAAGGTGCATTCCATCGCATACACTATAAATATACTTACTCTGCCATTTTGCGTGCAGTCTCCTCCACATCCTTATAGTCCTTATAGAATACTTGCATAGTAAGAGCATCTGCAAGATCAAGAAGAAGTCGCTCTCCTCGCACCGGCTCGTATGGATCAGAAGAAGTAAGTCGAAACTGAGCTTCTTTAAGAACGATCAAGCGATGCTGTTCTTCATCCCTTACAACTGCATAATTAAGAATTTCCCCGGTAATAAAACCCTTGTCATCGCGAAGCCGTACCTCAATGAAAAACACCAAAGACCGCTTTCGTCTTACTGCTTCTCCCCCAAAGATGTCAAATGATATAGGCTTCTCTTCTAAGACTGAGAATATACTTAATCGCTTAATGTTTCGGTATAGCCAAGGCTGCTTTGCAAGAAACTGGGTTATAGGAGCTGTTGTCGAAAACCATCCGCTTAAAACGCCTATGAAGAATCCCACAATCAAAGAAGCGAAAAGATATAAAAGGACCAGTGCCGCAGTTGCTGTCACGTGAAGAATAAGCCAATGCTGAACAACACCATGATCAATCTGTTGGAAATACTTACAAGCGGACCCAGTCTCTGCAAAACTCAGCAGGGCAGTAATCAGAAGAAGTATTAAAAATAAAAAAGCATGAGCGTAGGTACTGAATAGTACAAGCTCTCCTAACTCTGTTGTAGGACCAAGCTGATCAAAAGTTTGTGCAGCCAGCTTTCTTCGACTTTTCTTTGCAATCAGACCAGGTAAAACCAGTAAAAGAATAAGAGCGATTGTTGAAACATCAATTTTCAACAATCGCTCCTATCTGTCCTGAACCTTCCATCGAGTGCAACCAAGCTGAACCTCATATGCGTGTAGCTATTCTTGGTGCGATTGTGTTTTGCCTTGCTCTATAGGAGTTGGTGAATTGCTAGTAACAGGGGGATCTACAGGTTCGGTAAAGGGGTTTTTGGCATTTGTTACTGTAGGAGCAGTATTAAAAGGTCGCGCAATGCTGTCCTGTGCATATACAAGATTGTTCGTTTTTGTCTTGTGACCTGTCATGTTTCACCTCGAATGTAATCTGATTTTACAACAGCTTAGTAATTTCAATCACGCGTAAATACCTCGTTGCTTGATGGCAAACGCAACCCGGTCCATGGCTAGCATGTAGGCGGCGATGCGGTTGTTGACTGCGTGGGCTTCGGCGTAGCGGATGACGTCTTCGAAACTGGCGGCGAGGATGGCTTCTAACTGCTCGTTAACGGTTTCTTCCTTCCAGAAATAGCCCTGACGGTCTTGCACCCATTCAAAGTACGAGGCGGTGACGCCGCCGGCGTTGGCGAGGATGTCGGGGATGACGAAGATGCGCTTTTCAGCCAGGATTTCATCGGCGACGGCGGTGGTGGGGCCATTAGCGCCTTCAGCGAGGATACGGGCCTGGATACGGCTTGCGTTGCGACTGGTGATGACGTTTTCCATGGCGGCGGGGATGAGGATTTCGCACGACTGCGTGAGCAGGTCGTCGGGGTCGGCGGCCTCGGCGCCGCGAAAGCCGAGGATGGAGCCGTTGCGCAGGCGGTGCTCGGCGAGTGCGTGGATGTCGATGCCATTCGCGTTGAAAATTGCGCCGTCGTACTCGGCGATGCCGGTGATTTTGTAGCCGGACTCCATCATCAGGCGGGCGGCGTTGGAGCCGACGTTGCCGAAGCCCTGGAGGATAACGCGGCAGCCGTCGCGCGGGATGTTCAGGAAGCGCAAAGCCTCGTCGCAGACCTTGCGGACACCGCGGCCGGTGGCTTCGCGGCGGCCCTGAGAGCCACCGAGACCGAGCGGCTTGCCGGTGACCACACTGGTGACGGTCTGGCGCATGTGCATGGAGTAGGTGTCCATAATCCAGGCCATGGTCTGCTCGTTGGTGCCCATGTCAGGGGCGGGTACGTCTTTTTCAGGGCCGATGAAGTCGATGATTTCGGCGGTATAGCGGCGGGTCATGCGTTCCAGCTCGCCCTGCGACATCTTTCTGGGGTCGCAGATGACGCCACCTTTCGCACCGCCGAAGGGGATATTGACCACGGCGCATTTCCAGGTCATCCAGCTGGCGAGGGCGCGGACTTCGTCAAGGGTGACGTCGGGTGCGTAGCGGATGCCGCCCTTGCCGGGGCCGCGGGCCTGCGAGTGCTGCACGCGGTAGCCGGTGAAGATCTCGAAGCGGCCGTCATCCATTTGCACGGGAAAGTGGACGATGATTTCGCGCATGGGCTGACGGAGCAGCTTCCAGATGCCGTCTGCGAGGTTGAGCTTGCGGGCGGCGAAGTCGAAGCGGGCGGCTTGGGCCTCCCACGGGTTGATTTCCTGCTCTAGGGGTACGGTGGTGGCCATGGTGGGTTCTCTCTGTGCGCGGGCTCAGGGGTTCCGAGCGGATTGGCGCAAACAAACGTCCTTACTATAGGCCTGGCGTGTCGAGGCGGCAACTGGTGTGCTGTTTTGAAGCAGCTAGCTGGTTTGTCAGACGCGAAGGCAAAACTGGCGGTGATGATCCGGCGCAGGTCTTCATCCACTTTGAGAGGAATGGAGCTAGTTAGCCGAAAGTACTCTGTCCAAGCATGCAAAATCCGCTTACGCTTTTGAGAGCGCATCGCAGCCGCAGTGATGTAGCTTTGGGATTGTTGGAGTTTTAAAACACTTTGACGGATGAACAGGCTAGGACCCTTGCAAAGAGCATTTCAGACGGCCATGCTTTTATGAAGCACGCTGACGAGTTTGGCAAGCTCAGCCGGGATGAGTTCAGGCCAAAGATAACGAGAACACTTGCAACTCCGACCATTATTTTGGAATTGGCGGAGGAGAGAAAGGTATTTTAGAGTGACGAGGAGCAGATAGTCGTCATCATAAATCCCAAGGATGCAAAGGGCGGAACAGCATTCCATCCGAGAGATGGCAAAGATTATCTCGACACACTGGAGTGAACCCATTGCTAAATAAAACCAATACAGTTTTTGACGAAAAGGCTTATCGCTATCTTCACAACAGTTTAAATGAAGTGCTACATGGCATTTGGCTTTCTGTAGAGCTTGAGCGGCGAGTCAGTTCCCTCCGTGCGCCCATGTCGGCCCTACTTAAGGAGATGAAGCAAAACCGGTCACAGCCTGTTCTTTCTACTGAACAGGCGCTGCTGCTAATAGAAAGCTGCAACATCTGTGAGGAAGAGTTCGAGGGGAGTGAGTTTGAGGCGCGTCTTGGATACTCCCGGGCTGAGGCCAAGCAGGTGATAGCGGAGCTAAGTCAAATCACTTGCCAAGCGGTGCGCCAGCCTCATGCGGCTGCTTCTTGAATAGAAATCTCGCTGTCTGCAGAGTTAAGAGGTGTGACAATTCAAGACCGAAATCAGCATTAGTCTTAAATTGTGAGTATCTTCGTCACCAAAACGCTTACAGGATGGGCAACTACGTTAGGGATTGCATATAACACATCGATTTGCTTGCCTGGTGGGCAGCGTTTTACTTGTATTGCCTGGACCGCACCTTTGGGCATTGTGTGAAGTTCCAAAACCTCGCCTAGTCTGCGCAGAGGCTACTCACAGTCGCACCGTTGTCATTGCACGTCTTACTCGGAAAAAAGTCCTGACAAGCAACGAAGATGCGGATCTGAATGTATACACTTTGCATTCCGTTAAAGTGCTTCGCGGCATGGTGCCGCAAAAGCTGATTGTGCATGAAGCGAATGACAGTGGAAGAGCGAGTTTCGATTGGCAAACAGGGCAAAGCTACTTACTATTTCTCATTCGCCCTCCGAACGAGGGAGCATGGGTGATTGACGGCTGCGGGAACTCGGGTCCTATTCTGCAATCGTCTCGGGTTATCGCAGAACTGACAGATGAAAGCAGATTGCGGGAAAAGCCGCTGATCGCTGGAACCGTCATGGATGACTCCTGGGTCACAGGCCTCGCGCAGGTTTCAATCGAGGCAGTCGGGCAAGCGGGAAGCTTTCATGCCGAAACAGACCGGGAAGGGCATTTCGAGATGCATGTTCCACCAGGTCGCTATGCCGTCACGGCTAAAACAGGCAACGTCGTGGCCTCTGCCAATCCATTCAGCTACGAGAACCCAGATCACTTGGAGTTAAAACTTGGAACTTGCGCTCAAGTATCCTTCAGCACAAGGCCGGCAGACCATTAAGACTGTTATTGTTTGTCACTCATTTTGTTCTCGATCCAGTACCTAGGTAGCATTTTGAAATGCTACCTGTGACCCCAATGAATCGATGGTAGAACGATCATGGTCCGTGACAGCACCGTGGGCGCTTGCCGGTGGGAGCGCGAAGGCCGGGTACCATACGAAAAGACCTGATGGCAGATACCTTGTACCCTTCGCACACTTCCCAGCCTTCGCGCGAGCGATTTTTATCGCTTGCGGCCACCTACACGCTGGTGCCGCTGTACCTGACCTTAAACGCGGATCTGGAGACGCCGGTAACGGCGTTTCTACGCCTAGCGGGGGACGCGGCAGATGAGCCGGAGTGCTTTCTGCTGGAGTCGGTGGAGGGCGGCGAGCGGGTGGGGCGGTATACGTTTATCGGGGTGCGGCCGTTTCGCAAGATCATTGCGCGTGGCACGGAGCTGACCGTGTATGAAAACGGACGAGTCGAGACACGGCAGGGTGATATTTTCAAGACCTTGCAGGCAGCGCTAAGCGGGCACACACCGGCTCGGCTGCCGGGGCTGCCGCCGTTTACTGCGGGAGCCGTCGGTTTTTTCTCGTATGACGCTGTTCGGCAGATAGAGCAGCTACCGGCGACTGCGCCTGATGAACTGCACGTGCCCGATGCGTGCCTGATGTTCTTTGACGAAGTGCTGGCGTTTGACCACTTGCGCAAGGAGATGGTGCTTGTGGTTACGGCTGATGTGCGTGAGATGCCTGCGAAAGAGGCATATGTGCGGGCGCTGGGCCGGCTGGGGCGGTTTGCGGCGCGGCTGGCGCGTCCGCTACCGGCAAGCGCGGTGCAAACACCGGGAGCGGCGGCTTACGACAAGCTGGAGGTGCGGGCGCGGACGGGTGAGGCGGAGTTTCTTGCTTCCGTGGTGCGGGCTCAGGAGTATATCGCTGCGGGCGATATCTTTCAGGTGGTGCTGTCGCAACGCTTTGATGTGGAGCCGGGTGTCGATCCGTTTTCCATTTACCGCTCCCTGCGGGTGGTCAATCCCTCGCCGTATATGTACTTTCTGCGGCTCGGTTTGGAAGGCGCCGCTGACACCCACATTGTGGGTTCATCGCCGGAGATGCTGGTACGGGTGAGCGGGCAGAAAGTTGAGTACCGTCCGATTGCCGGGACGCGGCCCCGGTCGCTCGATGAGGACGAGGACCGAAGGATTGGTGAGGAGTTGCTCCTGGATGAAAAGGAGCGTGCAGAGCACGTGATGCTGGTCGATCTGGGACGTAACGATGTAGGCCGGGTGAGTGAGTACGGCAGCGTGCGGGTGCGCGACTTGATGCACATTGAACGCTACTCGCACGTGATGCACATTGTGAGCGCGATTGAAGGGCGGCTGCGCGCGGGGCTCGATGCGGTGGATGCGTTTCGCGCGTGCTTCCCTGCCGGGACGCTATCAGGCGCGCCCAAGATTCGCGCGATGGAAATTATTGAAGAGTTGGAGCCTGCGCGGCGCGGGATTTATGGCGGGTCGATTTTGTACGCGGATTACTCCGGCAACTTCGACTCATGCATTGCGATTCGGACGTTGCTGCTACAGGGGAAACATGGCTGTGTACAGGCCGGGGCCGGGATTGTGGCCGACTCTGTGCCGGAGCGGGAGTACGAGGAGTGCCTGAACAAAGCCAGCGCGGTGCTGCGAGCCATTGAGCGTGCGCGGGCACAGGAACGGCCTGGACACACAGCGTGATGAACGGGTAAAGAGGGTAACCTTCGCCGGGTAGGGGATGTATCAGGAGGATTCTGTAACTACGTGTCATCCCGAGCGGATGTATGTGTGCAAAGCGGAAATTAGAAAATCGGTGTCATCCTGAGCGAAGCCGAAGGATCTGCTTTTCCTTTGAAATTTACGCGACGCCATGGGAGAAAGCAGGTCCTTCGACTCTAATCGATGCTTGCGCGCCGATTTATGCCCAGGATGACACCCTTTTGTAGTGGAGAAGTCGATTATGAAATCGCTTCTTACACCTTCTCAGAGTGACAGGATTTATATGACATTCACTCTGAATTTGCCCCGGGGTGGCAGCCAGGTGGACACTCGACTTTCTGCACCACATCTATTTCAGCAGTACGGGTTGGGCATCTACCTTGACCCGGTACATGTGGTAAGGCTTCACTCGCAGATCGTGCCCGTTATGCAGGTTCGGTTGCCGGTTTAGCTGGTTTGCGTTCACATATAAGTAGCCGTCAGACGCTAGGCTCATTGTGTCCGGCCATAGCAGGCGCGGGTCATGCACCAACGTTTCGATAAGACCTGTTTTTGGGTCGAAGCGTTCTATGGAGTCCGTCACCGGGTCGGATAGGTATATGCGACCTGCCGCGTCAGATTCAAGCCCGTCGGACGGCATCTTCCCTGTTGCAATCCGTACCGTGCTTTCTACCTGGGCATCGGACTTGTTCTTGTCTCGCAGCATTTCTGTTGACACTACATAGAGCTTGGTCGAGTTGATCGGGCAGTAGTAGAGCTCGCTGCCATCAGCTGAGATGGCGATGCCATCCACTGCGAACACATTCGGCTCGGGTGGTTTGCCCGGCTCTGTTTTATAGATGGGCTGGCCTTCGGCAAACATCAGGAAGCCCGGCTCGGACTGGGTGCTGATGTGCTGGTTGAGACGGCGGCGTGCCTTGCCTGTTGCCAGATCGACTACGATAATGGCGTTCGGGCCGGGGCTCGATGAGTCCGTGATATATGCCGTACCGTGAACGTCGTTGCCCTGACCCGATGCGGGTTGGCCGGAGGAGCGCTCCGCTGCGGGGTGCGACGGGTCCGGCGGCGGAGCATTCGGGTTTGCCGCCGGGCGGCTGCCCACCATGGTCTGGGGGTCTTGCGAGCCTGTGTCACCGTTGCGCAGGTCAAAGCGTACATCGTTCATGTAGCTGTTAGGACCGGCTACATCCGGCGGCAGCAGGATGGTTCTGATGACCTTGTTGGTTTGCAGGTCGATGCACACCAGTTTTGCTCCGCCCGGCACTACATCCTTCAGCTTCGGCGCACCGGTATCGAGCACCCACAGCCGGTCTGCCGGGTCTACTACTACGGACTGCACGCTGACGAAGTGGGTCTGATTCGCGCCCTGATCCATGAAGGCGTTCGGGTTGGGCAGCGAGCGTCCCGGCCATGCGTTGATCTCGGCGCTTGGGTAGGCGACGGCTTTGCCGTTCACCATCTCCGCTACCGTGAACGGGACGTCATCTCCCCACCGGGGAAAGTTTACGAAGATGCGGTGGCTGTGCGAGACCGTGACGCCGGTCGGCATGGGGCCGTCAAAGGTAGCTACCTGTTCCAGTTGCCCTACCGGCTGGTCGGATGGTTTTAAGGCAGCTTGCTGAGCGTGAAGTGTAAAGGGAGCCAGAATAAGGGCGGCCAGGAGAGTAGTCGTGCGGGGAGTCATGCTCATTTGAGATGCACCTCCTTCCCAGTTTGGGAATCGCTATCCACTTCGTACTTCCATGTGCGCGTTTCGTAGAAAAAAATGTGCAACTCCGTCTCGAATATCAGAGACTCAAGTATGAAATTCGCTTTCCGATATGTGCTTTGCGCAATCCTGTTAGCGGAGCTGCCAAGTGCGGCGATGCATTTTGCTGCACAAGAGGTACAGCCTACCTCGCGGCCTTCGCAATCTTTATGGATGGGCGAGTGGGGCAGCTTCCATCCGGCTCCGTCGCGCCTTGGGCAAACGCCGGGAGTCTCCACATATTTCGGCAGGTCCGTTTCTATAACCGACTGCGCCGGTCAGCAATGCAAGGCGTCCATAAACGTTCAAACACAGAGCGGTCACTGCGAAGCACCGGGAACTATACAGGTTGAGAGTGAAACGGCTGCGACGGTGGATCTTCATCAGTCAACATTTCAGTGCTCACTCTACCTGGAAAAGAAGGACGGTAAAGAAATTACGGTCAAGCCGGGACAGGAGAATTGCTCCGCTTTCTGCACATCTGGGGCAGCGTTTATCGGGAGCTATCCTCTGAAATCACAAAGTACATTTTTCGGTGACAACGGCCCAGCATGCTATGCCGGAGCGGGAGCCTCGCAAGCAGCTATATGCAGTAGTCAGGAGCTTGCGACGCAGGAGACCGAGTGGCGAACACTTATTTGGCAAACAGCGAGCCTTACCCCGGGCCTTAGCGAGCCCGTGGAACGGCAAAAGATTTTCGACGCATGTGACAGAAATCCGCAGCCGGCCAGCTGTCTTACGAATCACTTTTCCCAGTCCACGCAAATTCTAAAAGCTCGTAAGTCTGCATGGCAGGCCGAAGTCACGGAGGTAGGTGACCGACAGGAAGCGCTTGAGAAGATAGCGGCAATTGCGGGCAGCTACCGGCATCCTTTTACCCAAGGCGATGTGGAGGGGAACACCTACAGCGTCACCGATAAACTTGATATTGAGGAGGTTTCAGATACCTCCATTCACTACTCGTTAATGCTCTACTTTTTCAATGGCCACCAGTGCAGTAGAGAAGGCGTGGCGAGTTACAAGCGGAATGGGACGTTTGTGGATGCGGCAGACGGAGTCTCGGAAGGAAAGTGTGTTTTCGAGCTGGTTCCGACAGCGGAAGGCATTAAGTTCGCCGACCCTACCGGCATTTGCAAACAGGATAGCTGCGGCGAGCGAGGCGGGTATAACGGGACTTCCTTTCTAAGCAGCGAGCGCACTGCGACCAGGCGATGAGGAGCTATAGACTGGCACTATGGTCTTTGTCCTCGACAACTACGACTCGTTTACCTACAACCTGGTGCAGTACATGGGCGAGCTGGGGGCGGAGATGGTGATCCGTCGCAACGATGAGCTGACGGTTGATGAAGTGGAGGCGCTGGAGCCGGAGCGGATTTTGTTGTCGCCGGGACCCTGTACACCGCAAGAGGCTGGGATTTCTATTGAGCTGATCCGACGGTTTGCGGGTCGGGTGCCGATTTTAGGGGTTTGTCTTGGGCATCAGGCGCTGGGGGCGGCGTTTGGCGGCAGCGTGGTGCGTGCGCCTAAGCTGATGCACGGTAAGACCAGCGAAGTGGAGCATGATGGACGGACCATTTTCTCCGGGATCGAGAGTCCTATGACGTGTACGCGCTACCATTCGCTGATTGTGGCGGATGAGGGGCTGCCTGCGGAGCTTGAAGTCTCGGCCCGCGTCCTATCCGGTACGGGGGACGGCATCATCATGGGATTGCGGCACCGGGAGTACCCGGTGGAAGGTGTGCAGTTTCACCCGGAAAGTGCGTTGACGCATGACGGTAAGCGGCTGGTGGGGAACTTCCTTTCTTTGTAGTGCGGCATACGTCTGTTTGTATTGCATCGTACATAGCATACGAACAACCGAGCAGACTCCTAAACTTCGACACCCTCTTCGTATCGGTATTGTCGGTGCAGGTGCGGGCCCAAGCTAGGCAAAGATCTCTCATATTCCGGCGATTCAGGCCTTACCGCAGCTGTAGCTGACCGCGGTGGCTGCCGGTAGCCTGGAAAGTGCCCGTACGGCGGCCAAGGCGTTGGGAGTAAGCGAGAGCTATGCGAGTGTGCCGGAGCTTGCCGCAAGCCAAAACGTCGATCTTGTTGCGGTATGCGTCAAAGTGCCGAACCATAAGGAGATGGTGCTTGCCGTGCTCGATGCAGGCAAGCATGTACTTTGTGAGTGGCCGCTGGCATTGAATGTGGAAGACGCGGAGATGCTGGCGGCGCGCGCGAAAGAAGCCAAAGTCCACGCGGCGGTCGGTTAGCAGGCGCGCCTGAATGGAACTGTACAGCGCGCGCAAAAGGCAATTGCAGAGGGTGCAATCGGGCGTCCGCTGACAGCGGTAATGCTGGCCACGGCAGCCGCGCATGGAGCCGAAACACCGCAATCTATGCTTATCTAAGTGACCAGGCAAAGGGAGCAACGTTGACGACGATCCAGGCGGCGCATGCGCTTGACTTGGCGATTTATCTGCTGGGCGGCATGGACCGGCTACAAGCCGTGGGCGAAATCCAGTACCCGGACGTCAAGCTGACCGATGCTCCCGGTAGCGTAAAGCGTACAACTCCGGATTTTTTGGCGGTGCAGGCTCAGTTTACGAGCGGCTGCGTGTTGAGTGCGGCGATTGACGGCGCGCGCACCGCAGACACACCTTTTGAACTGCACATTACCGGAACAAAGGGCAGCCTGACGCTGCACGGCGGCCACCCGGCGGGGTTCCAAGCGGGCGAGCTTACCCTGGATGCAACCGTACCGCTACCTGCGGAAGAGCCGCCCGCCGCGAAAGGCCTGAGCGGGCCGCCTGTAAGCCTGAGCGAGGAGTACGCGCGGCTGGCGCGAGATATCCAGGATGGAAACACCACAGTTGCCGGCTTTGAACATGCCGTGAAGCTGCACCGGTTTTTGCGGTCGGTGCAGGTAGCTGTGGAAACCGGTGAAAGCCGGAAGGCGGATGGCTGGCCGACAAGCTAGTGCGCATTCTCCGGAGAGCTCAGGTCCAGCTGTGTAATCAGGTATGCGGAGTAGGCAGTGTCTATTCCGCTGGGTGAGCGTCATACTGGATACATGCGGTATTTGCTTTTTTTCTTTATGGCTGCACCCCTTGCAGCGATGAACAGCAGCGCACAACAAGCCCTGCCGGTAGCCACCGTGGCAACTGATGGTGTGACGTTGCGGGGCGCGATGAGTGTGACGAATGGGCGCGCGGCTATCGCTAACAATGGTGAAATTACAGCCGGCACCCGAACCGCTGCTATTGCGCTGACCCGCGGCGGATCTCTTTCGGTATGTGCCAGTACCACGGTACACATTGCAAAAGATGCCGTGATGCATGCAGTCGGCAGGCCTGAGGATGCCGGGCTGATGTTTTCGCTGAACCGAGGTGCGTTTGAAACCAGCTATACGCCGGGTGCGTACTCTGACGTAATCCTGACGCCGGATCTGCGGCTGCTGGTGTCGGGGCCCGGCGAGTCGAGGGTCAAGATACGGGTAAACGGGCAGGGTGATACCTGCGTGGACAACCCCGGCGAGCATGCACCGTATGTGCTGGCCAGCAGCCTGGCAGAGGGCGGTGCATACCGGGTACGACCTGGGCAGCGGGTGCTGTTTGTGGGCGGTTCGCTGCAGCAGGTGGTGGACAATGAGCAGGAACCATGCGGGTGCCCGCCGGAGGTACCGGTCGGACTTGCCGCAGACGGCAAGTCCGGGGGGCCGTCATCGACTGCGGCGGATACGGTGTTTCCGACGGCGGTGAGCGAAGGTTTGCAGGCGCCGCCGACGCTGGCCGGTTTGCCCCCGATAGTGAAACCTGGTGAAGCGCATGCTCAGGTTTCGGCAATGCTTTCGTCGGCAACGCCGCTCGGGCCGGCACCGGTTCCGACTCCTCCGCGTGCGGTGCCACAGGCAAGCCCCACGCCGGTTATCCCCGCGCCGTCAGCGCAGCCCAAGCCGCGAGGCTTGTTCAGCAGCATCGGTCACTTTTTTACCAAGGTTTTCGGGGCGAGCTAAGCCTGCGCCCGCTGCGCTAGACTGAAAGCGGTACAGCGACCGGCACCCCTGCCTGCGCCTCCCCCTCCAAGGAGCTCCAACTATGGCGATTCCTGCCACCCAAATGCGTCCAGGCATGATTATCAAGTTCAACAATGAGCTGCACACCGTATTTGCAGTGGAGCACCGCACACCCGGCAACCTGCGCGCGTTTATCCAAGCCAAGCTGCGCAACCTGCGTACCGGGGCCATGTTTGAGCACCGCTTTCGCTCGCCCGATCCGATTGATCGCGTGATTGTGGATGAAGTTGCCATGGA
>CAXSBB010000028.1:0-15343 GCA_964235655.1 uncultured Acidobacteriaceae bacterium
AAACATAAAAGAATGAGAACAAACGCATATAGCTAATTTGGTGACAGACCCTAGGCCTTGATAAAAGCTTTAACCTGGTTATGTTCGCCCAGCAAGCTCCCTAAACTCCTTTGACCAAATCGCCTACATCCTTGATATTCGGCGCTATCGGTGTGTCAGATGCTATAGCTCCAGGCTGGCTTTTTAAAGAAATCTTGAGCCGTTCCTGACCGAATCCTCTTTTTGCATGTCTTTAATCTTTTTTAACCTGGCTTGTTATGAAAGTAGCGGGCGTAGATTTGAGGATCAACGGTGTATAGGTAATGGAGCAGAACTCTTAATCAAATAAAATGCTTTAAGCAATATTTGAGATAGGGGCAGAGCGATCGGCATTGTCCTTAACGCCGAAACTCAAGCCTACCTCCTCCGCTGCTGCCATGATCCAAGCTCGACTGCTTTACGACAGGAAAACCGCCGCTTTTAACTTTCTATCAGAATCCGGATTAATTTTACTGGTGCCCAGAGGGGGACTTGAACCCCCACACCCATCAAAGGGCTACGGATTTTAAGTCCGCTGCGTCTGCCGATTTCGCCATCCGGGCACTGCGTTCATCCTAGCAGCGGCCTACCCGCGCAGCTCCGGGATCATGCGAATCGGGTATTTTGACCGCAGCGTGATCTTCGGCTGTACTTCGACCCGATGCCCCGGCACCAAGCGAAGACGCCACTTCTGCGCGAGGGTCGCTGTCAGCAGCACCGCTTCCATCCAGGCGAATGACTCCCCGATACATTGTCGATTGCCGCCGCCGAAAGGGAAGTAGGTAAACTTCGAACGCGCGGCCTTCGCCTCCGGCGTAAACCGCTCCGGGTCAAACCGCAGCGGATCAGGGAAGTACTTCTCCGTGCGTTGCATGATGTACTGGCTGAAGAAAAAGTATGTGCCTTTGGGCAGATGATACGGACCGATGGTGACCGGAGCCGTGGCTTGGCGGCCCATGGCCCAGGCGGGCGGGTACAGCCGCATCGACTCCGACAAAACCATCTCCGTGTAGCGCAGCTGGGGCAGGTCGGCCATGGTCGGCAGCCGGCCTTCAAGCACGTTATCGATCTCCGCATGCATCTTCGCTTCCGCGTCAGGATTCTGCGCCAGCAGCAGCCAGGTCCAAGCCAGCGCGTTCGCTACAGTTTCATAACCGGCCAAGAAGATTGTCGTCACTTCATCGCGAACCTGTTCGTCGGTCAGCTTGCTTCCATCGCGCTCTTCATCGCGCGAGGCCAGCAGCATGGACAGCAAATCGCCATGGTCGTACTCTGAGCTGCGTCGCTGGTCGATCATGCGGTGTACTACCGCGTCCAGTTTCTTACGCGCGCGTTTGAAGCGCATCAGCCCCGGGATCGGCAGGTGCAGCAGCGCCTCCGCCTTGGGCAGGGCGATCAGGAAGTTGTAGAGCTTCATGATCGCGTTCACTTCATTGTTAATCGTCTGTACGTCCTCAGTCACATCGGTGTCGAAGATGGTGCGCGCGACTACCTGCAGGGCGAGCCGCATCATCTCGCCGACTGCGTCAATTTCGACGCCCGGCTGCCACTCCGCGCGCATGGTGGCTGCGCGCGCGGTCATCATCTCGCCGTAGGCAGCTATACGCTGCCGGTGGAATGCAGGTGCGGCGATACGGCGCTGGCGCATGTGGGTTTCACCGTCGCTGGTGATGAGACCTTCGCCCAGCAGAATTTTCATGCGGCGCTGCGTGCGTTCCTTGATGAACAGCGGCGATTGCGTGACCAGCACTTCGCGGATCATGTCGGGATCGTTCAGGAAGACGATGTGGCTCGGCCCCAGCATGTAGTGCGCTACCGGGCCGTATTTTTCCTGGAGGTACTCAAACAGCAGGATGGGATTGCTCGCCTTGAAGAAGCGGCTGAATATGTAGTACGGCAGGTTGCGCGTGAGCCCGGGCGGATAGCGGTATTTGCCTCGTATAATGACAACCGGCTGCAATGCTGCTAACTCTGCTGGTTCTTCTGCGGGGCGCTGGGGAGAAATCGTAGCCATGATTTGAGGTAGGCAAGCGTCAAGCCGTACGGGAAAGCCGCT
The DNA here is from genome assembly GCA_964235655.1 of uncultured Acidobacteriaceae bacterium. Classification (GTDB taxonomy): domain Bacteria; phylum Acidobacteriota; class Terriglobia; order Terriglobales; family Acidobacteriaceae; genus EB88. The sequence goes on from CAXSBB010000028.1 coordinate 2,075, forward strand.
CTTCCACAACTTTTACGATACGCGCGTGGATTGCCTCTACCGGTTCATCTTCCGCGATTACGACCACACGCACAGGCTCGCGTACCGCAATGATTTGATACTGCGCATGGACCCGCTCAAAGAACGCATCCTGTTCGGCTTCAAACCGGCTTTCTTCGCGGCCTGTTTGCGCAAGCACATGCTCATTTCTCTTCCGTGCCCGCCCCAGCGCGACCCCGAGCGGCGGCAGCAGCAGGATTGTTAAATCAGGCTGCAAGCCGCCGCACAGCTCGCGGTGCAGGCGTTGTATAAGCTCCGCGCCCAACTCGCGGCCTCCTCCCTGGTAGGCTTCGGTTGAGTCGGTCCAGCGGTCGCACAGCACCAGCTCGCCCGCAGCCAGCGCGGGCTCTACCATTTCAGCAATCGCCTGGGCGCGATCGGCGAACATCAGCGCCAACTCTGTCAGCGGTGCCAATGACGCGCCACTTTTGCTTTCAAGCAGCAGCGTACGCAGCCGGTCACCCAGCGCAGTGCCGCCGGGCTGTCGCGTTTCACGCACCGGCTGCCCGTTTCTTCGCAAATACTCGGCAAGCAAGCGCAGCTGTGTCGATTTGCCGGAGCCGTCAAGGCCCTCAAACGTCAGGAAGAATCCTGCTTTTTTTGATAGAGTCATGCCGGCCTGATGGTAGCAAATCATTGTGTAACACTGGGTTGCTGCTTCTCCGGAGGTACTATCCCGCTTGGTCGCCCATCGCAAGCTTGCCCTGCCGCTTCTCTTTACCGTTGCATTGTCCGTGTGCCATGCGCAAAGCGCGCCCGTCGAGCTCCCTATTCGGCTCCATATCGACGAGACCGACGCCGCACGCAAGCTGCTCCACGCCACCATGCAAATTCCTGTGCAGCCGGGCGCGCTTACGCTGCTGTATCCCAAGTGGATTCCAGGCGAACACAGCCCCAGCGGCCCCATCGACAATTTTGCGGGCCTGGTCATTACCGCAGGCGGCCAGACACTCGCCTGGCAGCGCGATGACGTGAACATGTTCGCCTTCCATGTCACGGTGCCGCAGGGCGTCAGCATGCTTGATGTCAAGTGCGATTTCCTCGCCACTGCTGCTGCCACAGGCTTTTCTACCGGGGCCAGTACCAGTGCCAACCTTGCCATGCTGAGCTGGAACGAGCTGGTGCTCTATCCCGCGGGCAAGCAGGCGGCAGATATCAAGGTGACACCCTCCGTCACTTTGCCGGCAGGCTGGCATTACGGTACCGCACTTGAGAATGTCGCAGGACCGGCACCGGTCGTTCACGGCGGTGCCGCTCACTACAGCTTCGCTACTGTCTCCCTGGAGCAACTTATTGACTCACCGCTGCTCGCCGGGCGTTACTTCCGCGAAATCCCGCTTGCGCCCGAGATCACCCCGAAGCACTACCTTGACCTTGCAGCGGACGGCCCGGAAGAGCTGGTCCTGAAGCCTGAAGCGCAAGCCGCTTTTGACAAGCTGGTACGCGAAACCGGTGCGCTCTACCAGTCACGCCACTACGACAGCTACCACTTTCTCGTTACTCTTTCGGATGAGGTGGCGCACTTCGGCCTGGAGCATCACCAATCGAGTGACGACCGCGTGCCTGCCGATACTTTCCTGAACAGCGATGAAGCCCTGGTGCAGGCCGACCTGCTGCCGCACGAGTTTACGCACTCCTGGAACGGCAAGTATCGCCGCCCGGCAGGCCTTGCCACCGGCAACTACGAAGACCCTATGAAGGGCGAGCTTCTATGGGTGTACGAGGGTCTGACGCAATACCTGGGCGATGTTCTGGCCGCCCGCAGCGGTATTGAGACGCCCGCGCAGTATCGGGACGCGCTTGCGTTTTCAGCCGCCTCGCTTGATGCGCGACCGGGCCGCACCTGGCGCGACTTGCAGGACACCGCCACTGCCGCACAGATTTTGTACGAGACCAGCAACCAGTGGGATAACTGGCGCCGCACCACCGATTACTACACTGAAGGCGAACTGCTGTGGCTTGAAGCTGACACCATCATTCGTACGCAGACCGGCGGCAAGCGAAGCCTGAACGACTTTTGCGCCCGCTTTCACGGCTTGGGCGGTAACACGCCGCCGAAGGTTGTTCCGTATACCTTCAACGACATCGTCGAAAACCTGAACGCAGTGTCCCCGCATGACTGGGCCGGGTTCCTCAATGAGCGGTTGAGTTCAAAGACGGCACACGCCCCGCTCGGCGGTATTGAAGCAGGCGGCTACAAGCTGATCTACACCGATACCACCAGCAGTTATGAGGACGCGCTCACCAATGTCAGTGGCGGTATGGAAGTCTGGTGGTCGCTCGGGCTCAAGATTGCTGCTAACGGCCGCGTGACCGATGTGCTCTATAACTCGCCCGCGTTTGCGGCAGGTATGGGGCCCGGTATGCAGGTGATCGCGGTGAGCGGGCGGCAGTACTCGCCTGCCGTGCTCACTGCGGCGATTGCCGCAGCAAAAGGCAATAGCGCGCCTGCTACCGGGTCTGCCGCGGAACCTATGGAACTCATTATTTTCAATACAGGCTACTACAAAGTATTGCGTATCAACTACACAGGTGGTTTGCGCTATCCGCACCTGGAGCGAGTTGCAAACACACCCGACCGACTTGATGAAATTCTGATGCCGCTAACGAGTGCCAAGGGGAAGTAGCCCTACCGTCCGGCAGCCTCAAACGGCAGGAAGAGTGTGAATACAGTCCCCCTGTGCGGCTCGCGCTCCCGGCTCCGTACGCGCAGAACGCCCTTGTGGCGGTCGATGATTTCTTTGCTCACCCACATGCCCAGGCCGGTGCCGCCGATGCCTTTCGTTGTGTAAAACGCGTCAAACATCCGCTTCAGCGTGACGAGGCTCATGCCGGTACCAGTATCCGCAACTGTAAGAACCAGACCTTTTCTGCCGCTTGCCCATTCCGTACCGCCCCTGCTGCGTAGCAGCAGCCGTCCGCCGCCGCTCATAGCATCGAGTGCGTTGCCGATGAGATTGTTCAAGACCTGGCGGATTTCGCCGTCAAAGCAAAGCACCGGTTCCTGCGCTCGCTTTTTCTTCTCGACCTGGACGTGAGCGTTGACTAGCCTGCCTTGATGCACAAGGAGGGCGGTGCTGAACAGGTCCTCACATGTGGCAGGTCTGGGATTAGTGGACTGCTTGTGGAAGCGCAAAGTTGTATTCGTGATCGCGGAAACACGCCGCAGTTCACGCTCTGCTGTATCCAGATACGCCTGAATTTCTGAAAGTTCCATTGTGGTTCGCGCAAGATAGAGGAGATTTGTCACAGACTCCAGCGGGTTGTTCATCTCGTGTGCAATGGCGCTGGCCAACCGGCCCACAGCAGCCAGTTTTTCATTTTGCCGAAGTGCCGCCTCCGACTGTTTTCTTTGCGTGATATCGAGCATTGCGCCGACAAGCCGTGTTGGCTTGCTGTCAGCCGCCAGGATGGCATGGCCCCGTCCGGAACACCAGTGTGTGGAACCGTCCGGGCAGCACACACGAAATTCGGCTTCATACTCGCCTCGGCCTTCAATCGCCGCTTGAAAGGCTATCCTGACACTCTCCATATCTTCCTTATGAACATTGAGATACACATCGTCGATATGGCTGACCTGCTCCACCGGACGCCCAAAAATCCGGCTTATGTCTCCGTCGTAGACGAGTTTGCCCGAGGCGAGATCCCAATCCCACAGCACGACCTCAGCAGCGTTGCGCGCCAGGCGCAGCCGCTCTTCGATCTCGTTACGCGCTGCGGCTGCGCGAACGCGTTCTACAAAATCCCAGGTCAGGTCGGCTACCTGCTGGGTAAAGCTGATTTCTTCCGCCGTCCATGTTCGCGGCTCATTGTGCAGTACATATAGCCCGGCGCGCCATTGCCCGGCCCGAAGAATGGGAGCCCGGATGGTAGCAATGGCTCCTATCTGCTCCAGCATTCCCTCCAGGGCAGAACCCATGGTGCGCGGGTCGGTACGCACATCGCCGATAGCCACGGTAGCCCCGGTGCGGATCAGGTCGATTGTCTTTGCGCCTAAAAGTTTGGGATCGTACACGCCGGCGGCAGGCTTCAGGCTACCCGATACCCACTCAATGTTGACCTGCATGGTTTCAGAATCGAGAACTTCCAGAAAACCCGCCCGACTGGTGCCGAGATGCTTTCCGACAGCTTCCACGGCAAAGCGCATCATTGCCTCTGCATCATTTCCCTCCCGCTGTTGCCGCAGAAGGCGCACAAGGATTTTCTGCCGTTCTCCCTCCAGCTGCTTGTTCCGCTCCGCTGCCTTTTCACTTGAGATATCCCGTGTAAAGACGACTATGCCTTCATTCGTAGGGAACACACGGATTTGCAAATCAAGATTGAAGGGTGCGGGGTAGTGTGCTTCAAAAGAACCGGCCATCCCGTTCATCGCGCGGGTATAGTGCTCCACGTAGGGCGAATCCTTATAGACCACTTCCGGAAATTCTTCCCAAAGATTTTTGCCGATCAGCATCCTGTTTTGGGAGTATGTCTCAAGGGCTTTGGCGTTCAGGTAGCTGAAGCTCCAGTCCCGCTTGATGCCCACAATCGCATCGTTGGTAGCTCCCATTACCTGTTCGAGTTGCGTTGTCAATGCAGCTCGCTCGTGCTCGGCGCTGCGGCGCTCGGTGACGTCGTGGAACACCAGCACAATGCCTATCAGGTTGCCGTGATCGTCGCGCACGGGAGCGGCACTGTCATCGATATAGACTTCTGTCCCATCTTTCGCAATCAGGACAGTGGGGTTCGCAAGGTCTGTCACTCTGCCGAGACGCTTGACTTTATCTGCCGGACTTTCAACCGGTATTCGGGTTTGCTCATCGAAGATACGAAAGACAGTGTTCAAGGACTTGCCCCTGGCATCACGCTCCGCCCAGCCGGTGAAATACTCAGCCGCAGTATTCATCCGGAGGATGCAAGTCTCCACGTCAGTCACAATTACGGCATCGCCGATGCTTTGCAATATGCGTCGCGCTTGTGTTTCGCTCTCCCGCATTTCTCTCTTTGCCCGCATACTTCCGGTTACGTCGTGGCAGACCACAAGGAGGCCGCTGATATTGCCTGTTGTATGGAACAGGGGACTGTAACTGTAGGTCCAATAGACGTTTTCAAGCCGATCTCCGCGTTGCACAGGGATCAGCATGTCTTCGCGGTAAATCGGCTTGCCGCTTTCCAAAACCGACTCAAACTGCGCACCTATCAGGTGCCAGGCTTCCGTCCAAACGTCACGCGCCGAGCGCCCAAGCCCAGCCGGGTGCTTGTTCCCCATCAGCGGGCTATAGGCATCGTTGTAGAACGTGATCATGTCCGGTCCCCACAGAACCACAGTAGGGAATTGTGACGAAAGCATGGAGTTCACGGATGCGAGCAGAGCATCAGGCCATGTTTCCACGGAACCGAGCGCGGTTACAGTCCAATCCAGCGAGCGGATTCGGTCAGCCATTTCTCCTGAGCCGAAGATCGGCAGCCTGGGGGAATTTGCTGTCTGACTCTCATCATGCTTTGTTTGCGGCGGTAAGAGTGATGCATTCATGAAGGAGGGTGCCCGCGCTTTCTCGGCTGCTGTCAAGCTGCCCCAATGCAGATAGCAGCCGCTATCAATACTCGGCATCGGATGCAATCTATCGGATATGTTCTGGAGTGCTTGCGTAGCTGTAAGCACGGCAGCTTGGTCCAGGCAGCAGTGTAGGTATTTGGATGCAAAGACCGTGCTACTCTGCGCGGCGCAGGTCCACGATTTCCAGTTCAAGACCGCCATATTCCGGATGCTCGTTCTCGCGCAGGCGGTACACCATGTCAACGGCATCCCCGGTTGTAAGCCCAAGCGTTTGCACTCGCTCTGCCCAGCCCCAGCCCAGCGCGGCAAACTTCGCCTCTCCCTGGCCTAGCTGCAGTTTGCAGTGCCGCTCCTTCATAAAGCGCGGTTCAGCCAGCAGACGGACGTCGCGCGCCACGAAAGCAGGCTCCGGGTTGCCCATGCCGAACGGCTCCAGCTGCCGCATGGCCCGGTAGAGTACAGGAGTCACATGCGACAACGGGAGCTCGCCGTCGCAGCGTACCGGCAGCAGCAGGTCTTCATCCCGCACGTGCGTCGCGGCATAGGCCGTCAGGCGCACTCGCAGCTCCGGCACAGAGGCTGACGGCAACGAGAACCCGGCCGCATGTGCATGGCCTCCGAAGCGCGTAAACAGGTCTGCGCAGCTTTCCAGCGCGGCCAGCAGGTGAAAGCCTTCCACAGACCGGCCCGAGCCGTACGCCTGGCCATCTTCATGCGCGATGACCAGCGTGGGTTTACCCGCTGTCTCCACCACGCGCGAGGCCAGGATGCCGATCACGCCCCGGTGCCAGCCTTCGCCGTCGAGTACCAGGCAGCGCGCCTCGGTGAACTCGGGCTCATCCAGACGGGCCAGCACTGCTTTGAGCGCGGCGGCTTCCGTGTTGCGGCGATCTGTGTTCAGGTCGTCCAGTTTGGCGGCAAGTACGTGGGCACGGGCCGGCTCGCGCGTCGTAAATAGCTCTACTACGTCGCTTGCGATGTCCATGCGCCCGGCGGCATTGATGCGCGGCCCTAACCGGAAGCCCACATCGGTTGCGCTCAGCGGCTTGCGTGCCGGGTCAAGCTGCGCTACCGCAAGCAGCGCGCGCAACCCGGGGCTTGCGGGCTCACGCAGGGCAGCCAGCCCCAGTGCAACAATGGCGCGATTCTCACCTGTCAGCGGCACGGCGTCGGCTACAGTGGCAATGGCAAGCATCTTCAAAAAGGACGGCAGCAGTTTGGTCCGCAGCCGCGCTTGCGCCGCAAAGTCATCACCTGCCTCTGCCTCAAGCAGCGCCTGCGAAAGCTTAAAAGCGACTCCGGCCCCGCATAGTCCCTTGCACGGGTAAGAGCAACCGTGCTGGTTCGGGTTCAGGATGGCAAGCGCCTTGGGCAAAGCACCGTCGGGCAGGTGGTGGTCGGTCACGATCAGGTCCAGGCCAAGCGCCTCAGCGGCATCAGCCGCGGCAAAAGCACGGATGCCGGTATCAACGCTGATGACCAGACGAACTCCCTCAGCCGCTGCCCGCGCGAGCACCTCGCCTTGCATGCCGTAGCCCTCACGCAGACGGTGGGGCACATGGAAGCGCACCCGATCTTTTACACCTGCGCCGGGACCAGTCGGGCTTAGCCGTTCAATTGCGGTTTTAAGCAGCACCACGGCTGTAGTGCCGTCTACGTCGTAGTCCCCATAGATCAGGATAGGCTCGCCGCGATCGGCAGCAAGGCGAATGCGAGCGACTGCTTTCGCCATGCCGTGCATAGACAAAGGATCGTGCAGGTGATCGAGCGAGGGCTCAAGAAACATGCGCGCTTCAGCCGTTGTGTGTACGCCGCGCTGTGTCAGCACGGCAGCTACGGCGTACGGCAGCAGGAGATCGCGCGCAAGCTCATGGGCGCGCGTTTCCTCTGTTACGGGCAAAATCCATCGTTTGCGCCGGAGAGCCGCCGCCATGGCAGGTAAAACTAGGTCGCCGGAAACCAAGGAATTTTAGGCTTCCTCATCCTCGTCTTCATCAAAGACAACATTGCCCATACTGAAGTCGTCGATGGCTTCTACCAGCTCTTCATACCGTTCGTACCAGTCACTGGCCGACTCATGGAGAAACGCTACGCCCTGGTGCACAAAGCCAAGTTGCAAAAAGCCGACTTTGCCGACTTCCTTGCGCAGTGCGTCGATTTCCTCGAACTCCGGCGCTTCCTCATCCGGAAAGTTCTGTTCGCGCAGTTTTTCAAGTAAGACGTCGAGCTCTTCATCGTCGATAACAACGTCGCTCAAAGTCAGGAAGGTCGCGCCCGCCGCTTTCGCGGTTTCTACCAGACGCTTCCAGCCGTCAGGATCGCCCATGTCGTCCCACATTACGGAAGGCACGTCGTCTCCCACATAGCCGGGGAACTGACGCAGCGCATGGCCGGTTAAAAACGCGACCATATCGTCTTTTACAACGTGGAGATTGTCTTGTGCCATAGCATCGTTATTCTCGCAGGTTCGCGGACGCAGTGCGAGTCTTTCGAGGGGTTCTGCCTGGGGGAGATTGTGCTAGACTCGCCCCCATACCCAATGATTTTTTCCAAGGAATACGTAGGCTACCTGGGCCGCAAGTCGGTCGAACACCTTATTGAAGCCAAGATGATCAAGACTGAGCACTTCGCCCTGGTACAGGAGCGCATTGCCGCAGCCATCCAGACAGAGCTGATGCTTGAAGATCAAATCAACGAAGAAGTACGAGTGATTCTCGATGCCATCCAGGATGAAATGCGGCGCAACGGCGCGGAGTACGGCGAGATGTTCAAGAAGGTAAAACAGCAACTGGTGCGGAAGTACAAGGCGATCCTGTGAGAGTTTCCCCGGACAAAGTAAATAAGCTGGCCCACGCCATCGCCGATACCCTGGCCGGTATCGACGAGGTCGAGTTCCAGGAGGATCGTGACACGATCCGCAAGGAAGCACGAAACTACCTCCACGTGCTGCTGACCCAGGAAATGCAGATCGACCAGGCAGCGCGCGTCAAGATCACCTCGCAGCGCAAGATTATCCTGGAAGGCACACAGGAGTGGAACATCCTTTACCGCAAGTACTACAACGATGAGGTCAAGCGGCTCGGTATCTGACCGACTGACTTACACCCGGTGTGTGTCCGGACGCCAGACCTGAATACCTTCCTTAATCGCCTTTGGCGTAAGCTTTTCGCGTACGGCACGCTCCGTAAGCGTAGCAAGCTCCGCATCGGAGGCAAAGCGCAGTGCGAAGAGCTGTTCCCGTGTAAGCTCTTTTTGCAGCGGGTGCATGTCAAGCGGCAGCAGCGCCACCATACGAATTCGCTGTTCCAGCAGGATGATTCGATCCTGAACTCGGAGTGCATAGGTACGCACCAGCCCTGCGAGCACCACCAGGATAAGTGCCACTATGATGTTCCAGCCGTGCCAGGCATTAGGACTGTGCACATACCGGACTACCGCAACTACAAGATTGACCAGCAGCACCGGCATAACTATGAAGTGGTAAGCCGGATCGGTGCGGGTGTGATTCTTAAAATTCTGCTCTGCCATACGTCCATTTCTTAAAAGCTACGGGTGTTGGGCTGCCTGCGCGAGGCGTTCCTGCTTTTTGAGCTGTTTATGGTGGTAATACTTCAGCAGGTCGGGCCAGAACTCTTCCAGTTCGGAGCCGATCGTGCCTTCGGCTGTGACAGTGACGGCTCCGGTAAATGTTTTCCCCAGGCCTCGATCCGAAGCAGGGTAGTAGAGATTGGAAATACCGCCTGAAATGATGTTGCCCAGCACATTGGCATAGTTGGGTCCCCAGTTGCCGTCGTCGCGCCGCGTCCATACGGCTGTGGCCGCGGAGTACAAGGCGCGATGCGTGTAGCTATGGCCCTCACCTTCACGGAAGTAGCGCGGATCTTCATGGAAAGCAGAGGTGAGCACGGCATTACCCCAGAAGTTGCCGTCAAACGTGTCTGCATAGGAGGCCGCGTAGCGTTTGAAATAACCCTGCACCCCTTGGCCGTAGCCGGGATTACTGTTCTTGGCTTGGCCTATGCCGGCTACGATTGCATCCAGGGTAAAAATATATGGATCGGTGGAGCTCTTCCAGAACAAGCTGTACTTTTGCCGGGTGGTCAGGGGCCGATACACGCCGGCGGTATTCACAGCCTGGAACTCTGGAATGATGCCGAAAATGCGCTGATGCTCCGCACCCTGCAAGGTATAGTTGCTGTCTCCGGGCTGCGCGGGTGGAGCCGGTTTTTGTGTTTGCGCGGCTTGGCCTCCTTGTGTCTGGGGAGCGTCCGGTAGGGCGGCTTGCGGCGAAACGGCCCAGGCGGAACTTGTTACAGCAAAGTAGAACAGGGGCGCTGCCCTACAAAGTATCCTTGTCCACCTTCTACATCCCACTTGATTTAACATAGTGCGTCATTACTCCTAGGTAGTCTTGCATCTCAAATGTTCTACATGTTGAATCCGGAAAACCTTACATTCCATGTGAAGATAAGTTTACCTGTGAAGCACTCCGGGTTGTTGACGGGTGAAGATCGCAAAAAGATGAACGCCCTTTCATGAAAGGCTCCCTCTTCTCACAAGATTGCCGATAGACATAGGAACACGTACCGCCAAGGAGTTGAGGAGACTGCGTATGGCATCAATCAAGATGGAACGGGCGCTTACGCCGGGAGTTCGCCGCATCCTGGGTGTGAACTTTTTTTGCGGCACGGCACAGCAAACTATTGAGCGTATGCGGGCCGGTGGCCTGCTTGTAGTGCCGGCAGCCCCTGCGCTTAAGGATCTGCCGACCAACGCTGCATATCGCGAAGCGCTGCTGAACGCTGATGTTGCAATTACCGACAGCATTTTCATGGTGCTCATCTGGAATCTAATCAGCAAGTACAGGGTGCCGCGTGTATCGGGCCTGGAGTACCTCAAAGAACTGCTGCTGGAGCCGGACGTTCGTGAGCCGGGGAATACATTATGGATCATGGCCAGTCCGAAAAGTGCCAAAACCAATCTTGACTGGCTGCGAGCACAAGGCATTGTTATTCATGACGATGACATTTACATGGCACCTTTGTACAAGGGCGAGATTAAAGATGAGCCCTTGCTCGCTCTGATGAGTGAGCATCGCTACCGACATGTTGTAGTGACAGTCGGCGGAGGCACACAGGAACGGTTGGGACTTTACCTTAAGCGAAAGCTAAACTACCTGCCGGCAATTCACTGCATCGGCGCTGCCATCGCTTTTCTCAGCGGTGACCAGGTTCACATTCCTACTTGGGCCGACAAGTTGGGCGCAGGTTGGCTGCTTCGTTGCTTATATAGCCCAAGCGTGTATGTACCGCGCTATTGGGCGGCTAGAAAATTGATGTGGTTAATGCTGCGATACCGCTCGGAGATGCCGCCGCTGCGAAGTGCTTGATGCCAGGGAAGACAGGATATTGTCGTGGCTGGACTTGAAAGGATGAAACTGGTAGCGCCATCGTCTACCAGCTTGCAGATGTAAAACATTCATTCTAGGCAGTTTAATTTTGAGGCATATAGAGACTTACCCCAAAAGCTACCCCAAAATAGATAGTGCTGTGGCCGCAAAGTAGTGGATTGAGGCCAGATTTGGGACACAGTGGTCAAAAGCACTTCAAGTTCGGCACATTGCGCTAAAACTAGGCCACTGCGATCATCCGCTGTTCTGGTAGCTTAAGACGCGGGATATGGGAAACTAAAGAAGTGCTAGAAAAAATCTGGCATGCATTGCTGGAAATGCGAGGCGCGGGCCTCAGCCATGAGGGTGTGATCGAAATTTTGATCGCCCTATTGGGTGTCATGATTGCGCTTCTTACTTTGGTGTCTGCCATTGTGACGGTTTTGATTGCGGTAATTGGCTTTTTTGGGTTTCAATCGATCAAGTCTGCGGCAATTGAAGCCGCCGAGAAAACTGCCGAGAAGACTGCCGAGAAGACTGCTGAGAAAACTGCCGAGAAGACTGCTGAGAGGACTGCTTCAGAAAGAGCCGCTCAAATTCTTAAGCAATATCTTGAAGATCAGCAGGCATCTAAACTGTCTACGAGTCAATCGCCAGTCAAAAAGACTCCACGCACAAGACCTCACTCTCCTCCAAAGAAGATGACCCGAGACACAGACCTCAAAAAGGTGACCAAACATGAATGAGCAAGATGTCGTTCAAAGAAACCAGCTTCGCTACCCGGTTGACATCACTGCGATGGCTACAGACTTCGGCATCACCGTATACGAGAGCTATGATCTTCCTCCTGGCATCTCAGGCAAGATCGCTCGTGACAGTTCTTCTGGTTCTAGCGGGTACGCGATCACAGTTGCTGCCTCCGATTCCTATCGAAGAAAGCGTTTTACTATCGCACATGAATGCGCTCACTACCTCTTGCACCGAGACAAGATCGGCGATGGCCTTCTTGATGATGCTCTATATCGCAGCGACAAAATGACGACCCGAGAGGAGTTCGATGCTAACAATAAGGCTGCGGAACTGATCATGCCTTCTCATCTTATAATGCCTTTGGTTCGCTCTGGATTTGGAACGTTGCAAATGGCTGATTTTTTTCAGGTTTCAAAGGCGGCTATGGAAGTTCGCCTCAACTATCTATTGAACTTCTAAGCGTTGTGGGATGGCTCTCCATGACACTTGCAAGCGAAGTAAAGTATCTCAATTTGAGATTTCGGAGACATCAGCCTGCTAGTGTCACGCGTCCACATCCCCCAGCGGCAAACAAAGCGCTTGCGCCAATTCTATGAGCTTCCCCAGCTCGTTTGATGAAACCGAAGCAACTATCGCGCGGGTGTCAGCAGTCTCTTCTCCATTAAGGGCGTCACGTGCTGCACCGTACAAGCGCTTGGATGGAATCTGGTAGCACTGGCCGCCCATAAGGGTCAAAGTCACTATAGACCCGCCCTGAGCTTCAAGAGCGGCCAAACGCTTGACAAGGCTATTCAGCATGGGCAGCGGCCTCTAACTTTTCAATACGAGCTAGCACGTCGTCTGTCTCGCTGATTCTCAGTACAAGCTCAAGAATGGTTTTAGCGGCAGATACGCGGGCTGATTCTTTCGCATTGGTATCAATCGAGATGGTATGCAGAGTTTGCACAGCACCCAGGCTCGCAGCCCGTAAAGCGTTCTTAGCTCCGTCAAGCATCTCGCGCCGGGCAGCCTCGTAGCGGGCCCTGAAGGCCGTTTCGGAAAGCCAGCGATTGATCGTGCTGACGCCTACTCCCGTCGTCTCGGCGGCCTCGCGCACGGTTGGGTAAGCTAATAGAGCCGAGATAATTTTTTCCTGTTTGTGAAGGTTTTTCTGATGTACCACGCCCATTTAGCTCACCCCCTCTCAGCTTAGTTCACTTGCTTAGTCAACTTGTGTCAAGAGCCTGCGACTTGCAGTCCCATGACTCGGCCCCCTTCAGCTGGAAAGCCTTCGGCATGGAGCAGGGTAGCGAACGCGGGCAAGGTTAAAGTCGGCTCCCCATCATTCACGCACCACCTTGAGAAGCCACGGTATAGAGAAAGAAAGTCTCCATCTCTGGAGAATTGGCACCGGCTCAGGGCAAAGCGGGCGAAGTGGTTGGAATATGTTTTTCACTTTCAAGTGAACTGACAGAACTGACAGAAATAGAAGATTATCACCTTGACAAAAGTTAGAGCCTCCTGGCCTGCCCGGTCTTTTGTACCAGTGGGATTGTTAGTGTAGCGCAGCGATCGT
>CAXSBB010000029.1:0-14998 GCA_964235655.1 uncultured Acidobacteriaceae bacterium
GCCGATAGAGCCCTGCTCGTGGAATCAGCTGACGCTCGCGCCCGAGGTCCGCACGATCGCTGCTCAGTAGCAGCCTGCTCGATCCTGTGATCCTGCGCAGGCCGGGCGGTTTGATCGCGTGGTTGTATTTGCCCATGCGGACGCGGCGCTACGACGCGAGTACCTCGTCAAGATGCACCCGGCTCTTGCCGCGCAAGACTTGGATTTGGCCTTAGAGGCCAGTACAGGCTTTTCCTTCGCGCTGATGCGGGAGATGTACATCATGGCTGCGCAGTCGGCTCGCTCTATTACGCGGCTGATCGCGCCCGACGATTTGGGGCGATCACTGAAGTTCTGCGCCGGGGGTACCAGCTCGCGGAAAGAAAGGGCGTGACGGCCAGATTACAGCGGCCCGTCGAACCAGTGCCGATGTCTAAATGTCTTTACCTCGGAAGGCGAGTCCAGCTTCGACGGCAACGCCCCGAGGCGTAGTAGGAGTGAAAATCACGTGACACGAAAGGAGCATGCCATGGAGCAAGTCATGATGGAGTGCGTGCAATGCGCAAGCGACGGAGTTTGTCGCCCGTGCAAGGGTTGCGGGCGTTCGGGGTACTTTCTCGCGCCGCCCGGACCGGGCGCGAAGCCTGCCAGCATTGCAAAGGCTCGGGCCAGTGTCCCGGATGCCCGGGCAGTGAAGAGGCCATCAACTGGTCGCGCAGTTTCAAGCCGGACATCTAAGCAAGCGGGTGCGGGAGCACTACCGGGAAAACGGCGGGCAATGCCCCTTGTTCGGCGCGATTACCGGCTATGCCTGGCGGCATGCGCATAGGCAGTTCTTGGACTTCGACACCGAGGGGCGTGTGCAAGACCAAGGCGCTTGAGGTCTGTTAAAACCTCGATTAAATCGTGCCACTGGATGAGCGTTTGGGTCGCATAGTGATGAACCGGATGCAAGGTTAAAAACAGGCTCTAGCGAGAGGTGTGACTATAAAAGCTTTTTCAATCATGAGTCAAAAAGGTCCATGGCGTAGCCGGTACTGCCGGCCTTCGTTGCATGACGAGTAGTCACTCGAAGATTCTGAGCAGTATCTGTGCGGAGGCGCCGCAGAGGCCCGCTGTTTACCCAGACAGTAAAGTTCACCTTGCAAGTGCTCGGCACTTATTCCTGATAAAGCGTTTGTGGATGATCTGATTAGGCCCCGACCTCAACCCATACTGGATCGCCTCAAGCAGCTCTGCTCCCTCTAAATGCCCCTCAGTCATTTGCAAGTAGCCGACGACAGACTCTATACCAGCCCACACATGTGGCTGCTTGATAAGCGCAACGCCCGCGCTTTCCAAAACCGTAGCTGAGCACATTGCACTTCGGCGTCGCCCAGAGTCAAGTCAGCAATTGTCAGCTGATTTTGTATAGCACAAACAACCTTATAATCTTCGCGCCCGGAGGTCTGCGGCAGCTCGGCGAACAGCAATTTGCAGCCCCTTGCCTCGGCGGTGATACCTGCAATCAAAGAGACGGCATAGTCCTGCACCAGTGCGCGGGCGAGTGGGGTTAGCAAGCACCCCGATCTGGTACGGAAGAAGGCTGTGGTAGGTCGATCATGCTGGATACGAGATCCGCTGATCCGCTTCGGACGGAAGCCGTAGATGTATTCAGCCACGGCGTGTCCTGCTTCGTGGTAGTGCGTACGTTCAAACTCGTCAAGATACCGTCTAAAGTCTCGTGCAGAGATCGCTTTATGGATGTTAGGAGAGCGTTTTGCTCTCTTACCGCTATTTTAGATGTTTTTGAGGTATTGCTTGAAGGCTGCGTAAGAGGCTAATACGGCGGACTGCTGCCCAGACGCGAATATTGAGTCAATAATTTTGTGAGGATGTGTGCGACGCAGTCAGCTCACGTCAAATCACCTAGTCCATCGGCGGACCAGGAAGCGCACTTGTTGAGATGATGGTGCGGCATCGTACGCGCGACCCAGTTCGGCTCATCTCCACGCCTTCATCGGCAAAGCTGCTGGGATTATGGATGCTGTTGACGGGGAGATATCTCAAGCAGGCGCTACTATCTAGCAGACTAGACCGCGCTCGTATAGGGGTGACCCACCGCTAGCTTCCTGGCTGTTCGTGCTCGATGTGATGGCTGTATCAGATACAGTGGAAGGGGTGGCTTCTACAGTGGAAGGGGTGGCTTCGAGACCTGCTTATCGGCCCATTGCGGTTTTCGGCAATTCGGCAAACTCACTTTCAATTGTTGATAAATAGTGTGAATGCAGCACGGAACCGTTTTGATGAGCGCTTTGGGAGAGAACTTCATGGATAGCCCTTCCTTCTGACTGCGAGCGCGGGCAGCCTCAGGCTCGTGACATTCCCGAATCAGGCTGCGCTCGAACTCAGCGTGTATCACGAAGATGTGAAAATGAACTGACCAGTAGGGAAACAATCGTGACTTTCTCAGTGAGCGACTCAAGGTTAATTTTTCGTTGCTCCAAGTCGGCAATTGGTCTGACAAGTCAGCGGGATCATACCTCAGGCGATTAAGCCGTCACACGACGAGCTCAGACCCGGGCAACAGCGCGCCGGGTCGGAGTTTTTCTTCGCAGCGTGCGTCGCATATATTGCGCTGCCAGCACCACGCCTGTGCCACTGAGCACAAGGCCACCGATGCTCAATAGGATTACCACAATGTCCCATGCCGGACGATGCCGGTAAAGGAAGGGAAAATCCAGGCAATGAAGGCCCTGGTACAGCCAGCGTTCGGCTCGACTACGGGCCGTGTAGCGCGCCACGATCAGCCCTGTCGCAGGATTGGCATACATCCACGTTTGTTGGGCATCGTCGAGTTCCACGCGCGCAACTGGGAGCGGCTTCACCCCGTGCTGATCGTAGTAGTAGGCGTCATAGGCTGAAAGCATGACTGCATTTTTCGCGCGGGCACCGGATTCTGCCTGCTGACCGGCACGCGCAAGTTCATTCAGGGAGAGTGGGCTGAGGCACGCGCCTGCAGCGTCGCCGTGCAAGAGGCGCGACTCCCCTCTAGCACCAAAAGCCAGGTAATAGGGCTGTGCCCGAAAGAAGATGAGTTCAAACTCGTGCGGCGCGAGACATAGCGAAAGGCTTTGTATTGCCTGCGTCGGCGGCAAGGTGAAGCGGGTAGCCGCGACTGCCCCTCCCGCGAAGCGCTGCTGCTCAACCACCGTAGGCGCGGGACCGGGACTCCAGTGCCCAGGATTCATCGACATCAATCCGCTAAATATCCATGTGAATGTGACAAGGCCAAAGCCGTAGCCAAGCAGGTAGTGCCAGCGCTTGTTGCCGGTATGCGGCACGGTTGAGCGACGGCCATCGGGGAAGCGGTAGCGCTTTGAGGGCGAGTAGCGAAGTACACCCGCGACTATTCCCGAGACGCACATTACCGTTCCAAAGATTGAAGCAGCGATCATCACCCCACGCCATAACGGTGTGTGAGCTCGCAGCCCGCGGATATACCACCAGTGCGGGATGGCGCCCAACCAGGCCAACGCTCGTGTGTTTCTCGTTGTCGCAAGAACCACGGTACCTGTGGCTGCCGACACGTAGTACCGCGTTGCTCTGCTATCAGCGGCGTCGATCACTTCAAATGGAAGGTAGGCTCGGTAGCTCGGGTAAATGGTCCATTGATCGAGATCTGTAAGTTCACGGGTCCAGCGCAGCGGGGAAGCATCATCCCTCGCTACCTGAAACCGACGTGCAATCGCGATTGAGTCTGCGGGAGCAAGCTTTCGGAGCGCCGTGCCGTCGTCGGCGAAGACGGTGCGCCAATGATCTCCACCGCCGCTCTGATCCAATATGCGGTAGACAGGTCGAACTCCCAGCATACCCATGACAATTCGCTCGGCATCCATGGCGGGCGTCAGCGCCGCGCCGGGTGTCACCATTGCATGTGTAAGGTCAAGCCTCGGCAGGCGCGCGATGCGTTCAGCCTCGGCCAGCTCCGGCATCTGCGCGTACATCATCACCACGCCGCTCACAAACCACACGCCGAAAAACAGGCACGCGGCGATGCCGAGATATCGGTGCCAGAGCATCGCGTACTTGAGCCAGAACTTCATCGCTACCTAATTCGGTTAAAAGCGTCCATTGAATGAAATCATGTAGTTTCTCGGCGCGCCAAGAACGATCTCAGACGGATAATTGATGTCGGCCCATTGGGCAAAAGCCTTGTCAAAAAGGTTTCTGCCGCGCGCCGTGAAGCTTAGCTTTTCCGTGAAATGATACTCGCCGTACACGTCGACCGTGCTGTAGTTCAACAGCTTGGTCTGGTCGCCGTTATCGGCATAGCGGCCGCCCACAAAGCGCCAGCCCGCGCCCAGCTCCAGCGGTACATTGCCGATCCTACGCACATCTGCCCATAGATTGGTAGTCGTCGCGGGCACGTCCGCAGGGATCTTTCCAGTATCAATTAACCCTGTATTCGGGTCGGAGTAGAAGCCGAACTTGGCAGCCGTGTAGGCAGTATTGAAATTTACATCAACCAGCTGCATGGGGTGAAACGTCGTCGAAAGCTCAAAGCCTTTCGATTTTTGCTGGCCGTTATCGGTGGTCACGCTGGTCTGCGTCGCAGTCAGGATGTTGTTGAGGCTGATGTCATAAAGTGCCAGCGTTGCCTCGCCGAGGCTTCTCGGCAAAACTGTCTTTATGCCTACCTCGCCCTCCTTCGAGGAGGCAAGCTGAAATGGAGGGTTGGTTGCATTGACAAGGAAGATATTGCTCCCTGGGGGATCCTTCGCTGTCGCGAATTGCCCATATGCCACCAGGTGCCGCGTCAGGTTATATACAGCGCCGATGCGGTAATCGGCGGGATGGTAGTTCCCGCTGAAGTCGAGCGAGGGTCTCGGGGCTCCGCTAGATGTGAAGTTCAGGCGGTCGAGATAGAAGTTTTCAAAGTGGACGCCGCCAACCGCAATGAGCCTTGATGTGACATTCAGCGCATCTTCAACGTAGACAGCATTGTCGGTGATTTTGGTCGGTGCGGCTCTCGAGGGGAAATCGCCGGCGTCATTCGTTGCGTAAAGTCCCTGCGCCGGATGGAGCGGGTCCACATAATCCGCGAAGTTGGCGTTGGGAAAGCCGCTCCAGCGAATGAAGCTGATGTTATAAAACTCATACCCGACAGAGACCTTGTTTGTTTTTCCGAAAAGTCTGTCATTATATGCAGCATTCAGGCTATTGCCCGGCAGTTGTTGATTGTGCGAGACATGGAAGCGGTCACGCCCGATTTCATCTGTTGCGGCAATGCCACCATCCCCGTCCATTGAGCCTGCGGGGATAAACGTGTAGGTCTCCGCATTCCGCCAGTTTCTGGCCGCATGGTAGTAGTAGGCTTGGTCGGTAATCGCAAGCTTCGGTGTGGGCTGCCAAGAGATCGTCAGATTCGGTTCATAAGTGGATGAGTTCAGAACGTTGTCGCCGATGTTGTAGTTGTTGTAACGCATGCGCGCGTCGAGCACATTCCCGTTGCTCGCAAGCAGTACACCTTTCAACGGATCAGTCCCGAAAGCTGCTGAAACAAACGGGGTTCCATAGTAGGACGGCAGATCGTCCTTAAGGACATCGAGCGCAAGCCGGAAGCTGAGGTGCTTGCCTGCGTTCCACAGCAGGGAACCGGTGCCATTATAATTCTTCGGATTCGAGTGGATGACGTACCCGTCGCTGGCGTAGTAGCTAAAATCGCTGCGGAAGGCGATCTTCTTGCTGAGCTGGCCGCCTGCGCCCAGGCCTAGTTCATAGGTATTGAAGCTGCCGTAAGAGTCATAAGCATCAATGGTCAGCGGCGTAAAAGTCGGCTTCTTGGTCAACACGTTGAGCGTGCCGCCGACCGCACCCTGCCCGTACAGCACCGAGCCGGGGCCTTGCAGCAGATCGACACTCTGCAGATTGAAGGAGTTCACATCGCGCGTCACCATGTTTGCCGGCCCGACATAAACCTCGTCTCGCAAAAGCGTCACCTGATTTCCGACAAAGCCGCGAACGACAAACTGCGAAGGATCTGCAGGCGAGCCGCCGGAGGAAACTCCAGGCAAGCTCTGCACCGCATCTTCAATCTGGTCATAACCGCGCGTTGTCAAAGTCTGGTTCGAAATCGTGTCAACCGATGCCGGCGTTTCAAGGGGCGTGAGCCCCAATCGGCTGCCCGTTGATTCGGGTTCTGTCAGGGTATTCTGATCAGCTTTTACGATCACTGACTGAACTACCGACCCTGTGGTTGTCCGGTCGGTGCCCGTCGTCTGAGTTTGCTGGGTTTGTGCCGGTTGTTGATCTGCCGGAGGAGCTGTCTGGGCCCAAGCTACGCCTGCTCCAAAGACAGCGGTAAGAACTGGCAGGGGCAGTATTGGGCCTCGCAGAACAGGACCGAAACGGCTCTTCAGTGACCGTGCCGACAGAAGAAATGGTGAGCCATCCCCCGAAGGTAAGTCTCTGAAAATCTTCACGACTGCTTGTGCGGCCGGGCGCAAAGCAGGGTTGGCCAGCACAGATGAAGCGGCAGCGAAATGTCTTTTGTATCGCATTTACGGAAGACCCCGGGTTGGAATGGTAACGCGTGGCACAAGAGGTTTATGAGGAGCGGGTCCATTCACGCTTCAAACAGCGGAACCACAAATACAATTGCGCGCGCAAAGGTGATGCCGAAGTTTCGCATAAAGTATGCATCTGTCAAATGAATCTTTTTCATGCATTTGATCTTTGATAGGCATAATGTATTCCACATGGAACTTCGGCAACTCAGCATATTTCGTATTCTGGCCCATGAACTCAGCTTTACGCGAGCAGCCCTGAAGGCCAACTGTGTCCAATCGAACGTGACTGTGCAGATCCGTTCGATGGAGCGTGAGTTGGGCGTTCCCCTGTTTGAGCGTCTGGGCAAACGGGTATGTCTTACGGAGTGCGGCCGCAGGCTTCTGCCGTATGCGGACAAGATCTTGCAATTGGCTGAGGAAGCCGGGAATGTCGCCTATAGTGAGCAGTTACCGGCTGGGCTGCTCAGGATCGGCTCCCCTGAGTCGGTGCTGACCTATCGGCTACCTCCCGTACTTCAGAGCTTTCGCTCTGTATACCCAGACGTAAATATGGTCTTTCACTCGGGGCGAACAGCTGATCTAGCCGAGTCGCTTGGAGCGGGCGAATTGGATCTTGCTCTGGTCATTGACGATCTGTTCGTCGATCCGCGGCTGGAGATCGAGGTACTTTGCAGCGAACCGCTCAGCTTGCTGGTCAGCCCGGAGCACCCATTAGCACTCCGGCCCAGGTTTCAGCCGACGGCGCTTAAGGAGCATACATTCCTGCTGACCGATCCCGGCTGCGCCTACCGCTCCAAGCTGGAGCGTGCTCTGGCTCGCGCAGGCACAGCGCCGGAGACCGTGATGGAGTTCTCAAGCGTCGAAACGATCAAGCAGTGCGCGGCCCTGGGTATGGGCGTTGCCTGCCTCCCTTCGCTTGTTGCCGTCAAGGAAGTGGAGGATGGCACGCTTGTGCCGCTTTTCTGGCTCGGCGCACGGCTGGCAATGAAAACACTTGTCGTTTGGCATAAGGACAAGTGGCATTCTCCGGGAATGCGCTGTTTCCTGTCCGTGCTTCGGGCGCGCCTTCATACTCCACAAGTATCCCGTTCAGCCAAGCTTCAACAGGTCTGAGGGCTGCTTTCGCTCAAGTGGTGTAGAGAGAACCATACTCGTTGTCGGACTGCCATAGGGGAGCAGCTTCTCTATCAAAACCTCAAGCTCCTCCAGGGAGGGAAGTACGACCTTGAGCAGGAAGGCGTCTCCGCCTGTAAGGTGATGGCACTCCTGTACAGCTGCCAGCGTTGGAAGCGCCTTGAGGAAAGGGCGGTAGCGTTCGCCATCGCAGGTCAGCCGGATAAACGCGGAAATCGAGTAGCCGATTGCTTTGAGGTTGATTTCTGTTCTGTAACCGAGGATGAGCTGCTCGCTTTCCATCTGGCGCACGCGCTCGGCCGTTGCTGAGGGAGACAGTCCCACCCTTCGTCCCAGCTCAGCAAAGGGTATCCGTGCATCAGCGGCAAGCTCCCGCAGAATCTTGCTGTCCAAAACATCCACATTCTCTTTTAAGGACATTGGGCGGCCGCTCCTCCGTCCTGAGCATAGCGTAGTGTGGAACCAGTGGTTCCAGCCGCTTCTGACCGTGGATGCTGTTGAAAATGATCCTATCTTCCGCTTAACCTGGATTCTCTAAAAGCTGCCAAGTAGCTAACATGACTTACGATGGTCATGCTGAATGGGGCGAGTCTTACTCTTCAAGACGTCTTTGCGGTGGCCGCGAACGATGAAGCCGCGGGTATTGCACCTGAGGCGATGGAGCAGATGGAGCGCTCGCGCGCACAGGTAGACGCCGCGCTTGCCAGTCCTAGACCGGTGTATGCGTTGAACACCGGCGTAGGACTTCTCGCGAATATACGGTTGGTCGACGCCGAAATAAACAGCATGCAGGTAAACCTGGTGCGCTCGCATTGCTGCGGTGTAGGGGAGCCGCTTGATCGAACGATCGTGCGCGCGCTTATGCTCATTCGGGCAAACGTGCTGGCAAAGGGCTACTCCGGCATTCGTCCGCTGGTCGCCCAACGCATTTGCGACCTACTGAACCGGGGCATCACGCCAGTCATTCCATCGCGCGGCAGTGTCGGTGCGAGCGGTGATCTGGCACCACTTGCACACATGGCGCTTACGCTGATCGGTGAAGGCAGCGCGGAGTACCAGGGAACGATTGTGCCGGCTGCCGAGTGCCTGGCACGGGAAGATCTCGCCCCCCTCACACTTTTGGGCAAGGAAGGTATTTCGCTCTTGAACGGGACGCAAGCCATGCTCGCCATCGGCTGCCTGCGTCTGCTTGAGCTCGAACGGCTATTCCACGCCGCTCAGGTCTCTGCCGCGCTCACCATCGAGGCGCTTCGGGGTATGATTGCCGCCTTTGATCCTCGATTGCACGAAACCCGTCCGCACATAGGTCAGCAGCGAAGCGCTGAAGAACTAAGGCGCTTGCTTGTGGGGAGCCCGATTCCCCGCGGCGAAGCGAATGCCGGCCGCGTGCAGGATGCCTATTGCCTTCGCTGCATCCCGCAGGTGCATGGCGCCGTATGGGAGACGCTGGCGCATGCTCGAAGCATTTTTGCGGTCGAGCTGAATAGCGCTACAGACAATCCTCTTGTTCTTGAGAGGGACATTGTCTCAGGCGGTAACTTTCACGGTGCCCCGCTGGCACTCGCGCTCGACTTTCTCGCCATCGCCTTGTGCCAGCTTGCCGGCATCTCAGAGCGTCGGACGGAACGCCTGCTGAACCCCGCGCTTAACGGCGGGTTGCCGGCATTTCTGGCAGAGCAGCCGGGTCTTGAATCGGGCCTGATGATGGCGCAGGTCACCGCAGCCGCCCTTGTCGCCGAACTGCGGGTGCTCGCCACACCGGCCTCCACCTGCTCGATTCCCACCAGTGGGAATCAGGAGGACTTCGTCAGCATGGGCATGACCGCCGCGCTCAAGCTCCACCAGGCGCTGCCGCTCGTGACCATTGTCATCGGCATCGAGCTGCTTGCCGCCACACGCGCGCTTGACCTGCGCGGCGACACCTCGACTGAGCCGCTCGAAGAAGCACGAGCCCGTTTCCGCGCCTTTGTCCCGGCATGGCGTGGCGACTGTATTCTGTCAGCGAAGGTGGAGCAGGCCGCAAGTTTTGTTCGCGATGGCGATCTACAGGGACTCAGCATAACGCTTACGGAGGCTGTTCAATGACTGGGGAGTACACGCCGGTACGCGCGCCACGCGGAAATACACGATCTGCCAAGGGCTGGATTCAGGAAGCAGCCAAGCGCATGCTGATGAACAATCTCGACCCGGCAGTCGCCGAAAAACCGGAAGAGCTTATCGTGTACGGCGGCCGCGGCAAAGCAGCACGCGACTGGCAATGCTACCACACCATTATCGCCACGCTTGATCGGCTTGAGAATAACCAGACTCTTCTGGTGCAATCCGGCAAAGCGGTCGCGGTACTTGAAACGCAGCCGCTTGCCCCGCGCGTACTTATAGCGAACTCAAATCTTGTCCCACGCTGGGCAACATGGGAGGAGTTCGATCGTCTCGATCAGGCAGGCCTGATGATGTACGGGCAGATGACCGCAGGCTCCTGGATTTACATCGGGACGCAGGGAATTTTGCAAGGCACCTACGAAACCTTTCAGGGCGCTGCGGAGCGGCACTTCAACGGTTCACTTGCCGGGACGATCACGGTCACAGCCGGACTCGGCGGCATGGGTGGTGCACAACCGCTTGCCATCAAGCTTGCCGGCGGGGTCAGCCTCTGCATAGAGGTAGACCCGGTGCGGATTGAGCGACGCATAAAAACGCGGTATCTCGACACCGCCACCGACTCGCTCGACACCGCGATTCAGATGGCAACCAGGGCAAAGCAGCATGGGGAAGCACTGTCCATTGGCCTGCGCGGCAACGCGGCCGAGCTGCTTCCGCAAATGGTTACGCGGGGTTTTACGCCCGACCTGGTAACCGACCAAACCAGCGCGCACGATCCGATGTGGGGCTACCTGCCCAAGGCCCGTACAGACGAAGATCTAAATGTCCTGCGAACAAATGCTCCCGCCGAGTACAGCAGGCGCGTTCAAGCCTCAGTTGCTGCCCATGTTCAGGCAATCCTTACCATGCAGCGGCGCGGTGCGATCGCCTTCGACTACGGCAATAATCTGCGCGCACAGGCAAAGCTTGCCGGGGTTGAAGATGCGTTTGACTACCCGGGTTTTGTGCCGGCCTTCATTCGTGAGTCCTTCTGCGAAGGGCGCGGCCCATTTCGCTGGGTAGCGCTGTCGGGTGATCCGGCCGATATTGCCGCTACGGATGCGGCCCTGCTCAAGCTATTTCCGGATGACAGGCGGCTCCAGCAATGGTTGCGCTATGCTTCCTCGCAGATCGCGTTCCAGGGGCTACCGGCGCGTATCTGCTGGCTCGGTTATGGAGAGCGCGATCGGGCGGGACTGCTCTTTAACGAGATGGTGCGCGACGGCCGGCTGAAAGCGCCCCTCGTCATTGGACGCGACCACCTGGATGCCGGTTCGGTCGCAAGCCCATACAGGGAAACCGAGGCCATGCTCGACGGCTCGGATGCAGTCTCGGACTGGGCGTTGCTGAATTTTGCTACCGGTATCGCAAGCGGCGCGGGATGGATGAGTTTTCACCATGGCGGCGGCGTCGGTATGGGCTACTCGCAGCACGCGGGCCTTGTCGCGGTGGCCGACGGCAGCGATGAGGCCGAGCAGCGCCTGCGCCTGTGCCTTAGGAACGATCCCGCTTTGGGCATTGTCCGCCATGCCGATGCCGGTTACGGTACGGCAAAGGCTGCGGCGCGGGAACGCGGGCTCGACCTGCCAAGCCTCCTATGAACGTCGATCTCCTCGTGACTGGAATTACGCATCTTGCGACGGCAACCGGGCCATGCGCCAAGCGTGGCGCGGCCATGCGGGAGCTGCTTGTAATCCGGGAGGCTGCGCTGGCAATCGCGGGCGGATGCATCGCCTGGGTAGGTCGCGCGCGCGACTGGTCCGGCTATGCTCAGGCAACTCTGGATCTTGGCGGGCGCGCCGTGGTACCCGCACTTGTTGACCCTCACACGCACGCGGTATGGGCCGGTGATCGGCTTAACGATTTTGAGGCACGCACGTCGGGCATGAGCTATGAGGAGATGCTTAAGGCGGGGGGCGGCATTCGGAGCAGCATACGCGCAACTGCTGCGGCCTCTGTGGAGGAGCTTGTGCAGCTGGCAGCGCCGCGCGTCGCTGCCCTGTTGCACTCGGGTGCAGGCACCATCGAAATCAAATCAGGTTATGGGTTTGAGCCGGATGCCGAACTCCGGATGCTCCGAGCCGTTCAGCACCTTCGCCGGCTCACTCGGGCTCGCCTGCTTGCAACGCTGCTGATTCATCTTCCGCCTGTCGCTGCCGAAGAACGCGCGAAGTACGTAACCACAGTCTGCTCCGAACTCATCCCGGAAGCGGCCCGGCAGGGTCTTGCCACGGCGCTTGACGTTTTTGTCGAAGTGGAAGCGTGGCACCCCGAGGAAGCACGGGTGCTGTGTGCATGCGCTCGGAAGCACGGTCTCGCCATCAAGTTGCACACCGAACAGTTCGCATGCATCGGCGGTCTGGAGCTTGGACTGGATCTCGGCGCTCTCAGCGTCGATCATCTTGAGGCAAGTGTGCCCCGGCAGTTCGCCGCGCTCGCTGCGAGCCCGACAATCGTGACCGTGCTGCCGGGTGTCTCGCTTCACCTGGGGCTGCCTCCTGCGCCCGCAAGGCAGATGATCGATGCGGGTTGCGCGATTGCAGTCGGTACCGACCTGAATCCGGGGTCAAGCCCGCTTTTCTCCGCCGCAGCCGCGCTTGCACTCGCCGTCCGGGTCAACCGATTGACCGCTGTCGAGGCTCTTGTCGCGGGCACGGTGAATGCAGCCTGCGCCCTCAGCCTTGAGGACGCCGGACGGCTTGAACGAGGCATGCCGGCCGACTTCCTTGTGCTGGAAGGAGCGGACTGGCGTGAGCTGGTTTATACCCTGGGCGCCAATCCCGTCCGCGAAGTGTGGATCGCGGGAACGAAGGTCGCAGAGGAAAGAGTCGCGACACGATGAGCCACATCTACAGCCCGGACCTTCTCTACCTCCAAGGTAAGTTCATCGCAAATCACAGCCTGGTAACAGACGATGGTGGACGCATCGCGCGCATTGCGCCGACACACGAGTTGCATGGTGCGAAGCAGATCAGCCTGACCGGCAAAGCGCTGGTGCCCGGCTTCGTGAATGCACACTCACATGCCTTTCAGCGTTTGATCCGCGCTAAATCCGAGTCGCGCGCCTTGAGCGGAAGAGATTTCTGGAGCTGGCGCGGCACGATGTATCATGCGGCGGCGCAGCTCACGCCGACTGAGGTTTACGATGTGGCGCGCATGGCGTTTCTTGAAATGCTGCTGGCCGGTATCACCATGGTCGGCGAGTTCCATTACCTGCACACCGACCCGTCCGGCAAACCCTACGAGGACCCGAACCTCTTGGCCAAGCAGGTTATTGCCGCGGCGCGATCAGTCGGTCTCTCCATCACCCTGCTGCGCAGCGCGTACCTGCGTTCCGGCTACGGCCTGCCGCCCGATGTTGGACAGACGCGCTTTTTCGAGTCTGCGGCCTCCTTCCTGAGCAACATGGATGAGCTGCTGCGTCATTACAGCGCGCTTCGCGGCGAGGTTAGCTTCGGCGTTGCCCCGCACAGCCTGCGCGCGGTGCCGCTTGATGCGGTTCTCGCCATTGCCGAGTGGACCCGCGCACGCCATCTTCCTCTGCACATGCATGTGTCTGAGCAGGTCGCGGAAAATGAAGCGTGTGCTCGTGAATATGGCGAAACGCCGGTGACCCTGCTCAGCCGGCATGGCATTCTCGATGCCGCCTTCACGGCCATCCATGCAACGCATGTACGCGAGGAAGAGTACGCGGCACTCAGCGAAGCGGGATCTGTGATTTGTGCCTGCCCAAGCACGGAACGCAATCTGGGTGACGGCATCTTCGCTGCCGATAAGGCTATGCAAGCCGGCATTTGTATCGCGCTCGGCTCCGATAGCCAGGCCCAGATCGATCCGCTTGAAGATGCGCGCGAGCTTGAGTACCACCTGCGGCTCCGGGATCAGAAGCGGGCGATCCTGGACCGTGTGGCAGACATCGGTATCGCCGAACGACTGCTCGCCTGTGCCACACGGAACGGCGCACAGACGCTTGCGGTCAAAACCGGTGAATTTGGTCCCGGCTTTTTTGCTGATGGTTTCACAATTGCGCTCCAGGATGTTTCCTTAGCGGGATGTTCCGCCCAAGATCTGCCTGCCGCACTTGTTTTCTCAATGCAGCCCAGATCGGTGCGTGACGTGATCGTACGAGGAGAGTGGATCGTGAAGGAAGGCGAACACCCTCTGCGCGACGAAATCGTCAACTGCTACACCCGCGTTCATAGGAAAGTCTGGTTGCGCAATCCCGGAAGTTCTGCCTTATGACACGTGTTTTCGATCACCTCCTCGCTCTCATAGCGATACCTTCCGTCTCTTCGCTTTCAAATCGCCCGCTCTTGGACTAGGACCTGTTAGCACTAACGAAGTGCCTCAACGATAAGGGCGAAGCATAGGAAGCCGAGGTAAAGTACGTCGAGCTTGTCGAAGCGGGAGAAAACGCGGCGGTACCCTTTGAGTCTGCGAAAGAGCCGTTCGATCTGGTTGCGCTGTTTGTAGAGGGTTCGGTCGTAGGGCCAAGGGTTTCGGCGGCTGCGCAGCGGCGGCACTACCGGCACCCTGCCGAGCGAGCGCGCCAGTTGCCTGGTTTTGTCGCCTTCGTAAGCCCGGTCCATCAGCAACGGAAGGCCTTTGGGCATGGGGCCGAGGTCGCGCAGCAGCGCGCGGCCTTCCGGCGCGTCGTGCGCCTGGCCCGGCGAAAGCGAGAAGCTCAGAGCCGTTCGAGCATCCGCGGCAACCATATGAATTTTGGTGGTTCGTCCTCCGCGCGAGCGCCCGATGGACTGCGGTCCGTTTTTTTCAGCGCGCCGGTCGCATCCGGATGGACTTTGACCGAGGTCGAGTCGAGCGAAAATGCCTCGATCCTGATGCGCACAATCTGCTCCAGCTGCAATTTTTCAAACACCCGGTCGAGCACCCCATTTTTCGCCCAGCGATTCATGCGCGTGTAGATGGTGTGCCAATTGCCGAATTGCCTGGGCAGCCCGCGCCATTTGCACCCGTGTTCAAGCACGTAGAGCAGGGCATTGAGCAGTTGCAGATTGCTTAGGCTTACGTTGCCGCGCTGCACCGGCAAAGCCTCCTTGATGCGGGCGTACTGCACTTCAGTAATTTCCATACCGACACTGTATCGCACTTTTGTCGTTTAGTGTGAACAGTCTCTAATTGTAAGGTCCCGGCATTTGATGGTGCATACTGTTCGAGGGCAGAGCAGGAGGCAC
>CAXSBB010000030.1:0-13856 GCA_964235655.1 uncultured Acidobacteriaceae bacterium
ACGCAGGAAAACTGATAACTGCTTGGTGGAGGCAGGAATGATTCTTTCTCTTACGGTAATAGAAGCAATCCTTCGATTTGAAGATATAGAAGGTCTCCTCGCGCTAGGTGCCCCGAGTGATGAGTATTGTGACGAAGCTTCTGAAATCCAGGCTGCACTTGAAAAGCTCGACGCTTATGAAGCAACTCGTGATCGCGTGACAGTTTTAGTAAGGGAGACTTGGGAACGAGCTTTTGGGCCATTTTCTGAGGAAGAGCGGGAGAAAAGAAAGCCTGTGCTGGAGCGGGTAGTCCACAGTATTTTGGACGAACACTCAACTTCTGCCAACTTCATAAACGGCAAAACCTCTCCGGTGCCTCGTGCTCTTCCAAATTATCGTTTGACTCACTAACTGCTCGTGTCAATTACAGTCCGGGTTTTTGCAGGTAGCTATGAATAAACTGCTACCTTTCCACTTGGGCTGAAGTAATACGCCGACGCGCATTTATGACAAACTCCTCAGTTAGAGCGCAGATGAAGGAAGGAGCAGAGCTGCTGGCACGATTTTCGTCTGAGCCAAGGCGCGATGCCAACCTGTTACTTTGTCACACGTTACATAAGGATCGTGCATGGGTGCTCGCCAACCCTGATGCTCCGCTTACAGCAGCGCAGAAGAGCCGTTACCGCATGCTCCTTGCGCGTCGCCTACGACACGAGCCTATCCAGTACATCCTCGGCGAGCAGGAATTTTATGGGCTGCCTTTCCGCGTCACCCTCGCTGTACTTATTCCCCGACCGGAGACCGAGCACCTTGTAGATGCTGTGCTCGCACGCCTGCCGCATGACCGATCGGTACGCATCGCAGACGTGGGCACCGGCTCCGGGGCTATCGCGCTTGCCTTGGCACATATGCTGCCGCTAGCTCATATTGACGCGCTTGATATATCTCCTGAAGCCGTGGAAATTGCGAACGAAAACGCGCAGGCACTTCGACTCACGGAGCGTATGTGTTTCCTGCACTCCGATCTGCTCGGGGCTGTCGCGGAACATCGCTATGACTGCATTGTCTCAAACCCGCCCTATGTAGCTGATACAGAAACACTTGAACCGCAGGTCGCAAACTGGGAGCCGCATGGTGCGCTGTTTGCCGGCCCTGACGGGCTTGACGTCTACCGCAGACTGCTGCCGCAGGCAGCACTGTTGCTGAAGCCAGGCGGCTTGCTTGCACTGGAACTTGGTGCGGGACAAAGCGAGGCGCTGGCCGCGCTATTCCATGAAGATCCACGCTGGACCGGTCTTACATTTTTGCCTGATTTGGCAAGGATTTTACGTGTCGCGGTTGCCGCTCTAGAATAACCGGCGGTTGCGTGGAGAAGTGTCTCAACCGGCAAGAAAGCTACAGTCGCACATTACGACAGAGCTTACAAAACCGTGAAGCGATCGCCAGCCGCGCAGGCGATTTACGCCTGCGCAGCCACTTCAACCGCCTGCCGTTCCACTTCAAAGCGCAGCCGATTATTCAGCGGGTCCGCATCCACCAGTACGGTGTCTCCATGCAGCACCACGCCGTCCAGAAGCTTGATCGCTAGCGGGTCCTGGATCAGCTTCTGCAGCGCACGCTTCAGCGGCCTCGCTCCGTACGCGCGATCGTAACCGGTCAGGATGAGCTGGTGTCGCGCGCCTTCGCTCAGCCGCAGCGTAATTTTGCGGTCGGCCAGCAGGCGCTTCATGTCCTCAAGCCGCAGGTCGATGATGTGCGTCAGCTGCTCCTCGCCGAGTGGGCGGAACAGCACAATATCATCCACACGGTTCAGGAACTCCGGGCGAAAGTGCCCCTTCAGCACGTCCATGACCTCATCCCGTGCCATCTCCCAGCCGTTTTCGCTTTCCAGTGCTTCGCCCTGCAGCACATGCGCGCCGAGGTTTGAGGTCATAATCAGCACCGTATTTTTGAAGTCGACCGTACGACCTTTTGAATCCGTCAAGCGACCGTCGTCCAACACCTGCAGCAGCACGTTAAACACGTCCGGATGCGCCTTCTCAATTTCATCGAACAGGATCACCGCGTATGGTCGGCGGCGCACAGCCTCCGTCAATTGCCCGCCTTCATCAAAGCCGATGTAGCCGGGAGGTGCGCCGATAAGCCGCGCCACGGCATGTCGCTCCATATACTCCGACATATCGATGCGCACCATGGACTGCTCGTCGTCGAACAGAAATTCGGCGAGTGCCCGCGCGGTTTCCGTTTTGCCCACACCCGTCGGTCCGAGAAACAGAAATGAGCCGATAGGCCGCTTCGGGTCGCTTAGACCTGCACGCGAACGCCGAATCGCATTCGCAACTGAGGTCAATGCGTCATCCTGCCCGACCACGCGGTCGCGCAAGCGCGACTCCATTGCGACCAGCTTGCGCACTTCGCCTTCCAGCATTTTCGATACAGGAATCCCGGTCCACTTGCTCACAATGGCGGCAATATCTTCCTCGTCTACCTCTTCCTTCAGCATGCGGATGCCATGCTCCATCGCGTCTTGCGTTGCATTCAAATCACGAAGCTCCGCTTCCAGCCGCGGCAGCTCGCCGTATTGAATCTGCGCCGCGCGCTCCAGGCGGCCCAGCCGCGTCTGCTCTTCCGACTCGAAGCGCAGTGCCTCTACACGCTGCTTCACTTCGCTGAGGCGCGTAATGGCCTCACGCTCCTTCTGCCAGCGCGCCCGCAGCC
The DNA here is from genome assembly GCA_964235655.1 of uncultured Acidobacteriaceae bacterium. Taxonomy (GTDB): domain Bacteria; phylum Acidobacteriota; class Terriglobia; order Terriglobales; family Acidobacteriaceae; genus EB88. Next base: position 2,699 of record CAXSBB010000030.1, read on the forward strand.
CGGTTGCGTGTTCCTTCAGCCCGGCCAGCTCGCTTTCAATCACCTGTGACCGCTCTTTGGAGTTTGCATCTGTCTCACGGCGCAATGCGGCCTTCTCGATCTCAAGCGAAGTCATCGAGCGCTCCAGCGCGTCAATCTCCTCCGGCACCGAACCGATCTGGATCGCAAGTGACGCCGCTGCTTCATCGACCAGGTCGATAGCCTTATCCGGCAGAAAACGATCGGAGATATAGCGGTGTGACAACGTCGCCGCTGCCACTATCGCTGAATCTTTAATGCGGACTTTATGGTGCGACTCGTAGCGTTCGCGCAGCCCGCGCAGGATGGCGACCGTATCCTCAACATTCGGCTCGCCGACGTACACCGTCTGGAAACGCCGTTCGAGCGCCGCGTCTTTCTCAATGTACTTGCGGTACTCGTTCAAAGTGGTCGCGCCGATGGCGCGCAGTTCGCCCCGTGCCAGCGCGGGCTTCAGCATATTGGCCGCGTCGATGGCTCCTTCAGCGGCACCCGCGCCAACCAGCGTGTGCAGTTCGTCAATGAACAAAATGATCGCGCCGTGCGAGTCTTCAATTTCCTTGAGGATCGCCTTGAGCCGATCTTCAAACTCGCCGCGGTACTTGGCCCCGGCAAGCATCGCGCCCAGGTCCAGCGAAACCACTTTCTTGTCACGCAGGATTTCCGGCACATCGCCTGAAACAACACGGCGCGCCAGCCCTTCCACAATCGCAGTCTTGCCTACGCCCGGTTCGCCGATGAGCACAGGATTATTCTTCATCCGGCGCGCCAGCACCTGGATCACACGACGAATTTCCTCATCGCGCCCAATCACCGGGTCCAGCTTGCCGCGCCGCGCCAGCTCTGTCAGGTCCTTGGAATACTTTTCCAGCGACTGGTACTTGGCTTCGGGATTTTGATCGGTCACCCGCTGCGAGCCGCGCACAGTCGACAGGCTCTTCAGAATCGCCTCATGCGTAGCACCGACGCTCGCCAGCAGCAGCCCTGCGCCGTCGTTTTTAGCCTCGGCCAGCGCCAGCAGCAGGTGTTCGGTCGACACATACTCGTCATGGAAGTTTTCAGCTTCCTTGCTCGCCTGGTCCAGCACACGTTGCAGCGCCTGGCCCATGCCGGGCTGCGTGCCGCCTGCGACCTTGGGCAGCTTGGTCAATGCTTCCTTGGTCTTGGCACTCAGCTGCGCTGTGGGCACACCCAGCTTTTCCAGCACCGGCAGGATCACACCTTCTCGATCGCCCAGCAATGCCGAAAGCAGGTGTAGCGGCAGCAACTCCGGGTTGCCGTTGTCGGCGGCTGCGGCATTGGCGGCTTGCACAGCTTCCTGCGACTTTACAGTGAACTTGTCCCAACGGATTGCCATCTTTAATTCTCCAAGCAATATCTATGGTTTACGATGCAATGATTGCCGGAGAAGCTTTTCTAAGACGAGCTGATTCAGGTCGTGGTGAATGTATCCCAGCGGGGCTAGTCCGCGACCATGGCAGCCTCTTCAACTGTCACCTGTTTCCTCACCTGCTTTTCCCGGGGCCGGGGTACTGGGATGCCCACCTTCGGGGTAAGCCCGAGCCGCACGGCAATCATTAGCAGTCGATCCACCGTGAACTTTGAGATACGCCCATTCATGAGATTGCTGACCTCGGGCTGGTGGGTGCCGATGGCCTTGGCGACCGCCGCCTGAGTAAGGCTGGATTCTTTGATCCGGGCCTTGATCAATCGAAGTATGTCGCCTTTCACCTCGATAACGAGCGCCTCTTCAGGGCTAAAATCAAGGTCGAGTAAGACGTTGCCTGCTGTGACGTGAGTTGGACCGGTGGACTCAACCGCCACGCTTTTATTTCTGTTTTCTCTGCGCTTCATTTGCTTTTAACCTCTTGAGCCTTTCGGTTGCCGCATCGATATCGCGCTGCGCGGTCTTGCGGGATTGCTTCGCGAAGCAGTGGAGGACGTGGATGGCGTTCTTGATGCGGGTGTAGTACATCACTCGATACCAGAGAGCCTTGTCACCGTCCTTCAGCTCGAAAACGCCGGTCTCGATAGAGGTAAACGGGCGGCTGACCATGCTCGGCTCCTGCCCAAGTTGAAGCTCCAGTAGAGACCCGCCGAAATCCGCTCGAATCTCTTTTGGCCATTCCCTGAGAACCTCCTTCGAGTCGCCCTCCCAGAAAAGCGCTTTCAGAGGTTTAAGAGATTTGACCACGGTCTAAGTATAAGTAATCCTCTATAAAATACAAGCAAAATCCAATGTTTCGGCTGTCCGGTCCTGATACAGGATACGGATAACATGAGTCGTCTGTTATCAAGGTCAGCTTTACTGAACTTCCAGCACAAGACACTTCAAATACTCCGTCTCCGGAATGGTCAGGATCACAGGATGATCCGGCGCGGCACCGGTACGCTCCAGCAGCCGCACCCGCCGCCCGGCATCGCCGGCCGCCGCGGCTACCACAGCCTGGAACTCCGCCGGGGATACATGGTGCGAGCAGGAACAGGTCACCAGCGTCCCGCCCGGACGCAGCATCTTCATGGCACGCAGGTTCAGCTCCTTGTAGCCCCGCATGGCGCTCTCAGCGGCTCGCTGGCTCTTGGCAAATGCCGGCGGGTCCAGCACGATGGTGTCGTACTCCGCGCCGTTCTCAGACCAGTCGCGCAGCACGGCAAAGGCATCGCCCTTGACCCACTCCACCTCGATGCCTCCCAGCATGTCGCGGTTCAACGCCAGGTTTTGCTCGGCTACTTCCAGAGCAGCCTCTGAGGTATCGAGCCCGGTTACGGAGCGGCATGTCATGGCCAGGTGCAGCGCGAAGCCGCCCTGGTAGGTGCACACGTCCAACGCCTCACCGTGGCCGTACTGAGCGGCCAACCGGTAGTTCAATCGCTGGTCTAAAAAGGAACCTGTTTTCTGCCCGGCATCGGAGTCGTGCAGGAAGCGCAACCCGTTGAGCCGAAACTCTGTTGCGGTTTTCGCGTTCTCCAGGCTGCCGCTTGCGCTCCACAGCGGCCCAAGCGACGGTGCGCCAAGCGACTCCAGCTCCCGGATGCGCGGGTCCGGCCGCTCCACAACAGTTTGGAGACCGGCCCCCATAGCGGCCACCAGTTCTTCCATAACGGTGCTGCGCACTTCCGGCGTATCGAGCCCCGCTACCAGCAGCTGAACCACAGCGATACCGGCATACTTGTCGACGATGATGCCGGGCAGCTCGTCGGCCTCGGCAAACACCAACCGGCAGCTGTTTGTCTCGTCCGTCGGCAGGGCGTGCAGCATGGACTCGCGCCGGGCAAGCGCCGTTTGCAGCCGCGTACGCAGCAGCGGCAGCCATGCTTCGGGATGCAGGTACTCGCGCGATACCAGCCGCAATGCGATTTGCGAGGTAGGGCTCCATAAAGCGGTGCCCATCAGGTGGCCCGCCTGGTCATGCACCGGCACCAATCCGGCGGGCTGGTCGGCGGGCTCCATGGCCAGAACGTCCGACTTGTACACCCATACATGGCCGCCTCCCAGTTTTTCTGCCGCGCGGCGATTGACGGTAGCTCCGGCGCGGACTGTGATGGGAGCTTGCGAGCGGATGGGTCGAGTGGAAGAAGACATGGTTCTATCGTAGCGGGCTGCTGCCCTGCTGTGTCCGCTGTGGGCGTTCACAGCAGTGATTTGCTGTATGGAATCAGCAGCGGTCCACAAGGAACGCCCTATTCTTCGAGCTTGATCGGCATTTGTACACTCATTTCTAAAATGCCTTGCATCAGGGCGCATAGGGGTTTCCGCAAACAGTTCTTTGCCCTCATGCCCTATAGACGGGTACCATCCCATCCAATGAGGTATAGCTCACGCCCCAGCCGCTGCGTGCGGCTCACATCCCGGTTTAAGCCGGGGAAGGCAATCCTGCTTGCTCCGGCAATGTTTCTACTTGCCGCCTGTGCCTTGCCTGTTTGGGCCCAGGGAACAGGCGCGCCCACCGGGGTTACCGCGCGCCCGCAAACGCCTGTCAGGCCGCTCGAACCGGGGGAGAGTCAGGGTCCAAAGACCGGTATCGCGCAGCAGCCGGAGCGGACCGCCGCAGAGCGCGCGACCCGGGACGCCGGGGCCGTGCAAGCGCCGGTCCATACCGAGGAAGGCAGGATCGGCGACTCCTCCTTCCGTATCGACGTGCCCAATGCCACACCCGCGAGCTGGAATCGCAAGCTGATCGTCTACTTCCACGGCTACCAGTCAGAGCCGCAGCTGTTTCGCCCCAACCCGGTCACCGGCTTGCCCTACACACCGCTGCGGCAGATCAACCAGCTGCTGCTGCGCGGCTACGCCGTGGCCCAGCCGGGCTATGCCACCGGCGGCTGGGCTATCGCCGGCGCACCCGGGGATGCGGAAGCCCTGCGCCGCTACTTCAGCAAACACTACAGCACGCCGCAGCAGACTTTTGTCATGGGCCAGTCCATGGGTGGGCTGCTTACGGTGCTCACGCTGGAACAGCGGCCGCATGACTATGCCGGCGGCCTCGCCCTCTGCGGTGTGCTTACCCCCGCGGACCTTATCAACGAACGCGCCTTTGCCAATCGGGTGGCTTTCGACGCTTTTTTCCCCGGAGTGCTGCCCGATGTCGAACACATCCCGGCATCCTTCCACATCAACGACGGCGATACCTCAACCCTGGTGCAAAAGGCCCTGGATGCGCACCCGGCAGAGGCCGCGTTGCTGCGCTCGCTCGCTGACATCCATACCAATCGCGGCCTGGCCGATGTGCTCGTCTTCAATACATTTCTCATCAAGGACCTGCGAGAAAAAGCAGGCGGCAATCCGTTTGATAACCGCAACCTGATCTACACCGGCACCACGGATGACAATGCCCTGAACGCCCGGGTACGTCGCTACGCGGGTGACCCAAAGGCCATGCGCTACGTGGCTGCGTACGGTTCCCCCTCGGGCGATCTGCGACGACCGCTGCTGGCGCTGCACACCACCTATGACCCGCTGGTGCCTGCCTCCACAGCCGGGTACTATGACGAGCTGACCCGGCGGCTGGGTGTGGGGGAGCACTTTGTGCAGCAGTATGTGGACCGGGACGGCCATTGCAACATCACGCCGGAGCAGGCAGGGCTCGCGTTTGATGAACTGGTTGGATGGGTGAACGGGAACGTGCGGCCTGTCCCGGGCCGCCTGCCTGATGATGCCGGGCAAAAGCCTGTGCACCAGGAGCCCGCGCCCCAACCGGCGCAACCGAAGAACATCGGCAAGCCGGAGTAGGTGCAGGTAGCCTCTTCCGACTCCTTCAAAAGCCGTGTCATCCTGAGCGAATTCTGACTCCTTCAAAGCCGTGTCATCCTGAGCGAAGTCGAAGGATCTGCTTTTCTTGGGCGCGGCGTGAAGTTCCAAGGCAAAAGCAGGTCCTTCGACTTCGCTCAGGATGACACCAGGGGAATGTGGAGTTCGCTCAGGATGGCACCGGTGTTGTGTGGACTTGGTTCAGGATGGCACCGGTGTTGTGTGGAGTTCACTCAGGATGACTCATCCATGGGAGGTGTTACCGGTGTACGTAGTGCCTCCAAGTCATCCGGTGTGTCAATGTCTACCGCAGCTTCAGGCATCACTACCGCAGTCACTGCCATACCTCGCAGCAGGGCGCGGGCACCCCGGTCCCCGGCAACCGCCGCAAGCGCAGGGAAGTGCTTCCGCGCAAATACGGCGGGCACCCCCAGCCTGCCCCCGTACTCGGCAGCCGCTACACCATGCGGAGCCTCAGCTTCCAGCAAGGCAAGCAGGTGGTTTGTCTCAAGCAGCGGCTGGTCGCACACCATTAGCAGCACGCGCTCCGCTTCTGGTGCAAGCCGCGTTAAGGCCGCCATGCCGACTCGCAGCGAGCTGCCCATACCTTCGGCATGCTCTGGGTTCAAAACTACGTTTCCCGGAAGATCGTGAATCACGGCCTCATGTTCCGATTCGCCTACGACCACCAGCACCGGAGCTGCCCCGGCGCTCAATGCGAGCCGAACGGCTCGCCGTAGCAGCGGCTCCCCGCCATACTCAAGAAGCTGCTTGGCTTGCCCCAGTCGTGAAGAGCTGCCGGCCGCCAGCACAATGGCCGCACAGCCACTCTTAACCAACCTAACCATGACGAGTCAAAGCCACACCGGCAGGCGGCTTTGCCCGAGTGAGATGGACCTGCCGACCGGCCAGCGTAGCTTGCAGCTCCGCCACAATGGCAAGCGCAATGGAGGCCGGGTCGCGCGCTCCCAGGTCCAGGCCGATCGGCGTATGGAGACGCTGCAGGCACCGCTCAACGGTCCATCCCAGCAGGGGCGCAACCTCTCCGAGCAGCCGCAGCGTACGGTGTTTCGGCCCCAGAATGCCCAGATACGTGAGCTCAAGCGGCAGCAGGGCGGCAAGCAGCGCCCGGTCCTGCTCATAAGAGTGGGTCAGCAACACCGCAAGCTCGCCGGCCTGCACTCCAGTCTCTACAGAAGGCATACCCCGGGGGCGGGCGGAACTCAATGTGTGACCCGGCATAGAGACCCCGCAAACAATCGGCGAATCGCCATCGGTAAATAGCAGCCGCCGTAGTTCCGTGGAGTGAGGAAAGCGCTCGCTTCGCAGCAGGTTAGAGCGTCCATCAGCGACGGCGACGCGCCAGCCCAGCGCTTCGGCAAAGCGGGCGATCGGCTGCGCATCGTCACCTGCGCCGAAGATAGTCAGGCGTGGAGATGCGGGCAGGTACTCGATAAAGTACGCAGGCGCCTCACCGGGCGCGGGCACTATCTCCGCGAACTCAGTGTCCAGCTTCAGGCTTCGGCGTTCCTCGCCGGCGATTGCGGCAGCGCGCGCCAGGGGGGCAGGCAAAGTAGAGAACTCTGTGGGAGTGCCAACCACTGCCTGCGTTCCGAGTGCAGACCCAGGCTTGAGCCCGGCCACGATCACCGACGGCTCCCCAGCCGTAAGTGCGCGCTCCAGCGCCTCAAGCACCGGCACAGGACCCTGCTCCAGCAGCACCCATACGGTGCCGCCGCAACCCAGGCCCCAGGGCTCGCTGCTGCCTTCGTCTTCCCCATCCTCACTCAGAGAGCTTTGATAGCACTCCAGCGCCGGGCCGTTTGCGGTAAGCCACCAGGCTTTACGGGCGACCTCCGCCTCCAGGCAGCCCCCGCTGACCGTGCCCGCTCGCTCGCCGCCGGAGCTTAGCAGCATGCGCGCACCGGGCTTGCGGTACGACGAGCCTTCCACATGCACCACGGTGGCCAGGCATACCGTCTCGCCGCGTACCTGCGCTCTCCGCCACAACGCGATCACCTGCGCTGTTTCCCCCTGCGACCCATTGCCCATGCCTTAAGCATAGAGGCCGCGCTACACCGGTCCCGTTCTAAGCCAATTGGGTGGGAGCCGATCAAAAGGAAGGTATAGTAAGCAAGAACGATTCAAAACGTATAGTTTCATTAGCTTCGGACCAATTCACACATAAGATCGCGTTCCTTTGAGGCCTCTTTGACGCATTTTCTCCGCTCCGCTCTTTTCAGTTTTACCGCGCTATCACCGGCACTCGCCCCAATGGTGTACGCGCAGACCGCCGCGAAAACCTCCGCTGCCGCTTCAGCCTCGCCCTCGCTTGCCCAAACGCCGCATGGCTTTATCGGCTCCTACCTGGCGCGTGCCAGTGCCACCCAGGCTGAGCAGCCGCACTGGGTCACACCGCTTGCCACGGTAACGCCCCGGCTTGAGCAGGAAATCCGCTCCGACTTCCTGTCGCAACCGCAAACCAACCATACCCGCCTGTGGAACTATGGAGCGGGCAGGGGACTTGAGCTGATCCCTCTGCGGCGCGTCGAGTTGCTCTTTAACGTGCCGCCCTACCTCCAGCACAACTCCACCGCGAAAGACGGCTTCGGCGACGTTCCATTTCTGCTGAAGTACCGCTTCTTCGCGCGCAATGAAGAACACGGCAATGCCATCATCACCGCCTTTGTCGGCGGTTCCATCCCCACCGGCTCCTACCTGAATGGAGCCCGAGACGCTTCTGTATCCCCCACCCTGGCTGTCGGCAAGGGCTATGGCCACTTCGATGTCCAGTCCACGATCGGCGCCACCCTGCCCGTGCAGAACAGCAATATCGCAGGCAGGCCCATCGCCTGGAACACCGCACTGCAATACCATGGCGACCCGCACTGGTGGCCGGAGGTTGAGTTCAACACCACCTACTTCAAGGGCGGCCCCAACGACGGCAAGACGCAGAACTTTGTCACGCCCGGTATTGTCTACCGCTACAAAATTCACAATCGTATCGGTGTAACCCTGGGATCGGGCTGGCAGCTGGCGACCAGCTCGTACCACAGCTTCAACCATGGCGTTATCTTCTCCGGACGGATGCCGTTTTAGCGGTATGGAAGTGGCCGCCACGTCATAATTGAGCCATGGGACTGGGCACGGCTTCGGCGGCCGCAACAACTCCAACGGATCAAACGGTATGGGACGCAATAGTTGTAGGTGCAGGTCCGGCCGGGTGCGCGGCCGCCTACGACCTGGCTGCTGCCGGGCACCGTGTGCTGCTGGTGGACCGCGCGGCATTTCCCCGGCCTAAAGCCTGCGCCGGCGGGCTCACCCTTAAAGCCGTTCGGGCACTGCGCTACTCAGTCGCACCGGTGGTACGGCACTGGGCTCGCAGCATTGTGCTTGAGGAGGCGACCGGTTCCGCAATCACTGTAGGCCGCAAGACACCGGTGTGCGCCATGACCGTGCGGGAAGAGCTCGATTCGTTTTGCCTGGAGCGCACACGGGAGCGCGGCGCTGCGTTTCGCCACGTTGCGGCATTGTCAGCTATCGAACAGACAAGCAGCGAAGTTATCCTGCGGTTTTCGGATGGCCTCACCTGCCGGGCACGCTTTGTACTGGGTGCCGATGGGGTGCACAGCCGGGTGCGCGCGCTTGCAACAGGTGGGGAATGGTTCAGGCGCGGGTTTGCCCTGGAAGCCAACGTGCCGTACACACAATCGGAAGAGCGGTACCCGCTGACCTTTGACTTTGCGCCGGTGCCGGGCGGTTACGGCTGGCTTTTTCCCAGGGATACGCACGTCAATGTAGGTTTGTACATCGGGGCTGAAGGCGGGCGAAAAATCGACCGCGCCGCACTGGACCGATATATCGCACTGCGCTGCGGTGCAGAGCGCAAACACTCGGGTGCCGTGGGTCAATTTCTGGGTTTAGGGGCTGCCGATTACCGACCTGCGGAGGGTAGTCGGGTTCTGCTTGTCGGGGATGCAGCGGGCTTTGTGGACCCGCTTACCGGTGAGGGCATCTACGGAGCCATCCGGAGCGGCCAGGCAGCAGCTTCGGCGATCGGAAAGGCGCTTGCCGGGGCACCACTTGCCCCGGCTTTTCTCTCTGCCGCCCGCGCTTTGCAGTCGGACCTGCGCGTGGCCGGGCATACGGCTGCCCGTTTTTACCGAGAGCCTGCTTTAGGATTTCGCCTGATGCGCTTGCCGCTGGTACCGCAGCTGGTGCTGCGCGGCTATGGAGAAGGCTTTCCCCTGCGCCCTTTGCTGCACGGAGTGCGCGTGATCGCCAATGCGGCAAAACGGCTGAACTGACAGGTTCAGAAAAGGCTTTTAAGAGGCGGGAGCGTAAGACTGGCATTGATTTCGTGAAAGCCTGCGGGTGCGGGAACTTTGTGCTGTCGAAAGCACGACCGGCACTCCTCTGCATTCGTCACTCCAGGGTGGTTTTCCCCTGCTAGGATTGAGGAAGAAAAGCGGCCTGATCGGGAACAATAGTTTGCCGGAGCTGTCCGCGGGGGCAGCATGTGAGTTACCGTACCACTACAGCTATACGGCAGACCAGCGAGTCCCGGGCCGCAAGCCGAACATCTTTGCTAACGTCACTGAAAGAGAGATGCGTTGACATGTCGAAGCTGTTTGTATCTGCTCTTAGGACGCGCTCTGCCTTCCTGTTGTGCTGCTCGCTCCTGTTTGCCGCGAGCGGCTGGGCTGAGAACAAGCCGTCGCTGATCCCGAATATGTTTGCCCCCGTCTCCACGCCGGCGCAGGAGGAGTTTACCCTCAGCCTGTTCGTCATCGGCATTACGGCAGGCATTCTCCTGGTTGTAGGCGGAATTTGGTTCTACGTAATCATCAAGTACCGGCAGAGGGTCGAGAGCGATACAGAACCCGCGCAGATTTACGGCTCTCCGCAAGTTGAGCTTGCCTGGACTATCATTCCGCTCATCATCGTGGTAGTGATGTTCCTGACTACGGCGCGCGTTATTTTTGCCATTCAGGATAATCCCAAGCCGCCTACCGCGCTTGATATTACCGTGGTAGGCCACCAGTTCTGGTGGGAGTACCGGTACCCGAAATACGGCGTTGTGGTAGCCAATGAGCTTCACGTTCCTCTAAGCACTAAAGAGCGCCCGATGCCCACTTTCATGAAGCTGCAGTCAGCCGATGTCTGGCACTCCTGGTGGGTGCCGCAGCTTGCCGGTAAGGTCGACAATATTCCCGACCATGTCAATGAGATGTGGATCGATCCGCATGTACCGGGCGTATACGTCGGCCAGTGCGGCCAGTTCTGCGGCGTGGAGCATGCCAAGATGCTCATCCGCGTGTACGTGGATACACCGCAGGACTTTCAGCGCTGGATCAGCAACCAGCAGGAACCGGCAGTAGAGCCGCAGGGCGGCGCAATCACAAAGCCTGATGCGAACAGCGGCGCACACCTGGTGACCTCAGCTTTTGAAGGCAATGGAGCAACTCAAGCCAAACCTGAGCCGGGGCAGACACAAGCCGGCGCCGACCAGGTTGCTCTAGGCAAGCAGGTGTTTCTGAATAATGCCTGCCAGAATTGCCATGCGGTACAGGGCACAGGCGCCAACGGGCGCTTCGGCCCTAATCTGACCCATTTCGGCGGGCGCGACACGCTGGCCTCGGGTACGGTGCCGAACACTGTGGACAATCTGAAAACCTGGATTCGCAACCCGGATGATGTAAAGGAAGGCGCTCTGATGCCTCCCATGCAGCTAACCGAAACCCAGCTTGAGCAGGTTTCGCTATACCTCACCACCTTGAAGTAGGAGCAGACGGCCATGGCAGGTGCATCGCTACCAATCGGGGCTTTAGACCTTACCCCCTCGAAAACAGCAGAAGGGACTTTCCGCGAGTACCTCCACGGCTGGATCAC
>CAXSBB010000031.1:0-12310 GCA_964235655.1 uncultured Acidobacteriaceae bacterium
ATAATTTTAATTTTTCTCATTCGAGCCTGAACGCGCGGTAGTAGAAGGATGGGGTGTTCCCCATGGTAACGGATGCGCTTCTTCCGTGAAGAGGTAGAGGACAACTCAGCGTACTCTCAGTACGACTACCGTCTCATCATCAAAGCGCTCGGCTTCACCCTGGAACCGTGCTACGGCGGCAAGGATGATCGACGCCAGCTCGGACGCGCCGGCTTTGCAGTGAACGCGCACCAACTCCAGCACCCGCTCTGTACCGAACATCTCGCCGCTCGCATCCTGTGCGTCTGTAATGCCGTCACTCAGGAAGACGAGCACGTCGCCGGGGCGTGTCGCAACCGAGATTTCCTCATAGCGCACGTTCGGAAACAGCCCCAGCGGGAAACCCTCTGCGCGCACGATGTCGACTGTGCCACCATCGGGTCGGGCGCGGTAGAAGATGGGCTGGGTGGCCCCGGCGTTTGCGATCTGGAGCGTCATGTTTTCGTCGTTCCACACGGCATATACCATCGCTACATACTGCGCGGAGACATGGCGTTCCTGGAGCGCATCGTTGAGCAGCGCCAGCATTTCTGCCGGTCCCAGGTGGCTGACTCCTGCCGAGCGCATGATGCCGCTAACCAGCGCGGCGTACAAGGCAGCCGGGGCGGCTTTGCCACTGACATCACCCACCGCGAGCGCGGAGCGGAATGCGTCATAGCGGAGAAAGTCGTACAGGTCGCCGCCGATGGCGCGCGCCGGCAAAAAGCGTGCGGCAAACTCGGCATGCTCATGCTGCGGTACGCTGTGCGGCATCAGGCGCAGTTGCACCTGGCGCGCCATGTCCATGTCGTGTTCAAGCCGCTGTTCCTGCTGAGCCACCCTCTGGTACAGGCGTGCGTTTTCAATCGAGATAGCCACCTGCGAAGCTAGTGTGGTGAGTGCACGCTCATGGTCTTCGGTAAAGTAGTTGGCACGGGTGTGCTCCAGCTCCAGCACACCGATCACCTCGCTTTTGTAGATCAGGGGCACAATCAGCTCGGAGCGCGTCTCCTTGTTCTTGAGGAAGTAGCGAGGATCTTTGCGCACATCGGGCGCGTGTACCAGCTTACCAAGTGCGATAGCCGCGCCCACCAAGCCGCGGTTGACCGGCAGACGCTCATGCACTTCTACCGGCTCACTGAAGCGAGTGGCAAAGCGGCTTTCGAGCACGCCGTCGGTCTCGTTGATGATCCAGATGGTGAAGAACTGAAAATCGAGCAGACGACGCAGCAGCTCCCCAATGCGGGTAAACAGGGCAGGGAGGTCGAGGATGGCAGTGAACTCACGGGCGATGTCGTTGAGCACCTTGAGCGTTTGCGCCTGGCGCGCCACGCGCGAGTAGAGCCGCGCATTTTCAACCGCCTGCGAGATGCGCGAGGCCGTAAGCGTGAGCAGGTGCAAGTGCTCCGGACGGAAATAGTTGAGCTGCTCACTCTCAATGTCAATGACGCCGATGAGCCGACCCTTGGCGATAAGCGGCACGGCGAGCTCAGAGCAGACACGCGGGTTGGCTTCAATGTAGTCTGCCGAACGACTTACATCATTGACCAACTGGGCCTGCCGCGTTTCGGCAACCTTGCCGACGATGCCTTGGCCTATTTGCAGGCGAACGCGCTCTGTCTCCGGTTCATGACCGATCTGGAAGCGCATGCGGAGATCGCCGAAGCGATCATTCACCAGGAAGATAGCGAAAATACGAAAATCGAGCACCGCGCGCACCAGCTCGCCGGTTTGCTGTAATAGGGTATTCAGGTCCAGGGTGGTGCTGAGGGTTTCCGCCAGGCGGATGAGGAACTCCGTGGCACTGGGAGCGCGTGCCACCTGCGGCACGGCATCGCGCAAGTTTACCGCGGCAAGGGCAGGTGTCTCAGGAGCAAGGGCAGCGTCACAGTTCGGCTTTGGAGTATGTGCCCGGGCTTGTTCCGGTTGCTGCTCCGGATTGTGCTCGCCTCCGTCCACTCCTCTCCTCGCTTACGGGACACCGTGAAATAGCATGATAGCGCGCGGCTTCTTCCATCCGCACGAACAGCTCAGACCTGGGCCGGCAAGATGCGGATGTCCGGGAGATTGCGGTAGCGTTCGGCAAAGTCCATTCCGTAGCCGACGACAAAATAATTTGGAATACTGAAGCCGATGTAGTCCGCCTCGACGGGCTCCATGCGCCGACTGGGTTTGTCGAGCAGCGCGGCAAGCCGCAGGGTGCGAGGCTGTCGCGCCAGCAGCAGTTTCCGCAAAAACGAGAGCGTGAGACCTGTGTCAAGAATGTCTTCGACCAGAATCACGTTCCTGCCATGGATCGACGCGCTTAAATCAAGAACCAGCTGAACCTGTCCGCTTGATGTGGTGCCCTCGCCATAGCTTGATACGGAAAGAAAATCGAAGGAGCAGTCGAGATCAATGCCTCGTGCAAGATCGGCTAGGAAAGTTGCAGCTCCTTTGAGCACGCCGATGAGTACGACGGATTCTCCTATGAGATCACGGGTGATAGCAGAGCCGAGTTCAGCGACTCGCGCCTGGATTTGCGCGCTTGAAAACAAAACGGGAAGCTCGGAGCGTGGTTGCATGCGAAGGCGGAACCTTGTAGCCGGTGTCGAAGCAGATTGGCAGCCGTCTATAGTGGAGAGTGTAGAGCATGCTTCCTTTCATCCATATCTGGCACTTCGCGCTACCGACGTTTGGGCTGATGCTGGCTATCGCCGCGCTTACCGCCGGTTTTCTGCTCCAAGCTAATTTGCGTCGGTTCCGTGTCGATGCTGATGCGATCAGCATTATCGCCATTGCCACTATCACCGGCGAGGTTGGAGCCAAGCTCTGGCATGTACTGCAAGACCCTGCCACGTTAATAGCGCATCCTTCCGTGTTGATCGACCGGGCCGGCGTTGCGTGGTTCGGCGGCTTGGCAGGCGGAATCGGTGCCTTGCTGTTGCAGGCGCGCGGCAATGGCTTGCGCCGCCTGACTATGCTCGATCTATGCGCCCCTTCAGCGGCGCTCGGCTATGCCATCGGCCGCATCGGTTGCTTCACCTCGGGCGATGGGGATTATGGCAAAGCGAGCAACCTGCCATGGGCGATGAGCTTTCCCAATGGTCTCGATCCGGTGAACTACCCTGTTCACCCGACGCCTATCTATGAGTGTTTGGTCGGCATCGGCATTGCATACCTGCTATGGCGGCGCAGTGCCCCGGCGCTTGGCCGACTTTTGCACACAGGGCAGATTACGGGCGAGTATTTGATCCTGAGCGGCATTGCGCGCTTCCTGGTCGAGTTCATTCGCATCAACCCACGGGTGTACTGGGGCCTAACAAACGCCCAGGCTGCAAGTCTCGGCAGTGTGCTGGCCGGGATTGCGCTGATGGTATACGCGCAGCGCCATACCATCGCCGCGGTGCAGCTACCGCGCGCGGTGCCACCGGCGCAGAAAACTGCGGCTTGAATTCATTCCCGATTCGGGAAAACTGACGACGGTAACCTAGAAAGCAGACATCCCGACGCCGATAACGCGTTCGGCAGGCTGGATTGCAAGCAGTCGCCGGGGGGCTACGGATGGATTACACTTCACGGTATTTACAGGAAGTCTGCGCGGCAGCGGCAAGCGTGCAGCCGGCTCAAATTGAGCGCATGCTGCACATTCTGGACGATGTACGTAAGAACGGCGGTCGCTTGTTCTTCCTTGGGGTGGGCGGCGGGGCCGGCCATGCAGGGCATGCCGTGAACGACTTCCGTAAAATTGCCGGGATTGAGTGCTACGCACCCTCTGACAACGTTTCTGAGCTGACCGCGCGCATCAATGACGACGGCTGGGACACCTGCTATGCCAATTGGTTGCGCGGCAGTCGTTTGTGTGCAAAAGATGCCCTCTTTGTGTTTTCTGTCGGCGGCGGTTCCATCGAGAAAAAAGTCAGCATGAACCTGGTAAACAGCCTATGGCTGGCCAAGGAAGTCGGCGCGCGCATCCTCGGCGTTGTAGGCCGCGATGGCGGTTATACCGCCCAGGTCGCTGAAGAAGCTCTGCTGATTCCGACTCTCTCCGTTGATACGGTCACTGCGCTTACCGAATCATTTCAAGCCGTAGTGTGGCACCTGCTCGTGTCGCATCCCATGATGCGCGCCCGGGAGATGAAGTGGGAAAGCACGGCTGCCATGGCTGCTGTCTAGGTTGCGGCATGAGCAGGCGCGCTGTGTTTCTTGATCGTGACGGAGTGTTGAACCGCAATGTCTGGTACCCCGATACCGGCGCTTGGGAATCCCCGCGCCGGTGGACGGAGTTTCAACTGGCTCAAGGAGTTCTTCCCGCGCTGGCATCGCTCCGCGATGCCGGGTACCTGCTGTTTCTTGTGTCGAACCAGCCAAATGTTGCAAAAGGCAAATCGCCTCCCGGCGAGCTTGAAGCTATGCACGGTTTACTGACGGAACAGCTCGCAGGTGCCCGGATAGCGCTTGCGGAAGCATTTTACTGCGTCCATCATCCGGAGTTTACCGGACCCTGCCTGTGTCGGAAACCCAGTCCATACTTCCTGAATGAAGCCGCGCGGGTATATGAGCTATCGCTCTCTGAGTGCTGGATCATCGGTGATCGGAGCACAGACGTAGCTTGCGGCAGGGCTGCCGGCGTACGCACGGTCTGGGTGCGTACCGGCCAGGAGCATGATGTGCCTGACTCCATGTCAGTAGATATATGGAGCAAGTCTTTACCGGATGCAGCAAACCAGATTTTGGCACACTTTTGAACAGGCTTGCGCCTCTCACAATGCAGTAAGAGGCGCAAAGCGTTACAGCACGTCAGGAAGCTGCAAGCGAGCTGCCGCGGCTTGCATAGCGTCCCGCTACCGGTAGCACATTCGGCAGGGGTACGCGGTTTCCTAGTGTGAAGCCGGCTGACATGGCGTCGCTGTAAAGCATGCGCACAGTCTCAAGCGAAAAGGCGTTCAAATCTTTACCGACGAGCGAAAGTTTGTTCAGGATGTCGGGCGTGGCCGTAATGATGTGTGTACCGGACTCCTCAGCATGAAAGATGTTGAGCAGTTCGCGCGAGCTAGCCCAAAGCAGCTCAGCGCGGGGTTTCTCTGAAAGGATATCAACCGCGCGGCGCATCAACGGCACAGGGTCAACACCGGTATCGGCAATTCGCCCTGCAAAGACAGAAACGATCGCCGGCGTGTTGCGATCAAGAGCGGATGCGACCCGCCCTACCTGCTCCAGCGTCATCAACGCCGTAACATTGAGCGCGATGCCGTCACGCGAAAGCCGCCGCACCAGCGGCATGGTTGAGAAGCCCTGTGTGTTCGTAATGGGAATTTTTACATACACATTTTTTCCCCAGGAGGCGATCAAGCGGGCCTGCTGTTCCATGCCGACTTCATCGTCGGCAAAAACTTCAAAAGAAACCGGCAGATCAGGAATTGCTGAAAGCACGGCATGAGCAAAAGCTTGAAAATCCTTGACCCCTGCTTTTCTCATCAAGGAAGGATTCGTTGTAAATCCTTTAATATGAGGTTTGCTGTACATCGTGAGCAGACTTTCAATGTCTGCGGCATCGCAGAAAAGTTTCACTTGTAGGTCAGTGTTTAGGTTCATGACGAGTCTCCAGGGAAAGCAACTGAGATTTGGGGGCTGTGAAAACTGTAGGAGCATCGCCTTCGAAGCATGAAGAAAATTACAGCTTCGCTAGTTACGAAAGTCCCGAATAGGGAAAATTCTTCTCTGTCAAGTTGTCCACAATGCGTATCCTCTTTTTAACAATCCACCTTGTTTGTGAGCAGGAGCCAGCGTAAGAGATCACTCTTCCGAATGGATTTGAACCCCTGTGCGATCACAGCTAGATGGGACATGAGGAGCACCGGTCATGGTTGTAGTTCCATTTACACAAGCCGCAGCATCCGCGGGACGCCGCTTTTTTATCGTCGGCGGTGCCGGTTTTATCGGCAGCCATTTTGTGGATCAGCTTCTGGGCACAGCCGGCGCGGCCAGTGCTGTCACGATTTACGACAATTTTTCCTCGGGCCGATCCTGGCACTATGAGCAGCATTTGCAAGACGCCCGTCTGAAAATAATCCATGCCGAGGCTGCCGACCTGCCCCGGCTCACCTCTGCCATGGCCGGCCACGATGTTGTAATTCATCTCGCATCGAACCCCGACATTGCCCGCGCCGCGACAGAGCCCGAGATTGACTTCTACCAGGGGACGCTGCTCACGAACAACGTGGTAGAAGCCATGCGGCGATCCGGTGTGGGGCGACTGCTGTATGCCTCGGGAAGCGGCGTGTACGGAGAACTGGGAGAAGTGCCGGTCCGCGAAAATGACGGCTCATTCCAACCGGTTTCTACCTACGGGGCAAGCAAGCTGGCCGGTGAAGCACTCATAGCAAGCTATTGCGCTATGTTCGGTCTGCGTGCCTGTGCGTTTCGCTTCGCCAATGTTGTCGGACCGCGCCAGACGCATGGCGTAGGCTTTGATTTTCTACGAAGATTGTCCGGCAATCCCGCTTCTTTGCGAATTTTAGGCGATGGGCAGCAGAGCAAATCCTACATTCATGTGCTGGATGTAGTGGCGGCAGTTCTGCTGGCGCTAGATTGCTGCGACCTGCCCTTCCAGGCTTTCAATGTGTCAACGCTCGACGCAATCACTGTCAATGAAATTGCCGATGAAGCTGTTTGCTGCCTGGGACTAAGCCGCACGCCGGCCTACGCTTATACCGGTGGCACACGCGGATGGAAGGGTGATGTGCCGGTGGTACGACTTAACAGCGATCGCATCCGTGCACTGGGATGGACTTCGCGGTGGACCAGCCGAGAGGCAGTGCGCGCGGCGCTCGACTCGATGCGCGAAGAGGAGCGGGTGCTTTATGCATGATTTCCGGATGCCAACCGTAGCTCTACTGGCAGGCGGCCTTGCAAGCCGCATGTGGCCAGCTACACGCAGCGTAGCAAAATCGATGCTGCCACTTGCAGGTGAGCCCTTTTTAGGGCATCAACTCAAACTGCTTGCCCGCCAGAAGTTCCGAGATGTCGTGATCTGCTGCGGCCATTTTGAGGAGCAGCTCCGTGACTACGCAGGCAATGGATCACGATGGGGCTGCCGGATACGCTATTCCCCAGACGGACCGGTGCCGTTGGGAACAGGAGGTGCCTTGCGGCAGGCCCTGCCTTTACTTGGCCCGGCCTTTATGGTGATGTATGGCGACAGCTATCTGCCGGCTGATTTCAGGACTATTTGGGAGAGCTTCATCAAGGCGGATACACAAGGCTTGATGACGGTTTTTCGTAACGAAGGCCGCTGGGACCGCAGCAATGTCGAATTTGAGCAAGGCCGTATTGTGCGTTACAGCAAGACGGAGCAAACCGCCGCGATGCAGCATATCGACTATGGATTGAGCGCGTACCGTGCCGAAGCATTTTCCGGATGGCAGTCAGGCGAGCGCTTCGACCTGGCGGACATCTCCTCAGCATTGGTGATGCGAGGCAAGCTGGCCGGGTACGAAGTGAAGGAGCGATTCTACGAAATCGGTTCCCCAGCGGGCATGGTTGAAGCTGAACTCATGCTGCGTCAGCATGCCATAGCTCCCAGGATGACTGCATGATCATTGCGAAGACACCCCTCCGTATCTCGCTGGGCGGCGGAGGCACCGACCTGCCTTCGTACTACCGCGAGTTCGGTGGCTTTGTCATTTCAGCTGCTATCAACAAGTACGTGTACATCACGGTGAACCGGTCGTTTTTTCCCGGCTATTTTCTCAAGTACTCCGAAATGGAGCACGCTGCCACACGTGATGCAATCCGGCACCCGTTGTTTCGGGAAGCCTTGAACATGCACGACATGGAAGATTTTCTCGAATTGACGAGTGTAGCGGATGTGCCGGCCGGTACGGGTCTCGGTTCTTCGGGCGCGTTCACGGTCGGTCTTCTGCATGCACTGTATGCCTACAAGCAAAGGCATGTAGCCAGCGAGACGCTTGCGCAGGAAGCGGTTGAAATTGAAATGAACCGGCTTGCCCAGCCGGTAGGGAAGCAGGACCACTACATCGCCGCGTTCGGGGGCATCCAGGGACAGGATTATCGGCGCGACGGCACAGTCGGCATAGCACCGGTTCGAATGCCCGCGGGAAAGTCTCGTGAATTGCAGGAGGGCTTGATGCTTTTTTTCGTCGGGTCTACGCGATCCGCATCCACCCTGCTGCAGGAGCAAAAAACTCAATCAGAGTCTCGCGATAAGAAGATGCTTGATGACCTGCACTTTACCAAGCAACTCGGATATGAAATTGAAGAAATGCTGACCAGTGGTGATGTGTGGCGGTATGGCTCCATGATGCATCAGCATTGGCTGCGCAAACGCGGCCGCAGCAAAGGAATGAGCAGTAACCGTGTGGATGAACTTTATGAACTCGCGCTGGGTCCGGGTGGAGCCAGTGGAGGTAAGCTTGTTGGCGCGGGTGGCTGCGGTTTTCTGCTGCTGCAGGCTGAAGACCGTAAAAAGCTGCGCTGTGTCATGGAAGGTGCCGGAGTTGCGGAAATGGATTTCAGCTTCGACTTCGATGGATCGGTGGTCATGCTTCGTAACTAGCCGCTTGCCAAGGCAATCGGAAGCGTATTTGTTAAGCTGGGCTCATGCGGCTGATCCTAAATGGGCAGGAACGAAACCTGGAAGAGCTGGGCGAAAGAAGCACGATTGCAGAGTTGGTAGAGGCGCTTGCCATGCAGGCGGATCGGGTTGCACTAGAGCATAACGGAGAGATCGTGTCCCGGGAGGCATGGAAAGGGACGCTGCTTTCCAGTGGAGATCGGGTAGAGATTGTTCACTTCGTAGGAGGCGGCGCCGATGTGGTTCTCCATAACAGCGGAGCAGGAAGACCTTGCTTTTAAGTTTTAGGCTCCATGCTTCAGAACAAGAAGCGCGAATAGCAGTAACCAGAATGCACCCATGGCGTGCCAGAACCAGGCAACACAATCGACCAAAATCTGGCGCTGCTCGACCCGACCTAACTGGTACAAACCTATACTCCCTACAGCAAGCAGCAGCAGCCCAGCGGCAATGTGCAGAGAGTGCATACCGGTCAGCATGAAGAGGAAGGCACTATCAGGACTGGTACTGAAGTGAAAGCCTTCGCTGCCAAGCTTATTCCAGGCAATCCAGGTGCAGCCCAAATACGCACTACCAAGGGTCGCGGTAGCTGCCAGCCAAGGCCAAGTACGTCGAGCCATTGGCCGTCCAAGCCCCAGCCACTCTTCGATTACATCAACTTCATAAAATAGCTGCCGTCGACCATATTCCATAGTGACTGAGGACACGATTAAAAAGCCGGTAGCAAACCAGAGTGCGTCAGGGATTGGGCAAGCATGCCAATCTGCAACATAATTATCTGCTGCATCGAAATGTCCTGAGCTTCGGTGGACAAAGAACGCACTGATAAGCGACACGAAGAAGATCAGATCGCCGGCCAGAAGGAAAGAAAGTCCCATACGATAGCGCCTCAGCAGCTCTCGTGGACCACGGCCCCGAAACCCATCATCTCCATTGTCGCCGTCACCGCCGCCACCTGTAGGCCGATTGTGAAGCGGGGGCCTGCCACCAAAACCTGGATCGCGGCGATCCTGCTCAGTCTGGGTACTTCGGGGAGTATAGGTAGCAGGCATGGCAGCTCTCTAGAATCAGCTTACTCGCATACGGCCTGTGTGCCAGCCCCATTGCGAGGAAAGCTTTTATATACCTCTAACGTGGGTACCGCGAACAGCTTTGTGGAAAAAGGGAAGAGCTTAGGCGGCGCCGCTTTGGGGATCTGCTGCGGCATTGCAGGCGCGTACTTTATCGAGAAAGTAGCTATGGAGGCGCGTATCCTGGGACAGCTCCGGGTGGAACGTGGCTGCTAGAAGGTGCTTTTGCTCGATGAGCGAGGGGAAGCCGTCGCGTTCGGCGAGAACATGCACATCTTCACCGACGCGGGTAAAACGCGGCGCACGGATGAAGACCATTTCCATGGGCGGGCCGCCCAGCCCTGTTTTCGCATGAAGGATAGCGCTGTCGTTCTGTCGGCCGTAAGCATTGCGCTCTATCGTTGCGTCCAGTACGGCAAGACTGGGCTGGGTGGGGTGCAGAACCTCGCGGGACAGCAGGATGGAACCTGCACACGTACCGAACGTAGGCCATGACGACGCGAAGGCCTGCAAGGCAGCGAGGAAGTTGTCGCGCTCCAGAAATTTCAGGAACGTTGTCGATTCACCACCCGGAAGAATCAAGCCGTCAATAGCGTCAAGCTCGGCAGGTTTACGAACAAGCACCACAGTTAACGGTGCGCCGGAAGCTGCCGCGGCCCGGCGCAGGGCAGAGGCATGCGCGGCGTA
Organism: uncultured Acidobacteriaceae bacterium; assembly: GCA_964235655.1. Classification (GTDB taxonomy): domain Bacteria; phylum Acidobacteriota; class Terriglobia; order Terriglobales; family Acidobacteriaceae; genus EB88. The sequence goes on from CAXSBB010000031.1 coordinate 10,351, forward strand.
GTCGCCTTGAACGGCCAGGACGCCGATGCGCAGCGGCTTCAGATTGTGAGTTGAAGCCGCTGTGGGCTGTGCGGAAGCTTGCAAGGTTATACGCCGCGCATCTGAAGCAGGGCCGAGGTTTCGAGGGCTGCAATTGCCAGGCCCTTCATTGCGCCGGTGCATTCTTCGGCGCATTCTGCGACAACTGCCGGGTCGTCGAAGTGGGTGGTGGCGCGCACGATGGCGCGGGCACGGATTTCGGCTTCCTCGCGCGGGGCGAAGTTGTAGGAGTCGCTCATGAAGATGCCTGAGCCGACGAAAACGGCTTCTGCACCGAGCTGGCGTACCAGGGCGGCATCGGCGGGTGTGGCGATGCCGCCGGCGGAGAAGTTCGGGACGGGCAGCTTGCCGAGCTGGGCGACCATGCGGACCAGTTCGAGCGGGGCGCGGTGGTCGCGGGCGGCTACGTACAGCTCTTCTTCGCTCAGGACGGTTAAAGCCTTGATGTCTTTCACGATCTGGCGCATGTGCTTGACGGCATGGACGACGTCGCCCGTTCCTGCTTCACCCTTGGTGCGGATCATCGCGGCACCTTCGGCGATGCGGCGCAAGGCCTCACCCAGGTCGCGTGCGCCGCAGACAAAGGGAGTGGTAAAGGCATGTTTATCAATGTGATGGGTCTCGTCAGCAGGGGTCAGGACTTCGGATTCGTCGATGAAATCGACGCCGAGCTGCTGGAGCACCTGCGCCTCGACGAAGTGGCCGATACGGGCCTTGGCCATGACCGGAATGGAGGAAGCGGACATGATTTCGCGGATGACCTTGATGGAGGCCATGCGGGCTACGCCGCCCTCAGCACGGATTTGCGCGGGCACGCGCTCAAGGGCCATGACGGCAACTGCGCCGGATTTTTCAGCGATTTCCGCCTGGAAAGCGTCAGTGACGTCCATGATGACGCCGCCCTTCAGCATTTCGGCCAGGCCGACCTTCAGGCGAACTCCTGTGGTGTTGCCCTTGTAACCGTTTCCGTTTCCGTTGTGCTCAGACATGGCCGCGACCTCTGCACCTAGTTTAATGCAGCATTGCCGCGCCAGCTTGCGGTGCGGTGGAATGGCTTGAAGCGGGGCAAAGAAGCTGCTTCAGCAGAGGGCTGAAAGGACTTTTTAGGGGAACGGCGAAGTGTTGATACCCTCCATTTTCTGCCACTTTCGAGGGAGTGTGCAGAACGTGAAATTCGGGCTGTTTTATGGCAAAAACCGGTGTTTTTTGTGTGTTTGTAACACTCCTTTCACACAATTGCTGCGAAAGAGGTGCAGTTTTGAGGTGCTGAATTGGTGTGACAGGGTGCGGGGAACGGAGGTAACTTTATTTTGGCTGATGATTTGAGCTGCTGTGCCGCATGGGGCTACGTGCCGTTTTCCTTAAAAATGGGCAGAAAATGGAAGTTGAAGCATTCGCGGTTGCATTTTCAACTTTCCTGTAGGTACCGCTTTTGCATGGCAACAATACATACGGGTAGGCAAGTATGAATTTTCATTCGATGGCTGTCGAATGATTCGATCTCGGTAAAAGCATGGTCTTCGAGGGGCGGTTGTATCAGCAAGAAGGTTATGGAGCGAAGTAGTTTCGCTTCATCGGGCTTCGTTCAAGTTTGAACGGCTGTGTTTCATTGAAAGAGGTTTTGCGCGGGGGTGTATGAGGAGGGCAGGGTCTCGGTGCGGTGCCTGCGACCCTGCCCTTGGGCAGGGTGCAACGTCGGAAACAAGCAACGGGTGTCATCCTGGGCGAGGTTTCGATTTTAATTTTGCGGCGGCAAGCAAAGCAGGTCCTTCGACTCCGCCATGCTTCGCTCAGGATGACACGGGGTGCTGAGTAGATACTTCGCATACCCGCCCGGGGGGTGGCGCGGCTGCCGTCGGCCGCATTGACTTTGCTTCGGTGTGAGGGGCGGGGGCAAGAGCGAAGCAGGGTTTCGGCTGTG
>CAXSBB010000032.1:0-10834 GCA_964235655.1 uncultured Acidobacteriaceae bacterium
GCTTTCGCTCGCCCGATCCGATTGATCGCGTGATTGTGGATGAAGTTGCCATGGAATTTTTGTACAACGACGGTGACGATTACTACTTCATGGATACGACCAGCTATGAGCAGACCAACCTGAAGCGCGATACCCTGGGCGATGCTGTCGAGTACCTGACGGCGAATTTGCAGATTACAGTGTCCATTTTCGACGGGGTGCCGGTCGGTATTGACCTGCCTGGGACGGTAGAGCTGACGGTGATTGAGACGGAGCCGGGGCTGAAATCGGCCACGGCATCGTCAGTGACCAAGCCGGCGAGGATGGAAACCGGGCTGATCGTGCAGGTGCCTCCATTTATCAATGAAGGGGAAAAGATTCGCGTGGATACCGCTGAGGGTGTGTATTTGTCGCGGGCTTAGTAGCTAAGGGTACGCCCGGCTTTTAGTAGGCGTAATTATTGCTATTTTCCAGCGCGATCTTTTTGCCAAGTCCTTCGGATAAGCGTAAGCTCTGCGCATGAATTGGGCGAATGGCTTAGGGAGGGCGCGTCTAGTCGGCATGGTCGTGACGACCATAGGCGTCTCAATGATCATTTTTGGATTGCTTTCAGGGTTTATTTCTACCTGGATTCCAGGATATTTTAGTTTCTGGTTTCAGCACCTGCCGTTCTCATTTGGTTTACCGCTTGTAATTTACGGAGCTTTGCTCTGGATTTTAAGTTGGATAGGCCAGGGATTCCTTCCTACCTCGCGGCACAATCGATAACTTTCGGGCTTCCATTCATATTGAGGCCAGTCGGTAATCTTGTCTGCCACATCGACGCTCGCTAGTATGGCTGACATCATGTACCGGTAGGGAGGTTTCAAGCGGAGCTTCTAATGCTACTTACGGAAACGCCTGCCTTGACACAAATGGCGGCTGATACAAGCCACGGCGACATCCCCGGCATCCTGGCCGGAGTTGCAGCCATTTGCACGGCGGTGGTGTGGCCGGTGCTGATCGGTGTGGCGCTGTGGTGGTTTCGAGAGCCTGCGGCGGAGCTGCTGCGAGCTGCGGTAACCGTTGCCGGAGGTGCGACCAAGTTCAAAATATGGCAGATTGAGTTTGAGCGCGATGTACAGCAACAAGTGGCGCAAAGTGAGTCGGCAGCGCTGGGCTCGTCACCGGTAGCTGCCTCGGCGCATGTTGTGGGAGCGGCTACGCAGAGTGCGGCGACAATCCCAAGTGGAGAGGTTGCAGCCGCATCTCGGGTGCGTTCACTGCTCGATGCGGCCCCTAATACGACCTTGCGCAAAAGTATGGAAGGCACGATCAAGGCGCGCATGCTGGGGTTTGCGCAGGAGTATGAAACGGTGCGCGCCTCCATGCACGCGGGGCCCGACCGCACGCGGGCGATGAACGCGATTGTCGCGAAAATGCGGACGATTGCGCTGGCGGCAGACCTGTTTCTTGATGAGCTGATGGCCGGTGATGATTCACCCGGCAAAAGGCTGGCAGCGATCTGCATTCTGCAAATGCAGCCTCAGATGCGCGCTGTTCCGTGGCTGGTGGAGCGCATGCGCGTTGAACAGCCGTTTGTATTCTTCCATGCGTCTGCAGCGTTGTTGAATGCTGTGCGGCGCTTTGGGCATGCGGAGAGCACGAAGTTGGGTGAGGCGCTTGCAAGTGCGCTGGCCCAGGTGCGGAGCTTCGGCGAGAACGCGGATGCGAATACAATTCGCTGTCTAACGCTGGCGCAGTCGGAACTGGAGACGAGCTCGTAAGTTTATTGCGAAAGACAGAATAAAGCAGATCCTTCGCTGCGCTTAGAATGACACTTTACTTTGCTTAGAAGGTATGTACGAAATAGTTTGCAGATCGAACCTCCATCACAAACATCGTGTCATCCTGAGCGGAAACTGACGCGTAAGCGCCAGTTGGAGTCGAAGGACCTGTTTTCCTCGGCACTGACGCGAGAGTCAAGGACAAAAGCAGGTCCTTCGGCTTCGCTCAGGATGACACCTCTTACTGGTTTCAAACTTGGCATACACCACTCAGAATCACACAGTGTTGCTGAGTGCACCCTCTCAAACCTGACGCCTACCTTAGCACCAGTGCCTATCCGGGTAGAATTTCATTCTTTTTAGAAGGCACCTTGCCGATGGCGGCTGCTGTGAGGTTCAGGTGGGCTTCAGCCATCTCCGGGGGTATGCGGGCGATCCAGTTGTTGAGCGAAACGTCTTGGAACTTGCCTGATTTGAACATTTCAAGAAAGACGAGATCTTCGGTGCCGGTGTTTTCGATGTAATGGCCGGCCATATTGGGGACATAACCTACATCGTTGGCATTGAAGTCCTGGGTACGAGCCTTGCCGCCGGGCATGAAGACTGTCATGCGGCCCTTGCCGGCGAGATAGAACTGCCACTCGGTGCCGCTGGGGTGCCAGTGCAGCTCGCGCATGCCGCCGGGCTTGATGCGGACCAAGCTGGCCGCCACGCTTTTAGAGACGGGAAAGTTGCCGGAGTCGACGATCCGGACTTCGCCGCCGGATGTCTTTTTTGTCGGCGGCTGGTCGGTGAGTTTGTAGGTGTATTTCGTCTCGGTTTCCAGAAATTCGCCGATATGCTTTTTATCGTCTTCGAGCGATCTGGGTAGCGGTGCCGCGAAGATATAGAGCTCGGTAGGCGGCAGCTTCTCCAGTTCGGCCTGCGTCCAGCCCATGTTTTTCTGCACCACATCGGGAGGAGTGTGGGCTAGCCAGTCGGAGAGCAGGAAAGTGCTGTCTTCGGAAAAGTTGCCGGAGTCGAAGACAAGCAGAAATTCGCAGCCGTCGTTCTCACCTGCACCGGCAATCCCAGGCCCTGAATGGAGTGCGGGTAGCCTGCCGGGAAAAACCACAGGTCGCCTGCTTTCACATCGTCGATAAACATCTTGCCGTCAGGCTGCATGAGCGAAACGCGGGCGGTGCCTGTGATCATGTAGGCCCACTCGTTTTCCGTGTGCCAGTGAAGCTCGCGGAAAGAGCCGGCGGTGAGACGCATGTTGACGCCGGCAAGATCCTTGGAGGTGGGCAGTTCGCGTTCCGTAACCTGGTGGGTCCAACCACCGCTTTGCAGACGCTTTTTGGTAAGGTCGAACGAGTACCAGATAGCCCCAACGTCGCCGTGATCGGTCACCGGCGGATCGTTTGAGTTTGGATTTTCGGCGAGCAGAACCTTGTTTTCTTCACCCGGGTCGCTGGCGTTGTTGCCGGTGCGGCCCTTCTTGGCTTCAGTGCGTGTTTGCGCCACGGCCTGCATGCCGGCTATACCGACACCTACTATCGCAGCAGCACCGACAAAGGCGCGCCGCGACACAGCAGGCTGCGACAGGGCTTCCTGATCTTTTTGCGTAAGCTTCTCTGATTCCATGATGGATTCCCCTGCACTAGGACGCAGTTCCGGCGCAGGAAGCCGCTTGCCTGATCTGGATCGCGGAGAGGGGAAGCTTGCGCTCGCAGTATCCATCTGTGAGACTGGGGCTTGCCGATGCCGGCATGGAGTCTCTGTGAATCATGCCAACCAAAGCAGCACCGATGAGGTCATGGTTCGGCACTACTGCGTGGAAGGCCGGGTGCAGGGGGTAGGCTTTCGCTGGTTTGTGCATCGTGAGGCGGCGGAGCTCAGGCTGCGGGGCTGGGTTCGCAATACGCAAAGCGGAGCGGTAGAAGTAACGGCGGCAGGCACAATGGAGCAACTCAGCCGATTGCGTGCCGTGCTTGAGAAAGGTTCACGCGGGAGCCGCGTAGACAGCGTCGCAGAAGAAGATCTGCCCAGCCACGAAGCCGATGCGCTGGGTACATTCACAATTGAAGGAGGCTGGTAAGGATGTCGAGCGAAGTGGAAAACCGAACTTTTCTAAAAAGCCTGGTACGTACGGTACCGGACTTTCCAAAACCGGGAATTTTGTTTTACGACATCACAACACTGCTGAAGCATAAAACCGGCTTCGCAGAGTTGATTGACGGTATGGCGCAGCACTACGTGGGCCAGGAAATTGACCTGGTACTGGGGATTGAGGCACGCGGCTTTATCTTTGGGCCTGCGCTTGCTTACCGGCTTAACGCCGGTTTTGCGCCGGTTCGTAAGCCGAAAAAGCTGCCGGCTGAGGTAATCCGCGTGAGCTACGACCTGGAATATGGGTCAGACTCGCTTGAGCTTCACAAGGATGCGATTGAACCTGGGCAGCGTGTGCTGATCGTGGACGACTTGCTGGCAACGGGCGGTACCATGCAGGCCACAATCAAGCTGGTAAAGCAATTAGGCGGTGTGATTGCCGGGCTCGGTTTTGCGGTAGAACTTGATTTTTTGAAAGGCCGAGAGCGCTTTCCGGAATATGACGTTTTCAGCTTGCTGCACTATAGCGAGTAATCCCTTAAAGCTAAAGAGCCGCACCTAAGGTGCGGCTCTTTTTACGGCTTCGGTGCTTAAGCTCGTGATCCCCGCAGAAAGTGGAAAATAATCGAGATGATCGCAAGAACGATCAGGATGTGAATACCAAAAGAGGCTACATGAAACACCGTAAAGCCAAGCACCCACGCCACAGCAAGAACGATACCGATAATGAGGAACATGGTCTTTCTCCTTCGCACGACGGCAAGACACCGCTAAAATCATGCCCCTTGTCGGATGTCGGTGAGTCGAAATGGTTGCCGCATGAAATCGCTTTGTGCCGGGAAAGCTCCTAATGCAAATCCTGTTGAGTGGAGCCGCCAGATCTACTTATGTTCCTGGGCGGCAACTACGTTCATGGTGCGTGCCAGTTCTGTAAGACGTGCGTCCATGTCCTGTGCTTCCGTCAAGGTTGCGTTCAGCAGTCCGGTGACTTCATTGAGACTTAGCTTTTCGCTGTAGATTTTCAGGGTTTCGTAGGTAGCGATTTTCCAGTGCTCAAGGCGACGTGCCGCAGTAATCAGGCTTGCATCCACCGCGTTGTCATCACCGCCGACCCCGAGTCGGCCCTCACCCTCGCGCAAAATGGCTTTGACGCTTGCGCCATGGCCGCCGCGCGGACTGTCCTGCAGCTTGCTGAACACGGTTTCCAGGCGGTCTGTGTGGGCTTTGGCCTGATCCTTCTCCTGCCGGAACATCGCCTTCAACTGCGGGGCACTGGCACCGATTCCAAGGCGCGTCAGTACGTCCTCAATCTCCAACTCCGAGGCATACACCTCCTGCAACTCATCCACTAAAAAGGTGCGAAGCGTGTCCAGCTGCATGCATATCTCCTGTGGGCTCCTTGACGATCGGCCCGCACTGCGTAGGATGCAGACTTGAGCCGTAAGCCTGTACACGATCAAGCGAAGCATGGCGCGCGGCTTGCCGGTACACAGCGACACGGGTAGCGTAGAGGCGTATGAAGATTGAGAATAAAACCGGCAAAGTAGTAATTTTGGGCGCGAACGGCTCTATCGGCAGGGGGCTGGGACCGTTGTTGAGCGCCCAAAACATCCCATATCGCGTAGTAGGTCGGTCGCTGCTGGCCTTGCAGGTGCGCTTTCATGAGGACCCCATGTGCGAGCACCTGCAGTGGGACCCGGCTGACGATGCGGCTTTTGCCGAGGCATTCGAGGGAGCAGGTACGGTGGTGTACCTGATCGGTGTGGCCTTATGGAAGTTCAAGGACAATATTCCATTGATTACGAAGTCCCTTGCAGCTGCACGAGCGGCTGGGGCGCGGCGATTTCTACTCCTCTCATCCAACTGGAGCTACGGCAGCCCGCAACGGGAACGAATCGATGAGACTCACCCTCGTAGCCCTGCCACAACTAAAGGCAACATTCGTCGCGAGCAGGAAGATTTGGTACTTGCCGCACATGTTCCTGGGGAGTTTGCGACGGCGGTACTGCGCATAGCTGACCTGTACGGGCCGCGTGTGGAGGCGAGCCACATCTGGAGTGCGTTTCAGGCGGCGCGCAAGGGGACGATCGCGCAGGTACTTGGGCCGATTGACCGACCGCATGAGTTTGTGTTTGTGCCCGATGCTGTGGCAATTACGGCACGACTACTCACAACGGACGCCGCCTGGGACGGACCGAAGGCGCAAGTTTGGAATCTTGCCGGACCCGCTGTGACAACCATCCGCGATATGGTGGAGCTGGTATTTGCCACTGAGGGCAAGCCGCCGCAATATAAAGTGCCAGGCAAGCTGTTGATGCGCTTCGTCCGTTCCATGAACCCGTACATCCGGGAGTTGCGCGAAATGCAGTACCTGCTGGAGCAGTCGGTCTTGCTTGATGACAGCAAACTGCAAGGGTTACTTGGCGATTTGAGTAAAACGCCATACGCAGAGGGTATCCGGCAAACGCTTGCCTTACGCTAGGTTGTGCTTAGACGCCCGGTGCCAGCTGGCCCCAGTACGTTAGCGGTACATCATCGCCGGTGCGCGGCAATGCGGGCAGCTTGCTTGTGTTGCCGGCTTCCTTCAGCACAGCGTCCAAATGCGATAGCACTTCATCGGTAGCCATGGTGTACATCTCGCGCCCGTTGTCGTAGCCGTTCTCAATGGACTGCTTCAGGTAGCGGCCGGCAATCTGTGCGGCAAGCGCATCGGTAATGACGAAGCCGGTACGCTGTTTATAGTCCACCCAAGCGTTAAAAGGCATGGCGATCCAGACCCCTCGCCCGTTCACGTCGAAGCGCACATCGACAGCATCGGCGTGCCGTGTGGCAATAGCCATAACGATGGCTTTCCAGCGGCAGTGCAGGTCCTCATCAGTCCAGTGATCAGAAACATGAAAATCATCGTACATATCGCAAGCGTACCGGCATGTTTGTGCGACTGCAAGCTTCTGTTGCAGCCTGGAAAAAATGGCTTGATGAGCAAACATATTTTTTCGCCTGCCTTGCGTCCAATAAGCGACCAACACATAGGCCAAATGATTGTCAACAGGAGCAACCACGTGACAGCCCGTTCCCCGGAATTTCTTAAACGCTTTGAACAGAAACTGCAAACCCAGCAAACACTGCTGGAGGAAGCGATGCTCTCTGCTGTCAAAGAGGGTCGCCAGACCAATACGGACGATCTTCAGGATGCGGCTGACCATGCTGTGCAGTCCTACCAGAAAGAACTGTTATTTCTGCAAGGGACGCAAGGGCATAGCCAGCTTACACTTGTGCGTGCCGCTATGGACCGGGTAGAGGATGGCAGCTTTGGAGAATGCCAGCAGTGCGGCAGTGCCATTGGAGAAAAGCGTCTGGAAGCCGTGCCCTGGACACCGAATTGCATCTCGTGCCAGGAAAAGATTGAAAACGGTGAGCTGGAAGGGCCGTCGCGAGCGGCTTAGATTGCGACCTCGCTTAGGATGAGCTTGAGGTTTCAAGTTTCTATAGAGCTCCACGTCTGAAGATACCGACGTGGAGCACCTGACATGTTGCTCAGGCAGCAGGACCAAGCAGCATGAGAGCTACAGCTGCGTACTTGCCCTCTCTATATGCCCTGCTAAACTTGAGATTGCAAAGCGCGCATTATGCGCTACTGCATAGAATCCCCTGTTATAAGGCTCAGGAACTCTCCGTGGACATACAAACAAGATTACCCGGCAGTCCGGGCAGCTTTACTCGCGCAGGCTCCGTGCCATCCACATGGCTGGAGCAGAATAAAACCTTAGCAATTCGACTCTCAGTTGCGGTTGTCGCTCTACTGTTTGTTGCCATTGCGGGAGCCATCTGGATTAACAACCGATCGCAGCAGGCGCGTGTGGCTTTCAGCAATGCCATGGACGTCTATGATTCGCCCGTTCAGCAGGCAGGTCAGCCTCCCATTCCGAACGTGAAGATGTATCCCTCTGTGGCAGCACGCGCAAAGGATGCCAATCCTTTGTTCCTGGATGTGGCGAATCGATATGGTCTCTTCAAGGCGGGTGCCAATGCACGCTATTTTGCCGGGCTTACAGCGGAAGACATGGGCAACATGGCAAGTGCGGAAACCAACCTGGTACAAGCCTCAAATAATCATGATGCCGGGCTCTCCGCACTGGCAAAGATGGCTCTGGCAAGTTTGTACAGCAACTCCGGGCGGCAGACGCAGGCTGCGGCCCTCTACCGGGGAATTATTGATCATCCGACCATGATTGTCTCCGCTAATGCGGCTCGTCTGGCACTGGCGGCGTCCGAGGAAAGTACCAATCCACAGGATGCCCGGATTCTGTACGCGAAAGTCAAAGACAGTGACAAAACCACGGCAGCAGGTGAAATTGCTACGCAGAAGTTAAGCGGCAAGTAGGTCGGCTTCAGCAAAAAGAAGCTCGCCTATGGGTGAGCTTCTTTTTTTGCGAATGGCTTAGCGAATATCCGCTCGGAACTTTTCTTTGATGAATTCTGTGATGTAGGCGACTATAGCGAGACCTACTGAGGCAATGACCGCACTTTTATGCCCTGTGACGTAGTAGCCGATTTGAGCATTGCTGGTGGCTTGGATGAGCAGGTAGTCAAGAATTAAAATCAGAACATAGAGCAAGCCCACTGGAAGTTCAAAATCCATGACGCGAGCCATTTTGATGATAAAAGCGTTCAGGAAGCCTACTATGAAGCCAATCGTAAATGTGGACTGCAAATAGGGACTGTGGAAGCCGGAAAGATGAGTGGCAAGAAGAAAAAAAGTAAAGGCGTAGACTGCCCAGGAAAGTCCAAAAGAGAAGAGTGTAAGAATCATAGGCTATGCAAGCGTTCGGCTGAATCATAGCTCATGCCTTCTGCTTTTGCGACTGTTTCGATGTAGTACCTACCGTTTACCCAGGTACCTATGGAATCTCTTGGCTGGAATGTTCGTTTTCTGATTGCTTCTTTACCCCTGCTGCTTCCCTTGCAGACGGTTTGCCAAGTATTGCCCGCAATCAGCGTACTTATTCATAACGTGGAAGCCAACCAGCACCAGGTGGATAAGACTCGGGAAGACTATACATTTCGCGAGATCCAGGTAACGCGCTTTCTGGATAGCCATGGCGGCATAAAGAAGGAAGAGCGGCGCGAGTTCAACGTTTTTTATGTCAATGGCCATCCCATCCACCGATTGATGCGGAAAGATGGTGTTGATCTAAAAGGTGGAGATGAGGCCAAAGAGAACGATCATGTTCGCCACAATGTGGAACTGGCACAACAAACACCGCCGGGCGAGCCGCTCAATGCTCACCACCAGATTCATATCGCGCGTATTTTGAACATGGAACACTTCACCAATGAGCGTCGCGTGACCTATGACAATCGACCGATGATTGCTGTGGACTTTGCGGGCGATCCGAAAGCGCAAACCCATGGGCTTCCGGAAGACGCCTCCAAACATCTTTCCGGCACCATCTGGATTGATGAAAAAGATCAGCAGGTGCGCCGTGTGCAGGCTACGCTTGACAGCCAGATGAGCATAGAGCTCGGCTTGGTTTCACTTGTCAAAGGCTCCAGTTTTATCTTTGAGCAAAAGTTGATTAATAATGAGGTGTGGCTGCCTACCGGCACTGCTGTACACATTGAAGCGAAGGCAGCACTTTTTCTTGGCTACCACGTAAAGATTGAAACCTTGGATGACCAGTACAAACGTTTTCATACCACAGCCGACGTTCAGGATGCGCCCGCAAAGTAAAAAGCGTACAGAAAGCAGTTGCACCTTCTGTACGCTTCGAATTTACTGGGGCTGCGCTTCAGCAGCGCCATGCTGCCCATGTGATTCCTCGCGTTGTTGATGACGCTTAGCGACCATGCTTTCATACTTCGTCTTTTGCTCGGGCGTTAATACAGCTTCTACCTTGCTGTTTGACTCCTCGTCCAGCGCTTTCATCTTTGCATATTTATCAGATTTCGGGGTGCTGGAGTCTTGCCGGAGCTGTTGCAGTTGATCACGCCGGTTCTGCAGGATCGGTTTGAGTTGCGTCTGTTGATCGCCGGTCAGATCGAGCGCCTTCGTCATATGCGCCAGCTCCTGCTCAGGCGATGGTGGCCCATGGTGAAAACCGCCTTCTTGTCCTGCCTGCTGCGAGCCATTTGAACTGCTGTCCTGAGCGGATAGGATGGGGGCTGTACTAATAGCTAAACAGAGGGCGCCGGTAAGAGCGAGCGTGCGAATTGCAAAGTTCATATATCCTCCTACTACGCTAATACAGACGCTCAATGGCCTGCGGAGTTGCGGGGTACCGCAGAATTTGGCAGTGGGGGCATGACTACAGGTTGACTCCGAAGGCCGCATGGAAGAAGCGTGGATACCTGGCCGCTCCCCTTGAAAGGCGAAAGCGCATATGCGAGAACTGCTTGGTACTGCTCTTCATGGCTATATCCGCAATGTTCACATCCGGGCCGATATGCCAGTGTTGGAGCTTGTGCATTAAAAGCGGTCCACGTATAGGCTTCATGTGGCGAGATGGAAAGCATGGCTCCAGCAGGTGCCTGCACGGCGAAAAGCGGACCACTCTCATGAAGGGCATCGACAAGGGTTCCACCGGAACCGCTGGAAGCACGCCAGAGCCAGCGTCCACTAGTAAATGCGTACCAATGAACACTGAGGGGAATTGGGTTAGCGACTTCGATAGATTGGTTTGTATTATTCCGAATAGTCAGTAGAAAGCCTGGACCTTGAGCGGGTACTTCTTCCGCAAGGTAGGAGGCATGAAGTGAAACCTCTTTACATTGCGGCACGGTGGACCATTTCTTCAAAGCTAAGGGGGCGGCTGATAGTGAAGGTAAAAACGCTAATAATAGGAGGTGAAGAATAGAAGGTTTCGAAATCACTCTACAACTTTAGTGTTTTGCTACCAAAATAGCTGCATGAAAAAGGCCCGCATTAGCGGGCCTTTATTATTTATTACCGGCGATCTCCTAATCTCCCACACACCTGCGCGTGCAGTACCATCGGC
>CAXSBB010000033.1:0-8602 GCA_964235655.1 uncultured Acidobacteriaceae bacterium
CCGGCTTTACGTTGAAGGTGCAGACCGACCTGGTGCTGACCGATGTGGTTGTACGCAACCGCAAGACGGGTGAGCCGGTGCGCGGGCTCAAGCGCGAGGACTTTACCATCCTTGAAAACGGCAAGCCGCAGGCTGTAACCAGCTTTGACGCGCAGAATGTGGATCAGGCCGTGCGGTTGCCTGCTACCGAGACGGTGACAGGCAGGGCAGGACCTGCCGCAGCGGCGATGGGGGCTAGCGCGGAGCGGCAAGCAGCGGCACTGCGCGACCATCGACTGATTGTGCTGTTTTTTGATACGACATCTTTGCAGCCTGACGACCTGGAGCGCGCGCAGCAGGCGGCGCGCGACTACGTCAACAAAACGATTCAGAATGCGGACTTGGTTTCTGTTGTGTCGCTCGGAAGCACGCTGTCGCTCGACCAGGATTTTACGGCAGACAAAACGTTGCTGCTGAAGGCAGTTAACAAGTATGGCGGCGGCGAGCAGCAGGGCTTCAATACCGGCTCTACGACCACGAGCAACCAGGTAGAAGACACGACTGCGTTTACGCCTGATGACACCGAGTATAACGACATCAACACCGACCGTGAGTTATTTGCGATCGGTGCGATTGCGCGGGCGCTGGGACCGATCAATCAGAAGAAGTCGCTACTGTATTTTTCAGGCGGCTTGCAGCGTGACGGCATTGAGAACCAGGCCTCGCTGCGGTCGACGGTGAATGCGGCGGTGCGCAACAACCTATCGATTTACAGCATCGACGCGCGCGGGTTGCAGGCGATTTCGCCGCTGGGGGATGCGACTACCGGGTCGATTCGCGGCAATGCTGCTTATACGGGCGGTGCCGGGCAAAACAATCTTGACTCAAACTTCAACTCGCAGGAAGTGTTGGCGACACTTTCGTCCGATACCGGCGGCAAGGCGTTTTTCGACAACAACGATCTGGCACCGGCGTTTCAGCAGGTGCAGAACGATACCGCGAGTTACTACGTGCTGGGCTTCCACTCAACCGACCTGACGCGCGATGGACGCTTCCGCAAGCTTGAAATCCGCATCAACCGGGCGGACCTGAAGCTGAGCTACCGGCCCGGTTACTATGCGCCTGCGGACTTCAGACACTCCAACGGCGAGCAGCGCGAGCGCGACCTTGAAGCCGAGTTGACGAGCGACCTGCCTGCGACGGATTTGCCGGTGTATCTGCAGCCGTTTTTCTTCCGCGACAGTACGGGTCGCTACAACATGCCGGTGTCGCTGCTGGTGCCCGGCTCGCAGATACCGTTCAGCAAAGGCGGCTCGCGCGACAAGGCGACGCTGGATGTGATCGGGAACATTAAAGACGCGCAAGGCAAAGTGTTGCAGCAGGTACGCGATACCGTGAAGCTTGCAATTGACCAGGCGCAGCAGGTTACGCGCAAGAACATTCAGTATTCGACCGGCTTTACACTGCCTGCGGGCGCGTACCACCTGAAATTTGTGGTGCGTGAAAATGAGACGGGCAAGCTCGGATCGTTTGAGACGGACATCCATGTGCCGGATTTGGCAAAAGCTCCGCTCAAGATGAGTTCGGTGGTGCTAGCTTCGCAGCGCAATGCGTCGCCCGGCAAGGTGGCGGATGACCCTCTGGTGTACGGCGGCGAGCAGTATGTGCCCAATCTGCCGCATGTGTTTACACGCGACCAGCCGCTCTATTTTTTCTACGAAGTGTATGACCCGGCAAAGTACGCCAAGGCCGAAGCCGGTGTTACGACAGCGGCGGCAAAGCAAACGGGGAGCATCCATGTGCTCACGAGTATCGAGTTGCTGCGCGGCTCGGCGAAAGTATTCGCGTCACCGCTTGTCGACGCGCGTGCGATCAACGTGCCGGGACGCAATGCAATTGCGTTTGCGTTTACCGTGCCGCTTACCTCGCTGACAGATGGTACGTATACGTGCCAGGTGAACGTGATTGACGATGCGGGCGGGACGTTCTCGTTTCCGCGTACGGCGCTGGTGGTGCGGGGCGGGGCGGCTGTTGCGCCGACTACTGCTGTTGTGACTCCCCAGTAGGAGGGATAGCCACAGCCTGATGCTCATACGGGCAGTGGCGACAGCGCGAGCCGCAGCAGTAGCCGCGCTTCAAGTGGTAGGCGGCTGTGAAGACGTAGTAGGGGCCGTCCATGTAACCATCTTCGTCTTCTTCCAAGGGCGTTCCTTCACTCATGCGTGTGCCTCCGGTACCGGGTTTGACGCTGTATTTGTAACTGTGAAAATTCCAGGCTGCACAGGCACTGCGGGCTCCAGGCGTTTTACCTGGGATGAGGTGAGTAGCGCGTGGGTCCACTGGACGCACTTGCCCGGCACCGCAGCGACACGTTCGCCGGGTACTACGATACCGATGAGGTTGAGGGGATCGCCGCCTGCCACGCATACATCCAGGTCGAGGCGCAGGCCGTCGCGGCGCACCTCACGCAGGCTTTGCAGGGCCTCCGGCAGGGCGAACTGCTCGCCTGCGAAACCGGACAGAAAGCGACCGCCGCGTACCTCGCCGCGTGCTTCCATGCGGCGCAGCATGGGCAGCAGCTCGCGCCACTTTGGAATGTTGGCTTCGCGCTCCAGTACGTCACGAAAGACGACGCCGTAACGGCGCAGGAGCATGGCGCAGGCTGAGGCGAGTTGCGCCTCGTGCCGCTCGGCTGCCGCGCCGGCTGCGCGCGCGGTTTCTTCCTTATCGAAAGGCGTGTTGCGCCAGGTCTGTTCCGGTTCGGCGGCCAGCAAGGTCCACCTGCCGGTGGCATGGCGCGCGGCGCGCTTGCTGCCGGGGGGCGGGGCGTGGAGTTGCTTGCGGCGCGGGTCGATGAGCAGGCGCAGGCTGTCGATGCCGTCGGCGGTGACAAGGCCTGCGGCGACGAGCTCCCACAAGGCGCGGTCGAGCTCCGGCGCGGGTGCGCCGAAGGCCCGCAGCAGGTCCGCGGCGAACATGGCGCCGCGCTGGGCGAGGCAAGCGCGTACGGCCAGCGCCAGCTCGCTGAGGCAGCAGGGCAGGTTGGCCTCGGGCACGCGGTCTGTTACCAGGCAGGCGTCAAGCCAGAGGGCTTCCTCACGCAGGAAGAACGTGATGGGCGCCATGCTGGTGGGGATGACGCGGCGCGGTCCGCCGGACTTGTCTCCGGTTTGGGCCGCGAAGAAAGCAGGGTGCGGCGACAGGCGGCCCCAGCCTACAACGCCCGTCATGCAGAGCGCGTCCAGCCAGCGTGGGTCATAGCCGCTGACGCGCGCGGGCAGCAGGGTGCGCTCCCACTCGACAGCGGGGGCCTCAAAACCTTCAAGCCCGCGCAATGCTTCGAGCAAGCCTGCTTCGCCGGTGAGCTGCGTTTGCGGGGCCACGTGCTGCCAGCCCAGCAGCCACTGCATGTACACAGCCGGCGTTACGGGTTCTACTTGTTTGCGCAGCGTGCCTAAAGTGCGCTTGTGGATACGTTGCAGCAGGCGGCGGTCGCACCACTCTGTTGCGTGGTCGGCGAGGATTGTGCCGGGTTGTGAAGGCTGCTCGAAAACGCCGCGCATAAGCGTGCCTGCCACTTCAAGCCGCAGAAGCTGCTTCCAGATTTCACCCGCGGGCTGGTGCAGCAACGCGGATAGTGAGAACGCTGTGGCCGGTCCAAGCAGGCACATCCAGCCTTGCAGGGCGCGGCGCAGGATTTCCTCCGCGGGTTCGTCCGGGGCGGCCAGGGTAGGCATGCGCTGCTCCGGCATGAGCGCGGGCAGCAATTTGCTTACCCAGGGCAGGCGCTCCGCGGTGACCCAGTAGCGGACACCGTCTGCGATTGCCACGGTTGCACGCTGCCCTGCGCACAGCCGCGCAAACAGCGCAGGCCATGGAGCGGTAGGCGCATGTTGCGCCAGGAGATCCAGCAGGGCTTCTTCAGGAACGAGCGTGAGCGATTGCAGCTGATCGTGCAGCTCGTGCTCGTCGCGCACGTCGGGCCACTGCCCCGCGCGTACTTCGGCAATCGCGTCGGGCGACAAGCGACCTGCCTCGCCCAGCACACTGTCTGGCACGGTGCGGCGCAGGGAGACAGCGCGGGTGCGGCGCTCTTCAAGGTCGGCATCATCGAGAAACGAGTACGGCATGGCGTTGATGAGCTCATGCGAAAACTGCGAGGGGGTTGTGGTGTCAACGGCAAGGCAGCGCACGGCACCGCTGCGGATTTGCCCCAGCAGCCGCGTCAGGCCTTCAAGGTCCATCGCCTCTTGCAGCGTATCTTTCATCACCTCGCGGACGAGCGGGTGGTCGGGGACTTCAATGTCGCCTTCGATGTTCTCCTGGCAGGCGGCGACTTGCGGAAACACATTTGCCAGCAAGTCGTCACTGCGGGTGCGCATGACCTGCGGCGCTACTTTTTTGCCTTTCTGAAAGCGCAGCAGTTGCAGGGAGCGGCAGGCGCTCCAGCGCCAGCGCGATTTGAAAAGGGGCGAGGTGAGCGAGGCTTGCTGCAGCAGCTCGTGCACGGTCTGCTCGGTGAGGAACTGGAACACGTCGCTCAGCGGGAAAGAGTGCTGCTCGGCAAGCGAGATGTTGAGGCCGTTGTCAGTGGCGGCGGCTTGCAGCTCAAAGTTGAAGCCGCGACAGAAGCGCTTGCGCAGCGCGAGGCCCCAAGCCTTGTTGATGCGGCCTCCGAACGGCGCGTGCAGGATGAGCTGCATGCCGCCGCCTTCGTCAAAAAAGCGTTCGGCGATGACGGTGGTGAGCGAAGGCACCGCGCCCAGCACCGCGCGCCCAGCCACAATGTAGCCGATCATTTGCAGGGCCGCGCCCTCGCAGACGCAGCACTGCTCGCGGAGCCACGCGGCTGTGTCCGCGACTTGTGTGTGGGCGAGCGAGATGAAGCCGGGCTGGACGTCGGGCGTGCGTTCACTGATCTGCTCGCGCAGATCGGAGACGAATTCTGACAGCTCCATGGTGCGCTGCGGGGCCTCACCGCCCCAGAAGGGCAGGCTGGGCGGCTGGCCGTGCGCGTCCTCAACCAGGATGCGGCCTGCGCTTTCAACTTGCGTGATGCGCCAGCTGGTATTGCCGAGCAGGATGACATCGCCGGGCGAGGAGTCAATGGCGAAGTGCTCATCAAGCGTGGCAATGGGTACACCTTCAGGCTGCGCGATGACCTGAAAAATAGCTGTGTCGGGAATGGTGCCGCCGTTGCAGATTGCCGCCAAACGTGCGCCGCGACGGGGCTGTAAGGTGCCGTGGACGCGGTCGCGCAGCAGGTATGCGCCCCAGGTGCCTCGGCTGCTGGCGATACCTTCGCTGAGCAGGCATAGCAGTTCCTCGAAATACTCGCGGCTCAAGTTGCGGTACGGGTAGGTGCGCCGTGCCAGCGCAAACAGGGCATCTTCGGTCCAGGGATCGTCGGCGGGCTGCGCGGCGCAGGCGGCGACGATTTGCTGCATGAGCACGTCGAGCGGCTCGGGTGGAATCTCAAGCCGGTCCAGCACACCCGAGCGCATGGCTTGCACCAGGGCCGCGGTTTCTACCAGGTCGTCGCGCGTGGTCACAAAAAAACGACCTTTGGGCGTGGCACCGCGCCAATGCCCTGCCCGGCCTACGCGCTGCATGGCGGGGGCGATGGCACGCGGCGAGTTGATTTGGCACACCAGGTCGATGGCCCCGATGTCGATGCCGAGCTCAAGCGAAGCGGTGGCGACCAGCACCTTGATCTCGCCCGCCTTGAGCTTGCGCTCCGCCTCAAGCCGCAGCTTGCGCGAGAGCGAGCCGTGGTGTGCGCCGACGTTTTCAACCCCGATACGCTCGCCCAGCTGGAAAGCCATGCGCTCGACCATGGAGCGTGTGTTTACAAAAACCAGCGTGGAGCGGTGCTCGCCCGCGAGCTCTACCAGGCGCGTGTAGATCGTCTCCCACACGCCGCGGCCTGCGACCGAGCTGAGTTCTTCATCGGGTATTTCAATGGCGAGGTCGAGGGTGCGACGCTGCCCTACGCTGACGATCTTGACGCTATCGCCGCAGTCTGTGCCGGCCAGGAACTCGGCTACCAGGGAAATGGGATTCTGCGTGGCGGAGAGGCCGATGCGCTGCGAGGCCGCGAACGGCAGGCGGTCGCCGCCGCATACCAGCGCATCCAGCCGTTCGAGCGTGAGCATGAGGTGCGCGCCGCGCTTGTCGTCAGCCACCGCGTGGATTTCATCGAGGATGACGGTGCGGATGTCGCGCAGGTTGTTGCGGCTCTTTTCGGACGTGAGCAGGATGTACAGCGACTCGGGCGTGGTGACCAGGATGTGCGGCGGGCGACGCAGCATTGCCTGCCGCTCCTTGGGCAGCGTGTCGCCCGTGCGTACTCCGGTGCGAATTTCAGGACACAGGTAGCCGCGTTCGAGTGCAAGCGCCTGGATTTCTCGCAGGGGACCGTCGAGGTTCTTCTGGATGTCGTTTGAGAGCGCCTTGAGCGGCGAAACGTACAGCACCTGCGTCGTCTCACCCAGGCTGCCGTCGAGTGCTTTGCACAACAGGTGGTTGATGGCGACTAGAAAAGCAGCCAGCGTTTTGCCCGAGCCCGTAGGCGCGGAGATGAGCGTGGTGTGCCCGGCAAGGATGTGCGGCCAGCCTTCAATCTGCGGCTCAGTGGGCGTGCCGAAGCGGGCCGTGAACCACTCGGCCACAACCGGGTGCGCCCAATTGAGCAAATCATTCATAGGGAACGCTGAAGGGATCGCGGTTTCAAAAATGCAAGGGGCAAGCGAAAGCATCTGCAAAGATTTTACCCTTGCTTTCCACAGGCGCTTGTACAGCAGGACGAGCCGCCTTCCCTCCCCCGTGATCGATGACTACATGGCCCAGCTATGTGAGCTTACGTAACAAGGGAGGTTGACGAACCGGCAACCGGCAGGCAAAATGGAAAGTGTCCCCCCTCCGCAATGTGGGCCTGTGGCGCAGCTGGGAGCGCGCTTCCATGGCATGGAAGAGGTCATCGGTTCGATCCCGATCAGGTCCACCAAAAATTAACAGATTGCAAAAGTGAGTGTAGAAACAGGGACACAGTAGTGACACATTTTGATATAAAAGCCCTCTGTTGCCGAGGGCTTTTATATTGCTCAGCACCAATTAGGGCATGAGCGTCAAACTGTGATCCAGGGGCAAATCGATCAGCTTTCGCTCTCTCATTAAACTTCTTTAGCCTGAGCCGCAGCAGCCGCCATAACGTCGTTAAAGCCTTTGTAGAAGGTTTGATAGTTCCCATTAACTTCGGCAAAGCGCTGCGCCTTGACTCGCTCTACCAGCACTTCCACTGTTTCGGGCGAGGTTTTCAGAATGTGCATTGTCTCGTCGATATAGTCCTTTAAGGGCATGGCGCGCGGGTCATTTGCTTGTCTGGAGCCCTGCAGCTCTGTTTGCACGTAGGGCGGTACTAACTCAATCACTTGCACAGCGGTGTCACGAAGCTGGAATCGCAGCGACTGCGTGTAGGAGTGGATAGCCGCCTTGGTCGCGCAATAGGTCGGCGTAGTTGCCATGGGTACAAATGCCAGCCCTGACGAAACAGTTAGAATCGCTGCTTGCGGCTGCGCCTTCAACAGCGGCAGCAGTGCTGCGGTCAAGCGAATGGGTCCCAACAGGTTGGTGGCAATGGTCGCCTCCGCGTCAGAGAGGCTGCCGCTTGCTAAATCTTCGTCACGCATGATGCCTGCATTGTGAATGACAACATTCAGCGCCGGATAGTTGCTGGAAACCTGTTCCGCGAAGTTCTGAATGGAGTTGCTATCTCCGATATCGAGTACTTCGGCCTTCATGCCCGGATTGGCTGCTGTGACCTGATCGAGCACGTCCCTGCGGCGGCCTGCGATGATGACCTGGTTGCCTTCTGCCTGGAAAGCCTCTGCAAGCGCACGGCCTATGCCGGAGCCGCCGCCTGTAATCAGAATGATATTGCCGCTCATTTGCATGATGTTTCTCCCTGGTGCCTATCGTAGGATGATCACAAACCATTGGGAAGTAGGCACCTGCGAGCGCCATACTTACCCAAAAGAGAGTGACTACATGATCCATAAAACCGCCATACGTGAACATATTCCTTATCCTGCTCCGCCTGAAGAGCATGACCCCGAGTTGGAGATATTGGTCCGGGAGATTATCGGTCGCGTTGCCGACAAGTGGACCATGCTGGCCCTTGAGGTACTGGAGGAGCATGGGCGGCTGCGGTTTACCCGCCTCGGCGAGCTGATCGGAGGCATAAGCCAGAAGATGCTGACCAAAACGATTCGCCAGATGGAAGCGGATGGACTGCTAGTCAGGACAGTGTTCCCTGTCATTCCGCCCCGGGTCGAGTATGAGCTAACCGGGCTCGGTCGAAGCCTGGGTGCGGCGTTTTGCGGAGTCTGGATATGGGCGGAGCAGCATCGTGAAACCATCCTGCAATCGCGCAAGGCATTCGCCGAACGTGCGGCGGCTGCCCAGTTTACAGTGGATTGAAAATCAGCGCCGGAGCAGCGGGACATTCTGAGTGCTGCTCTGGGCAGCCTGAGTGCTGCTCTGGGCAGCCTGAGTGCTGCTCTGGGCAGCCTGAGTGCTGCTCTGGGCAGCCTGAGTGCTGCTCTGGGCAGCCTGAGTGCTGCTC
>CAXSBB010000034.1:0-8244 GCA_964235655.1 uncultured Acidobacteriaceae bacterium
TCGCCGTCACCGCGAACGGCGCGTCCCCGTAGGTGTGGTTCGCCACTGTGAAGCTGATCACCGGTGCGGCCGCGGCTACCGTGAAGCTCGCTGTTGCGCTTCCCGCAGCATAGTTTCCGTTCGCTACCTGGCTGGCGCTAAGCTGCACTGTTCCTGTACCGGTTAGGGATACGGTATTGCCCGAAATGGTCGCCGGCCCCGACGCCACCGCATAGGTGATAGCCCCCGCCGAGCTTGAACTAGCCGTTACGGTAAACGGCGCGTTGCCGTAGGTCTTGTTCGGAATCGAGGCAAAGGCGAGATTGTCCGCCTGGGCCGTCGCATTCGTATTTGCACTGCCGTTGCTGGGCGCGAACGATGCGTTTACCCCGGCGTAACTGGCTGTCACTGTATGCGTGCCGACTCCATTGAGCGCTGTACTCAGCGTTGCGGTGCCGCTACTCAGTTGCACTGCGGCTCCGCCGTTGAGGGTGGTAGAGTTTCCGCCTACCGTGTCGGTGAAGATGACCCCGCCTGTCGGCGTTGTGCTGCTATGCGTTATGTCAGTGACCCCGGCCGAAATCGTCACCGACTGACCCGCGGTGACCGAAGTCGGTATAGCGACCATAGTTTGTGTCGCGTCCGCCGCAGTGCCGCTGAGCGCAACAGTTTGCGTGGCGTAGGGCGACGAAACTGCATTCAGGTTCGTGTCTGTAAGTACAAGCGAGCCGCTGATGCTGCCGGCCGCTTGCGGGTCGAAGCTGACGGACAGCAGGCAGGAGGCAGCTGCCGCAAGCGATCCGGCTGATCCTGTCCCTGAGCTCACGATTGGGCACGTTGTCGCTCCCGAGGCAGTTAGAGTGAAGTTAGCCGCGATACTCGGATCCTTGCCGCTGGACGGAACAGGAAAGCTGAGCGCAGCATTGCCGATGTTACTGACTGTGACATTTTGTGCGCTGCTTGTCGTTCCTACAATCGTTTGTGGGAATATCAGACTTGGAGCATCAGCAAAATCTAACTTAATGATTGAGCTGGTATTATAGTCAGCGACGAAGACGTTATCGCTTCCGTCCACAGCTACGCCGAAAGGTCTAGAGAAGCCATTAGCAATTGTATTTACAGTGGTATACCCACCTGCTAGCGGCAACTCCTTTATCACTAAATTGCCTTGATCGGCGACGAAGACATTTCCGTTTCCATCCACCATGATGCCTTCAGGAGTCTGAAAGCCGCTGCCCAGTGTATTTATGGTAGTGTAACCACCCGCAGCCAGAATTTCCTTCACTGCATTATTCGTGGTATCGGCTACGAAAATATTTCCGCTTCTGTCAACAGCCACGCCAAGAGGTCCCTGGAAGCCGCTGCCCAAAGTCTTGACAGTGGTGTAACCGCCTGCCGCCACAATCTCACTTACAGTATTGCCGCCATAGTTAGCTACAAAAACGTTACCGCTTCCGTCTACCACTACGCCGGCTGGCGTGTTGAAGCCGCTGCTCAGCGTAATAACGGTGCTGTAACCACCAGCAGCAAGAATCTCTTTTACTGCACCATGATAAGAGTCAGCGACAAAAACATTCCCACTTCCGTCCAGTGCCACCCCATAGGGACTGGAAAAGTCGCTGCCCAACGTATTGACGGTGGTGTATCCTCCCGCCGCCAGGATCTCCCTTACAGTGTTACTGCCAGGATCAGCAACAAAAATGTTGCCGCTGCCGTCTATAGCTACACTTGTCGGATCAGTCAACCCGCTGCCCAATGTAGTCCGTGTGCCAGGGCTGAAACTCACCTGTGGACCTGAGCCGCTGCCGTAAAGATAAGCAGTTGCGATCACCGCACCCGAACTACTGTTGAGCGTTGCCGCGCCATAGCGAGTACCGCTGAGACTCGGTTTAAATGTCACGTTAAGGACACAAGTATTTCCCGCGGCGTAGGAGTAGCTTGTGCCATTTGTGGTGCAGGTCCCGGTACCCGCGTCGGTAAAATCTAAACCAGCTGCACCTTGCGTGAGCACAGCAGGTGCGCCAATCGTGCCTGCCGTGTCGAAAGTGAACACTAATGAAATGACACTGCTCGTACTGCCGACAGGAACAGTTCCATAGTTGCCGCCGGATGGCTGTGCTTTCAGTACCCGATGATTCCCTGTATCCGAGAGATAGACATTATTGTTGTTATCGACCGCGACCGCTTTAGGAGCATTCAGTGAAGGAAACGGGAGTGTAATTTGCCCGTATGTACTTCCCGATAGTACCTCCTCAACGAGCCGATTGTTATCTCCATCCACAACATACAGATTCCCTTTAGCATCAATCGCCATTCGCTTCGGATGAGCCAGTCCACTCGTGGCCACCGTGCTCTCGGTGTAACTTCCGGCAGATAAAGCTTCCTCTAACACCCGGTTATTATTAGAGTCCGTTAGAAAAAGGTCGCCGCTGGAGTCAATCACCAAGCCAAGCGGGCTGTTCAGCGTACTGGTAGGAATCGTAGTTTGGGTATAGGTGCCGCTTGACAGGGTTTCCTTTACGATGCGATTGTTACCAAAATCAACAACAAATACATTTCCGCTCGCATCTATCGCCACTTGGCGAGGTCCACTTACCGTTCCGGAGACCACGGTACTTTCGGTATAATTTCCGCCGGACGGTGTCTCCTTAAGGACACGATTGTTGCCTGCATCAGAGATGTAGAGATCCCCACTGGAGTCCACTGCCACATCGGCCGGGCTACTCAGAGCTGAAGTGGGTATGACCGTCTGGATGTAGTTACCGGCCGAAAACGTCTCCTTTACCAAGTGATTCTGGCCTTGATCTATGACAAAAAGGTTGTTACTGCTGTCTATGGCTACGCCGTAAGGAGTGGTAAAGCCGCTGCCGATCGTGCTTTGAGCGCCGCTGAAATGAGCGGTTTGCGCCAGAAGCGTAGACGATAGCGTGAACAGGCATATGCCAGATAGCACTTTGCCGAGCTTTCCCGACCAGAAAGCGCCGTCAACTCGCCGACTAATCCTGGAAACAACGCGCACTTCAGGGTTTCCTCGCAAAGAAGTTCTGCTTTCATAGCGGCATGGTGCGCATGCCCTGAGCCAGGCACGAGCGAGAAGGAGGCAACGCGATGCCATGAGAGACTACGCGGCACTGCACAATTTAGCCCTCAATCGTCCGAGCTATTTGCATTGACCTGCGGACATTGAATCCGACCAGAGCTGTCGCGCTTACCTTCCTCTCTCTCCACGTCGTTCTCCATAACTGACGTGCATCGACAATGCAGGGCAGAACTCCTGGTCATGCTCAATTCACTTGTAATTACGTGGTTATGTCATGAAGAGTAGGGCAACTTGTAATTTCGGGAAAGATCACCAACGTACCCAATGCATTGCTGTTGATTCGCTTGGGTTCTATTGCCCTTAACGCAGAGCCTCTTCAAAGTTAGTGCGATGTAGCAGAGGCAAGACTCTGGGGCAAACACGGATATGGCGCGGGCCTATAAGGATGATCTACACCGAAAGCCATCGGCAGCTCGGGGACGTAGCGCTGCGGGAATGAAGATGCGGAAGGATGAGAGGATGCACTACGGAAGCGTTTCCTCGCTTCGTGCGTTTGCGCGTCTAATGCCCAGATGATTTCGGAGCCGGTATCTCCAAAGTACGTTTCGCTTGCTGACAATGAACGGCTGCTGGCCGCACTCGCTCAGCTGCCCGGCGACGAGCTCGGCGGCTTCTTCGGCTCCGGTTCGGTCAGCTGGCAGGTTAACCGCGAGTCTGCCGTATTTCTAGGTGCCGGGCGTGCCGCGCTGCTGCAACTGGCACACCCGTGGGTGGCCGTGGCTCTCGCGTACCACTCCAACTTGCTCCATGACGCCATGGGCGCTTCCATGGCACATTTCGCGTGGTGTATACCATGCTGTTCGGCACCCGCGCGCAGGCGGCTGCGGCCTCGCGGGATCTGTACCGGCAGCACGCATCCGTGCGTGGGCAGCTGCCCGGTGCCATAGGCAGCCACCCGGCAGGCGAGCTCTATCGCGCCAATGAGGTAGCCGCACTCATCTGGGTTTACAGCACGCTGGTTGAAAGCGCGTTGCTCGCTTACGAGTTTGTGCTGCCGCCGCTCTCGCCCTCACAGCGTGAAACGTTTTACGTGGAGAGCAAGCGCACCGCCGCGCTGTTCGGCATCCCCGGGGATGCACTACCGCCGGACTGGACGGCCTTTACCCGGTACACCGCAGCCATGTTCGAATCAGACGAGCTTGCGGTTGACGCGAACAGCCTTGCCCTTGCCCGCAGCGTTCTATCGGGCGCGGGCACATGGATAAAACCGCCGCGCTGGTACCTGGCTCTTACCGCATCCTGGATGCCGCCCCGGCTTCGTGTTGCTTTTAAGCTGCCCTTCGGCGCACGCGAGCAGCGCTCACTAGCCCGCGCCGCTCGCCTGCTACCGCGACTCTACCCACACTTGCCGCGCACCCTGCGCTGGGTCGGCCCCTACCATGAAGCGCAGGCGCACCTTCATGGCAGGGCGCCCGGCCTGCTTACCCGACAGAGCAACCGCTTCTGGATGGGCCGGTCGCGCTTGCTGCATGCCAATCCGGCGGATGGCTCTATCCCTTTGCGAGTACCGAACCGCGAGAACGAATGATCTCGCGGTACACCATCGCCGAGTCCTTCATGGTGCGCTTTTGCGTCGCGTGATCTACGTACACCAGTCCGAATTGCTCGGTAAAACCGGAGGTGAACTCCCAATTATCCAGCAGAGACCAGTGGAAGTAGCCGAGCAGCGGCACGCCCTCATTGCTCGCCCGCAAGTAGTTCCGCAGGTAGTCGCGCAGGAAGGCAATTCGCTGGGGGTCATGCACCCTGCCGCTAGCGTCCGGCTTATCTGCCAGTGATATGCCATTCTCCGTAATTACGATGGGCTTGCCGTATCGCTCATGCAGAAAGCGCGGCGCCCAGTACAGCAGCTCCGGCACAATCGCCCAGCCCGAATGGGAACGCGGCATGGTGGGGGGCTCCGGCACGATCTCCGGTTTGCCGTCGGCACCGGCGCGTACATGCGGGGCAAAGTACAGGTTCACCGCGCAGAAGTCGAGCGGCTGGTGGATGGCTGCCATGCTCTCCGGCGTTGC
The DNA here is from genome assembly GCA_964235655.1 of uncultured Acidobacteriaceae bacterium. Classification (GTDB taxonomy): domain Bacteria; phylum Acidobacteriota; class Terriglobia; order Terriglobales; family Acidobacteriaceae; genus EB88. Next base: position 5,095 of record CAXSBB010000034.1, read on the forward strand.
CAACTTTTCAAGCGACGGCACCAGCTCAAAGCAGCGCTGCGAGTATTTGCCCTCGTAAATAGGGTCAAGCCACCAGCCGTTGCCTACAAACAACAGCGGCGGCACGTTCGGCATGAGCTTCGTTTCATCGACCGCGAAAGACTGAGTACGCGCGGCGGCTACATCGGCCTCGCTTTCGGTAGCGGGCAGGCTGAACATCCCTGCAAATGGAATTCCCACCTGCACCGGCTTACGCGCGGCGGCGCGGATGGCCTGTACAGAGCGCCCATGCGCCAGCAGGATGTTGTGCGCACCCAGGGCAAGCTGGTCGTGAGACAGCTTTATAGATGGTGGCATTAAGCCGGCTTCGCTTGACAAGCTCCAGAAGATATTGGGCTCGTTGATCGTCATCCAACGGCTGACACGGTCGCTGTAGCGGGCGGCGAGCAGGTGGGCATAGTCGGCTAGCCACTGCGGCGAGTCTGCGTGCAGCCAGCCACCCCGCTTGTACAAGGCTTCCGGGTAGTCAAAATGGTGGACTGTAACCCAGGGTGTAATGCTCGCATGGAGCAAGCCGTCTAAAAGCCGGTCATAGTAGTCCAGTGCTTTCGCATTCGGTGTGCCGCGCCCTTCAGGCAGCACACGCGGCCAGCCGATCGACAGCCGGTAGCTGTTGAGCCCGATCTCACGCATCAGCGGGATGTCGCCTGCCCACCGGTGATATGTGTCGTCGGTGATCAGGATGCTGCTGCCGTCCTTGACTTTGGCCGGGTCATGATCGAGCACACTCCACACAGACCGGCCGCCGCCGTCCTCATATGGGTACCCCTCAACCTGCATGGCTGAGGTTGCCGCACCCCAGGCAAAGTTGCGCGAAAATTGCGGGGAAGGAGCAAGAGCGCGGAGCGAGTGAGCTGCCGGGTCAAACGCCGCGGTCAAGGCCACAGCTTTACCGCTGTTAAGTAGAAACTTGCGGCGGTTGTACGAACTCTTCATTGTCATGGGGCCTCAGCTTAGCGTAAGCGCCACTCTAACAAGCACGAGAATCGCTCAGCAAATGCATACCAAATACGGCTCAGAGTTATTGCGCCGTATGCGCTTTTCCCTTCCGTATAGCCTGCTCGATCAAAGCTTTTACCTTATGGTCTGCCTCGGTAGTAGCAGCTGTTTGCCGAGCCGCAAGCTCACTCTGCTCCGCGGCAAGCCTGCTTTGCTGAACACCGAGCTCTGCCTGCTGTTGAGCAGACTTCATCGTCTCCTCTAACGCCGGCTGCATGGTTTCCTGCATGTGCTTACTTGCTGCTTCTATATCGCGTTGCGCAGCTTCACGCTGCGGCTGGTCTGCCTGTATAGCTGCGTTTGCTGCATCGACCTCTGATTGAAGCTTTCTAAGCTCATTTTCAAGGTTCAGGCGCTCAGTATCATTCCTTGAAACATCCTGTAGGGCAAGCTTCATTTCCGCATTTACAAGTTTAGAAATGGAAGCTCCGAAATCTTCAGGTAGCTTCACTTGCAAGTGCGGCATGTCGTTTGTGATCAATGTTCCCAGGTCCTTACTCAATGCGCTTTGCTTTGCTCCAAGGGCGCCTTGCCGGGTACCAAGCAGGCCCTGCTGCTCTCCGATACGGCCCTGCTGCTTCCCAAGTTCTCCCTGGCGATCTCCTAGTGTTCTTACAGGCGCATAGTCTGCGATAGCCTGCTCAATCCATGTCTTGTCTTCAATGACCCAGGTCTTGCCATCCTTGACAAACAGGATGGCTCCGCCGGGGTACCGTGCATGCCTATCCTTCGTGTCCGGATAGAGGCCATGCGTTATGGTGTTCCCATCGGTACCGGACTCATGGATGGCATAGCTCAGCCACCATGCAAGCGGGCTGAACGAGCCTGCTTTGAATACGCTATATAGGGTACAAGCCATCAATATGTTAGTTCTTTCAAGCGGTACTCCTTACAGACCACGTCCACGCAGATATCACCTTCCAAATGAAAGTGAAACATCTTCGTGTCTAAGTAGGAAAATGGAACATTATTATTCTCAAGGGACCTAAATGGGTATCGTAGCTTTTCAAGAATCGCTCTACCGCCGTCCGCAATAGAAGTTAGACTTGCCTCACCAACGATGGCAAACATTTCATCATCTTGTAAATCTTTAGCAAGATTCACTTGAGCGATGCCAAGCAGCTCTAGTTCTACATCTTGATTTCGTTTTCCTTCGACCTGGGTAAAGCTAAATTGAAGTGCCAGTGTTTGGGGATTCAGGACAATACTTTTCAATTGTGACCGCTGCAGATAATCAATTTCATTCTTTGCTACTTTCACCATTCTTGTTACTCCTCACTGTTGCAAAATTTTCCTGTGTTGTGGGTGTCAGTGCGGTTACCGGGGGGAGCGATTCCATGTAAACTGCGGCACATGCCACAACGCAGCCGCAGGCATGCCCGAGGCAATCACAAGAACCGTAGTCCAGACGCGCTTTTCAACAACCGCATGCCGTACACACAGCAGGCGCAGGCAAACCGCTGTCAGTAGCGCTAGACAAAGACTCCGCAGTGCTGCTTCTCCAACCAGTGCCAAACCTGTCATAACATCTCCCCTACTTCCCTGTTCCTGTTTTCGGTTTTGTGTTTCCGGCACGTGCCTGCGCTATCTTCTCCGCCAGCCGCGTCAACTCGCTCTCGCTTAACACCTCTGCACTCACCATGCCGAGCAGCAGCGATTCCACAGAGCCGCCGCAAAAACGGTCTACGATTCGCTGCACAGCGCGTCCTGCCACAGAAGCCCCATCTGCGGCGGCCCTATACAAAAACGTCCGCTGCCGAGTGGTATGGGTCAGATAGCCTTTCTCCTCCAATCGCCGCAACACCGTGCGTATTGTGGATTCCTTCAGCGGACGTCCCAGGACTTCCATCCTTTGCCGCACATGGTCTGCCGTGGTGTCTGCTTGCCTCCACACAGCTTCCAATACCGCCTGCTCCAGCTCTCCCAGCTCGGATGGGTCATGCGCTTTCTCATTGCTACCGGCCATAATGTTACAAATCGTAACACACGAGAACCATAAACTTCACGTTGACGGTAAAGGGTTGATTTTCTGCAAAGGGGTACTACAAGATGGGTGTCGCTTTTACAAGCTTTGCAAAGCGCCGCAAGTTCAAGTTGCGCTTTGTATCTAGG
>CAXSBB010000035.1:0-6061 GCA_964235655.1 uncultured Acidobacteriaceae bacterium
ATCGTCCCTACATTCACGTGCGGCTTGCTGCGGTCAAACTTTTCCTTGCCCATGATCTAACTATGCTCCTTTTGCAATGCCAGTGTTCTTGTCAAGTACCTGCCTAAAATCCTCATAATTCATGCGCAGATCTAAAGGCTGACCCTGGTACATTGCCTTGATTTTATCAAAGCGATTCAAGGTAAAATTGCTCGCCTCTTCATTGATGAAGTCGTTAGCCTGTTGCTGTGACCAGTTGTAAATCTGTTGCAGTTTAGTACGAATCTGTGCTTCTAGATGTAGCCTAATCTCATAGTTGACCTCTTTATCCGATAGAACCTGAGGGATGACTATGAAAGTCATGTGGGAACTCGTTTCGGTGTAAGGAACGCCAAGCCGTATTTCATATCGTGCCATCAATCACCTCAGTAGTACGCATACACCTTCAAAAACCTGGTCCGCAGCTCCGGCGCGACTTTCTCCACCATGCTCAGATACTGCTCGCGCACATGCCCCCGGTCCGAGTCTCCAAGCGCCGCATACAAGCCGGACGTCTCTGCGCCGAATAACCCACTTGCCAGGATCGCCTCAAACTGCCGCGCCCTCAACTTTGCTCGTGACAAAGCCTTCAAAAAATTTGCGATGTGCGGTGCCGCAAAGGTGGTATGAAGAGAGGCATGTACCTTGCTGAACGTCGCCTCGTCCTGAATGGGGAGCACTGCTTGCTCAAACATGAACCACTTCCGACTCTAAGATTCCGTAGCGCATAGTGGAGCGGGAGACGGGAATCGGACCCGCGACCAACAGCTTGGAAGGCTGTGACTCTACCACTGAGTTACTCCCGCACTTCTGGCGCGCCCGCCAAATGCATTCAAATAAATTTTGGAGCTGATGATCGGGCTTGAACCGACGACCTCTCCCTTACCAAGGGAGTGCTCTACCGACTGAGCTACATCAGCTTGCTGACAGGTCACCCCGCCAAACCTTTTATACGCGCACCCTGACATTTTGCACAGGCACTTCGGTTGCGATTGGCTCCCTGCGACTACATCACCCTGTGCCTAATAAGCAGAATTCGAAGTCCAAAGCCCCCGAGCAGCACAAATACCGCGTCGCGTACCCTGCCTGCATCCATCGTAGCCCAGGCAAGCAGTGCTGTGCAGAACAGCACACCCAGGGCAACTGCAATCCGCTGCGAACCTCCCACCTGCATCGGTTCGCAACCTTTCAAAATTGGTGCACAGGGGAGGATTTGAACCTCCGTAGCTCCTAGGAGCGGCAGATTTACAGTCTGCTGCCATTAACCGCTCGGCCACCTGTGCCCGTCTGTACGCTTTGCTTCCCTCTTACGGCACGCCGCTGCCGCATGTGTGGAGCTGGCGAAGGGACTTGAACCCCCGACCGTCTGATTACAAATCAGATGCTCTACCAACTGAGCTACGCCAGCCCATAAGCTGCCGGGAAGCAGCGCACGAATCCTGAGGCTAGCACAGCCTGCGTGCTTGATCAATGTGGCACAATGCCTGGTAGTAGGTCAGTTTACGACTCACTAAAGAATCTGAAAATATAACGTACATGATCTACCGCGTGGCCCAGGTACTTCTCGTCATTTTTGGCATACTGTTTCTAATCGCTCCGACCAACCTGAACGGTGCTAAAAACCAGGCAGAAGCGCTAGGTACTATCGTTGGCCTAGTTGTGCGACTCCTCATCATCATCCTTTGCTTTTGGGGTGCTATCCGCATGGGACGCAAGGCGAAGCGGGGCCGCACTCCAAACTGATCCACTGTCTAATGCTTTCAGAAGGAACAGGTCTCCGGCGTAACTGTGACCTGTTTCCGAAGCTGCTATGAAATCTGAACCATTCCACACCCAGCAATGCGTGTCTCTCTACCAGCCGCCAAGTTCTTGTTCCTTTTAATCCTGCTAGTTGAAGTTGCGTTACGTGTAGGCTGCTAATCCCGGCTACAAGCTTTCCTTGTTAGCTTTATTACGTCTGAGCTCCCAGTAGGCACCTCCACCGGGCATGAAATTTAGAGAGTAAATGCTCTAGTCGATGCGTAACCGGGCAATCTCCAAAGTGCTCCTTTTACCGGTCTATATTTGCTTCTTAGCGGATGCTCTATTCACTGCATGCTACTGTGTTGCCACAGGAGCAGTTCCGTGCCGCAACAACTCGCCACCCCAAACGCCGACAAACTCGAGTACCGCGGCCACATCCTGCACCTCGACGGCCTGCGCGGCGCGGGCATGCTTTCCGTGCTGCTGTTCCATGCCTTTTACGACTCGCAATACATCGCGGCACCCGGCTCCTTCCAGGCTTTCTTCATCCGCTTCACCTCCCTCGGCGCTGCCGGCATGACCATGTTCTTCTCGCTTTCAGGCTTCCTCATCACCGGTATCCTGCTCGACTCTGTCGAAAAGCCCCATTACTGGAAGAACTTCTACATACGCCGTGCCCTGCGTATCCTGCCTGCCTACCTGCTCATGCTCGTCATCCTCAAGGTAGGCCACTTTGTTTCCTGGCGCTTCGTCCTCGCCTGCCTGCTCTACATCGCCAACATGGCACGGCTCGTCGGCGCTCACGCGCAGGAGTACGGCGTCATGTGGACCCTCGCCGTCGAGGAGCAGTTCTACCTCATCTGGCCGCTTTTTGTCCGTTATGTCAGCCGCCGCAAACTGCTCTGGCTTACGGTTGCCAGCGTTGTTATAACCCCTTTCTTCCGTCTCGCGCTTGCCTCTGCCGGCATTGAAACCTTCCTCAACACGCCCTCCAATGTCGACTGCATCGTCTCAGGCGCGCTGCTTGCTATCCTGCTGCGTAACGGCACTATCCACCGCAATAACATCCGTCCACTCTATCGGCGGCTTGCGCTCATCAGTTCAATTACCTTGGTACCGGTACTGGCCACCGCCCTGCACGGCTTCAGCGGCCGCACGGCTACGGTGCTCATGGCGGCCTTCCGGCAGCCGCCGATTCTCGGGCTATTCGCGGCCTACGCGCTTTGGGCTGTCTCAAAGCACACCCGGAACGGTCCCGCACCAAGCCGCACCCTTCGCTTTTTCGTCTTTTTCGGTGACATCAGTTATGCCTTGTACCTGGTACACCAGCTTGTTTTCAGGCTCTATGACCGCTACCTGGCCGGTACAGCGCTCGGCGATTTCAACCACAACTTCGGTTTGCTCATAGCCCGCTGCCTTATCACCAGCATCATCGCAACGGGTATTGCCTGGTTGTCACGCCGGTACTTTGAGGATCGGTTTCTCGCGCAAAAGAACAGGCTTGCACCCTACCGCGACCCCAAAATGGTGTCCATCCCGGAGCCCGGTGTACTGCCGGGCATGGAAACACGGTAAACATCAAACCGCTTGCGCCCAGGCGGTTTAGCTTTGCATAAGGAGCCTGCTATGCGCTGGACGCGAGGGCGCATCGCCCTCCTGGTACTCGCCCTCATCGTCATCTATGCTGCCGCAGCCCTGCTCTGGCGCAAGAACACAGCTCCACTCGCTGCCCGCATCCTGCCGGAATCGCAGGCGATCCTGTACTTCAATCTCAGCCCGCTCCGTGCCGCCACCCACTTCAACCGCAAGCCCGTACAGCATGACGCAAGCTACCGGCACTTCATCGACGCCACCGGCATCGATTTTGAGCGCGATCTGGACGAAGCCGCTTTCGCTCTCGATGCCCTGCCCGACCCAACCGGGCCCAACGGCGGTCTGGCCTTCTCTGAGGTATTCGCAGGCCATTTTGACCCGCAGCGCCTCGCACGCTATCTCACCGGCATCGCCGCCTCTACTGAGACCTACGACAGTCGCACGGTCTATAACATTCCAAGCGACGGCCGCACCGTCCGCGTCGCCTTACTGCCTCATGGCATGGTCGCTGTCAGCAATACCCCTACTGCCGAGCAGATCCACTCCATGCTCGACCGCGACCGCACGGCATGGCTGCCCGGCACCGGCCAGCCCACCCTGCTCACGGAACACTACCGCGATCTGCCCATACTTTCGCTTGCCTGGGGGCTGGGCCAGCTTGGCCTGCCTTTCGGCGACCACGGCGAGTTTCGTATCTTGGGTGTGACGCTGCCCCTGCGCCTCAATGCCGTCTTTGTCGCCTCGCTGCGATGGACCGGGGTTCTGCGGCTGCGTATTGAGGAAATCGCACCGAGTGAGGCAGCAGCCCGCGCCTCTGCCGCTGCGCTCTCCGGCTTGCTCAGCCTGGGACGCTTGGCCGAAAACAACCTGCCCGCATCCGTCACAAACACCGATACGCAAGCGCTGCTGAACTCCACCACTGTGGTCCAGTACAACGACCGTGCCGTCCTCAGTGCCACCCTGCCGGAGCCCCTGCTACGGGCTCTTTTCCGTACACCCGGCTCAGATGGGCGTTAAATTGAAGTCACAGTAAGTGCGATGTAAGAAAATCGGGTCATTTTGAGAAGGCGTGCAAAGCATCTTCCTCTTGCAACCCTTTAACCCTTTCAAAAAACCATGTCATCCTGAGCGGAAACTGACGCGCAAGTGTCAGTTGGAGTCGAAGGACCTGCTTTGCTCTAAATTGCTAGGCCCAACAGAAAAGGCCACCCGCATAGGTGGCCTTTCGCAAGCAAATGCCGCTACTGACCTTTTCGCCCCGTAGCGAGCGCGCTGGACGCTAACATCTGCTCTTCCATCGATTGCTTCAGGTACTTATGCGGATTCACCGGCTGGTTATCGACACGCACTTCATAGTGCAAGTGCGGTCCGGTACTGCGGCCTGCGGAGCCAATATAGCCGATAACCTCACCCTGCTTTACAGACTGCCCGGCAACCATGGCAAACGCCGAAAGATGACCGTAGCGCGTCGTGATGCCGCCGCCATGATCGATCACCATTTCACGACCGTAGCCGCTTGCCGGGCCTGCCTTGGCGATCACGCCGTCAGCCGGTGCATGAATCGGCGTCCCGTAGGCTGCCGCAATGTCAAGCCCGGCATGAAACGCACCTTCCCCGTTGAAAGGATCGAGCCGCTCTCCAAAAGAACTGGTAAGCCTGCCCGTCACCGGCCAAATGGAAGGCACCATCGCAGTACTCAGTACGGCATCAGAAACCTGCGGCGCAAACGAGTGCGGCTGAAAGCGGTACTGCGGCTCAAAATGGCCTGAGACAGCCACCGTACGCAGCTCGGCAAACTGGTCAAGAGACTTGGCATAAGCCAGCTGGCTAAAGCCGTTAGAACTATCAGGCGAACTGTCCGCCAGCACCGGCGTGGCAGCTGTAATAACCGCCCGCGTGCTGCGAGTATGCATACCGTAAAGCGCAGATACCTGGCCGGCAAGTGACCCAAGCGAAGCAGCCTGCACGTCCTTCTGCTGCGCCTGCACTTCCAGGTTGGCGTAATCCTTGCGTAGGGCTTCACGCTGCGACCTGACCTGGTTGAAGCTTGCCGTCTTCAGCAGCATACGGCTATAAGACCCGGCCATGCCGGCCACCGTAAACGCACCCACCAGTGCGGCAGCCAGAAAGATGTAGGCATAATGCAAGGGAACAGGCACCTTGCGCAGCCGTCCGTCAGCCTCACGCGCCACAAAGATAATGTAAAAACGCTTATTCAACAGTGTCTCGACCCCGTATGCTCTGGCAAACGTACGTGCCTGAAGCTGTCTGTTCGCTAGGCACTTTTCTAGCTTGTAGAAACGCTAACAGCCGTATATAGCTGGGTCAATGCATCCTTGAGGAAGTTTTTACCCGCCTAAAGCCCATTTTGGCAATGGAACCGAACTGGGAAACACCGAGCAACCTTTCCTTCATCAGGCAAGAGCGACTGCGAAACTCCGCGTAAGCTGAGGGGGTATGCAGACGCCTCCCCGCCCCTCGCGCCGGAACAGCGAGCGCGCATTGATCAACACGCTGCGGGCGCAAGCCTTGCAAGCGGCAGGTCCGGCGCGGCAGCTCCGGGTAGGCATCGGCGACGATTGCGCCATTCTGCGAGTTCCGCGCGGGCATGAGCTGGCCGTCACTACCGACCTCCTTCTGGAGACAACCCATTTCCGCCGCGACTGGCACTCGCCCGAGTCCGCAGGGCACCGCTGCCTCGCCCGCG
>CAXSBB010000036.1:0-3109 GCA_964235655.1 uncultured Acidobacteriaceae bacterium
GCCGGAGTAAGCCTTACCCACGTTCAGCAACTCGCCGTTCGCCCCAAGCACGGCAAATGTGTAGTCGCTCAGAAAGCCCGCGCGGCGTCCCGATCCGAACTCCGCGCCGGTCACCACCACGTCCAGCGTGGCAAGCTCGCGCTTCAGTTTGAGCCATGCCAGCCCGCGCCGCCCCGGCTGGTACAGGCTGCCGCTTGACTTCAGCATCACGCCCTCGTTGCCGCGTGCCCGCGCGTCGGTATAAGCCGCATCGAGCTGTGCGGCACTTGCCAACCGTAGCGCAGGGGCCAGCAGCAGGCGCGTAAAGTGCAGTCCGTCTTCCGCTTTCGGTGTGAACAGGATCTGCTGACTGTTCGCTTGTGCTTCGCGCCCATCCGTCTTGTCAGCATGCTGCGCCACGTAGAGCTCCAATCGCGCACGGCGGGCGGTCAGCGGTTCGTCAAGCCACAGCCTGCCGTCGGCATATAGGATGTCGAACGCCATGAACACTACCGGCAGCGTGCGTCTCAGTTCGGCGGAAACCTGCTTACGCCCCAGCCGCTGCTGCAGTGAGGAGAAGGGAAGCGCTCGCGGGGCATCGCTCGCATTGCCCGGCTGCCACGCCAGGATTTCACCGTCAAGAATTACAGCTTCCGGTAACGCCGCGAAGGCTTCCATCAGCTCCGGAAAGGCCCCGCTCAAGTCTTCACGGCTGCGTGAAAATAACCCCACTTGCCCCGGCGCTGCCGGGTCGCCGGCGTGCAGCTGCGCGCGCATGCCGTCATACTTGTCTTCAAGCTGTGCCTCGTGCAGCAGCTCTTCCGGCGCATCGGGAACCGGAATCAACTCAGCCCCGGTCTGCTCCGCCATAGTTTGTTCAGCCGTAACTTCCTGCGCAAAACGTGCAACCGCCTCATCGACGCTGTCTACCGGGCTGGCGAGCATGAAGCCAAGAGGATGAAACAGCCGCATCCCAGCACCGCTCAATGTGTCTGCGGCAGCCCGTTCCACTACTTCAGGCAGGCTGCCCAGCAGCATCACCGCATACCGTACAGCACGAATTTCACGCCCGAACGTAGCCGCAATCGCCTCTTCTACCAGGCTCTGCTTGACGCCGATGCGCATGTCGCCCGAAATCAGCTTGAGCACATACTTGCACTCAAGCGCGGCGGCGCGCGCCAGCAGTTCAGCAAGCAGCGGCAGCTTGGCGGCAGGGCCGCGCGCAAAAGCAATTTCCGCGAGCGCCGCCTCCAGGTCGGCCAGCACTATAGGCGATCCCTGGGCAGCGGTTTCGATCAGCTCCCCGGCTGCCGCGCCAATGTCTCCATGCCGCCGGAACGCCAGCGTCATAGCTTGCGGATCGGCTCCGCTGCGCCTTCCGACTGCCTTGCTCAGCAGTGCGCCGCCCACATTCAGGCGTCGCCGATCTACCTCCGTGAACGGCTGCCCGGCTACGTACAAAGCAGCACGCGCCGCATCCACCGCCGGGAGCGAATGCAGGTACGCGGCAAGTATCGCGCGCTTTTCCAGCTTTTTTGTGGTCGCACCCAGCGCTTCGCAGGTGGCTGCCCAGGGTGCCAATCCGTTTTGCCCTACACTCTCCATTGCCGCCCCCGTCACCATGAATGCGCTTCAGCTACGCTTCAGATGCGCTTTTCAGGAAATAGATAAGCCGTTTTGATAAGCTATAGGTATGCGCATCGCCAACCATCGTGGCGCTCTTCTCTAGCGGCTCCCGCCGCCTGCTTTCCTGTTTCTTGTACTTTTTATTTGCACAACTTTTGAGAGGGTTTTGCCATGTTCGAACGTCTGGAACAAATTGCAGCACGTTATGAGGATTTAGGCTCGCAGCTTGCTGACCCCGCACTTATCAGCGACCAGCAAAGCTACCAAAAGATCGCCAAGCAGCATCGTGACCTCGAAGCCATGGTCGATGCGTTTCATAGGTACCGCAACCTTACCGAGGGCATTGCCGAAGCCAAAACCATGCTGAGTGAGGACGACCCGGAGATGCGCGCCATGGCCGGCGAAGAGCTCGCACAACTTGAAGCAAAGCTCCCCGCCATGGAAGAGGAAATCAAGCTGCTGCTGCTGCCGAAAGACCCAAATGACGACAAGAATGTCGTGGTAGAAATCCGGGCAGCCACAGGCGGCGATGAGGCGTCACTGTTCGCGGCAGAGGTCTTCCGCATGTACACGCGCTTTGCCGAGCTGCACCGCTGGAAGGTTGAGGTACTGTATTCAACCGAGTCCTCGGTGGGCGGCTTGAAGGATGTGTCGTTCCTGGTAGAAGGCGCGGGCGTCTATGCGCAGCTGAAGTATGAAAGCGGCGTCCACCGCGTGCAGCGTGTGCCTGCGACAGAAACACAAGGTCGCGTACACACCTCCGCAATCACGGTCGCCGTGCTGCCGGAAGCCGAAGAAGTGGATGTCAAAATCGAGCAGAAAGACTTGCGTATTGACACCTTCTGCTCATCAGGCCCGGGCGGCCAGTCGGTCAATACAACATATTCGGCTATCCGAATAACTCATCTGCCGACCAATACGGTCGTAAGCTGCCAGGACGAGAAATCGCAAATCAAGAACCGCGAAAAGGCAATGCGCGTACTGCGCTCGCGCCTGTATGACGTAGAACAGGAGCGCCTGCACCAGATTGAAGCCGCGCAACGCAAAAGCCAGGTCGGCACCGGGGACCGGAGCGAAAAAATTCGCACCTACAACTTTCCGCAAAATCGGCTCACCGACCATCGTATAGGTCTTACCCTGCACCAGCTCGACATCATCATGGAAGGGCGTATGCAAGGCGTTGTAGACGCGGTAATTGCGTACTTCAATGCGGAGCGGATGAAGGCTGAAGCTGAGGCTGCTTGAGCGGGACCGAGTACAAGGGCAATACTGATCATGGCGCGAAGCGAGCACTCAAACGCAAGTTCTTACCGAAAGATGTAAAGCAGGCAATTGAAAGCGCCAAAGCGGCCGGTCAAATCACAGTTCAACTTGGCAAGTATGGAACACCGCAAATCCAGTACAACGGGCAAAATGGGTTGACGGCGGTTGTAGAAACAGAAGGACGAAACGCAGGAAAACTGATAACTGCTTGGTGGAGGCAGGAATGATTCTTTCTCTTACG